>NZ_CP034438.1:0-1304235 GCF_003952265.1 Flaviflexus salsibiostraticola
AAGCACTCCTGTTCGGCCACGGGGAAGGACACCTGCGGTGCCGCGTGATAGTGCAGGGCGAGAACGATGGCACCCGTTTCGGATGCGAGATAGCGGCAGATGTGCTCGTCCTCGCGCACCGCGCGACCCACAAGCCCGCCGCCGTGGAACTGCAGGTGCAGCGGTGGGCGGCGCGAGTCATCCCCCGCGAGCGGCGTCCCACCGAGGGAGCGGTAGACGAGCGCGCTGACCTGGCCGTGCCTGGTCGGAATCGTGATCGGCGAGGAGGTCACCTCGCGTGAGGGGCGGGGGAACGTCGAACCGCCGGTCAGGCGGGATCGAACCTGCATGAGCCATGCCAGCGCCCACCGATCGGGCCTCGTTGTTCCGTCCATTCCCGCAGCCTCCCGCCCACCATTCTAGCCCTTGCGCAGGTAGACCGACTTCATCCGGTGATCGTGGCCCTTGCGGAGGATGACGGTCGCGCGGGATCGAGTCGGCTTGATGTTGTCGATGAGATTCGGCTCATTCACGTCGCGCCAGATGCTGTCGGCCGTCGCCCGCGCCTCAGACTCCGACAGGTCCGCGTAGCGGTTGAAATACGACAGCGGGTTGGTGAAGGCAGTGGACTGCAGGTTGATGAACCGCTTGATGTACCAGTCGCGGATGTCGGCGCTGTCGGCGTCGACGTAGATCGACATGTCGAAGTAGTCCGACACGGCCGCCAGTTGACCACTGCCGCTGATCCGCGGCGGCTGGAGCACGTTGAGGCCTTCGACGATGAGGATGTCGCACCGGTCGACCGTCTGCGTCGCTCCCGGGACGATGTCGTACGTGACGTGATCGTAGAGAGGCACGTCGATCGGGCTGTAACCTGCCTTGATCGCCTGCATGAACCGGATGAGGGCGCCGCGGTCGTACGACTCCGGGAAGCCTTTCCTCCGCATGAGGCCCTGCTCCTCGAGGACCGCGTTCGGCAGGAGGAAGCCGTCCGTCGTCACGAGCTCGACCTTCGGAGTGGTCGGCCACCTCTCGAGCAGCACCTGGAGGAGCCGCGCCGTCGACGACTTGCCGACCGCCACGGAGCCTGCCACCGCGATGACGAACGGCGTGTGCTCGCGTTCGGTCTTGACGAAATCGGTCACCCGGATGTGCCTGCGCAGGGCGGCCTCGACATGGAGCTGGATAAGGGCCGACAGGGGGCGATAGACGGCGTCGACCTCCTCGAGGTCAATCGGGTCGCCCAGCGACTTGAGGCTCTCCAGCTCGTCATCGCGCAGCGGAAGAGGAGTGCTCGGCGCCAGGGAATCCCACTGCTGGCGGGTAAGATGCAGGAAAGGATCCAGCGGTGTCGTGGCCGGGGTCAAGGTCATGTCCTATAGTCTGGCATCCCGTAGCGGAATCATCAGCGAGGAGTTTAAAAAGATGTGCGGAATCATTGGTTATGCAGGTGGTGAGAACTCCACCAGGGCAGTGGACGTCGTCCTCGAGAGCCTCGCGCGCCTCGAATACCGCGGATACGACTCGGCCGGTGTCGCCGTCGTCGCCGACGGCATCGTCCAGGCGAAGAAGGCGGGCAAGCTCCAGGGCCTGCTCGACGAGCTGGCGGCCCAGCCGCTGCCCGCGACAACGACCGCCATCGGACACACCCGCTGGGCCACGCACGGCAGCCCGACCGACGAGAACGCCCACCCCCATCTCTCCTTCGACCGGCAGGTGACGCTCGTCCACAACGGCATCATCGAGAACCATGCCGAGCTCGCCCGAGACCTCGCCGTGCGCGGCATCGACACCGTATCGGAGACCGACACCGAGGTCGTCGCCCACCGTCTCGCCCTCGCGCTCGCGGAGACGGGCGATCTGACGGAGGCCATGCGGGCCACCGTCCAGGAGCTCGAAGGATCCTTCACCCTCGTCGCGATCGCCGCCGACAGCCCCGGCACGGTCGTCGCCGCACGCCGCAACTCCCCGCTCGTCATCGGTCTCGGCGACGGCGAGAACTTCGTCGGCTCCGATGTCGCCGCCTTCGTCAGCCAGACCCAGCGCGCGATCGAGATGGGGCAGGACGAGATGGTCACCATCACGCCCGACTCCGTCGCGATCCAGACGTTCGACGGGGAGCCGGTCGAGCGGGAGGAGTTCCACATCGACTGGAACGCGGACGCGGCCGTCAAGGGCGGCTTCGACACCTTCATGGAGAAGGAGATCCACGACCAGCCCGCCGCCGTGCGCGACACGCTGCTCGGCAGGATGAGCCCGACGGGAGCGCTCCAGCTCGATGAGCTCCGCATCGAGGAATCGATCCTTCGCCGAGTCGACAAGATCGTCGTCGTCGCCTGCGGCACCGCCGCCTATGCGGGCCATGTCGCGAAGTACGCGATCGAGCACTGGTGCCGGATCCCCGTCGAGATCGAGCTTGCCCACGAGTTCCGCTACCGGGACCCGGTCGTCTCCGAGAAGACCCTCGTCGTCGCCATCACCCAGTCGGGCGAGACGATGGACACGCTCATGGCGGTCAGGCATGCGCGCGAGCAGGGCGCGAAGGTCCTCGCCATCGTCAACACCCACGGCTCGACGATCGCCCGCGAATCGGACGCCGTGTTGTACACCCACGCGGGCCCGGAGGTGGCGGTCGCCTCGACCAAGGCCTTCGTCGCCCAGATCACCGCGACGTATCTCCTCGGTCTCTACCTCGCCCAGCTGCGGGGCAACAAGTACTCCGATGAGGTCGTCACCTACCTCGACGAGCTCATGAAGATGCCGGACAGGATCGCCGACGTTATCGCCCGGGAGGACGAGATCAAGAACCTGGCGCGGGAGATGAGGGACGTGACGAGCGTGCTCTTCCTCGGCCGGCACGTCGGCTATCCCGTCGCCCTCGAGGGCGCCCTCAAGCTCAAGGAGCTCGCCTACATCCATGCCGAGGGCTTCGCCGCGGGCGAGCTCAAGCACGGTCCGATCGCCCTTGTCGAGGAGGATCAGCCCGTCTTCTTCATCGTGCCGACGCCGAGGCGGCCGCTCCTGCACGCGAAGGTCATCTCCAACCTTCGGGAGGTGAGCGCGCGCGGCGCCCGCGTCCTCTGCATCGCCGAGCAGGGCGACACCGCCGTCGACGAATTCGCGCATGCCGTGTTCCGTATCCCCGAGACCCCGACCCTCCTTCACCCGCTCGTCTCGGTCGTCCCGCTCCAGATCTTCGCCCTGGCGCTGGCCACCGAGAAGGGTCTCGACGTGGACCAGCCGAGGAACCTGGCGAAGTCAGTCACCGTGGAGTAGCAATGCTGAGAGCGTATCGATCATCCGACGTCGCGGCGGCCGAGAGGCCGCTCCTTGAGGCGGGCGTCCCCCTCATGGAGAGGGCCTCCTTCGCCGTCGCGACAGTCGCCGCGAGGGAGCTGAAGAGGCGCGGTCACACCGTCACGGGCTCCCGCATCCTCATCCTCGCTGGCGGCGGCAATAATGGGGGAGATGCACTCTACGCAGGTGCTGTCCTGGCGCGCAGGGGTGCTGCCGTCGATATTCTCCGCGCCGGGGACACCGTCCACGAGGAGGGCCTGCGCGCCGCGCTCGACGCGGGCGCGCGTGTCCTTCCGGAGGACCATGTGGCGACCGCGGCGAGGGCCGCCGGTCTGTGGATCGATGGCCTCGCGGGGCTGGGCCTCCGCCCGCCGCTGCGCGAGCCCCTCGCCGGCCTGGTCACCCTGCTCGAACAGGAGCGGGACGCGGCACCGGACGAGCCGATCGTCATCGCCGTCGACTGCCCGACCGGCATCGGCATCGACGACGGCGGCCTTCCCGGCCCCGCCCTGCGGGCGACGGTGACGGTGGCGATGGCCGTGCCGAAGCCGGGCCTACTCGCACCACCGGCCTCCCGCCTCTGCGGGCGCGTCGAGGTGGCCGACATCGGGCTGGCGATCGCGGAGCCGCCCGCGGTCGCGACGCTGACGGGCGCCGATGTCGCCGATGTTCTGCGCGAGCCCGACGAGTCCGATCACAAGTACACCCGCGGCGTTGTCCTGCTCGGAACCGGGTCGCCGGAGTATCCGGGCGCCGCCGTCCTCACGGCGGGCGGTGCCCTCGGGGGCGGGGCCGGCATGGTCCGCCTCGATTCTCCCGAGGTCGCCCACCTCGTGTTGCGGAGCTATCCCGAGATCGTGCTCGGCATGGGCAGGGCCCAGGCGGCGGTGCTCGGCTCGGGCGTGCCCGTCTCGGACATCGAGCGGCTCCGAGCCCCCCTCGATCGGGCCCTCGACGAGCAGTATCCCGTCGTCCTCGACGCAGGAGCCCTCGCCCTCCTCAAGGATGGCTATGCGGACCTGCCCTCGACCGCCGTGCTCACGCCGCACGCCGGCGAGCTCGCCGAGCTTCTCGCGGCGCGCGGCGAGGGCCTCACCCGTCAGGAGATCGAGGCCGCCCCGATCCGCGCCGTCCGCCTCGCCGCGACGGTGACGGGGGCGACGATCGTCCTCAAGGGATCCACCGATCTCATTGCTGGGCCCGATGGCCCGGTCTACGCACAGCCGGCCCGGTCGCATTGGCGGGCGACCGCGGGTGCGGGCGACGTCTACGCTGGTCTGCTCGGAGCGCTTCTCGCCGGCGTAGGCGAAGAGATCTCCCGCGCCGGTCATGGATACGGCCAACCGGCCCTGCTTGCCGCGGCCGCCTCATGGATCCACGCCGAGGCGGCCCACTCGAACGGTCCCATCAGGGCCGGACAGATCGCGGATCGCATCCCTGCGGCGATCGCGGGGGCGCTTCATGGCTGAGCCGATCGGCGCCGCCACCATCGACCTCGGAGCGCTGCAGGCGAACCTGGCGACCATCAGGTCCCGCACGAGTTCGACGATCGCCGCCATCGTCAAGGCGAACGGCTACGGCCACGGGATGGTCCCCGTCGGCCGGGCGCTCGTCGAGGCCGGGGCGGACTATCTCGGCGTCGCCCAGCTCGCCGAAGCTCTCGACCTGCGCCGTCACATCCCTGACGTTCCGATCCTCACGTGGCTGTACGCGCCGGGCACCGATCTCGCCGACGCGGTCGAGGCGGGTCTCGAGATATCGATCGGCGCGCCCTGGGCGATCGATGAGATCACCGCCGCTGTCACCCGTGCGCGGACCCCGGCACGCATCCACATCGAGGTCGATACGGGGATGGCCCGGGGTGGGTTCGCCCCGGAGAGCCTTCCCGAGGCGGCACAGTCTCTGGCCAAGGCTCAGGCGCGAGGAACCGTCGAGATCATCGGCCTGTGGTCCCATCTGGCGAGGGCAGACGAGCCCGCGAGCGGTGAGACGCAGCGCCAGCTCGAACGATTCGCCGACGCGGAGGATGTCCTCCGGCGGGCCGGCGTCGAGCCTCCCATCCGGCACCTCGCCAACACGGCTGGGATCCTCTGGCACCCGGATACGCATCTCGATATGGTGCGGCCGGGTATCGGCCTCTACGGCATGAGCCCGGAACCGGCCGTCGCGTCGGCGGCCGATCTCGGGCTCCTGCCCGTCATGACGCTCACCTCGACCGTCGTCGCTGTCCGCGAGGCGGCCGCCGGCACCGGGGTTTCCTACGGCCACACGGAGAGGACGGAGGGTTCGATGCTGCTCGGCACGGTGCCCCTCGGCTACGCCGACGGGATCCCCCGCTCCGCATCCTCGCGCGGACCCGTCACCGTCGGCGGTGTCCGTACCCGCGTGGTCGGCCGGGTCTGCATGGACCAGGTCGTCATCGCTCTGCCCGACGGTGCGAAGCCGGGCGACGAGGTCATCTTCTTCGGGGCCGGCGGCCCGACCGCCGATGACTGGGCCGCCGCCGCCGGCACGATCGGCTACGAGATCACGACGAGGGTGGGCAGGCACGTGCCGCGCACCTATCGCGAGGTACAGTAGGACACTGACAGGAGGGGAGAACATGGAGCTCATCGTCACAGATGCGGAGGATACGCGGGCACTCGGTCGGCGTCTCGCCGCGCTCGTCGCCGCAGGAGATCTCATCGTGCTCGCGGGGCCGCTCGGCGCCGGTAAGACGACGTTTGTCCAGGGCCTCGCCGAGGGCATGGGAGTGCGCGGCCGCGTCACCTCGCCGACCTTCGTCATCTCCCACATCCACCGAGGCACCCCGGATCTCGTCCACGTCGACGCCTATCGTCTCGACACCCTCGAGGACGTCGAATCGCTCGACCTCGAGGCCTCCCTCGAGGACTCCGTCACCGTTATCGAGTGGGGCAGGGGCAAGACCGACGGACTATCCGATGATCGGCTCGAGGTCGACATTGAGCGCCCGCGCGGATCGCGGCTGGGCGATGACCCGGAGGACCTCATCGAGGACACGCCCCGCACCATCACGCTCCGGCCGACCGGACCGCGCTCCGCGGCGATCGTCGAGGCGCTGGGCGCGTGAGAGCCGCTCTCACCCTGCTGCTCATCCTCGGAGCGATGCTCCTGGGAGGTGTGGCCCATGCGAACACCCTTGACTGGTTCGAGAACGAGGGTGAGTCGACACTCCAATCCTTCGCGCCCACGGTATTCCCGGACATGAGCGAGGAGGAGCGCGCCAGCCTGACGATCGGCGCTCCCATGCCCTTCACGATCCTTGGCCCTGATGCGACCGATCTGAGCCCGACCGATGCTGAGCCGGCCAACCACATCGCGCCGGTCCTCCTGGGCGATGACGTCGTCGGTGTCATCTCCCACTCCGACGATGAGGTGATGGAGGAGGCGGACCGCGTCGTGGCCGACGCCAGGCTCGGCGAGATGATCGGGACGATGGAGGCGGGCGACCTCCTCTTCCAGGACACGGTCCTCACCGGCCACTACATCGCCCGCGGGGATGAGGTCATCCCAGCGAGCGAGGAGGCTCTCAACAGGCTCGCCGGGTCGACGAGCATCGACATGTTCCTCGATCTTCGCGCGGAGATCGTCACGGAGGGTCCGACGAAGGAGGAGGAGTCGGTCCGCCCAGAGAGCGGGCCCATCGTCCTCGCCTCGATTATCCTCTCCCTCTTCCTCTTCTTCACGCTCGTCCTGACATGGCTCAGGAGAGCTCCGCATGAACCGCCGCCGGTCGATCCCGTCCGCAGGCACTTCCGCGAAGTCCGCTTCTACCGCCGAGGAGGCAACCGTGTCGACACTGACGATTGAGACCTCGACGGTCTCTGTCATTGCACTCGTCGGCGAGACCACCATCGTCCGCCGCAGCCCAGATGCCCGTCACCACGCCGAGACCCTCGCCGCGCTCGTCGCGGAAGTCGTGGAGGAGGGCGGTCTGCCCGACCTCATTGTTGCCGGAACCGGTCCGGCCGCCTTCACGGGACTCCGTGCCGGGCTGGTGACCGCCCGGGCCCTCGCCCGCGCCTGGAACGTCCCCCTCGTCGGCATCGGGTCCCTCGAGGTCCTCGGCCGAACCGCCCTCGACTCGGGCACGGGTCCGGTCGTCGCGGTGGGCGATGCTCGACGGAAAGAGGTCTACGCCGCTGAGATGGTCCCGCTCGGGGTCGATGACGTGAGCGTCACCTGGGGGCCCGAGGTGCTGACAGCGCAGATGCTCGCGACGAGAGGACCCGGCCGTTATGTGGGTCCGGGCGCCGCCCTGTATGCCGACATCCTCGCCGGCGGCACCGATCTCGAGATCGACCCCGAGGCGATGGTCCGCCTCGCCAAGTCACGGATCAGCCGGGCCGAGGCGGGCGAGCAGCTCGACCTCGGAACCGAGCCGCGCTACCTCCGTCGGCCCGATATCGGATGAGGAGGCTCGGCCCGGCCGATGCTGAGGCCTTCGCCGCACTCGACCGCGACATCTTCGGCCCCGACGCCTGGCCGGAGGGCATCATCGCCGATCAGCTCGCACACGAACGGATCGTCGCCCTCGGCATCGATGGTGAGCACGGACTCGACGCGGCGGGAATGCTGGGGCTCGGCATCGAGGCGGAACTCCTCACAGTCTCCGTCCGCCCCGAGCGGCGTCGCCAGGGCCTGGCGGGAGCAATCGTCCGCGGCCTGCTCGACCTCGCCGAGGGTGCTGAATCCTGTTTCCTCGAGGTCCGCGCCGCCGATGAGGGGGCGCAGCGCCTCTACCGTGAGCTTGGGTTCTACGAGGTGGGGCGCAGGCACCGGTACTACCGCGATGATGATGCGGTCGTCATGCGGAAGGACCTTCCGACCGTCGACTGAGTGGGCCCCTCGGGGAGGCCGCCACCGGCGCTCGGTCGCTGCTGAGAGACCGGCTCGGAGTCCACTGTGACGTACGACTATGACGTGGCGCTCGTCCCTTTACTGCCGATACGGGCCTAATGTCGTAATCTTCGCCGCGAGTCACGGTTAATATGTGATCTATGGCAACCTCAACTCAGACAGCACCGAAGAAGGTGGGCAAGCTGTCGACATCGGTGGGTCTGAAGATCCAGATGGCGGTCAGCGGGCTCTTCTTCGTGCTCTTCGTCCTTCTCCACATGTACGGCAACCTGAAGATGTTCAGCGGGCCGGAGGCCTACAACGGCTACGCCACCTTCCTCCGCGAGGTCGGCTACCCGCTGCTTCCGCACGAGGGCGTCCTGTGGATTCTCCGCATTCTCCTCCTCGTGGCGATCATCGTCCATGTCCGCTCGGCCCTCATCCTGTGGAAGCGCGGCAAGGAGGCCCGTGGCCCCAACGCATACAAGGTGCGCCGCGGCAGGAAGAGCCAGCAGACGTACTCGTCGCGGACGATGCGATGGGGCGGCATCATCATCCTCTTCTTCGTCGTGTACCACCTGCTGCAGTTCACGACGCTCACGCTCTCGGTCGGCGCCGACGCCTACTCTGAGATGACGCCGTACGACAGGATGATCGCCGGATTCCAGCCCGACGTCTGGTGGAGCTACGCGTTCTACTTCGTCGCGCTCCTCGCCCTCACCATGCACATTCGGCACGGAGCGTGGTCTGCGCTCCAGACGCTCGGCGTCTCCAATCGCCGCCGCGAAGCGACGTTCAACTGGATCGCGATCGGTATCGGCGCCGCGATCTTCGTCGGCTTCATGGTGGTTCCGACCGCCATCATGCTCGGATTCATCTCGTGACGGGACACAACATGACAGAACTGATCAACGATCTCTACTACGAGGGTGAGCCGATCGCGGACACCAAGGCGCCGGCGGGCCCTCTTGAGAAGAAGTGGGAGCAGCGCAAGTTCGACGCGAAGCTCGTCAACCCGACGAACCGGCGCAGGATGCACGTCATCATGGTCGGCACAGGTCTCGCCGGCGCATCCGCAGCGGCCTCGCTCGGGGAGATGGGCTACAGGGTCAGCGCCTTCTTCTACCAGGATTCGGCCCGGAGGGCGCACTCGATCGCGGCCCAGGGCGGCATCAACGCCGCGAAGAACTACCGCAACGACAACGACTCGACCTTCCGTCTCTTCTACGACACGGTCAAGGGCGGCGATTACCGTGCGCGCGAATCGAACGTCTACCGACTCGCCGAGGTGTCCTCGGCGATCATCGATCAGTGCGTCGCCCAGGGCGTGCCATTCGCCCGTGAGTACGGCGGTCTTCTCGACAACCGCTCCTTCGGCGGCGTTCAGGTGTCCCGCACCTTCTATGCTCGCGGTCAGACGGGCCAGCAGCTCCTCATCGGTGCCTACCAGGCGCTCGAGCGTCAGGTCGCGGCGGGCACCGTCACGAGCTACGCGCGCCACGAGATGGTCGAGCTCATCGTCGTCGACGGCCGGGCGCGGGGCATCATCGCCCGCGATATGGTGACGGGCAAGCTCGAGACGCACCTGGCGGACGCGGTCGTCCTCGCCTCGGGCGGGTACGGCAACGTCTTCTTCCTGTCGACGAACGCGATGGGCTGCAATGCGACCGCGATCTGGCGCGCACACCGCAAGGGCGCCTACTTCGCGAACCCGTGCTACACGCAGATCCACCCGACCTGCATCCCGCAGTCCGGCGCCTACCAGTCCAAACTCACGCTCATGTCTGAGTCGCTGCGCAACGACGGTCGGATCTGGGTGCCGAAGAATGCCGAGGACTGCGAGAAGGATCCGCGTGAGATCCCCGAAGAGGATCGCGACTACTACCTCGAGCGCATCTACCCGGCGTTCGGCAACCTCGTCCCGCGCGATATCGCCTCGCGTCAGGCGAAGAACGTCTGTGACGAGGGCAGGGGAGTGGGCCCGAAGGTTGAGGGTGAGCGCCGCGGCGTCTACCTCGACTTCAGCGAGGCCATCGAGCGTCTCGGTGCGGCCGCGGTCGCCGAGCGCTACGGCAACCTGTTCGACATGTACAAGCAGATCACGGGTGAGGATCCCTACCAGGTGCCCATGCGCATCTACCCTGCGGTCCACTACACGATGGGCGGCCTGTGGGTCGACTACGATCTGCAGTCCACGATCCCGGGTCTGTTCGTCACGGGCGAGGCGAACTTCTCCGACCACGGCGCGAACCGCCTCGGCGCGTCCGCCCTTATGCAGGGTCTCGCCGACGGCTACTTTGTTCTGCCGAACACGATCAACGACTACCTGGCCGGCGCACCCTTCGAGGATGTCTCCGAGTCGCCGGAGGTCGCGGCCGCCCAGCAGCAGGTGACCGAGCGTATCGACACCCTCATGTCCATCAACGGGACGAGGTCGGTCGACTCCTTCCACAAGGAGCTCGGCACCATCATGTGGGAGAAGTGCGGCATGGAGAGGACCGAGGAGCGCCTTAAGGAGGCCATCGCCGAGATCCGGGCACTCCGCGAGGAGTTCTGGAGGAACGTCAAGGTCCCCGGCAGCGCCTCCGATCTCAACCAGTCCCTCGAGAAGGCCGGCCGTGTCGCCGACTTCCTCGAGCTGGGCGAGCTCATGTGCATCGACGCGCTCCATCGCAGGGAATCCTGCGGCGGCCACTTCCGGGCCGAGTCCCAGACGGAGGAGGGTGAGGCTCTTCGCCACGATGATGAGTTCGCCTACGTCGGCGCGTGGGAGTGGGGCGGCGACGGCCAGGCCCCAACCCTCCATAGGGAAGACCTCGTATACGAATTCGTCGAGATGAAGCAGCGGAGCTACAAGTGAGAATTACACTCGAATACTGGCGCCAGAACGGCCCAAGCGATACCGGACACTTCGAGACCCGACAGGTCGAGGTCGATGATCATGCGTCCTTCCTGGAGATGCTCGATGTGCTGAACGAGGAGCTCCTGGCGGATGGCAGCGAGCCCGTCGCCTTCGACTCCGACTGCCGCGAAGGCATCTGCGGGCAGTGTGGTCTCGTCATCAACGGCGACCCGCACGGACCCCTCCGGACGACAACGTGCCAGCTGCACATGCGCAGCTTCAAAGACGGCGACACGATCACGATTGAGCCCTGGCGCTCGACCGCGTTCCCGGTCCTCAAGGACCTCGTCGTCGACCGGTCAGCCCTCGACCGGATCATCCAGGCCGGCGGCTACATCTCCGTCAACACGGGCGCGGCTCCGGATGCGCACGCGCAGCCGGTCCCGAAGCAGAACGCCGACCTCGCCTTCGAGGCCGCCGCCTGCATCGGCTGCGGCGCCTGCGTTGCGGCCTGCCCCAACGGATCGGGCATGCTCTTCACGGCGGCGAAGGTCGTCCACCTGGGCCTGCTCCCGCAGGGCCAGGTGGAGCGCAGGGCCCGCGCCCTCAACATGGTTCGTCAGCATGACGACGAGGGCTTCGGTGGGTGCACGAACATCGGCGAATGCGAAGCGGCCTGCCCGAAGGGCATCCCGATCGAGTTCATCTCCATGCTCAACAGGGACGTCCTCTCGGGCGCATCGAAGTAGCAGGAGACGGGTGTCACGGTGAGCGGCGACCTCTAGGTGTAGTTCCCAGTGAGGTTGTGAACACGGTCTGAGGGAGTCTGTCCTCCGATTCCGGTGTGGGGTCGGTGATGATTGTAGTGGTGGAGCCAGGTGCTGTACGTTGCGGCCCTGGCTCCGTCGCTTTCGTACATCTGGGCGTAGGCCCACTCGGTGGCGAGGGTGCGGTTGAAACGTTCAACTTTCCCGTTGGTCTGGGGCCGATACGGACGAGTTCGACGATGTTTCACATCAGGTCCGAGCGCGGCTGCGAACGTTCGAGAGCGGTAACAAGACCCGTTATCGGTCATCACCGCCGCAACGGTCACTCCGGCCTGGGCGAAGAACATGCGCGCTCGGTGCCAGAACGCGGCGGCTGTTTCTTTCTTCTCGTCGGCAAGGATCTCGGAGTAGGCCAGACGCGAGTAGTCATCGACCGCGTGATGCAGAAACGCGTACCCGACGCCATGGCGACGGTTACGCTTGCCGTTGGCGCGTCCGAGCATGCGATGTCCACCACCGTCAGGGATGCGGCCGAGTTTCTTGATGTCGACATGCACAAGCTCGCCCGGACGCTGTTTCTCGTAGCGCACAGGGCGAGGCTTACGGACGGGCAGCCCTGTTGCCTGATCCACATGCGCTAACAGAGGCAT
The DNA here is from genome assembly GCF_003952265.1 of Flaviflexus salsibiostraticola. Taxonomy (NCBI): domain Bacteria; kingdom Bacillati; phylum Actinomycetota; class Actinomycetes; order Actinomycetales; family Actinomycetaceae; genus Flaviflexus; species Flaviflexus salsibiostraticola. The sequence goes on from NZ_CP034438.1 coordinate 12,396, forward strand.
CCGGTACCGGGTAAGGACGCGTTCGACCGTGGACCGCGGGATGCCCAGGTGGTAGCTGATCCGGTGCGGTCCCCACCGGCGGGTGAACCGCAGGCTGATGATGCGGTGCTCGCGCCGCTCCGCAAGCCTCATGGGTGAGTGATGCGGGCGCGAGGAACGATCCACGAGAGGTTCACCCGCGCGGTATCGGGACGCCCATTTCGATGCGGTGGCAGGTGAGACCTGGAATCGCTCCGCTGCGCGTCGGATCGACCATCCCTGATCGACGATCAGAGAAGCCAGGCGCTGCCTGCCCACAGGGGTCAATGGTGCGTTAGCGTGGGACATGAAGACCTCCGGTTACTGGATGCGAGTGTGGTAACCCACATCCTGCCGGAGGTCTTCATCTAACTCGAGCGTTCACAACCTCCCGAGGAACTACATCTAGGTCGCCGCTTTCCCGTGCATTAGACTGTGTGATCGTGGCAGAACCCCTCATCCTCGGCATTGAAACCTCCTGCGACGAGACAGGCATCGCCCTCGTCCGCGGACGCGAGCTCCTCGCGGACGTCACCGCATCCTCCATGGACGAACACGCCCGGTACGGCGGGATCATCCCGGAGATCGCCTCCCGAGCCCACCTTGAATCCTTCGTGCCGACGCTCGACGCGACGCTCGAGCGTGCGGATGTCGACCTGTCTGAGGTCGACGCGATTGCGGTGACGGCGGGGCCCGGTCTCGTCGGCTCACTCACTGTCGGGGTCTCTGCGGCGAAGGCTCTTGCCCTCGCGCTCGGCAAGCCGTTCTACGGCGTCAATCACATCATCGGCCACATCGCCGTCGACGAGCTCGTCAACGGCGAGATCCCCGCGAACTCCGTGGGGCTCGTCGTCTCGGGTGGGCACTCGTCCCTCCTCCGGATCGGCGACATCGCGACCGACGTCGAGGAGTTGGGGGCAACGCTCGATGACGCGGCGGGGGAGGCCTTCGACAAGGTCGGTCGGGTGCTCGGCCTGCCCTACCCGGGAGGCCCTCACATCGACAGGCTCTCCCGTGAGGGCGACCGGACCGCGATCCGGTTCCCGCGGGGACTCGTCGGCGGTCGCCACAAGGAGAAGCACCAGTACGACTTCTCGTTCTCGGGACTCAAGACCGCCGTCGCCCGCTACATCGAGGGCCTCGAGACCGAAGGTGTCGACATTCCTGTCGAGGACATCGCGGCAGGCTTCTCGGAATCGGTGGCCGATGTGCTCTCCGCGAAGGCGCTCGCCGCGTGCCGGTCCCAGGACACGGACACTCTCGTGATCGGGGGCGGGTTCTCCGCCAACTCCCGCCTGCGTGAGCTCGTGACCGAACGCGCGGAGTCGGCTGGCATCACCGTCCGCATCCCCCCGATCCGCTACTGCACGGACAACGGGGCGATGATCGCGGCGCTCGGATCAGCGCTCGTGCGCGCCGGGGTCGAGCCCTCCAGCCTCGACATCACTGTCGACACGTCGATGCCGATGGACGTCATCCGCGCCTGAGCCGCGGCCTCAGCTCCGCGGCAGCCGCTCGACGAGGACGGCTCTCCTACCCTCGAGCAGGGGAGTGAGAACGAGAGTGGCGGACGTCCGGCCCTTGAGCCTGAGCCGCGCTCGCAGCACGTCGGGGGCGATGTCGACACCGCGCTTCTTGATCTCAAGGGAGCCGATGCCCCGAGCCTTGAGTTCCCTCGCGAGTTTCTTCTCCTGGAGGGGGAGAACGTCGACGACGGAGAACCCGGTGAGGAAGGGCGAGCTGACAGGCCCGCCCGTCAGGTAGGCGATCCCGGGAGCAACGGGCGCCAGATCGAATTTCTCGCAGAGGGCGCCGATCCCTCCGGCGCGAATGGCTGCGGGGTCGGGTTCATAGATGATCTCACCCAGCGGCGCAGGGTCGACCATGGCAGCGGGCCCGCTCGGATCACCGGGAATCGTCAGCGACGCGTCGCCCAGCAACACGGCGCGACGGGCGGGCGGGCCGATGCCAAGCCAGATGATCGCCTCGATGAGCTCCCCTCCCGACGACAGCCACTCGACCGTCGCATCAGGGGGCAGATGGGAGTAGTCGATGCCGGGTGCCACCTTGATTCCGGCGACCCTCACCGTCCTCGCGGCGGCCAGCACCGCCGACAGGGGCGGCCCCCACTCTTCGGGGTTGATGATGCGACCCTTCGCGCCTCGGCGCGCGGGATCGGCCCACAGCCCGTCCTCGGTGATGTCTGCCAGACCGTCGGCGGCCTCGACGACCGCTCCCTCATGATCCCTCAGGTTGTAGGCGGCGAACTCGGCACGCTCAGGGTCGAGCTCGCGCGCAGTCACGTGGATACCAGACTCGGCGAAGGCGAGCGTGTCGGCTCCGATACCGGCGCCGACCTCGCGGAGTGAGGCTACGCCCGCGGCCGTGAAAACGGCGGCATGATGGGAGGCGGCATCCGGTCTGCTCGCCTGCTCGAGGGCGTCCGCGGTGAAGAGCATTCGGTCGGCGCGCGATCCGAATTTGTGCTGCGCCTGTGCACGAAGCCGCGACTGCGTGAGTGCGGCCGCGACGATAGCGGCGTCCCACCCCTCACTGCGCAGCCTGGCAGTCAGCGAGAAGATGGCGCCGCCGTCGTAGGGGGAAAGGCGACTGAGGAGGTCGAGCACTCGGGGATCCACCCCTCTATCCTGCCAAACGGATCGGCCCCGTTCGTGCGTGGGCGCAGGCCGGCACCCCGATTGCCCATCCCGGCCGCTCGCTGGAACGCTCAGCGCGAACAATTGGCACTCGAGTTGACCGAGTGCTAATTTCTTTCTACTCTAGGTACAGCCGTGGTTCGCCACGCATAAATACGTTCAGTCCGACCCCCGCGACGGCGGACGAGGCGTCATCCAATCCGAATTTCACGAAAAGGAGGGGTCCGCGTGTCGGTCTCCATTAAGCCTCTCGAGGATCGCGTCGTCATCACCCAGCTCGAAGCTGAGACGACGACGGCCTCAGGTCTCGTCATCCCTGATACCGCCAAGGAAAAGCCCCAGGAGGGCAAGGTTGTGGCCGTTGGCCCGGGCCGCGTCGATGACAGCGGCAACCGCATTCCGGTCGACGTCGCAGTCGGCGACGTCGTCATCTACTCGAAGTACGGCGGCACCGAGGTCAAGTACGGCGCCGAGGAGTTCATCATCCTCTCCTCGCGCGACGTTCTCGCGGTCGTCGAGAAGTAGTCTCGCAGACGTGACGAGGGGCAGCCGGTTGGCTGCCCCTCTCGCTGTCTCAGGACACGCGCTTGACGCGTGCCGCCATGATCATTGTGTGCCGCTCCTCCTCGCTCAGACCGCCCCACACCCCATAGGGTTCGTGGGCGTCGAGCGCGTACTGGCGGCATGTCTCCAGCACAGGGCACCTGGCGCAGATCTTCTTCGCTGCTTCAGCGCGACGACGGCGAGGGCCGCCCCGCTCGCCTTCGGGATGGAAGAACTGGCTCGAGTCCATATCCTTGCATAGGCCTTCGAGCTGCCAATCCCAATTCGTCGACAGGGGTCTCGGTAAACGGTGGATATCAGCCACGTGGTCCACCCTTTCTCGCCTTGCGGCGACCGGTGCCAGCATCGGCTTCTGGCCAAGGCCGGCGGAATGTCAACGCTTATTACATCGGTATATTTCCCTGCGGCCCATGCCAAGTCAACGAAAATGCCCCATCGAGGGTGGGGAGTGCTTCCCAGCGCGGATGATTCTCACACCCCCGACCGTCGACCATGCCCGATTTTCACTCTAAGCTGGGGGCGTGAGCACAGAGCATGATCCATTCGGTTTTATCGGCCTGACATATGACGACGTCCTCCTGCTCCCGGGAGAAACCGATGTCATCCCCTCTGAAGTGGACACATCGTCCCGCCTGACCAGGGAGATCACTCTGAAGATCCCGCTGGCCTCGGCAGCCATGGATACGGTGACGGAAGCGCGCATGGCGATCGCCATGGCCCGCAACGGCGGCATCGGCATCCTCCACCGCAATCTCTCGATTGAGGACCAGGCCCACCAGGTGGGACTCGTCAAGCGCACCCAGACCGGTCGCATCAGCAACCCGGTCACCATCGGGCCGGACGCCACCCTCGACGAGCTCGACGCCGTCTGCGGGCGGTTCAGGGTCTCAGGCCTGCCGGTCGTTGACCGCGATGGAAAGCTCCTCGGCATCTGCACCAACCGCGATCTGCGGTTCACACCGGTTGCTGAATGGGGGGCGACCCTCGTCCGCGACGTCATGACCTCCGAGGGCCTCGTCACCGGACCCACCGACATCTCCCACGAGGAGGCGACCCGGCTCCTGCGCAAGTACAAGCGCGAACGGCTGCCCCTCGTCGACGAGAGCGGCATCCTCACCGGTCTCATCACAGTCAAGGACTTCGTCCGCTCCGAGCAGTTCCCCGACGCATCGAAGGATGCTCAGGGCAGGCTGCTCGTGGGCGCCGGCGTCGGCTACTTCGGTGACGCCTTCCAGCGCGCCGAGGCGCTCGCGGAGGCCGGCGCTGACGTGCTGGTCGTCGACACCGCCAATGGCCAGGCGAAACTGGCTCTCGACATGATTCGGTCGCTCAAGGCCGATCCTGCATTCGACAGCGTCCAGATCATCGGCGGGAACGTGGCGACCTTTGAGGGGGCTCAGGCGCTCGCGGAAGCTGGTGCGGATGCCGTCAAAGTCGGCGTCGGTCCCGGCTCGATCTGCACCACTCGCGTCGTGGCGGGCGTGGGCGTCCCGCAGGTCACCGCCATCTATGAAGCGTCCAAGGCCTGCAAGCCGCTCGGTGTGCCGGTCATCGGCGACGGCGGTCTCCAGTACTCCGGAGATATTGCGAAGGCTCTCGTCGCCGGGGCCGATACTGTCATGGTCGGCTCCCTTCTCGCGGGCTGCGAGGAGTCGCCCGGACAGCTCGTCCTCATCAACGGCAAGCAGTACAAGGCGTACCGGGGCATGGGATCGCTGGGTGCCATGGCCTCGCGCGGCAAGCAGTCGTTCTCGAAGGATCGCTACTTCCAGGCGGATGTCGCCACGGACGACAAGATCGTGCCCGAGGGCATCGAGGGGAAGGTCTCCTACAAGGGAACGCTCGGCACCGTCATCCATCAGCTGGTCGGCGGTCTGCACCAGGCGATGTTCTACGTCGGCGGTCGGTCGATTCCGGAGCTCAAGGAGAAGGGCAGATTCATCCGGATCACACCCGCCGGGCTGAAGGAATCCCACCCCCACGACATCACTGCGATCGCAGAAGCGCCGAACTACTCGGCGAACTGACACCGTCCCTCAAGGTGGGCCCCGCTCTCAGGAGCGGGGCCCACCTGTGTGTGAGTCACCATGAGGCTCCCCGCGCGGGATGGAATCGTTCAACGGGTGGGAGAAGGGGACGGTGTGCCGCGACAGATGCCCGCGAGCTTCGTCGTGCGCCCAGCCGGAGCTGGGATCCGCCTCTGCACCCGATGTGCCGAAGGTCACACTGCACTGCCGGAGCGCCCTCGGATGACTGGACGAGTTCCATTTTCTGGCTCTGCGCCGCGATTGGGCTGGTTCTCGTCCAGTTCGGGTCTGCTTCGGGTCAAGTATTCACCATTTGACCCAGTCTTTGTGCTGCGCTCATCGTGCGGCATGATGAACCATCGGCACGAGGAACGGTGGATCTTGATGGGACTGACCTTCACGAAAATGCATGGACTCGGCAACGACTTCGTTGTTGTCGACGGGATGAACAGCAGGGTTGATCTCCCTGCCGATCAGGTGGAGGCGATTTGCGACCGGCACCGCGGAGTCGGTGCTGACGGCGTCATCACCGTTCGGCCCGGCAGATCGCAGGGCAGCAGCGCGTTCATGGATTACATCAACGCTGACGGAACGCCGGCGCAGATGTGCGGCAACGGCGTGCGTGTGACAGCGAAGTACCTTGTCGATCATGGATACGTCGCTCCGGAGAGCGGAGAGCTCCTGCTCGATACTCGCGCCGGGGTGAAGCGTCTGACCTTCGAGGCGAATCGGGGCAGGCTAGACCAGGCAACCGTCAACATGGGGCCGCCCGAACTCGATCCGGCCAGCATTCCGGTGCGGGCTGACAGCGATTCGGCGCATCGCGGGATGAGGTTTGTCGGTTCTCTCGCGATCGACACCCAGTGGGGAGCCGCCGACCTGGCGTGCGTATCGATGGGGAACCCCCACGCGGTCTGGTTCGTGGGCATAGAGACCCTCCCAGAAACGCTCTTCGCTGGTGAGCGCAGTCTGCAGGGGCTCGACCTCACTCGCGTCGGTCCGGTTCTCGAGTCGGCGCCGGTGTTCCCCGAGAAGGCCAACATCGAGTTCGTCACGGTCGAGGACGATGGTCTGCACATGAGGGTGTACGAGCGCGGGGTGGGAGAGACTCTCGCCTGCGGGACGGGCGCCTGTGCAGTGCTCGTCGCCGCATATCTGACCGGGCGCTCGGGACCCTCCTCCGACGTGCATCTCCCCGGCGGCACCCTCGCAATCGACTGGCGCGACGACGGGGTTTACATGACCGGCCCCGCAGCGACCGTGTACTCAGGAACGTGGAACTAGGAGAAATATGCAGGAAGCACGCGCACTCAGCGGAATCAAGCCTTATCTGTTCGCCGACATCGACAGGAAGAGGGATGCCCTCGCCAGTCGGGGCATCGATGTCATCTCCCTCGGCATCGGAGATCCTGATATGCCGACACCCGAGCGCATCGTCGCCGCGATGGTCGACGCCGTTCGAGACACCGCGAATCATCAGTATCCGGACTATGCGGGATCCGCGGCTTTCCGGCGTGCCGCTGCGGACTATATGGACCGCCGTTTCGGAGTCGAGGTCGACCCCTCGACGGAGGTCCTCACCCTCATCGGCTCGAAGGAGGGAATCGCTCACCTCCACACGGCGTTCGTCGACCCCGAGGACGTCGTTCTGGTTCCGTCGATTGGATATCCCGTCTATACGACGGGAGCTGTCCTCCAGAACGGGCAGACATACCCCATGCCGATGACCGAGGAGAACGGCTTCCTCGCCGACTTCAGCGTCGTGCCCACCGACGTCGCGCGCAGAGCGAAGATCATGTTCCTCGGCTACCCGAACAATCCGACGGGGGCGACAGCGTCGCCGGAGTACTTCGATGCTGCGATTGCTTTCTGCAGGGAGCACGACATCCTGCTCGCCCATGACAACGCATACTCAGACCTGACCTTCGACGGCTACCGCGCGCCCTCCATTCTCGAGCGGCCCGGCGCGAAAGATGTCTGCATCGAGTTCTTCAGCCTGTCCAAGCCCTTCAATATGACGGGATGGCGGATCGGCTTCGCATGCGGGAGCGCGCGCGCCGTCGCCGCTCTCGGAAAAGTGAAGAACAACAGCGATTCCGGCCAGTTCACCGCCATCCAGGAGGCCGGCATCGTCGCCCTCACGGAGTGTTTGGACGAGGTCGATCAGATGTGCGAGGTCTACGCTCGGCGCAGGGATCTGCTCATTGATGCGCTGCATGCCATCGGCCTCGAGTGCGAGAGTCCGAAGGCGACAATCTATGTGTGGGCGAAGGTTCCGGAAGGCGAGACCTCGGAGTCCTTCACCGCGACCCTCCTGGAGAAGGCCCATGTCATCGTCACGCCGGGCAGCGGTTACGGCCCCGACGGCGAAGGGTATATCCGGCTATCGCTGACCACACCAGATGACCGCCTGGTCGAAGCGGTCCAGCGGATGAAAGAGGCGATGGCCTGAGCTCTGGGCCGCAGGATTCTCGACATCCTGGTCGTGCCCGACGGCAAGGCATTCGCCTATCGCTGCGCGCTATGAGGGTTCGGCCTGGACGGGCATCGGTCGCGCCCCGTCTGGATCGCGCTCCTGCTTGGGCGGGATGATCGGCCAATGTCCGTCGACATCCGCCTTCCGTCCACTCGCGAGCAGATAGCGGTTGAAGGATTCCGCCCAGTGCTCGTGCGTCGACTTCTGCAGCTCATGAAGCTTGCGCAGCGAGGACGCCCGGAGCATCGCGTGCTCGGCGACCATGGCCTGCAGAAGCTTGAGGGTCGCCGCGACATCATTCTCGGCATCGTGGAATCCGGTCGCCTGGATCCGGTACAGACCGATCAGCGTCTCCAGGCGCCGAGGACCCTTGCGGTACGGATCGAGCATCCGGTCGAGCACGAGAGGGTCCAGAACCGGGAACGGCTCGTGCCCTAGGAGGTCCGCCATCGTGTCGAGGCCGTGCCTCGCGAGCTCCGCCTCCAGGATGGTCAAGTCGAACGACGCGTTGAACGCGACGATCGGATAGCCGGCGCTCATTCCCGCGACGAGGACGTCGCGGATCTCGGAGAGGGCGAACAGCGGGTCGGAGCCCTCGGCACGGGCCCGGGCCGTCGAGATGCCGTGCACGGCCTGTGCGGCGGTGGGGATGTCCACGCCGGGGTTGATCATCCAATTGTGCGTTGCTGGGTCGTCTCCCGTCTTGATGATCGCTGCGGAGACAATACGGGAATGGAGGGGACTCACCCCCGTCGTCTCGGTGTCGAACCCGAGGAGAGGGTGTGCGGACCATGGCGTGTGGGCGGACATAGCTTCATCGTACGCGGGCAGTCGGGCACATCCGGGTCCGTCCTCGTTACACTGGTCGCATGGCACAAGAGGTAGAGATAGGCCGCGGCAAGCGGGCCCGGGTGGCATACACCCTCGACAAGGTGGCGGTGGTGCCGTCACGAAGGACCAGAGACGCCATGGATGTGTCGACGGGGTGGCAGGTCGATGCCTACTACCTCGACATTCCCATCATGTCGGCTCCCATGGATTCAGTGACTTCGCCCGAGACCGCTATCGCGATGGGAAGGTTCGGCGGCGTAGGCGTCCTGGACCTCGAAGGACTGTGGACTCGATATGAGGATCCGACGACGCTCCTCGAGGAGCTCGCGAGTATGCCGTCCGACGAGGCCGGCGTCCGCATGCAGCAGATCTACCGCGAGCCGATCAAACCCGAGCTCATCACCGCCCGGCTCTCCCAGATCCGCGAAGCCGGCGTGACGGTCGGCGCCGCACTGTCCCCGCAGCGCACGCAGGAGCATTGGCGGTCCGTCGTCGAGGCCGGCGTCGATCTCTTCGTCATCCGCGGCACAACTGTCTCCGCAGAGCATGTCTCCTCGAACAGGGAGCCGCTCAACCTCAAGCGCTTCATCTACGAACTCGATGTGCCCGTCATCGTCGGCGGCGCCGTCACTTACACCGCGGCCCTCCATCTCATGCGAACCGGTGCGGCCGGCGTCCTCGCGGGCTACGGGGGAGGGGCGTCATCCGCGAACCGGCGCACCATCGGCGTGGCCTCACCGATGGCGACCATTGTCGCGGATATCGCCGCTGCCCGCCGCGACTACCTCGACGAGTCCTCCGGCCGCTACGTCCATGTCATCGCCGACGGCTCGGTCTCGTCCTCTGGCAACATCGTCAAAGCGCTCGCCTGCGGCGCCGACGGCGTCATGCTCGGCACGGCTCTGGCTCGTGCGGACGAGGCGCCCGGCAGGGGATGGCACTGGGGCGCGGAAGCGTGCCACCCGAGTCTGCCCCGCGGCGAGCGCGTCTGGGTCGGCAGCGAGGGCCCTCTGGAATCGATCCTCTTCGGTCCTGCGCACAATGCTCGGGGAGTCCTCAACCTGGTCGGTGCCCTGAGGCACGCGATGGCGTCCTCGGGATATTCGGATCTCAAGGAGTTCCAGCGGGTCGATATCGTCGTCCAGCCCGACTAGGCGGGACTAAATCCCGCTCTGGCGCCCGAGATGTGGTGGACAATGGAGGAACGGACTCATGACATCAAAGGAGAAATGAAGTGAGCGAAGAGTTTCGCATCGAACACGACACGATGGGTGAGGTCAAGGTGCCTGCCAAGGCCCTCTACCGAGCACAGACCCAGCGCGCAGTCGAGAACTTCCCGATTTCGGGCAAGGTCCTCACCTCGCACCACATCAGCGCCCTCGGGCAGGTGAAGCGGGCGGCGGTACTGTCGGGGGGGTAGCGGGTGGGGCGAGCTGTCGCAGGCTGTGGGGTCGGTGATATAGTGAGCAGCATCCTGTAGGCGTCTCGTCGCTCGGCTGAGGTGAGCAGCGGGCGTAGCCCACCCGTCTGCCAGGGTGCGGTGGAAGCGCTCGATCTTCCCGTTGGTCTGGGGTCGGTACGGGCGGGTCCGTTTTGCTGTGATCTTCAGCCTGGCGCAGGTTTCGCGCCATAATATCGAGCGGTAGGCCGGACCGTTGTCGGAGAGCACTCTTTCGACGGTGACGCCTCGGGTGTTGAACCAGGCTGTGGCCCGCTCCAACACCCCGACGGCAGTGAGAGCGGTTTCATCATTGTGGACTTCGGCGTAGGCGACGCGAGAGTAGTCATCGATGACGGTGTGGACGAAGGCGTGGCCCATCTTCGGGTTGTGGTGGTGGTTGCGGGCCTTGTCCGGCGTTGCTATGCGGTTGCGGCCTCCCTGTTGGCGACCGACGAAGCGCCAGCCGCCGCCATCGGGGATGTTGCCGAGCTTCTTCACATCGACGTGAATCATCGAGCCGGGGTGGGGGTGTTCATAGCGGCGCACCGGCTCCCCGGTGGCGCGATCCATATGGGCGAGTCGGTTCAGCCGGCAGTGGCGCAGGATCTGATGAACGGTCGAGGGTGCCAGCCCGACCCGGACGGCCAGCTGGACCGGCCCTTCCCGCAGCCGCAGCCGCAGGCTCACGATTCGTCTTCTGATCTTCAGCGGGGTCTGGTAGGGAGAGGTCTTCGGGCGAGAGGAACGGTCCTGCATGGACTCACCAGCCCGGTAGCGGTCGGCCCAGCGTTTGACCGTCGGCCAGGAGCATTGGAACCGAGCCGCGACCTCGGCAATCGGCACCTGCTGGTCGACGACGAGCCGGGCGACGGTCAAACGGGCGCGAGGGGTCAGGGCTGCATTAGCGTGGGACATACGGAGGGCCTTCCTCGGAGTGCTGGTTTCGCAACTCCCACTCAACCGCGGAAGGCCCTCCCTTCACGTCACAAGTCAGCGCGTGTCATCGCACTGCCTCAACCAACCTGTCCGGTCAGTACACCTAGCCAATGTCGAGCTCGGAGTCATCCCCGAGGACGTCGCCAATGCGATTGTCGCGGCCGCCGATCAGGTGATCGCCGGCGAGCACGACGGCGAGTTCCCGATCGACGTCTTCCAGACGGGGTCCGGCACCTCCTCGAACATGAACACGAACGAGGTGATCTCGACGATCGCGTCCCGCGATTCGGGCCTCGAGATCCACCCGAACGATCACGTCAATGCCTCCCAATCCTCCAACGACGTCTTCCCGTCCTCGATCCATATCGCCGCCACCGAGGCCGCGGTCCGCGTCCTCATTCCCAAGCTCACGATCCTCGCCGAGTCGCTGGAGAAGAAGGCTGAGGAGTTCAAGGACGTCGTCAAGGCAGGTCGCACCCACCTCATGGATGCGACGCCGATCATGCTCGGCCAGGAGTTCTCCGGCTACGCCCAGCAGATCCGCAATGGCATCACCCGAGTCGAGTCCACGATCCCTCACTTGGCGGAGCTGCCCCTCGGCGGCACGGCCGTCGGCACCGGCATCAACACCCCGGCCGGCTTCTCCGCGCGAGTCATTGAGCTCATCGCCGAGAACACGGACCTGCCCTTCGTCGAGGCTCCGAACCACTTCGAGGCCCAGGCGGCCCAGGATTCCCTCGTTGAGGCCTCGGGCGCGCTCCGCGTCGTCGCCGTCTCGCTCGTGAAGATCGCCAACGATCTTCGGTGGGCGGGTTCGGGCCCCCGCGCCGGCATTGGCGAGATCAACCTCCCGGACCTGCAGCCGGGTTCGTCGATCATGCCCGGCAAGGTCAACCCTGTTCTGCCTGAGGCGACCATCCAGGTGGCCGCCCAGGTCATCGGCAACGATGCTGCGATAGCGTTCGCCGGCGCGCAGGGCAACTTCGACCTGCTCGTCATGCTCCCCGTCATGGCGCAGAACCTGCTCGAGTCCATGAACATCCTCGCGAACGTCTCCGAGACGCTCGCTGTCCGCTGCGTCGATGGCATCACCGCCAACGTTGAGCACGCGAAGAGGCTGGCAGAGTCCTCGCCCTCGATCGTCACTCCTCTCAACCGCATCATCGGCTACGAGAACGCGGCGAAGATCGCGAAGCACTCCGTCAAGGAGAACCTCACGGTTCGCGAGGCGGTCATCGCCCTCGGATTCGTCGAGCGCGGCGAGATCACCGAGGAGCAGCTCGATAAGGCCCTCGATGTCGCATCGATGACACGGCCCTCCTGATCCACCCTGGAGCGGGCCCGCATGACACACGTTCTGGCGGGCCCGCTCCGCTATTTCACGCGCCTGCTGCCCGCATTAATGTTCTCTCATCACGGGCTCCTTCTCGTTTCATGAGCGTCGACTTCAATAGACACATCGAAGGGAAGCGGCACCGCTTCCGGAAACGAAAAGGAGTGCACCATGTCCCGCAGGCTTTGGATCGCCACAGGCACAATCGGAGTCGTCTCGATCTTCACCGGCGCAGGCCTCGCAGTCGCCGACACGAACGACGAGACGCGCCCCGCAGGAGTGAACATCAGCGACAATATCGGGGAGTCCGCCACAAGCGCCGTCTCCGCGACGACAACGGTCTCCGCCCAAACAACGGTTTCCGCCGTGTCGACGGCATCGCCCATCAGCGCGGCCTCGACCGCCTCGCCCGTCAGCGCCCAGTCGGCAGTGTCCGCCCCCAGTGCACCGTCCGCTGCCACCAATCCGGCTCCCACCGCGACCAACCAGGCTCCCACGGTGCAGTACTCGGCGCCCAGCCCCGTGTCCGCCCCGAGCCCCGTGTCCGCACCCAGCCCGGTCTCGGCCCCGTCGCCCGTCTCCGCTCCGAGCCCCGTCTCAGCCCCGAGCCCTGTCTCGGCCCCCTCTGCAGAGTCGGGTGACTGACTCCATCGTCAAGGCCTCTGTCCTTCGGGACAGAGGCCTTTTCAATGTCGTGTTCGCGGCTCGCTGATGTCGCCGAGTCCCGCCGGCACGGCTGTCCGGTATCGCTGTCGTTCGAGCGCCCGTAGTCTGGGGGAATGGAATTGCCCGGACTCATCCTCGTCGGACTCGCAATCGTGGTCGGCATCATTGGCACGATCATTCAGCTCTATCCAGGATTGCCGATCATTCTCATCGCCATCGGCGTCTGGGCCGGGTTCACCGGGGGTGCGACGGCGTGGGGGATCTTCGCCGCCGCCGCGCTGGTCATCGTCGTCGCCTACGTCCTCAGCTTCGTCCTGCCAGCCCGATACATGAGGGATGAGGGTGCTCCGTGGAGCGCCCTGACGGTGGGCATCATCCTCGCCTTCATCGGGTTCTTCGTCATCCCCGTCATCGGCATGCCGATCGGCTTCGTCCTCGGCGTCTACACGGCCGAGCTCATACGTCTCAAGGACTCCGCCGCAGCCTGGCGCCAGACGGTCACCGCATTCAAGGGCGTTCTTCTGTCCGTCCTCATTGAGCTCATCGCCGGCGCACTGAGTGCCGGGCTATGGGTGCTCGGCCTCGTCCTCACATGAGAGTGGTGCACCCCGCGGGGTGCACCACTGGACTGCTGCCCACTCGGGCCGGACTCGGTTCAGATCGAGTCGACGACCTGGCTCGCCTTATACCGATAGACGTTGGTCTCGCGCTTCTCGAAGCCGCAGCGCACGTAGAGGCGGTTCGCGGCCTCACGGTTCGGCCGGGAGGTTAGGTCGACTGACTTGGCGCCCAGGTGTTCGGCGTAGGCAACGGCCTCATCGACCAGTGCGCGTCCGGCGCCATTGCCGCGTGCGGCCTCGGAGACCACGACATCCTCGATCCAGGCCCGCAGGCCCGTCGGGATCGTGAAGGTCGCGAGCGTGAGCATGCCGGTGACGGGCGCGGATTCTGCCGTTCGGAACGCGAACAGGAACACGCCCTCCTGGCGGAGGAGGTCCTCCACCTGCTCATCCGTCAGGGCAGTCGCCGAGGAGGAGAGCTGGGGCAGCAGCTCGTTGATCGCGTCGATGATCTCCGGCGTTGCGGTCTTGACAAGTTCTACGGGCATGATCGTCCTTCCAGTCGTATCCCCTTAGTCTGCCACTGTTGTTGGGTCGAGCATGAGTTGAGCGTCGGTGGGTCATCGACGTCCGGGGCTCGCATAAACAACGACCTGGCATGATCAACGGCACTCGCAGGGGACGATGTGAGGTCCCCGGCGGTCGTCGGGGGCGACGCGGGGGCATCGAGTCCGATAGGCTGGAGCGCGGATTCATGCTAGCGGGAGGGACATCATGTCGAAGACAGCAGACCCGGGGCCGGTGCTCGGCGACTATAACAGGGACCAGACTCGGCGGGTCCTGCTCAAGCTCTCGGGCGAGATGTTCGGCGGGGGCGCGGTCGGACTCGACGTGCAGATCCTCAGCCGCGTCGCAGCCGAGATCAAGGAGGCCGTCGACAGGGGCGTCCAGGTGGCCATCGTCGTCGGCGGCGGCAACTTCTTCCGCGGCGTCGAGCTCCAGAACGCCGGTATGGACAGGGCGCGAGCCGACTACATGGGCATGCTCGGCACGGTCATCAACGCCGTCGCCCTTCAGGACTTCCTCGAGCACGCCGGAGTGCCGAGCCGCGTGCAGACGGCGATCCACATGACCCAGGTCGCGGAGCCGTACATTCCCCTTCGCGCCATCCGCCATCTCGAGAAGGGCCGCGTCGTCATCTTCGGCGCCGGCGCGGGCATGCCCTACTTCTCGACCGACACGGTCTCTGCACAGCGCGCGCTCGAGCTGCGCTGCGACGAGATTCTCGTGGGCAAGAACGGAGTCGATGGCGTCTACACGGCGGATCCGAGGGTGGATCCCACCGCCACGCGTCTTGACTTCGTCACGTACCAGGATGCGCTGACGCACAATCTGCGGGTCGTGGATGCCGCGGCATTCTCCATGTGCATGGACAACAATATGAATATGCGGGTCTTCGGCATGGGTGACGACGGTGCCGTCACCCGCGCTCTTCTCGGTGAGAAGATCGGTACCGTCGTCGCAACAACACCAGAACAGGACAACTCATGATCGACGAGACACTGCTTGAGGCAGAAGAGAAGATGGAGCGCGCCATCGAAGTCGCGCAGAACGACTTCAGCCACATCCGCTCCGGCCGCGCCAACGCCGGCATGTTCAACCAGATCCTCGTGGACTACTACGGCGCGCCGACACCGCTGCAGCAGCTCGCGTCCGTCGCCGTTCCCGAGGCGCGGACGGTGACGATCTCCCCCTACGATCGCAGCGCGATCCAGGCGATCGACCGAGCCCTGCGCGAGTCCGATCTCGGAGTGAACCCGACCGATGACGGCCAGTTCCTCCGCATCAACCTGCCTCCGCTGACCGAGGAGCGCCGCCGCGACTACGTCAAGCTGGCCCGCACGAAGGCGGAGGATGCCCGCATCTCCATCCGCTCGGTGCGCCGCAAGGCGAAGGATGAGCTCGACCGCATCAAGAAGGACGGCGAGGCGGGCGAGGACGAGGTCGAGCGCGCCGAGAAGGAGCTCGAGGCTGTGACGAAGCGCCACACGGATCTCGTCGATCAGCTGCTCGAGGCCAAGGAGAAGGACCTCCTCGAGGTCTGACGTGGAGACGGCTCAGGGTGATTCGTGGTTGGGGAGGCTCGCACCGAGACCTCCCACACCACCGGCACCCTCCGACTCGAAGGCGGGCAGGAATCTGCCCGCCGCCATCGCGACCGCACTTGGACTGCTCGCCGTTGTCGGGCTCTCTCTCTTCGTGTGGATCGACCTGTTCGTCCTCGTCGTCGCCGCATTCATGGCGATCGGCCTCTGGGAGGCCGCCGGAGCGTTCTCAACCCGCGGCTTCTACATCCCGATCGGCCCCCTGTGGCTGGCCGCCGGCGCCATCATCATCTCAACGTGGCTCGGTGGCGACATCGGCCTGCTTCTGTCGTTCTTCTACGGAGCCCTGCTCGTCATCGGCTGGCGATATCGGGCGGGCGGACAGTGGGCGGCCCGTGACGCGGCGGCCTCGATCTTCGCCCTGTCCTGGATCGGGCTGCTCGGCGGGTTCGCCCTCCTGCTCGCGGAGATGGAGAACGGGGCATGGGCGGTCATCACCTTCGTCCTCCTGCCCGTCGCCTCCGACACGGGTGGGTATATTGCCGGCATCCTGCTCGGCAGGCATCCGATGGCGCCGACGATCTCGCCGAAGAAGTCGTGGGAGGGCTTCGGCGGATCGATCCTTCTCGCCGTCGCGGCCGGAATCGTGCTCGCCGCCTTCGCGCTCGACATCCCCTGGTGGTGGGGCATCGTTCTCGGCGCCTCCTGCACGATCGCGGGTACGGCTGGCGACCTGTCGGAGTCGCTCCTCAAGCGGGATCTGGGAGTCAAGGACATGGGGTCGATCTTCCCCGGTCACGGCGGAGTGCTCGACCGGGTCGACTCAATCCTCGTGTGCGCGCCCGTCGTCTACATCCTCATTCTCGCCGCCACGACGTGACCTATCGCGTACAGGTGAGGGTGTGAACTCCACGCCTCATTTGAGAGACTGATCCGGTGAGCAACTCAAAACCCCGCCAGGTCATGCCCGCCGTCGAATCGGGCCCCCGCCCTGTCCTCACCTTCACCGCCCAGCGGCGCGGTAAGCCGCCCCGCCACTTCGCCGACCTGTCGGTCGGCCAGCGCACCGAGCTGGCGGCCGAGCTCGAGATCCCCGGATTTCGGATGGACCAGATGGCCAGGCAGTACTTCGTCCATCGCAACGCCGACACGGCGACGATGACGGATCTGCCCGCCGCGGACCGCGACCGGCTCGGCGAGACGCTCTTCCCGCCGCTGCTGGAGAAGGTGCGTGACCTGACCGCGGATGGCGGGGCGACCATCAAGTCGCTGTGGCGGCTGTTCGATGGCGCCATGGTTGAATCGGTCCTCATGCGCTACCCCGACCGAGCGACGCTCTGCGTGTCCTCGCAGGCTGGATGCGGGATGGCATGTCCCTTCTGCGCGACGGGCCAGCAGGGCTTCACCCGCAACCTCTCGACCGCCGAGATCATCGAGCAGATCCGGCAGGCACACCTCGCGTGCGAGCGCGGCGACCTCGGTGAACCGGTCAAGCTCACGAACATCGTCTTCATGGGCATGGGGGAGCCGCTCGTCAACTTCAAGGCGGTCTTCGAATCGCTCCATCGGATCTGCGACCCCGCGCCCGCGGGTTTCGGGATGTCCGCGCGTGGCGTGACCGTGTCGACTGTCGGCCTCGTCCCCGGCATCGAGAAGCTCGGCGATCTCGGCCTGCCGGTTACGCTTGCCGTGTCCCTCCATGCCCCGGACGACGAGCTGCGCGACGAGCTCATCCCCATCAACTCACGCTTCAAGGTCGGCCAGCTGCTCGATGCGGCCCGGACCTATTTCACGAAGACGGGCAGGCGCGTCTCGATCGAGTACGCCCTCATCAAGGACATGAACGACCACGAGTGGCGCGCCCAGAGGCTCGCGGATGAGCTCAACCGCCGCGGGCGGGGCTGGGCCCACGTCAACCCGATCCCGCTCAACCCGACCCCGGGCTCGATCTGGACGTCGTCGACCAGGCGCGCGCAGGACACCTTCGTCCGCACTCTGATCGACAATGGGATCCAGACGACGATCCGGGACACCCGCGGCTCCGACATCGACGGCGCCTGCGGGCAGCTCGCGGCGGAGCTCGTCGCTCAGAAGGGTCGGGCGTAGTGGCAGCCTTCACGAGGAGCGGCAGCCTGCAGCGCGGCTACCGCACGGAGGATGTCGACGACTACTTCGCGAATGCGAAGGTCCTCTATCAGGAGGAGGACCTCCCGCAGGAGCTCGAGGCCGAGCGGATCCGCACGGTCGCCTTCCCCCTCGTGCGCGGCGGATACCGCGTCGTCGAGGTCGATCAGGCGCTCGAGCGGCTCGAGCGCGCCTGCTGGCAGCGCGAACGCGCGAGCGTCGTCTCGCGCGAGGGCACGGATGCGTGGCTGGAGCGGGCCTACACCTCGGCCGCGACCCTCTATCTGAGGCTCGGCCGGCCGCGCGGCGAGCGCTTCCGTCCCCCGGCACGCGGCCGCGGGTATTCCAGAACCGAGGTTGACGACCTGCTCGACCGGCTCGCCAGGTACTTCGACGGCAGCGCAGAGCTCATCTCCGACGAGATCGTCGCCGCCTCCTTCACGCTGAAGAGCAGGTCGCGCTCCTATGACCCCGCCGTGGTCGACGTCTACCTCGACCGCGCCATCTCTGTCCTCCAGGCGGTCGAATGAGCACCATCGTCATCCTCGGATCCACCGGATCGATCGGGACCCAGGCACTCGACGTCGCGCGTCGTGGTGGCTTCACCGTGGCGGGCCTGTCCGCCGGCGGCGGGAATCTCGCACTCCTTGCCGAGCAGGCGGCCGAGTTCGCCGTCCCTGTCGTGGGGATTGCCGATGAGAGCAGGGTCGATGCCCTCCAGGCCGAACTGACCGCCCGCGGCATCAGCCCCCAGATCATCTCCGGGCCTCAGGCCAACGAGCAGATCGCCCGGATGGCGCCGGACGGCACCGTCCTCAACGGCATCACGGGCTCCATCGGCCTGCCGGCGACGCTCGCGGCGCTCGAGTCGGGCGCGACGCTCGCGCTCGCCAATAAGGAGTCGATGGTCGCAGGCGGCACCCTGGTCCGCGACGCGATGGTTCGGCCCGGACAGATCGTCCCGGTCGATTCCGAGCACTCCGCGATCGCGCAGGCGCTGCTCGGCGGGCGTCACGAGAAGGGTCTCACCTCCCCGATCGTCACCGGCAGGAGCGAGGTCTGCAGGCTCATCCTCACCGCCTCCGGCGGGCCGTTCCGCGGCAGGAGGCGTGCCGAGCTCGAGTCGGTCACTCCCGCGCAGGCGCTTGATCATCCGACGTGGGCGATGGGACCAGTCGTCACGATCAACTCATCGACGCTCATGAACAAGGGCCTCGAGCTCATCGAGGCGTCCCTCCTCTTCGACATTCCCCCCGCCGACATCGTGCCCGTCGTCCACCCCCAGTCCGTCCTCCACTCGATGGTCGAGTTCGTCGACGGCTCGACGCTTGCCCAGGCCTCGCCGCCCGATATGCGGCTGCCGATCGCGCTCGGGCTGACATGGCCGGAGCGCCTCGCCGGTGTCGCCGCGCCCTGCGCCTGGGACAGCCCGGTCGCCTGGACGTTCGAGCCCGTCGATCACGAGACGTTCCCGGCCCTTGAGCTGGCGAAGTCCGCCCTCGAGGCCGGCCCGCTCCATCCCGCCGTGCTCAACGCGGCCAACGAGGAGGCGGTGGCCGCGTTCCTGGGCGGCTCTCTCGGTTACCTCGCCATGGATGATCTCGTCGCGCGGGTGCTCGACGAGTACGAGTCGCCGAGCGCGATCACGCTCGAGGAGGTCGGCGCCGCCGAGGCGTGGGCCCGTGGCCGGGCGCGGGAGTTGGCGCGGTGAGCCTGACAGGACTCGTCGTCCTCATCGTCGGCATCATCGTCGCCATCGCTCTTCACGAGCTCGGGCACCTTCTCCCGGCGAAGGCGTTCCGCGTCAAGGTCCCGAAGTACTTCATCGGCTTCGGTCCGACCCTGTTCTCCCGCATGTTTCGAGGCACCGAGTACGGCGTCAAGGCTGTACCGCTCGGCGGGTTCGTCCAGCTGAGCGGCATGTATCCGCCCGCACGTGAGGGCGCCAGGCTCGTCAATCGGAAGGGCCAGCTCACCCTCGCGGAGGAGGCACGGCAGGTCTCCGCCCAGCAGATCGAGCCGGGGGAGGAGGACCGCGCCTTCTATCGGCTGTCCGCCCCGAAGAAGCTCACCGTCATGTTCGGCGGTCCGTTCGTCAATCTGCTTCTCGCCCTCATCCTGGCCACCGTTCTCCTCGTCGGCATCGGCGCGCCCGCCTTCCTCGCGCAGGTGGGGGCGATCCCCGACTGTGTCAGCACATCCGGCCAGTGCGGAACCGACGACCCGGCCACCCCAGCGGAGCAGGGCGGCCTGCGAGATGGGGACGAGATCATCTCGTGGGGAGGTGTGCCCACCGAGGATTGGGAGGACGTTCAGCAGGCGATTGCGGGGGGTCGAGCCGAGCCGACCGAGGTCGTCATCGAGCGGGATGGTTCCCGGCAGTCTCTGACGATCACGCCGGTCATGGTCGAGCGTCCCGTCGTCGGTGACGACGGTCAGATCGTCGTCGAGGACGGGACGACGCTCACCCAGGTCATGCCCTACGTCGGCATCGCACCCGCGGTTGGTCTCGAGCGCCAGTCCATCGTCGAGGTGCCCGGCTATGTGGGGAGCATGCTCACCCAGGTCGCGGGCGTCGTCGTCCGCCTGCCCGTCCACCTGTGGAACCTCACGTCGGACTTTGTCACGGGCCAGGAGCGCGACCAGACGTCGATCGTCGGCATCATCGGCGTCGCCCAGGTCGCCGGCCAGATCACCGGCGCCGAGATCGAGGGCTACTCGGCGATCGAGAAGTCAGCCGACCTCATCAATCTCCTCATCGCCCTCAACATCTCGCTCTTCGCGTTCAACATGCTTCCACTGCTGCCCCTCGACGGCGGCCACATCACCGGAGCGCTCTACGAGGGCGCGCGGAGGCGGTGGGCGAAACTGCGCGGCAGGCCCGATCCGGGGCCGGCGGACACGGCGCGGCTCATGCCGCTGAGCTATGGCGTCGCCGTCGCCTTCATCCTCATGACCGTCATCCTCATCGTCGTCGACATCTTCAACCCCGTCAGCATCTACTGATCCAGACTCGCCCCCAGTGTCGTTGACGCGCGTCTGGCTGTGAGTGCCTATCTGAGGGGGAGGGCTGGGATGGGAGACGTGCGCGCTGTCCGGTCTTCCCCGGAGCCGCCGAGGCGACTAGAGTCTGGCACACAGATCGGGCCGGCGGCAGCGCTCCAGCCCGCATCAGGGAGGAGTGCCATCATGCCGAAGTTCCTCATCTCATTCCCCAGCAGTGCCATGGCCGGACTCGGCGAAGACCTGGAGGCGGCCGCAGTCGATTCCCATGCCGTCGTCCTCGACGCCAAGAGAGCAGGTGTCTGGGTCTTCGGCGGTGCGATCGATGAGTCTTTCCCGCCGGTCCTCGTCGAAGAGGATCGTGCGGTCACCCGGGGCACCTACCCGGAGACGGCGAACATCGAGGGCGGGTACGCCATCATCGATGCCCCCACGTTCGAGGAGGCGCTGTCCTGGGCGGCACGGATCGCCAAGGCGTGCCGGTGCCCGCAGGAGCTGCGCGTCTTCCACGACGACCCGCAGGCGTAGTCGACACGACTCCAGCATCGCGGACAGTCCGCCAGCCACGGCTCCCGAGCATCTGCGCGGGACCCGGCACATTGTCCATTCGCTGACAGGTGAGAGCAAGGGGGGCGAAAGTCGGCCGGCGCAGTGTCATAATGGGCATGTGACTGAACCGATTTCGCTTGGAATGCCCGGTGTTCGTGAGATGCCGGAGGTGATCGCACCCCGCAGGAAAACCCGCAAGATCAAAGTGGGTGACGTGTATGTGGGCGGGGATGCTCCGATCACCGTGCAGTCGATGACGACGACGAAGACGTGGGATATCGGCGCGACGCTGCAGCAGATCGCCGAGCTCACCGCCTCCGGCTGCGACATCGTCCGCGTGGCCTGCCCGACGGACAAGGATGCGGCGGCCCTCAAGGTCATCGCTCAGCAGTCGACGATCCCCGTCGTGGCCGACATCCACTTCCAGCCCCGCTATGTCTTCGCCGCCATCGAGGCCGGCATGGGCGTGCGCGTCAACCCGGGTAACATCAAGAGGTTCGACGACCAGATCCCGGAGATCGCCACCGCCGCGAACGCGAACGGCACGGCCATGAGGATCGGCGTCAACGCCGGCTCTCTCGACCCGCGCCTGCTCAAAAAGTACGGCAAGGCGACACCCGAGGCGATGGTCGAATCGGCTGTCATGGAGGCGAGGCTCTTTGAAGAGGCCGGCTTCTACGACTTCGCGATCTCTGTCAAGCATCACGATCCCGTCGTCATGGTCAAGGCCTACCAGCTTCTGTCGGAGGCGGGCGACTGGCCGCTCCACCTCGGCGTGACCGAGGCGGGCCCGGCCTTCCAGGGCACGATCAAGTCTGCCGTCGCCTTCGGCGCGCTCCTCTCGCAGGGCATCGGGGACACGATCCGCGTCTCCCTCTCCGCGCCCCCGGTTGAGGAGATCAAGGTCGGCGAGCAGATCCTCCGCTCGCTCGGCCTGCGCCCCAAGCAGCTCGAGATCGTCTCCTGCCCGTCCTGCGGCCGCGCCCAGGTCGACGTCTACGACCTGGCCGAGCGGGTGACCGAGGGCCTCAAGGATGTGACCTTCCCCCTCCGCGTCGCGGTCATGGGCTGCGTCGTCAACGGTCCCGGCGAGGCCCGTGAGGCCGATATCGGCGTCGCCTCCGGCAATGGCAAGGGCCAGATCTTCGTCAAGGGCAAGGTCGTCGACACCGTACCCGAGTCCGAGATCGTCGAGGCCCTCATCACCCGGGCACGGCTCGTTGCGGAGGAGATGGGACTCGAAGCCGCGGAGGGCGTCACGCCGGACGTCATCGTCTGATGTTCTGGCCGTCCCCGGGCCGCCGTGTGACGAGGCTCTCCGGCCGCAGCCGCACCGCAGTGCGGGAGCTCTTCCTCGAGGACCCGGTATCGTCGATCCTCGCGGCCGTCCACGTGGACACGATGGGGCTCGGGCTGTCCCGCATGCTCGGCATCATCGAGGGCGGATCACTCCAATCCGCGGTCTGGTACGGGGCGAACATGGTGCCCGTCGGCACCAGCCATGCCGATCGCCAGCTGTACGCGGAATACGCGCTGTCCCGGCCGCGGGAGTGCTCCTCGATTGTCGGGCGATCCGAGGAGGTCCTCGACCTGTGGGAGGCCCTCCGTCCAGAATGGGGCGTGGCCGAGGTGCGGGCCAGCCAGCCCTCCCTCGTCGCCGGTGACCTCCTCGTCGAAGCGGACCCGCGGGTGCGCCCGGCCCGGCTCGAGGATGCGGGAATCGTCTCCCCGGCCGCGGTCGCGATGTTCACCGAGGAGGTCGGCTACGACCCGACCGCCTACGGGCCCGGCTACATCTCCCGGGTCTATGAGCTGTGTCGCAATGGCCACACGTTCCTTCGGACGGGGATTGGCCCCGACGGTGCGGAACGGGTCGAGTTCAAGGCCGACATCGGTGCGCTGTGGCACGGAGTCGCGCAGATCCAGGGCGTGTGGACGGCGCCCGATCTTCGTGGCCAGGGGATCGCGAGCGGGGCGATGGCGGCGGTGGTCGAGCAGGTCCGGGCCACGATCGCTCCGACGGTCTCCCTCTACGTCAACTCCTACAACCATGCCGCCCTGCGGGTCTATGACCGAGTCGGCTTCCACCGCGTGGGCGAGTTCGCGACCGTTCTTCTCTGAATCGGCCTGCCCTTGGGTAAGCTTGCCCCGTGCTGAAAATGTCGAAACTCTTTGTCCGGACCCTGCGGGAGAACCCGGCAGACGCTGAGGTCCCCTCCCACCAGCTGTTGGTGCGCGCCGGCTACATCCGCCGGGCAGCCCCCGGCATCTACACCTGGCTGCCGCTCGGTCTCAAAGTTCTCCGTAAGGTCGAGCAGATCGTCCGGGAGGAGATGGACGCGACGGGCGCCCAAGAGGTGCACTTCCCTGCGCTCCTGCCCCGCGAGCCATATGAGCAGACGAACAGGTGGACCGAGTACGGCCCGAACCTGTTCCGCCTCAAGGACCGCCGCGAGAACGACTACCTGCTTGCGCCCACCCACGAGGAGATGTTCACCCTCCTCGTCAAGGACCTGTACTCGTCGTACAAGGACCTGCCGCTCATGCTCTACCAGATCCAGACGAAGTACCGCGACGAGGCGCGGCCCCGCGCCGGCCTCATCCGCGGCCGCGAGTTCGTCATGAAGGACGCCTATTCCTTCGACGTCGAGGACGCGGGTCTTGATGCGCAGTACCAGACGATGCGGGACAGCTACGAGAAGATCTTCAACCGGCTCGGCCTCGAGTACGTCATCTGCTCCGCCATGTCCGGTGCCATGGGCGGATCGCGGTCGGAGGAGTTCCTCCACCCCACCGCCATCGGCGAGGACACGTTCGTCCGCGCCGCATCGGGCTACGCCGCGAACGCGGAGGCCGTGACGACCCCGCAGGCGCAGGACATCGATCACTCGGACGTCCCGCCCGCGGAGATCCTCGACACCCCGGACTCGACGACGATTGACACCCTCGTCGCCGTCGCGAACCAGCTGCGCCCCAGGGACGAGCCGTGGGGCGCGAAGGACACGCTGAAGAACGTTGTTGTCGCCATCAACCATCCCGATGGTGAGCGCGAGGTCCTCGTCATCGGCGTCCCCGGCGATCGCGACGTCGACCTCAAGCGCGTTGAGGCGGCCGTCTCCCCGGCTGAGGTCGAGGTGGCCACCCCGGAGGACCTGGAGAAGCACCCCGAGCTCGTTCCCGGCTACATCGGCCCCACCGCGATCGGCCCCAACTCCCCGAACCGCGTGACGGACGAGGACGGCACGATCTCCGGATCGGTGCGCTACCTGCTCGACCCCCGCGTCGCCCGCGGCTCCGCGTGGATCACCGGCGCGAACGCCGAGCAGAAGCACGTCTTCAACCTCGTCTACGGCCGCGACTTCGAGGCCGATGGCACCATCGAGGCGGTCGAGATCCGCGACGGCGACCCGGCCCCCGATGGATCGGGCCCGCTCGAGCTGGCCCGTGGCATCGAGCTCGGCCACATCTTCCAGCTCGGCCGCAAGTACGCCGAGAACCTCGGCCTGACCGTCCTCGACGAGAACGGCAAGGCCCGTGTCGTCACCATGGGCTCCTACGGCATCGGCGTCTCCCGCATCCTCGCCGCGCTCGCGGAGACCTACCACGATGATCTCGGCCTGGCGTGGCCGATCAACGTGGCGCCCGCGCAGGTCCATGTGCTCGCCACGGGCAAGGGCGCAGAGATCTTCGAGACGGCCGAGCGTCTTGCTGCGGAGCTGACCGCAGCTGGTTTCGAGGTCATCTACGACGATCGTCCGAAGGTCTCGGCCGGCGTCAAGTTCAAGGACTACGAGCTGCTCGGCATCCCGCACGGCCTCGTTGTCGGCCGCGGGCTCGCCGATGGCACGGTTGAGATCCGCACCCGGGCGACCGGCGAGGCCCAGGAGGTGCCGGTCGGTGAGGCGGTCAGCACGCTCGTCGACGTGCTTCGCGCCGACCTGGCCGCGCACGGGGAATAGCCTCAGGCGATGAGATGAATGATGGAGGGCCCGGATCGATCCGGGCCCTCCATCATTGGCCGTGCGGCGCTACTCGCTGAACGTCCTCATGAGGGAGGGGATCCGATCGAGGTGCTGTCGCAGAGTGATGACCGCGGCCGTCAGATCGCCCGCGTTCAGGTGCCTGATGATATCGAGGTGCTCGGAATGGATGGTCGAGAGGCGCTCGGGGGCCGTCGAGATCGTGCGCACCGCGAGCCGGACCTGTCTCGGCTGGAGCGAATCGTAGAGTTCGCTCATCACCTGGTTGCCGGCGTGGGCGACGAGGAGGGAGTGCAGCCGCTGGTCGCACTGCGCGACGTCATACCAGCTCCTCTTCTGGCCCGCGGTGAACAGCTCGTCTGCGACCGTCGTGGCCGCCTCGGGGAGGGTCTTGCGGTGGGCGATGATCTCCTCGAAGGCATGGGATTCGATAACGAATCTCGTCGCGTAGACCTCGTGGAGTTCGCGGGCTGAGATGGTGCGGACCTGGGCGCCGCGGCGGGGGAGGATGTCGATGAACCGCTCGGCCTGCAGCCGGTGAAGCGCCTCGCGGACCGGGGTGCGGGACGTGCCCACCGCGTGGGACAGCTCGACCTCGTCGAGGAACTGACCCTCGTGGAACACCCCTGTGAGGATCGCGGTGCTGATCCACTCGTACGCGCGTGCGCTCGCGGATGCCGGGCGAGGGTCAGGTGTCGCATCGCGCGTCTGTCTGGTCATGGAGAAGAGTGTATGCGATCCGCTTTACATTGTGTACATGTCTTGTATACATTACGTCTACACAATGTGGTCCGGACAACACCAGTCCGGCTGAAAGGAGAGCAATGACGTTCCCCTCAGTGAGCGTGTGGTTGTCAGAGCCGTCGACCGCCGCCGTCGATATGGCAGAACTGGCAGGCTACGACACAGTCGTGCTCGACGTCGAGCACGGATTATTCGATCTCGCCGCCCTTGACTGGATCATCCCCCAGATCCGAGGACGGGGGATGACTGCGATCGTCAAAGTCCTCGGCCCCGAGCGTGGGCCCATCCAGCAGGCGCTGGATTTCGGAGCCGACGCCGTGGCGATCCCGCACATCGAGTCTGCGGAGCATGCGCGGGAGGTGTGCGCGTACGCGAAGTTTCCGCCGCACGGCGACCGGAGCTTCGCCGGCGGCCGCACCTCGAACTACCGGGGCTTCGACGATGCGTGGGTGGCGCGCCAGGATTCGCAGACGCGCTGCTACCCGATGATCGAGGATGCGGGAGCGTTCGATGAGGTCGACGCGATCCTCGCGCTCGACTGTGTCGATGGAATCTTCATCGGCCCCTCCGACCTCAGTCTGCGCCGCGGGCGCGGCGCCTATTCCGTGACCGAGGCGGACCTCGACGATATCCGGACCCTGGCCCGCGCAGCGAACGCCGCCGGCAAGCCCTGGCTGCTTCCGGCGTGGAGCGAGGCGGAGCAGGAGCTCGCCTACGAGGAGGGCGCCTCGACCATCGTCCTCGCCATGCAGTACGGAGCCATCCTCACCGGCTTCACCTCGACCCTCACCAGCTTCAAGGCCATCGCTGAAAGGAATCCCCGATGATCACCGCTGTCCTGCAGTACAACCCGACCGACGACAAGGCTGCCAACCTCGACACCATTGAGGCGCTGCTGCGCGACGCAGCGAAGCGCGGCGTCCGTCTCGCCGTCCTGCCGGAGTACGCCATCTACACCGTGCCGGCCATGGACCAGCGGTTCGTCGACTCGGCGGAGGACCTCGATGGTCCCGCCGTCACCCGCCTGCGGGAGCTGTCCGCGGAGCTCGGCCTCGCCCTCGTCGCCGGCATCAACGAGGCGGCGACAGTCGACCGGATCCACAACACCCTCGTCGGCATCGATGCCGGTGAGATCAGGGCGGTCTACCGCAAGGTCCACCTCTACGACGCCTTCGGCTACCGGGAGTCGGATCGTGTCATCGCCGCCGAGCCCGGCAATGGCGACACATTCGACGTCGACGGCTTCACGGTCGGCATGCAGACGTGCTACGACCTGCGGTTCCCCGAGGTCTCGCGCATGCTCGTCGACGCGGGGGCCACGATCATTGCCCTGCCCGCGGAGTGGGTGCCCGGGCCGCTCAAGGAGTACCACTGGAATACGCTGATCCGGGCCCGCGCCATCGAGAACACGGTCTATGTGCTCGCGGCTGACCAGTGCGCCCCGACCGGCGCCGGCAACAGCGCCATCATCGATCCCATGGGGATCGCGCTCGCCCAGGTCGGCGAGATCGTCGGCCTCGGCATCGCCGACGTCTCCCAGGAGCGCCTCGATGCCGTGCGGACGACCAACCCTGCGCTAGCTGTACTGTCCGGGGAGGTTGGTTAAGCGGGTGATTGGGGCGAGCCTGTCGCAGGCTGTGTGGGGTCGGTGATGATTATAGTGATGCAGCCATCCTGGTAGGGCGTCTCGTCGCTCGGTTTCTGAGGTGTAGCAGCGGGCGTAGCCCCACCCGTCTGCAAGGGTGCGGTGGAAGCGCTCGATCTTCCCGTTGGTCTGGGGTCGGTACGGGCGGGTCCGTTTTGCTGTGATCTTCAGCCTGGCGCAGGTTTCGCGCCATAATATCGAGCGGTAGGCCGGACCGTTGTCGGAGAGCACTCTTTCGACGGTGACGCCTCGGGTGTTGAACCAGGCTGTGGCCCGCTCCAACACCCCGACGGCAGTGAGAGCGGTTTCATCATTGTGGACTTCGGCGTAGGCGACGCGAGAGTAGTCATCGATGACGGTGTGGACGAAGGCGTGGCCCATCTTCGGGTTGTGGTGGTGGTTGCGGGCCTTGTCCGGCGTTGCTATGCGGTTGCGGCCTCCCTGTTGGCGACCGACGAAGCGCCAGCCGCCGCCGTCGGGGATGTTGCCGAGCTTTTTCACATCGACGTGAATCATCGAGCCGGGGTGGGGGTGTTCATAGCGGCGCACCGGCTCCCCGGTGGCGCGGTCTACGTGAGCGAGTCTGTTCAGTCGGCAGTGGCGCAGGATCTGATGAACGGTCGAGGGTGCCAGCCCGACCCGGACGGCCAGCTGGACCGGTCCTTCCCGTAGCCGCAGCCGCAGGCTCACGATTCGTCTTCTGATCTTCAACGGGGTCTGGTGGGGCGAGGTCTTCGGGCGTGAGGAACGGTCCTGCATGGACTCACCAGACCTGTAGCGGTCGGCCCAGCGTTTGACCGTCGGCCAGGAGCATTGGAACCGAGCCGCGACCTCGGCAATCGGCACCTGCTGGTCGACGACGAGCCGGGCGACGGTCAAACGGGCGCGAGGGGTCAGGGCTGCATTAGCGTGGGACATACGGAGGGCCTTCCTCGGAGTGCTGGTTTCGCAACTCCCACTCAATCGCGGAAGGCCCTCTCTTCACGTCACAAGTCAGCGCGTGTCATCGCACTGCCTCAACCAACCTGTCCGGTCAGTACAGCTAGCCCTGCGCCGCTACAGGGTGGGGGTTCTCGATGATCGGTAGGAAGAAATACGGCGCTGTGCTCGCGCTCGGCCTCGCACTGGGCACGACGGCGGCCTGCTCCGAGGACGGCAGCGACTTCGTCCTCCACTACACGACGTACTCGAGCTCGACCTCGGATCAGTCGATCTCCGTCCAGCGATGGGCCGAGGAGGTCGAGCGGCTGACCGACGGTGGGGTCACCGTCGTCTTCCACTACTCCCAGAGCCTCGTCGGCGCCGACGAGGCGGTCCAGGCGACCCTCGACGGCCGCGCCGATCTGGCCCAGGTCGGGTCGATCTACGCGGCCTCCGATCTATCGATGTTCACCGTCATCGAGCTCCCCTTCGAGACGAGCAACCCCGAGGCGCACATGAACTCGATCGTGCGCCTCTACGAGGAGAGCCCCGTCTACCGGGAGGACTTCGACCGGCAGGGCGTCCGACTCCTCTTCCCGCTCCCGCTCGGCACAATCCTTCTGGGCCTCATGGAGCCGGCCGAGGACCCGAGTGATCTGGCGGGCCGGTCCATCCGATCCGGCGGCCTCGCCTCCGAGGTGCTCCTCACCTCCGGCGTCAACCCGGTCGCCATGACCGCGACGGATATCTACGAGTCGATGGAGCGCGGGATCGTCGACGGCTACACCGCGCTCGCCATCGCCAACCTCCCCGCCTTCGGCCTGACGAAGGCCAGCCCCTACGTCGTCGACCCGGGGATCGGCGCCTACTCCAGCTCGATCGTCGTCATCAACGAGGACCTCTACCAGTCGATGCCGGTCGAGTACCAGGAGGCGCTCGACGAGGCCTCGACGAAGGGAATCCAGTTCGGACTCGAGGAGATGGAGACGGCCGGCAGGCTCGCGTGCGAGGAGCTCACCGCAGCCGGCACGGAGTTCTCCTCCTTCCCCGACGCGGCCGTCGAGGAGTGGAGCGGACGCCAGACCGTCGCAGACGAGTGGGTCGCCCGCTATAACGAGCGGGGCTACGATGCCCGCTCGGTGCTCGAGGACTATCGAGCCATCGTCACCGATGAGGAGTCGAAGTCCGACTTCCAGGATCCGCTCGTCGCCTGCATGGAGGGAACACTGTGAGAACCATACCCAGCCCGCTGCGGGTCATCGCGCAGACATTCGTCTTCATCGCCGGAGCACTCCTCCTCTTCCTCATCTTCCTCACGGTCGCCGATGTCGCCGGCCGCAGCATCCGCAGCGAGTCGATCCTCGGCGCGGTCGATATCGCCACCCTCGCCCTTGTCGCCGTCGCCTTCCTCGGCCTCGCGGCCGCCGAGATCGACGGCAGGCACGTCTCCGTCGACCTGGTGGAGATGCACCTGGGTGACCGGGTGCGCACCGCTCTCGCGCTCGTGCGGGGCATCATCCTCGCCCTCATCGGACTCGTCCTGTCCTGGGGCATGTGGGGCACCGTGACATCCGCCTTCGACCGCGCCGAGACAACGAACGGAATCCTCCGCCTCGCCACATGGCCGGTCAAGTCCGTCCTCCTCGTCTCCTTCATCCTCTTCTTCATCGTCGCCGTGTGGAACGCGATCAACGAGTTCCTCGACATGCGCGAGGGCAAGAGGCTGGGCGATGAATCGATCATCGTCCACCAGGCCCAGGTGGAGGCCGAGCACATCAGCCACACCGTCGTCTCCGACGACGACGAGGGGAGCAGACGATGACCGGCGCGGCAATCGGTGCACTCATCACCGTCCTTCTCACCTTCCTCGTCCTCCTTGCGATTCGTCTCCACGTGGGACTGTCGCTCATGATCGCGGGACTCGTCGGCGTCGTCATGCTCCGCTCGACGAGCGCGGCGATCTCGACGGGCTCGAACTCGCCCTTCTCATCCTCGGCCGATTACTCCCTCGTCATCATTCCCCTCTTCATCCTTATGGGCGTCTTCGCCGTCAAGGCCGGACTCGCACAGGCCGGCTTCGACATCGCGGCTCGCCTCATGAGACGGCTGCCGGGCGGGGCCGCCCTCGCCTCGCTGTCCGGCTCGGGCCTCTTCGCCGCCGTCACCGGCTCCTCCGTCGCGACCGTTGCGACGCTCGCCCGGATCTCAACCGACGCGATCGTCAAGGCGGGTCACAGCATCAGGCTCGCCGCCGGCGTCGTCGCAGCAGGCGGCACGCTCGGCGTCCTCATCCCTCCCTCGATCGTCCTCGTCCTCTACGGAGTCGTCACGGAGGAATCGATCGGTCAGCTCCTGCTCGCGGGAATCGGACCGGGTCTGCTGACGATCCTCGCCTACGGCGCGACGATCATGCTGCTCGTCGTCGTCGCCCGACGACGGACTGAGGGCACCGCCGACTCGCTGCGCGAGCGCGAACGCGCCGCCGCGGATGAGGCGCGGGGGATCAGCATGGACTGGATGGGCGGGGCCTTCCTCGCCGTCATCTTCCTCGTCTCGATCGGCACGATCTACATGGGTATTGCCACGCCGACGGAGGCGGCGTCCTTCGGTGCGCTCGCGGCGCTCATCATCCTCATCATCCGAACGCGACTCAGCCACCTGTTCACAGCCGTCAAGGAGTCCCTCGTCGAGGCGATCGGGATCACGTCGATGACGTTCCTCCTCCTCGCGGGTGCGGGAGTGTTCACGTACTTCCTCGCCCTCTCAGGAGCATCGACGGCACTCGTCAACGCGGTGATCTCGGCCGATCTGGCTCCCTATCTCGTGCTCGTCCTGTGCCTGCTCATCCTGCTCCCGCTCGGTATGTTCCTCGACGGGATCTCGATGATCCTCATCGCGGCCCCGCTGCTCCACCCGATCCTCACCGGGTACGGCTTCGACGCGATCTGGCTCGGCGTCATCATCGTCAAGGTCGCGGAGATGGCGCTCATCACCCCGCCGGTCGGCATGAACGTGTTCGTCTACTCGGGAACCGTCAAGGAGGCGAGCCTCGGGACAGCCTTCCGCGGCGTCATTCCGTTCATCCTCGCCGACCTCGTCGTCGTCACAATTCTCATCCTCGTGCCCGACATCGTCACCTTCATCCCCAACCTCTCCGGAACCAGCTGAGGAGCCCCATGTTCATCCAGAATCCCATGCCCGACCAGATCGACCCGGTCCTGGTCGACGAGCTGCAGGGAGTGTGCGTCTCGACCCTCGGCCACCTGCGCGACGACGGCTTCGCCAAGGGCCTCATTCCCAACCGCAGGCCGGTGAAGTTCATCGGAACGGCAGTCACCGTCCGCATCCCCCACCTTGACTCGACGGCGGTCCATGTCGCCACCGACCTGCTGCGCCCCGGCGACGTCCTCGTCGTCGACCACAGCGGGGACACGGAGCGCTCGGCCTTCGGCGGGCTCGTCTCCTTCACCGCCAAGGCGCGGGGCGCCGTCGGGGCCGTCATCGACGGCTCGATCAACGACTACGACGAGACCCTCGAGTACGACTTCCCGGTCTACTCCCGCGGTTTCAGCCCCATCACCACCCGCATCCTCGGCATCGAGGGCGCGATCAACGTGCCGATCGCGGTGTGCGGGGTCGTCGTCCGTCCCGGTGATGTCGTCTTCGCCGACTCCGATGGGGTGGCGTTCCTCCAGCCGCACGAGGCCGTCGGCCTCGGGGCCCTCCTGGCATCGAAGGAGGAGGCGGAAGGACCGGCGCGCGACAGCATCGCGGCAGGCGGTTCCATCGCCGAGTTCTCAGGGGCGAGGGCGGCCTTCGACGCGAAGCGGGCCTGAGGGCCTGACATGAGCGAGGGCGGGGGCGGCGACAGCCGCCCCCGCCCTTCTCGGGAGGCGGCTTATTTTCGGGAGGTGCCTCTGCGTCCACCCCTGCGTGGAGGAGCCGTTGGGCGGTCGGATGCGCATCGATGTCGCAGCGACGCGCTCCGTATCGGCGGGGTGGTGCGGTGATGGGATTGCGCTCTGGGGCGATGAGGCCACGCTCTCCAGCGGTGCCGCTCAGGCAGTCTCCTCCAGCAGCGGGAAGTCGGGAAGGTCGGATCGCGCAATGAACTCGAATGCGGTCGCCGCGATCTGGAGGTCGAGGGCGCGGTCGGGCGTGGGAATGTACGTGAAGAGCTCCGAGGCGACGAGAAGGTAGGCCTCCTCCTCGAGCCGCTGGGCCGTCTCTGGGGAGGGCTGGTTGAGAAACCAGTCGGGGAGCGGCGCGAATGCCCGGCGGACGTCGGCTGTCCCGGACTGGAGGATGGCGGAGGTGTAGTCGTCGAAGGCGGCGATGCGGGTGAGGGCAGTGTCCGCCGAGTCGAGGTGGGGCGCTGCGGCCTCCAGCCACTGCCGTGCCGCATCGATCTCGATGAGGGTCTGCCCGGACGCGAGCTCGGCCACCTGCCCGGGGGAGAGGGTGTCTGCCGTCAGGCCGGCGGCGCCGGGCGCCTTGTCGGCGGACTCGTCGGCATCACTGTCCTGGGTGGCAGGTGCCGCCTCGTCGAGTGCGGCCTGCTGGCGAATGAGGATCGAGGCGTAGAGCGGAACATCAGCGGGCGGGGCAGCCTCCAGCGCGTCGACGGTGGCGCCGATCGCCCGATCGAGAAGGACCGTCACATCGTCGGTGTCCGACGCCGGGGGCGGGGGGTTCGTGGCACCGTCGGGAGCGCCCTCGGGCCACGGGACCCAGACGCCGCCGATCGCCTCCTCGTGGCTCCGTGCGAGGCGAGCAAGCTCGGCGCTGTCGCCCTCCGCCGCCTCGGCGACGAGCGCATAGGCGGAGGCGGCGTTCTGGCGTGCCTGCTCGGCGGCGCTCGGCGGCGCCGGAAGGGTCGGGCCCGAGTCGATCCGCACACCGGCGACGAGCATGGCGAGGATGAAGATGGCGGTGCCAATCGCTGCGGAGAGGAGGAAGACGGGGGTCGAGAGTCCGGCGCGACGAGTCATGCCACCATAGTGCCACAGGGCTCTGACCGCCCCTGGTCGGCGTCACGGCCTCTATGAGCACCAGGTCGGTGCCGGTCGATGTCGGCCGGCCGCCGGGCCGCCAGGTACTCTGGTCCTCATGAATGACGTGGAGAGACTCCAAGAATCGCTGGCGAGTGTCGTCGCCGGAGCAGGCCTTTACCTGGAGAAGGTTGAGCTGAAGCCCGCGGGCAGGCGCACGCTCCTGCGCGTGACCGTCGATCTTGAGGACGGGCCGGGCGGAGTGGATTCCGATCAGATCGCGGCGGTCTCGCGCGACGTATCCCAGTTCCTCGACGAGAGCCCCGATGCGCCGGCGGGCCAGTATGTGCTCGAGGTGTCGACTCCGGGTGCGACGCGTGAGCTCAGCGAGTCGCGCCACTTCCGTCGCGCGCAGGGCAGGAAGGTCGTCATCACCACTGCCGAGGGGGAGGTTTCCGGACGGCTCGAATCTGTCGAACCGGATAGACTGACCCTCAGCATCGGCGGGGCGGATCAGGAGATTGCACTCTCCGACGTGATCCGCGCCCGCATGGACGTCGAACTATAGGAGCACCTGTGGATATTCAGATGAGCGAGCTGCGGATCGTCGAGGCCGAGCTCGGAATCAGTGTCGACGTTCTCGTGGGAGCGATCGAGGACGCGCTCCTCCACGCCTACCACCGGGTCCCCGGCGCAATCGGCCAGGCCCGCGTCGAGCTCGACCGCGAGACCGGCAAGGCCACCGTGTGGGCCATGGAGCTCGATGACGACGGCGCTCCCGTCGGCGAGTTCGACGACACCCCGAACGACTTCGGCCGCATTGCCACCTCAACGGCCCGCAGCATCATCGCCCAGCGCCTGCGCGATGCGGAGGCGGACCGCGTCCTCGGTTCGTTCAAGGGCCGCCAGGGCACAGTCGTGTCCGGCGTCGTCCAGGCGAACCCGCCCCGGACCAACCCGGACGACGTCTTCGTCAGCGTCGGCGAGCACGAGGCTCTCCTTCGGAGGGACGAGCAGGTCCCGACCGAGCGCTTCCGCCACGGCGATCGGATCCGTGCCTACGTCCTCGACGTCTCAGTCGGGCAGCGGGGCGCCACGGTCCGGCTGTCGCGTACCCACCCGGACTTCGTGCGCCGCCTCTTCGAGCAGGAGGTCCCGGAGATCGAGGGCGGCGACGTCGAGATCGTCGCGCTCGCCCGTGAGGCCGGCCACCGGACGAAGCTCGCCGTGTGGAGCTCGGATGAATCGATCAACGCCAAGGGTGCCTGCATCGGCCACAATGGTCAGCGCGTCCGCGCGGTCATGGAGGAGCTCGGGGGAGAGAAGATCGACATCGTCGACTATGACGATGACCCGGCCGCCTTCATCGCCGCGTCGCTCTCGCCCGCCCGCGTCACCCATGTCGACATCCTCAGCATGGATAACCGGCAGTCCCGCGCCGTCGTCCCTGACGACCAGGCCTCACTCGCGATCGGCAAGGAGGCTCAGAATGTCCGGCTCGCCGCGAAGCTGACCGGCTGGTCGATCGATATCCGCAAGGAGTCTGAGATCGCCGCCGCCCGCGCCGAGGCCGAGGTGCTTGCCGCGCAGCGGGCCGCCGAGCGCGCCGCCCTTGAGGCCGAGTCGGACGAGAGCGACGATCAGGACGAGCTCGAGGACTGAGAGATCACCCACCCCGGTGCCACTTACTGTTGGCATCGGGGCGAGAGTTGATAGACTGTTGGGTGGTTTGCGCCGCCTAGCAGATGGATGACGTGTTGACACATACGCCTCAGCGCACATGCATCGGCTGCCGGAAGCGCGAACCACGGTCCGCCCTGGTCCGCCTGGTCGCACGTCAGCATTCCGCTGTCGTCGATCCTGATGGAGTTCTCCCGGGGCGAGGCGCGTGGCTGCATCGTCGCCGCGACTGCCTGGACCTTGCGATCAGGTCCCGAGCCTGTTCCCGTCATCTGCGCACCGCGATCACGGACACCTCGGATCTCGAATCCTGGTTCGACCACGGCTCAACCGGAGCCGGGTGACAAGAAGCGACGAAGAAAGCGGGTAGGAAGCCGATGGGCGCCCGATGAGTACCCAGCGATGAGCTGCCAGCAGTAACGGGTCTGTCGCACCTGCGCGGACCCCACAAGAAGGAGAAATGTGGCAAAAGTCCGCGTCCACCAACTCGCCAAAGAGTTCGGGATCCAGAGCAAAGAGGTCCTCGCATACCTGTCGGAGGCCGGTGAATTCGTCAAGTCGGCATCGTCGACCCTCGAGCCCCCGGTCGAACGCCGGGCCCGCGAGCATTTCGCTGCGCTGACGAAGTCGACGGCAAAGACAACCCAGCAGGCCGACGCCCCGGCGCGCCCTGCCCCGAAGCCCGGCCCCAAGGCCGATAAGCCCGCTTCCGCGAAGCCTGCGTCGCCGCAGGCCCCGAAGCCGGGCCCCAAGCCGACTCCGAAGCCCGAGGCACCCGCCGCGGAGGCTCCGAAGCCGGCCGCACCCGAGGCGCCCGTCGCCCCGAAGCCGGCCGCCCCCGAGACGCCCGCAGCCGAGGCAAAGCCTGAGGCGCCGGCGCAGGAGGCCCCGAAGCCCGAGGCACCCAAGCCCACCCCGGCGTCGTCGGCGAAGCCCGGCCCGCCCGCACCCAAGCCCGGCCCGAAGCCCGGCGGAGCCCGCGGCCAGGGCCAGCGCACCGGCGGCAAGGGCGGTCCCCGCCCCGGCAACAACCCGTTCGCGCCCAACCAGGGCATGCCCCGCCCCGGCGGCGGCAAGGGCGGTCCCCGCCCCGGCAACAACCCGTTCGCGCCCAACCAGGGCATGCCCCGCCCCGGCGGCGGCAAGAAGACCGAGGGTCAGGGCGCAGCGCGTCCCCGTCCCGGCGGCGCCAAGGGCGGTCCCCGCCCCTCGCCGGCCATGATGCCCAACCAGTCCGCGCTCGCCCAGCCCAAGGCCGGCGGTCGCGGCGGTCGCGGCGGAGCCCGCCCGGGTCAGACCCGTGGCCCCGGCACCGGCGCACCCGGAGCGGCTGCAGGAGGCGGCGCACCCGGCAGGGGCGGCCGTCCCATGCGCGGCGGCACCGCCGGCGCATTCGGTCGCGGCGGCGGCCGTGCAGGTCGTGGCCGCAAGTCGAAGCGCGCGAAGCGTCAAGAGTACGAGCAGCAGCATGCACCCATGGTCGGCGGCGTCCGCGTTCCCCGCGGCGACGGCTCGACCGTGATCCGTGTTCGTGCAGGTGCGTCTCTTGCGGACTTCGCCGAGAAGATCAACGTCGACCCCGCGGCGCTGGTGACGGTCATGTTCTCCATGGGAGAGATGGTGACCGCGAACCAGTCGCTCGATGAGGATACGTTCCAGCTGCTCGGTGCTGAACTCGGCTACGACATCCAGATCCGGTCGGTTGAGGATGAGGATCGCGAGATCCTCGAGGCCTTCAACATCGACCTCGAGGCCGAAGAGGCCGCCGAGGGCGAAGACGATCTGGTGGCGCGTCCCCCGGTCGTCACGGTCATGGGCCACGTCGACCACGGCAAGACGAAGCTCCTCGACGCGATCAGGAGCGACGACGTGGCGGGCGCGGAGGCCGGCGGCATCACCCAGCGCATCGGCGCCTACCAGGTGACGGTCGAGCATGACGGTCAGGACCGTGCGATCACGTTCATCGATACCCCGGGTCACGAGGCGTTCACGCAGATGCGTGCCCGCGGCGCCGAGGTCACCGATATCGCGATCCTCGTCGTCGCGGCGAATGACGGTGTCATGCCCCAGACGATCGAGGCGCTCAACCACGCCCAGGCGGCCGGTGTCCCGATCGTCGTCGCGGTCAACAAGATCGACGTCGAGGGAGCCTCCCCGGACAAGGTCCGCGGTCAGCTCACCGAGTACGGTCTTGTCGCCGAGGAGTACGGCGGCGACACGATGTTCGTCGACGTCTCCGCCAAGCAGCGCATCAACATCGATGAGCTTCTCGAGGCGGTCCTCCTGACCGCCGACGCGGCTCTCGAGCTGACGGCGAACCCGAACAAGGCCGCGCGCGGCGTCGCCATTGAGGCGAAGCTCGATCCGGGCCGCGGCTCGGTCATCACCGCGCTCATCGAGTCCGGCACCCTCCGTGTCGGCGACGCCATCGTCGCGGGCTCCGCCCACGGCACGGTGCGAGCGCTGTTCGACGATCACGGTCTGCCCGTGGACGAGGCGGGCCCGTCCTTCCCCGTCCAGGTTCTCGGACTCCAGTCCGTCCCGAGCGCAGGCGACAGCCTCCTTGTGGCGGAGGACTCGAGGCAGGCACGCCAGATCGCCGACAAGCGTGAGGCCGCCAGGCGTGCCGCGACGCTCGCGAAGCGCCGCAAGCGCATGTCGCTCGAGGACTTCAATGAGGCACTGCGCGCCGGCCAGGTCGAGACGCTCAACCTCATCATCAAGGGCGACTCCTCGGGCACCGTCGAGGCGCTCGAATCGTCCCTGCTCGAGCTCGAGGTCTCGGAAGAGGTCGCGCTCAACATCATCCACCGCGGCGTCGGTGCGATCACGCAGAACGACGTCAACCTCGCAACGGTCGACTCGGCCGTCATCATCGGCTTCAACGTCCGCCCTGCGGAACGTGTCGCCGACTACGCCGATGCCGAGGGTGTCGAGATGAAGTTCTACTCCGTCATCTACGACGCGATCGACGATGTCGAGGCGGCTCTCAAGGGCATGCTCAAGCCGATCTACGAAGAGGTCGAGCTCGGCCGCGCGGAGATCCGCCAGATCTTCCGCTCCGGCAAGTTCGGCAACATCGCCGGTTCGATGGTCCTGTCCGGTGTCATCAAGCGCGGCACGAATGCCCGCCTGGTGCGCAACGGGGTCGTCGTCACCCCCAACCTCGAGATCGTCTCTCTCCGCCGCGAGAAGGACGACGTCACGGAGGTCCGCGAAGGCTTCGAGTGCGGTATCACGCTCGGCCACAAGGACATCGCCGAGGGCGACATCATCGAGACATTCGAGATGCGGGAGAAGCCCCGCGACTAGCAGCCGGCAGGTGGGGCCCCTCGGGGCCCCCCTGGCGGGGAACAGGAAAGACACATGTCTGAAAGCCCTCGCGCCCGCAAGGTAGCCGATCGCATCCAAGAGATTGTGGCCGTCATGATCGACCGCAGGCTCAAGGACCCGCGCCTCGGCATGGTCACCGTCACCGACGTCCGCGTCACCGGTGACCTGCAGAGCGCCACGATCTTCTATACCGTCCTCGGCAGCGAGGAGGAGCTTCGCTCCTCAGGAGCTGCCCTCGAATCCGCCAAGGGCATGATCCGGTCCGAGGTGGGCAAGCAGCTCGGGCTGCGCCTCACCCCGACGATCTCGTTCATGGCCGACGCCCTGCCGGTCACGGCACAGTCGATCGAGGATGCTCTCGTGGCCGCGCGCATGCGCGACTCGGAGCTCGCCCGGATCCGTGAAACCGCCGCACCGGCGGGTGACCCGGATCCGTACAAGAAGCCCGCGACCGACGACGAATGATCGACGTTCCTCGCGGGATGTTCCCCGCCGAGTCGGGGATCATCGTCATCGACAAGCCCGCCGCCGTCACATCCCACGATGTGGTGGCGGCGGTCCGTCGTCTCGCCCAGACGAAGAAGGTCGGGCACGCCGGAACTCTCGACCCTGCGGCAACCGGAGTCCTCGTCCTCGGCATCGGGGCGGGCACGAAGCTCCTCACCTACCTCTCGGGGGCCGACAAGGACTACGAGTCGACCTTCCGTCTCGGCCAGGAGACGGCAACCGAGGACGCCGAGGGTGAGATCCTCTCGACCCCCGGTATCGAGGCGAGCGATGAGGAGATCGACGCCGCGCTTGTATCGCTGACGGGGCAGATCTCTCAGGTGCCCTCTGCCTATTCGGCGAAGAAGATCGATGGCAGGCGTGCCTGCGACCTGGCTCGGGCAGGGGAGACGGTCGAGCTCAAGGCCGTCGACGTGACGATCGATCGACTGGTCCGCACGTCCCCCATCGTCCGCACCGACGGACTGGCCGACTTCGATGTCGCCGTCACCTGCTCGTCCGGCACCTACATCCGCGCCCTCGCCCGCCAGACGGGGCAGGCGCTCGGATCCATCGGCCACATCACCGCCCTGCGCCGCACCCGGGTGGGCGGCTTCCACGAGGCGGAGGCCCGCTCGCTCGATGAGCTCGCCGACGTCGTCCTCAGCGAGCCGCTGCCCGTCATCCCCATGGTCGAGGCTGCGCGGCGCGCGATGGCAACCGTCGACATCACGGCAGAGCAGGAGCAGGCGCTCCGATTCGGGCAGTTCATCGACATCGAGGCATCCGCGTACCCGGTTGCACTCATCCGCGGCGACGTGCTCGTCGCCATCGGCCGGAGGCGCGGCAACCAGGTCGGCCCTGCCGTCGTATTCGCTGCCCCCAGCGCCTGACCCTCGTACCGTGAGACTCCCTGCGCCGTCAGGCGCAGGGAGTCCCGGACCGACCATTCGGCTGTTCAACCCGCCCACGGCGCCGGTCGTGCTGTGCACAATGGAGGCCCAGCCATCGCACACGCCCGGGAGGGGTGCCTGTATGCACCACATCATCGTCATCTCCGATTCCTTCAAGGGTGCCCTCACCTCGATCGAGGCTCACAGGGCGATTGCGGACGGCGTTCGCCGTGCGCTGCCCACCGCCCGCATCAGTGAGATACCGGTGGCGGATGGCGGGGAGGGCACCGTCGCGGCCATGCTGGCGGCGGCCGGAGGAGAGTCCGTCACCGCGCGGGTATGCGGCGTATTCCCGGGCGACATGGTCACGGCCGACTACGGGGTCCTCCCCGGGGGTGCCGCGGTCGTCGAGATGGCGGCATGCGCGGGCCTGCCCCTCGCCGAAGGGCGGAAGGACACGGCCGAAGCGACGACCTATGGTGTGGGCGAATTGATCAAGCACGCGATCGCCCGCGGTTCGCGCCGCATCATCGTCGGCGCCGGTGGAAGCGCGACGACCGATCTCGGCTGCGGGGCCGCCGCCGCACTCGGCGTGAGGTTCCTCGACGCGGAGGGACGTGAGTTCGTGCCCGTCGGGGCGACGCTGGCGGAGGTACAGCGTGTCGATGTGTCCGAGGCGCGACGTGCGCTTGCGGGCGTCGGCCTCACCGTCATGTGCGACATCGACAATCCGCTGACAGGCGCTCACGGAGCCGCGCATGTCTTCTCCCCGCAGAAGGGAGCGGATCCCGAGATGGTCGAGCGGTTGGATGCCGGGCTCGTCCACCTGGCCGGCGTCATCGCCTCCGATCTCGGCATCGACGTGGCCCACGTGCCGGGAGCCGGCGCCGCCGGCGGGCTCGCCGGCGGCCTCATGGCCTTCTGCGGCGCAGAGCTTGAACCCGGCATCGACACCGTCCTCGATGCCGTTGACTTCGCTGGAGTCCTCGCGGACGCCGACCTCGTTCTCACCGGAGAGGGTCAGATCGATGGGCAGTCCCTCTCGGGCAAGGTGCCGGTCGGGGTGGCCCGCTGGGTCGCCAGG
This sequence comes from Flaviflexus salsibiostraticola, assembly GCF_003952265.1. Taxonomy (NCBI): domain Bacteria; kingdom Bacillati; phylum Actinomycetota; class Actinomycetes; order Actinomycetales; family Actinomycetaceae; genus Flaviflexus; species Flaviflexus salsibiostraticola. Next base: position 53,443 of record NZ_CP034438.1, read on the forward strand.
CACCGGTCAGATCTACCTGTCATCGTCCTCACCGGATCGATCGGGGACGGCATCGAGGACGTCTATGCCGAGGGCGTCACGGCCGCGTTCACTATTGGGCGCGGGCCCGAAACTCTCGAGAGCGCAATCGCGCACACGGCAGACAATCTCACCGCGGCGGCCTACAGCATCGCGCGGATGTTCGGGGTGATGACTCGCGGCGCGGCCGGAGCCCCTTAGATCGTCCCCGCCTCCTCCGTCCAGCGCACCAGGTGCCGGGGAATCTGCTCCCGGCCGATGACATCGTCGATGAGGCCGTGGTCGATGAGGCAATCGCTGCGGAGCACAGAGATCGCCCCCGTGGGCTCGAGGATGACGGCTGAGATCTGGTCGATTGACTGGATCCCCGCCAGCCTCATCTTGGACTGCAGTTCGGCCCTCGTGATCCTCGTGCGCGACATCGCATCCTCCAACACCCGAGTGCCGGCGACGAGCAGGATCGGGCGGTTGTTGACGATCCGGGCCCCGCCCGAGTGGGCGAATACGCCGAGGGCTCCCTGAAGGATGAGGAGGGTGAGGAAGGCGATGACACCGGCCGTCAGGGTGGGACCGGGCCCCAGCGTCGCTCTGCCGACGATTGCTCCGAAGATGAGCGCGGCCGACATGTCGAAGCTTGTCAGCCCGGTGAACATGCGAGCCCCGATGATTCGGGATGCGACGAGGAAGAGAAGATACATGACCACGGTCGACAGCACGACAGCGAGGGCGCCTTCCGGGGTGATGAGGATCCAGTCGCGGATGATGTCAGTATTCATCTCTCCACTCTGCCTCACGATCGTATGCAGATCGGGCGACACCGCCAGAATGAGGTCGAACCATCGCCGGACGAATCCATCTCTCCAGAGCAGGTGCTTTAGACTGTCACCATGAGTGAAACCTGTGCATGTGGAAAGCGTGAAGTGCCGGCCACCGGCGGATGCGGCTGCGGCGGTCGTGGTCACGGAGGCCATGGTGGCGGCGGAGGCTGTGGCTGCGGTGGCGGCCGCGGCGTCACGGTCGATTCGAACATCAAGGACCGCTCGGAGGGCCGTCCCCAGCTCGGCCTTCGATCAGGCATCTGATGGAGGTATGGCGCTCGACTGACGACGTCCCTGCCGATCTTCGGGGCTCCGTCGTCACGATCGGGATCTTCGATGGCGTGCACCGCGGTCATCGCGCTGTCATCGCCGAGACGATCCGGCAGGCGCACGAGCTCGGAGTTCCGAGCGTCGTCCTCACGTTCGACCCGCACCCGGGATCGGTCCATAACCCCGACAGCGAGATCCCGCTCGTCATCTCACTCGAGGATCGTCTTCACCTGCTCGAGGCGCTCGGCGTCGATGCGACCTTCGTCCAGCACTACACGCTCGACTACGCGCAGGCGAGCGCCGAGGAGTTCGTCCGCGACCAGCTGGTCGGTCTGCTCAGGGCCGCAGCCGTCGTCGTCGGTGAGGACGTTCGATTCGGGCGCGCCAACAGCGGAGATGGCCGGCTGCTGACCCAGCTGGGGGAGGAGCTCGGCATCTCCGTCACACTCGTCGATGACCTCGAGGATCCGGGAAGCGGGCGGCGCTGGTCGTCGACCTGGCTGCGAGAACTCCTCGATGACGGCAACGTCAAGGGTGCGACCAAGGTGCTCGGTCGTCTCCACCGCCTTCAGGGAACGGTCGTCCACGGCCACAAGCGCGGCCGCGAACTCGGATTCCCCACCGCCAACCTTCAGGCATCCTCCGCAGGCGTCGTCCCGCAGGACGGTGTGTACGCAGGCTGGCTGGTCCGCACGGTCCCCGGTACGCCCGCGGTTGAGAACCTGCCCGCGGCGATCTCCATCGGCACGAATCCGCAGTTCGACGGCGAGAAGCGCACGGTCGAAGCCCACGTCCTCGGACGGTCCGACCTTGACCTGTACGGCGAAGAGGTGTCGATCGATCTTGTCGCCTGGCTCCGGCCGATGCTCGCTTTCGACACCGTCGAGGCGCTCCTCGACCAGATGGATGAGGATCTGCGCCAGTCCGCGCTCGCGCTCGGCGTCCCCGTCAGCGGCCGCGTCGATCCCGCCGAGGTCACGGCAGGCACGGAGATCTCCGCTCTGCAGAACCTCCACTGGTAGCGAACGTCACGATTGGCCCCCGGGGCGCGGTGGAGGCACCGTGCTACGCTGGTCAAGCCGTCTTATCGGCCACGGATGCGTCATGCCCGGGAGAACAGGCCCCGGAGCTCTGTGCAACGGAAAGAATTGGAGAAACATGGCTCTCTCACCTGAGAAAAAGCAGCAGATCATCAAGGAATACGCCACTCATGAGGGTGACACCGGCTCGCCGGAGGTGCAGGTGGCCCTGCTCTCCGCTCGGATCAGCCAGCTGACCGAGCACTTCCGCTCGCACAAGCACGACCACCACTCACGTCGTGGTCTCATGCTCCTCATCGGCCAGCGCAAGCGGCTGTTGAAGTTCCTCGCGAACGAGGACATCGAGCGTTACCGCTCGCTGATCGCACGTCTCGGACTGCGTCGCTAGAACTCCTGGCCCGGGCCCTCAGTGGCCCGGGCCTCCAGTTGTCCCGCCGTGCCCGACCGGCACGCGCCCTGACAGCACCGAAGAAGAATAACGAATAGAAGAACGAGGAGCCGATGACCGGTCCTCGGTTGTGTATTACGGGGCGAGAACCCGTGATGAGCAATCGATGACCGTGGCCGGCTCCCAGAAAGAAGAGGAACCATGGAAGGTCCCGACATTAAATTCGCTGAAGCAACCATCGACAACGGTTCATTCGGCACCCGCACCATCCGTTTCGAGACAGGGCTGCTCGCCCGCCAGGCCGCAGGGTCGGCTATGGCCTACCTGGATGGCGAGACCGCCATCCTGTCCGCGACCACCGCGTCCAAGTCGCCGAAGGATCACTTCGACTTCTTCCCGCTGACCGTCGACGTCGAGGAGCGCTCCTACGCCGCCGGCCGCATCCCCGGCTCGTTCTTCCGCCGCGAAGCACGACCCGGCACCGACGCGATCCTCACCTGCCGCCTCATCGACCGCCCGCTGCGTCCGGCCTTCGCAAAGGGCCTGCGCAACGAGGTGCAGATCGTCGAGACGATCATGGCCGTCCACCCGGACGACGCCTATGACGTTGTCGCAATCAACGCGGCCTCGCTGTCGACGAGCCTCTCGCCGCTTCCGTTCTCCGGCCCGATCGGCGCCGTGCGCGTCGCCCTCATCGACGGCCAGTGGGTTGCTTTCCCGCGCTACAGCGAGCTCAGCCGCGCGACGTTCTCGATGGTCGTCGCAGGCCGTATCGTCGGCGACGATGTTGCCGTCATGATGGTCGAGGCCGAGGCCGGCGAGTACGCCTGGGATCTCATCCAGGGCGGCGCCCAGGCGCCGACCGAGGACACGGTCACCGAGGGTCTCGAGGCCGCGAAGTCCTTCATCCGCGTCCTGTGCGAGGCACAGCAGGAGCTGGTCGACCAGGCAGGCGAGGACACCCAGGATTACCCGGTGTTCCTGCCCTACACGGACGAGCAGTTCGCCCGCGTCGAGAAGCAGATCGCTGACCGCCTTCAGCCCATCCTCGAGATCGTCGCCAAGGCCGACCGCGACAGCGCCCTCAACGAGCTCACGACCCACGTTGTCGCCGAGCTGTCGAAGGATTACCCGGAGGGTGAGGGCGAGCTCGCCGCGGCCGTCAACGCCGTCTTCAAGAAGCAGATGCGTCACCGCGTCCTCACGGACGGTGTCCGCATGGACGGCCGTCAGCCCGCCGAGATCCGCTCGATCTCGGCCGAGACGAACGTGCTGCCCCGAGTCCACGGCTCCGCGCTCTTCCAGCGCGGCGAGACGCAGATCCTCGGCGTCACGACGCTCAACATGCTGAAGATGGAGCAGCAGCTCGACAACCTCTCCCGGAGACGTCGAAGCGCTACATGCACCACTACAACTTCCCGCCCTACTCGACCGGTGAGACCGGCCGCGTGGGATCGCCCAAGCGTCGCGAGATCGGCCACGGCATGCTCGCCGAGCGCGCCATCGTTCCCGTCCTGCCGAGCCGCGAGGACTTCCCCTACGCGATCCGCCAGGTGTCTGAGGCTCTCGGCTCCAACGGCTCGACCTCGATGGGCTCCGTCTGCGCGTCGACCCTGTCGCTGCTCAACGCGGGCGTGCCGCTGCGCGCCTCGGTGGCCGGCATCGCCATGGGCCTCATGAGCGAGGTCGTCGACGGCGAGCACCGCTTCGTCGCGCTGACCGACATCCTCGGTGCCGAAGACGCACTGGGTGACATGGACTTCAAGGTCGCCGGTACCCGTGAGTTCGTCACCGCCATCCAGCTCGACACGAAGCTCGACGGTCTCCCGGCGCAGGTGCTCTCTGCGGCACTCGGCCAGGCGCGCGATGCCCGCATCGCGATCCTCGACATCATGGACGACGCCATCTCGGTGCCGGACGACATGAACGAGACCGCTCCCCGCATCATCACCATCAAGATCCCGGTTGACAAGATCGGCGAGGTCATCGGCCCGAAGGGCAAGATGATCAACCAGATCCAGGAGGATACGGGCGCCGACATCTCCATCGAGGATGACGGTACGGTCTTCGTCGGTGCGACCAATGGCGCCGCAGCCGAGGCTGCTCGCCAGGCCATCAACTCGATCGCCAACCCGACGATGCCGGAGGTCGGCGAGCGCTTTGTCGGCACCGTCGTCAAGACGACCTCCTTCGGCGCGTTCGTCTCGCTCTCCCCGGGCAAGGACGGCCTCCTCCACATCACCCAGATCCGTCGCATGGTCGGCGGCAAGAGGGTGGAGAACGTCGAGGACGTCCTCAACGTGGGCGACAAGGTCCAGGTCGAGCTCGCCGAGATCGATCAGCGCGGCAAGCTCTCGCTCCACGCCATCGTCGAGGGCGAAGAGAACGAGAAGGACAGCTCAGCCGACGATGTCGAGGAGAACGGCAACGACGAGAATGGCAACGACGAGAACGGCGGCGAGGAGCGCGGCGAGCGCAAGCCCCGCAGCCGTCAGCGTCGCCGCACCCGCAAGTCCGACGAGGACTGAGCAACCGGCATAGCCGATCATCGAACCGTGGGCCGATCCGTCAAGGATCGGCCCACGGCCGTCTCACGGTGAACCGAGAAGCGGCGGCCCGGTATTCGTCGGTAGAGTGATCGCCATGAAGGTTGCAGTCATTGGAGCACAGGGCCGCATGGGCCACGCCATCTCCGCGGGAATCGAATCGACCGACGGTCTCGAACTGGTCGCACGCCTCGATGCGGGGGACGACATCACGGCGGAGAGCCTCAACGGGGCGGAGGTCGCCGTCGAGTTCACCAGGCCGGACGCAACGCTCGGCAACGTCCTTGCCTGCATCGATGCAGGCGTGCACTGCGTCGTCGGCACCACCGGGTGGACGGATGAGAGCCTGGCCCAGGTCAAGGAGAGGCTCGCGGGCACACCCGGCACAGGCGTCATCATTGCCCCGAACTACGCGCTATCGGCGGTGCTCGCCATGGCATTCGCAGCCCGGGCGGCGGCCTACTTCGAGTCGGCCGAGGTCATCGAGCTGCACCATCCGAACAAGGTCGATGCCCCGTCGGGGACGGCCATGACGACCGCGAAGCACATTGCCCAGGCCCGCAGGGATGCAGGGATGGGTGCAATGCCGGACGCGACGGAGACCGACCCGCACGGCGCCCGCGGCGCCGATATCGATGGCGTCCGCGTCCATGCTGTCCGGCTCCGTGGCCTCACGGCCCACGAGGAGATCGTCTTCGGCAACCCGGGCGAGCAGCTGACGATCCGGACGGACTCATTCGACAGAGCGTCCTTCTATCCGGGCGTTCTGCTGGCGATTCGCGAGGTGGCGAACCGGCCCGGGCTCACCTACGGGCTGGATAGGATCATGGACCTGTAACAGGTCGCCGAGGGCCTGCGGGCGCACGTCGCCAGGCGGACCCAGGCCGCCGATCAGCCGTGGTTGTGTCCGGCGTCGTCGCCGTGGTCGTCGCCGGTCATGATCGTGTACCAGCACTGCTCGGTCACGCGCTCAGCGCCGAGGTCGAGGCTGCGCTGGATCCCGCGGGGGGCGAATCCCGCACCCTGGAAGAAACGGGTCTTCGCCTCGTCACCGACGAGGATCCAGACCTGCATCTCGGTCACCCGATCCTTCTCGGCGAACTCGGCGATGGCGGAGAGCAGGCGGGAGCCGTGACCCTTTCGTCCATTGTTCCGCGGAACCTCGAGTGCGAGGATCTCCATGACCCCGGGATTGTCCTCCGGCGCGCCCGCGAGTGCCTGATCCGCGGGAGCGGTCGCGGCGAAGCCGACGATGGCGGCTCCCTCGACCGCGGTCAGCGTGCGGTACGCGGGGGAGGGCGGTGCCGAGATCGAGTCCGACCAGCCCTTGGCAAGCTCCTCGGCGCTGATCTGCCGCTCAAGCTCCTCCGATAGATCGTGGCCGAGGGCGGCCGCCAGGGCCGCCTTCATGGTCGTCGCGTGCATCGTGCCGATGAAGGGGACGTCGGAGACGATCGAGGGCCGGACAAACGAATCTGGGAGAGCGGCAGTCATTGTGCCACCCTATCGGCAGGCCCATTCGAGGTCCACATAGTTGACACTTGGCGGCGGCGGGGTCTGCAGTATGAGGCGACGCGCTAGGCTGTGGTCATGGGTACATCACGCACATTCGGCTCCGTCGCAGTGGCCATGGCCACGCCATTCGCCCCCGACGGCTCGCTCGACACAGACTCAGCTCGCCGCCTCGCCGCCCACCTCGTTGAGGAGGGCGTCGACTGCATCGTCCTGTCCGGTACGACCGGTGAATCCCCGACGACGCACCAGCCGGAGAAGGACGACCTCGTCCGCGCCGTCGTCGCCGAGGTCGGAGACCGGGCGATGGTCATGGCCGGCGCGGGCTCCAATGACACGGCGCACGCGGTGCGGATCGCGCGGAGTGCCGAGAAGTGCGGCGCCCAGGGCCTGCTCATCGTCTCGCCCTACTACTCGAAGCCGTCGCAGGAGGGGATCTACCAGCACATCTCCGCGATCGCCGACTCGACGGATCTGCCCGTCATGGTCTACGACATTCCCGGGCGCACGGGGGTGAAGATCTCCGACGAGGTCTTCGACCGTCTGGCCGATAACCCGAAGATCAGGGCCGTCAAGGACGCGGCTGCGGACCTGCCCCGCGGCATCGCCACCGCTCGCCGCACCGGCCTCGAGTACTACTCGGGCGATGATGGCCTCAACCTCGCGTGGATGGCGATCGGCGGATCCGGTGTCGTCTCCGTTGTCGGTCACGTGGCCGCACGGAAGTACCGGGCGATGGTCGAGGCGCTCGACGCGGGCGATCTCGCGGCGGCCCAGAGGATCGACGAGGAGGTGCACCCGCTCGTTGAGGCGATCATGGGCACCGGCCAGGGCGCCGTCATGGCGAAGGAGGCTGTCGCGATGATGGGAGTGCTGCCGACTCCGACCGTCAGACTGCCGCTCGTCGGAGCGAGCCAGCTCGAGCTCGACAACCTGCGCAGAGTCCTATCCGCCCAGGGCTATATCGACTAGCCCGACCTTCCGTACCCTGAACGAGGCCCATGCGTGGGCCTCGTTCTCGTCTGTCGGCGCCGTCTCACGGCGCTTCTGCATTATGTGGCGCGTTCGTGAAACAATGATGAGGTGAACTACGCGCTAACCGAACTTCAGACCCCAGGCCCGCTCAAGAAGAACGCCCTGAGGATCGTCCCTCTGGGGGGCCTTGGCGAGGTCGGCCGCAACATGACCGTCTTCGAGATCAACGGCAAGATCCTCATCGTCGACTGCGGCGTCCTCTTCCCCGAGGAGGCCCAGCCCGGTGTCGACCTCATCCTGCCGGACTTCGAATACATCGAGGACAGGCTCGACGACATCGTCGCCATTGTCCTCACCCACGGGCACGAGGACCACATCGGAGCGGTCCCGTACCTTCTGCGTCTCAAGAACGACATCCCGATCGTCGGCTCGCAGCTCACCCTCGCCTTCATCGAGGCGAAGCTCCAGGAGCACCGCATCAGCCCCTACACCCTTCAGGTGGCAGAGGGTGACATCGAGACCTTCGGACCCTTCGAGCTGGAGTTTGTCGCGGTCAACCACTCGATTCCGGACGCGCTCGCCGCGATGATCCGGACCGTTGCCGGCAACGTCCTCATCACGGGCGACTTCAAGATGGACCAGCTGCCGCTCGACGGCCGCATCACCGACCTTCGCGCCTTCGCCCGTCTCGGTGAAGAGGGCGTCGACCTGTTCATGGTCGACTCGACGAATGCGGAGGTGCCCGGCTTCACGACCTCAGAGGTCGAGATCGGTCCTGTCCTCGAGCAGGCCTTCTCCCAGGTGACCGGTCAGATCGTCGTCGCCTCCTTCGCCTCGCACGTCCACCGCGTCCAGCAGATCCTCGACGCGGCGGCTGCGAACAACAGGGTCGTCGCCTTCGTGGGCCGATCCATGGTGCGCAACATGGGCATCGCCTCCGACCTCGGCTACCTCGACGTGCCGGACGGCGTCCTCGTCGATCTCAAGAGGATGAACGACTACCCGCCGTCCAAGCGCGTCTACATGTCGACGGGGTCGCAGGGTGAGCCGATGGCGGTGCTGTCCCGCATCGCCAACGAGAACCACCAGAGTATCGCGGTCGGCCCGGGCGACACCGTCATCTTCGCCTCGTCCCTCATCCCCGGCAATGAGAACTCCGTATTCCGCCTCATCAACGGGCTCATGCGCCTCGGCGCCAAGGTCATCCACCAGGCGAACGCCCGCGTCCACGTCTCGGGCCACGCCTCCGCCGGTGAGCTCCTCTACTGCTACAACATCGTCCAGCCGACCGCGGTCATGCCCATCCACGGCGAGATCCGGCACCTCGTTGCCAACGGCGCGCTCGCCGTCAAGACCGGCGTGCCGGCCGAGAATGTCATGCTTGCCGAGGATGGCGCCGTCATCGACCTCGTGGACGGCGAGGCGTCGATGGTCGGAGCCGTGCCCTGCGGATACGTGTATGTTGACGGCTCGTCCGTCGGCGATATCACCGAGGCCGAGCTCAAGGACCGCCGCATCCTCTCCGAGGAGGGCTTCGTTGCGATCTTCGCGGTCGTCGACACGGCGAAGCGCGCCATCATCTCCGGCCCCCACATCCAGGCTCGCGCCATGGCCGAGGATGATGATGTGTTCGAGAAGGTGCTTCCGGAGGTGACGAAGGCGCTCCAGGACGTCCTCGACAACGACGGTGACACGTACCAGATGCAGCAGGCGATGCGCAGGGCGGTCGGCCGCTGGGTCTCCCGCAGGCTCCGCCGCCGCCCGATGATCGTCCCCACCGTCATCGAAGTCTGATTCTCATCGAGGAGGCCGCCCCACGGGGCGGCCTCCTCAGTATCGGAGGGACGGGAGAGAAGTTTGGGGGCTCTGATCTCCAACCGATCGTCGTGTGGGTTCCTCATGGGGAGAGATGCCCGGGGAGATGGCGCGCCTATGGCGCTCTCGTGTGTCTCATGGCACAATCTGTCCGAAGGACCCTCGTGTCCGCATCGTGAGAACCTTCGGGGGACTGGCACACAATGCCGCCACGAGCGGGCCACGACCCGACCAGGGGAGTGACGGCGGGGCACAAGAGGCAGGAGCCGCAATGACGCAATTCGTCGGTGTGAAGGATATGGCGAGGTGGATCGCGCGTGACGGGCTGCAGCCCGTCATCCGGGCAATCGCCGCGGGCATTGAAGAGGACCTCGCCAAGTGGGAGGCGTTCGAGAAGATCCCCCGCATCGCCACGCACTCCGACATCGGAGTCATCGAGCTCATGCCGATCTCCGATGAGGACCTGTACGCCTTCAAGTATGTGAACGGGCACCCGTCCAACCCCCTGCGCGGAATCCAGACCATCGCCGCCTTCGGCGCGCTCGCCGATGTCAACACCGGTCATCCGGTCTTCCTCGCGGAGATGACGCTCCTGACAGCCATGAGGACAGCAGCGATGTCGGCCGTGGCCGCCACACACCTCGCCCGCCCGGGATCGACGCGGATGGCAATGATCGGCGCGGGCTCGCAGGCCGAATTCCAGGCGCTGGGCATGCGCGAGCTCATCGGCGTCGACGAACTCCTCATCTATGACGCTGATGGGCAGGCGACGGCCAAGCTCGCCGACAACCTCGAGCCTCTCGGCTTCCGCGTCAAGGAATGCTCAAGTGCCCACGAGGCGGTGACGGACGCCGACATCATCACCACCTGTACAGCCGACAAGCAGCAGGCGACGGTCCTCCTCGACTCCCACGTCGAGCCCGGTGTCCACATCAACGCGATCGGCGGTGACTGCCCCGGTAAGACCGAGCTCGATCCCCGTATCCTCCAGCGAGCACGGGTCTTCGTCGAGTTTGAGGAGCAGACGAGGATCGAGGGCGAGATCCAGCAGCTGCCCGCCGACTTCCCTGTCACGGAGATGTGGCGGGTCGTGACCGAGCGCGCCGAAGGCCGCCTCAGTGACCGCGACATCACCGTCTTCGACTCGGTCGGCTTCGCGCTCGCGGACCTCAGCGCCCTGCGCGTGTGCTGGCGTGCGACGGCCGGAACGGACCTGCAGACCGATATCGACCTCATCGCCGATCCGCGTGACCCAAAGGACCTGTTCTCCCTCATCATGCACCCCGTTGAGTCGACCGAGTCCCTCGAAGAGCGCCTCGCGTGAGATAGTCCGCCCCCGGCGGTTCGGCGCGTGGGTAGGAAACAGGCTGGTCGGAGAACTATCCTCGAGGGTGTGAGCAAGTCAGAACCCAGGAGACCCGGCCGCAAAGCCTCGCAGGAGACGAGCGGGCGCCGCGTGCGGCGCCGCCAGGACCCGCCGAAGACGGAGGTCCAGCCCGAGCCTGCTGTGGAGCCGTCGCCGGCCCGGCAGGATGGGCTCGCGCTGACACTCGTCGGTGCGGCGATCATCGTCGCGCTGCGGGAATGGTTCCAACTGTCGGGTGCCCTCGGCTCCGTCATCCATCACGTGACGGCTGGCCCCGTCGGCCTGCTCTCCGTTCTGGTCCCGATTGTCCTTGTCTTCTTCGCCGTCCGCCTGTTCCGGGACTCGACGAGGGGCGCCAATCGGAGCCTCGTCATCGGTACGGTCCTTCTCATCCTCGCCATCACCGGCATCCTCCACATCGTCCTCGGCGCGCAGAGCCCCCTCGAGTCGATCGAGTCGGTTGAAGCGGCCGGCGGGATCGTCGGATGGCTCGTCGGCGGCGGCTTGTCCTACCTGCTCTCGCCGTGGGGCGCCGTCCCCATTCTCGTCCTCCTCGCGATCTACGCGATTCTCTACGGCAGCTCGACGTCGATCCGGCAGATTCTCGATCGCTACAGTGCCGCACAGCCGACGGAGCGGCGCGAGCCCCTCGGGGAGCGTCTGAGGCGCCGGCGCCGGGAGGCGATCGAGGCCGAGGACGAGCCGTACGAGGAGCCGTATGAGATCGAGGAGGCGCCCGATCTGCCAGCCCCGATCGCGACACCGAAGAGGCGGTCGAAGCCTGCCCCCGCTTCTCCGTCCACCGCCGTCATCGACCCTCCCGAGGCGCCCGAGCCGACCGCTGACACCGAGCCCGAGTCGCCGACCGTCTTCGAGCAGCCCGAGCTCTCGCCGAGCCTCGCCTACGAGCTGCCGGACATGGGGATGCTGGCCGCGGGCGCCCCGCACAAGGAGCGCTCCGAGGTCAACGACTCGGTGGTCGCGACGCTGACGAACCTGTTCGAGGAATTCGCGGTCGATGCTCAGGTCACCGGCTTCTCCCGCGGGCCGACAGTGACTCAGTACGAGGTCGAGCTGGGCCCCGGCACCAAGGTCGAGAAGATCACTCAGCTGTCGAAGAACATCGCCTACGCGGTGGCCTCGGCCGATGTTCGCATCCTCTCGCCGATCCCCGGCAAGCAGGCCATCGGCATCGAGATCCCCAATGCCGACCGGGAGACCGTCGTTCTCGGTGACGTGCTGCGCTCCTCGGTGGCGAACAAGCAGACGCATCCGCTCGTCGTCGGCCTCGGCAAGTCCGTCCAGGGGAACTACGTGGTCGCGAACCTGTCGCGCATGCCGCACCTGCTGGTCGCCGGCGCGACGGGCTCGGGCAAGTCGTCCTTCATCAACTCGATGATCACGTCGATCCTCATGCGTGCGACACCGGATCAGGTCCGGCTCATCCTCGTCGACCCGAAGAGGGTCGAGCTCACCGGCTACGCGGGTATTCCCCACCTCATCACCCCGATCATCACGAACCCGAAGAAGGCGGCCGAGGCCCTCGAGTGGGTGGTCGAGGAGATGGACAGGCGCTACGACGACCTCGCCGCCTTCGGGCACCGCCACGTCGACCAGTTCAACGAGGCTGTCCACGCCGGCCATATCCAGCCCCTGCCCGGCTCCGAGCGGGAGATCAAGCCCTACCCCTACCTCGTCGTTGTCGTCGACGAGCTTGCCGACCTCATGCTCGTCGCCCCCCGCGATGTCGAGTCCTCGATCCAGCGGATCACCCAGCTCGCCCGCGCCGCCGGCATCCACCTCGTCCTCGCCACCCAGCGGCCCTCGGTTGACGTCGTCACCGGCCTCATCAAGGCCAACGTGCCCTCGAGGCTCGCGTTCTCCACCTCATCGCTGGCCGATTCTCGCGTCATCCTCGACCAGCCCGGTGCCGAGAAGCTCATCGGCCAGGGCGATGCCCTGTTCATGCCCTCCGGCGCATCGAAGCCCATCCGCGTCCAGGGCGCCTGGGTCGGGGAGTCTGAGGTCGAAAAGGTCGTCGACTACGTCAAGACGAAGATGACCCCCGAGTACCGGGAGGACGTCACGGTCAAGGCCGAGTCGAAGAAGCAGGTCGACGACGACATCGGCGACGACCTCGACATCCTCCTCCAGGCGGCTGAGCTCGTCGTCTCGACGGACTTCGGCTCGACCTCGATGCTCCAGAGGAAGCTCCGCATCGGCTTCGCAAAGGCGGGGCGGATGATGGACCTGCTGGAATCGCGCGACATTGTCGGCCCCTCCGAGGGGTCAAAAGCCCGCGAGGTTCTCGTCAAGCCCGAGCAGCTTCCCGAGGTGCTGGCCATGCTCCGGGGCGAGGAGCCGCCCGGCGGTGCCTACGAGTCGGCCATCGATGAGGAGCCGGTGGACGGCACCCAGGTCCTTCCCGCCGCCCGTGAAGCAGAAGAGTACTGGGACGAGGATGACGACGACTCCGAAGACGCCTGGCAGCTGACCGGTCGGTGATCGGAGAGTCGAACCGCCGTTGGTGACGTAGATTCCCGTGGCGATCTCGGTCTGACAGGCCTACTGTGCCGTCATAGGCCGAGAACACTGAGTCCTTCTGAGCCGATCACCCGGAGGAGGATCGTGAAGAAGAACCTCGTCATCGCAGTAAGCTCGGCCTTTCTGCCGCCGCTGTCGCGGGGGCGACATGGCCGTGGGGCGGCGAGTCCACCAGTTCGGGCCAGAGAATCGACACTGCTCCCGTCATCTACGCCTCCTTTGACGATGCGCAGAGTCAGCACGACGGGACTCTCGTCGTCACAGTGATATCGCGTGATGGAGAGTATGTCGACCACGGCGGGGACGGCACGCCCGATTCTCCCGGCGATCCGGGTCTTCCTATGGAGCACCTGACGGCACGAGTCGATGAGGTGCTGTCCGGTGACGAGTCGCTTGCGGGCAGCGAACTGACCGTCGTTCAGTCTGTGCTTGGGACGATAAGCGAGACGACGTCCGAGGAGCATCTCGTCCCCGAGAGGACATTTGTCATCATCGCGTCGGAGCACGAGCCCAAGGGACCATCGAGGGCACCGCGTGGTCAACGCCTCTCGCAGGCCAGGGTGTCTTACCTGTCATCGACGGCCGCGCTGCTCCGACGCGTTCGGACGTCTTCCCCGAGACGTTCAGCGATGGTCCGGTTCCCCTGGCAGCGCTCGACGAGAAGTAGGGCTGCGCCCAGCCAGCGGAGCCGACCTGAGGGGTTCGCGGTCACGGACAGCGACATGCGACAGGGGCCCAGCAGCAGGGTCGCTCCTGACCACCAGCTCCGTGCGGTCCGGCTATCTCCAGGGAGTGACCGACTCGACCTGGCGGGTCGGCGGATCCGTGCGCTCCGCGCGCTCGCTGCCCTCCATGACCGGATAGGTGACGTCGGCGCGGGCCTGCAGCTCGGCCGGTCCCAGCGTGAGTACGGTCGGCGGGTTGGCCATCACCTCGTTGAGGACGTAGAGACGGTTGGCTCCTGGTGCGTCCTGCGTGACGGCAGTCCAGTCAAGCGCAGTGACCGATGCAGGACCTTCTGCGGGCACCTCGACGGTCGCCGTCCCGAGGTAGCCGGTGGTGACCCGGTAACCATGGTTGGCGATGGTTTGGCCGGAGATGAGGTTGCCCATCGACCAGGCCACCCACATGCCCTCACCGCGCGGTCCGCCGTCGAGCTCGGCGACCGGCTCGGGCACGTGGGAGTGATTGCCGTAGACGAGGTCGACCTCGCCGGAGTCGGCCAACTCCTGGGCGATGGTCACCTGCTCCTCGATGGGCTCCGACACGTACTCGGTGCCCCAATGCATGGAGGCGACGACGAGATCGGCGCCCTGCTCGCGCGCTGATTGCGCCATATCGACAACGTCCGAGGTGTCGTACGGGCCGAGCTCGCCGATGACGAACCACGACCACGGCTGCTCGGCGCGGATCGGAATTCCGTTCGTCAGGGTGGTGGCGGAGATGTGGGCGACGGTCACCGTGCGCCCTTCGACTTCCAGGTCATAGAACTGCGCCTGCGTCGACTCATCCTCGGTGCGGGCGCCGCCGTGGAAGCCCATGCCGTTCTCCTCGAGCACGGTGTTCGTGCGGACGACGCCCTCGAAGCCCCTGTCCATCGTATGGTTCGTCGCCGTGTTGCAGCCGTCCCAGCCGACCTCCTTGAGGGAGGGGATGAGATCGGCCGGGGCTCCGAACATCGGATATCCAGAATAGTCGGTGCCCTCGGGCGCGATCGGAACCTCGAGCGAGCACAGCGCAAGGTCCGCGCCACTGATCCAGTGCTCGATGTGCTCGTACTGGTACGTGAAGTCGAAGTCATCCGCGCCGACACGGGCGCTCTCATAGATCGAGGGGTGGAGGAGGATATCGCCACCGGAGACGATCGACAGCTCCGCAATCGGCTCGTCGGGATTGCTCTCGGGCGTGTTGGGCGCGGCCTCGGGCGTACTGTCGGGGGTCTCCTCGACAGGCGTACTCGCCTGGTCGCTGGGCGCGGAGGCATCGGTGCTCTCAGTGTCGGCGATGACACTGGAGCAGGAGGCGAGCAGGAGGCTGGCGGCGAGAGCCGCGACTGCTGTGCGGGTCGACATGGCACCAGCATAGGGGAGGAGGTGGTTTCGGCGTAGGCTGGGAGAGTGAACTCTCAACCTCCGGTGCTCAACGTCGCGAACGCAGTGACGGTTGTCAGGCTGCTGCTCATCCCTCTGTTCATCTGGGCGTTCTGGGACGCCGATCCGGCGTCCCGCTATCTCGCGACCGGCATCTTCTTCATTGCCACGCTGACCGACAAGCTCGACGGGTATCTCGCCAGGTCCCGGAATCTCATCACCGATTTCGGCAAGCTCGCGGATTCGATCGCGGATAAGGCCCTCATCGGCGCTGCTCTCATCATGCTGTCCTGGCACGACATGCTCTGGTGGTGGGTCACGATTATCATGCTCGCCCGCGAGATCGGCATCACGATCATGCGGATGTACATGAAGAAGAAGGCTGTCATGGCAGCCGGTAAGGGCGGCAAGCTCAAGATGTTCCTCCAGTCCCTCTTCATCGGCGGTCTCCTCATGCCGTGGCGGGATTTCCTTCCGGATGGACTCGCGCTCACGATGGAATGGCTGACGTGGGCTCTGGTCGCAGCCGCGCTCGTCGTCTCGATCGTCTCCGCCATCCAATATGTTCAGGACGCACGAAGGATCAATCGTGAAACCAACTGAACTGCGGCCCGCCGAGATCCTTCTCGAGCGCGGCGACACGATCGCCACTGCCGAGTCCCTCACCGGAGGAGCCGTGTGCGTGCGCCTCGTGGAGACAGAGGGGATCTCGGCGATCCTCCTCGGAGGGATTGTCAGCTATACGGACGAGATGAAGGCCCGGATGCTGGGAGTCGATACGACTCTGCTCGACGAGCAGGGGCCCGTCTGCGGGCAGGTGGCTTCACAGATGGCGCAGGGCATCGCCCGCGTGACCGGAGCCGTCCACACCGTCTCGACGACCGGCGTCGCAGGCCCTGGTCCTGCCGACGGCCACGAGCAGGGCACCGTCTGGATCGGCCGGGAGGATGGCAGAGCCTTTGGGTTCACCTTCCCGGGGACCCGAGCCGAGGTCAGTGAATCGACTGTTATCGCCGCCGTGCATCTCCTCGCCGATCTGGAGCTCCCCGCCGACCTGGCCAAATTCCTCACGGCCGAGGAAACCTGGAGATAGCCTGTGCGACTGATCGCTTCGGTGGGAATGCGGGAACAAAAGTCGGGAATGAACCGTTGGAGATGGTGATGGCAATGGAAACACGAACCGGCGTAAACCGGAAGAACCATGCAGACATTGTTCGCCCCCGCGAGGCGCGTGCGTCTGAACCTGTGCTCCTCCGCCGCGAACTGGGCGATGTGCTTCGCGCCTACCGCCAGCGACAGGGTCGCACCCTTCGAGAGGTGTCCTCGGACGCCCGCGTCTCGCTCGGTTACCTCTCCGAGGTCGAGCGCGGACAGAAGGAAGCCTCGTCAGAGCTTCTCCTCTCAATCACCCAGGCGCTCAACGTGCCCCTGGGCCACGTCCTCCGGCTCGTCGCCGACCGGATCGACCTCTCCGAGGGCCGGGTGCCGCCGAGCTTCCGTGTCCCCGACACTGTTCAGGAGGCGCTGGCCGAGGCCGGAGTCAAGTGACAGATCACTGTGAGAGGCCGCGGCGCTGCCGCGGCCTCTCACGTTCTCGATGATGAATCACTCAGAATTCCACGACGTGCTCGCCGATGTCTTCGGGCCGGCGTACGGGCAGGCCCTTGCTCGGACGCTGGCTCTACCCGGCCTTGGGCACCGCACGGCCGACGAGCTCCTCGAGGCAGGGGAGTCGCCGCAGAAGATCTGGACCGCGATCTGTTCCGAGATGAATATCGAGGACGAGGCGTTCCGGCACCGCGTCAACAGGGACGAGCGCTGATCTCGGCGCGCCGCATTTATTCGAACGAATGTTCAGTTACGATGTTCTCCGGAGCATCGCGGCCCCGGCTTTCCACAGCGTGGAGAACACCGGGGTTATTGTGCCAAAGGCGTGGCCTAGCGTTGCTCTTAGGATGCCGCTCGGAGAGGGCGGGTTCCCTATTCGACGCCTGCTCTACCCGCATCTATCAAGGAGACACCATTGGCCGCAAAATCTGACGACCGCCAGAAGGCGCTCGACACGGCTCTCGCGCAGATCGACCGCCAGTTCGGCAAGGGTTCGATCATGCGCCTCGGCGATCAGGCCGCACAGAAAGTCAAAGTCATTCCCACCGGCTCGGTTGCCCTTGATGTTGCACTTGGGATCGGCGGGCTTCCCAGGGGCCGCGTCGTCGAGATCTACGGCCCGGAATCGTCCGGTAAGACGACCGTCGCCCTTCACGCCGTCGCCCAGGCCCAGAGGGCGGGCGGCATTGCCGGCTTCATCGATGCGGAGCACGCGCTTGACCCCGCCTACGCGCGCAACCTCGGCGTCGACACCGATGCCCTCATCGTCTCGCAGCCGGACACAGGCGAGCAGGCGCTCGAGATCATGGACATGCTCATCCGCTCGGGCGCACTCGACATCGTCGTCATCGACTCCGTCGCCGCGCTCGTCCCCAAGGCCGAGATCGAAGGCGAGATGGGCGACTCGCATGTCGGTCTCCAGGCCCGCCTCATGTCCCAAGCACTGCGCAAGATCACGGGTGCGCTCTCCGCATCCGGCACGACCGCGATCTTCATCAACCAGCTTCGCGAGAAGATCGGCGTCTTCTTCGGCTCG
Source organism: Flaviflexus salsibiostraticola (assembly GCF_003952265.1). Lineage (NCBI taxonomy): Bacteria > Bacillati > Actinomycetota > Actinomycetes > Actinomycetales > Actinomycetaceae > Flaviflexus > Flaviflexus salsibiostraticola. Next base: position 71,469 of record NZ_CP034438.1, read on the forward strand.
CCCGAGACGACGACGGGCGGCAAGGCTCTCAAGTTCTACTCGTCGGTCCGTCTCGACGTGCGCCGCATTGAGACGCTCAAGGAGGCAGGCTCGCCGATCGGCAACCGCACCCGCGTCAAGGTTGTGAAGAATAAGATGGCACCGCCGTTCAAGCAGGCCGAGTTCGACATCATGTACGGCAAGGGCATCTCCCGCGAGGGTAGCCTCATCGACATGGGAGTCGACAACGGCATCGTCCGCAAGTCCGGCGCGTGGTTCACCTACGAGGGTGAGCAGCTCGGCCAGGGCAAGGAGAAGGCGCGCGCCTACCTCGCGGAGAACACGGATACCGCCTCCGAGATCGAGCAGAAGATCCTCGAGAAGCTCGGCATCGGCGAGTACGCCGATGTCCCGAGCGCGGACAGCCCGGATGCCATGGCCGACGAATCGGTGCCCGCGGACTTCTGATGAAGATCACGGGCGAGGAGTCCCCGGAGGAGCTCCGCGAGGAGGCCAGGGCGATTGTCCTGCGGCAGTTGGCGATGATGGACCGATCGCGCCAGCAGCTGCTCGACGCCCAGATCTCTCGCGGGGTCCCCGAGGAGATCGCGATCGAGATCGTCGACAGGTTCGAGGAGGTCGGGCTTGTCGACGACGAGAAGTTCGCCGCCATGCTCGTCCGCTCGAGGATGGCCGAGAAGCCCGTCTCGCGAACCGGTCTCGCTCGGGAGCTCTCTCGGAAAGGCATCGACCGTGAAGTCGCCGATGCTGCCCTCGAGGAGATCAGTCCGGACGATGAGCGCGAGGCGGCCATCGCCCTCGCCGAGAAGAAGGCTCGGTCGACACGAGGGCTCGATGATGCGGTCCGTCGTCGCCGCATCTACGGCGCCCTTGCCCGCCGCGGCTTCAACCCGGACCAGATCATGCACGCGCTCCGCTCCGTATTGGATGACACGGACGATTCAAGCTATTAGGCTTGGAATTACTTAATCAAGTTCTATGGCTTGAATAGGAGTGGTCATGTTCGTCCTCACCCTTGATCAGATCGGCTCCCGACGCGATATCGACCGGGTTCCGGACCTCCTCGCGCGCTATGACAGCGCCGACATGGTCCGCTCCTTCGAGCGCACCGTTGGCGACGAGGTCCAGGGTGTGACCGACGATGCCGCCACAGTCCGAACAATCGCCCTCGAAACTCTGCGCGACGGGCATTGGCACATCGGGATCGGCTCCGGTCTCGCCAAGCTGGGCGGGAGTGCCCGCGAGGGCAGTGGACCCGCCTTCGAGAATGCACGGACCGCGGTCGAAGGGGCTAAGAGCACCACCCGCTTCACGCCGTCGATCGCCGTCGTCGGAACGAACGAGGGGACAGCGGCGGAGGCCGAGGCGCTGCTGAGACTCCTCGGCAATCTCATCGAGTCACGGACGGAGGCCCAGTGGGAGGCGATCGATGCTCACCGGGCCGGCGAGACGGGACAGCAGATCGCCGAGCGGCTCGACATCAGCTCTGAGGCCGTGTCCCAGCGTCGAGGGTACGGTGCCCAAACGCTCGAAGAGGCCTGCTGGCCGCTCCTCGATCGCCTGCTCGCAGAATCGGAGGACTGATGGACATCCTCATCGCGGTCCTCGCGCTCCTCATCTCCGCCGTCGTTGGCTGGCTCGTCGTCGAGGGTGTGCTCGCCATCGCCCGCGTGGTTCCCGATGTGCGAGAGGGGAAGCTCATCCTCGAGCCTGAGCCGCCCAAGCGTCGTGTGCTGCGCGGCGGGACCGTCATCGGGATCCTCGAGCGCCTCTCGGTCACCGGCCTCATCATCGTCGGTCAACCCGGCCTCATTGCCGCCGTCGTCGCCATCAAGTCGCTCGGCCGCTGGTCTGAGCTCAAGGAGGACCCGGCCGTCAGCGAGCGCTTCATCATCGGCTCGCTCGCGAGCTGCATGTGGGCCGGGGCCTGCGGCTTCATCGCCCTCCAGCTCATAGTGGCGTGACCGCCCGCGGTAGGCTCCAGCGGGTCCGAACTGCCTGCCGACGCACCCGGGTCCGCCCGAGATCAGCGTTCATGAAGGGTTTGTCGGCCCGGAATCTCGGGGACCCGGTCATGTTCGGACGATTCTCCCGCATTGACCGGCCTTCCCGAAGGACCGTCGCCTCACAGAGTTCCATCTCTGCAGGCTGTGAGCCCTACAATGGTGGGCGATGACTGAGACAGCCCTTCCTCGCACCTACGCCATCCGCACCCTCGGGTGCCAGATGAACGTCCACGACTCTGAACGTCTCGCCGGCCTCCTTGAGGGTGCCGGTTATCGACATGTCGACACCGTGCCAGAGGCGGCCGCGCGGGCCACGGACGCCGGTGACGCAGGCGCGGACATCATCGTCCTCAACACGTGCTCGGTCCGCGAGAATGCGGCGAGCCGTCTCTTCGGCAATCTCGGCCAGCTCGCGGCGGTCAAGCGTGACCGACCCGGCATGCAGATCGCGGTCGGCGGCTGCCTCGCGCAGCAGATGCGGGACGGGATCGTCGAGCGGGCCCCCTGGGTCGATGTCGTCCTCGGCACCCACAACCTCGACGTCCTGCCGACCCTGCTCGAGCGCGCGCGCCACAACAGCGAGGCGGCCGTCGAGATCGAGGAGTCGCTCAAGGTGTTCCCGTCGACTCTGCCGACAAAGAGGGAGTCGGCCTACGCGGCATGGGTGTCGATCTCCGTCGGCTGCAACAACACGTGCACGTTCTGCATCGTTCCCCACCTGCGCGGCAAGGAGCGGGACCGCCGTCCCGGTGAGGTCCTCGCCGAGATCGGTGCGGTTGTCGCCGATGGCGCCCTCGAGGTGACGCTCCTCGGGCAGAACGTCAATTCGTACGGCGTGGGCTTCGGTCAGAAGGGCGCCTTCGCCGATCTCCTGCGCGCCTGTGGCGGCATCGAGGGACTCGAGAGGGTCCGGTTCACGTCGCCGCACCCGGCAGCGTTCACCGACGACGTCATCGACGCGATGGCGGAGACGCCGAACGTCATGCCCTCGCTCCACATGCCGCTCCAGTCCGGCTCCGACAGGATCCTGCGGGCGATGAGGCGCTCCTACCGCTCCGCGAAGTTTCTCGGCATCCTCGAGCGCGTGCGAGAACGGATTCCCCACGCCGCCATCACGACCGATATCATCGTCGGCTTCCCGGGGGAGACCGAGGAGGACTTCCAGGCGACACTCGACGTCGTCGAGCAGTCGCGCTTCTCCTCCGCGTTCACCTTCCTCTACTCGCCCCGGCCCGGTACACCGGCGGCCGACATGCCCGACCAGGTCCCGGCTGACGTCGCAAGCGAGAGATATAACCGGCTCGTCGCCCTGCAGAACCGGATCTCGCTCGAGGAGAACCAGGCGGTCGTCGGCAGGACCGTCGATATCCTCATCGCCGAGGGCGAAGGCCGCAAGGATGCCGATACCGCGCGTCTGACGGGGAGGGCCGAGGACAACCGTCTCGTCCACGTCGCCCTACCCGATCACCTGCGCCCGCACGTCGACTCGTTCTCGAGCGACGATCACGCTGAAGTGCTGCCGCGGCCGGGAGACATGGTGACGGCGACCGTCACCTACGGAGCTCCGCACCACCTCCTCGCCGATTCTGCACTGACCGGTGGCACCTTCTCGGTCCGGCGGACGCGTGCGGGGGATGCGTGGGAGAGGGCCCGCAGGCGCGTCGCCGAGCTCGATGCTGAGGCGGCCGCCCCGGTCACGCTCGGCATGCCGACGGTGCGACGATGATCATTGCCGTCGTCGGGCCGACCGCTGTCGGCAAGTCGGCGGCGGCCATCGATCTCGCCCACCGGCTCGGCGGGCCCGACGCCGCCGAGATCATCGGCGCAGATGCTCTGCAGCTGTATCGGGGCATGGATATCGGCACCGCGAAGGTGACTGCAGCTGAACGGCGCGGCATCGCCCACCACCAGATCGACGTGCTCGACATCAGTGAGGAGGCGTCGGTCGCCGCCTACCAGGCGCGTGCCCGACGTGACGCCGAGGTCATCGTGGCAAGGGGGCGGACCCCCATCGTCGTCGGCGGCTCGGGTCTTTACGTCTCTGCCATCCTCGATCGGATCGACTTTCCCGGCACTGTGCCCGAGGTGCGGACCCGGCTCATGGCGGACCTCGAGCGGCTCGGCGGGGCGGCGATGCATGCGCGGCTCGCGCAGATCGATCCACCGTCGGCCGCCGTCATCGACGCCCGCAACGAGCGCCGCGTCGTCCGCGCCCTCGAGGTCAACGAGGTGACCGGTCGGTCCTTCCAGCCCGTCTTCCCCAGGCATACCTCCTTCTATGATGACGTCATCATGGTCGGGCTTGAGATGTCGGGGGATGTGCTGGAGGCTCGGATCGAGGCGCGTACGCGGACGATGATCGAGGAGGGACTCCTCGACGAGGTGCGGTGCCTCCGGGAGAGGGGCTTGGACAATGCGCCGACGGCACGCATGGCGACCGGATATCGGGAGGCCCTCGCCGTCCTTGACGGCGACATGACGCTGTCCGAGGCCGCCGATGCCATCACCGCCGCCACCCGCCGGCTCGTGAAGAAGCAGCTCACCTGGTTTCGCCGGGACCCGCGGATCGCCTGGATCGACGCCGGTGACGCCGCGGCGCAGATCGAGCAGATCATCGAAGAGACGTCAGCCCAGTAGACTGGTGCCATGATCATTCCGGCACTTGAAGGCCTCACTCTGTCGAAGGGCAACGCGGGCGGCACCGATGCCATCATCGTCCCCGACCTCGACGGGCACCGCGATTTCGGACCAGACGACATCGCTCTCATCTGCGACCGGCGAAGCGGCGTAGGCGCCGACGCGCTCATGCGCATCGTCCGCATCGTCGGCGGCACGGGCGAGACAGGCTGGCGTATCGACGCCTGGGACGCCTCCGGCGACCTCATCGATGATCCGGGGCCGCTGGTGCGGCTCGCCGCCCACTATCTGCGCGTCTCGGGACTCATCCTCATGGAGGACGGCCAGACAGTCGACTTCGAGACGGCCGGAGGTCCTCGTGCGGCAACGCGATCGGGCGCGGGCTACGCCGTCGCGGCCGCTCTCGCGCTGCCCGCGAGCGATGAGGGCCTTGAGCGCGGCTTCGACGTGGCGGTCACCCTCGATGGTGTGGACGGGATGATGGCGGGGTTGACGATCAGCTCCGACCGCAGATCCGTCGTCGTCGCAGTCGAGCGGGAGGAGGACCTCACGTCAGCCACTGGCGGCGTCCAATACGATCCGAACCCGAGGGCGCCGGGCCTCGTCCTCGTCCACCCCGAGGGCGACACGGCCTTCCTCGACTTCGATGGAGTCGAACGGCCGGCGACGGTCTTCCAGCTGCGTGCGTTCGAACGCGGGGTTGAGGGGCCTGCCGGGGATCGTTGGGTCCGCGATGCGGCAATCGCGCTCGCGACGTGGGCGGGGGAGTCCGCAACGGGCATCTACCACGCCGAGTCCGGACGTTATCGCACGGAGGTCCGGTTGACCGGTGGCGAGGTCGAGATCACCGGCATGGCCGAGATCGTCGCGGAGTTTATGCTGACGGGGCTCGCCGGCGAGGGTCGCTGACCTTCAGCACCCGGAAGCCGCCAGACGAACCGATCCGGTCGACCTCGTACCCGCGCGTCCCGAGCCACGAGGACAGCGAGTCGGAGCCGAGGTTCTTCGAGACGACGATGTCGGCGTACCCATCCAGGTGCTCGAACCAGTCGAGAAGCAGCTGCTGAAGGGCCGGCTTGCCGATGCGGACAGGCGGGTTGGACCAGATGGCTGCGATGCCGCGCTCGCGGGCGAGTGCGAGCCCCTCATCGGGGTCCGCGACGATAACATTCGTCAACCCGGCGCGAGCGGCGTTGGCGGCAGTCAGTGCTCGAGCCCGTTCGTTGACGTCCACGGCGAGCACGGTCGCGTTGGGGGAGGCGGAGGCCAGTGCGAGAGTGATGGGCCCCCAGCCGCAGCCGACATCGACCAGAAGTCCCTCCTCAGGCGGATCCTCGCAGTATTTGAGCAGAACCTGGGTTCCCTTATCGATTCTGTCGTGAGAGAATACACCGCCCGCCGTCTCGACGGTGAAGACCTCGCCACGGATCGTGAACCGGTGCTCACGCCGCTTGTCTGGTCCGATCGGCTCGGGGGAGAAATAGTGGTCTGACACAGGACCAAACTACCGCACAGGGACGGCACGTGAGAGAATGGCCGTACGAAAAGGAGAGTGCCATCACCCAACGCGATATGAGTTCCCGGGAGGGGACAGCCCTGCAGGCAGACGCAGATTACCGGGCAGATTACACGGGCGACAGCCTCGATCGCGAGGAGCGCTCAGCGCTCCGGCGCGTACCGAATCTCACGACAGAGCTCGACGACATCACCGAGGTCGAATACCGACAGCTCCGCCTCGAGAATGTCATCCTCGTCGGCGTGTGGACCTCGGGAACGGTGGAGGACGCTGAGGTGTCCCTCCGTGAGCTTGCGGCCCTCGCCGAGACTGCGGGATCGGTCGTCCGGGGCGGTGTGCTTCAGAGGCGGGCCAAGCCCGACAACGCGACCTATCTTGGATCGGGCAAGGCCAAGGAGCTCGCTCAGCTCGTCGCCGAGACTGGGGCCGATACCGTCATCGTCGACACCGAGCTGTCCCCGAATCAGCGGCGCAACCTCGAGGACGTGGCGAAGGTCAAGGTCATCGACCGCACCACCCTCATCCTCGACATCTTCGCGCAGCACGCGAAGTCGCGCGAGGGTAAAGCACAGGTCGAGCTCGCCCAGCTCGAGTACCTTCTTCCTCGCCTGCGCGGCTGGGGCGAGTCGATGTCCCGCCAGGCCGGTGGCCGCGTCGGTTCCGGAGACGGCATCGGGGCCCGTGGTCCCGGCGAGACGCAGATCGAGCTCGACCGCCGTCGGATCCACCAGAGGATGGCGAAGCTCAAGCGCGACATCGCGGCCATGGAACCCGCGCGCCGCACCCAGCGCTCCAACCGGCGCCGCAACGCGCTGCCCTCCGTTGTCGTGGTGGGCTACACGAACGCCGGTAAGTCCTCGCTCATGAACCGTCTGACGGATGCGGGGGTGCTCGTCGAGAACGCGCTGTTCGCCACCCTCGATCCGACCGTGCGCCGCAGTGCGACGGAGGATGGGCGCGTGTACACGATCTCGGACACCGTCGGATTCGTCCGGTCGCTGCCAACCCAGCTCGTCGAGGCGTTCCGCTCGACCCTCGAGGAGGCCGCCGAGGCGGACCTTCTTCTCCATGTCGTCGATGCCTCGCATCCGGATCCCGTTGGCCAGGTCGATGCTGTCCACGCGGTCCTCGCCGATGTCGAGGGTGCGGAGGATGTTCACGAGCTCATCATCCTGTCGAAGTCCGATCTGGCGGACCCCGTCGACGTTGCGGCGCTTCGCTCCCGGTACCCGGGCTCGGTCGTCGTGTCCGCGAAGACGGGTGAGGGAATCGAGCTGCTCCGCTCCCGCATCGCCGAACTCCTGCCGCGACCCTCGGTCAAGGTCGACGTCACCGTCCCGTTCGACCGCGGCGATCTCATCTCACGCGCCCACACCGAGGGAGAGATCCTCTCCGAGGAGTACAGCGAAGACGGCACGGTGATCTCCGCTCTTGTCGATCCTGAGCTTGCGGCGGACCTCCGCAGTGCCGGTGATTGATGTTCTCGATGCCGTCGTCGACTCGATCGGCGGCAGCCGCCGAGAGGGGCAGGTCGAGATGGCGGAGGCCGTCTACGATGCCCTCGACGGCGGCGGGCATCTGCTCGTCCAGGCCGGCACCGGTACCGGCAAGTCCATGGGCTATCTCGTGCCCGTCGCAATGTGGTGCGCGAAGACCGGCGGCCGCGCCATCGTCTCCACGGCGACGCTCGCCCTCCAGCGGCAGATCACGCAGGAGGATGCCCCCCGCGTCGTCGACGCTGTCGCCGAGGCAACAGGCGTGCGCGTCAAGACGGCCCTGCTCAAGGGCTGGCAGAACTACGCCTGCCTGAAGAGGATCAACCAGGACGGTCAGGAGGCCCTCTTCGGCGATGGTGAGGCGACCCGCATGGGGGAGCAGGTCGTTCGGGCCCGTCAGTGGGCGCTCGAGTCCGAAACGGGCGACCGGGATGCTCTTGTCCCCGGGGTTCCTGATCTCGTGTGGCGCCAGATCTCGGTGTCGAAGCAGGAGTGTGACGGCCGGGAATGCCCCCTGTTCACCGAGTGCTTCCCTGAGAAGGCAAGGCAGGCCGCCATGGAGGCGGACATCGTCATCACCAACCACGCGATGCTGGGGGTTCAATCCTCGGGTATCGAGGTGCTGCCCCCTGCCGGAGCCATCGTCGTCGACGAGGCGCACGACCTCGTCGGCCGCGTCACCAACCAGTTGACGATCCGCATCGGCTCCTCCGACATCTCTCGCATCTCCCGGATGATGCGGGGGCTGGGCAAGCTCGATTCCGAGTTCGTCCGCCATGGCGACAGTCTTCTCGCCGCCCTGAAGGACGTCGACGGGCGCATGCGACTCATCCCGGACTCCGTGCGGGAGTCCCTGGGCGCGATGGCTCGCGCGCTCAAGGAATCGTGCGAGTCGGAGCAGTGGGCCAAAGCCTTCATGAAGGACGTCGACGATCTGCTCGCCGATGATGGGTGCGTCGTGTGGGCCTCGGAGCAGACCCTCTATGGAGCTCCTCTCGACGTGGCCGGCCCAATCGCCGACAAGATCTTCGCCGAACGAGCCACGGTGCTCACCTCGGCGACCCTCGAGGTCGGGGGCTCCTTCAAGCCGATGGCGCATCAGGTTGGCCTCGCTTTTCCCAGTCAGGGGCCATGGGAAGGAATCGACGTCGGATCGCCCTTCGACTACGGCAGACAGGGAATCCTCTACGTCGGCGCCGATCTGCCGCCGCCCGGCCGCGACGGCCAGAGTGACGAGGCCCTCGAGCGGATGGCAGAGCTCATCCGCTCCTCGGGAGGTGGAGCGCTCGGCCTGTTCTCATCCCGGCGCGGCGCCGAAGCCGCGGCCGAGTACCTGCGCAAGCACCTGGACGTTCCGATCCTCTGCCAGGGCGAGGACCAGCTGTCGACTCTCGTCGACCAGTTCAAGGCGGATGAGCACTCATGCCTCATCGGTACGCTGTCGCTGTGGCAGGGGATCGACATTCCCGGCCCCGCGTGTCGCCTCGTCCTCATCGATCGGATCCCATTCCCCCGGCCGGACGACCCCGTCTCGCAGGCGCGGACAGAGCAGATCTCCCGGCACGGCGGGAACGGTTTCATGCAGGTGTCGGCGACGCACGCCGCCATTCTCCTGGCACAGGCCGCTGGCCGGTTGCTGCGGAGTACGAGCGATCGCGGTGTCGTCGCCGTCTTCGATTCTCGTCTCCTCACGAAGGCATACGGCGCGTACCTGAGGGCGGGGATGCCGCCCATGTGGCCGACCTCCGACCTGGAGATCGCCAAGACGTCACTCGAGCGCCTGAGTCAGAGCCTCGTGACGACGGAGCAGAGCAGCAGGGCATAGCAGCTTCGCCGCGCTCCGGCGGAGTCACATGCGGTGACGATGTGCGCCTCGGGGATCAGAGGGCGCGGATCACGGTGACAACACGGCCGAGGATTGTCGACCTGTCGCCGGGAATCGGGGCATACGCGGGGTTCTGCGGAAGCAGCCAGACGTGTCCGTCCTTCCGGTCGAACGTCTTGACGGTGGCTTCGTCGTCGATGAGTGCGGCGACGATGTCGCCCTTCTCGGCGACCTGCTGGCGTCGGACGACGACCCAGTCGCCATCGAAGATGCCGACGTCGATCATGGAATCGCCGGAGACTTCGAGCATGAACATCTCACCGGTGCCCGTCATCTGACGGGGAATCGAGAAGACCTCCTCAACCATCTGGTCGGCGAGGATGGGTGAGCCGGCGGCGATGCGGCCGACGAGGGGGACCTCAACTGAGTCGGCGTGGGAGAACCCGAGTTCGATCGGGGGATTCTGCCCCGGCATTGCCTCGAGCGCGGCATCGGTCAACATGAGGGTGCGGGGCCTGCGCGGGTCGCGCTCGATGAGGCCCTTCTTCTCCAGCGCGTCGAAGTGGTACTTGACCGAGGAGGGGCTCGAGAGGCCGATGCCGGTGCACGTCTCCCTCACGGTTGGGGCGTACCCATTGTCGGCGATGAACTGTCGCAGGAACTCGAGAATCGTCAGCTGCCGTCCCGAGGGCTTCTCGCTCATGCTCACTCCTGCACCGTGGACCCGGAATCTGTCCGAACCGCTTTCTAAGTTGTGACAAGGATATGCGGAGTCGACAGAGACAATCAAACACTTGTTCTAATCGGCATGTCGTGTATAAGATGCAAACAGATGTTCGAGAACAAACGTTCGACAGAGGAGTCAGATCATGGGTGCTGTGCTCGACAGAAGGTCACACGCAGGGACGCTGAGGCCGGTTGATCTCCCGCGGCTGCGCGCCGTATCGGCTCGCGCTCCCATCGATGTCCCCGCACTGACCGTGACCCGCCCCGAGCGAGTCGAGCTTCAGGCCGTGCCGGACATCGCCCCGGAGCATGAGCGTGATCTTGGAGGAATGGAGCGGCTGGTGGGCGTGCTCAAGGTCGGCATCATCGCCTCCGCCAGCGCAGCCTTTGCGTTCGGTCTTGAGCTCTGGCTCACTTTCTAGGTCAGTGTAAAGTGAAAGGGTGCACTGTCCTTTCTGCCACAATACTGATTCCCGAGTCATCGACTCCCGTTCTCTCGATGACGGGCAGGCGATCCGGCGCCGGCGGGAATGTCCCGCGTGCAAACGCCGATTCACAACCACTGAGACGGCGTCCCTCGTCGTCGTCAAGCGTTCCGGCGCGACCGAGCCGTTCTCCCGCGAAAAGATCATAGCCGGGGTATGGAAGGCCTGTCAGGGTCGCCCAGTCTCCCGCAGTGACCTCGCGGTTCTCGCGAGCCAGGTGGAAGAGGCGGTGCGCGCATCAGGAGCCGCCCACATCAACTCGGACGACATCGGCCGAGTCATTCTCGGCCCGCTCCGCGACCTCGACCAGATCGCTTACCTGCGATTCGCGTCCGTCTATTCGAACTTCGAAACGCTCGACGACTTCCAGCACGCCATTGAAGAGCTTCGCGCAGGTGGATCCAAGGAGTCTGAGGACTGACCTTGCCTCTCCTGCAGACGGAGTTCCACGACTAGATGAGTGCCGCCGCCCTGTTGGGCGGCGGCACTCTTGGCTTCACGGGTGGCCGATCACATCGGCCACCCGGCTTTCATCAATTCTGCGGGGGTGTCGGTCCCTGCTCGTCGTCGTTCGCGGGCTCCGGAGCCGATTGCTGGTTCCTGCCCTCCTGCGGGCGGGTGCGCTCCTCGATCCGCTCGCGCAGTTCGGTGGCGCGTCCCTTGAGATCATCGCCCGTGGCGGAAAGCTTCTTGCGCCACACACCAGCCTGTAATTCGAGGTCCTGGAGCTGGTCGCGCACCGAGCGCCTCATGACCTTGCCGAGCTGGGAGCGGGGGAGTTCATCCATGATCGCGATCGAGCGCGGCATCGAATAATGGGAGAGCTTGTCCTGGGTCCACTTTCGAACGTTTTCGAGGTCAATCGAGGCACCGGGCTCGAGAACGAGCGCGGCAACGACAGCCTCGCCGCGGCTGCCGTCGGGCATGCCGACGACCGCGACATCGTGGATGCCGGGCATCGATCGCACCGCCTCCTCGACCTGTGACGGGTAGATGTTGAAGCCGGAGGTGATGATGAGCTCCTTGCGGCGATCCGCCATGACGAGGAGCCCGTCATCCATCCGCACGAGATCTCCCGTGCGCAGCCACTCGCCGTCGACGAGGGTCTGCTCGGTCTCTTCGGGGTTGTTGAGGTAGCCGACGAAGATATTCGGCCCGCGCACGAGGAGCTCGCCGATCTCGCCCTCGGGAACCTCATTCTCGATGTTCTCCGGGTCGACGATCTTGACGTCGACGGACGGGAACGGCAGTCCGAGGGTTGACGGCCTGCGGGCGGCGGAGACGGGGGAGCCGGAGATGACCGGCGAGGCCTCTGTCATACCGTAGCCCTCGATGAGAAGGGAATCTGTCGCCTCTTCCCAGCGTCGGGCGAGGTCCGGATCGAGCGGCATAGCCCCCGAGACGGAGTAGCGCAGCTTCGTGAATGGCTTATCTCCGTTGAAGGCCTGGAGGATGCGCTCATACATCGGCGGGACACCGCCGAAGAACGTGATCGGGTGCCTCTTGTTCGCCGCAATGAGCATCTCCGGGTCGAATGACGGAAGCACGTTCTGAGTTGCGGCGAGTCCGATCGAGAGGATGAGGGACAGTATCATGCCGAATGCGTGGAAGAACGGCAGGATCGATCCAACGGTCTCCTTTCCGCGCTCGAATTGGAGCCAGGCGATGACCTGCTCGAAGTTCGACATGAGATTGAAGTGGGTGAGGCAGACGGCCTTCGGGGAGCCCGTCGTGCCACCCGTGTGCAGATAGACGGCCACGTCGTGGAGGTCGGGACCCTCTGCGACGAAGGAGGACGGCGCGGAGGCCACCATCTTCTCGAAGGAGTAGACGTGGGCGGGCACCCTGCCCCTCATCTTGTCGCGCTGTGCGCGGGCCGCCTTGACCGGTAGCTTGAGGAGCATCCGTGAGCGCCTCGGCAGGGCCGCCGTCAGATTGACGGCGATGATCGTCCGGCCGGGCAGCATGTCGGCGAGGTCGACGAGCGTCTTCTCCCAGCCGACGACCACCTGGGCGCCATCGTTCTCGATCTGCGCGACGAGCTCCTTCGCGGGGGCGAGCGGGTTGTGCTCGGCGAGGATCGCGCCGATCGACCAGGTCGCGTAGGCGAGCGCCACATGCTGTGTGCAGTTCGGGAGGATCGCGGCGACCACGTCGCCGCGCTTGATGCCGGCCAGCGTCAGCATCGAGGCGGTCTTGCGAACCATCTCTCCGAGCTCTGCGTAGCTGGTCTTCTCACCGATGAAGTCGATGGCATGGCGGGTCGGGAAGTCCGCCACTGCCCGATCGAGCAGATCGGGAAGCGGTTTCGTTGGAAGCTCGATCTCATCCGGGACACCCGGAGAGTAATGCTGACGGGCCATCTTGATCTCCTCACGCAAAATTATGGAACGCACTCCATTTTGCCATGCGGAGCGACGTCAGTCTCGAGAAAGCACCCTCAGACGGATGGTCTCCTCGGCTTCGGCGAGCTCAGCGACGGCTTCCTCTGGAATGTTCGACGAGATGTCGGTCACCGAGTAGCCCACCTGGCCCTGCGTTGCGAGCTGCTGGGCGTCGATGTTGGCACCCGATTCCGCGAAAATCCGGTTGACCTTCGCCAGGGCGCCCGGCATGTTCGAGTGCACCCAGGCTATCCGGTACCGTGCGGATTTGGCAGGGGAGTCGACGATCTGCGGCATATTGATCGACATGTCGGTCGCGCCCTTGCGGTAATAGGACACAAGCTTTTCGGACACGAACAGGCCGATGGCCCGCTGCGCCTCCTCGGTCGAGCCGCCGACGTGAGGCGTGAGGATGACATTGGGCAGGCCCGTGAGGACCGAATCGAAGTGATCGCCGTTGGCGCGGGGCTCAGTCGGGAAGACGTCGACACCGGCACCCGCGATCGAACCGTCTTCGATTCGGGCGGCGAGCGCATCGATATCGACGAGGAAGCCGCGCGACAGGTTGAGGAAAATCGCTCCGGGCTTCATCATCGCGAACTCCTTCTCGCCGAAGAGGTTCCTGTTGGAGGCGCGGCCGTCGACGTGGATGGAGACGATGTCGGCGACCTCGAGGAGCTCCTCCATCGAGTTCATGCGGCGAGCGTTGCCGATGATGAGCTTCTCGGCCGTGTCGTAGAAGACGACCCTCATGCCGAGCGCCTCGGCGACGACCGAGAGCTGCATACCGATGTTGCCGAAACCGATGATGCCGAGAGTGCGACCACGGACCTCGTGGGCGCCGACGGCGGACTTCTCCCAGATGCCACGGTGCAGCGCATCGTTCTGGACAGGAAGGCGGCGCGAGAGCGAGATGATCTCGCCGATGGCCAGCTCGACAACGGATCGCGTATTCGAGTACGGGGCGTTGAAGACGGCGACGCCGCGGTTCGTGGCGGCCTCGAGGTCGATCTGGTTGGTGCCGATCGCGAAGGTGCCGATGGCGAGCAGATCGGGGTGTGCGTCGATGACCTTCTGGGTCACCTCGGTCTTCGATCGGATGCCCAGCATGTCGAAGCCCTCGAGGGCCTCGATGAGGTCGGACTCGTCGAGCGCACCGTGGTGGCGCACGACCTCGATGCCGGCGCGGACGAACGCGGCATCAGCATTTGAATGGGGATTTTCAAGAAGCAGGGCACGGGTCATTGCTCTATCTTCGCGCCACCGGCGCCGCCTCGGCAAATGAAACCCATCTGCTGAGAAGCTATGCGTCGAAGATCTCTCGAGCCGACGGATCGCACTCGTCGAGGAATGCGGAGATCCGGTCGACTTCGGCTGTCTCGCCGATTGCCGCGGCGGCGCGGCCGAGGCAATGGAGCGCCTGGAGGAAACCGCGGTTCGGTTCATGTGAGGCAGGGACGGGGCCCTTGCCCCGCCAACCAGCCCTGCGCAGCGCGTCGAGGCCGCGGTGATAGCCGACTCGTGCGTATGCATAGGAATCGAGCTCGCGGCCCTCGGTCCAGGCCAGCTCCGCGAGTCGCGCCCACGCGAGGGGCGACTGCGGATGCCGGCGGGCGACCTCGTCGGGTGCTGCGCTCTCGATGAGCGCGCGAACCTCAGGCTCGTCAGGCAGGTGCGTGGCCTCAGGGCCGATTGAGATGTGCATCAGATCTCCGTTCCAGGGGTGAGGATGAGGTGCTGGGTGGGCCGCGTCATGGCGACATAGAGGTCACCCGGCTCCGCTATTGTCCCATCGACGATGACCGAGTCGAACTCGAGCCCCTTCGCTTCCCGCGGCGTCATCGTATGGATCTGCGGATGATCGATGGCGGGCGGGTTCTCGGAGATGATGGCGATGAGGCCCTGGCCCTCACCGTATTCGGCGGTGAGGAACGCGAGCTCCTGCTCGATCGCGACGTCCAGCTCCTCGTATCGGAGAGAGCGGTCGACCTCGCGAACGGCGTTGACCGGATGGCGGAGGCTGATGCCGCGCCGGTTCATCGCCGCCTCGGCCTCCTCGAGTACAGCCGCCGGAGTGCGGTAGGAGATCGTCAGCACCTCTTCTCGCATATGGCTCGCGAGCGGTCCGAGCAGCTCTCGCCAGCCGCCCTCGGGGGCGCCCGACGGGCGCTGATCGAGGTCGCCGACGATCGTCAGCGACCGGGACGGGACACGCCGGGCAACCATGCGCCACGCGAGGGGCGACAGCTCCTGGGCCTCGTCGACGACGACGTGCCCGTACGCCCACGTGCGGTCCTGTGCGGCGCGTTCCGCCAGGGGGAGGCGCCTGCCGCCCTGGCGCTGGCGCTCCGCCAGCATCCTGCCGGTGACGATACCGCCGCCGAGGTCCATGCTCGCCAGTGTCGCGCTCGCGTACGATTCGAGGCTGTCGTCGTCCGACTCCGCCGCGGGAACGTCGCCGAGCAGCTCGGCGAGCTCGTCGAGGATTGGAATGTCGGCCTCGGTGAAACCGGATCCTCGCGGTCGCTCGAGCAGGGCACGCTCGTCGTCCGACAGTTCGGGTGCGAGCCGCTTGAGCAGACCGGGGTGGGCATAGAGGTGCTCGAGGAGCCACGTCGGAGTCGCGGGCAGCCAGCAGAGATTGACGGCGCGGCGGACCTGCTCGTTGGACGCGATGTCGGCCTTGAGCCAGTCCTGCTCCTCCGTGTCCGAGACTTCGAGGTACTTCCTCACGAGCTCCTCGATGACGGCGCGGGCGTAGGACTGGCGCGCCTCATTGTGCGGCCGATCGCCGCGGCGGGCACGCGCGTGGCCGATCGCGATGACGTCGGGCGTCAGCTCGATATCGAAGGAGTTGATCCGGAGGGTCGTCGGCGTCGTGAGCGGGCGCTGGAGATAGTCGACGGCGCGCCGCGCGATTCGGACCCAGACGGCTCTGCCCTTGATCTCCTCGACCTCAGGGCGGTCGACTCCGGTCGCGGTCACCCCTGGGAGAAGATCGGCGACGGTCGACGACACGACGTCGGATTCGCCGAGCGAGGGCAGGACGCGTGAGATGTAGGAGAGGAACGAGGGGGAGGGCCCGAGGATGAGGACGCCGGAGTTCGCGAGCCGGTTGCGGTGCGCGTAGAGCAGGTAGGCGGCGCGGTGGAGTGCGACGGCGGTCTTGCCGGTGCCGGGGCCGCCCTGAACGATGAGGACGCCGGTGGAGTCGGCGCGGATGATGCGGTCCTGCTCAACCTGAATGGTGGCGACGATGTCCCCCATGTGGCCCTGACGGGCGGAGCCGAGAGAGGCCATGAGGGCGCCCTCGCCGGTGAGGTTGAGATTGGCGGTCGCCTCCGTATCCGACGTCAACAGCTCATCCTCGACCGAGATGACCTTCCGCAGGCGGGACTGGATGTGGCGGCGGCGCACCATGCCCTGTGGGTTGAGGGCCGTGGCCTGGTAGAACGGCTCGGCCTGAGGGGCTCGCCAATCGAGAAGAATCACATTGCGATCCTCGTCACGGAGCCCGATGCGCCCGATATGGCCCACGTCACCCGATTCGGTGTCGAGCCTGCCGAGGACCAGCTGGTGCTCGACGTGCGACAGGCGGGCGAGATGGTCCTCGTAATCTGCCGCGAACGAGTCTCGTTGGAACAGCTCCTCGGGGTTCCCGCGACCCCCCTGTCGGCGGATCTCCGCCAGTTTGCGGGTGTAGCCCGCAGCTAAGGAGTCGAGCCGTGAGTACGCCCTGTCGACGTAGGCCTGCTCCTCGGAAACTGCATCCATTGATTCTCCATCGCTCATGAGACATACAATTATCCAAGAGAGACAACTGGTTGTCATCATCGAGCGGAGGTGGAGCATGACGGACCTGCTGGAATTCACGTCGGATCCCGACGAGGCCCCGCAGCAGATCTCGACACTCATCTGCGCGGTCGGCGGAGGCCCGTTCGACGCCGGGGGGATCGCGGGATCGATCGCCCAATCCTTCGGAGAGGGCGAACTCATCGCCTCCTTCGACCCGGATCTCATCTTCGACTTCCGCTCCGAGCGGCCCATGATCACCTTCGAGAACGGCGCAATGACCCGCATGGTCGACCCGCGCCTCGACGTGTTCGTCGTCGAGGACATCGAGGGCGAAAAGCTTCTCATCCTGCGCGGCAACGAGCCGGATCTGCGCTGGCATTCGCTTGCCGAGGGCGTGCTTCAGCTCGCGACCCAGTTCGGCGTGGAGAAGTTCTACGCCATCGGCGGATTGCCGTCCGGGATACCGCACACGAGACCGGTCGATCTGCTCATCCGCGGTTATCGCCGGACCCACCCCGAGCAGGACGCGACCTACATTCAGTCCGTCAACTTCTCCGAGTTCCTCGTCTACACACTGGGCACGTCCGGAATCGACACGTCATCGGTCCTCGCCCGGGTGCCCTTCTACCTCGTCAACGGCGTCTATGCCGCGGCTGCGGGTGCGGTAGCCACGTTCGTGGCCGACGATTCGGGACTGGCGCTGCCCGTCGGCGACCTCGAGCGCGTCGCCCAGACCGAGTCCGACCAGATTGAGGCCGTGTACGGCGAGCAGGAGGACTTCCGCTCGCTCGTCGCCTCCCTCGAGGACGACTACGACACGGAGGGGCCGAACTCGGGCTTCATCCTGCCCAATGATGAGCTTCCAGAGATCCCCACCGCTGACGAGATCGGGGAGGCCGCGGAGAAGTACCTGGCTCGTCGCACCGACAGGCCCCAGCGGAAGCGGGGTCGGCACGCCCGACGCCCAGAGGAGTAGTCTGTGCGGATCTGGCTGGCGGGTATGGCCATCTACATTATGGCCATCGCCGCACGCACCAGCTTCGGCGTCGCATCGCTCGACGCGCTCGCCCGATTCGACATCTCGGCAGCGGAGCTGTCGATGTTCACCGTCATCCAGCTCGGCGTCTATGCGGCCTGCCAGATTCCGCTCGGCATGCTCCTCGATCGCTTCGGCTCGCGGCCGATTCTCGTCATCGGCGCCATCATCCTCGCGGGCGGCCAGATCTGGCTTGCGCTCGCCGCCACCTATCCGTCGGCGCTTGCCGCCCGGGTTCTCATCGGCATGGGCGATGCCTCGGCGTTCACGTCTGTGCTCCGGCTCGTTCCGCAGTGGTTCCCGCCGCGACGGGTGCCGCTGTTCACGCAGCTGACGGGAATCGGCGGTCAGGCGGGGCAGGTCATCTCCTCCATCCCGTTCGCGATGATGCTCGCCCGGTTCGGGTGGGAGACCGCCTTCATCTCGCTCGGGCTCACGGGCGCGGCGGTCGCCCTCATCGCCGCCCTCTTCATCAGGGAGAAGGAGAGGTTCTCGACGTCGACGACGAAGACGAGCGGGGGTACCTTCAGCCACCCGGGGGTGTGGCAGGGCTTCTGGACGCACTTCACCCTCGGTTTCCCGGGGCACGTCTTCCTCCTGCTGTGGGGAGTGCCGTTCATGGTCGCCAACGGCATCGACCAGCAGACGGCGGCGGCCATGCTCATCATCGCCGCCGCCGCGGGCGTCGTCACCGGGCCGCTCGTCGCACGCATGACCTCACGGCATCCGCTGCGCCGGCCGATGCCGATCGTGGCCATCATCGCGGTCTTCACTCTCTCGTGGGCGTACCTGCTGCTCATTCCGCGACCGATCCGCCTGTGGGAGTTCGCGGTGCTCCTCGTCGTCATCGCCCTGACCGGATCCGGCTCGTCGATCGCCTTCGATCTCGGTCGCACGGCAGTCCCGCTCAGCAGGCTCGGCACCGCGAACGGCATGATCAATCAGGGAGGCTTCGTCGCCGCGCTCAGCGCGTCCTTCCTCATCGGGCTCGTCCTCGACTGGCGGGCACCGGACGGCGACTACAGTACGGGCGACTTCAAGCTCGCTATGGCCTCGCAGTTCATCATCGTCGCGATCGGTGTCGTCGGCTTCCTCGCGGTCAGCCCCTTCGCGAAACGTCGATTCGAGAGGGACCGGGGACTGCGAATCGTCCCTGCGAGGGTCGCGATCGAGCGGATCATTCGGGAACGTCGTGCAGAGGCGCGGCGGAGGGAATCAGATCAGAGTAGAGCCGGGCGGGCAGCGGGAGACGATGCACCTCCCGGTGCATAGCCGGCCAGGGGGCCATCGAGGCGCCGACCGTGATGTTGCCGTAGCGCCTGCCCGACCAGACGGCGGGATCGGTGATGGCGACGACGTGGTCGAACACCGCCATGAGGGTGGCGAGCTCCGGCTTGTAGTGGCGGGAGAGATTGACGAGATAGACGCCGTCGGGTGCCAGAGCGCTCCTCGCATCGACCGCCGCCTCGTACGTCATGAGCTGATAGGGGACCGTCCCCTGGGCGAAGGCGTCCCGCACGATGATGTCCCAGCCACGGCCGGCCTGGCCCCGCATGACCGAGCGGCCCTCCGCGACCCTGATCCGCAGCTGCGGTGACCGGGGGAGGGGAAACCATTCGCGGACCTTCTCGGCGAGAATCGTGTCGATCTCGACGGCGAGCTGGTGGGCCTGGGGGTGGGAGGAGGAGAATGCGCGGGCCAGCGCGCATCCGGCCCCGCCGATGTGGAGGGCCCTCATCTTCGTGCCCCGCGGGCGGGCCGCCTCGGCGAGGATGCGCATGTGCTGCATGTACTCGAACTCGAGGTACTCGGGGTCGTCCAGATCGATCGCCGACGAGGGCACCCCGTCCAGATAGAGTATGAGCAGCGAAGGGCGATCGGGATCGACCTCGATGCGGGCGGTTCCCATCGTCGTCATTTCTTCCATGCCCACCAGCCTAAGGGAGGCGTCCATGTCTCGCGGCCCGCGCTCGGCCTCCGCCCGCCGGTCACTCGGCAGCGATGACTCGCAGACGCCGATCCTCCACGTCGACATGGATGCGTTCTTCGTCGAGGTCGAACTCCTTGAAAGGCCACACCTGCGCGGCCTGCCGGTCGCTGTGGGCGGCGCGGAGCGCGGCGTCGTCACCTCAGCGTCCTACGAGGCACGCTCCTTCGGTGTCAATTCCGCCATGCCGGTGGCGCAGGCGAAGCGCCTCTGCCCCGACCTCATCATGATCCCCGTCCGGCACGGCGTGTACTCGGCGGTGTCCCGCCGCGTCATGGAGATCCTCGGCTCGTTCACGCCACTGCTCGAACAGGTCTCCGTCGACGAGGCGTTCCTCGACGTGTCGGGCGACCGGAGGCGCACCCCCGTCCAGATCGCCACTCTCATCCGCGAGGAGATCAGGGCCAGGGAGGGAGTGCCCGCCTCCGTCGGCATCGCCGCCACCAAGCACGTCGCGAAGATCGCCTCCGCGCACGCGAAGCCCGACGGTCTACTCCTCGTCCCCAGGTCCGAGACCGCCGCCTTCCTCGGCGAGCTGCCGCTCGGCGCGATCTGGGGCGTCGGCGAGGCGACGAGAAAACGGCTCGAGCAGCGCGGCATCCGCTCCGTCTCCGATATTCGAGAGCTCTCACGTGACGACCTCGAGCGCGTGCTCGGCAGGTCGGGGGTGAAGCTGTGGGAGCTCGCGAACGGGATCGACCCGCGCCCCGTCGTCACCTCGCGGCCGGAGAAGTCGATCGGCAGGGAGGAGACGTCGTTCGATCTGCTCACCGATCCGGACCACGTGCGGGCGCGGATGCTCGAGCAGGCCCATGACTGTGCGCGGCGCCTGCGCGCCCGCTCGCTCGTCGCATGGCGCGTCACCATCAAGGTCCGCGACGCCTCCTTCACGACCATCACCCGCTCCCACACCCTTCAGGCCCCGACAAACCTCGCCCACGAGATCTACCGCGTGGCATCGACGCTGCTGGAGATGCCGCGCGGCGGGGTGCGCCTCATCGGGGTGCGGGTGGAGAACCTCGAGCCGGGGGACTCGGGCCAGGCCACGCTCGAGGACGGCGGACGCACCGAGCAGGCTGAAAAAGCCCTGGACACAATCAGGAAACGCTTCGGGACGGGGGCAGTGGGACCCGGCACCCTGCTATCGGGATCGGAGGGGGAGCGGCTATGATGGGGAGGTACGACACTAGGGAGGTTGCCATGGCGCTGTCGGAATACGAGCAGAAGATGCTCGAGCAGCTCGAGGCTCAGCTCCGCGACGAGGATCCTAAGCTCGCTGAGTCATTTCAACCTGCCCGTCAGGTCTCGCTCAAGAGGCTCGTCCTCGGAGTGTTCATCATCGTCGCCGGTCTCGGCGTCCTCGTCGCCGCGGTCGCCTTCAGCCTGAGCTGGCTGGGCATCATCGGCTTCGTCGTCATGCTCGGCGGAGCGATGTACACGTTCTCAGGCCCGATCGGGTCAATCTCGGCCAATTCTGGGTCCACACAGCCGAGCGGGGACCCGAAGGCCTCCTTCATGTCCCGCCAAGAGGAGATGTGGAACCGCCGCCGCGAGCAGGACGGCCGCTGACCCCCACATCCCTCCACCGCTTTCGATGACCCGGCTTCGGCCGGGTTTTTCGTGCGCTCAGAGTGCCCAGCGCGACGCTCCGAGCCGAGCGGACGCTCCGCGCGATTCGGCCGTGCCTGAGAGACCCCTGAAGGGACCTTTTCCCCTCCACCCGCCAATCCCTTGTCATTGCAGTGAATTCTCGATGAGACGCACGCGTTTGCCCTTGCACGTGGGGGGAAGTGGGGTAAAGTGGGGCGCAGTTGATGGCCGGGGAGGTGTATCAGATGTTCCTAGGCACGTACGAGCCCAAACTCGACGACAAGGGACGCCTGATTCTGCCTGCCAAGTACCGTGAGCAGCTCGCTGGCGGTCTGGTCATCACGCGCGGTCAAGAGCACTGTCTCTATGTGTTCAAGGTCGAGGACTTCATGCAGATGCAGGAGGACGCCCGGAAGGCCCCCCTCTCCAACAAGGAGGCCCGCAACTATCTGCGGGTTTTCCTCTCGGGAGCGGTCGACCAGGAGCCCGACAAGCAGGGTCGGATCACGATCCCTGCGAACCTGCGGGCGTATGCGGACCTCGAGCGCGACCTCGCGGTCATCGGCGCGGGCAGCCGCGTCGAGATCTGGAACTCGCAGGCATGGACCAGCTTCCTGGAAGAGCAGGAGGCCGCGTTCGCCGAGCGGGACGAAGAGATCATCCCAGGAGTTCTATAGCCGTCTTGGCGGCGGCCCCCTCCCGTGGTTCTGGCACCAATTCCCCAATGCCAGAGATACGGGAGGGGACCACCGTCAAGGCTTCATCAGGAGGTGCCATGAGCGCAGCAGACAAGCATGTTCCCGTGCTCGTCGACACCTGCATGGAGCTCCTCGCGCCCGCACTCGACGGTCCCGCCCTCCTGTTCGATGCGACGCTCGGCATGGGCGGCCACACCGAGGCGGCGCTGACGAGGTTCCCCGAGCTCCGTGTCGTCGGGATCGACCGCGACCCGGAGGCGATCCGGCTTGCCTCGGAGAGGCTGGCCCCCTTCGGGGACCGGTTCACCGCCGAGCATGCTGAGTACGACATGATCGACGAGATCGCCGAGAAGCATGGTCGACCGAACGCGATCCTCATGGATCTCGGCGTCTCCTCCCTCCAGCTCGACGACGCGAGCCGCGGCTTCGCCTACTCCCAGGACGCTCCGCTCGACATGCGGATGGACACCTCGCAGGGACGGACGGCGGCTGAGCTCATCGCCGAGTCCTCCCATGGGGAGCTCGCCCGGATCATCTCCCATTACGGGGAGGAGAAGTTCGCGTCGCGGATCGCGTCGCGGATCGTCGAGCACCCGAACAGGGCGTCGCTGACCACAGCCGAGCTCGCCGAGCTCGTCAAGTCCGCGATCCCGGCCGCGGCCCGACGAACGGGCGGCAACCCGGCGAAGCGGACGTTCCAGGCTCTGCGCATCGCGGTCAACGATGAGCTCGGCATCCTCGAGCGGGCGATCCCGCGGGCAATGGCGGTGCTCCAGGTCGGCGGCAGACTCGTCGTCGAGTCATATCACTCGCTCGAGGACCGCATCGTCAAACGGGCCATGCAGGGCATGTCAGCCTCGACGACACCGATCGGCGTCCCGATCCAGATGGACTCCCCACCCTTCCGACTTCTCACCAAACGTGCGATTCAGGCCGATGAGGCCGAGATCGCGGCGAATCCCCGATCAGCGTCGGTACGTGTCCGTGCCTGCGAAAAACTCCACGAAGGAAGACGATGAGCGCTACAGCCCATGCACCAGCTCGCCCTGCACGCCGGCCCATCGTCGCTGGTCTGCCCACGATCGAAGTTGTCCCCAGCCCCGCACCAGTCCGGGGCTTCGTTGCCGCAACGGTCGTCTGCATCCTGCTCTTCTGCGGTGCGCTCGCGACCGTCTTCGGGCTCAACACCGCGATGGTGGAAGGGGCGTACGAGATCCAGCAGAAGCAGGTCCTGCTCAATGATCTTGCCGACACCCAGGGCACCCTGACCGACCAGATCGCGGAGGCCTCGACAGCCGTCGAACTGCGGGTCCGTGCCGAAGCCCTCGGGCTAGTCCCAGCTGCTGAGATTCGACACGTTGACCTGGGAGAAGGTGTCGTTAGCGCCGGCATCGGAGGCAACGCGCCATAATGGCTGACGTGAGCACCACGTCCCGGCCCAGGCTGCCCTCTTTCTTCAGGCGAGATCGTACGCGCCCGAGCGGCAGCCTGACCTCTCGGCTCCGGGTCATCGTCATTCTCTTCGCGGTCTCGATTGCCCTGCTCGGACTCCGTCTCATCGACCTTCAGGTGGTCAGGGCCGACACGCTCTCGGAGACTGCGATCCAGTTCCGCTCGCGGACCTACACGATCCCCGCCGAGCGCGGCCA
This sequence comes from Flaviflexus salsibiostraticola, assembly GCF_003952265.1. Taxonomy (NCBI): domain Bacteria; kingdom Bacillati; phylum Actinomycetota; class Actinomycetes; order Actinomycetales; family Actinomycetaceae; genus Flaviflexus; species Flaviflexus salsibiostraticola. Next base: position 95,299 of record NZ_CP034438.1, read on the forward strand.
GATTCTCGACGCGAACGGCAATGTTCTCGCGGTCTCTCGCGAGCGATACAACGTTGCCGTCAATCAGAACCTCGTCGAGTCGTACGTGCGACGCGATGAGGACGGCACGATCGTCGGCCGCGGGGCTCCTGCGGCCGCGAATGTTCTGTCCCCCATCCTCGGGATCGATGAGGCGCGCCTGGCCGGCATCCTCCACGGTGGTGAGACGAAGCGCAGCTGGGTCTATCTCGTCAAGGATGTCTCTCCCGAGGTGTGGCGGCAGATCAACTCCTATGGGATCCCCGGCATCGAACCCGAACAGTTCATGCGAAGGGAGTACCCGAACGGTCGCGTCGGCGCCTCGATCCTCGGCTTCCTCGGGGAGGATGGCGAGGGTGAGCATGGGGGCCAGGCGGGCATTGAACGGAGCATGGACGAGCACCTCACCGGCGTCGATGGCTCGCTCACCGTTGAGATCTCTCGCTCCGGGGCCGTCATCCCCACCGGTCGGACCATCGAGAAACCGGCCGAGCACGGCGCAAGCGTGTCGCTGACCGTCGACGTCGACCTGCAGTTCGCCCTCGACGAGGCCCTTGAGCGGTCCGTCGCCGAACAGGGCGCCGAGTGGGGATCCGCAATCGCCATCGAGGTGGGCACGGGCCGTGTGCTCGCGCTGTCCGACACGCACACGTTCGACCCGGAGAATCCGGGCTCGGGCGGATCCGTCGGGTCTCGGGCGATCCAGTCGCCCGTCGAACCCGGCTCCTCCGGCAAGCTCATGACATTCGCGTCCGCCATCGACCAGGGACAGGTCAGCGCGACCTCCGTCTTCCCAACCGCCTCGACCCTGACCATGCCGAACGGCGAAACCATCCGGGACAATGAGCCGCACGCGGCCGAGAACCTCACCGTCGCCGGCATTCTCGCCAAGTCCTACAACACCGGCCTCATCCAGATCGGCGACACCGTGCCGGACGAGGTGCGCTTCGAGTACATGCAGGCCTTCGGCCTGGGCCAGCGCACCGGGATCGAGCTCCCAGCAGAATCGCCGGGCATCCTCGCGGACTACACGACGTGGGGCCCGCGCGAGCGATACACGACGATGTTCGGGCAGGCCTATGCGTTGACGACAGCGCAGCTCGGCCAGATGACGGCAACGATCGCGAACGGCGGTGTCCGCACCGATCTCCACATCGTCGACTCGATCATCCTCCCGGACGGGACGGTCGAGCCGACTATCGTCGACGAGCCGGTCCGCGTCGTCGAGGAGGAGACGGCGCAGGAGATGCTCGGGATCATGCAGGCCGTGACCGAGAACGGCTCGACGGGCTACTATGCCCGCATCGATGGTTACAACGTGGCCGGCAAGACCGGCACCGCGCAGATGCCCGACGGGAGCGGCGGGCTCAGCCACCGCGTCGGCACCTTCGCGGGTGTCGTCCCCGCCGACGATCCCCAGATCGCCGTCGCGGTCGTCGTCTACAACGGGCAGGGCCCGGGCTACGGCTCGGAGACGGCCGCCCCCGTGTTCGGCGAGTTCGGCGCCTTCGCCGTCCGGCACCTGGGAATCCCGCCCTCGCCCGTGCCCCTCGTCCAGTACCCGTGGTCGGAGATTGAGCTGCAGCAGGCCGCGGCCGGCGGACTCCTGTCCGAGAACGGATCATATAGAGAGTCGGTGGATCGATGAAGCTGTCCTCCCTTGCCGCGCTCGGCGTGGCGGTCACCGGTGAGGCCGACATCGTCGGCGTCGCGGCCGACAATCGCACGGTCGCCCCGGGCGACCTGTTCGCCGGCGTCCCCGGCGAGCATGTGCACGGCGCACGGTTCGCCGCGGATGCGGTGGGCCGCGGAGCGGCCGCCGTCCTCACCGACGAGGCGGGGGCAGAGCACGTGCCCGCCGGCATCCCCGTTGCCATTGCCGCCGATGTCGCGGCCGTCCTCGGCCGCGTCGCGGCTCTCGTCTACGGCGAGCCGGCCGACCGGCTCCGCAGCTTCGCGGTGACCGGCACGAACGGAAAGACGACGACCGCCTACATGGTCGAGCACATCCTCGCCCGCCTCGGCTGCGTGACGGGCCTGGTCGGCACGGTCGCGCTCCAGATCGCAGGAGAGGACGTCCCGGCCAGTCTGACGACACCCCAGCCCGCCGACCTTCAGCGCTTCCTCGCGGACCTCGTCGCGGCGGGGGGAACCGACCTTGTCATGGAGGTCTCCTCCCACGCCCTCGCCCAGCGCAGGACGGACCCGATCCGCTACACGGTCGCGGGCTTCACCAACCTCACCCAGGACCATCTTGACTACCATGAGACGCTCGAGGAGTACTTCGAGGCGAAGGCGCTGCTGTTCGCCGAGGAGAAGTCTGAGCGCGGCGTCATCTGGACCGACGACGAGTATGGCGCCCTCCTCCACGAGAGGCTCATGCGCGAGGGCAGGCCCGTCGCCTGGGCCGGCCGCACGCAGCGTGACGGAAGGGGATGGCTCGTCGAGGGTGAGGGCGAGTTCACCCTGACGGGCGAGCAGACCTACACCTGTCAGACCGGCTTGCCCGGAGACTTCAACGTGGCCAACGCCGCGCTCGCGGCAGCCATGGTGCTCGAAGCGGGCGTTCCGGGGGCCGAGACGGCGATCGCCGACATCTCTCCCGCTGTTCCGGGGCGCATGGAGGTGCTGAGCGAGCGTCCGCGCGTCGTCGTCGACTTCGCCCACAATGCCGATGCCCTGGAGAAGGCGATCTCCTCCCTGCGGAGGGACACGGCCGGCCGTCTCATCACCCTCACCGGGTCGGCGGGGGACAGGGACGCGCTCAAGCGCCCGATCATGGGCAGAGTCGTCGCCGAGGGCTCCGATGTCTTCTATCTCACCGATGATGATCCGCACAGCGAGGACCCGGCGACGATTCGGGCGCAGATCCGCGCGGGCGCTGAGGGTCTCGTCGAGATCCGGGAGATCGGGGACCGTGCCGAGGCCATCGCCGACGCGATCCTCACGGCAGGAGACGACGACACGGTTCTCCTCGCCGGCCGGGGCCATGAGACTATTCAGGAAGTCGGGAGCGACCTTATCGAGCTTGACGACCGGGTGGTCGCGAGGGACGCTCTCGCCCGAAGGGACAGGCCATGATTCCACTTTCTCTTGCCCGCACAGCGATTGCCGCCTGCGGCACCCTGCTCGCGGACGGCCACGGCGAGGACGAGGTCCGCGCCGTCACCATCGATTCGAGGTCGATCACCGGAGGCGAGCTCTTCGTCGCGATCACCGGTGACCGCGTCGACGGGCACGACTACGCCAAGCAGGCGCTCGACGCGGGCGCGACCGGTGTGCTCATCGAGAATGACGAGCGCGCCCTCGCAACGGGAGCGGATCCCGCTCGGCTCATCCGCGTCCCCTCGACTCAGGACGGGCTCGGGCTCCTCGCGAAGGACAGTCTCGCTCGCATCCGCCAGATCGCCTCACCCCTCGTCGTCGGTGTGACCGGCTCGGTCGGCAAGACGACGACGAAGGATCTTCTCGCCTCGGTCCTTGCGGGCCGCGGGCCGATCATCGCCCCGCCCGGCTCCTTCAACAACGAGCTCGGGCTGCCTCTGACCGTGCTGCGTGCAGACGAGACGACGGCGACCCTGGTTTTGGAGATGGGCGCCGACAGGATCGGCAACCTCGAGCACCTCACGTCGATCGCGCCCCTCGACATCGGCGCCGTCCTCGCGGTCGCACGCGCCCACCTCGGGGAATTCGGCGGTATCGAGAATGTCGCGAAGGCCAAATCGGAGCTCGTCTCCGGGATCCTTCCAGGGGGCACTGCCGTCCTCAATGCGGACGACCACCGCGTGAGGGCGATGTCGGCCAAGGCGTCGACTGTCCTCACCTTTTCGGCGAGTGGGAATGGCGACGTATTCGCATCGGACATCGTCGTCGGCGCCGATGGTCGGGCCTCCTTCACTCTTCACCACAGCGGATCCTCCGCCCGGGTCGACCTCGGCCTCGTCGGTGAGCACCATGTCTCCAATGCCCTTGCCGCTGCCGCGGTCGCGCTCGCCGCAGGTCTGCCGCTCGATGAGATCGCCGCTGGCCTGAGCGGGCTCGGAGCCTCCTCTCCGCACCGGATGGACGTGTGGAGCGCCGGTGATCTCACCGTCATCGACGACTCGTACAACGCGAACCCGGACTCAATGCGGGCCGGCCTGCGCGCACTCGCGCAGCTGACCGGCGAGGGCCGTTCGCTCGCGGTGCTCGGCGCCATGCTCGAGCTGGGAGAGGACTCCGACCGTGAACACGAGGCGATCGGGCGTGAGGTCGCAGCCCTCGGGATCGACACCCTCATCGCGGTCGACGCGCCCTCGCTCGCCGCGGGTGCGCGGAGTGCAGGGGTCGAGACGCTCGAGGCGGCATCGGTGAGCGAGGCGTGGCCTCTCCTGCTTGAACGCGCGGATTCTGGCACTATCCTTTTCAAGGGCTCGAACGGATCGAAGATCTGGCAGCTCGCCGATCGGCTGAAGGAGCAACTGTGCTGAGCATCATGGTGTCCATGGGAGTGGCGATGATCATCTCCCTCTTCGGCACCCCTCTCTTCATCAAGCTTCTGGTGAAGAAGCAGTACGGCCAGTTCATCCGCCAGGATGGACCGACCTCGCATCAGACGAAGCGGGGGACGCCGACGATGGGTGGGGTGGTCATCATCCTCGCGACCGTCATCGGCTACGCGGTCGCAAACCTGACGGCGGGCCGACTGCCCGGCGCCTCCGGCTGGCTCCTCATGTTCCTCATGGTGGGCATGGGCGCGATCGGTTTCGCGGATGACTACATCAAGATCTCCAACCAGCGCTCGCTCGGGCTGAGCCCGCTTGGCAAAATGGTTGGGCAGGCGCTCATCGGCATCCTCTTCGCGGTCCTCGCACTCCAGTTCCGCAACGCCGACTACCGAACACCCGCGTCCCTGCGCATCTCGTTCGTCCGCGACACGGACATCACCCTTGCCTTCTGGGGCGTGGGTTTCGGCGTCGTCCTCTTCGTCATCTGGGCGAACTTCCTCATCACGGCCTGGTCGAACGCGGTCAACCTGACCGACGGTCTCGACGGTCTCGCGACGGGTGCGTCGATGATCGCCTTCGGCGCCTACACGATCCTCACGATCTGGCAGTCGAACCAGTCCTGCCTCTCCCTGCTCGACCCGTCGACCGGCTGCTACGAGGTGCGCGACCCGCGCGACCTCGCGATGATCGGTGCCGCGATCGTCGGCGCCTGCTTCGGGTTCCTCTGGTGGAACGCCTCGCCGGCCCAGATCTTCATGGGCGACACCGGCTCGCTCGCCCTCGGCGCGGCCTTCGCGGGCATGTCGATCCTGTCCCGCACCGAGTTCCTCGCGGTCCTCATCGGCGGCCTCTTCGTCATCATCGTCATCTCCGATGTCATCCAGATCGGCGTCTTCAAACTGACGAAGAAACGGGTATTCCGCATGGCACCGCTCCATCATCATTTCGAACTCAAGGGCTGGGGTGAGGTGACGATCGTCATCCGCTTCTGGATCATCGCCGCATTGCTCGCGGCCCTCGGCGGCGGGCTGTTCTACACGGAATGGCTCTCACTCCAGTGAGGCGCACACCGAGGCTCCGAGAGCTGGACGGGGCACGCATCGCAGTCGCCGGCATGGGCATCTCAGGCACGGCGAGCCTCGCCGCGCTGTCCGAGCACACCGGCGCCGTGCTGTCCGCGTGGGACGGCCGAGGCGACGAGGCCGAGGCGCGGCTTCTCACCCCGCGGGCACTCCTCGACTGGCAGCCGGACATCGTCGTCGTCTCCCCGGGCCTGCCCGCCGTCGGTGACGTCCACACCGCCCTGCGGAAGGCTGGTATCCCGATCTGGTCCGAGGTCGAGCTCGCCTGGCGCCTGCGGGCGCGCGATGAGGATGGCGAGGCCGCTCCGTGGCTTGCCGTGACGGGCACGAACGGCAAGACGACGACAGTCCAGATGGCGGCGGCGATGGCGGCTGAGGCGGGGGTGCGGGCAGCCGCGGTGGGGAACGTGGGCGACCCGATCGTCACTGCCGTCACCCGCGGGGACGGTCCGGATCTCCTCGTCGTCGAACTGTCCTCCTTCCAGCTCCACTCCACGTCGACCATGTCTCCGCTTGCCGCGGGCTGCCTCAACATCGCCGATGACCACCTTGACTGGCATGGATCGCGCGAGGCGTACCACGCCGACAAGGCGCGGGTCTACGAGAACACGCAGCTCGCCTGCCTCTATCCGGTCGATGACCGCGCCGTCGCGGCAATGGTCGAGGAGGCCGACGTCATCGAGGGGGCCCGCGCCATCGGCCTGACCCGGGGGATTCCCGCACCGGGCCAGATCGGCCTCGTTGAGGACATCGTTGCGGAGCGCGCCTACGGCGCCGACCGCTTCCATTCCGCCCATGAGCTCTTCCAGTTGGAGGATCTTGCCCACCTCGCCCACGGCGAGGTGCCGCTCCACCTGCTGAGCGACGCGATGATGGCGGCGGGACTCGTCCGCGCCGCCGGGATCCCACCGAGTGCGATCCGATCCGCACTGCGGAGCTTCAGCCTCGGCGAGCACAGGATCGAGACCGTCGCCGTCACGGACGGGGTGACGTGGATCGATGATTCGAAGGCGACGAACGCCCACGCCGCGCGGGCATCGATCCGCGCCCAGGAGGACGGTTCGATCGTGTGGATCGCGGGCGGGGTGAGCAAGGGGGCCGAGTTCGAGTCCCTCGTTGCGGACATCGCGCCGAGGCTGCGGGCCGCGGTCATCATCGGCGTCGAGCAGGAGCCGCTGCTGCGGGCACTATCGTCGCAGGCCCCGGGCGTGCCCGTCGCCGTCATCCCACCGAGCTCCGCTACAGTCATGGCAGAGGCCGTGTCGGCGGCTCGCGAGTTCGCCGGCACCTCGGGCGTTGTCATGCTGGCGCCGGCCTGCGCCTCCTGGGACCAGTTCGCGTCCTACGCCGATCGCGGCGACCAGTTCACCCGTGCAGTCTTGGAGTAGATGATGAGCGTCCCCCTCACACCCGAGCGGTCAAGAGACGTCATCCGCCAAGCGATCCTCCTCATTCTCACCTCGACCCTCATCCTCACGGTTCTCGGGGTCGTCATGGTCTTCTCGGCGACGTCGGTCTCGTCGATCTCGGTCGCCATCGCCTTCGATGACCCGAGCGCGCGATTCGCGATGGCACAGCGCCAGCTCCAATTCGCCGTGGTGGGACTCATCTCCCTGGCGGTCTTCTCCCTCGTCCCGGCAGCATTTTATCGGAAGGCGGCATGGCCGCTCTTCGTGCTTGGGATCGTCCTCCAGCTCCTCGTGCTCACACCCCTCGGTATTTCGGTCGGCGGCAACACGAACTGGATCTCGCTCGGTGGCGTCAACATCCAGCCGTCCGAGTTCCTCAAGCTCGCCGCGGCGCTGTGGCTCGCCGTCATGCTCGGCAGAATCGCCCGGGAGGACATGACCGACCTCAGGCGGGTCCTCAACCCTGCAGGCGCGGGCGCGATCGCCGCGCTCATCGCCGTGCTCGCCGGCCAGGACATGGGAACCGCCATCATCTACGTCCTCATGTTCGCGGTCGCGTTCTACCTCGCCGGGATCCCGGGGCGCTGGTTCGCCAGTGCCGGGCTCTTCGTCGGTCTGGCCGCTGTCATCCTCGTCGCCATCCAGAGCTCGCGGCTCAACCGCATCATCGACTACGCCCAGAACCTGTTCACGATGCCGGACATCCACGAGCCCACGCAGTCCGACTACGCCATGTGGGCCTTCGGGACGGGTGGGATCGGCGGCGTCGGCCTCGGCGCCTCCCGTGAGAAGTGGAACTACCTCCCCGAGGCGCACAACGACTTCATCTTCGCCGTCATCGGCGAAGAGCTCGGCTTCTTCGGCGGGCTCGCCGTCATCCTCCTCTATGTCGTCCTCGGCTTCGGGATGCTGAGGATCATCACCCACCACAGTGAGATGTGGGTGCGCTGCTTCGTGGCGATGGTCGCCATGTGGCTGGTCGGCCAGGCGCTGCTCAACATGATGGTCGTGACGGGCGTGCTTCCCGTGTTCGGCGTGCCACTGCCGTTCATCTCCCAGGGCGGGTCCGCCCTTGTCGCCTGCCTTCTCGCGGTCGCGGTCGTCATATCCGCGGCGCTCAGCCACCCCGGGGTGGCGAAGTCGCTTCGCCTTCCCCGCATGTCCTACCGGTCCACAGCCGCCCTGAGGAGCACACGATGAGAATCCTGGCCGCCGCCGGCGGCACCGCCGGCCACGTCAACCCCATGCTCGCCACGGCCGAGCAGCTGGTCGCCCGCGGTCACGAGGTCATCGCCGTCGGGACCGCGACCGGTCTCGAGGCCGAGCTCGTCCCTGCGGCCGGCCTTGAGCTCGTGACGATCGATCGCATTCCTCTGCCGCGCAGACCCTCAGTTGACCTGCTCCGCCTTCCCGGCCGGCTCGCCGGCGCCGTCGGCGACCTGCGGTCCGTCATCCGGGACCGCGACATCCGCGTTGTCCTCGGCTTCGGCGGGTATGTCTCCGCACCGGCCTACCTGGCGGCGCGCATGGAGAGGATCCCGGTCGTCATCCAGGAGCAGAACGCCCGCGCCGGCATCGCCAACCGCCTCGGCGCCCGCTGGGCGAAGGCCGTCTCCCTCACCTTCGGGACGACCCGGCTCAAGGCCAGGGACGGGGTCACCCGGGTGACCGGCCTTCCGCTGCGCCCCGCGATCAGCGTCCTCGCTGCGGACCGGCGCGACCCTGAGAGGTCCCGCGCCCGCCGACGGGCCGCGGCCGAGCGCTTCGGATTCAATCCGGACGAGCGGATCATCGTCGTCACCGGCGGCTCCTCGGGAGCCCGTCGGCTCAACACGGCCTTCTCGGCGGCTGGCGCGGACATCGTCGACCATGCACAGGTGCTCCACGTGACGGGCAGAGGCAAAGAATCGGATATCGCCCCGGGCGTCGTCGGCGACCGCTACCGGACGGTCGACTATGTGACGGACATGGAGGAGGTCTACGCGATGGCGGATCTCGTCGTCACCCGGGCCGGTGCGGGCATGGTCGCCGAACTGGCGGCTCTCGCCATCCCCGCAGTCGTCGTCCCGCTCCCGATCGGCAACGGGGAGCAGTACCTCAATGCCCAGCCCTCCATCGAGGCCGGGGGCTTCCTCCACATCGCTGATGAGGACTTCACGGCGGATGCTGTCCGCGACCGAATCATCCCCCTCCTGACGGAGGAGGAGCTCACGCGACGCTCGTTGATCCTCGCCGGCGCGGGTGTCTCGGATGGGGCGGCGGCCGTCGCCGACCTCGTGGAGGGTGTCCTATGAGATTCCATTTCATCGGCATCGGCGGAGTCGGCATGGCGGCCGTCGCCGAGCTTCTCGCCGCCCGCGGTCAGACCGTCGAGGGGTCCGACAGGTCCGCCTCGGCCAACACGGCACGCCTCGAGAGCCTCGGCATCGGCATCCACATCGGCCACGAGGCGGGACATGTTCATCCCGAGGCGACGCTCGTCGTCTCCTCGGCGATCAAGGACTCCAACCCGGAGCTGGCGGTGGCACGCTCCCGCGGTCAGCGCATCATCCACCGCTCGGAGGCCCTCGCGCTCGCAGCAGCGGGCATGGACTTCATCGCCATTGCAGGAGCCCACGGCAAGACAACAACGTCGGGAATGCTGGCGGTCGCGCTGACAGCCGTCGGCCTCGAACCGTCCTACGCCGTCGGGTCGACGCTCCCGGGCGGCGCCTCCGGCGCGAAGCTGGGGGAGGGCGCCGCGTTCGTCGCCGAGGCGGATGAAAGCGATGGCTCGTTCCTCAACTACTCGCCGATGATCGAGGTCGTCACCAACATCGAACCCGATCACCTCGATCACTACGGCGACGTCGATGCCTTCGAGCAGGCTTTCGTCGACTTCGCTGAGCGCCGGCTTCCCGGTGGGCTCCTCGTCGCCTGCAGCGACGATGAGGGCGCGCGGCGCCTGCTGGCGAGCGCCGGTGGTCGCCGCTGGTCCTATGGGACGGATGGGCCCGTCGGGGCCGACGCCCACGTTCACCTCGAGATCACCGGTCCAACGACCGGCCGGGTCTCCTTCACGTCGATGTCCGACCAGAGCTCCGCCGAGCTCTCCCTCGCGGTCGCGGGCGACCATATGCTCCGCAACGCGGCAGCCGTGTGGGCCGTCGGCCTCGAGCTCGGCGTCGACCCGGTGGCGATGGCGGAGGCGATCGGGACGTTCAAGGGCACGGGCAGGCGCTTCGAACGCAGGGGAACGGTCCGCGGCATTGAGGTCGTCGACGACTATGCACACCACCCGACCGAGGTCGCCGCGACGCTGACGGCGGCCCGCGCGCAGACGGAGGGCAGCCTCCGCGTCATCTTCCAGCCCCACCTGTACTCCCGAACCCTCAACTTCGCGGCCGAGTTCGCACGCGCACTCGACCTCGCCGATGACGTCATCGTCACCGGCGTCTACGGCGCGCGAGAGGAGCCGGTTGAGGGTGTTGAGGGCAGCATCATCACGGACAGGATGGTCCGCGGCGAATTCATTGCGGACATGCACGAGGCGGCCGCCGCCATGACGGAGCGCGCCGAACCCGGTGACCTCATCGTCACGATGGGAGCGGGCAGCGTGACCGTCCTGGCGTCGGAGATCCTGGCGGCGCTGTGAGACCGCCGAAGCAGCCCCGCCGCTCGGCCCCCCGGTCGGCAGAGCCACAGCCCACGGGTGAACCGGTCCGCCAGGCGGCACCCCGAGAGGTGCCGGTCGAGGATCGGCCGCCCGCCTCGCGGCCGGTGCGGGACCAGGCTCCAGAGAGTGCCCCGCCCTCGTCTCGGGAGCCGGGGCTGAGCGTGCGGGCGCGGGTTGCGAAGCTCCGCCGTGAGCGCATGAAGAGTGCCGCTCCGAAGCCTCCCGTCCCCACGCATCGGAAGCGATCCTCGGATCCGTATCCGTTGAGTGAGAAGATCGCGCTCCGCAGGAGGGCCCGCCGCAGGACTCTCCTCATACGACTCGCGGTCGCCGCGGGCGTGCTCGCACTCGCGGGGGGCGCGGTGTGGCTCCTGTTCTTCTCCACCGTCTTCTCGGTGCGGGACGTCAATGTCGCGATCGAGGATCCCGCCGGGGTCGTCGACGAGGCGGAGATATCCGCGATTCTCGGCGAAGCTGAGGGAACACCTGTTCTTCGTCTCGCCGAGGGCGAGCTTGAGGAGAGGCTGCTCGGGATCCCGGCCGTGGCGAGTGCCCGCGTCGACGGGGCCTTCCCGAGCGGCGTCACTGTGGAGATCACCGCCCGTGTCCCGGTCGCCTGCGTCGGTGCCGGCGACAGTTGCGAGGGTATTGCGGCCGATGCGACTCGGCTCGATGTGGGCCCGGACCTCATGGCCACGCTGCCGAAGGTCTCGATGGACCTCGAGTCGGAGTGGGCGGCGGAGCATCTCCAGGGTCTGCTCGACGCGATTGCGGCACTGCCGGAGGACGTCCACGGCCGCGTCCGCGGCGCCTCGATCACGGAGAGTGGGCTCATTGAGTTCGCACTCGACTCAGGCACGATCAAGTGGGGCCGCTCCGAGGAGAACGAGAAGAAGGCGCGGGTCATCACCGTCCTTCTCACCCAGGAGGCCGGGACCTACGACGTGACACTGCCCGGTGCGCCGGTCACGTATTGACGAGTTTCGAGTTCCGGCGCGTCGCGGTTGAATGGGCCCCATCCTCTCCGTAACTTATGCGCGAGGTTGGAGCCAAGAAACCTCAACCAGCACTTGAGGTCCCGGAGGAAATATGTCGACAATCAACAACGCAGCCAACATCAAGGTGATCGGAGTCGGCGGCGGTGGTGTCAACGCCGTCGACCGTATGATTCAGGACGGGCTCTCCGGGGTCGAGTTCATCGCCGTCAACACGGACGGCCAGTCGCTCGTCAAGTCTGAGGCGGAGACGAAGCTCGACATCGGCAGGTCGGTCTCCAACGGTCTCGGCGCGGGTGCCGACCCGGCGATCGGCCGCAAGGCCGCCGAGGAGAACGTCGACATCATCCGCGCCGCCCTCGAGGGCGCGGACATGGTGTTCGTGACCGCCGGCGAGGGTGGTGGCACGGGCACGGGCGCCGCTCCGATCGTCGCGAACGCGGCCCGTGATCTTGGTGCGCTGACCGTCGGCGTCGTCACCCGCCCCTTCGACTTCGAGGGCCGCCAGCGGGCCAACAATGCCGCCGCGGGCATCAAGGAGCTGCGCCAGGCAGTCGACACCCTCATCGTTATCCCCAACGACCGGCTCCTCGAGATCGCCGAGAAGGAGCTGTCCGTCCTCGAGGCCTTCCACATGGCGGACGAGGTGCTCCGCTCCGGCGTCAAGGGCATCTCTGACCTCATCACCATCCCGGGCCTCGTCAACCTCGACTTCGCCGACGTCAAGGCCGTCATGAAGGACGCCGGAACGGCGATCATGGGCATCGGCTCCGCCTCGGGCGAGGATCGTGCGATGAGGGCGACGGAGAACGCAATCTCCTCCCCGCTTCTCGAGGCCCGCATCGACGGCGCCCACGGCGTCCTCCTGTCCTTCCAGGCCGGCGCGGACTTCTCCATGCAGGAGCTCGCACGTGCCTCGCAGCTCGTCAAGGAGTCGGTCGACCCGAACGCGAACATCATCGTCGGCCACATCATCGAGGATTCGCTCGGTGACGTCGTCAACGTGACCGTCATCGCGGCAGGCTTCGACGAGGCGGATGACCACATTGTGTCCGGTCGGATCCCCGGCGCCCAGCAGGTCCCGCCGAGCGTGCCCGCCGAGCCCGTCGAGCAGCCCGTCAAGGCCGCCGCCGTCGAGGAGGCCGACCCCGGCCACCTCGTCTCGCCCGCGTCGCCCGTCGCTCCCTCCGCGCATGCCGCACCGGCGCGCAGGGTCTCGGGCGATGAGCGGATCCGCGCGGATCTCGACATCCCCTCCTTCCTCTTCAACGAGGACTGACGATCACGGGCGGGATTCTCCGCGTCGATCTGCCCGGCGCCGCTGCTGGCTTCACCATGCGGGAGCCGGGTGGCGCCTTCGCGGGCAATGTCGCCCAGCACGTCGGGGACGAGCCGGCGAACGTCGATCTCTGGAGGCGGCGACTCGAAGCTGAGACGGGGCCGCTGGCCTGGATGAACCAGGTCCACGGCACCGCCATCGTCCCGGCGGATCACGCTACCGCGCCCGAGGCTGACGGTCTCATCCTTCACCCGGGCCAGGGCGGCGCCGTCATGGTCGCCGACTGCGTGCCGCTCCTCATGTGCGGCGGATCCGGCCGGCTCGGCGCCGTCGTCCATGTCGGCCGGGCAGGGCTGCTCGGCGGTATCGTCGACCGAGCGGTGGACCTCTTCCATCGCGCCGGCATCACGCAGATCGCGGCGGTCATCGGCCCCGCAGTCTGCGGCGCCTGCTATGAGGTGGGCGATGAGCTGGCGGCTGAGGCTGAGCGGACCCTTCGGGGCAGCTCCAGCACAACGCGGTGGGGGACTCGCGGAATCGACATCCCGGGGTCGGTGGCTCGTATCCTCAATCGCCGCGGCGTCGACGTCGCCTCGGTCGGTGTCTGCACGATGGAGGATGAGCGGTTCTTCTCCCACCGCAGGCAGCACGGCAGGGCCGGCAGATTCGCAGGATTCCTCGTGCTCGATCGCGACACTCCGTCGCGCTTGCCCGCCGCGGAACTTCCCCTGTTCTAACTTGAAGGTGGCATGCCACTGATGGAAGGGGGAGCGCCATGGGAATGTTCGAGCGCTTCATGGAGAAAGCCTCGCTCTCGGACGAGAGCGAAGAATTCCTCGACGATGAGGGATACGAGTATGACGACTACGACGAGGAGGCCCCTGTGAGCAGCATCAGGGCCGTCACGCCCGCCGAAGAGGTCTCGCGGATCGCCACCTGCTGGCCCCGCACATTCGCAGATATCCAGACTTTCGCCGACGAGTTCCGCAAGGACCTGCCCGTCATCCTCAATCTGTCGCAGGCGGATGATGCGGCCCGACAGAGGATCGCCGACTTCGCGCTCGGAGTCTGCTACGGCCGCGGCGGCAACCTCAACCAGATCTCGGACGACGTGCTGCTCATGACGCCGTACTCGGTTCGGATGGAAGAGCACCGCGCCGACGGGGGCAATAGACTGGGTCGATGATCCTTCTCCTCACGATCCTGTTCTGGGCGCTGTCGCTCTATACGTTTGTCCTCTTCGGCCGAGTCGTCATCGATCTGGTCTCCACGTTCTCCCGCGACTGGAGACCGACCGGATTCATGCTCATCGTCGCGAACGTCGTGTACCGCCTGACGGACCCGCCCCTGCGGTTCCTCCGGCGCTACGTTCCGCCGCTTCGTATGGGTCCTGTCGCGCTCGATATGGGGTTCATCGTGCTGTTCTTCGGGGTCTCCATCGCCCAGTGGATTGTCCAGAGAATCATCATCGGCCTCTAGCGGGCACACAAACCGGTTCCTGCACTGGCATTGACCGTGTGACAGGATTGACTGGTGTAGTCTTATGTTCGATCCAGCACTTACTGACTGAAACTACGAGGTGAAGATATGGCGCTGCTCACTGAAGAGGATGTCGTAAACAAGACATTCGCTGAAACTCGCTACCGCGAAGAGGGCTACAACCAGGATGAGGTTGATGACTTCCTCGATGAGGTGGCAGAGACCATCAAGCAGCTGATCGAGGAGCGCAATACGCTGCGCGACGAGCTCGCTGCCGCGAAGGCGCGCGTGGGTGAGCTTGAGGCCGGCGGCGCCGAGGCGCCCGCAGCCGCAGCCGGAGCGACGGCCGCCCCTGTCCAGACCACGGAGCAGACCGGCGATCTCGCCGGACCCGCCGTCGGCGTCCTCGCACTGGCTCAGGAGCTTCACGACAAGTACGTCGCGGAGGGCCGCGAGGAGGGCGACCGTATCCTCGCGGAGGCGAACGCCGAATCCACTCGCATCATCCGCGAGGCGGAGGAGCAGCACAACCGCACCCTGACGAAGCTGGAGCAGGAGCGCGGTCTCCTCGAGCGCAAGATCTCGGAGCTGCGCGACTTCGAGCGCGACTACCGCTCCCGCATGAAGTCCTACCTCGAGTCGCTCCTGGCCAACGTTGATTCGGGCCACACGAGCACCGGAAACATCTAGAGACTCGGAGTTCGATGGCGGCCTTCGGGCCGCCATCGTCATGCCATGTATCGACGCGCACTCGCCTTCGGCCTCTTCGTCATCCTCCTCGACCAGATCACGAAGTGGTGGGCCGAGAGCGCCCTCGCGGGCGGCGAGCGGATCCCCGTCATCGGGGACTTCCTGTCCTTCGTCCTTGTCTACAACCCCGGTGCGGCGTTCTCCCTCGGAACCGGCAGCACCTGGCTCTTCACGATCTTCTCGGCCGTCGTCGTCGCCGTCATCCTCTGGGTGCTGCGCCAGTGCGGGTCACGGGCGTGGGCGATCACGCTCGGCATCATCGCCGGCGGCGCGGTCGGCAACCTCATCGACCGGCTGTTCCGCGACCCGTCCTTCGGGCAGGGCCACGTCGTCGACTTCATCAGCTACAACGGCTGGTTCGTCGGCAACATTGCGGACATCGCCCTCGTCCTTGGGGTCGTCGCCCTCGTCATCATTGAGATGAGGGGCATTCCCTTCAGCGGCGCAGAGGAGTCGGCCGATGAGTGAGGCCCGTACGTACTTCGTCCCCGATGGTCTGGCGGGCGAGCGCATCGATGTCGGGGTTGCCCGGCTGACAGGTCTGTCCCGCTCGAAGGCCGGTGACCTCGTCGACTCCGAATCCGTCACCGTCGAGGGCCGCGTCGTCTCTCGATCGCGGCGCCTCATGGCAGGGGAGCGGATCGATGTCGTCCTGCCGGCCCCGCCGGCCGCGGAGCCCATCGAGACACCGATCGATATGGACGTCGTCTACGAGGACGCCGACATCATCGTCGTCGACAAACCGGCCGGCGTCGCCGCGCACCCGTCGGTCGGATGGGAGGGACCGAACGTCGTTGGGGCTCTGCGCGCCGCAGGAGTGACCATCACGTCCTACGGTCCCGCCGAGCGAAAGGGTATCGTCCACCGACTCGACGTGGGCACCTCGGGGCTCATGGTCGTCGCCAAGTCCGAGCGGGCCTACACGACCCTCAAGCGCGCCTTCAAGGAGCGCACTGTCGACAAGATCTACCACTGCCTCGTCCAGGGCCATCCGTTCCCCGAGAAGGGGACGATCGACGCCCCGATCGCCCGCGACCATCGACACTCGTGGAAGATGGCGGTGGTGGCGGGCGGCAGGCCCTCGATCACGCACTACACGACGATCGAGACACTCGGCGGGGCGGCGCTCCTCGAGGTCGATCTCGAGACGGGCCGCACCCACCAGATCAGGGTCCACATGGCGGCGATCCACCATCCCGCCGTGGGCGATCCGCTCTACGGCTCGGACCCGACACTGTCGGAGAAGCTGGGGCTGGACAGGCAGTGGCTGCACGCATGCCGACTGGCTTTCGAACATCCGGGGACCGGCAGGCGCGTCGAGTTCGAATCCGACTACCCCGAGGACCTGCAGCGGGCCCTCGACCGCATGCGACAGGGGGACCTGTGGTGATCATCGAAGTGACGACCGACGAGGACATGGCGGCCGCGTGGGCCGTCCGCAAAGAGGTGTTCGTCGACGAGCAGAAGGTGCCGATCGAGGAGGAGATCGACGACCTCGACCTCGCGCCAACAACGATCCACCTTCTTGCGAAGGATGACCGGGGCCCGGCCGCCACCGGCAGGATCCTCCTCGACAGCCCGGGTCACGTCCACCTCGGCCGCATCTGCGTCGCCGCGCGGGTGCGCGGCACCGGTCTTGGCAGGCGGCTCATGCTTGCCCTCGAGGAGACGGCACAGAAGGCCTATGCGGACGGGGGTCGACTGACGATCGCGCTGTCAGCCCAGCGCGGCGCGCAGGGCTTCTACGAGGCGCTCGGTTACGGCTATGTCAGCCATCGGGAGTATCTCGATGCGGGGATCTGGCACAAGGACATGGTCAAGACTATCAACGGCTGACGGTCTTTCCGCCCCGCGAAGCGGATGCGAACGGGCGCGGTCGAGCGGTGCACACCTGCAACCTGTTGGGTGCAGCGCGCCACGGGAGACCAACACTGTGATGATGGCCTTGTCGAATGTCTCGTCGGGTGGTCCTAGACTTGAGGTATGGCCATTGCTGATCAGGATTTCGCGCACCTTCATGTCCACACCGAGTACTCGATGCTGGACGGGGCCGCGAAGATCGGCAAGCTGGTCGATGCCGCGGTGGCGAACGGCCAGAAGGCTCTCGCAATCACCGACCACGGATATCTCTTCGGCGCGTACGACTTCTACCGCACTGCGAAGAAGGCCGGCATCAAGCCCATCATCGGCATTGAGGCCTACATGACCCCGGGCATCTCCCGGTTCTCCAAGGAGCGTGTCCGCTGGGGCACGGAGGCGCAGCGGGCGGACGACGTGTCGGCCAACGGCGCCTACACGCACATGACCCTGCTCGCCTACTCGACCGAGGGCATGCACAACCTGTT
This sequence comes from Flaviflexus salsibiostraticola, assembly GCF_003952265.1. Lineage (NCBI taxonomy): Bacteria > Bacillati > Actinomycetota > Actinomycetes > Actinomycetales > Actinomycetaceae > Flaviflexus > Flaviflexus salsibiostraticola. The sequence continues at coordinate 112,798 of NZ_CP034438.1, forward strand.
CCGTATGGGGTCAAGGGCCTCGCTCGAGGGCCAGATGGGGAAGTGGCCCCGCATCGACCGCGAGCTCCTCGAGTCCTACTCGACGGGCCTCATCGGCACGGCCGGATGCCCGTCGGGTGAGGTGCAGGTGCGCCTGCGGCTCGGCCAAGAGGCGGAGGCGATCCGCGCGGCGGGCGAGATGCAGGAGATCTTCGGCCGAGAGAACTACTTCGTCGAGATCATGGATCACGATAATGAGATCGAGCGGCGGGTGCGCAACGAGCTGCTCGAGCTGGCCAAGAAGATCGGTGCGCCGATCATTGCGACGAACGACTCCCACTATGTCCACGAGGATGATGCGAAGATCCAGGACGCGATGCTGTGCATCAACTCCGGCTCGACCCTGACCGATCCGGACCGGTTCAAGTTCGACGGACACGGCTACCATCTGCGCTCGACGGCTGAGATGGAGAGGCTGTTCGGTGACATCCCCGGGGCGCTGTCGAACACGATCGCCATCGCCGAGCGCTGCGAGATGGAGTTCGTGACATCCGCGGATGGTGCGAACTTCATGCCGGAGTTCCCAACCCCGCCCGGCGAGGATGAGACGTCCTGGTTCATCAAGGAGGTCGAGAACGGCCTCCACGAGCGCTTCGGCGAGCGGATCCCGGCCGATGTGCGGGCGAGGGCAGACTACGAGGTCGAGGTCATCACCCGCATGGGGTTCCCCAGCTACTTCCTTGTCGTCTCCGACTACATCAAGTGGGCGAAGTCCCAGGGGATCAGGGTGGGCCCCGGGCGTGGTTCCGGCGCCGGCTCGATGGTGGCCTACGCCCTGCAGATCACCGATCTTGATCCGATCCCGCACGGGCTCCTGTTCGAGCGGTTCCTCAACCCGGAGCGCGTCTCCATGCCCGATATCGACGTCGACTTCGATGAGCGCAGGCGCAACGAGGTCATCGAGTACGTCGAGGAGAAGTACGGCAAGGACAACGTCTCCCAGGTCGTCACCTACGGAACGATCAAGTCGAAGCAGGCGCTCAAGGATGCGTCGCGCGTTCTCGGCTTCCCCTTCGAGGTCGGCGAGAAGCTGACAAAGGCGATGCCTCCCTCCGTCCAGGGCAAGGACATTTCGCTCGGCGATGTCTTCGACAAGGGCGCGAAGCGCTACGCCGAGGCGTCGGAGTTCCGGAGCTTCGTCGAGTCGACGAACGAGAACCGCGAGGTCTTCGAGCTCGCCACCGGCCTCGAGGGGTTGACGAGGCAGTGGGGTGTCCACGCCTGTGCGGTCATCATGTCCTCGCGGAAGCTCGAGGATGTCATCCCGATCATGCAGCGGCCGCAGGATGGCGCCGTCATCACCCAGTTCGAGTACCCGCAGTGCGAGGAGCTCGGTCTGCTCAAGATGGACTTCCTCGGCCTGCGCAACCTCACCGTCATCGAAGATGCTCTCGAGAACATCCGCCGCAACGGCAAGGAGCCTCCCGTCATGGAGGAGGTGCCGTTCGACGACCGTGAGGCATATGAGTTGATGGCCCGGGCGGAGACACTCGGCGTGTTCCAGCTTGATGGCGCCGGCATGCGGACCCTGCTCAAGCAGATGAAGCCCGACAACTTCGAGGACATCTCCGCCGTCTCGGCCCTGTACCGACCGGGTCCGATGGGCGCCGGCTCGCACACGAACTACGCGCTGCGCAAGAACGGCCTCCAGAAGATCACTCCGATCCACCCGGAGCTCGAGGAGCCGCTCGAGGAGATCCTCGGAACGACCTACGGCCTGATCGTCTATCAGGAGCAGGTCATGCAGATCGCGCAGAAGGTCGCCGGGTTCTCGCTCGGCAAGGCCGATGTCCTGCGCAAGGCGATGGGCAAGAAACAGCTCGCGGTCCTCAACGCCCAGTTCGCGGACTTCGAGGCCGGCATGGTCGCGAACGGGTTCTCGAAGGACACGGTCAAAACCCTGTGGGACATCCTCGTCCCCTTCTCCGAGTACGCCTTCAACAAGTCCCACTCGGCCGCGTACGGCGTCATCTCCTACTGGACCGCCTACCTCAAGGCCCACTACCCGGCCGAGTTCATGGCCGCCCTCCTCACGTCCCAGAAGGACGACAAGAAGAAGCTCGCCCTCTATCTGGCCGAATGCCGCCGCATGGGCATCGTCGTCAAGCAGCCGGACGTCAATGTCTCCGCCGCTGAGTTCACGGCGGTCGGCGATGCGATCAACGTCGGCCTGTCCGCCGTCCGCAACGTCGGCATGCATGTCGTCAATGGCATCATCTCCGCCCGCGAGGAGAAGGGCGCCTACACGTCCTTCCAGGACTTCCTCGAGAAGGTGCCCCTGCCCGTCTGCAACAAGCGCGCCATCGACTCCCTCGTCAAGTCCGGTGCCTTCGACTCGCTCGGCCAGAACCGCCGGCAGCTCGCGCTCTCAGCAGAGGAGGCCATCGACGTCGTCGTCGGCGTCAAGCGGAACGAGGCCGCTGGTCAGTTCGACCTGTTCGCCGACCTGGGCGGGGACGTCGAGCAGTTCAACCTGGTCGTGCCGGACCTGCCCGAGTGGGACAAGAAGACGAAGCTCGGCTTCGAGCGCGACATGCTCGGCCTCTACGTGTCGGACCACCCGCTGTCCGGGCTCGAATCCGCGGTCGAGCGCGCGGCGAACACGACGATCGTGTCGATCTTCGAGGGCGAGGAGCGCGCCGACGGTGAGCAGGTCACCGTTGCGGGACTGCTGACCTCGGTCGAGACTCGCGTGTCGAAGAAGTCCGGCAAGCTCTGGGCCCAGGTCACCCTCGAGGACCTGACCGGCTCGATCACGATCAACGTCTTCCCCGCCACGTACCAGAAGGTGGCCGACCAGCTCGTCGTCGACTCCGTCATCGCCATCAAGTCCCGCGTCTCGAACCGGGATGGCGATGTCCAGCTCAACGCGCAGGACGTCTCCACGGTCGACACCTCGGGCGCCGACGAGCGGCCCTTTGACATCCATCTGCCCGAGGAGCGCTGCAGTGAGGACCTCATGGTGAGGCTCCGCTCGCTTCTCATCGACTACCCGGGCAACACCCCCGTGCGCCTTCACGTCAAGCGGCCATCCTCGACCGTCGTCGTTGCGATCGACCGCCGGTACCACGTCAACGCCGGCCCCGCGCTGGCAGCCGATGTCGCTGTCCTCCTCGGACAGAGAGCGCTCGGATGAGCAGACCGACACCGCAATGCCCGATCAGGCCGGGGGAGCCCTGCACGCTGTGCCAGGCGTATGTCACCGGTCCTGAGGACTGCCAGACAGTCAAGCTCGTCATGGAAGACGAGGACCTGCGGGCGGAGCTGGCGGTCAAACGCCGCCAGCACCGAGAACGGATGAGGCAGGCACAGGGCGGGCCCTAGGGAATGAGATCCGACCCCCAGCCTCAGCAGCGCCCCTTGGGCGACCTTTTCGTGAAAGCACAGTGATATGACTCGGGTTCAGCCCGGTGTGACAGCCTGCCTTGCCGCGGGCATTGCCAGCCTCCTCCTTCAGAAACTCGTGCCGGGGGCCAGCGCCCTTCTCGTCGCGATCATCGCGGGCATCGCCCTCGCCAACATTGTCACGCTCCCGGAGTGGATCGAGCCCGGCCGGGCTGTCGCCTCGAAGAAGGTGCTCCGATTCGGGATCGTTCTCCTCGGATTCTCGATCTCCCTCGGGGATATCGCCGCCCTCGGCTGGGGTGTGGTCCTCACCGTCATCCTCACCGTCTTCATCGGACTGTTCGGCACGATCGCCATCGGCAGACGTCTTGGCGTCAGCCACTCCCAATCGGTCCTCATCGGGGCAGGGTTCTCGATCTGCGGTGCTGCCGCCGTGGCGGGCGTCGAGTCGACGATCAGGCGGAAGGACTCGGAGGTCGCGACAGCGATCGGCCTTGTCGTCATCTACGGCACCCTCATGATCGGGATCGTCCCGCTCGTGCTCGGCCTCGTCGGCTTCGACGACCGGCTCAACGGCCTCATCGCAGGCGCCTCCATCCACGAGGTCGCCCAGGTTGTGGCCGTCGGAGGGATCATGGGCGGGGGAGTGCTGACCGTCGCCGTCATCGTCAAGCTTGCCCGCGTGCTCATGCTCGCCCCGGTCATCGCCGTCCTCAACCTCATGGAGCGGGGCAGGGGCACGGGAGTCCAGGGATCACCGGTCCCCGCCTTCGTCGCCGGCTTCATCGCCGCCACCATCGTGACAACGTTCGTCGACCTGCCCGGCGTCCTCCTCAGTGCGATCTCGATCGTCCAGACGATCTGCCTCGCCTCCGCGATGTTCGCGCTCGGCCTGGGGATCCGATTCTCCGCGTTCAAGCAGGTCGGCTTCAGGCCGGTGCTGCTCGGTGCGCTGTCGACGCTCCTCGTCACGGCGGTCGCCAGCACGGGAATGATTCTGCTCGGCTAGGTGCAGGACCGACAACATTCTGTTCGGCCAGCCGCTGGTCCGAGACCTTTCTGCTCGGCCGGCTGTGGAGAAGGGCAGCCCCACCCGGGACTGCCCTTCTCGGCTGTGCGTGGGGTGGCGCTCTCAGAACCGCCTGCTGCTGCGACGGACGAGGTGGATGCAGAGGGCGGCGAAGATGACGGTCCAGACGCCGACGTTGAGCAGAGCCTGCCACAGCGGCTCGTCGATCGCGTTGCCGTTCGTGTCGTACCCGGTGCCGCGCAGCAGTGGGTAGCGGGCGAGGGAGACATAGCCGTACATCGGCGTCAGCTTGGCGATGGTGAGCATCGTGCCCGAGAGCGGCACGAAGACGTTGCCGAGGAAGGCGAGGATGACGATGATGCCGGACGAGATGGAGGAGGCCGTTTCGGACTTGAAGTAGAGGCCGAACACCAGCCCATAAAGGGCGAAGATCATGGACCCGGCCGCGAGCAGAAGGGCCGAGAACAGCCATGTCGTGCCCAGTGCCTCGGAGTCGAGGAGGAACCCGACGAGGTAGATGAGGGCAATGGGGATGAGGGCGACGGTCATGGCGAGAGCAGTCTTGACCGCGACGTACGTCCCCTGCTTCATGGGGGTGAGGGCGAGCTGTCTGCCCCATCCCTGAATCTTCTCGACCGCCGCCATGCTCGAGATCGATGCGGTGGCCGTCGCGGCGCCGTAGGCGCTGAGCCCGATCATCGTCGACATGGCGACGTTCCCGTTGCCGACGCGCGCGTCTGATGAGCTCAGCGTCGTGCCGAAGATGACATACATGAACGCAGGGAGCGCCACGATGAAGAAGAGCGACGAATAGTCGCGCAGCACCCGAGCGAACTCAATCCGGTACATCGTGAGGTTCACGGGGTCTTCTCCTCGGTCATGTCGACGAACGCGTCCTCGAGCGAGGGTGCAGAGATCTCCAGATCGCTGACCCCATCGATGCCGAGAAGGACGCGCGCGAGCCCGTCCGTATCTCGATCCCGCACGAGGAGGACCCCATCCTCGATCGTGTAGGACAGGTCGGTCGAGAAGTGCTTGAGGGCTTCGCGCACGGCCGCCTCATCGGCGATCCGCGCCGTGAGGACGCGAATGTCGGTGTATTGGCGGATCTCCGACATCGGCCCGTCGGCGATGATCCGGCCGCGGGCGACGAGGATGACGCGCTCGGCGAAGGCCTGCGCCTCCTCAAGATAGTGGGTGGCGAAGATGATGGTGCGGCCCTCTCGGGCCTCAGCCTGCATGGTTGCCCAGAATGACCGGCGCGCAGTCACATCCATGCCCGCTGTCGGCTCATCGAGGACGAGGATCTGCGGGTTCGGCAGCAGCGACAGCGCGAACTTCAGTCGCTGCTGTTCGCCACCCGAGCAGAGGGACACCTTGCGGTCGGCGAGGTTGGCGATGCCGGCGCGATCGAGGGCCTCGCGCCCGAGGGTCGGGGTCCGGTACGTCGAGGCGACATAGTCGACGACCTCTCCGACCTTGAGGTCGTGGAGCAGCCCGCCGGTCTGCAGAACGGCGCTGATCTCGCCCTTGGCGACAGCGTCGCGGGGGGTGGAGCCGTTGACGGTGATGGTGCCCGATGTGGGGGTTGTGAGACCGAGAACCATGTCGAGGGTGGTCGTCTTTCCCGCACCGTTCGGGCCGAGGAAGGCGACGATCTCACCGCGTCGGATCTCGGCGTCGATTCCATCCACCGCCCGCACGCGATTGAAGTGCTTGGTGAGGCCGGTTATCGTGATCGCGGATGGGGTCCCCGAGTCGTTGTGGAGCATAGGCACATCATGCACCGCGGAATCCGCGGATTCCAAGTGTGGCGCCGATGATCGCCGATTGTTCACCTTCTGCACGGATCGGGTTCACCAGGGGAGGTGAATTGTCCGGATCGGGTGAGCCCTCGAGCGGACCCGCCTCGCTAGTCCGCCGAGATGACGGTGATGGTCGTGCCGTGGACGGATACCGTATCGCCCTCGGACAGCTGCCGGCCCCGCTGCGTGCACCTCTCGCTGTTGACCTCGACCTCGCCCGCCTCGACGAGCTCGCGCGCGTGGGTGCCGGAGTCGGCGAGATCGGCGAGCTTGAGGAGCTGACCGAGCCGGATGGGGAGCCGTGCTTCGACGTCATTCATGGATGAGCCTTCCCTGTGCGCGGCGCCGCCAGCGGAGGCCGAGCACGATGATGAGGACGAGGAGGAGAAGAAGTGCGATGCCGTAGGGTGATCCGGCGAATGCGGCGATGAGGGCGCCCCAGACGGAGAACCCGATGGTCGAGTAGATGAGGGCCCACGCCATGCATCCCGGGAGCATCGCCGCCGTGTATCGGGGCGGGGAGAACCTGATGAGACCGGCGGCGAACTGGATGATCGACTGGAAGCCGATCGTGAGGAAGGAGAGCGGAATGATGATCCATCCGCGGCGGTGGATCGTGTCGATGCCGGCCTTGACGGAGTCCTGTTCTGACCACGTGTAGAAGCGTCGGCGCCAGCCCGTCTCGGGCACATTCTTCGTCAGCCTCGTGGTGACGTAGTAGCCGATCCAGTATGTCGCCTGCGCCCGGCAGAACACGATGACGAGCAGGGCGAGGTAGACGAGCAGGAACGGGCCTGTCGAGAAGAACTCGCTCATCCGGCCGCCTGGCAGTCGGCACACACGCCGTACACCTCGAAGGTGTGGGAGACGGATGAGAAGCCGTGCTTGGCGGCCACGGCATCGGCCCACTGCTCGATCGTCAGGTCCTCGAGCTCCTTCGTCACCCCGCAGCGGCGGCAGATCAGATGGTGGTGGTGAGCCTCGCGGACACACTTGCGGTAGAGCATCTCGCCGTCGCTGTCGCGCAGGCAGTCCACCTCGCCGTCATCCGCGAACAGCTGGAGTGTCCGATAGACCGTGGCCAGCCCGACGTCCTCACCCTGCTCCGTGATCATCTCGTGCAGCCGCTGGGCGGACATGAACCTGTCCGTCGAGTCGAGCGTGGCGCGGATGATCGAGCGGGCCCGGGTGGGCCGTCGGGAGGGCTGAGCTACGCCGTTCGACACTCTGCACCTCTCAGTTGGTCATCCATGGTCGGATGAGGGTCCCCCTGGGGGGATCTTACTAGGAGTGGGCGGATGATCGATAGGACGGCGTACAGTCCGACCGCGAGGGTGACGATCATCGCGCCCGGGGAGATGTCGTAGACGTACGTGATGATGAGGCCCGCCTCCGCGACGAGGACACCGATGAGCATGGCGAACCGCATCGTCGACACGAAGGATCGCGTGACGAGTTGGGCCGTGGCGACGGGGATGACCATGAGGGCAGACACCATGAGCACACCGACCACTCGCATCGCCACCGCAACCGTGAGTGCGGCCGTGACGGAGATGAGGACCGACAGGGCGCGCACGGGCAGACCCGAGGCTGTCGCGAACTCCTGGTCGTGGCACAGCGCGAACAGGGCCGGCCGGAGCCCGACGCCGACGATGAGGACGACGACGGCGAGGACCAATGAGAGCCACAGGTCCATGACGGTCACGGTCGAGATCGAGCCGAATAGGTAGGCGTTGAGATTGTTCGTCGTACCACCGGCGATGCCGATGAGGAGGACGCCGCCGGCGATGCCGCCGTAGAACAGGAGTGCGAGGGCCACGTCGCCAGAGGCCTTGCCGCGGTCACGCAGGTACTCGATGATGAGGGCGCCGAGGATCGAGGCGATGACGGCACCGGGCACAGCCCACTCATCGCGGTTCGAGGCCCCCGCGGCAGCCGCGGCGAGCCAGCCTGCGGCGACGCCCGTGAGGGCCATGTGGCCGATGCCGTCGCCGAGAAGGGTCAGCCTGCGCTGGACAAGATAGGTGCCCATGACCGGGGCGGAGACGCCGACGATGGCGGCGACGATGAGAGCGCGGCGCAGGAGGCCGTTGCTCCACATCTCGACAAGTACGTCTATCACAGCCCCTCCAAATCCGGCGTGCGGAACGACGTCCATTCGTCCGCGTGCTCGTGGTCATGATCGTGATCCGGATCGTCGTGCCAGGCAGTCGCCCGCGGAGCATCGCCCCGGCGGATGATCCTGCCGTGCTCGATGACGATCGTGTTGTCGATGAGGGGCCGGAGGTTCTGCAGCTCGTGCAGGACGACGACGATGGTGAGGCCCTCGTGGTGCTTCTCGGTGAGAGTGCGCGTCAGCGTCTCGCGGGATGCCCTGTCGACCCCGGAGAACGGCTCGTCGAGGAAGAGGAGCGATGGGTTCGAGACGAGCGCCCGCGCGAGCATGACGCGCTGCTGCTGCCCGCCCGAGAACGTTTGAACCGATTCCTCGGCGCGATGGGCGAGGCCAACGCTGTCGAGCGCATCCATCGCCCTCTCCTTGTAGCCCCTCCCGAAGCGGAAGGTCCGCCCGTGGAGCAGGCCCGAGGCGACCACCTCAAGCGCGGTCGCGGGCACACCCGCCGTCGACGTGGGCCGCTGGGGTGCATATCCGATCTGGGCCCAATCGACGCTCCGACCCGGCAGTCTCTCCCCGAGGAGCTCGATGAGCCCTGTGTGGGGGTAGATGCCGAGCATGGCTCGTACGAGGGATGACTTGCCGGAGCCGTTCGGGCCGAGGATCGCCAGTGTTGTACCGTCCTCGATGTCGAGGTCTATTCCCGACAGGATCTGCGTGGATCCCATACGGACGCCGACATCACGGAGTCGTACGGCGGTCACCGGCAGCCCAGGGCGTCGCGAAGCTTCGCGAGATTGGTTCGCATGACACCATCGTAATCGACGTCGTCATCCACCTGAGTCGCCACCGCATCGAGCACATCGACCCGTACACCGGCCTCGTCGGCAAGTGCCTGGACGAGGCTGCGCTCCGCCTGGGACGTCGTGAAGATGACGTCGACGCCCGCGTCCTCGACGAGGGCGGTCACCTCGGCCACGCGCTTCGGAGAGGGCTCGGTATCGATCTCGGTGCCGGCGATAGCCTGCTGGTCGAGGTCGTACGCGCCTGCGAGGTAGGTGAAGGCGGAGTGCGAGACGACAAACGTCGAGCTCTCGCACTGGGCGAGTCCGTCGCTGAAGTCCGTATCCAGCTGCTCCATGCGGCCGACGAGATCATCGGCGTTGGCGCGGAAGACGTCGGCATGCTCGGGGTCGATGGATGCGAGCTCATCGGCGATGGGGTGGGCGAGCAGGGCCATGCGGGCGGGGTCCAGCCAGAAGTGCGGATCCGGGCCGTCGTGGCTGTGACCGTGATCGTCCGCGTGGTCGTCCTCGACGTGAGTCTCGTCTTCGTGCGCGTGGTCATCGTCGACGTGGGTCTCGTCTTCGTGCGCGTGGTCATCCTCGACGTGGGTCTCGTCTTCGTGCGCGTGGTCGTCCTCGACGTTCGCGTCTGCTGCCGGTGCCCCCGTCAGCTCCTGCGGCTCCCTGAGGTCAACGTGGTCGGCCGCGTCGACCACGTGAGTGGGGCTGGTCGCGGCCAGAGCGTCATCCATCGCGTTCTGGTAGCCGGAGAGGGTGACGACGAGATCGACGCGCTCGAGGTCGGTGACCTGGCGCGGCGAGAGCTCGAGGGAATGGTCGTCGGATCCTGGGGGAGTGAGTGATCTGACGGAGACCAGGTCGCCGCCGACCTCGGCCGCGACGTATTCCAGCGGGTACGTCGAGGTCACGATGCTGAGTGCGTCTGAGTCCGTGTCGGTATCGGCGGAGCAGGCGGAGATGACCAGAGCGGAGGCGCCGAGAAGTCCGGCGAGGGCAGTTCTCTTCATGAGAATCATTCTCGATCTAGTGAGAATGATTGTCAATCTCAGGAGTGCGACGCTCGCCACGGTCGATGTTGGTTTCCAGCGCACTTCGGGGATACTTGAGTTGTTGCCTCCGTGCCATCCAGGTACGGAATGAAGAAAGGTTCCCATGGCTACTTCGAAACTGGACAGCGTCATCTCCCTCGCCAAGCGGCGCGGCTTCGTCTACCCGTCGGGTGAGATCTACGGCGGCACGCGATCGGCGTGGGATTACGGGCCGCTCGGCGTCGAGCTCAAAGAGAACATCAAGCGCCAGTGGTGGCGCAGCATCGTCCAGGGCCGTGATGACGTCGTCGGCCTCGACTCCTCGATCATCCTGCCCCGCGACGTCTGGGTCGCCTCGGGCCACCTGGCGGCCTTCTCCGATCCGCTGACCGAATGCCTCTCCTGCCACAAGCGCTTCCGGCTTGATCAGATGCAGGAGGAGTACGCGCACAAGAAGGGCATCGACGACTACGAGTCCGTGCCCGTCGAGGACCTTCCCTGCCCGAGCTGTGGCACCCGCGGCCAGTGGACCGAGCCGCGCGACTTCAACATGATGCTCAAGACCTACCTCGGCCCCGTCGAGGATGAGTCCGGCCTGCACTACCTGCGCCCGGAGACCGCCCAGGGCATCTTCGTCAACTTCAACAACGTCATGACCTCGGCCCGGCAGAAGCCGCCGTTCGGCATCGCCCAGATCGGCAAGTCCTTCCGCAACGAGATCACTCCCGGCAACTTCATCTTCCGAACCCGCGAGTTCGAGCAGATGGAGCTGGAGTTCTTCGTCAAGCCCGGCACCGATGAGGAGTGGCACGAGCACTGGCTCCAGGCCCGCACCGACTGGTACGTCGACCTCGGCATCTCGCGCGAGAACCTGCGCCACTTCGAGCACCCGAAGGAGAAGCTCTCACACTACGCGAAGCGCACCGTCGACATCGAGTACCGGTTCGGCTTCCAGGGTGGGGACTGGGGCGAGCTCGAGGGCATCGCCAACCGCACCGACTTCGACCTCGGCACCCATACGAAGCACTCCGGCAAGAAGCTCGAATACTTCGACCAGCAGACTGGCGAGCGCTACACGCCCTACGTCATCGAGCCCTCGGCCGGTCTCACCCGCTCGCTCATGACCTTCCTCGTCGAGGCCTACGAGGAGGACGAGGCACCGAACACGAAGGGCGGCGTCGACACCCGCACCGTGCTCCGCCTCGACCCGCGCCTCGCACCGGTCAAGGCGGCCGTGCTGCCGCTGTCCCGCAAGGCCGAGCTCACCGGCCCGGCGAAGGAGCTCGCGAAGGAGCTTCGCCAGTCCTTCAACATCGAGTACGACGACGCCGGCGCGGTCGGCCGCCGCTACCGTCGCCAGGACGAGATCGGCACGCCCTACTGCGTGACGTACGACTTCGACTCGATCGAGGACCAGGCGGTGACGATCCGCGACCGCGACACGATGAAGCAGGAGCGCGTCAACCTGTCCCAGGTCTCCTCCTACCTGAACGAGCGGATTCCCCGCTAGTGCATCGGAGGACCGGGCCCGGGGAGAATGCCCTTGAGCCGGGTGCGGCGAGGCGGGCTGCCATCTGGCAGGCCGCCATCGTCGTCCCGCTCGCTCTGGCAACCCTCCTCGGGCTCGTCGTCCTCTGGCCGGGCGAGAGCCCAGCCGGCTCCGTGCCGGTCACGGCGGAGTCCGTCACGCTCGAGACCGGCGTCATCACCCAGATCGGCGAGACCGACGAGGTCGGGTCGACCGAGGTGAGGATGTCGCTCACGGGGGCGGATATGGAGGTGCCCGTCCACGTCCCGGCAGAGATCGTCGCCAACGGCCTCGACGTGGGGGACCGGATCGAGGCGATGTTCACGCCGGCCGCGATCGGCACGGGCACGCCCTACATCTTCTGGGACTTCGAGCGGGACGTGCCGCTCTGGCTCCTCATCGGCGCCTACATTCTCGTCGTCGCCCTCGTCGCGCGCGGCAAGGGCCTGGCGGCGGTCGCGGGTCTCGCACTGTCGCTCGCGATCGTCGTCCTCTTCATGCTCCCGGCGCTGCTCGCGGGTCAGAACCCGCTCCTCGTCGTCCTCGTCGGGGCGGGGGCGATGATGTTCGCCTCCATCTACCTCGCGCACGGCATCTCGATCCGGACGACGACGGCGATTCTCGGCACGGCCGGTGGCCTCCTCGTCACGGGACTGCTCGCGGTCATCGCCTCGGATCGGACGAACCTCACCGGCACCCTGTCCGACTCGGCGCTCTCGCTCACCGGATACGGAATCCAGCTCGACCAGATCCTCATCTGCGGGATGATCCTCGCCGGCCTCGGCGCGCTCAACGACGTCACGATCACGCAGGTGTCGACCGTGTGGGAGCTGAGGGCGGCGAACCCGGCATCCACTGCTGCGCAGCTCTACCGGCAGGGCATGGTCGTGGGCAGGGACCACATCGCCTCAACGATCTACACGCTGGCCTTCGCCTACGTCGGCACAGCGCTGCCCCTGCTCATGTCAGCCGCTGTCATCGACCGGACATTTCTCGATACACTGGCGACCGGCGAAATCGCGGAGGAGATCGTTCGCACACTCGTCGCGTCGATCGGTCTCGTCCTCGCCATACCCCTGACCACCGGAATCGCAGCGAGGCTGGCACGTGCCTGAACTGACCATCGGTCCTCTGACCGTCACCGACGTCGTCCTGGCCCCCATGGCCGGCGTCACCAACCCGCCGTTCCGCAGGCTCTGCCGGGAGGCGGGCGAACTCGGTGCCCGCCAGGCGGGCTACGAGGGGATCTCCGGGCTGTACGTCTGCGAGATGGTGACAACGCGTGCGCTCGTCGAGCGCCATCCGGAGACGATGCGGATGATCGAGCCCGATCCCGGTGACCCGATCCGCTCGATCCAGCTCTACGGCGTCGAGCCGAAGACCGTCGGCGCGGCGGTGCGGATGCTCGTCGACGAGGACCGCGCCGATCACATCGACCTCAACTTCGGATGCCCGGTCCCGAAGGTGACCCGGCGCGGCGGGGGAGCGGCGCTCCCGTGGAAGCTCGACCTCTTCACGGCGATCGTCGAAGCCGCCGTCGACAACGCGGGCGGAATTCCGATCACCGTCAAGACGCGTGTCGGCATCGACGCCGACCACATCACCTATCGCGACGCCGGGCGGATCGCCCAGGACGCAGGGGTTGCGGCAATGTCGCTCCACGGCCGGACGATGGCCCAGCACTACGCGGGCAGAGCCGACTGGGACACGATCGCCCTCCTCGTCGAGGACCTCGACATCCCCGTGCTCGGCAACGGCGACCTTTTCAGCGCCGATGATGCGAGGGCGATGAGAGAGCACACGGGCTGCGCCGGCATCGTCGTCGGCCGCGGCTGCCAGGGCAGGCCGTGGATCTTCACCGATCTCGTCGCAGATTCCCACGGCTCGACCGTCCGAGCGCGGCCGAGCTTCCGCGAGGTCTCCGCCATCATCCACCGGCATGCGGAGTACTCGATCGAGCATTTCGGGGATGAGCTGCGCGCCATGCGGGAGATGCGCAAGCACATCACCTGGTACCTGCGTGGATTCTCCGTAGGTGGGGAACGGCGCCGCGAACTCGCGCTCGTCGCCACGCTCGACGAACTCGACGAGCGCCTCGCCGACATTCCCGACCAGGACTACCCGGACGCGGCCGAGGGTCCCCGAGGGAGGGCCGGCACAGAGAAGAAGCCGCACCTGCCGGAATTCTGGCTCGACTCCCGCCAGCTCTCCGCCGACCAGCAGCTGAAGATCCAGGCCGCGGAGGTCAACATCTCCGGCGGCTGATCAGGCCGATTCTCAACGCGAACGCCCGTGTCCCCACCGGCATGTTCGAACGCCTTCTCCGCGGTCCGCTGCACCCGGGGCCAATGCTCTGTCGCCCAACGCAGTCGGGGTAAGCTCTAGGGGTGGAGTACGGAAGCAGTGACATCGAGCGGTGGGCACCAGAGGGTGCCCACAGCCAGGCCCGCGGGCCATTCGAGCGCGACCGGGCCCGTGTCCTCCACTCCTCCGGCCTGCGCCGCCTCGGCGCGAAGACGCAGGTGCTCGGACCCGCCACGAACGACTTCATCCGCACCCGCCTCACCCACACCCTCGAAGTGGCCCAGATCGGCCGCTCGCTGGCGAAGTACGTGGGCGCCGACCAGGACCTGGTCGAAACCGCCTGTCTCTGCCATGATCTCGGGCACCCGCCCTTCGGCCACAACGGCGAGCGGGCACTCGCGGAGGTCGCGGCCTCCATCGGCGGCTTCGAGGGCAATGCGCAGACGCTGCGCCTCATCACGCGCCTGGAGCCCAAGAGATTCCAGCCCGATGGCAGGCCCGCCGGGCTCAACCTCACGCGGGCCGCGGTCGACGCGACGATCAAGTACCCCTGGGGCGCCGACGCGGGGAAGAGAAAGTTCAACTACTACGACGACGACGTGGACGTCTTCGAATGGGCACGGCTCGACGCCGATGGCCTGTGTGCCGAGGCACAGATCATGGACCTCTCGGATGACATCGGATATTCGGTCCACGACGTTGAGGATGCCGTCGTCCGAGGCCATGTCGTCCTCGACCGTCTCCCCGATGAGCATGAGCGGATCATCGAGGCGACCGTCGGCTGGTACGGGGGAGACGCGGACCGCCTCAGCGCCGCCTTCGACCGACTCCTGCCGCTGTTCCCGCAGTCCTACAGCGGCTCACAGGCTGACCTCGCTCACCTCAAGGACCTCACCTCGGAGTTCATCGGGCGGTTCCTCACTGCCGTGACAGAGGCATCGCCGCAATCCGCGCGGTACCGCGGCGGTATCATCGTGCCTGAAGAGATCGCGGATGAGATCCTTCTCCTCAAGGGCATTGCGGTCACCTTCGTCATGGCGCCGCGCGAGCTGGAGCCCACGTACCTCTCACAGCGGTCGGTGCTCTTCGACCTCGTCGACGCCCTGTGGGACCGGCCCGCGGAGATGGAGGCGATGTACCTCGAGCCGTACCTCCGCTCGGGCGATGACGCCGCGAAGCTGCGGTGCATCATCGATCAGATCGCGGCCCTCACCGACCAGTCGGCGATGGCGTGGCATGCCCGCCTGTGCGGGATGCTGAGGAGCTCGCTGTGATCCCTCGGGAGGACATCGACAAGGTCAGAGAGCTCGTCCGCATCGAGGAGATCGTCGGCGATTACGTCTCCCTCAGGCATGCTGGTGCGGGCTCGATGAAGGGGCTCTGCCCCTTCCACGACGAGAAGACCCCGTCCTTCCACGTGCGACCCCTCGTCGGACGGTGGCACTGCTTCGGTTGCGGCGAGGGTGGCGATGTGTTCTCGTTCGTCGAGAGGATCGAGCACATCCCCTTCATCGAAGCGGTCCAGTTCCTCGCCCGGAAGGTTGGCGTCGAGCTGAGGGATGATGCGCGGCCGAGGGAGAACAGGGGCATCACCCGCTCCCGGCTCGTCGACGCCCACACTCAGGCCGTCATCTTCTACCGTGAGCGCCTCCGGGAGAATGCTCGCGCCCAAGACTTCCTCACGGGCCGCGGCTTCGACCAGGACGCCATCGACGCGTTCGAGGTGGGGTATTCGCCGGACTCGTGGGATGAGCTGCTGCGCCACCTCCGGGGCAAGGGGTTCACGGAGCAGGAGCTTGCCGCGACCGGGCTGTTCTCCTCGGGAACCCGAGGTATGTACGACCGGTTCCGAGGGCGGCTCATGTGGCCGATCCGCTCGATCACCGGCGAGACGATCGGCTTCGGCGCCCGTATCATCGGCGAGGGTCAGCCCAAATACCTCAATACGCCCGAAACGCAGCTGTACCAGAAGTCGAAGGTGCTGTACGGTCTCGACCTCGCGAAGAAGCAGATCGCGGCTGAGCGCCGGGTGGTCATCGTCGAGGGCTACACGGACGTCATGGCCGCCCACATCGCCGGCGTCAAAACCGCCGTCGCCACCTGCGGCACCGCCTTCGGCACCGAGCACACGAAGATCGTCCGCCGCCTCATCGGCGACTCCGCCTCTCCCTCGGCCGGCGTCATGCTCTCGAGCGGGCAGTCGATCGGCGGGGAGATCATCTTCACCTTCGATGGCGACGCAGCCGGCCAGAAGGCCGCCCTTCGCGCCTACGAAGAGGACCAGGCCTTCGCCGCCCAGACCTTCATTGCGGTTGCGAAAGATGGGCGAGATCCGGCCGATGTGTGGCTGGCGGATGGCGATGAGGCGATCCACCGGCTCATCGAGACACGCGAGCCGCTGTTCGCCTTCGCGATCCGCTCCGTCCTCACGGGAGCACGGCTCGAGACCGCTGAAGGGCGGGTGGCGGGGCTCAGGGCCGCGGCGCCGATGGTCGCCGGTATCCGGGACCGCGTCCTGCGCGGCGAGTACACGCGGCAGCTTGCCGGGTGGCTGGGCATGGATGAGGACACGGTTCGCAGCTATGTGCGCGGCGCGGGAGGCCCCCAGGGCCACGCCCGCCAGACTCCCGCCCAGCTCGCCCCGCGCAGCCAGCTGCGGGATCCAATCGAGCGGATCGAGCGCGAGTCCCTTGAGGTCATCCTGCAGATGCCGAACTATGCGGGTGCCGCCGGCGTCGATGACCTGCCGGCCGAGACCTACGTCGTTCCGGTCCACCGCTCCATCCACGATGCAATCCGGGCCGCTGGCGGAGTTGCGGCCTATTCCCGTAAGGCGGAGGAGTTCGCCGCCCGCGGCATCGATGATCCCCAGGGTCGGGCGAACGCCTGGTTCATCGACGAGGTCACATCCCAGGCGGGACCCGAGGTTGCCGCCGCCATCTCCCAGATCGCGGTCGCCCCTCTTCCCCAGTCCGACCCGGAGGGGATGTGGGGCTATGCCCGCGGAATCATCCTGTCCCTCCTCAGACTCGGCGTCACACGCCAGATCGGTGAGATCCGGGGCAGGCTCCAGCGCACGAACCCGGAGGACGAGGACTACGTTGCCCTCTTCACTCGGCTCATTCAGCTCGAACAGCAGAAGCGCGCCTACGAAGAGGCGTGATCGGCGCCGGGTCTACGATCGATCGACAGGGCTCGGTCATCGTCCCCGGAGCTCCGGCATGGGGTATGCGCCGAGTCGGAGCGGCGCATACCCCAGAGATCAGAGGAATCGATCGAGATAGGGCAGCGCGCGGGACGTTCCGACATACACGTGCACCGCGGCATACTGGTCGCCGCGGGTGGGCCCCCTGTTGATGATGACGATGGGCACCTGAGTCTTCGCGGCCTCGCGGACAAAGCGCAGCGCCGAGGCGACGGAAAGGGAGCTCCCGGCGACGAGCACTGCCTCGGAATCGGTGACGATCTCGCGCGCCGCTACGACGTTGGCGGGGTCGACTCTGCCGCCGAAGAAGACCACGTCAGTCGACAGAATTCCGCCGCACCTCGGGCAGTCGGCGACGCGGAAGTCCGCGGTGTCGGTGATCGCGGCGTCCGCATCTGGTGCCACCTCGACATCCTCGACGTGCTTCTCCGACCAACCGGGGTTGAGCTCGGTGAGGATCTCGTGGAGCGCGGCTCGGTCCATGTACCTGCCGCATTGCGTGCAGACGACCCGATCCCCGCGACCATGAAGGTTGACGAGCCGCTCAGTGCCGGCGACAGCGTGGAGCATGTCGACATTCTGGGTGATGACACCGGTGACGATCCCGCGATGTTCGAGGTGCGCCAGAGCGTAGTGACCGGCGTTGGGAAGGGCCTGGACGGGACGGGACCAGCCGATGTGGTTGCGAGCCCAGTAATGGGCGCGGTAGGACTCGCTCGCCATGAACTGCTGGATGGTCATGGGGTTGCGGGGCGGGGAGCCCGGCGAACGGTAGTCGGGTAGGCCCGAGTCGGTTGAGACGCCGGCGCCGGTGATGGCGGCGATGCTGCGGCCGGAGAGGATCTCCACGGCGGGCTCCATGGCTGCGGCGAGGTCGTCGGGGTCGGGACGGGCCGCGTCGGCGGGTGGAGCCTGGATGTTTCTGATGCGCAGATTCTGGGGCGCCTTCCCGCTGGGGAAGTAGTCCTCGATCGAATTGGCCATGGGGCAACTTTAGTCGATCCTTCGGGTGCCGCCGGGTGACCGTCGCGACACGTCGACGTCGCAAAACCGGCTCATCCGATTTCAGGGTGTAGTTGGGGTCTGAATCCGCCTGCTTCCAGCAGGCTGCGGGCGACGTAGTTGGCGAGGTTGCGGAATCCGAGGGCGGAACCGCGGAGGTGCTCGAGCCTGCCGTTGATGGCCTCGGTCGGACCGTTCGACGTTCCCGGGTGGTCGAAGTACGCCAGGATGTCGCCGGCACGGCGTTTGAGCGTGCGTCCGAGCGTGATGACCTCACGGAGTGCCTTCGGCACCCCTTTGCTGATGTTGGCGATGAGCCTTGTCATGATGCGTTTGCCCTCGGCCGGGTCGGGATGCCGGTAGGCTGCTATGACCTCTTGGTAGACGCACCAGGTCGCTTCGACTTCGGCGTGGCGCTCATCGGTGAAGGCGACCATGAGCCTGGTCCGCTGTTTGTCCGTGAGCAGGTTGTCTCCGGTGTGCAGGGTTCGGCGGATGCCGTAGAGCGGGTCACCGGAACGGCCGCGGTGCCCGGTAGTCTCCTGCTGGATGCGCTGGCGGGTCCGGTCCAGGGCGTCCCCGGAGAGCTGGGTGACGTGGAAGGGATCCATGACCTCGATCGCGTCGGGCAGTTCGGTCTCTGCTGCGGTCTTGAATCCGGTGAATCCGTCCATCGCCACGACTTCCACGTTGTCCCGCCAGGCTTGGGGCCTGGCCTGAAGCCAGGCCGTGAACACGGCTTTGGAGCGGCCTTCGACCATGTCGAGCAGTCGGGCCGTCCCGGTCTTGTCCCGGGCTGGGGTGAGGTCGATGATGACGGTGACGTACTTGTCGCCCTTACGTGTGTGCCGCCACACGTGCTCGTCAACACCGATGACCTGAACCCCGTCGAACCGGTCAGGCTTGGCGATGAGCACACGCCGTCCCTCGGCGATCACTGCTGTGTTCGCGGTATCCCAGGACACGGCGAGACTCTCAGCGACACGAGCCACGGTCAGGTGCTGGCACACGATTCCTTCGAGTGCCCAGCGCAGTCCTGTGCGGGAGAGTTTCGCGCGGGGTTCGGCTGCAGTGCTCATATCCTGTCGCCACACGTGACCGCATTCTGTGCACCTGTAGCGGCGCACGCGCACGTGCAGAGTGGTCGGCCGCCAGCCCAACGGCTGGTGGGCAAGTCGGCGCACGAGGGTGTCGCGGGGAATCCCTGGGCATCCGCAGCGGTGGCACCAGTCATCCGGCTCGGTCACGGTGCAGGAGATGATCGCGCGATCCGGTGTCAGCGACTGGCCAACAGCACGTAGGCCAAGTCCGTCGAGTCCGGTGAAAGTCGTGAGGTCAGGGGCAGTGAAGGTAGGCTTGAGCATCGAAGGCCTTGTGGTGAGGAATCGGTTTCTAGACAATTCCCATTCTCACCACGAGGCCTTCTTCAAACCCTTACGACACACCTACCCCTGTCGGATACTTCACTACACCCTCAATCCGGAAGAGCCGCAAACCACGGTGCGGGCAGTGCTCACCCCCTAGGATCGGGGGATGAAAGGCATGGTCGCGCGCGCACGGAGGGAGCTGGGCCCGGGCAGGGCTCGGGCTTGGTGGGCGATTGCCGCGCTCTGTCTGTTCCTTCTCCTTGCGCTGATCGCGGTCGATGTCATGCACCGCCTCTATTACACGCACGGGTTGTTTCCGCAGCTGCGTCATTGGCGATTCAATTCCGATGCGGACCAGAGCATCTCGGAGATGGTCGGATACGTCCAGTCCCTCATCGCCCATGGCGCTCTCCTTTATCTGGGCGTCAAGCTGAAGGATGCATGGACTCACATCGTCCTCGGCCAGACCATGCTCCTCATCTTCCTCGACGACTATCTGCGTCTGCACGAGACGATGAGGGAGACCTTCATCGACGTCCTCGGCATCCAGCCCGCATTCGGGGTTCGAGCGGAAGACATCGGGGAGCTCATAGCGTGGGCGGTCCTGGGAATCCCGGCACTCCTCCTGCTCGTGCTGGCTTGGCGATATTCGGGCGAGCGGGCCAGAAGTCAGGCGAAGCTGATCGTCGTCGGACTTGCGATCCTCGTGTTCTTCGCCGTGGTTGTCGACATGACGGCGGTGTTCCTCGAAGAATTCGGCATAGCGCCGGGTGCTGTCGGCTGGGAGGGACGGGCCTACTTCGCTCTCACCGTCATCGAGTCGACGGGTGAGCTGGCGGGGCAGTCAATCGTCATGGTGCTCGCCCTCTACTTCCTCTTCGAACAGCTGGAGGAGCGCGACCGGCTGACGCATCCGAGACCGCATACTGCCGAACGCGGCTGACCGTGGTGCCCCCAACAGGACTCGAACCTGTGACCTATGGATTATGAGTCCACTGCTCTAACCGACTGAGCTATAGGGGCCAGCCTGTTAAGTCTAATAGACCGTCTGGATGTGGGCGAAATGCGCGCACGCGGGCGAATCACGCACAGTGAGCGGCTGTGCAGGCGCCGTGAAATACCGTTCTCCTGGGTCCGTTCTGCGTGCCCGGTTGGTCAGCGGCGTCCCTAGGTCCCGCCTATCCCGCCTTTGCCCTTCATAGACTCAAGGTGAACCCAAGGAGGGATTATGTCTATTGATTCCCAGGAATTGAGCTCGCCTCCGCGCCGTCTCCCGCGTGCCGGGCACATGACCAACGTCGACCAGGCGGTCCTCGAGCGCGGTCGAGTTGCGACGGCACAGGCGCCGCTTCCCGCTGAGCATGGTCCACGGCTGCGACAGAAGCGGGTGAGGCCCGCCAACTGGGTGCTCAACGCAACCGCGGCCGTCACCGGAACCCTACTCGCACTCTTCGTCACCATCCACATGGTCGGCAACCTCAAGGTCTTCGCCGGTGCTGACGCCTTCAACTCGTATGCTCACTGGCTGCGCGTCGTCGGGTACCCGCTGCTCCCGGAGATGTCGCTCCTGTGGATCGTCCGCTTCGTCATGGCGGGCGCGATCATCCTCCACATCTGGGCCACGCTCCTCATCCGGTACCGCGGCGCGAAACAGCGCGGTGCTCGACGGTCGCCGATGATGAGGGCGGGTTCCATCATCTCCCGCCTCATGCTCACAACCGGCCTCGTGCTCCTCGTCTTCATCATCATCCACATCCTCGACCTGACGACGGGCCACATCAACGGAAGCTTCCTCAGCCCGACGGCGACGGAGTCCTTCGCGTACGAGAACCTCATCGCGTCCTTCCAGCGGCCGCTCTTCGCCGGCGTCTATGTGTTCTCGATGCTCGCACTCGCCGCGCATCTCATCCACGGTCTCTGGCTCATCGCCACCGACCTTGGGATCACCGGCGGCCGGATCAGGCCGATCTGGAAGGCCGTCGGCTACTCCCTCGGTGTCGTCGTCGCCGCTGTCAACCTGTCGATCCCCGTCGCCGTCCAGTTGGGAGTGCTCGCGTGAAGATCTTCAAGTCAGCGCCTTGGGGTGCGAAGGACGTGCAGCCATCAGAGGCTCGCGCCGCCACGCCCTCGACCATTCCACCCATCACCGCGAAGAAGGCCGGAGTCCGCCCCGGCACCGTGCTCGACCCGGCTGAGCCCGATGGCCCCCGCGACACCGCGTGGCAGCGGGCGAAGGACGGGTACCGCATCGTCTCGCCTCTCAACCGCCGAAAGTTCTCCGTCATCGTCGTCGGCACGGGCCTGGCAGGCGCCGGTGCCGCCGCGACGCTCGCCGAGCTCGGCTACGACGTCACGTCCGTGACGTACCATGACACTCCTCGCCGCGCCCATTCGGTCGCGGCCCAGGGCGGCATCAACGCCGCACGGGCGAAGAAGGTCGACAACGACTCGATCTCCCGCTTCGTCACCGACACCGTCAAGGGCGGCGACTTCCGCGGCCGCGAGTCCGAGGCGTTCCGGCTCGCGGAGGAATCCGCTCGGGTCATCGACCACATGAATGCGATCGGTGCTCCGTTCGCCCGCGAATACGGCGGCTCTCTCAACACGCGGTCCTTCGGCGGCGTGCAGGTGTCGCGCACCTACTACACCCGTGGACAGACGGGTCAGCAGCTGCAGGTCGCCGCCGCCTCGGATCTTGCGCGCCAGGTGCGGGCAGGACGGGTGAAGCAGTACGTGCGCCACGAAATGGTGGACCTCATCGTCAAGGATGGCAGGGCCTGCGGCGTCGTTGTCCGTAGCCTGCTGACCGGTGAGCTCAAGCCCCTCATGGCACACGCCGTCGTCCTCGCGACCGGCGGCTATGGCAACATCTACTTCCGATCGACGCTCGCGAAGAACTCCAATGCCTCCGCGTCGTGGCGCGCCCACAGGCGCGGGGCACATATGGCGATGCCGTCCTTCATCCAGTTCCACCCCACTGCGCTGCCGATCTCGTCGGAGTGGCAGTCGAAGACGATCCTCATGAGCGAGTCGCTGCGCAACGACGGCCGCATCTGGGTCCCCAAGGATCCAGCCGACGCCCGCCCGGCGAACGACATCCCCGAAGAGGATCGCGACTACTACCTCGAGCGCAAGTATCCGGCGTTCGGCAACCTCACCCCGCGGGATGTCGCCTCCCGCGCCGCGAAGGAGCAGATCGACAGCGGACACGGCGTGGGTCCGCTCAAGAACTCCGTCTACCTCGACTTCCGAGACGCGATCGCACGGCTCGGGAAGAAGGAGATCGCCGCCCGGTACGGAAACCTCTTCCACATGTATACCGACGCGACGGGGGAGGACCCATACACGGTGCCCATGAGGATTGCGCCCGGCGCGCACTTCACGATGGGCGGGCTGTGGGCCGATTACCAGCTGCAGACGTCGATCCCGGGACTCTTCGTCGCCGGCGAGGCAGGGTTCAGCTACCACGGCGCCAACCGTCTCGGTGCGAACTCGCTCCTCTCCGCCTGTGTCGACGGTTTCTTCACCATCCCGTATACGGTGCCGAACTACCTGGCCGACAAGCTCGGCCAGGAGCTCGTCAGCACCGACGATCCCGCCGTGACCCAGGCCATGGAGGATTCGTACGCGCGGTTCGATCGGCTCCTCGCCATCGGGGGCACCCGCCCGCCGCGTGACTTCCACCGAGACCTCGGTGAGGTGCTGTATGCGGGGTGCGGGGTGGCACGCACAAAGAAGGGGCTGATGGAGGCCATCGCGAAGATCCGGGCGATCCGTGCGGACTTCTATCGCGACCTCCACATCGCCGGCCCCGTCGACCGGGTCAATCAGGAGCTCGAGTACGCCGGACGCGTCGAGGACTACCTCGAGCTCGCCGAGCTCATGTGCGTTGACGCACTCGAGCGCGAAGAGTCCTGCGGCGCGCACTTCCGAGAGGAGTATCGCTCGGAGACCGGCGAGGCCAAGCGCGATGACTCGACATGGGCCGCCATCCTCGCCTGGGGGACAGATTCGTGGGAGGGCACGCCCGCATTCATCCGACACGTGGAGCCGCTCAACTTCGACGCGGTGCCACTCGTAGTGAGGGATTACCGATGAGGCTGACAGTTCGCGTATGGCGCCAGGCGACACCGACGGGCGCCGGCCGCTTTGAGACGCACAGCGTCGAGGGCCTGGAGCCGTCGATGTCTGTCCTCGAGCTGCTCGACAAGATGAACCACGACATCGCACTCGAGGGCGGGGAACCGGTCGTCTTCGAGTCCGACTGCCGCGAGGGTATCTGCGGTGCCTGCGGCATCGTCGTCAACGGCCGGCCCCATGGGCCGATCAAACGCACCCCCGCCTGCCACCAGCGACTCAGCTCCTTCGCCGATGGCTCGACAGTGACGATCGAACCGTTCCGTTCCGGTGCCTACCCGGTCATCGGCGACCTCATGGTCGAACGGGCGGGCTTGACGGAGATCATGCAGGCGGGCGGGCACGTCCAGGTCGCCGCGGGCACCGCGCCGGAGGCGGACCAGGATCGCATCACCTACAGCGAGGCGGAGGAGGCGCTCGACTTCGCCGCCTGCATCGGATGCGGGGCGTGCGTGGCCGCCTGCCCGAACGGCTCGGCGAATCTCTTCCTCGGGGCGAAGCTCGCACACCTGGCGAAGCTGCCCATCCCCGCCGCCGAGCGTGGATCCCGCGCTGCGGCGATGGTCGAAGAGGCGGACCGGATCTTCGGGCCGTGCTCGCTTCACGGCGAGTGCGCGGAGGTCTGCCCCGCGGGCATCCCCCTCGTCGCGGTGTCCTGGGTCAACCGGGAACGGTTGAGGAGGGGCGTCCTCGGCCGCGACTCCTGACGGAGTCCCACAGTCGCAAGGCCCTCAGCTTGATCGTGTGGTGTCAAGCTGAGGGCCTTGTCTCGTCACATGACGGCGAGGTCGCGGCGCCTGAACGCGACGAAGCCGAGGGCAAGGAGCGCTGCAGCGATCCCAGCCATAATGAGCAGCGGCTGGGCCTGGACATCCTCGAACGGGACGAGCGGGGTTTGGTTGAGGGGCGAGAGGTTCCGCAGCCACTGGGGAAGCTTGAGAAGGTCCCCGAGGAACGCCTCGAGCGTGACGAAGGCGATGAACACCCACGCGACAGGCGACAGGCGGGGACTGAGGCCGTACAGGGCGATAGCGAGGACCCCGGATACCGCGACGGCGGGCAGGAACGCGGCGGATGCCGTGAACATGCGCATGATCCACGACATATCGCCCGAGGCCACGGCGAGGCCGAGGCCCGCTCCGAATCCGAGGATGACCGTCGCCGCTGCCGACCAGACGGCAGCGACCGCCGACCACGCTCCGAGGAGGGTTGACCGGGAGGCCCCGGTCGCGAGCATGCCATCGACGCGGCCGAGGCGCTCCTCGCCGACCATCTGGAGGATTGTCGAGACGATGAGGATGACGGGCCCGAGGGCGAGATACATGAGGATGACGGACGCGAACGACAGCGTGAGGTCATCGGCGGAGATCGGCACCCACTGGGAGATGTCCGGGTTGTCCTCGAGGAAGGAATCGAGTTCCGTTGCAAGGCTGCCGAAGGCGACGGCAAAGAGCGACAGCCCGATGGTCCATGCCATGAACATGCCGGACTGCATCCGGCTGGCCAGCCCAAGCGGCGTGAGAAGGGGTCGAGCAGCAGTGGCCGGTCCCGGCCTCGAGTGGAAGACGCCCGCGCCGAGGTCGCGGCGCTGGCTGAGCGCTGCGGCGGCGACGACGAGGAGTGCGATCAGCGCTGCCGAGAGGAGCATCGGCCACCAGCGCAGGTCGACGAACAGCTTCATCTGCTGAGCCCAGGCGATCGGGGAGAACCACGACAGCCAGGAGCCCTGCGGTTCGATCACGTCGCCGATGCCGCGGATGACGGCGGCGATTCCGAGGGCGCCGAGAGCCATGCCCGTGGCCGACCTGCTGTGCTCGGTCAGCTGGGCCGTGAGGAGGGCGATCGCTGCGAAGACGAGGCCGGTCAGGCCGGTGGCGGTTCCGAAGGCGAGGGAGTCGGCGATCGGCTGGCCCGATGTTGCGAGCGCGAGCGCTGTCGCCGAGCCGACTGCGAGATTGGCGACGGCGACGGCGAGAAGCGCGGCGGTGAGCGGAGCGTGTCGGCCGACCGGCAGGGAGCGGAGGACCTCGGCTCGGCCGGTCTCCTCCTCCTGGCGCGTGTGGCGGACGACAAGGAGGATGCTCATGATCGCTGCGGGGATGAAGGTCCACAGCGAGAGCTCGTTCGACAGCATCGCCCCGAAGGTGTAGTTGTCGAGTGAGAAGGCTGGGCCGGTCATCATGATCGCGGCCGGGTTCGTCATGAGGCTCGCTCGCGCATCCAGCGCCGCCTGAGTCGGGTACGACTCGACGAGGGCGATGACCGACAGGTAGATGATCGCGAAGAACGAGAGCGTCCAGATGATGATCCGCGTTCTGTCGAGGCGCAGATAGAACCGGAGGATGAAGCCGAGGCCGGTCAGGTCGGACGTCGTGTCGGCGGTCCGCGCACTCATTGGTCGTCCTCGATGATGTCGCCATAGTGGCGAAGAAACATCTCCTCCAGCGATGGCGGGCTGATACGGACGTTGACAACCTCGAGCTCGGCGAGCGTTGAGAGGATCGAGGCGACGGCGTGGTCATCGATGTCGAACGAGACTCTGCTTCCGTCGATGCGCAGATTATGGATCTCGGGGATGGCGGAGAGGCCGGACGCGTCGCGGCCGACCGTTGCCCGGACGGTGGAGCGGGTGAGGTGGCGGAGCTCCTCGAGTGGTCCGCTCTGGACGTCCCGGCCCGCGCGAATGATCGTGACCGAATCACACAGCTTCTCGACCTCGGCGAGGATATGGCTCGAGAGGAGGACGGTTCGTCCCTGGCTCGTCAGGCTCCGGATCTCATCCATGAAGATCGCCTCCATGAGGGGGTCCAGGCCAGCCGTCGGCTCATCGAGGAGAAGCAGTTCCGCATCCGAGGCAAGTGCTGCCACGAGTGCCACCTTCTGGCGATTGCCCTTTGAATACGCTCGGGTCTTCTTGGTCGGGTCCAGCTCGAACCGCTCGATCAGCTCCTCCCTGCGCCTCCTCTGGGCGGGGGAGCGGTGATGACGGGTGAGAATGTCGATGGCCTCGCCGCCTGTCAGGCTCGGCCACAGCGCGGTCTCGCCCGCCACGTAGGCAATGCGTCGATGGATCGCGACGGAATCCGCCCAGGGGTCCATGCCGAGCACGCGCACCTCGCCCTCATCGTGTCGGAGGAGTCCGAGGAGAATGCGGATCGTTGTCGACTTGCCGGAGCCGTTCGGCCCGAGGAAACCTTTCACCTCGCCCGGCTGAACCTCGAGCGACAGCCCGTCGAGGGCACGGGTGGTACCGAACGTTCGGACCAGATTGGATACAGAGACTGCAGGCTCGCCCATTGCGGCTCCTCACTTCCGACGGTGAGCCCGGGCCCACCCGATGGGCCTATTCTACGCGTCGACGGCTCCCGCGGACTCGGCTCCGGTGCAGAATGCCGCCCGGGGCCATCCGAGGTGAGACTTGCTCCGAGCAGGCAGGCTGGCGAACGATGTCCGGCACCGGTGAAGGTGACAGGTTTCGACGATCAACCGACGCCCTCGTGGCTCCTCGACAAAGGTCCCAGATCAGTGGGACTAAGCTTGACGTGAGCACATCGAAAGGCGGCATCGTGAAGCGGACCAGGTCCACAATTGCGCGCATCATCATCCTTCTCATCTGGCTCGCCGTCGGCGCAGTCGGCGGCCAGGCCCAGGGCCAGCTGTCCTCGGTGCAGGAGAACGATCAAGCGCTTTATCTGCCGGAGTCGGCTGAATCGACACTCGTCGCGGAGAGGGTCGGGGAGTTCAGCGATTCGCAGTCTCTGCCGGTCTTCGTCGTGTTCGAAACGGCCGATGGCTCTCCGCTCACCCAAGAGCAGATTGTCGGACTCAACGCCCGGGCGCAGAGTATCGCGCAGGCGCCGATGGCGGACGGGACGGTGCTCGGCGACTATCTCGACAGCCCGATGTCTGCCTTTGTGCCTGCGGAGAATGGCTCGGCCGGCATGTGGCCGATCGCGCTGGACGCCGCGCAGCTCAAAGACTTCGACGAGTCCGGTGAGCAGATCCAGTCGACAACGATCGAGGCGATCAGGGCCTACGCTGCCGAGGCGGTTGACGATCTCGGCAATCTTGAGACGTCGACGACCGGCCCCGGCGCGCTTGTCGCCGACCTCGGAAACGCATTCGACGGCATCGACCTGTTCCTCCTGCTCGTCGCGGTTGTCCTCGTCTTCATCATCCTCATCATCGTCTACCGCTCCTTCGTCCTGCCGATCGTCGTCCTGTTGACAGCGATCTTCGCGCTGAGCGGCGCCGGACTCGTCGTCTATTACCTCGCCAAGGCTGAGGTGGTCCTGCTGTCCGCCCAGACGCAGGGCATCCTCTCGATCCTCGTCATCGGCGCGACGACCGACTACTGCCTCCTCATCATCGCCCGGTACCGCGAGGAGCTCGGACTCAACGAGTCCCCATTTGACGCGATGAAGAAGGCGATCGCGGCGACATGGGAACCGGTGTTCGCCTCGGCTGCGACGGTGTCCGCCGGGCTCCTGTGCCTCCTGCTCTCCGATCTGCGCGTAACGACCTCGCTCGGCCCCGTCGCCGTCATCGGCATCATTTTCTGTGTGCTCGCTGCCATGACTCTCCTCCCAGCGCTTCTCCTGCTGCCGGGCAGGCGAGCCCGGTCGATCTTCTGGCCCGCCAAGGTCGGCAGCCCCAGCAGCGGTGACACGTATGAGAAGAGCGTCGACAGCGGCTGGTGGGCGCGTTCGGCCCGGTTCGTCGCTCGGAATGATCGCCGGGTGTGGGTCTCGACGTCGGTCGTCCTTCTCGCCTTCGTCGCCTTCGTCCCGACCTTTGAGGCGAAGGGCCTGTCGGTTGCGGACACGATCGTCGGCGAGACCGAGGCAGAGGCCGGACTCGAGACCCTCTACGAGATCTTCCCGCAGACGGCCGGTGCCCAGCCCGTCAACATCCTGGCACCCGAGGACGGGGCCGACGAGGTCGTCACCGCCGTGCAGGGAGTCGATGGCGTCATCTCGGCCGAGGTGACGACGAACGACGAGGGTCCCATTGTGCGCGATGGTCAGGTCCTCATCGCCGCCACCACCGCCGCACCGTCCGAGGATCTGGCGGCACAGGAGACAGTCGGCGACATTCGGGATGCCGTGGACGGAATGGATGCCTTCGTGGGGGGCGATGCGGCGACACGTCTCGACACTCAGCGGACCGGGACATCGGACCTCATCAAGGTCGTTCCCGCCACTCTTCTCGTTGTCGGACTCATGCTCATGGTCCTGCTTCGGTCGATTACGGCGCCGCTGCTTGTGCTGGCCGCCAACGTGCTCTCCTTCGGCGCGACGATGGGACTCGCGGCAATCCTCTTCAATCACGTCCTGGGCTGGCCGGGTTCGGACTCATCCGTGCCGCTCTATGCCTTCATCTTCCTCGTGGCGCTGTCCATCGACTACACGATCTTCCTCATGACGAGGACGCGGGAGGAGGCGCTCCGGCATGGCACGCGCCGCGGCGTCATCAAGGGCGTGGCGGTGACGGGCGGTGTCATCACGTCGGCCGGCATCGTCCTCGCCGCGACGTTCGCCGCCCTCATGGTGATCCCGCTGCTCTTCATGATCCAGCTCGCCATCATCGTTGCCCTCGGCATCCTCATTGACACCTTCGTGGTCCGCACCCTCCTCATTCCGGGACTTGTCCACGACATCGGCAACCGTGTGTGGTGGCCCTGGCAGGACAGGATGGTTCAGCCGGAGGACAGTGAAGAGCCGGCAGCGATCGGCTCCTGATAAGCACGCACAGGCCCGGTCAGAGAGTGGCCACATGAGTTGACCCGAGCCGAGGCTCGGGTCAACTCATGCATGGAAATGTCGCCGTACCCGCAGGTCAGCGGGCGATGATGACGGCGATGAGGAAGTCCTCTGACGGCGGGTCGAGCTGCCAGCTCGAGAACCTCGATTGCATGGCAAGGCCAGCCTCGGCCAGATCGTCCTCGAACTGCGCGAATTCGTACCCGCGTCCCGCTCCGAATCCGATGGTCATCCTGCCCCCGGGCGCGAGGTGCTCGCCGAGCCTGCGCAGGGCGGGGATTCTCTCGCTTCCCGCGAGGAACGTCATGACGTTTCCGGCAGAGACGATGTGATCGAATTCGGCACCATCCAGCGTGAACTCGGCGAGGTTGCCGACGTGCCACTGGGCGAGCGGATGGTCGGTGCGGGCGACGTCGATGAGGTAGGGGTCAAGGTCGACGCCGACGACCTGATGTCCGCGGCGTGCAAGGTACCCGCCGACGCGCCCAGTCCCGCACCCGGCGTCGAGGATTCGAGCGCCCCGTTCGACCATGGCGTCGACGAGCCGTGCCTCGCCGTGGATGTCGCGACCCATCCGCTCCAGATTCCTCCAGCGCTCAGCGTAGTTCGCGGAGTGGTCGGGATTGCGGGCCGTCACGGCTGTCCAGACGTTCGTCTCGGGGGTGCTCATATGCCTCAGTATCGGCTCTGCACGTGCGGATTGTCGAGTTTGCGACGTCGGGCACAGGCGGCCCGGCGCCGCGCGTGACCGTCAGACGAGCTCGGCGTCGACTGTGATGTCGGCGGCTGCGAGGAGCCGCGACACTGGACAGCCGGCGGCCGCATCGTCGACCGCCGCCCGGAAGGCGTCCTCATCGATTCCCTCGATCCGGGCCCGCAGGGAGATCGCCGAGGAGACGATCGTGGGCTCGCCACCGACCTCGTCGAGCGTCACCTCGGCGGTCACCTCGACGCTCGAGGGCGTGACACCGTCCTCGCTCACGCGGTTGGTGAACGCCATGGCGAAACAGGAGGAGTGGGCGGCCGCGATGAGCTCCTCGGGGCTGGACTTGCCCTCGGGTGCCCTCGTGCGCGATCCCCAGGTCACCACCTGGTCGTCGAGAACGCCAGAACTGGTCTTTCCCAGCGTGCCTCGGCCGGAGGGGAGATCCCCCTCCCACCGGGTTGTTGCTGTGCGAGATGCGATAGCCATGGAGTGCTCCTTTGATCTGATCGTGTGGGCCTCCCATTCTTCGGTGACCCCGGGCAGGGGTCAACGGCTGCGAGGGGCCAGGTCAGGCTTCTACCAGGCCGCGTGGAGCCGGTTCGTCGGGTTCAGGGTGGGCGTCCGAAGTCTGATAGCGTCGTCGGCGATCGAGGATGCGGCCAGTAGACTGAGGTCGCACGCCGAGCCGAGGAGAACCAGTGACGGACGACGACAACAAGGTGCCGAAGCCTTTCAATGAGCAGGAGGCCATCCGGAGGCAGCGGAAGCAGTTCCTCCTCTTCGCCCTCGCTGGCCTTGTCATGCTCGTCCTCGCCTTCTTCGCGGGACGGACCGTCAAGGGCTGGGTGTCGGATGACGAGGGTGCTCCCGAGAGCCCCTCAACGGCGATTGTGGAGATGGTGGACTATGAAGCGTGAGCGCACCCTCTGGCAGGGCACATTGGGGAATGGCCATTCGCTCGTCGTGACGAAGAGTTTCGGGTGGATTCTCGATGGCGACACGAAGGTGAAGGAGTGGGCGTGGGTCAACTACGCCTCCGGCACCTGGGAGGGGGAGGAGGGTCTCTTCACCGCTCAGGCGATCGCCGACGATGTCGAGGATCTCCACCTGCAGTTCCCGACGGAGTCGGATCTGAGCATTGGATTGGTGCTCTCCGACCGGATCGAATCATCGATCGTCTACCAGGAGACCGCAGCCGTCGGCGAAGCCGGATGGGTGAGGGTCTTCGTCAGGCGGAACCCCGATGGCACGATGTTCACGCAGTCCCTTGGCTTCAACGTCGATGCAGTCGATCGAGCCGAGCTGGAGAGAATCGTCCTCGAGCTCGAGACCTCGGTGCGCGAAGCGGTCGGAATGCCGATCGGCTAGTGCCCTTCCGCACAGTTTCTGGAAAAGATCGGATCGAGTTTGAAAGTGCTCGAGCGGACTTGCTAAAGTCACTGTGTTGCAATCCCGCATAGCTCAACGGCAGAGCATTCGACTGTTAATCGAAGGGTTGTTGGTTCGAATCCAACTGCGGGAGCCACTGGCCTCGGACCGATCGGTTCGAGGCCTTTCACGTTCCTCAGCGCGGTCCCTCGCGAGGGCCTGATCGGATGGTGTCGCGTCAGGACCGGCTTATAGGACATTTCGTGTTGCTGGGATCCGGGTTTTTCGTTGTGGTGGCGCGGTTTTCGGTGCTCGGAGTCGGTTTGGCCTGAGTTCTTGGTTGGACATTTCGTGTTGCTGGAAGACCCATTTTTGCCTGGTGTGATGCGGAAAGGTCGGTGTCGGAGTCGGTTTGAATTGAGGGATGGGCAATCCTTCATGCGGCTTGTGCGGCCGGGTCATGATCCGTCACGGCAAAACCGCCTCAGGCCGACAACGTTTCCGATGCAAGGCCTGCTCGGCCACAGGCACAAGACGACTCGACACGCGGGCCCGTGATTTCGCTGCGTTCTTGAGGTTTGTCACCGGCACGGGCACCTACCTCGACCTGCCCGGAGGTGGACGGCAGGCCCGACGACGATTCGCCCCGTTCTGGAGCCTGTGGCCGTTATCGCCACTGGTGGACGAGGTTCACCCGGTCGTGTTCGTGGACGCGATCTATCTGCACCGGCGGGCCGCGATCCTGATCGCGTGCACGCCCACGCACGTAGTGGGCTGGTACGTGGCCCGCACCGAGCGCACGGACGCGTGGGCGGCACTGTTCTCCCGGATTGCCGCCCCTGATGTGGTCGTGTGCGACGGGGGCAGCGGCATTGTCTCGGCCCTTGCCCAGCAGTGGCCCACCACCCACGTTCAGCGCTGCACGTTCCACGCGTTCAGCGTGGTCAAGCGCTACACCACCAGCCGGCCGCGTACCCAGGCCGGAGTGGAGCTCTATGAGCTCGCCAGGGGCCTGTTGGCGATCCGCACCCGCGAGGAATCCCTGGCCTGGCTGGTCGAGCTCACGGCGTGGAACGCCCGGTGGAAGGGCTTCCTCGCGCAGAAGACGCGTCTGCCCGACGGCAGCTATGTCAACACCCATGACCGGCTCGTGCGAGCGAAGAACTCGCTGAACACTCTCGCCCGGCGTGGCACCCTGTTCACCTACCTGCGCGAGGACCTCGCGGGCCTGGATGTGCCCGCGACGACGAATCGGATCGAAGGGCTCAACAGTCGTATCCGTGACCTGCTGCGCCACCACCGCGGAATGGGACTGACCCACCAGATCAAGTCCGTGTGCTGGTGGCTGTACGCACGCACCGAATATCCCTTGACGCCAGCGCAGATCCTTACCGCCACGCCAACCGATCAGCAGATCACTGCGCTGTTCACCGCCGCAGATCACCGAGCCCATGCCCAACACGAGATCAACCGGTGGGGCACTGCCGTCAACTGGACCGACCTCCACCACAGCAGCCCCTTCCAACAGGACTACTGACCCCGAACCTCCAACCCCACCAGCAACACGTTATGTCCTATAAGCCTCAGGACCGCCCACTGTCGTTCGCCCGGCTCGAGCGACCTGCTGTGGAATAATGATCGCTATGGCTAACCGTGAAATTCGAGTGATCGGCGATCCCGTCCTGCGCACCGTCTGCGACGAGATCACCGTCATCACACCCCAGGTCGTCTCGCTGGTCGAGGATCTCCTTGAAACCGTCGATGAAGAGGGTCGGGCGGGACTTGCCGCCAACCAGATCGGCGTCTCCCTTCGAGCGTTCTCGTGGAATCTCGAGGATAAGGGAATCGGCTACATCCTCAACCCGACGATCGTCGACCTGTCCGAGGACGAGTACCAGGACGATGAGGAGGGCTGCCTGTCGATTCCCGGCCACTTCTTCCCGACGAAGCGCTCGTGGTACGCGAAGGCGGTCGGCATTGATCTGGACGGCAACGAGGTCGTCCTCGAGGGCGAGGAGATCACGGCTCGTCTCATTCAGCACGAGGTGGACCATCTCGATGGTCACCTCTACATCGACCGCCTCGACCGAGCGGCTCGCAAGAAGGCACTGAGAGCGATACGAGACCTATGAGAGTCCTCATCTCCGGAGCATCCGGCTTCATCGGAACCGCACTCGTCGACGCCGCCCGCGAGGACGGCATGGCGGTCGTCAGGATTGTCCGCTCGAAGCCGGAGCCCGGAGACATCGTCTTCGATCCCGCAAGGGGCGACATCGACCACCGAGAGCTGGCGGGAGCGGATGCCGTCGTCTGTCTCAACGGGGCGGGCCTCTTCTCGAAGCCGTGGACAGCCTCCTATAAGGAGACGCTCCTGCGGTCGCGGATCACCTCGGTGCGCACGTTCACGGACGCGTTCGAGCGTCTACCGGAGGACGAACGGCCGACGCACTTCATCACCGGCTCCGCCGTCGGCTACTACGGCGCCGACCGGGGCGATGAGCTGCTGACCGAAGCGTCCGGACCGGGCGATGATTTCCTCGCACGAGTCTGTGTCGCCTGGGAGGAGGCCGGCGAGCGGGCCGTGGATCTCGGGATCCGCCACTCTGCGCTGCGGACGGGGCTGGTCATGGACGGATCGGGCGGCATGCTCGGCCTTCTCAAGCACGCCTACCGGCTCGGACTGGGCGCAAAGCTCGGTGACGGCAGTCAGTACATGTCGACAATCTCGCTGGCGGATCACGTCCGCGCAACCCTCCATGTCATCAGGAACAGCGTCGACGGCCCGGTCAACCTCACGGGGCCGCACCCCGTGACGAACCGGGAATGGAACAGGCTGCTCGCGAGGCACGTCAATCGACCGGCCTTCCTCACTGTCCCTCGCTTCGCAATGAAGCTCGCCCTCGGTGACTTCGCCGAGCAGGCGGCACTCGCCTCGCAGAACGCCTACCCGGCAAGACTCGAGTCGACCGGGTTCGAGTTCACGGCACGCACCGCGGAGGAGATCTTCGCACAGGCGCTGCCGCGCTCCTGACCAGGCATCGTGGCCGCGTGTGGCGCGGAGCACCGAACTGTGGCACAGTTGTTCACATCGGGACCGATCGGGTGTGACGGGGAATCTCACCTAAGGAGGTTCCGATGACAGCACAGCGCGCCACTCGTGGCGTCATTTTCATACATTCTGTTACGCCCGCCCTCGAACCGCATGTGGAGTGGGCGCTTTCTGGTGTGCTCGGCTACCAGGTGTCGATCGAGTGGATCGACCAGCCCGCCGACCCTCTCTACCACCGTGGCGAGTACTCGTGGACGGGCGAGATCGGCATGGGCGCCATGCTCGCCTCGGCCCTCAACGGCTGGGAGCATCTGCGCTACGAGATCACCGAGGAGGCGACCCCGCAGACCGAAGGCGGTCGCTGGTCGCACACGCCGGGACTTGGAATCTTCTACGCTCAGACCGACCTCGTCGGCAACATCGTCGTACCCGAGAACCGTATTCGCGCGGCCCTAGAACACGCCGACTCAGATCCGGGTGAGATGAGGCGGCTCCTGAACCTCGCACTGGGGCAGGCCTGGGATGACGAACTCGAGCCGTTCCGCTACGCCGGGGCTGGTGCCCCCGTGCGCTGGCTCCACCGCGTCGGCTGAGCCGCTCCGACCGGCTGCGGTGAGAGCACGCTCCGGTTCAACTGGCTGAATCCTCGAGAAGGTCGGCGATCGTCCGCGCCTGCGCAACTCGAGAATCAGGGATCTGGATTGTGAGGGCGCGCTCAAGGGCGAACGCGAGCGCGTAGCGGGTGAGCGGATCCAGCCTCAGATCATCGACGAGATCGGCGTCCGCCGTCACCTCATCCGGGCTGATTTCGGGTGCAAGTCCAGCAAGAATCTCCCGCGCAGTTTCAATCGACATACTCCCATTATTACCCTGAGCGCGGATCAGGCGGGCTGACTGCCCGTTGCGTGTGGCGTTTAGGTATCCTGGTCACATGGCATTTCTTGACATTCTCAAGCAGCTCATGCAGGTCAGCGGCGCTGCCGACACCGAAGCGGACCGAGTGGCCCGAGGCCTCGAGCTTCGGGAGACCCTCTATGAGGACCCGAACGACATCGCCGCCTTCCAGAGCCTGGCCGAGATTGTCGAGCAGGCCGTCAAAGCCGCCGAGGTCGAAGATCCGCTCACGGCCGAGAGCGATCACCATGCCGATCAGGCGAACCTCGCGATGTGGTCCCTCGCGGAGGAGCTGAGCGGCCGGCCGAACGCCTGGTACCCGCTCATCGAGCTGGCGCGGCTCTCGGTCGATTCGGACATCGAGGGCGCCAACAGGCGCCTCCACACGGCGATCGAGCGCGACAGGACCGGCCGAGCCCTCGGAGAGGCGATCAAGATTCTGCGGGAGGCGGGCCACGCCGACGCCGGCATCTCCCTCGGCATCGCCTACTGGGATCCGGCCGAACATAAGTTCGCCGCCGGTGAGCAGATCGTCATGGCGGCGATCGATGCGGAGAAGCCGGAGGTCGCGCGCAAGCACTTCGAGACTCTTCATGAGCACCGGATTCCCGGCCAGCATGAGGATCGACTCGCCTACCTCCATCTCTGCATCCGCGACGCGGAGGACAGAGCCGAAGAGAAGTACAGGGAGCGCGAGCAGCGCGAGAATTGAGCAGCAGTGGCACGGTACGTTGAGATCCATCCCGAGAATCCTCAGTCCCGACTCATCAGTATGGTCGCCGACCGTCTCCGGTCGGGGGAGGTGATCGCCTTCCCGACGGATTCGGGCTATGCGATCGGATGC
The DNA here is from genome assembly GCF_003952265.1 of Flaviflexus salsibiostraticola. Lineage (NCBI taxonomy): Bacteria > Bacillati > Actinomycetota > Actinomycetes > Actinomycetales > Actinomycetaceae > Flaviflexus > Flaviflexus salsibiostraticola. Next base: position 149,133 of record NZ_CP034438.1, read on the forward strand.
CGCCTCGGCAACAAGGAGGGCCTCGACCGGATCCGCGCGATTCGACGCGTGAGCGCCAAGCATCATTTCACGATGCTCTGCTCCGACTTCGCACAGCTCGGTCAGTTCGTCATCGTCGGCAACGCCCAGTTCCGCCTCATCAAGCAGCTGACCCCGGGCCCCTACACCTTCATCCTCAAGGGCACGAAAGAGGTGCCCCGCATGACTCTCCACCCGAAGAAGAACACGGTCGGCGTGAGGATCCCCGACCACGCGATCACCCAGGCCCTCCTCGCCGAACTCGGGGAGCCCCTGCTCTCCTCCACGCTCATCCTCCCCGATGAGGAGGAGCCGATGACCGATGGGTGGGACGTGAACGAGACGCTCGGCCATGCGCTCGACATTGTCATCGAAGGTCCCGTCGGCACCGAGGGTGCGACGACTGTCGTCGACATGTCCGACGGTTTCGCCGAGGTCGCCCGTGTCGGCGCCGGAAGCACGGAGATGTTCGAGTGAGCCTGGGAGCGGTCCTCTTCGACCTCGACGGCACCGTCGTCGACTCCGCACCGATCGTCACGTCCCTCTTCGCGCTGACCGCGAAGGAGATCTCCGGGAAAGACTATGAGCCCGAAGAGCTCCTCAAGTACGTGGGGCCGCCACTGCCGTGGACGATGATGGACTTGGGGGCGGACGAGAAGGACGTCCCCTACTACATCGACTACTACCGGTCCCACTACAACGCCCTCATGCTCGACTCCCCGCTGTTCGATGGGATCGACACCGTCATCCGGAACCTCGCCGCGCGAGTGCCCGTCGCGGTCGCGACCTCGAAGAAGGAATCAGGCGCCCGCCTCATCCTCGACAGATACGGGCTTCTCGACACGTTCACCGCCGTCTGCGGCGGCAGCGAGGATGGCCTACGCTCCGACAAGGAGCAGATCGTCGGTGAGGCCATCCGCCGAATCGGCCCCGTCGACGGCGAGATCATCATGGTGGGGGACAGGGTCTACGACATCGAGGGGGCCGCCGCCCATGGGCTGCGGGCCGTCCTCGTCGGCTGGGGCGCCGGCACCCCGGATGAGCACGACATGGCGTGGCGGTCAGCAGCGACGCCTGCCGAGCTGGAAGACATTCTGCTCGGAGTCTGAGACATGCTGTGGGGGCCCGCGATCATCGCGGGCCCCCACAGTCGCCGTCATCTGGCTGCCGATCTCCCGCCCTGGCGTCGGGCGGCGGCTGCCACGCTAACGCTGCCTCTCGGCGGGCTCGCGATTCTCGAACTGGGCCTGGTAGAGCCGCGAGTAGGCGCCCTCGCGGGCAATGAGCTCGTCGTGTGTACCCTGCTCGACGACATCCCCATCCTCCATGACGACGATGAGGTCCGCGTCGCGGATCGTCGACAGCCGATGGGCGATGACAAAGGAGGTGCGGCCCGTCTTGAGGTTGGCCATGGCGTCCTGGACGAGCATCTCCGTCCTCGTATCGACAGAGGATGTCGCCTCGTCGAGGATGAGGATCTCGGGGTCGGCGAGGTAGGCGCGGGCGATCGTGATGAGCTGCTTCTCGCCGACGGAGATCGTCTCACCCTCATCGTCGACGATGGTGTCGAGACCCTGGGGGAGCTGGCCGGCGAGACGATCGACTGAGGCAGCCCGTGCGGCCGCGAGGATCTCCTCGTCCGTCGCATCATCCTTCGCGAAGGCGATGTTCTCGGCGATCGTGCCCTCGAACAGCCACGTGTCCTGCAGGACCATGCCCATGTTCGCGCGCAGCGCCTCTTTCGAGATCGTCGAGATGTCGACGCCATCGATGAGGATCTGTCCCGAGTCGATCTCGTAGAACCGCAGAAGCAGGTTGACGAGGGTCGTCTTGCCGGCGCCGGTGGGTCCGACGATGGCGACGGTCTGGCCCGGCTTCGCATGGAGTGACAGCCCGGTGATGACGGGGGAGTCCTCCTCGTAGGAGAAGCGGACGTCGCGGAACTCGACCTCCCCGCGGGTGGGTGAGGACAGGGTTCCAGCCGCGTCCGGCTCCATCTCGTCCGCATCAAGGTAGGCGAAGATGCGCTCGGCACTCGCCGCACCCGACTGCAGGAGGTTCGCCATCGAGGCGAGCTGACCGAGCGGCTGGGTGAACTGGCGGGAGTACTGGACGAAGGCCTGGACGGCACCGAGTGTGATGGTGCCGGAGGCGACCTGGATGCCGCCGACGACGGCGACGATGATGTAGCCGAGATTCGATACGAGGTTCATCGCCGGCTGCATGAGTCCGGAGATGAACTGGGCCATGAATGACGCGTGACGAAGCTTCTCGTTGCGCTCATCGAACTCCTCGGTGAAGACCTCCTGGAGTCCGAAGGCGGTGACGACTTCGTGGCCGGTGAAGGCCTCCTCGACGGTGCCGGACACCTCGCCGGTCAGCTTCCACTGATCCCGGAAGTGCGGCTGCGCCTTCTTCATCACCCGCGTCGCGAGCAGGATCCCGCCGGGGACGACGAGGAAGGTGAGCAGCGCGAGCTGCCAGGAGATGATGAACATCATGGCGACGATCCCGATAATGGTGAGCAGGTTCTGGAAGATCGAGTTCATCGTCTGCATGAGGGTCTGCGTGATGTTGTCGACGTCGTTCGTCACCCGGGACAGCAGATCGCCGCGCGACCTGCGGTCGATGTAGGACAGCGGGACGCGATCGATCTTCGCCTGTGCCTTCGCCCGCAGCTCCCAGCCGAGGTTCTGGACGACGATGCGGATGATCCATCCTGCCACGAACTGGAAGACGGCTGAGATGACGTAGATGGCGGCGACGAGCAGGAGGATCCGACCAAGGCTGCTGAAGTCGATGCCGATGCTCGGCGTCACGTCGGCGCGGCCCACCATGTTGGCGAGCTCGCCCCGTCCCTGCTCCTCGAGCAGCTCGACGGTCTGCTCGGTGGTCAGACCCTGCGGAAGGTCGGCGAGCACCCGACCGAGCACGCCCGTGTAGATGACGTCTGTTGCCCGACCGAGAAGGGCCGGTCCGACCACCTGGAGGACAACGGCGATGGCGGTGAGGACGATGATGAGGGCGATCTTCATGCGCGCCGGGCGCAGCATTCTGACGAGGCGCTTCATCGTGCCGCCGAAGTTCTCAGACTTCTCGATGGCGCGGGCGCCATGGTGCGGGCTCATGCGGCCTCCTCTGCGGAGAGCTGGGATGCGACGATCTCCCGATAGGTCGAGCAGGATTCCATGAGCTCCTCGTGTGTTCCCTGACCGACATCGCGGCCGCCGTCGAGGACGACGATCCGGTCGGCGTGGCGAATGGTGGAGATGCGCTGGGCGACGATGAGGACAGCGACGCCGGGGACGGCGTCCGGAAGTGCGTGCCGAAGCTTTTTGTCAGTGGCGAAGTCGAGCGCGGAGAACGAATCGTCGAAAATGATGAGGTCCACCTCTCCCGCCATCGCACGGTACAGGGCGCGGGCGATGGTGAGCCGCTGGCGCTGGCCTCCCGAGAGGTTCCGACCGCCGGGGTCGATCCGGGACTCGAGGCCGTCGTCGAGCTTCGCGACGAACTCCGTCGCCTGAGCCGCATCGAGAGCCCGCCAGATCCGCTCCTCATCGAACTCCAATGCTCCTCGCTGCCCGGTGACCGTCGACGCGACGGTGCCGGCGAACAGGTACGCCTTCTGCGGGACGAGGGCGATCCGGGCGCGCAGCGACGTCGGATCGAAGGAGCGGATGTCGGTACCGCCGAGGGTGACGGTGCCGGAAACCGGGTCGACCATGCGCGACAGCATGTGGACGAGCGTCGTCTTGCCGGATCCGGTGCCGCCGACGAGGGCAGTCGTCGAGCCCGCCGGAAGGCGGAGGTCGATCGAATCAAGCACGGGTCGGTCCGCGTCGTCGTATTGGACGGTTGCCCCGTCGAGCCGGAACTCGGCCGGGGATGGCGGCAGCGGAGTGGGCTCCGCGGGGGCGACGATGTCGATATCGGTGTGGAGGACGTCGCCGATGCGGTTCGCGGAGACGCGCGCCCGCGGCACCATCATGAACATCATCGCCGCCATCATGATCGCCATGAGGATCTGCATGAGGTAGTTGATGAAGGCGATGAGAGAACCGACCTGCATGGCGCCATCGTCGATGCGGTGACCGCCGAACCAGACGATTGCGACCGAGGATAGCCCGACGATCATCTGGATGACCGGCATCATGAACGCCCACGTCGTGCCGATCTTGAGCCAGACCTCCCGCATGTCATCGTTCGCCCTCCGGAAGCGCCGCTTCTGCGCCTGCTGACGGAGGAATGCGCGGATGACCCGAACACCGGTCAGCTGCTCGCGCAGGAGCCTGTTGATCGTATCGACCCTGGTCTGCTGGACCTCGTAGAGCGGGCCGAGCCGGACCATCATCGAGAACGTGAAGAGACCGAGAATGGGGACGATGACGACGAACAGTCCGGACAGGACAACATCCTGGGCCGCCGCCATAACGATCCCGCCGACGCCCATGATTGGCGCCATGACGATGATCGTGAACGTCAGGTGAACGACCATCTGCACCTGGCTCACGTCATTGGTCGAGCGGGTGATAAGGGAGGCGGGGCCGAAGCGGTGCAGCTCGGCACGGCCGAAGCTCTGGACCTTGCCGAACACTTCGGATCGCAGATGATGGCCGAGGCCCATGGCGAGGCCGGCGCCGAGGTAGATCGCGGCCGAGATGGCAATGACCTGAAGGATGGTGACGCCGAGCATGACCCCGCCCAGCTGCCAGATCACGGGGATATCAGCCTCGAGCACGCCGTCGTTGATGATGGCGGCGTTGAGGGCCGGCAGCCACAGCGAGGCGATCGATTGAATGAGCTGCAGGACGAGAACGGCCGCAACCCTGCCCTTCCGGTGTCGTAGATAGTCCCAGGTCAACTGGATAAGCATTGTTCTCTTTTCACGAGTGAGGGCGCCACGGTATCACCATGGCGCCCCCGACGTCAGGATCTACGCGTCGCCGCCGGCTTCGCCGGACTGACCCGCATTGACGTTGAACAGATCGTACTTCTCGATCGCCTGCGAGACGGTCGATCGGTCGATCCGGCCGAGGTCGGCGAGCGTCGACAGGGCGCGGACCACCATCGAGTGGGCGTCGATCTTGAACTGGCGGCGTGCAGCCGCACGGGTGTCGGAGTAGCCGAAGCCGTCCGCACCGAGGGTGGCGTACGTACCGGGGACCCAGGGACGGATCGCGTCCTGCACCTGGTGCTCGAAGTCGGACGTCGCGACGAAGACGTCGGCATCATCCTTGAGCTTCTGCGTGACGAACGGGACCCGACGCTCCTCCTCGGGGTGGAGGAAGTTGTGCTCGTCGGCCGCAAGGCCGTCCCTGCGCAACTCGTACCACGAGGTCACGGAGTAGACGGAGGCCTTGATGCCCCAGTCGTTCTCGAGGAGCTCCTTCGCATGGATCGCCCACGGGACACCGACGCCCGAGGAGAGCAGGCCGACGCGGTGGCCGTCGCCCTCGGCCGTGGCCACGCGGTGGATGCCGCGGAGGATGCCCTCGACGTCGACGTCCTCTGGCTCCGCCGGCTGGACCATCGGCTCGTTGTAGACGGTCATGTAGTACATGACGTTCTGGTCGCGGCCGTCGGAGCCATCCCCGTACATGCGGGTGATGCCGTCCTTGACGATGTGGCCGATCTCGTAGGAGTAGGCCGGGTCGTACATGACCATCGCCGGGTTCGTCGAGCCGAGGACGGGGGAGTGCCCATCCATGTGCTGCGTACCCTCACCCGCGAGGGTGGTGCGGCCGGCCGTTGCGCCGATGACGAAGCCGCGCGCGAGCTGGTCGCCCGCCGCCCAGAACTGGTCGCCCGTGCGCTGGAAGCCGAACATCGAATAGAAGATGTAGAACGGCATCATCATCTCGCCGTGGACGGCGTGTGAGGTGCCGACGGTGGCAAGAGTGGCGGCGGAGCCGGCCTCGTTGATGCCCATGTGGAGGATCTGGCCGGTCTCGGCCTCCTTGTAGGACAGGAGCAGGTCGGCGTCGACGGACGTGTAGCGCTGCCCGTGCGTGTTGTAGATCTTCGCAGTCGGGAAGATCGCATCGAGACCGAAGGTCCGCGCCTCGTCGGGGATGATCGGAACAACGCGCCGGCCGAACTCCTTGTCCTTCATGAGCTCCTTGAGGAGCCGCACGAGGGCCATGGTCGTTGCGACCTTCTGCTGACCGGAGCCCTTCTTGAGGATGTCGAAGCGCTTCTCCTCGGGGAGCTTGATGTCGTTCCACGTCTGGCGGCGCTGCGGCAGGTAGCCGCCGAGCTGCTTCCTGCGGTCCTGCATGTACTGGTACGCCTCGTTGTTCGGCGAGGGGCGGTAGTACGGCGCGGTGTATGGATCGTCGAGCTGGGAGTCGTCGATGTCGAGGTTGAGCGTGTCGCGCAGACCCTTAAGATCCTGCGAGTTCAGCTTCTTCATCTGGTGGGTCGCGTTGCGGCCCGCGAAGTTCCGTCCGAGCAGGTAGCCCTTGATCGTGTGGGCGAGGATGACGGTCGGCTGCCCGGTGTGCTCGGAGGCCGCCTTGTAGGCCGCGTAGACCTTGCGGTAGTCATGACCGCCGCGCTTGAGCGACCAGATCTTCTCGTCCGACCAGTCCTTGACCATCGCCTTCGTGCGCGGGTCACGGCCGAAGAAGTGCTCACGCACGTAGGCGCCATCGTTGGCCTTGAAGCCCTGGTAGTCGCCGTCGAGCGTTGTGTTCATGATGTTGACGAGCGCGCGATCGTGATCGGCCTCGAGCAGCGGGTCCCACTCGCGGCCCCAGATCACCTTGATGACGTTCCAGCCGGCGCCGCGGAAGAACGCCTCGAGCTCCTGGATGATCTTGCCGTTGCCACGCACCGGACCATCGAGGCGCTGCAGGTTGCAGTTGACGACGAAGTTGAGGTTGTCGAGGCCCTGCTGTGCAGCGAGCTGGAGCATGCCGCGCGACTCGGGCTCGTCCATCTCGCCGTCGCCGAGGAATGCCCAGACGTTCTGCTGGGAGGTGTCCTTGATGCCGCGGTCGTGCAGGTACTTGTTGAACCACGCCTGATGGATCGCCTGCGCCGGGCCGAGGCCCATCGACACGGTCGGAAACTCCCAGAAGTCCGGCATCTGGCGCGGGTGCGGGTACGAGGGCAGGCCGCGACCGCCCGAGGGGCGGGAGTGCTCCTGGCGGAAGCCGTCCATATCCTTCTCGGACAGGCGGCCCTCGACGAAGGCGCGGGCGTAGTTGCCGGGGGCCGCGTGGCCCTGGAAGAACACCTGGTCGCCGCCGCCCGGATGGTTCTTGCCCCGGAAGAAGTGGTTGAAGCCGACTTCGTAGAGGGTGGCCACCGACGCGTAGGAGGAGATGTGGCCGCCGACCTGGACGCCGGGGCGCTGAGCGCGGGTCACCTGAACCGCGGCGTTCCAGCGGACCCAGCGGCGGATCTCGCGCTCGAGCTTCTCATCACCCGGGAAGTAAGGCTCGTCCTGGACCGCGATCGTGTTGACGTACGGAGTTGTGAGGCTCGCCGGCACCTGGATGTTCCGCTGGCGGGCGCGGCGCAGCATCGACAGGAGGATGTAGCGAGCGCGCGGGCCGCCCCGGCTATCGATGAGATCATCAATGGAATCCAGCCATTCCTGCGTCTCTTCGGTGTCGAGATCAGGTACGCGGCTGAGAAGCCCATCGATGAGCGGGAAGGTATCGTCTTTCGAACTCACAGCATCTCCTTGCAGTGCGATTGCGCGGTGGGGCGGGCCGTCGGCGGCCGGAAACCCAATGGTCCAAATCTACCCCCTTCCAGGCCGAACGTCCCGCTTCGATCTGTTCACCGGGTGAGAAAGACGGGCTCTCAGCGTGCTGTTCCTCACCCGCTTCCGTCGTTTCGGTCGAAATGGCGGCAAGACATGGAAATTTCCCTCAATCTTTGGTGAACTATGAGTGTGGATAACAAGGCGACCGCATCCTCGCGGTCTACACAGGAAAGGACCGGTTCTGCGGCCGGATCAGTGGAGCTCGGACTGAAGACGGGGCAGGTGATCCAGGAGTTCGGCTGGGACGACGACGTCGAAGAGTCGTTCCGCGGCAGGATCGAAGAAGCGACCGGGACGACGCTCGTCGACGAAGAGTATGAGGACGTCTGCGACGGGACCCTCATCTGGTGGCGCAGCGACGATGGCGACGAGGACGATCTCGCCGATCTCCTCGTCGACGCCAAGGCCAATCTTGACGACGGCTCCGGCATCATCTGGGTCATGATCCCCTCCATGGGCACGGCGGGCTACGTCGAGCACATCGTCGTCGAAGAGGCGGCGCAGACAGCCGGTCTCGCAGCGACGACGGCGGCGGCGCTGTCGCGCGACTGGACGGGAGTGCGTCTGACGGCGCGCGGACCTCGACGCTGATCACTTCATTGGAAAGCAGTGGGCGGCCCTCGGGCCGCCCACTTTCACGTTGAGACGACTCCGCGAACATGGGACCAAGGGCCGTGGATGGAGCGGACGGTGTGTCTGCAGGGCTGATCGCCGGCGAGACTGCCGAGGGCGATACGCCCTTTCTCGGCACGGTCACCTAACCTGAAGGCTGGCTTAAAGGGTTCACGTATCAGGCCGGTGCATGGCTTCAGAACCCCCACCCCACAGGGTGCGCATTCCAGCAGAGAAAGGCTGACACGACCATGTCGTACCGTGTTGAACACGATCTTCTCGGCGCGCGGGAGATTCCCGCCGACGCCTACTACGGGATCCATACGCTCCGCGCCATCGAGAACTTCCCGATGTCGGGCAGGCTCGTCCGCGACGTCCCGGATTTCGTCCGCGCCATCGTCCAGGTGAAGAAGGCCTCGGCGCTCGCGAACGAGGAGCTCGGAGTCCTGCCCTCGGACATCGCCCAGGCCATCGTCGCCGGCTGCGACGAGGTGCTGGAGAAGGGCCGCTGCATCGACGAGTTCCCGATCGACCTGTTCCAGGGCGGGGCAGGCACCTCGGTCAACATGAACTCGAACGAGGTCGTCGCCAATCTCGCCCTCGAGCTGCTCGGCTATGAGAAGGGCCGCTACGACGTCATCAACCCGAACGACCACGTCAACAAGTCCCAGTCGACGAATGACGTGTACCCGACGGCGCTGCGACTCGCCATCTACGTCGGCGTCAAGCGCCTCATCACCCGCATCAAGCTCGTCGCCGAGGTGCTCCGCGAGAAGAGCGAGGAGTTCTCCGACGTGCTGAAGATGGGCAGGACCCAGCTGCAGGACGCGGTGCCGATGACGCTCGGCCAGGAGCTCGGCGGGTGGGCGACAACGCTCGAGGAGGAGGTCGTCGTCATGAACCGTGCGGCCAACTACCTCCTCTCCATCAACCTCGGGGCGACCGCGATCGGAACAGGCCTCAATGCGCCGGAGAACTACGCCGAGGTCGTCTCTCGGAAGCTCTCGCACGTGACGGGTCTCGACCTGACCCCTGCCCCGGACCTCGTCGAGGCGACGAGCGACACGGGCGACTACGTGACCGTCCACTCCTCACTCAAGCGCGGCGCCCAGAAGCTCTCGAAGATCGCCAACGACCTGCGGCTGCTCTCCTCGGGGCCGAGGGCCGGGTTCAATGAGATCAATCTGCCGGAGATGCAGGCGGGATCGTCGATCATGCCGGCGAAGGTCAACCCTGTCATCCCCGAGGTCGTCAATCAGGTGTGCTTCAAGGTCATCGGCAACGATGTGACGGTGACGATGGCGGCGGAGGCGGGTCAGCTCCAGCTCAACGTCATGGAACCCGCTCTCGCAGAGGCCACCTTCGAGTCGATCATGCTGCTGAGCAACGCCTGCGACACCCTTCGCACCCACTGCCTCACCGGCATCACCGCCAACGGTGAGCGGACCCGCCAGGACGTCGAGAACTCGATCGGGATCGTCACCTACCTCAACCCGATCATCGGTCACCACAACGGTGACCTCGTCGGCAAGGAGTGTGCCCGCACCGGCAGGACCGTCAAGGAGGTCGTGGTGGAGATGGGCCTCATGACTCCCGAGCAGGTCGACGCGGTCCTCACCGCTGAGTCGTTCCGCCGCCCGACCTACACGGGTCGGATCTGGGCTGCGGGGGAGAAGGGCCTGCCAGAGAAGTAGCGGGGTCAGCCGCGGGGGCGGTTCTCGCAACAGCCCCCGCGGCTGCCGTCCGTGGAGCACCGTCCAACACCGGGATTTCAGGATCGCTGTGACGATGTCGGTGCCGAGCAGATTGGTTCAACTTCACAAGGCAGTGTAAAGTCATCTATCGATCCGCGCTGCCTGTCTGCCGCTCTTTCGAGCCCGACATGCGGTTAGGGCCTGTAGCTCAGTTGGTTAGAGCGCCACGTTTACACCGTGGATGTCGGGGGTTCGAGTCCCTCCGGGCCCACCAGAAGGTCGTTGTTCAAACCGGCAACATTACCGGTTTGAGACCTCGACTCAGCGGCCCGCCCCTCGTGGCGGGCCGCTGCTGTCTGTATGCCAGGGTCGAAGAACGCGTTGAACGGTTCCCCTGGCTCGCCGATGACGGTGCCCTCTTCGCTGAGGTAGAGCTTGTCGAAGAATGCCTGGTTGGCGATGCGCCGCAGTGAATCGCTCTGGGTTTGGTGGAGATTCCTGAGCTTGGAAACAAGGATGGAAGAATGTCACGTATGAACAATTCCGGGCGCCCTTCTCAGCGGCGGTATTCACCAGAGGAGAAGGCTGCAGCGGTGCGTATGGTTCGCGCCTTACGCACCGAGCTGGGCTCGAAGAACGGCACGGTTAAAAGAGTTGCCGATCAGCTCGGCTACGGACCAGAGTCGGTCCGCACCTGGGTGCGTCAAGCCACCACCTGATCGGATCGATGGGGAAAGTCGGTGCTGCCGGAGACAACGCCGCGATGGAGTCCTTCTTCGCCCTGCTGCAGAAGAACGTCCTGGACCGCAAGCGGTGGCGCACTCGAGAGGAACTCCGGATCGCGATCATCACCTGGATCGAGCGGACCTATCACCGCCGCCGCCGGCAGGACAGCCTGGGCCGATTGACCCCCATCGAGTACGAGACCATCATGAACCCGACCGTCAGCCTGGCGGCCTAAACCCAGCTGTCACCTATCGGCGCACCAGTCCCTGACGCTGCGAGGTCGGCGTTGACGCGGGCCTCGAGTACCGGGTCCTTTGCCACTTTCCGGACCTGTGGGCGAGAGCGCTGGCGTTGCGCTTTCACGTCCGCGGTCACGGCTTGATAGCCGCGCGTCTTCGTCGAGTTCGGTCGAAGCTCTCTGGAGACCACCGAAGGGCATCTACCCAGGTGAGACGCGATCTTCCGGACTCCCCACCCGGCCTTCGATCCCGTCGAGATCTCCATCCGCTCCGTGAACGTGAGTCGCCGCCGCACCATCCCAGGCCTCCTCGCCTCGAGCCCCCACCGACCGGGAGTGTTGCTACGACGCTATGACACCACCAACCGACAGTCATCTCTTGCCGATTTACATTCAGCCGACGACCTGAATGAAGCCAGCAGCCGAATGCACTCGACGGTCTACGTCGAAGTCGTGGTCTGGTCCAGGTCTCGGCGTCCCTTGCGGAGCCCGATTTCGTAGGCTGTAAAGGAAATGAGCGTCAGTGCGATTAACGGCAGCACGAACCACGCCATGGCTACGGTGAATCCCTCCAGTGCATCGTGCGCTGTGGCAGCCAGCACAAGGTATCCGGTGTAGGCGGCGTACAAAACCACGAACAAGCCGCCCTCCCAACGCGCCACCGCGAAGCCCGTGAACGCGATCGGCAGTAGTGCCACTGCGGCCGCCAGCATTACTGGGATATCGAAGGCCACTGCGGCGCCGGATACGGGAATGCCTTCAAGAGAGATGAGCGCGGTTAGTCCTAGCACTACCCCTATGTTGATGATATTGCTGCCGACCACGTTGCCCACCGCTAGGTGTAGTTCCCAGTGAGGTTGTGAACACGGTCTGAGGGAGTCTGTCCTCCGATTCCGGTGTGGGGTCGGTGATGATTGTAGTGGTGGAGCCAGGTGCTGTACGTTGCGGCCCTGGCTCCGTCGCTTTCGTACATCTGGGCGTAGGCCCACTCGGTCGCGAGGGTGCGGTTGAAACGTTCAACTTTCCCGTTGGTCTGGGGCCGATACGGACGAGTTCGACGATGTTTCACATCAGGTCCGAGCGCGGCTGCGAACGTTCGAGAGCGGTAACAAGACCCGTTATCGGTCATCACCGCCGCAACGGTCACTCCGGCCTGGGCGAAGAACATGCGCGCTCGGTGCCAGAACGCGGCGGCTGTTTCTTTCTTCTCGTCGGCAAGGATCTCGGAGTAGGCCAGACGCGAGTAGTCATCGACCGCGTGATGCAGAAACGCGTACCCGACGCCATGGCGACGGTTACGCTTGCCGTTGGCGCGTCCGAGCATGCGATGTCCACCACCGTCAGGGATACGGCCGAGCTTCTTGATGTCGACATGCACAAGCTCGCCCGGACGCTGTTTCTCGTAGCGCACAGGGCGAGGCTTACGGACGGGCAGCCCGGTTGCCTGATCCAGATGTGCCAGCAGAGGCATCCGGTACCGGGCAAGGACGCGTTCGACCGTGGACCGCGGGATGCCCAGGTGGTAGCTGATCCGGTGCGGTCCCCACCGGCGGGTGAACCGCAGGCTGATGATGCGGTGCTCGCGCCGCTCCGCAAGCCTCATGGGTGAGTGATGCGGGCGCGAGGAACGATCCACGAGAGGTTCACCCGCGCGGTATCGGGACGCCCATTTCGATGCGGTGGCAGGTGAGACCTGGAATCGCTCCGCTGCGCGTCGGATCGACCATCCCTGATCGACGATCAGAGAAGCCAGGCGCTGCCTGCCCACAGGGGTCAATGGTGCGTTAGCGTGGGACATGAAGACCTCCGGTTACTGGATGCGAGTGTGGTAACCCACATCCTGGCTTATAGGACATTTCGTGTTGCTGGGATCCGGGTTTTTCGTTGTGGTGGCGCGGTTTTCGGTGCTCGGAGTCGGTTTGGCCTGAGTTCTTGGTTGGACATTTCGTGTTGCTGGAAGACCCATTTTTGCCTGGTGTGATGCGGAAAGGTCGGTGTCGGAGTCGGTTTGAATTGAGGGATGGGCAATCCTTCATGCGGCTTGTGCGGCCGGGTCATGATCCGTCACGGCAAAACCGCCTCAGGCCGACAACGTTTCCGATGCAAGGCCTGCTCGGCCACAGGCACAAGACGACTCGACACGCGGGCCCGTGATTTCGCTGCGTTCTTGAGGTTTGTCACCGGCACGGGCACCTACCTCGACCTGCCCGGAGGTGGACGGCAGGCCCGACGACGATTCGCCCCGTTCTGGAGCCTGTGGCCGTTATCGCCACTGGTGGACGAGGTTCACCCGGTCGTGTTCGTGGACGCGATCTATCTGCACCGGCGGGCCGCGATCCTGATCGCGTGCACGCCCACGCACGTAGTGGGCTGGTACGTGGCCCGCACCGAGCGCACGGACGCGTGGGCGGCACTGTTCTCCCGGATTGCCGCCCCTGATGTGGTCGTGTGCGACGGGGGCAGCGGCATTGTCTCGGCCCTTGCCCAGCAGTGGCCCACCACCCACGTTCAGCGCTGCACGTTCCACGCGTTCAGCGTGGTCAAGCGCTACACCACCAGCCGGCCGCGTACCCAGGCCGGAGTGGAGCTCTATGAGCTCGCCAGGGGCCTGTTGGCGATCCGCACCCGCGAGGAATCCCTGGCCTGGCTGGTCGAGCTCACGGCGTGGAACGCCCGGTGGAAGGGCTTCCTCGCGCAGAAGACGCGTCTGCCCGACGGCAGCTATGTCAACACCCATGACCGGCTCGTGCGAGCGAAGAACTCGCTGAACACTCTCGCCCGGCGTGGCACCCTGTTCACCTACCTGCGCGAGGACCTCGCGGGCCTGGATGTGCCCGCGACGACGAATCGGATCGAAGGGCTCAACAGTCGTATCCGTGACCTGCTGCGCCACCACCGCGGAATGGGACTGACCCACCAGATCAAGTCCGTGTGCTGGTGGCTGTACGCACGCACCGAATATCCCTTGACGCCAGCGCAGATCCTTACCGCCACGCCAACCGATCAGCAGATCACTGCGCTGTTCACCGCCGCAGATCACCGAGCCCATGCCCAACACGAGATCAACCGGTGGGGCACTGCCGTCAACTGGACCGACCTCCACCACAGCAGCCCCTTCCAACAGGACTACTGACCCCGAACCTCCAACCCCACCAGCAACACGTTATGTCCTATAAGCCCACATCCTGCCGGAGGTCTTCATCTAACTCGAGCGTTCACAACCTCCCGAGGAACTACAACTAGGTCCCGTTCACCGCGACGCACGGCAATGATGGACGTCGCCAGCTCGGGCAGCGATGTCCCGACAGCCACAACGGTCAGTCCGACCACGAGGCTGCTTACGCCCAACGTGGTGGCTATGTTCACTGCTCCTTCCACGAGCAGCGTGGCACCGGCGACCAGCAACGCGACCCCCAGCAGCACAAAGAAGAGCGACCTGCTGACCGAGGCGCCTAGCTGTACTGACCGGACAGGTTGGTTGAGGCAGTGCGATGACACGCGCTGACTTGTGACGTGAAGGGAGGGCCTTCCGCGGTTGAGTGGGAGTTGCGAAACCAGCACTCCGAGGAAGGCCCTCCGTATGTCCCACGCTAATGCAGCCCTGACCCCTCGCGCCCGTTTGACCGTCGCCCGGCTCGTCGTCGACCAGCAGGTGCCGATTGCCGAGGTCGCGGCTCGGTTCCAATGCTCCTGGCCGACGGTCAAACGCTGGGCCGACCGCTACCGGGCTGGTGAGTCCATGCAGGACCGTTCCTCACGCCCGAAGACCTCTCCCTACCAGACCCCGCTGAAGATCAGGAGGCGAATCGTGAGCCTGCGGCTGCGGCTGCGGGAAGGGCCGGTCCAGCTGGCCGTCCGGGTCGGGCTGGCACCCTCGACCGTTCATCAGATCCTGCGCCACTGCCGGCTGAACCGACTCGCCCATATGGATCGCGCCACCGGGGAGCCGGTGCGCCGCTATGAACACCCCCACCCCGGCTCGATGATTCACGTCGATGTGAAGAAGCTCGGCAACATCCCCGATGGCGGCGGCTGGCGCTTCGTCGGTCGCCAGCAGGGAGGCCGCAACCGCGCAGCAACGCCGGACAAGGCCCGCAACCACCACCACAACCCGAAGATGGGCCACGCCTTCGTCCACACCGTCATCGATGACTACTCTCGCGTCGCCTACGCCGAAGTCCACGATGATGAAACTGCTCCCACTGCCGTCGGGGTGTTGGAGCGGGCCACAGCCTGGTTCAACACCCGAGGCGTCACCGTCGAAAGAGTGCTCTCCGACAACGGTCCGGCCTACCGCTCGATATTATGGCGCGAAACCTGCGCCAGGCTGAAGATCACAGCAAAAAGGACCCGCCCGTACCGACCCCAGACCAACGGGAAGATCGAGCGCTTCCATCGCACCCTGGCAGACGGGTGGGGTTACGCCCGCTGCTACACCTCAGAAACCGAACGCCGCAACGCCCTACCAGGATGGTTGCATCACTATAATCATCACCGACCCCACACAGCCTGCGACAGGCTCGCCCCATTCACCCGGTTAACCAACCTCCCCGGACAGTACACCTAGCGCAGCCCCTTCCTCGTCGGCTGGATCGACGGTTGCCGAATCTCCTGTCCCTTCCCGGGCATTCACCGCGGTCTTGGCGTCCCGCCGACTAATCACCACGGACATTATGGTGTGGACCACCACACCGAAAAATAGTATCAGCCCGTCCACCGCACTGATCCTCCCATCCAGGGACACAAGGAGCAGTAGAACTGACAAGACGACCATCAGGGGCAGGTCAAAGCGGACCAGCCTCCGCTTTACAGCGAGGGGAACGACCAGCGCGGACAGTCCCAGGATGAGCAGGACATTAACGATGTTGCTGCCAACCACATTGCCCACGGCAAGCCCCGGTTCATCACGCAGTACAGCACCGACGCTCACTGCGAACTCGGGTGCCGACGTCGCCGCTGACACTACGGTGAGACCGATCACCAATGACGAAATCCCGAAACGTCCGGCCAGTGCTGACGCCCCACGCACCAAAAATTCCCCACCCAAGACCAGCAGCACCAGTCCGGTCACGATCCGTCCAATATCAAGCACATCCATGAGTAGGAGTGTACTGAAGCGTCCTGGGTTTCGTTCCGATTCGTTGATTGAGGAGAATTGGAATATGGGAAGGTCTTACAGCCCGGAGTTCGTTGAGCGGGCCCTTCGGATGATGGATGACTATCGTCGTGATGGCGATGTCTCGGAATGGGCAGCGGCCTCGGCGGTGGGCGAGAAGCTCGGAGTCTCTGCGCACACGATGCGCGGATGGTCCAGGAGGGCTCGGACCGAAGCCGACAGTGACACCCGCCCGGCGAGTGTCGAGTCGGAAGAGATCAGGGAGCTGCGCCGAGAGGTGCGAGAGCTGCGGCGCGCCAACGAAATCCTGAAGACAGCGTCGGTGGATTCAACCGGTCAGCGCAACAGTGCTTCAAGCCTATCGGCTGGGGTATCAAAACTGAGTGTCTTACGCGGTCGTGAGTTCAACCGTGCCGCCACTTTGTTGAGGTCGTCCTGGGTGAGATCTTTCATGCTCACGCCTTTGGGGAAGTACTGACGGAGCAGACGGTTCGTGTTCTCGTTCGTCCCACGCTGCCAGGGGCTGCGAGGGTCTGCGAAATACACGTCAAGCCCGGTGCTGCTCGTAACGGTCTTGTGGTCCGCGAGTTCCATTCCACGATCCCAGGTGAGTGAGCGGCGCAGCTGCTCGGGCAGGAGATTCATCTCTCGTGAAAGGCCCGCAGTCACCGACGCCATATCGCGCCCATCTACGTGAACGAGCACAGTGAACCTCGTCGCGCGCTCGACGACAGTTGCGATCTGAGAAACGCCCCGGCCGAGGAGAAGGTCTCCTTCCCAGTGCCCAGGAATCGCACGATCCTCAGCTTCGGCGGGTCGCTCCGAGATCGATACGGCATCCTTGATCTGTGACCGCCACTGACCGGTCACCGTGTTGTGGATACTGCGCCGGATCGGGCGGCCTGATCGCAGATGCTTCTGCAGTTCCTTTGCTAGTACCCCGCGGGATTGAACATACAGAGACTGATAGATCGTCTCGTGTGACACCAGCATCCTGCTTCCCGCTGGGTAGCGCTTTTTCAGAGTCCCGGCAATCTGTTCTGGTGACCAGTCTTCCCGCAGACGTGCCGCGACGTACCTGCGAAGCACGGGGTTCTTCGCGAGTTTGCATTTCTTTGGTCGTTTGGCACGCCGCCAAGCACGATCGTCAGCGTCAACCGCGCGATACCTTGCCGCCCCTCGATTCTTTGCGATCTCACGACTGATGGTCGATGCTGAACGGCCGAGTCGTCGTCCAATCGATCGGAGCGACTCACCAGCTGCAAGCCCCCTGGAAATCTCTTCGCGCTCATGAAGAGTTAGTGTGCCGGAGCGACGTCTTTGAGGCGGCTGATAGATCCCGCCATAGGGTAACAGGATCGAGAAGATTGAGCCTGGAGGGGAGCCCACGGTTCGACCGATCTCGCTGATTGATGCCCCTGTCTTCCACATGTCCCACACTTGCTGCCGTCGATCCGACGGGAGTCCTGGTCTACCGATCTTTGCCACATCACACCTCTGAGTACATTATCGATGGTGTTGCGTTGACCGGTTGAATCCACCGCTGCGCGCTTAAGGATCTCATTGGCCCGGCGCAGTTCACGGTTCTCCTGCTCCAGTTGGGCTAAGCGGCGGGCCTCATCGGTGCTCACACCGGGGGCCTGCCCGTCATCGATATCGGCTTGACGCACCCAGGTGCGGACCGACTCTGGTCCGTAGCCGAGCTGATCGGCAACTCTTTTAACCGTGCCGTTCTTCGAGCCCAGCTCGGTGCGTAAGGCGCGAACCATACGCACCGCTGCAGCCTTCTCCTCTGGTGAATACCGCCGCTGAGAAGGGCGCCCGGAATTGTTCATACGTGACATTCTTCCATCCTTGTTTCCAAGCTCAGGAATCTCCACCAAACCCAGAGCGATTCATGCTGAGCTTCGCAAAGCTAATGAAGTCCTCAAAGCTGCGAGCATATTTTTCGCGAAGGAACCGGGCCACCCACGGACGAGATGATCACCTTCATCGATGCATATCGTGATCGTTTCGGGGTTGAGTTCCTCTGCCGCACTCTTGGCCAAGCAGTACGTGGATTCCTCACCTCTCGCGGATACCGAGCCGCTAAGAGCCGGCCTCCGTCAGCACGTCAGTTGAAGGACGAGCTCTTGATCCCCGAGATCCAGCGCCTCCACACAGAGAACTACGGAGTCTATGGTCGCCGGAAAATGCATGCCCTCCTTCAGCGTGAGGGCTGGGACATCGGCCGCGATCAGACCCACAGGCTCATGAAGCTCGCCGGGGTCGAAGGTGTTCGCAGGTCGAAGAAAGCCTTCACAACGAGGCCTGATCCCGCCTTGGCGTTGCCAGGGGATCTGGTCGAGCGTCGGTTCACTGCTGATCGGCCCAATCAGCTGTGGGTCTGTGACATCACCTATGTCGCGACATGGTCGGGCTTCGCCTATGTCTCGTTCATCGTCGATGTGTTCTCCCGCCGTATCGTCGGCTGGAATGTCGCTGCAACCTTAAAGGCCGATGTCCTGCCGCTGCAGGCGTTAGAGATGGCTGCCTGGCACAATGGCGGGGACCTTGATGGCGTCATTCACCATAGCGATCACGGCTCGAACTACATGGCCCTGGTCTACACCGGCCGCGTCCAGGAGCTTGGGGCGATACCGTCAACAGGCACGGTCGGTGACAGCTTCGACAATGCGATGGCTGAGGCCGTGAACGCGCTCTACAAAGCTGAACTTATCCGTCAACGCGGACCGTGGAAGACCGTGGAGGAAGTCGAGCTCGCAACTTTGGAATACGTGTGGTGGTGGAACAACAAACGCCTCCATGGTGAGCTCGATCTGCGCACTCCTCTTGAGGTCGAAGCCGCCTACTACACTGAACAAGAATCCCTCCTGACATCAGCACGGTGACAGGAAAAACGGTCGGAACTCAACCCAGGCCGAATCACCTGCCCCGAATCGGTGAGGGCACAAGCCCAATGGTCGGTCTTGCCGACATCGAGGCCAAGATAAATATCGGGTTTGGCAGTACTCATGGCAATCGTCCTATCGCTTAGCGCCATAACCGGCCAAGCCATGACAGCACGCCTCACATCCACGTTACGACAGGCATCCCACACTGGTGCCGAGCCCCTAATCAGCGATCACATGCTGCCAACCGACCCTGGTGGCAACACCCCCCGGATCATTCAAGAGACAGGGGCAAGAAGCCATGCCAGGGCGGCCGGCCGACAGTCCTAATCAACACCCGCCAATCAGAACCTGTCAACAAGGTAACGGGGCGGCGTTGTCTCGGCTCCTGCCCAGCGGTGGCCCACCCTGCTCCGAGCTGCTCCATTATCTCGGCGTGCTCGGATACACATTCTTGCAGGGTGGGCGCACTGACCGTGCGATTCAGGGGTCACCAGCCGCGCTCAGCCAGCCGATGCGGCGCCGCAAGATCAGAGACGTTGATACCGACCATAGCCTCGCCCAGACCGCGTGACGCGTCAGCAATTGCGTGAGGGTCATCGAAATGTGCGGTTGCCCTGACGATCGCTGCGGCGCGCTTGGCAGGTTCGCCTGATTTGAAAATGCCGGAACCCACGAAGACTCCGTCGGCACCGAGCTGCATCATCATGGCCGCATCGGCGGGGGTGGCTACACCGCCTGCCGTGAAAAGCGCGACGGGCAATTCGCCAGTGATTGCAACCTCTGCGACGAGGTCGTATGGGGCCTGCAGTTCCTTCGCGGCGACGTAAAGCTCATCCGCACCAAGTGAAGCAAGTCGGGCGATCTCGCCGCGGATTGTGCGAATATGCTTCGTGGCTTCAGAAACGTCGCCTGTGCCAGCTTCACCCTTCGAACGAATCATGGCTGCGCCCTCGGCAATGCGCCGCAGTGCCTCCCCCAAGTTCGTCGCCCCGCACACGAACGGTACGGTAAACGAGCGCTTATCGATATGGTTCACGTAATCGGCAGGCGAGAGGACCTCTGACTCATCGATGTAGTCCACTTCGAGCGCTTCCAGTATCTGTGCCTCAACGAAGTGCCCGATGCGAGCTTTTGCCATCACCGGAATTGACACTGCCGACTTGATGCCGTCGATAAGATCAGGGTCACTCATGCGGGCAACGCCGCCCTGCGCGCGAATATCCGCAGGGACACGCTCCAGTGCCATGACTGCAACCGCCCCGGCTTCTTCTGCGATGCGAGCCTGCTCAGGCGTCACGACATCCATGATGACGCCTCCCTTGAGCTTGTCAGCGAACCCACGTTTCACGAGAGGCGAACCGGTGGAAGCGGGCGATGTGGAAGGAGAGTTTTCAGTCATAGCCTCAGTGTGTCGTCAGCCTTGGCCCTACGCAAGAGCCAAAAAGTCAAGTTTCAAATAGACCAAAACATATTGCTGTTGCACACTGGAAATATGCGTGATCCAAGCGGTGCCGCCGAGCTGCCCCTCTCTCTTGATCGAGGGGCCGAGGCGTCTCTACCCACCCAGCTCGCGACCGCTCTCCGTGGCGCCATCGATGCAGGCGTACTGCGGCCAGGCGAGTTGGTGCAGGCTACCAGGCAACTCGCCTTGCGGCTCGGCGTCGCGCGCGGCGTCGTGGTTGCCGCCTATGAACAACTCATCGCCGAGGGGTACCTTGAAGCTGGGCATGGACGTGGAACATTTGTCCGCCCGGAACTGCCCGCTTTGCGGTCTGCCGTGAGCTCAGAAGCAGTAGAGAGGCGAGAGCTTCGGGGGGCTGGCGAAGCTGCCAGCAGAGAGCTGGACCACTTTGGTCTTTCGCACAGTGCCCCGTCACCTCTTCCACTGACGCCGGGAGTGCCTGACACAGGCGCGGTCGACCGTCCTGCTTGGCGCTCTGCCTGGCGCCATGCGCTCATTCGGGCGCACGTCGAGGCGCCTGATCTTGGTGACCCACGCTTACGCGTTGAGATTGCCGAGCACCTGCGTCGAATGCGCGGCACAAATAGACTCCCGGAGGATGTGATCGTCACTGCTGGGGCCCGTGAAGGTTTGGGGCTGCTGCTGACCGCGCTCGGCGCGAGCAGTAACCGTCGTTTGGTGGTCGGGGTCGAAGATCCGGGTTACCCATCCCTGCGTCGTGTAGCGATCCGTCATGGCGCACAGATCCTAGCGCTCCCAGTCGATGCAGAGGGCCTTGATCCACACGCGCTGCCCACTGGGGCGCTTGATGTCATAATTGTGACACCGAGCCATCAGTACCCTCTCGGTGGGTCCCTGCCGTTGGCCCGACGCCGCGAACTTCTCACCTGGGCCGCACGCGCTGGAGTCGTTATCGTCGAGGACGACTATGACTCCGAGCTGCGGCACACCGGAAGCCCACTCCCAGCGCTCGCTGCTCTCGATGATCCCGCCGAAGGGTCAGTCGTGCTCCTCGGAACATTCTCGACGACCATCTCACACGCCCTCTCCGCTGGGTACCTGCTGGCTCCAGCACGTTTGAGGAAGGTGATCGAGCCGGTTAGGCACGACCTGGGAGGCGCGGCCTCGGCCGTCGTGCAGGCCGCATTGGCTGAGTATCTTGCTGGTGGTGAACTGCGCCGACACACGGCCCGTATGCGCAGGCGGTACGCAACTCGGCGCGACCTGGTAGTTTCTAAGCTTGACGGCATCGATGGCGTTCGAGTCAGACCCATGAGCGGCGGACTTCACGCGGTGCTCGAATTTGATCACGCGCAAGAAGACGCGGATGCTGAAGAGCGAATACTGAAGAGGACCGCCGAGGCTGGCTTGGGTGCAGTTGCTCTGAGTAGGTACTGGCAACGCGACTCCAAACAACAAGGTCATTTTGGTTTGGTCATAGGCACTGGAGGCACGAACTCCAGCACCATGACCGACCATTCAACGTTTGAGGATGCGCTGACTAGGTGTAGTTCCTCGGGAGGTTGTGAACGCTCGAGTTAGATGAAGACCTCCGGCAGGATGTGGGTTACCACACTCGCATCCAGTAACCGGAGGTCTTCATGTCCCACGCTAACGCACCATTGACCCCTGTGGGCAGGCAGCGCCTGGCTTCTCTGATCGTCGATCAGGGATGGTCGATCCGACGCGCAGCGGAGCGATTCCAGGTCTCACCTGCCACCGCATCGAAATGGGCGTCCCGATACCGCGCGGGTGAACCTCTCGTGGATCGTTCCTCGCGCCCGCATCACTCACCCATGAGGCTTGCGGAGCGGCGCGAGCACCGCATCATCAGCCTGCGGTTCACCCGCCGGTGGGGACCGCACCGGATCAGCTACCACCTGGGCATCCCGCGGTCCACGGTCGAACGCGTCCTTGCCCGGTACCGGATGCCTCTGCTGGCACATCTGGATCAAGCAACCGGGCTGCCCGTCCGTAAGCCTCGCCCTGTGCGCTACGAGAAACAGCGTCCGGGCGAGCTTGTGCATGTCGACATCAAGAAGCTCGGCCGTATCCCTGACGGTGGTGGACATCGCATGCTCGGACGCGCCAACGGCAAGCGTAACCGTCGCCATGGCGTCGGGTACGCGTTTCTGCATCACGCGGTCGATGACTACTCGCGTCTGGCCTACTCCGAGATCCTTGCCGACGAGAAGAAAGAAACAGCCGCCGCGTTCTGGCACCGAGCGCGCATGTTCTTCGCCCAGGCCGGAGTGACCGTTGCGGCGGTGATGACCGATAACGGGTCTTGTTACCGCTCTCGAACGTTCGCAGCCGCGCTCGGACCTGATGTGAAACATCGTCGAACTCGTCCGTATCGGCCCCAGACCAACGGGAAAGTTGAACGTTTCAACCGCACCCTCGCCACCGAGTGGGCCTACGCCCAGATGTACGAAAGCGACGGAGCCAGGGCCGCAACGTACAGCACCTGGCTCCACCACTACAATCATCACCGACCCCACACCGGAATCGGAGGACAGACTCCCTCAGACCGTGTTCACAACCTCACTGGGAACTACAACTAGGCTCCGTGGAATCCTGAGTTCGGAATTCACCTGAGAATGGCGATTGTGTGCCTCAACATTGGCGATTCTTGAGATCAGGTGAGTGTGTTCAGGCCCCGGGCACAGTGACCACGCCCCGTCACGCCCCATGTCGCGTTAATGGCGTAACCCGAATTGTGCCTCACAGAGTTTGATCGCGCAGCCCCTGTCAGGCGGAGCGGAGTTTCACCCCGCCCGTTTGTCGTTTGCGCCGGTTCTTCTTTGCGTCTTCGAGCTCGGCAGTGAGTATCTCGGTCCTCCAGCTGGCTCTGGTCATGGGCATGCCCGGCTATCGGACAATGGTGTGGGTCAGTTCGACTGGGTTGAGCTTCGCACACTGCGCCCGCAACTCCTGAGTCGTGGACAGTACCCCGCTCGAGTGGCCGGCGATGCGGGGTCCTGGGGCCGTCATGCACGCGCTGTCTGCGTCCCGCTCATCCATTCTTCATCCGACAGGTTTCCTCGTGGGGTGAAGAGTTCATTGGCATGATGACCACGTGCCAAAGTTCTGTGAAGACCTCGCGATCATCCGCGGTGTCGTAACGGTGGCGAAAGCCGTCCTGTCGAACAATGTGATTGTTCTTTGATTCCGCGATCGTGGTGATGTTCTTCACCCTCAGATGCGGGCCCGTGAGGTGGCGTTGCCCGACTGCCCCCTCTCTCAGGCAATCTCCGCGGTTGACCTTCGGTGCCGCCTGAGCGCTGCGGATGCCGCCCTCGCCGGTACCCAGTCGCATCCCGCCCGTGGATTGCCGTCCAAGTGATTTGTGGCGAAGTGTGTCCTGCGTCACGAGTGCGCATGTTAGTCTTGCGGGCACATCATAGTGCCAGATGACCCAGGCAGGGTATTGTGACCGGCGCGTGAGGAGTGGATATGACGACGCACATTGCCGACACGGCTGATATCTCCGACGATGCGACGATCGGCGATGGTTCTCGCGTGTGGCACCTGGCCCAGATCCGCGAGGGCGCGGTGCTCGGTGAGAACTGCATCATCGGCCGCGGGGCGTACATCGGTCCCGGGGTCAGGTTGGGCGACAACTGCAAGATCCAGAATTATGCCCTGGTCTACGAGCCCGCGAGGCTTGCGGATGGCGTCTTCATCGGACCAGCTGCCGTCCTGACAAACGACCTTCATCCGCGTGCGATCAACCCGGACGGAACGCAGAAGTCCGCCGCCGATTGGGACATGGTCGGGGTGATTCTCAAGGAGGGCGCCTCGGTCGGCGCTCGAGCCGTGTGCGTCGCACCGGTGACCATCGGCGCGTGGGCGATGGTCGCGGCGGGCGCGGTCGTCACGAAAGATGTGGCGCCACATGCCCTCGTCGTGGGAGTGCCCGCCCGACAGATCGGCTGGGTTGGCCACGCGGGAGTGAAGCTCGAGGATGCTGCCGAGGGCAGGCTCCGCTGCCCGGAGACGGGAGATCTCTTCCAGGTTGCCGGAGATGCGCTCCACAGGGTGAACGGCTGACGTGCCTGGCTCTCCTTTCCCTCCGAGGGTGAACGTCCTCGATGGTTGCACCAATTTCAGCCTTGCGTGACGATCGCCGCTGGATTCGCCCGAAGTCCACTCGTATGGAACTACGACATCCTCAGTTGGCTGATCGCTAAGCTTGGACGAGGGGCCCGCGATGATGCGGGGCCAGGGAGGGCGAGATGGTTCTCAAACCGATTGTTGGTCGCCCGCGTGGCGGTGCCTGGGAGGCTGCGGGGGACGAGAGCTTCATCGACGAGGCCGTTCGCCGTGCGGCGATCGGGTCCGGCATCCTTCTCCACGGAGAGTCGGGGGCCGGCCAGGAGGATTTCGCGCGGAGGATTGCCCTCCGTCTCGCCGCACCGGCCTCACCTATGGAGTTGACCAGTCCGCCGCACCCAGAAACATCGCGATCCCTCGCCAGGCTCGTCGAGTCGCCACCCACCTCGGGCCCCATCCTCCTCATCCCCACCATCTCGTCCTTCGCCGGCCCTGAGCTTGACGATGTTGCCAGGCTCGTCCTTCACCATCATGCCGTCGTGATCGCCGCTGACACCGACGACGTTCCTTCCGCCGCGGCACCTCTTGGCGACCTCGTCGGCCTTGAGCGGATATGGGTTCCCGACATGACGGAGGTTGCC
This sequence comes from Flaviflexus salsibiostraticola, assembly GCF_003952265.1. Taxonomy (NCBI): domain Bacteria; kingdom Bacillati; phylum Actinomycetota; class Actinomycetes; order Actinomycetales; family Actinomycetaceae; genus Flaviflexus; species Flaviflexus salsibiostraticola. The sequence continues at coordinate 174,370 of NZ_CP034438.1, forward strand.
ACCGCGAGTTTCGTGGAGAACGGATTGGGCGGGCCGGTGAGCAGTCGGGCGGCACACGCCCTCTGGAGCGGCGTGGCGGGTAACCGGGCGAGAGTCCGCATGGTCGTCGAGGACTGGCTCGAGGCATCTGTTCTCGTGCGCCACGACGAAGTCTGGATCATCGCAGATCCGGCGCCTCGCGCGGGTCCACGGCTCAGCCGGTACTGGAAGGGCCGGCTGGCCGCCGAGGATCCTGCTGTTCACGACGTGCTCGAGGTGCTGTCGCTCGCCGGAGAGATACCGCTGCCTCTCCTCTTGGAGATCTGCGAACCTGATGCGGTCGATGCCGTCCACGGGCGAGGGCTCCTGGAACTGCGGGGCTCACTCGGTCGGGATGCGAGTCTGCGAGGGGCCATCAACTCCGAGGCGATCGCCAACCACATCCCTCCCGGGCGCAGTCTGCAGCTTCGTCATCGCGTCTCCGACTGCGCATCGGGGAACGGATTCCGCATTCCCGCAGGACTGGTGCACTGGCAGGTGCGCCACGGATTCGAGGTCGACCACCCCGATGTGCTCGATGCGGTCGAGCACCTGATATCCCGTGCGCCGACGAAGGCTATCGACCTGCTAGGGGTGGTCCTCGCCGGCGCAGATCCGGACCGGGCTGAATCTGCTCGAATCGAGGCTCTCATTGCGGCTGGCCGCCTCACCGACGCGTGGGAATGCGCACGGCGCATCCGCACGACGCCCAAGGGTGAGGCCGCGGTCCTGAGTCCCGCGCGTGCGGCTGACCTTGTGAGCGCGTCCTGGCGTGGAGACTATCGGCCGATTCTCAAGGCACGAGAGGCTCCCGCTCGGATGTCGGATGCGCTCGAATGGCTCTGGCGGCATTCGACTCATGAAGCCCTCGTCATGTCCGGACGAGCGGAGGAGGGGATGAGAGCTGAGCGTGAACTGCTCCGGACGCTCGAACGATCGGATGCTGCGTCGCCCATCGCCCAGCGAGTGAGGACTGGACTCGTTGACATGCAGATCCTGACAGGAGAGTGGACGCGCGCAGCGGCGACTCTTGCCAGCAGCTCGAGCGCTCATGGCGTTGACGGGCATGGGCTCGAAGTCGTCTATCGCGCTCTCGCGCGAGTACTCACCGCGGACTTCGAGGAGAGTGTTCGTGCCCTCAGGTGCGAGATGCCGCAGCTGCACATCCTCGACCGCCACGACGTCCATGCGCTCGGCAGTTCTCTCCTTGCTGTGTCTCTCGCCGCCACCGGCCATCGGGCAGAGGCCTTTGCCGCGCTCGCGGGCATCGAGACGCCCCACCCGGAGGGTGCAGGAATCTGGCACAGGACCTGGGGGGCGGACTTCTTCTCCGCCCAGGCGCTCGGCCTGCTTGGGCGAAGGGATGACGCCGTCGAGCTGCTCATGCGCTGCGCAGACCGTGACCGGGATCTGGAGAATCATGCGCTCGAGCTCCTTGCGCTGTCGGGCGCCGTCCAGTGGGGTCAGGAGTCCGCGCTGGACCGCCTCGAGAGCGTGGCGCAGCGGACGGAGAGTCGCTTCGCCCAGGCGTGTACGCGGGTGGTCCATGGACTCCGGACGGGTGACGCCGAGTCGCTCGAGATCGGGGCGGCCATCGCCCGTGCCATCGGCCAGCACTTCTTCGCCGACTTCGCCGACGACCGACGTGCGGACCTCAACGGTACGCGCACGGCCGCACTGTCCAGCGGGCGGGGAGGTGCTCTTGGTGCTCGGTCGTTGACACCGCGTCAACGAGAGATCGTCGAGCACGTGCTCGCGGGCCGCAGCAGCGGCACCATCGCCGAGACCATGGGAATATCGGTGCGAACCGTTGAGTCCCACCTCTATCAGATCTACGCCAAGCTGGACGTGGGGAGCCGAGCTGAACTGCGGGCGATCCTGGCAGACCGGACGACGGACCAGGTACGTAAGTAGCACTGAGCTAAAACAAGTAGCATGTGGCATCAACTACTGGTGCATATGGTCTGACCTGGGGTTTAGGATAGATCACCGCCAGGCTGGGTCGACTGAAGGGGGTACGCAGGGCCTGGGGCATCGAGCCTGTCTGGGGGCGGTTTCGGGTGAAGTCAGCAGCAGTGAATACAGGTAGTCAGAATCCGGGAGAATCCGGAGCGGAAGAAGCGCGGGAGCAATTGTCTCCCCTCCTCCGACGAGTCGTACTCGACCAGAGGCTCGGAGGTGCCATTCTCATCGGCCGGGCCGGCAGCGGCCGTCGAGCCACCTTTGACGCGGCCGTCGCAGGCATTGAACCCCGGCCCACGGTCATCCATCTCAATGGCAGTCCCTTCGCGGCTCAGACGCGCTATGGCGTCCTCTCTCTCATGCTGTCGCGGCTCGAGACCACCCCATCGGTGTCCCGTCACGAGCTGGTCCGGGCTGTTGCCACACTCATCGGTGAGCAGCGAACCATCGTCACGCTCGGCAGTCCCGATTTCATCGACGGCGACTCTGCCGCCGTCTTGGCACAGCTCGCCGCCATGCGAAAAATCTCCCTCGTTGTCGTGTGTGAACGCACCTCGCAGCTTCCCGCCGACATCTCGGCCCTTCACCGCTCCGGACTGCTCGTCCGCATCGATGTGCCAGGAATGGACGCGGGGCGCACGAAGTCCTTCCTCGAGGCGGAGCTTGGAGGACCGGTGTCAATGTTCGCCGCCGCGGTCCTGTGGCGCCTGTGCCGAGCCAGCCGTGCTCTCATCCGCCAGGTCGCCCGGGAGTTTGCCGCTCAGGGAAGGCTGCGGATCGAGGGCGGAACGTGGATCCTCGTTCCGGGCCCCGTCCACATCCCGGCTGGGATCCGAGTGCCGCATCTCGCGAGCGTGTCTCGGGAGGAGCGCCGTCTCCTCCTCCTTCTTGCCCAGGGTGGTCCGGCGAGCATGAGCGCCCTTCGCCACTGCGGCTTGGCGGGCGAGGTGAACAGCCTCCGCTCGCGCGGTCTCGTCACCGTCGAGGGGTCTCGTTCGGAGTCGGTCGACCTCGCCGTGCCCCTCGTCGGCCACATTCTGCGTGAGAGAGCGGACGAGAGCGAGCTCGCGGATGAGGCGGTGCGCGAGGTGTATGCCGACCCGCAGGCCGCCCGCGTGCTGACGGAGGCAAGGGCGATGCGCGACGTCGGCGACGATGCCGGAGCGGTTGCCGCCATCGAGACATTCAGCCGGTCCGGGGGATTCTCGGCCGACGCATGGCGGACCGAGCCGAATACGCGCGGACTCATCCTCGAGGTGCAGGTCCGGGCGCTGCTGACGCGGGGACGCCATGCCAGCATCGACACGTGCCTGGCGCGAGCCGCTGAGGGACTCGCGTCTGCGGTCAAATTTGGGGCGGGTGGGCGCAGCCACGTCCAGGCCGAACAGCTCCTCGGGCTCCTCAGCGCCTATGCGGCCGTGATCACCGGCCGACCCCGTCAGGCCCTTGGCCTGACGGAGGTGCTGTGGGAGACCGAGGCGCTCCATCTCAAGGCCCTCGCCGTCCAAGCCGAGGCGTGGGCGGTGGCGGACCGACAGCGTGAGGCGCTGTCGATCGTCGCCTCCATCGACTCCGATATCGCGGCACTCCGGCTCGCCGGGGTTCTCGACGAGGTGATGACGCCCTGGGAGTGCGCCGACATCGAGTGCACCCTGCTCAAGGTCCGCCTCCTGGCCGGCGATTGGCGCGCCGCCGCGAGGGCCGCGTCCCGGCTCGCCGAGGGCCGATACCCGGTGCCTCACGCCATTGCGTTCGGCGATGTCGTCGGCGGGATGCTCTCGGCATTGGCCCACGAGACGGACGAGGCTCTCAGCATCCTCCTGCCCGCAATGCACCAGCTGTCAGTCCTTGCCGACGGGGCCGTTCCGGCGGGAATCCGTGCCGCCGCGGCCTTCTGTCTCGCCGACCTCGACCACGGAGATGCAGAGAGCCTGTCCGCCCCGATTCCAGATCCAGAACTGTCTTCATCAGACTTCCTCGGATGGGCGGGGGCGGTCCTCGACTGCCTGCGCCGCGGCAGGGACGACGCCGCCGGCGCGATCGTGGACCTTGTGGAGCTGGCCGACCGCTGCCATGACAGGGGAGCGGAGACGCTGGAGATGGGGGCACTCGCCGCTGCCCTGCGACTGGGAGACACCTCCGGCGCGGACCGCCTCGGACAGCTGTCCGCGAGATCGTCGGCGCCGGCCGCTGAAGGATATCGCCTTCTCGCCCGCTCGGTCGTCCGAGGGGACCCATCCGCCCTCGCCGAGGGTCTCGAGAGACTCATCCGCTGCGGCCAGCACCTCTATTCACACGGCCAGGGCGGAGTGCTCGTCGAGCGCCTCAGTCGGCAGGACCAGCGGCGTGTCCTCGCCGCGGCATTCCTCGAGACGCCTGGCGGGCCGTCCGCCGAGTCGGAACCCGCCGGTCATGCCCGCCAGGCGTGGCTCACCCACCTGACGAAGCGCGAGGCGCAGATCGCCAAGCAGGCGATCTCCGGGATGACGAACACGGCGATCGCACGGGTCAACGGGGTCTCCGTGCGGACCGTTGAGGGTCACCTTTACCAGGTCTACTCGAAGCTGCACGTGCGCAACAGGCAGGAGCTGGCGGCTCTTGCCCGGCCCGGCCGATCGTCGAGCCGATCGTGATCCTCCCTCGGGTGGCCGCGTCCGCCGAATACGCCGAGCTCACGTCGATCCTCACCCGGCCCGGACCGGGCGGCGCGCTCATCCTCGGCGGCTTCGGCATCGGCAAGACGACGCTGGTGCGAACGGTGCTGGCGCGTCAGGATGTGCCCGCGCCCGCCATGAGGATCCACTGCAGCCCGACGCTCGCGCGTGAGCCGTGCGGGGCCCTGTCGCCCTATCTCGGCGCTCCTGCGCCGGCGGAGAGTCCGGCGCAGGTGATCCGCGAGATCAGCGCGCTGCTCGGCGCCGAGGAGGCGGGAACCATCCCGATCGTCGTCGTCGAGGACGCGGAGTTCCTCGATGATGAGACCGCGTTCGTGCTCTCGACGCTCGTTGAGAATGCCGCGATCAAGCTCGTCGCCATCGGTCACGGCGGGGCCGATGGGGAGTCGACGCTGTACTCCCTCACCGAATCGGGGCTGCTCACCACGCTCGTCGTCCAGCCGCTCGACAGGGCAGGGGTGCGGTTCCTTTCCGAGGAGCTCGCGGGCGGGGTGTTCACTGCAACCGCAGTCGACATCATCACCGCGATGACGGGCGGGAATCCCAGCTTTGTCGAAGCCTTCGTCCGCTCCTGTCTCGATCAGGATCTCATCGTCCGCAGCTCTGCCGATGACGGCGGGCTCCTCACCCTGGCACGGCTCGATCCGGAACCCGACGAGCGTTTGATGGAGCTTGTTCGCGACGTGACGAGGTCACTGTCTGTCGACCACCGGATGGTGCTCGAGATCCTCGCGCTCGCAGGGCCCCAGCCGGGGCCGGTCCTATCCGCGGCGTCGGGCGGGGAGCACCGCCGTCTCATCGAAGCCGGCATACTCACCACCGGCGCTGACGGTCTCGTTCGCATCGCCTCCGAGATCCATGGACATGTCCTGCGCAGCATCGTTCCCCCGGGGCGCAGCGCCCAGCTCTACGCGACGTGGAGTGAGCACAGGGCGCGCGAAGTCCAGCCCACCTCGCTCGAGGTCCTCTGGGCGCTCGAAGTCGGCGCCGATATGCCATCCGACCTCGTGCTCGCGGCCATCGAGGATGCCGATATGGGTTTCGACTTCAGGCTCGCCTGGAGGCTGATCGATGCGGAGGCCACGACTGACTCCGACTCCGCAACCCTCCTTCGTGCGCGCACCCTCATCGGGCTCGGACGCCACTATTCGGCCCGAACCCTTCTCATGAGGGTGGCCGAGACGAGCACCGACCCAGCCACTCGGCAGGAGGCACTCACCCTTCTTCTCACGGCCTTCGACCAGATCGGGACGGACACAGCCGACATCGCGGCCTTCGAACGATGGTGGGACGAGCAGGCGCGGGCGCCCCGCAGGCGGGAGACGCTCGCGGCCGGGGTGGAGCGGCGGCGAGAGGATGTCCGCCGCCCCACGCAGATCGCAGCGGGGGTCGCGACGGCGCCGCGCTCAATCGCCGACGCCGAGCGGATCCTCGCGAGCCCAGACCTCTCCGCGGACGGCCGCATCCTCGCACTCATCGATCTCACCGACCTCCACTCCGTCGCCGGTCGCACCGACACCGCCCTCGAGATCGCCCGTACCGCGCTCGTCGGTCTGACCGACGAGCGCATGGCGGCGGACTACGAGCTCCTCGTCCTGGTCCGGATCGGGTGGAACCTCATCTTCTCGGGGAGGTACAGCGAGGCGGAGGACCTCCTCACGCACGCCCGAGGTGCCACCCTCCACATCGCCCTTCACCGGGCCGGTGCTCTCGGTGTGCTCCGTTCGCTCCTCGAGCTCGCCCAGGGCCAGACTGGCCGTTCTCAGCGCACACTGGACGAGGCCGTGGCCGAGCTTCGGCTGCGCGACACGGTCCAGATGCTGCCCTCGGCCCTCGCTCTTCGCATGCTCACCAGCCCATCGGCTGATCGAGTCCCGGCCGACGCCGCCCTCATCGACATCTTGTCCTCAGCCGCCAGTGGCCGCGCACAGGAGCCGCGACGGATCCTCGCGCGGGCGGCCCTCGCGGCCGCGAGGGGAGGGAGCCCTGCGGAGTATCCGCTTTTCGAGCGCGAGATGCTCGCAGCAGACTCGGAGCAGATCGTTGGAGAATCCGGTGGCGGCGCCCGACGCCGACTCGCTGAGCTGGCAGACACGGCGGAGGGGAGCAGAGCTGGACTCCTCACGCGGCTCGCCCACGTGCTCGACGACCCGAGTCCGGATTCCGCCGAGCACGTGGCGCGGGACGCCATGGCGACGGGGGACTGGGGGATCGCGGCCCAGGCCCTCGCCCGGGCGGCATTCCTCTGGTCCGCCGCTGGCGATGTCCGCCGGTGTGGGATCGCCGTGCGCGAGCTCAAGGGGCTCATCCGGATCCGGGATGTCACCCCCGGCGAGTACGCCTCCCGGGCGCTTGCCATGGCGGAGCTGACGGGCCGTGAGGAGGAGATCGTCCGCCTCACCCGGTCGGGGCGAAGCAACGCCGAGATCGCGCGCGCACTCACAGTGTCCCAGCGCACGGTCGAGGGACATCTGTACCGGATCTTCGCCAAGCTCGGGATCGCCGATCGGTCCCAGCTGGCCTCGCCTGAGTTCGACCCGGGTACAGCCGTGGTCTGAATCGCGTAGTCGTCGTTCGGATATGGGTGCGCTCCACGCGTGCCGCAGGGCCTTCTGAAACGTAGCCTCAAGACGGGATCGGCGCATGTGTCGACTCACCGATCCCGGAGGCGCCGAGCGAACCGGTCATGTGGGCAGAGCGCCATTAAGGACGGAGTCGGCGGCTGACGCGAACCCCGCGTGGGTTCCACCCCCAGCAGCCGCCGGCTCCCCCTTGCGCTGTCCCAGCTTCCCGTGCACCCCGTAGGCGGCGAGCCGAGTGTCGACCGAGTAGATCCGAGTACCAAGAGCCGTGGGCACGCACCAAACTCGAGTACTGCCCCACTCGTGTCTGCTCGGCGGGCGCGGCCTAGGCTCGCGTCAACGGCGCGAAACGTGGACTCGGCCAGCGTCGGCCGGGACTGACATGACTGGGGGAGTCAACGCATGGGAATCGACACGGCGCGCGGCCTCGACGGGTTCCGAACAGGTCTGGCGCAGTCTTCGGGCTGGAGCCTGCCGACCTTCGGCGATCGGGTGGCGAGCCCACTCGGGTCTGTCCGGGAGGCTGTCCATTGGCGGCAACGATATCGGCGCCGCCTCCTCGTCACCGACATTCTCGTCATCACCCTTGCCGTCGCACTGCCCGTCGCGTATGCGGCCGTCGGTGCCGGATCCGTGTTCATCGATGAGGTCAGCCTCGCCAAGAGCTCCGCTCTTGCTGCCTTCGTCGCGGTCAGCTGGATCGTCGCCCTGCAGCTCGTCCACTCCCGCGCGGCCGGCTGCATCGCCGTCGGCACGTACGAATACCGGGCCGTCATCGGCGCCACGGCGGCCGTCGCGGGAGCGCTCTCGCTCGTCGCCGTCATCGGTGGAGACATGGGACTGCGGGGCTTCATCGTGGCCTCCCTGCCTGCCGGGCTCATCGGGCTCTTCCTCGGGCGGTGGGGCTGGCGGGCCTGGCTCCAGTCCCAGCGCAAGCGCGGCCACGCCCTCAGCGACGTCGTCATCTACGGTCAGGCGAAGGACACGTCCTACGTCGTCCGGCAGATCTCGAGGAAGTCCGGGGCGGCCTATCGCGTCGTCGGTGTCGTCCTCGACGGCGAGGCCGACACCGAGGCGGAGGCCCGCATCCGCGCGGCGAGCCCGGGCATCCCCATCCTCCGCGGCAGTGCTGGTCTCGAGGAGGACGTCAGTCGTCTCGGTGCCGATGCTGTGGTCATCGCAGGCTCTCTTCCCGGCGGGAACCGGGCCATCCAGGAGCTCGGCTGGCGGCTGGAGGATGCACGCACGGAGGTTATCCTCGTCCCCTCCCTCACGAACGTGGCGAGCCCGCGGATCCGGCTCCGCCCGGTCGAGGGGCTTCCCCTCCTCCACGTCGAGCTGCCGACCTTCTCCGGCTACCGGCACGTCGTCAAGCGGGGGATGGACATCGTCGTCTCCTTCGCCGCCCTCGTCGTCCTCGCCCCGCTCTTCCTTCTCATTGCCCTGCTCGTGTCCACCGGAAGCCCCGGGGGCGTCATCTTCCGCCAGGTCCGCACCGGGCGTCGAGGCCAGCCGTTCACCATGTACAAGTTCCGCTCCATGGTCGCCACCGCCGAGGAGGATCTCAAGGCGCTCGCACAGAAGAACGAGGGCGCGGGGCCCCTGTTCAAGATGAAGGACGACCCCCGTGTCACCCCGGTCGGCGTCTGGCTGCGCAAGTACTCGCTCGATGAGTTTCCCCAGTTCTACAACGTCCTCAAGGGCGATATGTCTCTCGTGGGGCCGCGCCCGCCGCTGCCGTCCGAGGTCGCCGCCTACGAGGGCCCCACCCATCGCCGCCTCTACATCAAGCCGGGTCTCACCGGTCTGTGGCAGATCAACGGTCGCTCCGACTTGGACTGGGAGGAGAGCGTCCGCCTTGACCTCTATTACGTCGAGAACTGGTCCGTCGCCGGCGACCTCGCCATCATGTGGCGCACATTCCGAGTCATGATCAAACCGTCAGGAGCCTACTGATGAGCACGCTATCCGACACTCTCCGCGTCGCCGTCATCGGCGCTGGCTACTGGGGTCCGAATCTCGCCCGCAACTTCGCCGCCTCACCCGACTGGGACCTCGTCGCCATCTGCGACCGCGATCGGGCGCGGGCGGAGGCACTCGCGCGGAATACCGGCGGCCCGGCCATCGCCGAGTCCGTCGACGAGCTCCTCGACTCCTACGATCTTGACGCCGTCGCGATCGCAACCCCGGCGCGGACCCACCACTCGATCGCTCTGGCGGCGATCGCCGCAGGTAGGCACGTCCTCGTTGAGAAGCCGCTCGCCCATTCGACCGCTGCCGGGCGGGAGATGGTCGAGGCCGCGAGGGCCGCGGGCCGGACCCTCATGGCCGACCACACGTACTGCTACACCCCGGCCGTCCTCAAGATCCGTGACCTCATCGACGCAGGAGAGCTCGGCGACATCCTCTATGTCGACTCGGTCCGCATCAATCTCGGGCTCGTCCAGCCGGACGTCGACGTCTTCTGGGATCTCGCCCCGCACGACCTGTCGATCCTCGACTTCGTCCTGCCCGGCGGGCTCAACCCGCACTCCGTCCTCGCCGAGGGCGCTGACCCGCTCGGGGCGGGCAAGTCCTGCCTCGGCTACCTCAGCGTTCCGCTTCCCGGCGGGGCACTCGCCCATATCCACGTCAACTGGCTCTCCCCGACGAAGATCCGTCGCATGGTCATCGGCGGCAGCCGGACGACACTCGTGTGGGACGATCTCAACCCGCAGCAGCGGCTGTCGATCTTCGACCGGGGCGTCGATCTCGGGCTGCAGGAGATGATGCTCGGGGATGCGGCGGAGCGCAAGGGCGCGGCGATCTCCTACCGGTTGGGCGACACGTGGTCGCCCGCCCTGGCCGAGGTCGAGCCGCTCGGCCTCATGGTCGGCCAGTTCGCCTCGAGCATCCGCTCCGGCGAGGCGTCCCCGACGGATGGCGAGGCGGCCCTGAGGGTGCTGTCCGTGCTCGAGGCGGCGAGCGGCAGCCTGGCTGCCGGTGGCCCGGTCCGCCCATTCGAGGCGGCACGCGAGGAGGTTCGGTGAGCGGGCTCGACGGCGCGCGGATCGTCGTGACGGGGGGAGCCGGCTTCATCGGCAGTCACACTGTCGATGCGCTGCTCGGCACCCACCCGGCCCACGTGCTCGTCCTCGATTCTCTCGTCAACGGCTCAGAGGAGAACCTCTCCCAGTGGGAGGGTGACTCGAGGTTGAGCCTCGTCGTCGGCGACATCCGTGACCGGGGCCTCGTCGACTCCGTCATGGCGGGCGCGGATGTCGTCTTCCACCTCGCCTGCCTCGGGGTGCGCCACAGCCTCCACAGCCCGGTCGCCAATCACGAGGTCAACGCGACCGGCTCGCTCATGGTCGCCCTGGCGGCGCGGGACGCGGGGGTGTCCCGCCTCGTCCACGTGTCCTCGAGCGAGGTGTTCGGCACGGCCCGCACGGTGCCGATGGACGAGAACCACCCAACGTGGCCCGAGACCGTCTACGGGGCGGGCAAGCTCGCCGGCGAAGCCTACTCGCGGGCGATGTTCCGCACGTTCGGGACGCCGGTCGTCGTCGTTCGCCCTTTCAACACCTATGGACCCCGCAGTCACGCCGAGGGCGACAGCGGCGAGATCATCCCGCGCACGATCGTCCGGATGGCGAATGGGGAGCGGCCCGTCCTCTACGGGGATGGCAACCAGACCCGGGACTTCATGCACGTCTCCGACACGGCGGCAGGGCTCCTCGCCCTTGCCGAATGCGACGAGGCGATCGGGCGGACCGTGACGATCGGCACCGGCGTGGAGACGACGATGCGGGAGGTGTGCCGTCTCATCGCCGACGCTCTCGGCCGCCCCGATCTCACGCCGCGGATGCTCCCTGGCCGCCCGGGTGACGTCCTGCGGCTGTGCGCCGATGGAACGACGATGGCACGCCTGACGGGCTTCACGCCGACAGTCACCCTCGCGGATGGCATCGCCGACCTCGTCGACTGGTTCGCCGGCAGGGCGACGGAGGACATGCTCATCGAGGACCTGAACTGGGAGCGCGACGAGGTGGCGCCATGAAGGAGCGGATCGACGTCATGAAGCCGTGGCTCGGCCCCGAGGAATCGGCCGCCGTCGCCGAGGTCATCGCCTCCGGCTGGGTCGCCCAGGGCCCGAAGACCGCCGAGTTCGAGCGCGCCTTCGCCGCCCGCCAGGGTGTCGAGCATGGTGTGGCGACCTCGAGCTGCACGGCGGCCCTCCACCTGGCTCTTCTGGTCGCAGGAGTGGGGCCGGGCGATGACGTCGTCGTTCCCTCCTTCTCGTTCATCGCCACCGCCAACGCCCCAACCTATGTCGGGGCCCGGCCGGTCTTCGCCGACGTCGAGCCCGAGACCGGCAACGTCACCGCGGAGACGGTCGCGGCCGTGCTCACGCCCGCGACCCGCGCTGTCATCGCCGTCGACCAGGGCGGCATGCCGGTCGATCTCGACCCGCTGCGGCGGCTGTGCGACGAGGCGGGGCTGGTCCTTATTGAGGATGCGGCGTGCGGTGTGGGGTCGACCCACCGGGGATCCCCGGTCGGGACCGGCGCCGACGTCACCGCCTGGTCGTTCCACCCCCGCAAGATCCTCACGACCGGTGAGGGCGGCATGCTGACGACGAACCGGGCCGACTGGGCCGACCGCGCCCGGCGGCTGCGGGAGCATGCCATGGACGTCTCCGCCGCCGAGCGTCACCGCACGCTCCTCGCGCCGCAGGAGACCTACACAGAGATCGGCTTCAACTATCGGATGACGGACGTTCAGGCCGCGATCGGCCTCGTCCAACTCGGGAGGCTCGACGCCATGGTCGCGCGTCGGCGCGAGCTCGTCGACGTCTATCGGGCGGCCCTCGGCGACCTGCCGCTGCGCCTCATCGACGACCCGGCCTGGGGAACCTCGAACTTCCAGTCCTTCTGGATCGAGGTCCTGCCGCACTTCCCTGTCGACCGTGAGGGACTCCTCGAGAGGCTCGCGGCGGCCGGAATCTCGGCCCGGCGCGGGATCATGGCGGCCCACCGACAGCCGGCCCACGCCGACCCGGCCCTCAGCCTGCCGGTGACGGAGCGGCTGACCGACACAACCCTCATCCTCCCGCTTCACCACGGCCTCGACGCGGACTCGATGGAGCGGATCATCTCCGCCATCAGGGCTGCAGGAACCGATACCCTCGGCCAGTCGACGCCCGCCTATTCGGCGGGAGCGGTCTCATGAGACGTGTCGTCCTCCTCGCGGCCAGCGGACTCGCACGCGAGGCCCTCTCGTCGATCCGGCAGGCGGCGGATCTCGACGTCGTCGGAGTGCTCGACGACAATCCCGCTCTGCACGGGCAGGAGATCGGAGACGTTCCCATCCTCGGCGGGATCGACCGCGCGGCTGACATGTCGGAGGAGCTCCTCGTCTGCGCGGGGTCCGGGAAGGCCCGTGCCGGGATCATTGATCGGCTGTGGGGCCTGGGCGTGCGCCCTGAGCGGTTCACCACCCACATCGACCGCAGCGTCATCATCGGTGATGACGTCTCGATCGGGGCAGGGAGCATCATCCTCGCGGGATGCGTCCTCACCTGTGACATCGTCATCGGCGCCCACGTCGTCCTCATGCCGCGGGTGGTGCTGACGCATGACGACTTCGTCGGTGACTTCGCGACGCTGACAGCCGGGGCGACGGTCGGTGGGCGGGCGACGATCGGCCGCTGTGCGTACGTCGGCATGAACGCGACGGTTCGCCAGGATCTCTCGATCGGGGACGGTGCCGTTCTCGGCATGGGCGCAGTGCTCGTGAAGGATCTGCCGCCGGGGCAGGTCTGGGCGGGGACGCCCGCGGGGCCTCTCGCCGCACGCACGGGGATCACCCACCACTCACCTGTCAGCCAGGAGGCGACGACATGACCATCGACGACACTACACACGTGGATCTCGGCCCGATACCGCTCGTCGATCTCGGGGCCCAGCAGCGCGAGATCGACAGCGAGGTGCGCGAGGGCCTCGACGCGATCTTCGCCCGCACGTCCTTCATCGGCGGGCCGGCCGTCGCCGCCTTCGAGCAGGATTATGCGCTGTTCCTCGGAACGCGCCACTGCATCGGCGTCGGCAACGGCACGGACGCGCTCGAGCTCGCACTCCGGGCGAGTGGCGTCGCCGCGGGCGGGGAGGTCATCTTCCCCGCCAACACCTTCGTCGCCACCGCCGAGGCCATTGCCCGCATCGGCGCCATCCCCGTCCCTGTCGACGTTGATCCCGAGTACCTTCTCATCGATCCCACCGCTGTCGAGGAGGCCGTCACCCCCAACACGCAGGCGATCATGCCCGTCCACCTGTTCGGGCAGACGGCCTTCGTCGAGGCCCTCGAGCCGATCGCAGCCGGCGCAGGCGCCGCCATCGTCGAGGATGCCGCGCAGTCGCAGGGGGCGACGCGGTTCGGGCGAGCGGCCGGCACGCTCGGTCTGGCAGCCGGGACGAGCTTCTACCCCGGCAAGAACCTCGGCGCGGCTGGGGATGCCGGTGCCGTCCTCACGGGCGACGATGAGGTCGCCGCCCGAGTGCGGATGCTCGGCGATCACGGCAGCGCCGTCAAGTACTCCCACGAGGTCATCGGCATGAACTCGCGTCTCGATGCGACCCAGGCCGTTGTCCTGCGGACGAAGCTCACCCGCCTCGCGGCGTGGAATGAGAGGAGGAGAGAGGCCGCCCGGCGGTACGGCGAGCTGCTCGCCGGTGTTCCCGGCCTCACCCTGCCGAAGTCCGCCGACGGCAACCTCGACGTGTGGCATCTCTACGTCATCCGCCTCGACGATCGGGATCGGGTGCTCCGTGCGCTCAACGAGGCGGGGATCGGGGCGGGCATGCACTACCCGACCCCCATCCACCTGACCGGTGCCTTCGCCCACCTCGGTTTCGGCCCCGGATCCTTCCCCGTCGCCGAGGAGGCCGCAGGCCGGATCCTCTCCCTGCCTCTCTACCCGCACATCACCCCTGCTCAGCAGGAGCACGTCGCGGACCGCCTTGCAGACTCGGTCAGGTCGGCACGAACAGGGAGACCGAGCGGATGAGAATCATCGTGTGCCCCCACGAGCTGGCCATGGGGGGAAGCCAGATGAACGCCATCGAACTGGCCGCGGCCGTGCGGGACCGCGGTCACGAGGTTGTCATCTACGCTTCGGCGGGAGCACTCGCGGACAGGGTCGACGAGCTTGGACTCGAGCTTGTGACGTCCCCTGCCGGGAACCGTCTCTCGCTCGCATGGGCGAGAGGACTCATCGCACTCACGAGATCCTTCGAACCCGATCTCATCCACACCTACGAGTGGGCGCCGAGCCTCGGCGCCGCATATGGCGTCCGCCAGCTGCTCGCGACACCTCAGATCATGACCGTGCTGTCGATGGACGTGCCCGACTTCCTTCCCGCCGACGTGCCCCTCATCGTCGGAACGAGGGCACTCGCCGCCCAGATCCAGTGGCATGACGACGTCTATGTCATGGAGCCGCCGATCGATACTGACGCAGACCGAACTGGTGATGTCGAGGCCGCGAGGCGCCGTTTGGGCATGCCCGCTGACGCACTCATCATCTCCGTCGTCTGCAGGATGACGGACGAGCTCGGCAAGGCGAGCGGTGTTGAGGCGGCGATCGACGCGGTCTCCAGCCTTGCGGGGGAGTTTCCCATCCGGCTCCTTGTCGTCGGTGACGGCCCGGCGCTGTCCCGGATCCGAGAGCGTGCCGAGCGGGTGAATGCACAGGCCGGGCGACTCGTCGTCGAGTGCTCGGGACAGATGAACGATGCGTCGGATGCCTACGAATCGGCCGATGTCGTGGTCGGCATGGGCAGCTCGATCCTTCGAGCCATGTCGTTCGGAAAGCCCGTCATCGTTCAGGGCGACACGGGCTTCACGCGCCTGCTCACACCTGAAACGGTCGACGAGTTCCTGTGGCGCGGCTTCTACGGCATCGGTGGGAACGGTGCCGCAGACCTTATTCCGGCACTGCGGAGTGTGCTGTCCCAGCCGTCCCTGCGATCGGATCTGTCGGCCTGGAACCGGGACCTCGTGACGGCTCGATTCAGCCTGTCAGGTGCAGCAGACACGCTCGAGCGGCTCTATCGGCGTGTCGCGGACGTGCCGCACCGGCGGGCGCAGTCGACCCTCAGTCTGTCCCAGTCGCTTGCCCGGCTGGCGAAGTTCCACATCTCCCGGGCCGTCCGCACCAGGATCCCGTCATGACGCGCCGGGTGAGTGCAAAGCCAAGCCTGCGGCAGGGGCTCGCCTGGAGCGCGGTCAGTGCCCTTGTCCTCAGGCTCGGCACGCTCGCCGTCGGGATTTTCCTCGCACGGCTCCTCTCGCCGGAGCAGTTCGGGGTCTATGCCATCGCGCTCACCGTCCAGGCGGTCCTTATGACGCTCGCCGATTTCGGCCTGAGCACGGACCTCATCAGGTCCAGAGATCACGAGCGAAAAGCTCCGACGGTCGCGACTCTCGGGCTCGTGACCGGGACGTCGCTCGCTCTCATCATGGTGTGGTCAGCGCAGGGGACAGCCGAGCTTCTCGGCAGCCCCGATGCTGGACCCGTCATCGCCGTCATGTCACTCACACTGGTCTTCGCCGGAGCGGGCGTGGTCCCGTTCGCATCCCTGCAGCGGAATTTCGAGCAGAAGAAGCTCTTCGTCGCCAATCTCGCGGATTTCATCGTCGGCACCGTGCTCACCGTGCTGCTCATCCTCGCCGGATGGGGAGTCATGGCGCTCGCAATTTCCCGTGTCATCGCACAGCTGACGTCGATGACCCTCCAGTTCGTCCTGTCGGGAGAACGGCCGAGGTTCGGCTTCAATCGCTCACTCGTGCCGCAGGTGCTCACCTTCGGCCTCCCTGTTGCGGGGGCGAACCTTCTCTCGTGGGTGCTGCTCAGCTCTGACAAGGTCATCATCTCCCACCTGGCCGGCCCTGCTGCGCTCGGTTTCTACTTCCTCGCCTTCAACATCTCGAACTGGCCCATGAGCGCTATCGGCCAGGTGGTCCGGGCGGTAGCCCTGCCCGCCTTCTCCCGGTCTGGTGCGCCTCGCGACCGGATACTCGCGGATGCTGTTGCGCCGACGTGGACGTTCACGCTCCTCGCGGGCCTCCTGCTTGCCCTCCTTGCCTCCCCGGTCATCGAGATCGTCTATGGCGAGAAGTGGCTCGACGCAGCCCCCATCCTCATCATCCTCGGTCTCTTCGGAGCTCTGCGAACCCTGTTCGACATGGCCGTGGCGTTCCTGCTCGCCCGCGGCCATTCCGGCGCTGTGCTTGTCGTCCAGGTCGCATGGCTCAGTGCGCTCATCCCGGCTCTCTATCTCGGCACCAGGATGGACGGTGGGGTGGGAGCGGCCACGGGGCACTTCGCCGTGGCGCTCGTCGTCGTTGCGCCCGCCTATTGTTGGGCCCTGGCGCGAGCGGGGGCGAGCCTGCGCCTCCTGTGGGCGTCGGTCTGGCCACCGATGGCGGCGGCCCTTCCGACCGCCGCTGCAGTGCTTGTGGTCATGGAGATCGTCGACGGACCGCTCCCACGGCTCCTTGTCGGGGGAACGGCAGGCACCGCCGTCTACCTGCTCGTCATCGGCAGTTGGGTTCGTCGCCGTCTCGCCATCGCGAGCCGTCTCGGAGAGCCCGCCGGCCTCCCTGGCGGCACACCCGCTGAGACCGCGAGTCCGGACACAGGCACACCTGACCAGGCCCCGTCCACGGTCCAAGAACCCGTGCTGGATCCCCCACAGGCATCGGCGGCGACGCGATTCTCCGCACGCCGCGCCGCTTCTCGCAGGAAGCGTGCGGTCGGCGACCTGTCCGAGGAGAGCTCTGATGCTGCCCCTGTACGAACAGCACTGTGACCGGAAAGGACGGCACCATGTCTCTGACCAGACTGCCCGGCAGGACGGCTGACGGAGTCCGCAGTATCGGCGCCCTGACGTCCGCGTCAACTGTGCGCCCGCCGGAGCCTCCAGCGTCAGCGCCGCTCGTCAGCGTTGTCATCCCCTGCTACAACTATGCGGACTACCTTCCCGGCGCGGTCACGAGCGTACTGCGGCAGTCGGGCGTGCGGACCGAGGTCATCATCGTCGATGACTGCTCGACAGACTCGAGCCTCCAGGTGGCACGAAACCTAGCGGCCAGGCATCCGAATGTTCACGCACTCGAGCACAGGGCCAACCGGGGCCCAGTCGACACCTTCAACGATGGGCTCGCGGCCGCCACGGGCGAATTCCTCGTCCGCCTCGATGCGGATGACCTTCTGACGCCCGGCTCCCTCGGTCGAGCAGTCGCGGTCCTTGCGAGAGTCGACAGCATCGGAATGGTCTACGGCCATCCCCTTCACTTCTCCGGAGACGTCCTGCCGACGCCCCGGACGATGACAAGGGCGGTCACGCTGTGGCCGGGCACCGACTGGCTCGCACGGCGGTGCCGCGACGGCCTCAACGTCATCACCTCGCCCGAGGTCGTCATGCGTATGTCCGTCGTCGATATGGTGGGCGGTCAACAGCCGCTCGCCCACACACACGACATGGAGATGTGGATGAGGATTGCGGCCTTCTCCGATGTCGCCTACCTGCGCGGATGTGACCAGGCCTGGCATCGCGATCACGATCAGAGCCTGTCGGCCCGGAAGGTCGACTCCCTCGTCGACCTCGCGGAGCGGCGAGCGGCCTTCGACACGCTCTTCGCCGGCATCGCCAGCACCCTTCCGGGGGCCACGCAGCTGCGGGACGCCGCGAATCGCGCCCTCGACCGTGCAAGCATCGCCGCTGCCCGCAATGAGATCGACCGTGGTACGGCCACCCCGGAGCGACTTGAGCACATTCTCAGCGGCGTCCGCTCGACATCTGCCAAGACCCGGGCCGAGATCGACTCGGTGCGCCGGAGGGCAGAGTGCCCATCCCGGGCCTCGGACCTGCCCGGCATCAGCTGGCGGCGCCTGACCCACAGGCTCCACTACGAACGGTCATTCCACACGTGGCATCGGCGCGGCGAATTCTAGGAGGGTGAACCATGAACGTCATCAACAGAGTAAGAACGGTCGGCACGAGACTGCGTGACGATGGCCCAGCCGAGACGCTGCGGCGCAGTGCGCGAATGCTCGCCAGGCGCGCTGGAGCGGCGATGGACTGGGATGATCTCGACTTCCCTCTGAGGGAGGAGGACATCGCCAGCCCGGGGACCGCGGGACAGCCCGATGAGACCCCTCGCCACAGCGGGCCGCTCACGATCGGCTGGGTCTGCAGCCCACCGGCCGCCGGGTCGGGAGGGCACACGACGCTGTTCCGGATGGTCGAGGCGATGGAGCGGCGAGGCCACGAGTGCGTTGTGCTCCTCTACGAGCGCGGCTCGGATGACACGGTGCGGCATGAGCCTGTCCTCCGGCGCGCGTGGCCGGGAATGAAGGCACAGATCGCGAGCGCGACAGGGGACCTCAGCCGGTTCGATGCGATTGTGGCGAGCGCCTGGGCAAGCGCCCACGTCGTGGCCAGCCGTTCGGCGGGTGCCGCCCGACGGTACTACTTCATTCAGGACTATGAGCCGCACTTCTATCCGAGGGGCTATCTATACTCACTCGCGGAGTCGACCTACCGCTTCGGATTCGACAACATCGCCCTAGGGAGGATGGTCGCCCACGAGCTGCGAACCCAGTCAGGTGTCGAACCGGAGATCGTTGTCCCATTCGGCTGTGACCGGGACACGTACCGGAGACTGTCAGGGCGCGAGGGCGAGCGGCCGCGAAGCGGTGTCGTCTACTACGCGAAGCGGTCGGTCGACCGGCGGGGCTATGCCCTGGCCAGGGCCGCCCTCGAGAGGTTCCATGAGCTGTGTCCGGACGAGCCGATCCATGTCATCGGGGACGAGGTTCGGGGATGGCGGGCCCCGATCATCAACCACGGGTCCATGCGTCCAGCCGAGCTCAACGCCCTCTACAACGAGACGATCGCGGGACTCGCCATGTCCTTCACGAATGTCTCGCTCGTCCCGGGAGAGCTTCTCGCCGCCGGCACGGTTCCCGTTCTCAACGACTCGGCAGATGCGCGCCGGGACATGGAGTCGGCGGGGGCTGTCTGGGCTGAGCCGACACCGGAGGCTCTCGCTCGAGCCCTCGCCGACGTCGTGTCAGTCGACCCAGAGGAGACCGCCGCGCGCGCAGCCGTGACTGCACTCAGCGCGCCTCCCGGATGGGAGAGGACACAGGCCGCGGTCGCAGATTTCATCGAGGCTCGACACCGACCGCTCACCTCAGTTCCGTCAGGAGAGGACAGCCTTCTGACGGCCGAACAGCGGCACCCACACATGGGCAGAGGCGGGGCGCCCACGGAGGCGTACACCGTCCGAGCTCCCCACAACGGCACAGCCGCAGGTCGCGGCTCGACACACCTGGGGCAATTATGAATCTGACAGATTTCGGACGGTCGATGCTCCGCAGATGGTATGTGGTGATCATCTGCGTCGCTCTCACGGCCGCGGGCGCCTTCGCCGTGGGCCGCACCGTCCAGCCCGCATACCAGTCGACGGCCACAGTCGTTCTGCTGCCGCCTCCGGCCGTCGTCACGGAGGAGGGCAACCCGTACCTCTTCATGGGCGGACTTGACCAGGCGCTCAGCGTCCTCTCCGTCAAGCTCAACTCGGCCGAGGTGGCAGAGACGCTCGTCAACGTTGGTGAGTCGTACGAGATCGCGAAGGATCCGAACGGACCAGGACCACTCATCACGATCACCGCCGAGGCGGGGTCAGGGCCGCGTTCGGAGGAGCTCCGGGATGCCATCCTCGACCGACTCCCGGTCGATCTGAAGGTCATGCAGGATGACCTTGCGGTCACGCCAGAGTCCCAGATCGGCGCTATGACACTGGTCCAGAGCGACGAGCCGGAGAGAATGGTGAAGGAGCAGCTGCGGTTGGTTCTCGCCATGGCTGCGCTTGGGCTCGGGATGACAGTGCTGGTCACCGGCGTGCTCGATCGCTGGATGCTGGCCCGGGCAGCACGGAGGCTCGAGCGTCGCGACCGTGACGATGATGAACCCACGGTGGGCGACCAGGTCCAGGAGCGGATGACGGGATTTGATGGTGGGGCAGGAGGGGGCGGAGAGCTTCCCGATCTCGCAGATCCGAGATCCCCGGTGGACTTCGTCTCCAGCGGCCAGCCATGACCACGATCAGAGGACGCCCACCTTCGGAGGCGACCGCAGGTGCGGGGCAGTCCGCCATGCCTGTGCGGCTGGATGCGGTCACCTTCATGACGACCTATCTCGTCATACTCCTCGCAGTGCCTGCCGATCGCCGCGTCGAAGTGCTCGGTGGCGCGGGGGCGCCGGCGGCGCTGTTCGCCACCCTGGGCCTGCTGTGGTGGGGCTGGCAGCGGGTGCAGAGCCGTCGCGGGCTGGCCTTCCAGCCGGTCAAGGCAGCCCTCGCCTTCCTCACGGCCAGCATCCTCGCCTCCTACGTCGTCTCGGCATCTATGGCGCTCCCTGCGACCGAGCGTTCGGTGGCGGACATGGGTGTGCTGCGCCTGGCTGCGATTGCCGGGATTCTTCTTGTCGCCCATGACGGCGTGTCAAGCCCACGTCGGTTCCTCGTGCTCATGAGGAGAATCAGTGTGTTCGGGGGGCTCTACGCGACGCTCGGGCTCCTTCAGTTCTTCACCGGCCAGACTTTCGTCAACACATGGTCGATTCCTGGGCTCGGCGACGGCGGGTGGATCTCAGTCGGGGAGCGAGCGGGCTTCATTCGGGCGGTGAGCACCGCCATGCATTCTCTCGAAGCGGCCGTTGTCCTTGTCATGGTTCTGCCGATCGCGCTGACGGTCGCAATTTACGACCGACAACGGTCGGGCTTGACCCGCTGGTATCCCGTCGCCGCGATCCTCTTCCTGTCGGTGCTCTCGGTGACCCGCTCGGCGCTGCTCGGGACCGTTGTCGTCATAGCGGTGCTCTTCTGGACATGGCCGCGGGCCGTGCGGCTTTGGATGGCTGCCGCCATCGGATTTGGACTCATCGCTGTCTATGCCGGGATTCCCGGCATGGCTGGCACGATCATCGGAATGTTCACCGCAACAGATCCGAGTCTCGTCTCACGAACCGACAGCTATGATACGGTCGCCGCCTTTATCGACGTCAGCCCCCTGTTCGGCCGTGGCCTGGGCACGTTCCTGCCCTCCTACTGGATCCTCGACAACCAGTACCTGCTCACCGTTGTCGAGACCGGCATCGTCGGTCTCGTCGCTCTCCTCCTCCTCATCGCGGTAGCATGCTGGGCGGCTGTATCGATGAGACGGGTGTGGGAGCCGCGCGATGAGCTGATGGGCGCCTTCGGCTATGCACTGCTCGCCTCAGTTCTGGCAGGATCCCTGATCCTCGCCTTCTTCGACGCGTTCTCTTTCCCGCAGGCCTGCGGCATGTTCTTCCTCACCATCGGACTGTGCGGGGCCTACCTCAATCTGTGTCGAGCCGAGGCGACGCCATGGCCCGACGCAGCTGACGTGGAACAGCCGCGGGCAGGGCGCCAGCGATGGATCGCTGGGGTGGCCGCTTTGGCGGTCATGGCGGGACTATCCACAAACGTTCTTGCGACGCCGCCTGTGTACTATGCCCAGGTCGACGTCCTCTTCATCCTTCCCGAGGCTCCCGATGACTCGAACAGTCTCCTCGGTGATCCGGGTCTGACTCTCTACCTTGCAGGTGTAGTCGAGAAACAGCTCAACGCAGAGTCCGCAGATTCGGAGGCGCTGACGACATTCGCACCGCTCTACGGCACCGGTATCCGGAACGGGCACTGGATCCACATACCCGACGTCGGAGGGCAGTGGGAGACCTCGCACGACCGTCCGCTCATCATGATCGAGGTCGTCGGGGACTCACCCGCCCAGGTCGGCGAGGATCTGCGCCGGCACGCGGAGCGAACGGCGGACCTGGCACGCTCCTCGCAGGAGTTGATGGAGATCCCTGCCTCCCTGCATATCAGGACGTCAGCGTCGCCATCAGTCCCGACCGCCAGCATGATCGGAATGAAGAAGGACCGGGCCGCGGCGGGCTTGGCGCTCCTCACGATCATCGTCGTCGCCGCCGCCACTCGCGGGGGAGACCGCCTGCTCGCAGGGCGGTCCCGACGCCGAACGGACGATGGACCGGACGGGCGGACGGCGGACGCCGCGGATCCTCGAGTGGATAGGACAGAGCTATGACACGACCGACCGTCCTCGTGCTCCCCAATACGATCTTCTTCCCGCCGTACCTCGAGGAGATCGAGGAGCGCGGCCGGGCCGGCCGAGTGCCGCGCACCTGGCTCGCCGACGTCGACGCCGACCTCACCATCCTCGATCAGCGCCTTCAGACGAACCCGCCGCGCTGGCGCCGCCCCCTCTATCGCCGCCTTTCCATGTGGGTCGTCCAGGTTCTTGAGGCTTTCCGAGTCGGCCGGACCTACGATGTCGTCTTCGTCTGGAGTCTCGCGAACGTTGCACTCGTCCTCGCCCTTCTGCTTCGGCTCACGCGGAGGAGAATCACCCTCGTCTGTCTCCTCACCCGCATCTCCGAGCCGAAGAAGGCGCGCCTGCTGCGGCGCGTCCACACCCACATCACCCGCATCATCCTCCCGCCGCAGTCCCAGCGGGAGATCGCGATGCGGGAGCTCGGCGTGCCCGCCGAGAAGCTCGTCGATCTCCCGTGGACGCTCGACCTGGACTTCTGGCGGCCAGCTGATCCCGAGCCGGTGCGGCACACGATATGTGCGGCCGGGGGAGAGATGAGGGACTATGTCACCCTCGTCCGAGCCCTCGACGGGCTCAACATCCCCTGCCACATCGCTGGAGTCCTCGACACGTCCCGGCCGGACTGGTGGAACGCGGCGGATGATGATCGTGCGGGCGAGGAACTCGTCCCCGGCAATGTGACGTTTGGAACGATGCCGCCGAACGAACTGCGCGACCTCTACGCCCGATCCCGGTTCGTCGTCGTCCCACTCCACGCAACCGACAGCGACAACGGGATCACCTGCATGAACGAGGCCTGGGCCATGTCCCGCCCCGTCATCGTCTCGGACGTCGCCGGTCAGCAGGGTGCCTTCATCGAGGGGGTCGAGGGCGTATGGGTGCCGCAGGGCGATGTTAATGCCCTCCGACGCGCCATCATCGACCTCTGGGCGAATCCGGCCTCGGCGGACGCCATGGGCGTCGCCGGCCGACGTCTTGTCGAACGGGAGAAGTCGAATGCAGTCTTCAGTGCGGGGCTCTCCCGGGTCCTCTCCGAGGCTGCGGGGATGGTCGACGAGTCGGCCCGGACAACCGGCTGACCACGCGGCCGGGCAATCGACCATGTGCGGTACCGCGTCCGAGCGAGCGGCCGCGGTTGAGCTCGTCTGATCGGGAGATCAGCCCCGACAGTGGCAGTTTCGGCTCGTGACCCCACTGGCTCTCCATGGTCCCCTCCTCGTCGACTCTCCATGATCCCCCCCCTCGCAGCTTCGGGCCGGGTTCGGCGCCTCGACCGGGGCGCTCTCAGGCCGGTGCGGTCTGCTTCACGCCGCGGGGTCACAGCCCCAGGCTCGAACCCGATCACCCAGATCTCTCCGGGTGGGACGCGATCGAGCGGACCCTGATCAGCGGCGGACGCGCGCGGAGACCACCGCGAGGGAGTGCTTGAGTCGGTCGAAGCGCTCCTTGCCAAGGATGGGGAGGATGGTGTTCTTCGCGAGGCGTCGCGCGCCGAGCTTCGCCGATCGTAGGGGCGCGACGATGAGTCGGTCGGCGAGAAGGGCGGCCCTGCTCGGCTGGTCGAGGCCGGCGAGCAGCTCCCCGAATCCGCTCGCGTGGGCAGCCGGGGTGGTCAGGACCCCGCGCACGCGGTTGCTCACGTTGTTACCGTGAACAACCTGGAGCCAGGCCGGGGGACCGCCGAGCACCGTCGACGGCATCTGGCCCGCCAGTCGCGTATGCCAGTCCGCCCATGCCGTGACGGGTGAATCCCACGGCTCCGCGACCGAACAGAAGGCGTTGTTCCTGTCGACATGCCGATAGAGGCGGCCGTCCTTGAGGATGAGGCCATTGCGGAGGAAGATGGCATGCCGCTCCGCCGACTCGATTGAGTTCTGGATCCGGGCCGCGAAATCCGCACTCAGCGCATCATCATTGTCGAGATTCGTCGTGACGAGAACATCCCCGAGCGCGCCCGTCGCCTTTCGGAGGTCGGCGATGAGGGCCTCGCGGCCGACCTCGGCGCGGTACAGCGGACGGAAGCCACCACGGGTAGCGGCCCCCGCAATCCATTCCTTGAGCCACGTGGGACTCTCCGGATCGAAGTAGACGATCCACGTAACGGGCGCGGTCTGAGCTCGGACAGAGGGCAGGCAGCGATCCTCGAACAGGCCCACCCGTTCACGCAACCAGCCGTCTCTCGCCCGGATAAGGGACTCCGCACCCGGGGAGGGAAGGTTGAACCTCGTGAGAAGGACGTGATCAAGCGTGGGTCTCATATGGACTCCTCTCGCGGGCCATGCAGTCACGGCCGAGCGGTGCGCCGGAGCTCACCGGCATCAGTCTGCGCGTCCGCGGCGGGCCCACCTGCCGGGACGGGATGTATCGACGGCCCGGCATCGGAAACCGAGCGATGAACCGGTTCCGGAACAGCATGTGCCGAGTGGGAGGTAGCCGATGCATGCGGGGCGCCCCCACCACTCGTGTCCGTCGGTCGCGTGCTCTCGTCCCGCTCCCACGTGCTGACCGCACGCCGCGCGCTGAGGCGGGCACGGGCGATGAGGGCGGCGCACACGAGCGCGTCGACAAGGCTCGATGGCCCCCACACTCCCGCGAGCAGGCCGCGCGCGGTGCCAGCGGTCGGTCCCGGAGCGTGCGGGACGAGCTCCGGTGAGCGCCGAATCTCCGCCTGGCCGCGGTACGTTCGCCGCAGGACGGCGAGCAGGCTGGCCGTGGTCTGTGGGGTGCGGACACGGACGGGAGGAGTCGTGACCACGAGCTTCTCGAAGCCGTCGAACTGCAGGTCGACGAACAGGTCATCCGCAGTCAGCGCCGGGAAGGCGCCGAAGCGCTCGCGGCCTGCCTTCGACACGGCGTAGGCCCCCGCGCCCCACAGGGCTGGGGGTGTGGTTGGAATCCGCCGCTTTGCACGGTAGAACGCACGCACCGGCCACGTCGCCCCGGCATCATCCCAGCGGAACGAGGGGCGGGCGGCGAGGACGTCGCCGCGGCTGAGCCGCTCGAAGAGAATCCGCACCGCGACCGGTGGGTTCTCGACATCGGCATCGAGATAGAGGCGCGGCCACAGGGTCGCGGCGCCGTCCCCGGCGTTGAGAGCAGCTGTCTTTGACGGTGTCTCGAGCTCGAGCACACGCACCCCCTCGAACCGGCGGGCGATCACGGGAGTCTCGTCTGTACACCCATTGCAGGCGACGATGACCTCGACTGTGCCGACGATCGACTGCAGGTGGGACAGCGTGGTGGCGATGACCGAGGCCTCGTTGTGGGCGGGGATGATGATGCTGCCGGGCAGTGGGTCGGGGCAGTCCCGGCCGGGAGTCGGCCCGGGCAGGTCCGCCCACCTGGCCTCATCGACCAGTGCCCGCAGGGCCCGCCGGCTGCCGGGCCTCGTGATCCGGAGTGCTTCTCGAAGCGTGAGCGCCGCCCGAATCCGGCGCTCACCCAGCTGGTGCTTGCGTGCGTAGCGGACACGATTGACGGCGAGCAGAGCATCCAGGTCAGGAGAGGAGCCCGAGCCCGCCCCGGTGTGGACGATGACGGCGGAGGGCTCGTACCAGACGTGGGCCCCCGCAAGGCGGGCCCGGCGGAAGAAGTCCGTCTCCTCTGAGTAGAGGAAGAATTGCTCATCCCATTCGCCCACCTCGGCCGCCAGATCGGCGTCGATGAGGAGGGCGGCGCCGGTCGCCCAGTCGACCCGGTGCGCGTGCTGGTACGCCTCCGGATTGTGTTCTGTTTCAGAGAGGAGGGCTGGTCTGTTCGGCACCGTGTCCCCGAGGAGAGCGTCGCCGAGTGTCGCGATCGGGCTCGGCTCGCGGCGCAGTGAGTGGAGGATGGACCCGTCCTCATCGACGAGCTTCGGGACAGCGATCCCGGCACGGGAGACCGCCAGCCGCTGGAGGAGGGCCGCAGCGGCACCGGGCCGCAGCTCGAGGTCGGCGTTGAGGATGAGATACGACCGCGTCATGCCCGATGCTCGCATCGCCATGTTGAGCGCCGCCGCGTACCCGAGGTTGCCGCCGGTCTGCACCAGTGTGACGCCCGCGTGGCGACGGACGACGTCGACCGTGCCGTCGGACGAGTCGTTGTCGGCGACGACGACCGCGAGCCGCACAGAGCCCGCCTCCGCTCGGAGGCTGGCGAGAAGGGTGTCGAGGGAGGAGGCGCTGTTGTAGGAGACGATGCACGCGGCGATGTCCGCCTCCTCGTCTGTTCCGACAAAGGTGCCTGGCCCGCCCGAGGGCAGCAGGTCTGTGCGGATCTGGGGCGGCTGGTTGGGTCGAGCACTGGTTGGGATGACGGCGGCGTCGCGTTGGATCCGCAGGAGGCTCGGCGGGTCGTCAACGAGGTAGCGGCGTGCGAGGCGGCGCGGCTCAAGCGCCAGCCGCCACGCCCACTCAAGACCGTTCTCCGCCGCCCACCGAGGCGCCCGCTGGACGGAGCCGGCCAGGAAGTCGACGACCGCGCCGAAGGCGAGGAGCACCCGGGCCCCCGTCAGGGCCCCGTACTGCGCCATCCACAGCTCCTGGCGGGGCTTGCCGAGCCCGACGACGAGGATGTCGGGGGAGGCGACCCGGATTGCTCGTGCCAGATCTCGGCTCGCCACCGGGTCGACAAGGGTCGACCGGTCGGGAGACCACAGCCCGGCGATCGTCAGGCTGGGGCGGGTGAGGGGGAGTTCGCGCGACAGCGTCTGCTGAACTGCAGGCGAGCCCCCGAGGAAGCCGACCGATAGGCCCGCGGCCGCCGCTCCATCGAGGAGCGGTCCGATGAGGTCGCTGCCCGCGAGTCGGGGCCAGGTGCGGCCCGTCAGCCGGTTCGCACGGTTGACGAGTGGTGCCCCGTCGAGCAGTGTCAGCCACTCCATCCGCCCCCGCCCGGCCGCAGTCGGGTGCAGGGAATCCCCGAGGGTTCCCTCCCACCGGGAGCCGCGACCGAACTGTGCGAGGTGATCGAGATTGGCCGAGACGACCGAGACTGGGACAGGTCGGCCGGATTCTGTTGGCGGATGTGCGGCCCGGTCGAGAATGTGGGCGAGCGCGGAATCCTCGTCGAAGAGATCGATGACGATACCGGCAAGGTCGACGCGTGATTCAGGCATGGCTGTCCTCTCGGTCATCAGAGCGGGTGGCTCGTCCGGACGTGCTGGTGGTGCGGGCGCCCCTCCGGCGTGACGCGGCGATGAGAATCCCCGCCAGAACGGCCCCGAGGAGGGCGCCGAGCGTGTTGGCAATAAGATCGCGGAGTGAGGCTTGGCGCGAGGCGAGTAACGCGAACTGGAGGAATTCGACGGCCGCCGACAGGGCAAAGCCGCCGAGGAGACCGACCAACCATCGCCGCGTCGCCCCGGCGAGGAGGAAGCCGAGGGGGATGAAGAGTGCGACGTTCGCGGCCGCCTCGACGTGGCCATAGCGAACGTCGATCATGATCCCCGCATCGTGAAGTCGCCTGGTGAGGGCCTCGGCCGCCTCCCGCAGCCCAATATCGACGGGCGCTCCGAGAAAGAGCGGGACTGCGATGACGAGGCCCGCGAGAAGGGCGATCCGGCAGATGCGTGGGCTGGGCATGAGCGTCATGGCTCGGCCGCCGACCCCGCGGCCGGCCCGTGCCGGACCTCGCCTGCGCCAGCGCAGGCGAGAACGATGCGTTCCACGATGTTCCCCCATGAGCAGACCGTCTCAGCGGCCTACTGTGTCAACGACGTTAGAAGCGACGGTCATCGCCATCAACGGCGGAATGAAGAAGCGGGTGATACTCGAGTAGGGCGGGGGAGGAGGTGCCCCGAACCGAGTGGTCGACTGGGTGCCGATGTGCGGGTTCGACACTCGCCGCGCGACGGTCCTTCATCGCGGCTCTGCCAGCGGGCGATTGTCGCGAGGATGGTCGAGCCCTATCCTGAACCAACGACAGTGAGGTGCGACATGGTCGACGTGATTGTTTTCCACCACATTCAGGGCCTGACGAGCGGTGTCTTCGAGTTCTCTGAGGAGCTCCGCAGACAGGGCCACACCGTCCACGTGCCGGACCTGTTCGAGGGGCGAACATTCGCCTCGATCGAGGAGGGCTTGGCCTTCGTCGAGGCGGAGGGATCCCGCCCAATCCGCGTCGGCCTGGACGCGGCGTACGGCCTACCGAATGACCTCGTCTACGTCGGCCTGTCGTTCGGGGTGATGATCGCCCAGCGGCTCGCCCAGACACGGCAGGGCGCCCGCGGCGCCCTGCTCCTCCACTCCTGCCTTCCGATTGCCGAGTACGGTGGGTGGCCGCAGGGGTTACCGGTGCAGATCCACGCCATGGAGGGCGATGAATACTTCGCTGAGGATCTGCCTGCGGCGACGGAGCTCGCCGCTCGTCCCGAGGGCGAGCTGTTCACCTATCCCGGCGATCGGCATCTCTTCACCGACGCGTCGCTGCCCGAATACGACGGCGACGCCTACGGTCTCCTCATGGAGCGGGTGACGGCGTTCCTCGCCGAGATCTGAACGCGGCGCTCAGCGCTGCGTCTCGAGAAGGACCTTGATCGCCCGCCGCTCGTCCATCGCCCGGTAGCCCTCAGCCGCCTCCTCGAGTGGCAGGGTCATGTCGAAGACCACCCCGGGATCGATCTGGTCCGTCATGATGAGATTGATGAGTTCGGGGAGGAAGCGCCGGACCGGGGCGAGGCCGCCGAGCATGCTCACCGTCTTGACGAAGAGCTCCCGGCCATCGATCTGCACGTCGTGGGCGAGGCCGACGAAACCGATGTGGCCGCCGGCGCGGGTCACTCCCATCGCCTGCGCCATCGACTCCTGGGTGCCGACCGCCTCGATGGTCGAGTGTGCGCCGTAGCCAGCGGTCAGGTCCTTGATGGCGGCGATCCCTGCCTTCCCGCGCTCCTCGACGATGTCGGTCGCGCCGAAGCGCCGGGCGAGCGCCTGGCGGTCGGCGTGGCGGGACATGGCGATGATGCGCCCGGCTCCGAGCTGCTTTGCGGCGAGGACGCCCATGAGGCCGACGGCGCCATCGCCGACGACGGCGACGGTCTTTCCCGGACCTGCCTCGGCGGCGACGGCGGCGAACCAGCCCGTACCCAGCACGTCGGAGGCCGCGAGAAGGCTCCGAGCCTGAGCTGGGGTCGGCGTTCCGGGGACGATGACGAGCGTGCCATCAGCGAGGGGGATGCGTGCCTTCTCCGCCTGGGTGCCGATCGACCCCATCATGACCTGGTGGATGCAGCGGGACTGGAAGCCGGCCTCGCAGATCTCGCATGTGTTGTCGGAGGCGACGAAGGAGCCGACGACGACGTCGCCGACGGCGACGGAGTGAACGTCCGAGCCGATCTCGTCGACGACGCCGACGTACTCGTGACCCATCGGCTTCTCGTGCACAGGATCTGCACCTCGGTAGGGCCACAGGTCGGAGCCGCAGATGCAGGCGGCGGTTACACGAATGATCGCATCGGTCGGCTTCTCGATGACGGGATCGGGACGGTCGACGACGCGCACGTCCCCGGGGGCTTGAAGGATGACTCCGCGCATATTTCTCTCCTGTGTCGGTGGTTCAGGCCCGCTGGTCGGTGCCGGTTCGGGACTGAGTGTAGATGGCCCACGCGTAGGTGAGGCCGGTGATGGCGTGGAGGATCGCGCCGAGCGAGGCGAAGAGGACGCCGACGATGGCGATGGCCTCAAGGCCGGGGATCCGGCCGAAGACCGTAAGCGGCAGTCCCGCCATGAGCACCGCGGTCCGGGTCTTGCCGAGAGGGCTGACCGGTGGTCGGTGGCGGGCTCGGAACAGGAGGTAGACGGCCGCGAGCGCCAGATCGGTGAGGACGATGCAGTACGCGATCCAGTCCGGCAGGTAGTGGGATGTGACGAGCACGATGGCGATGGCGGCCACGCCGACTCGATCGGCGATTGGATCGAGTATCTCGCCGACCCTGCTCACCTGATTGAAGCGGCGGGCGATGTAACCATCGACCCAGTCGGTCATGCCGAAGATCGCGAGCAGCACGGCGGTGAGGATCGGCAGCTGGTCGGTGATGAGGAGGTGGGCGATCGGAACGAGCAGCAGCATCCTCGCCACCGTGATCGCGTTGGGGATCGTCAGCCACTCCGACCGACTGAACCGACCTGGGGTCATCTCTTCGCCTTCCTCCGCGTCTGGCGCCAGTTTACCCCGTTGGGCAGCGCCGCTTTCTTGCTGCCGGCAGCGGCACGCCGGATTCGACCCCCGGGAAAAACCGCCTCTCGGGCCGGGTTCCCTATACTCGAGCCATGTCTGATCCCTCTGACGTGCTCCGACGCGTCGCCATCGAGCTGAGCTCGATCTCCGAGTCCGCGCTTGCCTACTGCAGAGACCCGTTCGATATCGACCGCTTCCACCGGATCGGTGAGATCGCCCAGGAGGTCGCCCAGCTCGTCGCCCGAGAACCGTTGCCGGACTATGACCGTCGGGTCGCGTCGATCGCCGGATACACGACACCGAAGGTCGATGTGCGTGGGGGCGTGTTCGACGAGTCCGGCCGCATCCTTCTCGTCCGGGAGATCGCCGATGAGGGGCGCTGGACCCTGCCGGGCGGCTGGTGCGATGTGCTCGAGACTCCGACGAGCGCGATCGAGCGCGAGGTTGCCGAGGAGGCGGGCGTGCCCGTGCGCGCCGTCCACCTCGCCGCGATCATCGACCGACACCGCTGGCCGCACGAGCCGGTCTACGACCGGCACATGTACAAGCTCTTCTTCGTCTGTGAACCGCTGGGCCCGGTCGATCTGCTCTTCACGAGCGAGGAGACGAGCGAGATCGGCTGGTTCGCTGCGGATGACCTGCCGGAGCTGTCGATTGAGCGGGTCGTGCCGGACCAGATTCTTCTGCTCCACGAGCACTGGCGCAGTCCGGGTCCCGCCCACATCGACTGACTCGGCCGGCCGCTGGGACCCTAGTGACTGGATCCGAGTTCGACGAGCAGGACACCGACCATGATGAGGACGATGCCGAGGACCATGACCCGCGTGAGCGGCTCGTTGAAGAGGAGCCGGCTGAAGATCGCGGTGAGCGCCACCCCTGCCGCTGTCCACACGCCGTAGGCGACCCCGAGGGGCATGCCTGCCGCGAGGGTGAGCGCGAGAAGGGTGAAGGCGCTGAGGTAGCCGACGGCGACAGCCGCATACCAGCGCCTGTCGTCGATGGCGGCCCGCAGCGACAGCGTCCCGGTGACCTCGCAGACCACCGCGCCCGCCATCAATATCCATGCACTCATGCGGCCTCCGCCTTGGGTGCAGGGTGGGACCCGACCTCGACGAGGAGGACTCCGGCGACGATGACGGCGATGCCGAGGGTGGTGAGGGCCGTGAGCGCCTCATCGAACAGGACCAGCGAGAGGACCGCGGTGAGGACGACGCCGACGGCGCCCCAGATGCCGTAGGCGACCCCGAGTGGCATCCGACATCGCAGCGCCATCGACAGGCAGGCGAACGCCCCGACGTAGCCGGCGACGACGACGGCGTAGAGGATCGGTGCGTTGAGGGCTCCCTTGAGGGACAGTGAGCCCGTCACCTCGAGGAGGATGGCGCCGATGAGGAACAGCCACTCCTGAGACCTGTCCGTCATTGCTCTATATCCCTGTTCCGATTGTCTTTTCCGATTGTCACGATCCCATGCTCTCCAGACGACCATCAGATTCCGAGGACGGCCTTCGCGATGAGGAAGTAGAGGATGAGGCCGGTCGCGTCGACGAAGGTCGTGATGAAGGGGTTCGAGAACACAGCCGGATCGACCCTGATGAGGCGGGCCACGATCGGCATGATGCCGCCGATCGTCGCGGCGAGCGAGCAGACGGACGCGATCGTCAGCCCGATGACGAGGCCGATATTGAATCCGAAGAGGAGGCCGACGATGAGGAAGCCGATGAATCCGAGGATGATGCCGAGGGAGAACCCGACGGCGAGCTCCCTCGTGAAGACCCGTCTGACGTCCCGTGTGCCGACGTCCCCGAGCGCGAGAGCCCTCGTCACCGTCGTTGCCGCCTGATTGCCGGTGTTGCCGCCGGTGCCGATGAGGAGCGGCACGAAGAGCGCCAGCGTCGTCACCTGGGCGAGAGTGTCCTCGAAGACGGACAGCACCTGGACGGTGAGCGCCGCACCGAGGGCGAGGACGAGCAGCCAGATGATGCGGGAAGAGACGAGGCGCCTGATCGGGGTGGCGAAATACGGTCGCCGGAGCGGCTCGACGCCACCCTGGCGGGAGGAATCCTCGGTCTCCTCGAACTCGAGGATGCGGGCAGCATCATCGATCGTGAGGATCCCGACGAGCCTGTTCTCGAGGTCGACGATCGGCATGGCGAGCAGGCCAAGGTCGGCCGTCCGCCTCGCCGCCTCCTCGTCCGTGTCGTAGGCGGTCGCGACGACAGGGTCGCTCATGATCTGCGAGATCACCGTGTCCGGCTCCGCCCTCAACAGGTCCCGGAGGCTGACCACGCCCATGACGTGCCGCGTCTCGTCGAGGACGGGCAGGGTGTAGATCGTCTCGGCCTCGTCGAGGCCGGCCCGAACTCGGGCCATGGTCTCCGCGACGGTCGACCCCGTTCTCGTCGCCACATATTCGGGGGACATGCGGCGGCCGATCGAGCCCTTCGGGTAGCCGAGCACATCGGCCGTCATCTGCCGCTCGCTTGGGGTGAGCCCGTGGAGCATCTTCGCCGTCAGCCCAGCGGGAAGCTCCTCAAGCAGCCACGCGCGATCGTCGGGTTCGAGGCCGGCGAAGATCTCGGTGACCTCGGCGGCCCGCAGGCCCTTGACGAGATCACCCTGGTGGCCGGGGTCGAAGCGCTCGAAGACGGCGATCGCGCGGTCCTTCGGAAGTAGGCGAAAAACAACGGCCTGCTGGTTGGCGGGCAGTCGCTCAAGGAGCCCTGTCACCTCATCGGCATCGAGCTCGCCCAGGAGCATCGCAATGTCTTCAAGACGTTCGCGCTGGATGAGTGGGATGAGAGTGTTCTGCAGGTCTGTCAGATTCGTGGTCATGGCGGTCCTTCCGGACGGCCGGTGATGCCGTCCTACAATGCAGACCGCGCGCTCACGCGCCCAATCAGTGGCTGCCTCTCAGAGCAGGCCTGGAGCGCACGGTCGTTGTTCGGTGGGGAGAACTGTCACTGGTCACAACCCTCACCTCGCTTTCGTTCGTGCCGGCTCCCGGCTGACCCTCCATTGTACCTTGCCGGTCAATTCAGACCCGGCCGGTGCGCCCCACACGCCTGCAGGCTGCCGACAGCTCCACTGGACTGCGTTCTGTCAATGACCCACGGCGGGACGGTCGGTAGGGAGGGGCCAACATCAGCCCCTCACCTGCGGGAGCTCCACCACCAGTCATATCGGGTGTGGCTCCGGTCGGAGATGCTCTCGACGAGGCTCCGATCGGCGCCGGAGCTGCCACCCGCACGGGAGGTAACTCCCTGCTGGTGGCTGATTCCCGCAACGTCCGGAGAGCAGTCCCGTGCTGGGACCATCCTCAGTGGACGCCGACCTCACTGCGGGCAAGTCTGCCCCGGCGTCGCGGTGCCTCGTCCGAGCCTGCTTCAGATCGAGCTGGTCGCTCGAGGGAGGATCCTTCGACGTCGACGTGGGGGAGAATCCGATCGAGCCAGCGCGGCATCCACCACGCCTTCTCTCCGAGGAGCGCGAGCAGGGCGGGGATGAGGGCCATGCGGACCAGGAAGGCGTCGAGGACGACACCGATCGCGAGGCCGAAGCCGATCGGGCGGACCATCGACAGCTCGGAGAAGATGAACCCCGCGAACACGGAGAACATGATGAGGGCCGCGGCGACGACGACCGAGCGGGCCGCGTAGAGCCCGTCGACGACGGCTCCCCGCGCCGGGCGCCCATGCACCCATGCCTCCCTCATGCCGGTTGTGAGGAACAGCTGATAGTCCATCGCCAGCCCGAAGAGGATGCCGACCATGATCGTGGGCAGGAACGACAGGATCGGGCCCGGGTTGGTGACCCCGAAGAGGGGGCCGAGCCAGCCCCACTGGTAGATCGCGACGACTGCTCCCATCGCGGCCAGGACCGAGAAGAGGAATCCTGCGGTGGCGGCGAGGGGGACGAGGATCGAGCGGAACACGATGACAAGGAGGATGAAGGAGATCGCGATGATGAGGGCGAGATACATCGGCAGGGCGTCACCGAGATTCTCCGACACGTCGATCTGCATGGCGGTCTGGCCTGTCACCTCGATCGGGATCGAGTATCCATCGATCTCGAGTGGCGAGAGTCCTCGGATCGACCCGACGAGATCCTCCGTCTCGACATCGGACGGACCCGTCGTCCCGATCACCTGGAAGACCGCGAGATCACCGGATTCGGACACCCCGGCCGGAAGCACCGAGACGATCTCTTCGCCCGCGAACAGCTGCTCGCCGACCTGGAGGATGAGCTGGTCCCGCTCCGCGTCATCGACCTCCGGCAGGTCTGCGGCGACGATGTGGGGGCCGTTGAAGCCCGGACCGAAGGACTCCGAGGTGATCATGTGGCTCTCGTAGGAGTCGCTGCCCGGCGGCTCGTTCGACCCATCCGGCAGACCGAGCCTCATCGAGAAGAACGGAATCGCGAGCACCGCGAGCAGAGCGATCGATGCGATGACGGTGAGCCAGGGAAGCCGCACGGGGGCAGGCACTGGGCGCGCGCGGCGGCCTTGCTGAGTGACGACCTCACCCGCATCGAGCCGGGCCCGCCACGCCTTCGGCAGCGCCCGAAGCCCGAGGAGGTGAAGGATGGCCGGGGTGAGGGTGATGGTGAGAAGGATGGCGACGAAGACCGCGAGCGCCGCGACGTTGCCCAGTACGCCGAGGAACGGGATGCCGACGACGTTGAGGGCGATGAGCGCGGTCATGACCGTCAGACCCGCGAAGACGACTGCGTTGCCCGAGGTTCCGACAGCAAGACCGATCGAGTCATCGACCGAGTACCCCTCCATCAGCTGTTGGCGGTGCCGGTTGACGACGAACAGGGTGTAGTCGATGCCGACCGCGAGGCCGAGCATGATGCCGAGGATCGGCGAGATCTGGTGCATGTCGACGAAGCCGGCGATCCCCATCGACAGCATGACCGTGATCCCGACTCCGACGAGAGCGGTGAGGATGGGAAGCGCGGCCGTGATGACGGTGCGGAGCATGGCGAAGAGAACGATCGCGGCGACGAAGAGTCCGATGACCTCGGCGGGCCCGACGACGTTCGAGACATCGGTGTCAATCGCCTGCGAGAAGTACACATCGACGGTGGAGAGTGACGAGCTGATCGCCTCCTGCAGGTTCTCCTTCGTCTCGCCCGTCACGGACATCGAATCGTTCTCGAAGGTGACGGTTGCGATGGCGACGCTCCCGTCCGCGGAGACAACCGCGTAATCCCCGAGCATGACGAGCAGTCGTTCGCCGTAGTCGATCTGTGCGCGGCTCGCCTCCAGCTCGGCCTCGCCCGCCGCGATTTCGGCGAGTCCGGCGTCGAGGGCCTCCTGCTGGGTGTTGAGCTCAGCCTCCGCAGCCTCGAGCTCCGACATCTGTGTGTCGAGCGCCTCGAGCTGGGCCGCGATCTGCGGCGGAAGCTGCTCAGCGGGCACGTCCGGCACCTCTGCGAGGGCCTCCTCCAGCTGGGCCCGGCCCGCCTCGAGCTCTGCACGGGCGGCGTCGAGCTGCTCCTGGCCCTGCCGCGCCTGCTCGCGGCCCGCCTCGAGGTCGGCGGCTCCCGCCTCGAGCTGCTCAGCACCGGCACGCACGTCGGCGGCCTGGGCCGACATCATCTCCTGCGTCTGGAACGGGTCGAGCATGGAGAAGACGCCGTCGACCGCCCCGCCCGCGCGCAGAGCCTCGGAGATCTCCTCCTGCTGGGCCTCTGTCAGCGCAGCGCCGTCCGCCGAGACGAACGTCATCGTCCCCGTCCCACGGGCGGCGTCGGGCAGCTCCTCCTCGAGCCGGTCGGCCAGATCCTGGGCGCGGGTGCCCGGAATGGTGAGCGCGGTCGAGTACTCGCCGCCGCCGACCGTGCCGAACAGGACCGCGCCCACGAGGGCGACGACCCAGAGGACAATGGTGAGGGGGGCGTGCGTGGCGCTGGCGCGGCCGAGTCTCTGCAGGAGTTTCGCCATGGTGAACCTTTCGGGTGGAGGTCTATCGGTCGAGTGAGCTGTGTCTGGTCCGGACAAGTTCGAGTGCGCGGACGACAAGGGTGTTCCACCGCCCACGGGTCGGGTCGCCCTCGGTGAGCCAGATCGTGTGTGCGGTCTGGACGGCGGCGATGACCGCGTTCGACACGAAGCGGATGTCGAGGGGATCGATGTCGATCGCCCGCCCGATCATCGAACCGAGCTGGCCGGCGACCTGGTCGATGAGCTCGCTCGCCCACAGCGCGGTCGCGGGGCGCTGATCGTCATGGGAGAGGACGTGGCCGATGTGGCTGATGATCGCGAAGGCCTCGTCGCCCTGCATGACCATCTCCGCGCGTCGGACCAGGTCATCGATCGAGTGGAGGTTCCCACCGAGGTGGTCGATGAGGGGATCGATCTGCGCGGTGAGATAGGCGTAGACGGCATCGTCCGTCGACGGGAAGTGGTTGAAGATCGACTGCCTGGAGGTGCCGGCGCGCTCCGCGAGCTCTGAGGCCGTGAAGCCGCCCATGCCGCGAGCGGTCGCGAGCTCCCCGGCCGCTGCGATGATCGCGCGCCGGTTCCGCTCCTTGACCGATTCTCTCTGCGGCTCTGACACGCGCCCCACTATAGGGACGCGAGTGCACTCAGTGCAATTCCGAGTGCATCGGTGTGGGCGCGCGGCGCTGGTGCTCTGAGTGGCCTCTGTCGGCGCGACCATGGGTGCGCGCCGATGCGATGCCTGGCGCGCCGCTCGCGACACTGCAAGGATGGCCTGACAGAAGCGTGGACAGGAGGGATGACCATGGCCGACAGCGACCTCGACGAGGTGATGAGCCGCCTGGCTGAGATGGCGGATCCGGCGGTGCGGGCCGTCAATCTCAAGCACGGCGACGAGCACGGAGTCAACCTGTCGCGGCTGCGGGGGCTTGCGAAAAAGCTCAAGAAGCAGCCGGACCTTGCGCGTCAGCTGTGGGCGACCTCGGACAGCGCGGCGCGGCTCCTCGCGATCCTCATCTCTCGCCCGAAGGATTTCAGCGCGGATGAGTATGACGCGATGATGCGGCAGGCCCGCACCCCGAAGGAGCAGGACTGGCTCCTCACCTACCTCGTCGCGAAGTCCGCGCACAGCGAGGAGCTGCGCAGGCGCTGGTTCGAGGATCCGGTCGTGGCGAGTGCGGCGTGGGCGCTGACATCGACACGGGTCGCCAAGGATTCCGAGGGGCTGGACATCGAAGACCTGCTCGACCGGATCGAGGCGGACATGAAACATGCACCCGAGCGTCTTCAGTGGGCGATGAACACCTGCCTCGGCACGATTGGAATCCACCGGCCCGAGCATCGCGCTCGCGTCCTCGACATCGGCGAGCGGCTCGAGGTCCTCAAGGACTACCCGACCCCGCGAGGGTGCGTCTCTCCCTACGTCCCGCTGTGGGTGGCCGAGATCGTCTCCCGGCAGGAGGAGCAGAGCCGGGCCTGATCGTTCGGATTGCCGGGTATCTCTGCAAGGTGATCCGCGAGCGACATCCAGACCTTTCTGGGCCCCGCGCCCTGCGATTGAGTGAAGGAGCTCC
Organism: Flaviflexus salsibiostraticola; assembly: GCF_003952265.1. NCBI lineage: Bacteria > Bacillati > Actinomycetota > Actinomycetes > Actinomycetales > Actinomycetaceae > Flaviflexus > Flaviflexus salsibiostraticola. The sequence continues at coordinate 212,489 of NZ_CP034438.1, forward strand.
ATGACATTCCACCAGATCGTCGAACGCGTCGTCCAAGTCGTTGAGGGGCTCGGCGTTGCGGCGATACTCAGCGGCGCGACCCTCGCCTTCGGCATGGCCGGCCGGCAGCTGCTTGCGCGTCAGCCCGATGTCTACCGGAATCTGAGGCGGCTCCTCGGCCACTCCATCCTTCCCCGACTTGAGCTGCTCGTCGCCGCCCTTCCCCGACTTGAGCTGCTCGTAGCCGCCGACATCATCCGGACCGTCGCCATCCCGCCGACTCTCGAAGGAGTGGTTGTCCTGGCGATCATCGTCGCCATCAGGACGCTCCTGAGCTGGTCGCTCGAGCTTGAGATCAGCGGCCACTGGCCCTGGCAGAAGAGGAGTGCGGCAGGACAGGCGGACCCCACCGACGGCTGACGGGCCTGTCCGCAGCGCCAAGAATGACGAGTGGCGGGGAGCTCGACAGCTCCCCGCCACAGTGGTCGGACTCGTGTAAGGCCTGTGTCAGCCCTTGAGAACCGGAGCCGGAGTCTGGGCATCCTCAGTCGGACGGGACCGGTAGAGGAGGGCGAGGAGTCCGCCGGAGATGTTGTGCCAGACGGAGAAGACCGCGGCGGGAAGGGCTGAGATCGGCTCGAAGTATTGGCCGGCGAGGGTCGCCGCCAGGCCGGAGTTCTGCATGCCCACCTCGACGGACGTTGTACGCGACCGCTTCTCGCCGAGCTTGAACAGCCGACCGGCGCCGTAGCCGAACACATATCCGAGACCGTTGTGCAGGACGACGACCGCGAAGACGAGGAAGCCGGCCTCGACGATGGCATCAGCCGAGCGTGAGACGACGGCGATGACGACGTAGGTGATGCCGACGACGGACACCCAGGGAAGGATCGGCAGGATGCGGCCGATCCACTGGCGCGCCGCATAGCGGACGACGAGGCCCGCCACGATCGGGATGATGACCATCTGAACGATCGACAGGGCCATCGCGGAGGCCGACACGTCGAGGACCTGGTCCGCCAGCCACAGGGTGAGCAGCGGGGTCATGATCGGCGCGAGCAGGGTCGAGATCGACGTCATCGTGACCGACAGGGCCACGTCACCCTTGGCGAGGTAGGTGATGACGTTCGAACTGGTGCCGCCCGGTGCGCATCCGACGAGAATGACGCCGACGGCGAGCTCGGGAGAGAGGCTGAACGCCCAGGAGAGGAGGACGGCAATCGTGGGCATGACGACATACTGTGCGAGGACGCCGAGGAGGATCGGCAGCGGCTACCTGAACACCATCGTGAAGTCGGGGATCGTGAGGGTGAGCCCCATACCGAACATGATGATGCCGAGCGCGATCTGCGTGTGCCCGGTCCACGGCATCGCCGCCTCGGGTGCGAGGAACGCGAAGAGGAAGCCCGCAATGATGATGAGTGGGAAGACCGTCACTGCGAGCTTGGACGAGCGGTCCTCGGAGTTCTGATGTGCCATGCCCTTATCGTTCCTGCTCGCGGGTCCTCGTCCCACGTCTCGGAATTCAGATCTCATGTTATGGAACGATCATGACAGGGCTCTCACCAGCACTGTTGCGTGGGGTTGTTCGAATGATCGCTGTACCGCTGGTGGCGGGGACCGGGCGGCTCCGACGCGCCCGGTGATACCATGGGCGGCGCACAGCCGAGCTCCAGGCGGTGCGGGGCGCCGACGATGGCGCCTCCCGACAGCGAGCGTGGGCGGTCCTCCATGTTTCTCTCCCTGCACGGCATCGACGTCGCCTTCACACGCGCGGGCATGCCGATCCAGATCCTCTCCGACTTCTCCCTCGAGGTGGCAGATGGTGAATTCGTTGCGCTTGCGGGCCGCTCGGGCAGCGGCAAGTCGACGGCCATCGCCGTCGCCTACGGCAGACGTAGCCCGGACGCGGGGGCTGTCCGGTGGGGTGAGGTTGAGATCGGCGACCGGTCGGAGAAGGAGCTTCAGAGCATACGGCGGTCCAGCATCGGCTACGCCGCGCAGGACTCGCTCGTCTTCGACGACCTGACCGTCACTGCGAATGTGCTCGTGGGCGGCGGGTCGGCCGAGCGCTGCGAGGAGCTCCTCGAGGGCGTCGGTCTCGCCGACTTCGGCGGGATGCGGGGCGGCCGAATCTCGGGCGGTGAGCGGCAGCGGGCCGCAGTGGCACGGGCGCTCGCCAAGGATCCCACTCTCGTCCTCATGGACGAGCCGACGTCGTCGCTCGACAGCGACGCGGCGGCCCGCGTCATCGCCGAACTGCGCGCCGCGGCCGAGCGCGGGGCGTCCGTGCTCGTGGCGACCCACGATGTGCTGGTCAAGGACGCCGCCGACCGGGTGATCGAGCTGTGAGGGTCGGCCCGCGGCTCCGACTGACGCACGTCCTCATCTTCTCTCTCGTCGGCGTTCTCGTCCTTGCCGGAGCGGTCCTTGGGCGTCTCGGCGTCTCCCGCGCCGGTGAGATCCTCGAGGACAGCTGGCGCGGTGCGTACGACATCCTCGTCACCCACGAGGACGGGTTCCAGATGCTGTCCCCGGGACAGGACCCGAACGGTCTTGCCCTGATCGATGACAACTACGCGGCTCAGTCGAGCCGGGTCATCGGCTTCGACCAGCTCGAGCGCATCGACGCAATTGAGACAGTCGAGGTGGCGGCGCCTGTCGCCTTCATCGGGCGGGTGGCGGGAGCGGTGCCCTGGATGTTCTTCACCCGCGAGGGCCACAATCTCGATGAGGAGCCGATCCAGGACTACGAGATCACGTGGAGTGTCGCCGACGAGAACGGAATTGTCTTCGAGCGGACGAACACGGTGCGGATCGACGCGACGAGGTGGACCGGGGAGAGCGGGTACTACACCGATATCGGTCTCAGCCTCATCAACGACTTCGAGCCGCCGGACCGGCACATCCTCATGTTCCAGGCTGTCGTCTCAGGCGACGACATCGTCCTCATGTGGGCCCAGGGCCCGACGGTCGCGACGACGATCGCCGCGGTCGATCCGGTGCGCGAGCAGGAGCTCATCGGCGAGGCCGCCGACTTCCTCCAGCCGCTCGCCGACTTCGACGAGCTCGTCCGCGAGCGCGGCTCGCTATCCCGGTTGGAGGCGCTGGGCCAGTTCGGGAGTGACATCCTCCCCGAGCTTGAGGGTATGCCGGGCACCGAGGCCGGCAATCGTCCAGCAGTCCACCTCAAGTTCGGCAACGAGCGTCCCCTCATCGGTTATGTGCGCAACACCGACGCCTATCCGTCGACCGTCCTGTCCGCGGAGATCGCGGGGGAGGGGGCGACCCAGGTGGACTACGCGGACATCATGCGGCCGTTCAACGGCGGCACGTATGCCATGCCGTGGCCGGGCGAGGAATATGGGCCGATCGAGGAGTGGCAGGAGAACTATGTCCCGGACACCTACTATTCGGCGACACGGCTCTACCCTGCCCAGCTGACGCCCGTCGACTCGCCCACGCAGGGCCAGGCTGCCTTCGAGGCCCGCATGCTCGGCATCTATGGTCCGTTCGCGCCGTGGCCAGGCGCATGGGACATCGACATCCCAACCGGGCGGGGGCTGGGCGAGGAGATCTCCTACCGCAATCCGTCCGGACACCACCTCACCGTAGGCACGAACCTCCGCGATGGCGCGGCCCCCTTCGAGGTCTCGACGTTCACCCCCGGTGATGTCACCACCCCGGGCGGGTACGTCCCGCTCGGACTCTATGGACCCAATACGGCGACGTTCGAGGGCGAGCCATTCCCGCCCTCGCGCCAGGGGCTCGGTGTCACCACTCAGGCTCCCTCGGCCATCGTCTCCTTCGACGGGGCGGCCGAGCTGACGCCGCAGGAGGACATCATCTCCGCCGTCCGTGTGCGGGTGGCAGGTCTTGAGGGGTTGGACAACGATGCCGCGCTGACGAGGATCAACGACACGGCCCAGGCCATTCGTCGGATCAACGGGCTGGATGCGACGGTTGTCTCCGGGGCAACGACGCAGCAGGCGAACATCTGGGTCCCAGTCTTCGCCCATGGCACCACGGACCCGCAGGGCTCCCAGTCTGTCGGTGAGCTCGGCTGGATCCAGCAGGAGTTCGGCACGCTCGGCGTCGCGTCATGGACGGCGGCGCTCACCAACACAACCGTCGACCGGGTCGCGTCGGCGAGCCTTCTGCTGTCCTCCCTCTTCGTGTTTGTCCTCAGCATGCTGGCCCGCCAGGAGCGTCGCACGACCCACGCCCTGCTCGCCTCCCAGGGGTGGAGCGCACGCCAGCGCCTGGGGTGGACGCTGCGCGAGGAATGGCCGGGCCTCGCCGTGTTCGGAGCAGCATCGGCTCTCGCTCTCGTTATCGCGGGTGATCCCCTCATTCGCATCTCCATCTTCGTGGCAATCGCCGTCCTCATCCTCGGACTCATCATCGCCAACCCGGTCCGCTCCCGCCGTATCGCGCCTGGGGAGCGGCTCGGCACCCGGGCTCAGCTGGCCGGGCTGACGGCGGCTGAGGGCGTGAGCCTCGGCATCACCGCTGCCGCCATCGGCGGGGTCGGCATGATCATCGACTGGTATGTCAGACTCGTCAGCCAGACGAGGCTGGGAGCCGCCATGACTCAGGCGCTGCTGCCGGTACTCGGATCGATCCTTGTCGCGGGGGCTGTGGTCGTCGTGACGACGGCCGTGACCGCACGAAAGAGCCGGGAGGCGACGAGCGCCCGGAACGAGTTCGCCTATTGGAGCCTCGGCCGATCGCAGGCAGCGATCCGCGGCGCCAACCTGAGGCCGGCGCTGGCAGGCGTCGTCATCGCCGTCATCATCGTCCTCATCGTGCGGATCTACGTATCGGGATACCAGGCCGATGAGACGCTCTACCTCATCCTCGCGGGCGGCTGGATCCTCATCTGGCTCACCACCCGGGCCGTCAGCGCCCTGCGATGGACGCCGATCGTCGAGAGTGCCGACACGCAACCGGGTCAGCACGCCGGGTAAGGAGGCAGTGGCAGGGCGGCGAGCTCTGGAGAGTGTATCTAGGACCTTCGTCCATTATGTCCATATTGTCGAGATCTCTAGGCTGGTGGCATGGTAAAGAAGTACGCGTTCACGCTCCCCGCCACAGTCACCCTGGCCGTACTCGCGCTGGCCGCCTGCGGCCCGGACGGTGAATCCACCTCCTCCGGCACGCAGGAGCCCACCGGTCAGGCGGCCGATCAGGCCATCACGTTTGACAGCGTCCGTGAGTGGGATGGCGTCGAGCTCGTCGACCGCCTCGACCAGATGCCGCGGGCCGACCGCCCGGAGGCGCTCATGGCCTCGGTCCGGGCTGATGAGGTTCTGCTGACCGACGTGTCGACGGGCGAGGAGGCCACCCTCGACCTGCCCGAGGATGAGTTCTACCTGTCGTTCGCCCCCTATGTGACGACCACGCACGACTGCTACTACCACTCGCTGACGACATGCACCGGCGAGCTCGTCAACGAAGAGGTCGACGTGACGATCGTGACCGACGAGGGCGAGCTGCTCGTCGATGACACACTGACGATGTTCGACAATGGCTTCGTCGGGGTCTGGCTGCCCGCCGACATCGAGGCGACTTTGACGGTCCAGTATGATGGGAAGACCGGCACGGCCGAGATCGGGACGGGCGACGACGACCCCACCTGCCTCACCACCCTTCAGCTGGGATAGGCTCCCGCGCCGGCACGACGACCCGACGGGATGGACAATGAAGGCATCACTCGAGGAACAGCAGGCACTCATCGACCTCGTTGAGGTCGACCGAGAACTCGGCCGACTCACCTACGCGCTGAGGACTCTACCGGTCTACGGGGAGCTGGAAGCTGCGGAATCGGCACTCGGGGTCGCGCAGAAGCAGGCGAAGGATCACGAGGCCGCCCGGCCGGCGCTCGAGACCACCATCGCCGACTGCGGGGCGAAGGTCGAGCAGCTGAACGCCTCGATCGCGCGCAAGCAGGGCCAGCTCGACTCCGGCGAGAACATGGATTCGCGCCAGCTCCTCGTCCTCCAGGGCGACATCGACGGACTCAAGGCGATGCGCGGCGATACTGAGACGCTCGAGCTCGAGGCCATGGAGGAGCTGGAGGGGCTCGAGGAGCAGCTGGCGGAGGACGCCCGGCAGATCGATCAGGCAAACGCGACGCGTGATGCCCTGGTCGACCGGAAGACGGCCGAAGTGCGCGACCTCGAGGGCCAGATCGCCGAGGTTCGCGCCCGCCGCAGCGCCCTTGCCGCGACGATCTCACCTAACCTTGTCGACGCGTACGACGAGTCCCGGTCGATGGGCGGGGCGGGCGTCGTCGTCATGACGAGCGATGGCACCGTGGACGGTGGCCTCGACCTGTCCCTCACCGAATTCGAGAAGATCAAGTCACTCCCCGATGATGAGGTCTATGTGACCGAGGAGGGCGCGGTCGTCGTCAAGGGGTAGTCGGCCAAGTGCCGCTCAGCGCCGCGTCACGCGGCTCTCTCTCCGCGCTCGACGACAGTGAGCGTCAGCCTGTTGCCGCTTCCGGTGAGCTCGATGTCGCCGATATCGAGCATCGTTCCCAGGTGGGCGAGCTCCTCGGCCGTCTCAGGCGGTGTAGCCGCGTGGAGCGCCAGCCGGGTGAACACACCCCGGTAGTGCTTTGCGTTGTGGGTGATGACCTTCCGAGCGCCGCCCGAGTCCCGCACCGCGCCGATCGTTACGTGCTCCGCGGCAGAGGGAGCCTTCCATCCCGCATAATCCGCCGACCTGCCGTCGATGACGAGCTGTCCGTAGGCCCTCTCGTCGAGGTGTGTCCACAGCGGACGCCAGCGGGACTTCGGGGTGCCGCCCGGCAGCTTCACCCCCATCTTCAGCCTGTACCGGGGAATGAGGTCCATCGGCGAGGTGGCGCCGAAGAGCGCTGAGAATATGAGGACGCTCTCCTCGGCGCGCGCCAACGACTCCGGGTCGAGGCCTCCGATGTCGGCGGCCTGGAAGAGCACGCCGGTGTAGATTTCGTGGGCGGGCGCGCATGGCAACGTTCTCAGGTCCCGCTGAGCGTCGATCTCCTCCATGACAGAGGCGCCGACGCCGAACAGGTGCTGTGCGTCTCCTCGTCTGCTGCTCTCCTCCACCTCGGAGACAAGGCTGGCTCGGAGGCCGGTGAAGGATGGGATCGAGAGGGAATGAAGGTCGAGGGATGGCCCGGACAGCGGGGCGGTCTTTCCCTCAGAGGGAGGCAGAGCAATGAGCACCGAACTAGTCTACTGGTCGGTCCTGCGAGTCTTCATGGTTCTCGACATTCCGGTGTGAGTATGGGGGAGCGTGCGCCGAGGAGTAGACTGGCCCATGGACAAGCTGGCCAGGCGGCCGCGGCACTACGGTGTCGAGGAACGTCCGGGCTCCATAGAGCGCGGTGGTGGGTAACGCCCACCCGAGGTGACTCGCGGGACAGTGCCACAGAAAGCAGACCGCCGTAATAGGTAAGGGTGAAAGGGTGAGGTAAGAGCTCACCGCGGACCGGGTGACCGGGACGGCATGGTAAACCCCACCGGGAGCAAGACCAGACAGTCGGCTGAATGCTGCTCGCACACGGGCTTCGCCCGGGCCGACGGGTAGGTTGCTAGAGATGTACGGCAACGTGCATCCCAGATGGATGGTCGCCCTAGACAGAACCCGGCGTATCGGCCAGCTTGTCCCTCCACCCACGAAACCGCTGCCGCGTTAGACTCGCACCATGCTGGTTCGTGACGTCATAGAAGCCATCGAGACCCTCTGCCCTCCCTCACTCGCAGAAGAGTGGGACGAAGTCGGTCTCATCGCCGGGAGCCCCGAGTGGGAGGCGAAGCGGGTTCTGCTGGCCGTCGATCCATGCGAGGCGACCGTTCGGGAGGCGATCGATGGGGGATACGACCTCCTCATCACCCATCACCCGCTCTACCTGCGCGGAACATCGACCGTTGGTGCACACACCCCGAAGGGCGCCTGGGTCACCGACCTCATCCGCGCTGGCGTGTCGCTCTACGCCGCCCACACCAATGCCGACTCCTGGGGGACAGCCCAGGCGATGGCGGACCTCATCGGCATCAAGGACGCCCGGCCACTCGTCCCGAGCGAGGAGGACCCGGCGCTCGGTCTCGGGCGCATCGGCCGGATCGAGCCGAAGACGCTCGGCGAGCTCGCCGATCGCGCAGCGGCTCTCCTGCCCAAGACCCCCGCGGGTATTCTCGTCGCCGGTGACGAGTCGGCGATGGTCGAGACTGTTGCGGTGAGCCCCGGCTCGGGAGATTCGTTCCTCGGCCTCGTCGACAGCCTCGGCGCCGATGTGTACGTGACGGCCGACCTTCGCCACCACCCGGCGACTGATCACCTGTGGGCTGGGGGAGCCGCCCTCATCAGCCCCACCCATTTCGCCTCCGAGTGGCCGCTTTTGCCGAAGCTCGCCGGCGCGCTGGCGAGGAGACTGCCGGGATTGGAGACCGACGTGTCCACGATTGTGACAGACGCGTGGGTGAGCAGGCGTTGATCTGCCCTCGGCTGTAGTGCCCAGTGCCCAGTTCGCTGGAGATGGGGCAGCTGAGACAGGCGCGCTGGTCAGCTATGGCGGCCGGGCTTCTTTTTCCTCTTCTTGACGTGGGCAGCCGATTCGCGAGCCGCCAACGCGGCCGCACCGATGATTCCCGCACGGTTCTTCAGCGTCGCTGCGACGATCGGCGCGCGGGTGGTGAGAAGGGGAAGGTACTTCTCGGCATCCTTCGAGATGCCGCCGCCGACGATGATGAGGTCAGGGCTGAGGAGCATCTCGTACTGGGAGTAGACGTCCTGCAGACGGGCAGCCCAATCCTCCCACGACAGATCGTGGCGATCCTTGACGGCGGACGACGCCCAGTGCTCAGCCTCCTTCCCGTTCGGAAGGGTGATGTGGCCGAACTCCGTGTTCGGAACAAGCTCGTGATTGACGACGAGGGCGGAGCCGATGCCGGTGCCGAGCGTCGTGACGAGGATCGACCCCGGGACGCCGTGCGCGGCCCCGTACTCTGCTTCGCCGTATCCTGCGGCATCAGCATCATTGGCGACCGTCACGGGACAGCCGAGAGCCTCCCGGAAGAGCGACGATGCATCCGTCCCAACCCATGCCTGATCCAGGTTCGCCATCCACGTGACGACGCCGTGGATGATGGGGGCGGGCAGGGCGATGCCGACGGGGGTGTCTGGGGGCAGATCGAAGCCGTCGACGATCTCCGTGACGACGGCGGCGACATTCGCCGGCGAGGATGTCTCGGGGGTGGGGATGCGATGACGCCTGCCCTGGAGCTTGCCTGTGCTCAGGTCGACGGGAGCTCCCTTGATCCCGGACCCGCCGATGTCGATACCGAGAGCGATCATGGGAGCGTGAGGATCTCGGCCCCGTCTTCCGTGACGACGATGGTGTGCTCGAACTGGGCCGTGCGCCCGCGATCCTTCGTCAGCACCGTCCATCCGTCATCCCACTGGTCCCACTTGATCGTGCCGAGGGTGAGCATGGGCTCGATCGTGAAGACCATGCCGGGCACCATGACGGTGTCGTAGCGGGGCGCTGTGTCGTAGTGGGGGACGATGAGGCCGGAGTGGAAGGCCTCGCCGACGCCGTGGCCGGTGAAGTCCTCGACGACCCCGTACTGGAATCGCTTCGCGTACGCCTCGATGACGCGTCCGATGATGTTGATGGCGCGGCCGGGCTTGACCGCCTTGATCCCTCGCTCCATCGAGATCCTCGTCCGCTCGATCAGCAGCGCGGACTCCTCATCGATCTCCCCGACGGGGAAGGTGGCATTCGTGTCACCATGGACGCCTTCTCGATACGCGGTGATGTCGATGTTGACGATGTCGCCCTCGTTGAGGACGGTCGAGTCGGGGATGCCGTGGCAGATGACCTCGTTGACCGAGGTGCAGAGCGACTTCGGGAAGCCCATGTAATCGAGGCTCGACGGGTAGGCGCCATTGTCGATGAGGTACTCGTGGCCGAGCCGATCCAGTTCATCGGTGGTGATGCCCGGGCGCACCGCACGGCCGACCTCCGCGAGAGCCTGGGCCGCCAGCTTCGATGTGCGCCGGATCCGCTCGATCGTCTCCGCGTCCTTGACGTCGGAGGCCGTCACCACCTCCGGTCCATCGTGGAACAGATATTCCGGTCGTTCGATCGACGGAGGAACCGGTCTCTTGGCAGAGAGGGTTCCGGGGACAAGGGTGCCGAGGGGAGCGCGCTGTGCAAGCATAGGTCCAAGCTTAGCGTTGAAGGGGCAGGTCATGACTAATCCGGAGTACTGGTACAACACACGCACGGGCGAGGTCGAGAAGGGCCGACAGTCGGCGTGGACCGATGTTATGGGCCCCTATCCGACCCAGGAGGCGGCCCGCAATGCATTGAAGACCGCCGCCCAGAGGAACGAGAACTTCGATGCTGCCGAAGAGGCGTGGGAGGACGAGTGGGACGACTCGTGAGCCGTCCGAGCGGCCGCGCACAGTCCGTGTGACACTGCGAGGGCGCGGCCCAAGCCGCGCCCTCGCAGAAGGAATTGCTAGAAGGAGTGCTCGCGAGTCGGGAAGGATCGGTCCTTGACCGCGTCGACATAGTCGGTGGCCGCACCCTGGAGGGCCGTGCCGATCTCGCCGAAGATGCGGACGAAAGAGGGCTGCCAATCCGTCATCGCCACCATGTCGGTCCACACCAGCACCTGCCCATCGGTGCCGGGGCCAGCCCCGATGCCGATCGTGGGAATAGTGAGGATCGACGTGATCCTCTCGGCGAGCTCGGCTGGGACCATCTCGAGGACGACGGCGGATGCTCCGGCCTCCTGGACCGCGACAGCGTCCTCGATGACTCGGTCTGCCGCCTCCTCGCCCCGGCCCTGGATCCGGGGACCCGACAGGGCGTTCTCCGCCTGAGGGGTGAAGCCGATGTGGCCGATGACGGGGATGCCATGGGTGGCGCACTGCCTGATCTGGTCCGCGACGCGGACGCCACCCTCAAGCTTGACCGCGTGGGCTCCGGCCTTGATGAGCTGCGCGGCCGAGGCGAAGGCCTGCTCCGGGCTCGACTCATACGTTCCGAACGGGAGATCGGCGACGACGAGGGCGCGTTCGGTGCCCTTGGCAACGGACTTCGTCGCCCGCACCATGTCGGCGAGCTCGACGCCGAGGGTGTTGGCCTCGCCGAACATCGTCGTCCCGATGGAGTCCCCGACAAGGAGCATGTCGACACCCGCCCGATCGAAGATCGAGGCGACGATAGCGTCATAGGCCGTCAGCATGGTGAGCGGGTCGCCGTGAGTCTTCGCCTCATGCAGGTGGGCGATACGGACGCGGCGCGGACGCGCGGGCTTCTTGGCGCTTTCAGTCATAGGACGCATTCTAGCCCGAAAGCCGTGAGAGGTGACGGGGTGGCGGGTGGACCTGGCAAGATGGAGTGGACGAAGGGAGTCGCATGGACCGTCAGCAGGAGCACATCCTCCAGACCATTCAGGAGAAGGACGTCCGGTACATCCGCCTATGGTTCACGGACGTCATCGGGACACTGAAATCGGTCGCGATCGCCCCCGCCGAGCTCGAGGAGGCCTTCGATGAGGGCATCGGCTTCGACGGGTCGTCGATTGAGGGCCTCGCCCGTGTGGTCGAGGCCGACATGCTCGCGTACCCCGATGCGTCGACCTTCCAGATCCTGCCCGGGCAGTCATCGGCAAGCCAGGTCGCGAGGCTGTTCTGCGATATCTCGACGCGGGACGGCGAGCCCGCACGCTCCGATCCCCGGTCGGTTCTGCGGCGGGCGCTCGCTCGTGCGAGCGACATGGGGTTCACGTTCTACACCCATCCCGAGATCGAGTTCTATCTCTTCCATCCGACCTCCGACCCGTATGAGGAGTTCAGGCCGATCGATCGTGCCGGCTACTTCGACCATTCGGCACGCTCGGCGGGCCTCGACTTCCGCAGGGAGGCTGTCGCCACCCTCGAGGCGATGAACATCCCGGTCGAGTTCTCCCACCACGAGGCGGGCCCGGGTCAGAACGAGATCGACCTGAGGTTCACCGATGCGCTATCGATGGCGGACAGCATCATGGCCTTCCGCACCGTCATCCAGGAGCTCGCCCTCTCGCAGGGGTCCTTCGCCTCCTTCATGCCGAAGCCGCTCATCGACCATCCGGGGTCGGGTATGCATACGCACATGTCACTCTTCGAAGGGGACCGCAACGTCTTCTTCGATCCGTCCGGGACCTACTTCCTGTCGACCACGGCACGACGCTTCATGGCAGGCCTCCTCGAGCACGCAAACGCTATCTCCGCGATCACCAATCAGCACGTCAACTCCTACAAACGGCTGTGGGCGGGCGATGAGGCACCCTCCTACATCTGCTGGGGCCACAACAACCGTTCGGCACTCGTCCGGGTGCCGGCGCTGCGAGCCGGCAAGGCCCGGGCCGCCCGCATCGAGTATCGTGCGATCGACTCCGCAGCGAATCCCTATCTCGCTTTTGCGGTTCTGCTCAACGCGGGATTGGACGGCATCGAGCGCGAGCTCGAGCTGCCCGATGAGGCGATTGAGGATGTCACGTCGCTGACCCGCAACGAGCGCCGTGCCCTCGGCATCGGCTCCCTTCCGGGCAACCTCGATCAGGCGCTCGTTGCCATGCAGGAATCCGAGCTCGTGGCGCAGACGCTCGGCGAGGAGGCCTTCTCCTACTTCATCCGCAACAAGGAGAGCGAGTGGACGGCGTACCGGAACCAGGTGACTCCCTTCGAACGGGACCGCTTCCTGCCGGTGGTGTGACGTGAGGAGGGAGAGCCCCACGTCAGCCCTGCGCCGGCTCGGCTTCGCCGACCCGAAGCGGGCGCTGCAGCTCACCGCTGACCGGGGCTGGGACGCGATGCTCGACGCCCTCGGCGCAAGCGCCGATCCCGATCAGGGGCTTCTCACCATGCTGCGTCTCGCCGACGCGGATCCACAGCGCCTTGACAAGGTTCTCGCGGACCGGAACCTGCTGAGGGCGGTGACCACGGTCGCCGGCATGTCGACGACGCTCGGCGACATGCTCGTCACCCACCAGCACTGGATCGACGGACTCGGGCGGGAGCCGGTGATCGACGACAGCTGGGGCGGCGGGGCAGGCGAGGAGAACTCCTCGACCGGGTCGGAGGATGAGTGGGACGAGGCGGTCGCGGAGCTGCGGTCGGGCTACTATCGCAGGCTTCTCATGATCGCCGCCTGGGACCTGACGGCTGAGCGCCCGGTCGACCGCTTCGCCCAGGTCTCCGCGATGATCTCCGATCTGGTCTCCGCCGCACTCAGGCAGGCGCTGGTCATTGCGCAGCGGCACACGCCCGATTCACAGGCCGCCCGCATCGCCATCATCGCCATGGGCAAGACCGGCGCCCGCGAGCTCAACTACATCTCCGACGTCGACGTTATCTACGTGGCCGAGCCGGTGGAAACGGATGAGGCGACGGCGCTCGCCGCCGCGACGCGTGTCGTCACCGCAGTGTCCCGGGCCGTGTCCGGGCCCGGATCGGTCCCACCGCTGTGGCCGCTCGATGCGAACCTGCGCCCAGAGGGTAAGGACGGACCGCTCGTCCGCACCCTCGCCTCCCACATCGCCTATTACGAGCGGTGGGCGAAGGACTGGGAGTTCCAGGCGCTTCTCAAGGCGCGTCCCGTCGCTGGAAACGAGGAGCTCGGTGCGGCCTACACGGCCGCCGTTCAGCCCTTCATCTGGTCAGCCTCGGGCCGTGATCAGTTCGTCGAGACGTCGCGTCAGATGAGGGCGCGAGTCGAGTCGACCATCGCCACCCGCGATGCGGCGCGGCAGATCAAGCTTGGTGCGGGCGGCCTGAGGGACGTGGAATTCACCGTTCAACTCCTCCAGCTCGTCCACGGCCGTGTCGACGAGAGTCTGCGCGTCCGGTCGACGCTCGAGGCGCTCGCCGCCCTGCGGGACAACGGCTATGTCGCACGGACGGACTCCGAGAAGCTCGACGCCCACTATCGCTTCCTCCGCACTCTCGAACACCGCATCCAGCTTCAGAAGATGAGACGGAGCCAGGTCCTGCCCGACGACCCGGTTCAGCTGAGGCGGATCGCCCGCGCCATGAAGATTGAGGGCATCAGCACTGGGGAGGAGCTGGAAGAGGCATGGAGAGCAGTGCGCAGCGACGTGCGGCGACTGCACCAGGCGATCTACTATCGGCCGCTCCTACCGGAGGCGGCGAAGCTCTCGGACGATGACATCAGCCTCGACCGGGAGGCCGCCGCTGATCGTCTGGCCGGTATCGGCTACCGGGATCCGGTGCGCGCCGTTGGCCACATCGCAGCCCTGACCGACGGTGTCTCAAGAACCGCGAAGATTCAGCGGCAGCTCCTGCCCGTCCTGCTCGGCTGGTTCGCCGACGGGCCAGAACCCGACTCGGGCCTCCTACATTTCCGCATCCTGTCGGAGACGATGGGGCGCACCCACTGGTATATGAAGCTGCTGCGGGACTCGGGGATGGCGGCCCAGCGTCTCGCCCACGTGCTGTCGACGTCGCGATACCTGGCGGACGCGATCCCCACCCTGCCGGAGTCGGTGCGGTGGCTCGAGGGCGATGATGAGCTGCTGCCGATCAGCATTGAGTCTCTCCAGGCCGAGCTTGACTCCCTCGTCTCCCGCCGCACGACCCCGGAGGGAATCGCGATGGCGGGACGATACCTGCGCCGCCGCGCTCTCCTGCGCACCGGGCTCGCACTCGCCCTCGGGACGATCGACACGCGGGCTGCCCAGCGCTCCATCACGAACGCCGCAGAGATCGCCGTCAATGCGGCACTGCGAGGGGCGACCCTCAAGGTGCTCGGGGAGGCGGGCCTGGACGAGGCTCCCTCCCGCTACCTCATCGTCGGCCTCGGCTCCTTCGGGGCGGGGGAGATGGGGTACGGCTCCGATTGTGACCTGCTCTTCGTCCACGATCCTGTCATCGACGACCACAGCCTTGCCCAGAAGACCGCGAACCAGATCGCCTCCGCGGTTCTCGCCATGCTCTCCGAGGGTACCGAGGAGCCTCCGGTCAAGGCCGACGCCGATCTTCGACCCGAGGGCAGGAACGGCCCTCTCGCGCGATCCCTCGAGGCGTACCGCGAGTACTATGCCCGCTGGATAGAGACGTGGGAGCGTCAGTCCCTTCTCAAGGCAAGACCCATCGCAGGAGACGACGCGCTTGCGGGCGAGTTCACCGCCCTCATCGACCCGCTGCGGTACGACCGGGGGATGACGGACGGCGAGCATCGAGACGTGCGGCGCATGAAGGCCCGCGTCGAAGCCGAGCGAGCCCCGCGCGGGACGTCGAAGGCACGCCACCTCAAGCTGGGGCCGGGCGGAATCGCGGATGTGGAATGGACGGTTCAATACCTCCAGCTCGAGCACGCGGGGGAGCATCCGTCACTGAGGACGACCTCGACGGTCGAGGCACTTGAGGCTGCCGTCGA
Source organism: Flaviflexus salsibiostraticola (assembly GCF_003952265.1). NCBI lineage: Bacteria > Bacillati > Actinomycetota > Actinomycetes > Actinomycetales > Actinomycetaceae > Flaviflexus > Flaviflexus salsibiostraticola. Next base: position 227,916 of record NZ_CP034438.1, read on the forward strand.
GGAGAATCTCATCGACCCGCATGATGCGAAGACCCTTCTCGACGCGTGGCGCTACGCCCAGCGGTTGAGGCTTGCGATCGTGCTCGGCACGGGCCGGACCACCGGTCCGAGGATCGACTCTGTCCCCTCTGACTCGACGGAACTCGCGGTCACGGCGGCCCTGCTGTCCCACGACCTGTCCTCCCGTCACGAGATCGAAGAGAACTGGCTGAGGCTCGCGCGGCGGGCACGGGTCGTTGTTGAACGTGCATTTTTCGGCGACCATAGAGAGAACGAGCCCCCGCGGGCGAGCACCGAGTGAGGGACTGAGGGACGATGCGACTGTACATTGCCAGGCACGGAGAGACGACGGCCAATGTGTCGCGTGCACTCGACACAGCAGCGCCTGGCGCGGATCTCACTGAGCGCGGCCACGAGCAGGCGAGGGGCCTTGCGGACCGGCTCGATGGCCACCACCTCGATGGCATCCTCGTCTCGAACCTCGTACGCACCCAGCAGACGGCCGAGCCGACTGCCGGCCTCCGCGGCCTGCTTCCCCGCATCGACCCCCGGATCGCAGAAGTCCAGGCCGGCGACTGGGAGATGTCGACGGACATGGACACCCTCATGGCCTACTTCAAGGTGGCAATGGGGTGGATGGCGGGGAACTACGATCTGCGCATCCCCGGCGGAGAATCCGGCCACGACGTCATCGACCGATTCAATGCCGCTCTCGACGAGTCCGACGAAGAGTCCCTTCTCGTCGTCTCACACGGGACGATCATCCAGGTGTGGGCCAACATCGCACTCGGACATGAGGGCGGTAGAACCCTCGCGCACTTCCAGAACTGCGGGACCGGTATCCTCGAGCGGGTCAAGGGCCGCTGGACCCTCATCGACTGGAACCACCGCCCTGACGTTCTGCCCGAAGCGAGCCGCTACGTCGACTGACTAGAGGGCGAGAAGGGCGATGACGATGAGGGCGATGCCGAGGCCGAGCCCAATGAGCAGGACACTCTTGAAGTCGCTCCGGTGCTCCTGCGGATCTCCGCGGTAGGGGTTCTGCTGATAGCGCCAGGCCGCGTGGTTCGTGAACGGATTCGTCTCGTTGTAGGGGGTCGACTCGCGCGGCGGCTGCGGGTCGCGATCATCGAAGTCCTTCCAGGGGCTCTCCATCGCCCCGTAGGGGCCAACAGCCTCGTCTGATCCGCTCGTGTCTGCGGGTCCCGGCTTGTTCCGATCCCCAGCCTCAGGCTCCCCGGACTCAGGCTCCCCAGGCAGCGCCCATTCGTCGCGGGCGTTGACGTAGTCGTTCCAGTCGTTGGAATCCTCTGGATGCTTCTTCATAGGGTCCATGCTAGGCGAGGCACGTCGGCAGGACAGCAGTGCAGTGCTGTCCTGAGCGCCCACACGCGGGATCGATTCACCCGGCTCCCAGGAATGGTGTGGCGATCCATCCGGCTGCCGAGAAGACTGTGGCGCGAAATGATCCTGGGTATGACAATGCGGCGGGCGGGCTGCACCAGCCGACCCGCCGCATTGCTCCGATCAGATGTCGAAGTAGAGCTCGAACTCGTGCGGATGCGGCCGCTGACGCAGCGGCTCGATCTCGTACTTGTACTTGTACTCGATCCACGTATCGATGAGGTCCTGCGTGAACACGTCGCCCTCGAGGAGGAAGTCGCTGTCCTCGCGGAGGGCCTCAAGTGCAGCGTCGAGCGAGTGGGGCAGCTTCGCAATCTCTGCGTGCTCCTCCGGCGGCAGCTCGTAGAGATCCTTGTCGATCGGATCGGCCGGCTCGATGCGGTTCTTGATGCCGTCGATGCCGGCCATGAGCATCGCCGAGAACGCGAGGTACGGGTTCGAGGAGGGGTCGGGCACCCGGTACTCGATCCTCTTCGACTTCGGCGAGGTGCCGGTGACGGGGATGCGGATGCAGGCGGACCGGTTGCGCGCCGAGTAGACGAGGTTGACCGGCGCCTCGAAGCCGGGAACGAGGCGGTGGAAGGAGTTGACGGACGGGTTGGTGAAGGCGAGCAGCGCCGGGGCGTGCTTGAGCAGCCCGCCGATGTACCAGCGGGCAAGGTCGGACAGTCCGCCGTAGCCCCTCTCATCAGCGAACAGCGGATCGCCGTCCTTCCACAGCGACTGGTGGCAGTGCATGCCCGAGCCGTTGTCGCCGAAGATCGGCTTCGGCATGAAGGTGACGGTCTTTCCCGCGTCCCACGCCACGTTCTTGATGATGTACTTAAACTTCATGAGGTTATCGGCCGCAGCCAGGAGCGTATCGAAGCGGTAGTTGATCTCCTGCTGGCCGGCGGTGCCGACCTCGTGGTGCGCGCGCTCGACCAAGAGCCCGGACTCCGCCATCACCCGGCACATCTCGTCGCGCAGATCGACGAACTGATCGTTGGGGGAGACGGGGAAGTACCCGCCCTTCATGCGGGTCTTGTACCCCCGGTTGCCGCCCTCTTCTTCGCGGCCGGTGTTCCACCAGGCCTCGTTGGAGTTGATGTGGTAGTACGCCTCGTGCTCGTTTGTCTTGTACCGAATGTCGTCGAAGATATAGAACTCGGCTTCGGAGCCGAAGAAGACGGTGTCCGCGATCCCGGTCGAGCGCAGGTAGGCCTCGGCCTTGGCCGCGATGTTGCGGGGGTCGCGTGAGTAGGCCTCGCCCGTGAACGGATCAACGATCGAGAAGTTGACGACGAGGGTCTTCGCCTTACGGAAGGGGTCGATGTAGGCAGTCGTCACGTCCGGGATCAGCTTCATGTCGGATTCGTGGATTGCCTGGAAGCCGCGGATCGAGGAGCCGTCGAACATAAGGCCCTCGCTGAAGACGTCCTCGGAGAAGGTCTCTATGGGGATGTTGAAATGCTGCATGATTCCCGGCAGGTCACAGAACCTGACGTCGATGAACCGCACATTCTGCTCTTTGGTATAGGCGATGGCCTCGTCAGCATTCTCGAACATGATCTCTCCTCTTAGTGTGGGTCTATCGCTCATGCTATAACCCGCAGGCGCTCGCGTGCGAGACCTGTTCAGGATCTGCCCCGGGAGTCGCGGGTGGACAAGGTGGTGAGACATGTGCCAGTAGGATGATGGTCATGCCCGACACACTTCCACTCGCGCCGTTGGGGCGCAGGATCATCGCGCTCGTCATCGACTGGCTGCTGGCCGTCTCGATCTCGGCAGGCTTCTTCGGCTACGACGAGTTCGCGACCCTCGGCATCTTCGCACTCATGTCGGTGCTCCTCATCGGAACGATAGGCGGCTCGATCGGCCACGTCATCGTCGGCATCGGCGTGCGTCGTGTGGACGGACGCGCCCCCGGCCCCCTGAGGGCACTCGGCCGTACGCTGCTGCTGTGCCTCGTGCTCCCCGCCATCTTCACCGTGCCGGATGGTCGCAGCTACCATGACGCACTCCTGGGGACGACAATCACCCGCGTCCGCTGACAGGCTCTGTGCGCACTCATAACGGTGCTCTGGAGGCTGGGCAGGATCGGCTGATGCGCAGGAGTCCAGTGCTCGAGCCGTTGATGTCAACAAGAGAATGGAGGGACCCCGGGTCGGGATCCCTCCATCACGCTCATAACTTTATCGGCCTCGTGCGGCCTTGCGGTCGGGCCTGACCTTGTACGGGTCAACGCCCTTCGGAACCGGCAGTGCGTTCGTCCTGATCGATTCGTAGCGCTTGGCGACGACGGCGACCTCATTGTTGTTGAGCTTCTTGGGCAGCTTCTTGAGGCTTTTCATGAGCTTTGCCAGGCGAACCTGGTCGGGGTCCGTGCCGACGTGGAGTGCGTGGACGGGGACATTGGGGGCGATGCGACCGGCCTGTTTGCGCTCCTCATCGACGAGCTTCCGCACGCGGTCGACCGGGCCTTCGGTGACGAGGACGACGCCGGGCTTGCCGATGAGGCGGAACACCATGTCCTGGTGACGAGCATTGAACCGGACCGGCTCCTCTTGGAAGGTCCAGCCGCGGCGGATCCTGCCGATGACGGCAGAGGCTGCTCCCGGAATCCCCTCCATCTGGCGATAGGAGGCGCTCTCGATGAAACGGGTGAGGGCCACCATCGTGAACATCGGGGCGAGGACGACTGCGGAGATGGTCCACAGGATCCAGTTGTCGAGAAGAATGCCGGAGCCGATGAAGACGACGAGAGTGCCGACGAAGATGCCGATGAGAATCCACGGCAGCTTCGGGTAGGTCCTCGAGGCTATCCGGTAGCCGTCTCCGATGAGCTGATACCACTTGCGCTTGCCCTGAGCGTCCTTTTTGTCCTTAGCCATGGTCCCCAGTCTACCGTCCCCGATAGCGCAGGGCCGCCATGAGTCCTATGAGACCCATGACCGCACCCGAGGCGGAGGCCACCCAAAATCCGTAGGCGAGATCGAGCTTGAGGAGCTGGCCCGCCGAGGCCGCGCCGATCGCGACACCGCCCACATTGGTCGCACCCAGAAGCGTCATCGCCACCCCGTCACCGCCCTTCGGAGCCAGGCGGGACGCCAGGGTGAACATCGCCACAGAGGCCGGCCCAATCGCCAGGCCGAAGACGAAGAGAAGTCCGGCGAGCTGCCACGGCGTCTGAGCGAAGGGCGCGAGGGGGATGAGGAGGGCAAGTGCGACTCCGGAGACGAAGATCCGAGTGCCCTGGGAGATGCGCTCGGGGATGGCCACCGCCCCGAGGGCGGTGATCGCTGCGCCGACTCCCATCGCCGAGTAGATGAGACCCGCGTAGCTGGCCGACCCGAAGCTCACGGCAGCAGCCGTCGTCGACGTCTGCATCGAGCCGAAGTACGAGCCGAGGAACATCATGGAGATGACTGCGGCCCAAACGAGGATGAAAGTGCGGGCGAGGGTCGGAGCCTTTTTGCGGCTCTCGCCCTGGGCGAGGGTGGGCACCGACCTGTGCAGGCCGAGTGCGGTGACGCAGGTCGCGGCAATGACAGCGGAGACGATGAGAGGCGCCTCGGGCGCAATGGCGGAGGCGAGGATGCCGACGATCGCCGGGCCGAGGACGAAGTTCATCTCGTCCGCCACGGTCTCGTACGACATCGCTGTCGTCAGCGCCTTCGGCGTGCGTGCGACCGAATACCACCGCACCCTCATGAGCGCACCCACCGGCACGGTCGTCACGCCGACGAGCGCGCACATGACGAGAACGGCCCAGAAGGGCGCGTCTGCCGCATTGACGATGACGAGGCCCGTGAGCAGAACGGCATTGGCAGGCCCGAGCAGGAGGAAGGGCAGTCGCTGTCCTGATCTGTCTGTCCACTGTCCGATGAGGGGCTGGCCGATGCCCGTTGCAATCGCGAGGACTGCCGAGCTGATCGAGGCCTCTGCGATGCCGTGGTAATGCGTGACAAGCGTGAGCACACCGATGATGATCATCGACGTTGGAAGCCTGCCGACGAAGCCAAGTGGCATGAAAACCGGCCCCCAGAGGCGGGGGAGATCTTTATAGCTGGTGAATGACGAAAGTACGTTCATAACAGTGAATGGGGGGTCTGCACGCGCAGACCCCCCATCATACTACTATGTGAGACTCACAGCCCAACCTCTGCTGCGAAATCGCCCTCTTCGAGGCGCGCCTTCACAGCAGAGAGGTACCGGCCCGCGTCCGCACCATCGATGAGACGGTGATCGTACGAGAGTGCCAGGTAGATGAAGCTGCGGATCCCGATCGACTCATTGCCGAACTCGTCCGTGACAACAGCCGGGCGCTTGTAGATCGTGCCGACGCCGAGGATCGCCGACTCGGGAGCGTTGACGATGGGAGTATCGAACAGCGCTCCGGCCGAGCCGGTGTTGGTGATCGTGAATGTGCCGCCCGACAGCTCATCCGGAGAGACGTTCCCCGAGCGGGTGCGCGACGCGAGGTCGACGACAGCCTTCGAGATGCCGGCAATGTTGAGGTCGCCCGCGTTCTTGATGACCGGGACCATGAGGCCGCGCTCCGTGTCGACCGCAATGCCGACGTTCTCGCGATCGAAGTACTCGACCGACTTCTCGTCGACGATACGGGCGTTGATCTTCGGGTGGGCCTTGAGGGCCTCCGTCGCCGCCTTGATGAAGAACGGGAGGTAGGTGAGCTTGATGCCCTCCGCTGCGTGGAACCTGTCCTTCGCAGCGGTGCGGATCGCCACGACCTTCGTCACGTCGACCTCGATGACCGTGGTGAGCTGGGCGGAGCCCTGGAGCGAGTCCATCATGCGCTTGGCGATGACCTGGCGCAGGCGGGACATCTTCTCTGTGGTGCCGCGCAGCGGCGAGGCAGCGGCAGCCTTCGCCGCCGGTGCGGCCGGGGCCGACTTCTGCGACGCCGCCTCGGCGGCCTTCCGCTCGGCCTCTTCGGCTGCCTTCTTCGCCGCCTCGGCCGCAGCCTCGATGTCCTGTCGGCGGATGCGACCGCCGACGCCAGTTCCCTCGACGGAGTCGAGGTCAACGTCGAGCTCGCGAGCGAGCTTGCGGACGATCGGAGTCACGTACGCGCCGGAGGCGGAATCCGCAGCGGAGACAGGCTCCACATCCTCGGTGTCGGCCTTCGGCTCGGAGTCCGTCTTCTGATCAGCGGTGTCCTCGGGCTTCTCCTCGCCGAGCTCCTCCTCTTCGGCGGGTGCGTCGCCGGGTGCGACCTGCTCACCGGAGGGGGCCTCCTCGATCGCCTTATCCTCGCCGGCGGGCGCGGACGACGCCTCGGAGGACTTGGGCGAACCTGATCCGATGATGGCGAGAGCGGCGCCGACCTCGACGGTCTCATCCTCACCGACAAGAATCTCGAGGAGCGTGCCGGCGACGGGGGAGGGGACCTCGGTATCGACCTTGTCGGTCGAGACCTCGAGCAGCGGCTCGTCGACCTCGACGGTGTCGCCCACTTCCTTCAGCCACTGGGTCACAGTGCCCTCGGTGACCGACTCGCCCAGTGCGGGCATCGGAACCTTCTCACCCTCGGAAGAACCCGACTTCTGAGCCGGAGCCTCCTCCTCGGCAGGCTCCTCAGCCTGGGACTGCTCAACGGCGGGCTCTTCAGCCTGGGACTGCTCAACGGCGGGCTCCTCAGCAGGCTCGTCGGCCTCGCCGGTGTCGTCGGATTCGCCCGAACCCGAACCGTCGCCGATGTAGGCGAGGATGGCGCCGACCTCGACGGTCTCATCCTCTTCGACGACGATCTTCTCCAGGACGCCGGCGACGGGGGAGGGGACCTCGGTATCGACCTTGTCGGTCGAGACCTCGAGCAGCGGCTCGTCGACCTCGACGGTGTCGCCCACTTCCTTGAGCCACTGGGTGACGGTGCCGTCCGTGACGGACTCGCCGAGCGCCGGCATCTTGATTGCTTCAGACATGTTCTCGTCTCCTTGAGCTCTTAGTTGTGGGTGTGCAGCGGCTTGCCGGCGAGTGCGAGGATGGCCTCGCCGACGGCCTCATTCTGCGTGGGGTGGGCGTGGATGAGGCCCTCGAAATCTTCGGGGAATGCTTCCCAGGCGACCATGAGCTGGCCTTCGCCGACCTGCTCGCCCATGCGGGCGCCGATCGCGTGGAAGCCGACGATGGGGCCGTCCTTCTCGCGCACGAGCTTGACGAAACCGGCCGTGCCGAGCATCTGCGACTTGCCGTTGCCCGCGAGGTTGAACTCGACGGTCTCGATGTTCTCCTTGCCGTACTTCTCCTCGGCCGTGTCCTGGTTGAGGCCGACGGAGGAGACCTCCGGGTTGGTGTAGGTGACGCGCGGGATGAGGTGCTCTTCGATCGCCTTCGGCTCGAGGCCGGCGATCTCCTCTGCCACGAAGATGCCGTGGAGGAAGCCGCGGTGCGCGAGCTGGAGGCCGGGGACGATGTCGCCGACGGCGTAGATGTTGCCGACACCCGTGTGGAGACGCTCGTTTGCGATGACGAAGCCGCGCTCCATGGGGATGCCCTGCTCCTCGTAGCCGAGGTTCGCGGTCGAGGGGCCGCGGCCGACTGCGACGAGGAGGTAGGAGGCCTCGTAGCTGGCGCCGTCCTGCGTGTAGACCTTGACGCCGTTCTCGTTCTGCTCGACGCGATCGAACATCGTCTTCGTCTTGAACGCGATCTTGCGCTTGCGGAAGGCGCGCTCGAGCGCCTTCGAGATGGCGGGGTCCTCATTGGGGACGAGGTTCGGCAGTCCTTCGATGATGGTCACCTCAGCGCCGAGCGAGCGCCAGGCGGATGCCATCTCGGAGCCGATGACGCCGCCACCGAGGACGATGACCGACTCGGGGACCTCGTCGAGCTGGAGGGCCTGATCGGAGGTGATGACGCGACCCTCAATCGGCAGGCCGGGGAGGGACTTCGAGTAGGAGCCCGTGGCGAGGATGATGTTCTTGCCCTTGAGGACGCGATCGCCGACCTGGACGGTGTCCTTGCCGGTCAGGCGGCCCCAGCCCTCGATGGTCTCGATGTTGCGCGAGGCGACGAGACCGGTGAGGCCCTTGTACATGCGGGAGACGACGCCGTCCTTGTAGGCGTTGAGCGCCGACATGTCGATTCCCTCGAGGCTGGCCTTCACACCGACGTTGGCGCCGTCACGGACCTCGTCGGCGACGTCCGCCGCGTGCAGCAGCGCCTTCGTCGGGATGCAGCCGCGGTGGAGGCAGGTTCCGCCCACTTTGTCGCCCTCGACGAGCGCCACCTTCATCCCCAGCTGCCCGGCGCGGAGTGCGGCGGCGTAGCCGCCCGATCCCGCCCCAAGGATGACAATGTCAAATTCCTGCGTGTCAGCCACGTAGATCTCCCTCGATATCAAAAGTGGAGCGGCCGAATGGCCGCATTACTCACCGATCATTGTTCCACTTTCTGGGCCGAACGTCATGGCTGTTCCTAGATGTTCGTCTCATTGCGGAAGCAACGTACAATCCACCCATGGGAATCTTCTCTCGATTCAGCGGCGGTGCGTCCAGTGAGCGGCGACAGGCGACGATGGAGCATTTCACACACTTCGTCGAGACCCGCAAAGGCGTCGAAGCCTACCTGGAGCCGGCCGGAGCTCGAGAACCCATGGCCCTTATCCTCGTCGCCCGCGACGGGGAGTGGACGCGCCGCAAGGTGCCGAACGCGCGTGAGGCGGCGAAGCTCGCCACCGACCTTGGCCTGCCATTCTACGAGATCATCCGCACGGGGTACCCCCAGCGGATGAGGGAATGGTCGGCCCGCAACAAATAAAGCGAGCGGCCCCGAACACCCACGGCAGCCCTCATGATTCGCTCTGACGGATCAATCGGATTGCAGCCGGCGGCGTCCGACCGGGCTCATGACAGTCGGGCGTTCGACCATCGGCGTGGCGGGCCTTGCCGCGAGAGTGCCCTCGTTGCCATCACCGTACCCATGTCGCCCAGACGCGAACATGGCCACCCCGGCACGCGAAACGGGCGGGGTCGGGGTCATTTCTTGACCCGTCACCCGCCCGCTGCGTGACAGACGCAACAGCGCTCACGCTGTTATTCGACGTCGGCCGTGTTCATTCCCGCCCATGCGAGGAGCGTCTGGACTGCGTGGCCGGTGCCGCCCTTCGGGGTCGAGCCGAACGGTCCCTCCTCGTTGAACGAGGGGCCGGCGAGGTCGATGTGCGCCCACGGCGTCGACCCCACGTACTCGGCGAGGAATAGGCCGGCGGTCAGCATGCCGCCGCCGCGTCCGCCCGAGTTCTTCGTATCGGCGATCTCCGACTTGAGCGACTTCTTGAGGTGGTCGGGCAGCGGCATCGGCCACATGTCCTCGCCGACCTCATCCGCGGCCTCGACGATCTCGTTGCGCACGGCATCGGAGCCCATGACACCCGAGATCCGGTCGCCGAGGGCGATGATCTGCGCGCCGGTCAGCGTCGCGATGTCGACCACCGCATCGGGATTCTCCTCGACGGCCTTCGCGAGTCCGTCGCCCAGCACGAGGCGACCCTCGGCGTCCGTGTTGTTGACCTCGACGGTGCGCCCCGAGTACATCGTGATGACATCGCCCGGGCGGGTAGCCGTCCCGGACGGCATGTTCTCGGCGAGGCACAGCCAGCCGACCAGGTTGACCTTGAGCGACAGACGCGAGGCGGCGACAATCGTCTCGAGGACGGTGGCGGCACCGGTCATGTCCGTCTTCATCGTCTCCATCGATTTCGGCGGCTTGAGCGACAGGCCTCCCGAATCGAACGTGATGCCCTTACCCACGAGGGCGAGCTTCTTCTGCGCCCCACGCGGCTTGTACTCGATGCGGACGAGACGGGGCGGGTTGGCTGAGCCGCGGCCGACGCCGAGGATGCCGCCGAAGCCCTCCTTCTCGAGGTCCTTCTCATCCCAGACCTTGACGGTCAGGCCCTTCTCGGACGCTCCGTAGGTAGCCGCACGGTCCGCGAAGTTCGCGGGTGTGAGGTCGGCGGCCGTCGTGTTGACGAGGCTGCGCACCGCGCACACCGCGTCGGCCACCACGGCGGCCTCGGTCGCGAGCGCGTCGAGCTCGTCCTTCTTCAGCCTGCCGGAGGAGACGACGGTGATCGTCTCGGACGGGGCGGGCATGACCTTGTAGTCCTCGAACGTGTACGCGCCGAGGAGTCCTCCGAGACCGGCCTGATAGATCGAGTCGGGATCGTCGAGGGGAGAGGCGAGGGCGATGGTCGCCGCACCGGTCAGGCCGCGGACAGCCGAGCCGAAGGTTTCCCTCAGGTCGATCGCCTCGACTCGGTCGGCGGGCTTGCCGACGCCGGCGAAGGCGAGGGTCTCGGCCGCGAAGCCGGCAGGGGCGGGAATGCGGGCCAGAGAGCCGGCACTGCCGGAGAATCCGATCTTCGGAAGCAGCTCGTCGAGGGACCGGAGGACCTTCGAGGACAGCGAGTCCGCAAGAACATGGACTCCATCCTCCCCGGTGACGACGGGCAGAACCAGGACGTCGGAATTAGTCTTGTCAGGGGCTTGTTGAATAAAGTTCAGTTCAGACACGACTATCATCATAGCCGGGACAGAAGGAGGGTGCCGTGGATCAAGGCTCGCAGTCCGGTGGACTGCACGACAGCCGACGCTCAGCCCTCGGCTGGGCCCGCGTCCTGCTCTTCATCATCATTGCCTTCGCGGCCGCCTTCGTCTGGCTCGGCATCGTCGGTGCGACGAGCGCGTTCCTCAACTCGCTCCCCGGCACCGCCGTCCTCACGCTCGTCGCCGCCGTCGTCTGGTCGCTCATGGCCGCCGGCATCGTCCATAACGGCCGCCGCATGCGCCGGATCGCGTGGGCGGCCGCCGCTGTCAACGTCATCATCCCGATCATCGACCTGTGGGCGGCGATGCCTCTCGACACGTGGAGTCCATGGCGGTCGGGCGGGGTCGCCTACTGGTACATTCCCACGCTCGTCGCGGCCGTCACTCTCTGGTGGCTCTACCATTCGTCACCCGCACGCCTGGCCCAGCAGAACGGGTAGCCCGGTAGACTGATCGGGTGCTCTACCGATACCTCTTCGACACGATCATCACCCGGACAGACCCTGAAAGGGCCCACGCGGGATCCGTCGACGCCATCGGCGCCGTCGGACGCTCTCCACTCGCACCTCTCCTGAGGGCAACGGTGGGGTGGAGGGACGGTGCGCGTCAGGCGACCGCCTTCAACCGCCCGGTCCCCGGCCTCGTCGGGCTCGCCGCCGGTATGGACAAAAACGCGACGGCTGTTGAGGGGATGGACGCTCTCGGCTTCGCCTTCGTCGAGATCGGGACGGTCACCCCCGAGCCGCAGCCGGGCAACGAGCAGCCGCGCATGTGGCGACATCCAGAATCCAGGGCGCTGCGGAACGCCATGGGATTCAACAACGACGGCTCGCGCGTCATCGCGCGCAGGCTCCAGGCCCTGCGGTCGACTCGCCGCGGGCGCTCGATCGTCGTCGGCGTCAACATCGGCAAGAACAAGTGGACGAGCGAAGAGGACGCCGCGAAGGACTACGAGGTGTGTGCGTCCCGTCTCGCACGCTATGCCGACTACCTCGCGATCAATGTGTCATCCCCGAACACCCCGGGTCTGCGTGATCTGCAGAATGCGGAATCGCTCCGTCCGATCATCGAGGCCACCCGAACAGCGTCGATCGCCGCCGCAGGGCGGCGGGTGCCGATCCTTCTGAAGATTGCTCCCGACATGGATCTGGCCGGCGTCAGAGACATGGCTCAGCTCGTCATCGATGAGAAGCTCGACGGGATCATCGCGACGAACACGACCGTCGACCACCCGCATCTGCGCGGCGGCCTCTCGGGAGAGCCCCTGACCGAGCGCAGCCTCGCCGTCGTCCGCGCGCTGCGCGACAGTCTCCCGACCGATCGCATCATCATCGGCGTCGGCGGCATCACCTCAATCGATGATGCTCAGGCGATGCTGGGCGCTGGGGCAGATCTGCTCCAGGTCTATTCGTCCTTCGTCTACGAGGGTCCGTGTCTTCCAGGGCGACTCAACAGGGCACTCTCCCACCTCTGACGACCATCGAGCAGCGCCGCGCTCGACGAATAAGAGGCAGAGATTGAGGGAGGACCGGAAGGTCCTCCCTCAAAACACAGTCAGCGGGTGATGTCCGGCCGTTCGTGCGGAGCGTTCTCCCATGTCAGGCGCGGGTCATCGATGATGACGCCGGCGAGGATCTCGTCGATCCGAGACATGAGCTCCGCTGGAATGACGACATCGGCGGCGACTGCATTCTCCGCCACCTGCTCGGGCCGCGAGGCGCCGATGATGGCGGCGGCAACATTGTCGTTCTGAAGGGTCCACGCGATCGCCAGCTGCGCGCGCGAGATTCCGAGTTCGTCGGCGACGGACTTGAGGCTCTCGACGGCGGTGAGGATCTCGTCGGACATGAAGCGCTGGATGGTGCGGGCACCGCCCTTCTTGTCCGTCGCGCGGCTGCCCTTCGGCGGCTTCTTCCCGACCTTGTACTTTCCGGACAGGACTCCCTGAGCCATGGGCGACCAGACGATCTGCTGGACACCGCACTTCTCCGACATCGGAATAACCTCGGGCTCGATGACCCGGTAGAGCATGTTGTACTGCGGCTGGTTGGAGATGACCTGGAAGCCGAGCTCCCTCGAGAAGTCGTGCGCGTACTTGATCTGCTCGGCGGTCCACTCGGACACACCGATGTAGAGGGCCTTGCCGGCACGGACGACGTCGGCGAACGCCTGCATCGTCTCCTCGATGGGGGTCTCCACGTCATAGCGGTGCGCCTGGTAGACATCGACATAGTCCGTGCCGAGCCTCTGGAGCGAGGAGTCGATCGACTCCATGATGTGCTTGCGCGAGAGGCCCGCATCATTGTGGCGCCTGCGGCCGGTTGGCCAGTAGACCTTCGTGAGGATCTCGAGCGACTCGCGCGGCTCCGAACGGAGAGCCTTGCCGAGGACCAGCTCGGCGGTGCCATTGGCATAGACGTCTGCGGTATCGAAGGTTGTGATGCCGGCATCGAGAGCCGCCTTGACGGAGGCGAAGGCCGCGCTCTCTTCAACCTGACTGCCGTGAGTCAGCCAGTTGCCATAGATGAGATTGGAGATTTTGAGGCCGGAACGGCCGAGGAATACGTAGTCAACCACGGCGCGAGTCTACAGCCACCGCCCCAGGCACGCACGGCGGCCGGGGAGAGAGACTCGTTGGGGCAGACGAATGCCCTCCGTGAGGAGGGCATCGATCACTTGGCTCCGGCCGGCCATTCGCCTCGGGAGACCAGCGGCAGAGGCCGCCGCCACCGGCGTGGGTAGAAGGTGCGGCCGAACATCTGCCATCGGATCCCGCGCGGCACCCGATCGGGGCCGAACCTCTCGTCCAGCTTCTTCTTCATCTGCCGCACGGCGAGGAGGGAGTCGACGATCATGATGATCATGATTCCGTACGTGGTGAGCATGAGGATGAGGGCGATCTCAGGGGCGACCGCCTGGACGAAGACGAGGAGCAGGACCGCGAAGGCGAGGAAGAAGAAGTACGACGCGAGGGTGATTCGCGCGTCGATGTAGTCCCTGGCCCAGCGCCGTACGGGGCCGCGGTGCGCGTACGGGAGGTTCGCCTCGTCGCCGGTCTTCATGGCGATCTGCTCGCGCTGGAATTCCGCGTCCCGCTTCGCCTTCGCGGCACGCTTCGCGGCCTTGCGGTCCTTGGGGACCAGAGGCCGCATCCGGGCCGCCTCTGCCTCCCTGCGGGTGGGGGTCGGGCGTCCCTTGCCTCGGGCTGCGCCGCTGATGACCTCGGGCCTGTCCATGTCGTCGTCCTTGCTCACGGGCTCAATCCTAGCGTCCCTCGAGTATCGTGGAAAACATGACTGAACTCGCCCCATACAACGCAGCGGTCGACGCCGTGCTGCCCGGAGTACGCGCCGACCTTGAAGATCTCGTGCGGATCCCGTCCGTCTCATCCGCCGCCTTCGACCAGGCGGAGCTGGATCGGTCGGCCGCCAGGGTCAAGGAGATCTTTGAGGCCTCCGGCGTGACCGACATCGACATCATCACGCTCGAGACCGAGAACGGCACCGGACGGCCCGCGGTTCTCGCGCACAGGGCGGGCCCGGAGGGGGCCCCGACCGTCCTTCTCTACGCGCACCACGATGTGCAGCCGCCCGGGGACCGGTCCTCCTGGGATTCGGAGCCGTTCGAGCCGGTCGAGAAGGACGGCAGGCTATACGGCCGCGGCACGGCGGATGACAAGGCGGGCATCCTCGTCCACGCGGGCGCTCTGCGCGCACTCGACACGATGGGCGAGCTGCCCGTCTCGGTCACCCTCTTCATCGAAGGAGAGGAGGAGATCGGCTCCCCGACCTTCGTCGACTTTCTCCACGCTCACCGCGACAGGCTCGAGGCCGATGTCATCATCGTCGCCGATTCGACGAACTGGAAGGTCGGCATCCCCTCGCTGACGACGTCTCTGCGTGGGCTGGTCGGCCTCGAGGTCACCGTCGACGTCCTCGAGCATGCCCTGCACTCGGGCATGTACGGCGGCCCGGTGCTCGACGCGGTGACGGCCGCCTCGCGGCTCATCGCCACCCTGCACGATGAGGATGGCTCCGTTGCGGTCGAGGGGCTCCACACCTACGACAATGCCCAGGTCGACTACCCCGAGGAGCAGCTGCGCACGGATATGGGCGTGCCGGCCGGATCCCAGCTCGCCGGGCGCGGTTCAATCGCCTCCCGGCTGTGGACGCAGCCGGCCCTGGCCGTCATCGGCCTCGACGCGACATCGGTCGACAGGTCCTCGAACACGCTGATCCCCTCGTGCCGCTTTGCGCTCTCGCTCCGCGTTGCGCCCGGTCAGGATCCGAAAGACGCCCACGAGGCACTCACGAAACATTTGCTCGACCACGCGCCCTTCGGCGCCCGCGTCACATTCGGGGGCCTCGAGCTGGGCCCCGCCTTCCAGGCGACCGAGAGCGACGTCATGGAGACGGCGCGGCAGGCGCTGGCCGATGCTTGGCAGGCCGAGCCGGTCGATATCGGCGTTGGGGGTTCCATTCCCTTCATCGCCGATCTCGCCGCCGTCTTCCCCGAGGCGAAGATTCTTGTGACGGGCGTCGAAGACCCCGACACTCGTGCGCACGCGGGCAACGAGTCCCTCCATCTCGAAGAGTTCCGCCGGGCGATCCTCGCCGAGACCATCCTCCTGTCGAGGCTCGGCAGGTGAGGGTACTCCTCCTCGCGTCGCGGATCGGGGTGGCGCCCGCCGAGGTCGTTCTCGAGGCCTCGGCGGCGCCCTGGCGGAGCCGCGCCGAGGTTGACGCCGTGCCGGTGAGTGACGGCGAGGGTGACCTCTGTGAGGTCATGGCCGTCCTCTCGGGAGGCGAACTCGGCATGATCAGGGCGGGCACCACAGCTGTGCCCACTCTTGTGACGGGTGATGACTGGACGATCGACCTGTCCCGTTCGTGGGGCGAGGATTCGGCGATTCTGGGGATCGCGCTGCGGGAGGCTCTCGCGGGCAACCCCCGCCGCCTCACCATCAATCTGCCCGCCCGAGTCATCCCGGATCTGGGCCGCGCGATGATGACGGAGCTGGGAGTCGACGATACGTCGGGCCTGGCCCGACGTCTGGCGAACACCGACGTGATCGTCACCGGCTCGACGGAGCAGCCGCTCCTCGGTGTCAACGGGCTGCCCCGCTGGTTGGACAGACATGGCATGCTCACGGCGGAGGAGGCGCAGAGGCTCGAGCTCGACCTCGGTGCGTCCCTTCCTGCTCCCGCCCGCACCATGCTCGTCGGCGCGTCGGTCGACCCGAAGGCCAGCTGGTCCGGTCTCGGGGGAGGGGCAGCGCTCGTCCTCCAGGCCGCCGGTGCCCGCGTCCGGTGGGCGGGAGAGATCGTCGCCCATGCGGTCAGCCCGCGCCTTGCGCAGGCCGACCTCATCGTCTACGTGACCGGTGGACTGGAGCTTGATATGCCGCGCTCGCTCGTGACGATCGCCGACGAGGCAGGGCAGTCCGCCACCCCCGTTCTCGTCGTCTATGGCGAGGGCAGGCTTCTGCGGCACGAGCTCGCGCGGTTCGGGCTGTCGGGATCCTACTCGTATGCGGACCATGGAGAGGGCCTCGATGCTCTCGGGCGCGCCATGGAGCCGATCGCCCAGACCTGGGCCCGCTGACCAGCCGTATTACTATGGAGATATCCGTGTTAACAGGGTCATGCCTTCTTGGAATGCAGTCCCCTTCCACGTAATCTTGTTCTAGCCCTTGGGCGAACCTTCTGAAGGAGAATTCTCATGACCGAATCCGTTGCAGTCCACGCCGTGGAGCTGACCGACGTTGCCGCAACCAAGGTGCGCAGCCTGCTCGCCCAGGAGGGTCGTGATGACCTGGCCCTGCGCGTTGCCGTGCAGCCCGGCGGCTGCTCCGGCCTCATGTACCAGCTCTACTTCGATGAGCGTCAGCTCGACGGCGATCTCGTGCGCGAGTTCGGCGACGTCAGGGTCGTCGTCGACCAGATGTCGGCGCCCTACCTCGATGGTGCGACCATCGACTTCGCAGACTCGATCGATCGCCAGGGTTTCACCATCGATAACCCGAACGCGGCCGGTTCCTGCGCCTGCGGCGATTCGTTCCACTGATGCAGGCCACGCGGCGAATCGCCGCTGCATGTGCACTTGCCGCCCTCGTGCTCGCCGGATGCTCCGACGATCCAGAGGGCGGCCAGTCTGCCGACGAGACGCAGACGACCGCTCCCGAGGAGACAACGGACGCACCTGTCATCGATGAGGTTGATGCACTCGTCTCCGATGAGGGGATGCCGTCCGTCGTCGAGGAGGACGGGATCGTCACCCTCGACTTCGATGGGGCAACCGAGCCCGATGTTCTCCAGGTCTCCGTGGCCGAGGAGGGCGACGGCACCGCCGTCACCCGCGAGGACATGGTGATCGTCGACTACGCGGGCATGGTGTGGGGGAGCGACGTCACGTTCGACTCGTCCTACGAGCGTGGTCAGCCGATGTCGTTCCCGCTCAGCGGCGTCGTCCAGGGATGGCGCGACGGACTGGCAGGCCAGACCGTCGGCTCTCGAGTCGTCATCTCCGTCCCGTCGGAGCTCGGCTATGGCCCGATGGGCGGCAACGCCTCCGCCGGAATCGGCGAGGATGACACGATTGTCTTCGTCGTCGACATCATCGACACGATCGCTCCGGACGCGACGGGTGATCCCGATGCGGCGGCAGTGGTCCCCACGGATGATCTTCCGATCGAGATCGATGGCGCGCTGGGCGAACCCACCTCCATCACCGTCCGCAGCGGAGCAGACGAGCCCGAGGATGAGACGTCGATCGTCATCGCCGAGTCCGATGGCGATGTCGTCGGAGGTCTTGGCACGACGGTGTACTTCCAGTACTCCGCCGCCACCTGGGACAACTCGCAGAACGAGTCGTCGATCGACTTCGGCGGGGTCCAGAACACGACCATCGGATCCGGATCCGTCTTCGACCACCTTGAGGGCATCCCGATCGGCTCACGAGTGCTCCTGCTCGTGCCCGGCAACGAGGAGACGCCGGCCCTTGCCGCGCTCGTCGATATCGTCGGACAGCTCGAGCCGCCGGAGGCCGTCGAATAGGTGGCAGAGGACTTCCTGTTCTCCCGAACGGTCGGCTCTCGCGACTCAGGTCACACGACATCCCCGCAGCCCTCACGGCTGCGGGGATTTGTCCGTTTTTCGAGATGATTTCTCAATTTCCTCGGGTTGTAGGGGCTTCTCCTGGGAAAAAACTATGTACAGTAGGGTGCTAGGACGATAGTCCCGGGTCCGCCGTGCGAACGGTGGCCGGGAATGTGAAGGAAGGTACACCACCGTGCGTGAAACACAGCAGCGGCGACGCGGTCTGAAGCGTGCTGGAGCGCTTGCCGCGATCGGCGCACTTGCCGCCGGCTGTTCAATGGAGTCGCCGAGCAATCCCGGCAAGGGCATCGATGTTGGATTCCTGCCCTCGACAAGGGGGATGACGGACCGCACCGGTCAGCTCATCGACCTGTGGAACGGCGCATGGATTGCCGCAGTGGCGGTCGCCGTGCTCGTCTGGGTGCTGGTCCTCTGGTCGGTCATCGCCTACCGCAAGCGGAAGAACGACAACACGCTGCCGGTCCAGCTGCGCTACCACGTGCCGCTGGAGATCATGTACACGGTCGTGCCGATCATCATGGTCGGATTCCTCTTCGTCTTCTCGACCCGCGCGACAGCCGAGATGAACGACATGAGCGCTGAGCCGGATCTCGAGATCGAGGTCTACGGCAAGCAGTGGAGCTGGGACTTCAACTACACCTCCGACGACGTCTATTACTCCGGCGACCGGATCTCTTTCATGGGCGACCAGGTTGGTGCCGAAGAGACGCTGCCGACGCTGTACCTGCCGGTCGACGAGACCGTCGAGTTCACCATCAAGTCGCGCGATGTCATCCACTCCTTCTGGATCCCGGCGTTCCTCTACAAGATCGACATGATGCCGGGCCAGGTCAACTCCTTCCAGGTGACGCCGCAGGAGGAGGGCGTGTACTCCGGTAAGTGCGCCGAGCTGTGCGGTGAGTTCCACGCGGAGATGGTCTTCAACGTCGCCGTCGTCGACCGCGAGACGTACGACGCCGAGATGGAGAAGCTGCGCGAGGCCGGCAACACCGGCACCCGCGGCGATGAATACAACAGGCAGTACCAGATTAGGGAGTCCAGCAATGGCATCGACTGATGTAGATCCCCGCGTCATCGAGGGCGATTTCATCCCGGGACTGCGGCCCTCGAAGCAGACGCTCGGCCGCCGGATCATCGACTGGATGACCTCGACCGATCACAAGACGATCGGCTACATGTACCTCATCAGCGCCTTCGCCTTCTTCATGGTCGGCGGCGTGCTCGCACTTGTCATCCGAGCCGAGCTGTGGGCCCCCGGAATGCTCCTCCAGTCCAAGGAGCAGTACAACCAGTTCTTCACGATGCACGGAACGATCATGCTGTTCCTCTTCGCGACGCCGCTCTTCACCGCGTTCGGCAACGTGCTCGTGCCCGTCCAGATCGGCGCCCCTGACGTCGCCTTCCCGAGGCTCAACATGTTCAGCTTCTGGCTGTTCTCCCTCGGCGGTCTCGTCACCATCGCCGGCTTCCTCACGCCAAAGGGTGCCGCCTCGTTCGGCTGGACGGCCTACGTGCCACTGTCGACGAATGCGTTCTCACCGGGCCTGGGCGGCGATCTGTGGATCATGGGCCTCATCATGACGGGTTTCGGAACGATCTTCGGTGCGGTCAATTTCATCGCCACGATCATCACGATGAGGGCGCCGGGCATGACGATGTTCCGCATGCCGCTGTTCACCTGGAACGTCCTCATCACATCCCTCCTTGTCCTCATGGCGTTCCCGATCCTCGCCTCTGCGCTGTTCGGGCTGGCGGTCGACCGCGTCCTGGGCGGACAGATCTACAACCCCGAGGCCGGGGGCGCCATGCTCTGGCAGCACCTCTTCTGGTTCTTCGGGCACCCTGAGGTCTACGTCATCGCGCTGCCGTTCTTCGGCATCATCTCCGAGGTTATCCCGGTCTTCTCCCGCAAGCCGATCTTCGGCTACAAGGGTCTTGTCTTCGCGACGATCGCGATCGCCGCCCTGTCCGTCACCGTGTGGGCGCACCACATGTTCACGACCGGCGGCGTCATGCTCGACTTCTTCTCTCTCCTCACCATGGCCATCGCCGTGCCGACGGGCGTGAAGTTCTTCAACTGGATCGGCACGATGTGGCGAGGGAAGCTGACCTTCGAGACGCCGATGCTCTGGTCGATCGGCTTCCTCCTGACCTTCGTCCTCGGTGGCGTCACCGGCGTCATCCTGTCGTCGCCCGCGATGGACTTCCACGTCCACGACTCCTACTTCGTCGTGGCGCACTTCCACTACGTCGTCTTCGGCACGGTCGTGTTCGCCATGTACGCGGGCTTCTACTTCTGGTGGCCGAAGTTCACCGGGCGCATGCTCGATGAGCGGATCGGCAAGATCCACTTCTGGCTCACCTTCATCGGCTTCCACGTGACGTTCATGATCCAGCACTGGCTCGGCGTCCAGGGCATGCAGCGAAGGATCCCTGACTACATGCCCGAGGACGGCTTCCAGACGTACAACCAGATCTCGACCGTCGGGGCGACCATCTTGGCCATCTCGACGCTGTTCTTCCTCTGGAACGTGCTCAAGACATCGACTGCTCCGAAGCCGGCGCAGCTGCCCGATGATCCGTGGGGCTTCGGCGGCTCGCTCGAGTGGGCGACTGCCTCGCCCATCCCGCGCCACAACTTCACGGAGCTTCCGCGGATCAGGTCCGCCCGTCCCGCGTTCGACCTGCACCATCCCGAGGTCGCTGCTATGGACCGCGTTGATCCGATCGCAGAGACCGACCTGCCGGTCAAGGAGGACTAAGACATGATCAAGAACGATTCGAAGCCGGAGCGGGAGCGCAAAGCCCTCGTTGTCGAGACGCTGTTCTTCGCCACGCCGGGTGCTTTCTTCGTCCTCGTTGCGCTGGCCTACGCCTTCGTGACGAACGCAGAGCCGATCGGGACGATGGCGCTTGCCGGCCTGGCATTCATGTTCTTCTTCGTCACGGGCTACCTGTGGCTGACTTCGCGCAGAGTCGATTTCCGCGCCTCAGATGACGAAGAGGGTGAGATCCATGAGTCCGCCGGCGAGATCGGAGAATTCAGCCCGCATTCCTGGTGGCCATTCGTTGCCGGCGTCGCTGCCACTGTGGTGGCCGCGGGCTTCGCGGTTGGCTGGTGGATGTTCGGACTCGGACTCGTCCTGGGAGCGATGGCCGTTGTCGGTTACGCCTTCGAGAACAACCGTGGCGTCTACGCCCACTGAGCGAACGTCCCACTGAAAAATTCTGTCCCCCGGCCAACGGCCGGGGGACAGAACTGCCACCTGAAGCAGCTGTACCGTGTCCGTACGAGCGCACCGAGAGCCTCGTCGGGTAGGAGACCGGCTGGTCCGGGCTCAGTGAGCCAATGCGGGTACTGCCGTGCGCCGTGAGGGGGCAGTATCAGGTGCGGTCGGCGGAGCCGGCGTCACGCGCCGCAAAAACCTCAGTCCGGCAGACCTCGGCTCGGTTGACGAGCCTGCCAAGATCCGCGTCGTGCATCGTCTTGATGTTGTCGGAGTCGATGACGATGCGGAGAGCCTCGGCGGTGAGTGTCGAGTAGGTTCCGTTTGCCAGGCAGGTGAGGAAGAAGTCCTCCTCGGCCGCGGTCGCGTTCTCTGGAATAGCGAGCCGCCCGTCGTGGTGGAGCTTTGCCGTGAGAGAGGTGCGGTACGCGTCCCTGCTGACCTCCCCGGAATCACCGCCAACCACGAAGGCGGCGACCATCGCAGCGGTCAGAACAAGAGAGGCCGCGGCAGTCGCAATGACTCCGCGGGCCGCTCTCGATCTCATGCTCAGTGGCATGCCATGTCCTTCACAGGACCATTAGATCACTTGTCGTGCCGATGCTTGGGATCGTGCACGTGCGGGTCGCGCGTGCCGCGTTCGCCGTGTTCGCGACCGTCGCGAATTCCGGGCTCATCAGGATGACGCGCGGCCTGCCGATCGACGTAGGGCTCCTGGTCGTACTCGCCTGAACCCTCGGGGCCCAGGTGGTCCTCACCCTGACGGGCGATGTACGGGGTCTGGTCGTACTCGCCGCCGTGGCCCGGGAGGTAATCGTCCTTCGGGGCGCTGGCTCGAAAGCCGGATCGTCCGCATGAGGGGAGAGGGGGTTGTACGGGGCGTTCTCGTGGGCGTGGTGCGGGGTCTCCCGCACATCGACGTCTTCCCGCGCTCCCACGTGTTCGCCGTCCGCGTGTCGAGGACGGTGCCGCGAGTCGGCGTGGCGGGTATCCTCGCCGCCAACCAGATCGACCTCGTCCTCCGTACCCGCCTTGTGGGTCATGTCGTCGTCGTAATGCTTCTTGTCATCGTGGGCCATGGTGATCACAATCTCCTTAAGTCACTGAATGTGATGAACGTCTATGACTCTACGCACAGATCGGCGTGTGCTCCAGCCGAAAACCGCGACATACCGCCTGTTCCCAGGCTTTTCTATGGTTTCCTCCGGACAATCACCGTGCCGGGCTGAAGCCGGCGGTGCGGCGGCGGTGGCGACTAGAGAGTGCCGGCCTCTTCGCCGCACTGCATGGCGATGTCCTCAAGCTCCGTCACCGAATGGTTGTCGTAGACGTCGGTGCCGTTCGAGATCGATTCGATGGCGTCGGGCCGAAGGCGCTGGATGGCCTCGTCTGTCACACAGTCCAAGTAGGCGTTCCACTGGTCTGAGGTGATTCCCTGGTCCTCGGCGGCCTGCTGATCGAGGCCACTCTCTGCGAGGATGTCCTCCATCCCGCTCCTGAAGGCTGCAGGGTCCGCGTTCGGATCGCCGAACTCCTGGTCGGGTGCGTCCTCGGGAGCCCGGCCGCCGTCCTCGACGTCGGGGCCCTCATCGGTCGCATCCTCGACAGCTGTCGGGGTCGGGTCAGAGGCAGCGTCGTTGTCATCATCCCCACGGGTGAGGAAGAAGATGAGTGCGCCGATGAGGAGGACGGCGAGGACGCCCAGGGCGATCCAGAGTGGAGTCCTGCTTCCATCGCGCTGCGGCTCGCGACCATAGGGATCATTGCCGTAGCCGCCGTGAGGGGGCTGGCCATAGCGTGCATCGCCCTGACCGGGCCCACCATAGGGAGGCTGGCCGTGGGCGGCGTAGGGCCCGCCCTGGCTCTGCTGCGCATGCTGGGTTCCCTGCTCGGCGCCGAAAGGCGGCTGACCGTGGTAGCCGGGCTGCTGTTCGGCGTTCTGCTGGAAGCCATCCTGTCCTAGTCCGGGCGTCTGGCCGGTCGGGCCACCCGTCGGCTCGCCCGAATGCTTTGGATCCCAGGGGGTGTTTCTATCGTCGGTCATCGTGTCCGCCTTCAATCGCGAGTGTGGGGCAAAGGACCCATGTTACTCATACTGTGATGTGGTACGCACGACAAGATAACACTACTGACTCGGATGCTCCTGTGGCGGAGTGGGTTGTTCTGCCCAGAGAGGGCCACCGCGGACACACCTCCAGCGGTGCAGCACAGGTCACCTGCGCGTCATAGAAGCCGTGTCATTGGGCGGGTTCGAGCCTTGCTGTGCAGGTCCGGGAGGCGGCCTCCAAGAGGTCGTGATCCCCGATCTCGGCGCCCGAATCGCCGACAGCAATCGCTGAGAGAGTCTCGTCGGACGCGCTGTCGAAGAACCTGTCGACCATGCACTCGCCGTAGGCCATGAGGATGACCGGGTCGATGCTGTCCGGGCCGATTCCATGGAGGGCCAACTCCTCGACGAGGAGACGATGGAGGCCGGCTACGACCGATGCCCGGGTCACCGGCTCGCTGTCCGGTGCGGGCAGTACTGCGGAGGAGGGGGACGCCACTGCCTGCCGCACGCCGGACTCCCGTGACTCCACCGTCGCTCTCCCACCTGTGAGGAGAACAGCGGCGGCCAACGCCCACGCTACGACGATGATCGCCACGGCCCTTCGCACCCAGCGATGCAGGGGCACGCGGCGACTCAGGGTGGCATCATTCGACATGGCGTTCTCCTCGTGGGACGTGGTCGGGCGAACCTACCTCGCGGCGCGGGAGCCCCGCATGCAGTGGATGTTCTCCGTGCACGTGCGCGCCAGGCAGGCCCACGGGGACGGACCGCTCAAACGATGCCCGGCGGGCGTGCAAAAGGGTGGTCGACCGAAAAGTCGACCACCCTTATGCGCACGTGCTACTTGACGATGACTGCCTTCGTGGCGTCCTCGAGTCGTGCTGCAACGTCCTGCCAGTTGACGAGGTTCCAGAACGCCTTGACGTAGTCTGCCTTGACGTTGAGGTAGTCGAGGTAGAAGGCGTGCTCCCACATGTCGAGCATGAGGATCGGCAGCGTGCCGACCGGCACGTTGTTCGCCTGGTCGTAGAGCTGGAATGTCGTCAGCTTGCCTGCGACGGAGTCATAGGCGAGGACAGACCAGCCCGAACCCTGAATGCCGGTGGCGACAGCGGTGAACTGGCTGACGAAGTTGTCGAAGGAGCCGAATGCATCCTTGATGGCTTCGAGGAGCTCACCCTCGGGCTGTCCGCCGCCATTGGGGGAGAGGTTCTTCCAGAAAATGGAGTGGTTGATGTGGCCACCGAGGTTGAAGGTGAGGTCCCTCTGGAACTGGTTGATGGTCGCGAAGTCGCCCGCCTCCCTCGCCGCAGCGATATTCTCGAGCGCCTTGTTCGCACCGGTCACATAGGCATTGTGGTGCTTGCTGTGATGGAGCTCCATGATCTTGCCGGAGATGTGGGGCTCGAGTGCACCGTAGTCGTAATCGAGCTCGGGCAGTGTGTACTGTGCCATTGAATAATCCTCCAAGTTCCGATCCCTGTGACAGGGATCAATGTTCCTTCAGTCTCTCCCATGAGCGGGTCCGGTTCCACCGAACCCGCTCATGGCGAAATCACGGGCGAATCTGGCCCTTGTCCGTGCGCTCCAGCTGGGCGACCGAGCCGCCCGGTCGCGAAGCGCCATGCCCCAGCTGATGATGGGCGGCCTGCGCGGCGGCGAGCTCACTCTTGGTCACCGGCTCGACGCGGTCCTCGAAGAAGAACCGGGAGACCGCAGAGCGGCGCCTGAGGCTCTTGTATTCCTTCCTCGGCAGACCATCGGGGCCGACCTCGGGTCCGGGCTGGATCGGGCGGTGAACATCGTGCTGGACGAGGGTCCACAGTCTGTAGTCGTCGAGCGGGCGGTGCACCGAGTGGAAGGCGCCATCTTCCGTCTGGATGACCTTGCCGGTCGCGTGCCCATGCATCGCGAGCTCCCGGTCGCGGCGCTGCAGCGACAGACAGATCCGCTTCGTCAACCAGAAGGTGATGAAGGGGGCCGCGAGGAACGCGATCCGCAGTGCCCACGTGATGCCGTTGAGAGACATCTCGAAGTGCGTTGCGATGATGTCATTCGAGCCCGCGATGACGAGGATGACGAACTGGACGATGATAACGGCGCCGATCGCGGTGCGAACCGGAACGTTGCGGGGCCGGTCGAGGATGTGGTGCTCCCTCTTGTCGCCGGTCGCGTACGCCTCGATGAACGGATAGACCGCCAGCGCGGTGAAGAGGATGCCCGGGATGACGACGCCGGGGATGAGGATCGACATCGAGAAGGTGAAGCCGAGCAGCTCGAACTCCCACCCCGGCATGAGCCGCAGCGCTCCCTCGAGGAAGAGCATGTACCAGTCTGGCTGGGCGCCTGCGGACACGGGGGAGGGATCATAGGATCCGTAGCTCCACACGTTGTTGATCGACAGCGTCGCCCCGAGCAGGGCGATGAAGCCGAACACGATGAAGAAGAAGCCGCCGGCCTTCGCCGCGTAGACGGGGAAGACGGGGAAGCCCACAACGTTGTCGTCCTTGCGGCCGGGGCCGGGGTACTGGGTGTGCTTGTGCACGACGACCATGAGCAGGTGCAGGCCGACCAGCGCGAGGATGAGGCCGGGGACAACGAGGATGTGGAGGGTGAACAGCCTCGGGATGATCTCGGTGCCGGGGAACTCCCCGCCGAACAGACCATAGGACACCCACGTGCCGAGCACCGGAATGGACTTGGCGACGCCGTCGGCGATGCGGAGACCGTTGCCGGAGAGCACGTCATCCGGGAGCGAGTAGCCGGTGAAGCCGGCGAGCAGTCCGAGGATGAGGAGCGTGAAGCCCACGAGCCAGTTGAGCTCACGCGGCTTGCGGAACGCACCCGTGAAGAACACGCGGAACATGTGGGCGACGATCGCCGCCATGAACAGGAGGGCCGCCCAGTGGTGCATCTGGCGCATGAGCAGGCCGCCCTTGACCTCGAACGAGATCCGCAGGGTGGAGGCGTACGCCTCGGACATGTGATTGCCCTGCTCCGTGACCGGCAGCGCGTCCATCGGGTACGTCACCGTGCCCATCGAGGGCACGAAGAACATGGCGAGGAAGATGCCGGTGAGGATGAGGGTGATGAACGAGTAGAGGGCGATCTCGCCGAGCAGGAACGACCAGTGGTCGGGGAAGATCTTGCGGGCGAAGCCCTTGACGACGCCCGACAGGCCGACGCGCTCGTCGACATAGTTGAGCGGCCCGCCACTCTTCTTCGGCGTCTGTGAGTACTTCGGTGTCGTCACTTCTTACGCTCCCAGTAGCTCGGGCCGACGGGTTCGGGGAAGTCCCCGTCCGCAATGATGTAGCCGTCCTCATCGACCGTGATCGGCAGCTGCGGCAGCGGCCGCTTCGCGGGGCCAAAGACGACCTTCGCCCCGTCGGACACGTCGAACGTCGACTGGTGGCAGGGGCAGAGGAGGTGGTGGGTCTGCTGCTCGTAGAGCGCCACCGGGCACCCGACGTGCGTGCAGATCTTCGAGAAGGCGACGATCCCGTCGAGGGACTTCTCCGGCTCCTTGAGATCCTTTTCGTCGAGACGGATGAGGAGGACAACGGCCTTCGCCTTCTCCTCGGCGTAGCCCTCGGCATGGGACAGGTCGTTGAGCCCCTCGGGGATGACGTGGAAGACCGAGCCGATCGTCACGTCCTCCATCTTGATCGGGCGCGACATGTCGTGGGGCCCGTCGGTCATGAGACGTCGTCCGCGGTCCCACATCGTGTGCTTGAGACGGCTGATGTCCCATCCGCCGCGCTCACCGAGGTTGCCGATGAGCGGGACGAGGAACGGCAGTGGCACGAGGGCGAGGGCGCCGCCCAATGCGGCGGTGATGAAGGGCCGGCGCGCGACGCCGGAGTCGGCGATGCCCTGGCGCATGATCGCCACGGCCTGGGCCTGGTCCTCCGGCGAGGTTCGCGACGTCGCGCGCTTCTCCACCATCTCCTCGTCGTTCATGAGCGCCTTCGCCCAGTACACGGCGGCGAGGCCGATACCGCCGAAGCCGATGGCGAGTCCCAGTCCAAGCACGAGGTTGCCGAGCCTGATATTGGCCAGCGTCGTATAGCTGGGCAGGACGAAGTAGAGGACGACTGCGGCGATCGAGGCGAGGGCCGATAGACCGAAGATGCCCGTCACGATGAGTGAGTCGCGCCTCTTGAGCTTCGGATCCGACTCGTTCCTGCGCGGAGTGTGAGGGGGAAGACCCGGGTTCTCAAAGCGCTGCTCCGGGACGTTGCTCACGGAGGTTACTGGCTGGATGTCCTT
Source organism: Flaviflexus salsibiostraticola (assembly GCF_003952265.1). Lineage (NCBI taxonomy): Bacteria > Bacillati > Actinomycetota > Actinomycetes > Actinomycetales > Actinomycetaceae > Flaviflexus > Flaviflexus salsibiostraticola. Next base: position 255,541 of record NZ_CP034438.1, read on the forward strand.
GTTCAAGACTTCTTCGCTCCAATCCACACGGCGATGAGGCAGAGACCGCCGATGCCGATGATCCAGATCCACAGGCCCTCGACGACGGGGCCGACTGAGCCGAGGTTGTTCCCGCCGACCGACTCAGCGTTCTGCTGGTGATCGATATAGGCGATGATGTCCTGCTTGCCCTGGGGGGTGATGTTGGCGTCGTTGAAGACCGGCATCGACTGCGGGCCGGTCACCATCGCCTCGTAGATCTCGACCGGGGTCGAGTCCATGAGCGACGGGGCCACCTTGCCCTCGGAGAGGGCGCCGCCGGCGCCGACGGCGTTGTGGCACATCGAGCAGTTCGTGCGGAACAGCTCCATGCCAGAGGCAGGGTCGCCGCCCGCGGGATCGACCATGTCCTGCGTCGGGATGGCGGGGCCGGGACCAAGGGTCGCGACATAGGCTGCGACGTCCATGATCTGTTCTTCGCTGAACTGCGCGGGCTTCACCTCGGCCTGCGGGGAGTTGTTCGCCATCGGCATCCTGCCGGTGATCATCTGGAAGTGCACGGAGGCGGCACCGACGCCCGTCAGCGACGGGGCGATATCGGTTCCCGCGCCATCGACGCCGTGGCAGGTCGCGCAGTTCGCCTCGAAGAGGGCCTCGCCCTCCTGCACGTTCGATGAGCCGGCGGTGGCTGTCGCGGTGCCGGGCGCCATAAGTGAATAGACGCCGGCCGTGGCGAACAGCGCCAGGAGGAGAAGGACGACCGGGGCGTACCGGCTTCGTCTGGCTTTAGCGGTGAACAACGTGGCCTCGCTTGATCGGGGGTGTGGAGAGGATGGGTGAGGTCATCATTTGAGGATGTAGATGATGAAGAAGAGGGCGATCCAGATGACGTCGACGAAGTGCCAGTAGTAGGAGGTGACGACCGCCGTCGAGGCCTCCTGATGACCGAAGCGCTTCGTGAGCCGCGCGCGGCCGACGATGAGGAGGAAAGCGACAAGGCCGCCGGCGACGTGGATGGCATGGAAGCCTGTCGTGATGTAGAAGACGGAGCCGTAGGAGTCCGATGAGATCGTCACCCCGTGCGCGACCAGCTCGGCGTACTCGAAGATCTGGAGTGAGATGAAGATGGCGCCCAGGATGAAGGACAGCATGTACCACTCGGTCATGCCCCACCGCCGCACGTCGAGCAGGCTTCCATCGCGGCGCGCGATGAGCTTCTCGGCCTTCCACACACCGAACTGGCACGTGATCGACGATGTCATGAGGATCAGCGTGTTGACCGCTGCGAACGGCACGTTGAGGACGTCAGCCGACTCGCTCCACACCGCCTGGCCCGCGACGGACCGGTGGGTGAAATACATGGCGAAGAGCCCTGCGAAGAACATCAGCTCGCTGGACAGCCAGACGATGATACCGACGGACAGGGTGTTGGGACGCGTAATCTGTGGCGCACGAGGGGCAGCCGAGGTTGCTGTACTCACAGTCGACATTATGTCTCAAAAAACTCTGAACGTCTGCTTTTTCTAGGCTAAAGGTCCTAGATCGGGGTGATATGTCCCATTCTTCCGGTCGCGTGACAGTGTGATTCGTCGCGGCACCGCTGGATTTCCGCGGCGAGTCATGATGGCGGTCCACTCCGGGCAATTCCACCGGTGGTGTGTCGCCGCTCAGCCACTCCTCAGGCGCGTCGCCGGCCGGGGCGGACCGGCCATGGGATTGAGCCCGCTTCGCGATAGTATGACCCCTGTATATACCCAGTTCTGGATGGAGGACAGCATGTCGGATCTCGTACGATCTCAGGATGCCGAGGTCGCACAGGCGAATACTGCCGCGAAGATCATGGTCTACAGCGACGACCGGTCGACGCGCGCGGAGGTGCGGACGGCCGTTGGTCGCCGGCCCGGCAAGGGAGCGCCGACAGTCGAGTGGTTCGAGGCCGCGACCGAATTCGGTGTGCTCGACCTCCTCGAGCAGGAGGTCTTCGACCTCCTCATCCTCGACGGCGAAGCCGCCAAGGTCGGCGGCATGGGCCTTGCGAAGCAGCTAAAGGATGAGGTCCAGAACTGTCCGCCGATCCTTCTCCTCATCGCGCGCCCGCAGGACGAATGGCTCGGCCGCTGGTCGCTGGCGGATTCGATGACGACCTTCCCCATCAACCCCCGCGATATCCAGCAGAAGGTCACCACGCTCCTCGGGGCGCGCGCACGATGAGCGGACGGACCTGGTCCGATCTCATCTCCCGCCTCATCCAGGGCGAGGACCTCGATCGTTCGGACACGGCCTGGGCGATGGACGAGGTGATGTCGGGGCTGACCTCCCCGGTCATCCTCGCCGGCTTCCTCACGGCGCTCGCCACGAAGGGCGAGACGGTCGATGAGCTGCGAGGCCTGGCGGACGCGATGCTCGCCCACGCCACGCCCGTCGCGATCGACGGCGACACGCTCGATATCGTCGGCACGGGTGGCGACCGACTGAAGACGGTCAACATTTCGACGATGTCGTCCCTCGTCATTGCGGCCGCAGGCGTCAAGGTGGTCAAGCACGGCAACCGCGCCTCGTCCTCGTCCTCGGGCTCCGCTGACTGCCTCGAGGCCCTCGGCGTCGACCTCAACCTGCCGAAGGAGCGGGTGATCGACAACTTCCACGAGCTCGGCATCACCTTCCTCTTCGCCAACCTCTTCCACCCGTCGATGAGGCACGCGGCCGTGGCGCGCCGGGAGCTCGCCGTCGGCACGGCGTTCAACGTGCTCGGCCCGCTCACGAACCCGGCGCGGCCCCGCTCGGGCGCCATCGGCGTCTCGAGCGCCCGACATGCGCCCATCGTCGCCGGCGTGCTCGCCGAGCGAGGAAACTCCGCCCTCATCTTCAGGGGCGCCAATGCGATGGATGAGCTGAGCGCAGTCAGCACCAACCAGGTGTGGGAGGTGCGGGACGGTGAGATCTCGTACTCGGAGATTGACGCGGTCGCGGACCTGGGTCTGGCGCCGGCGACGGTCGACGACCTGCTCGGCGATGACGCCGCCTACAACGCCGGAGTGGCGCGCAGCGTGCTCGGCGGTGAGAGCGGTGCGGTTCGCGAGGCCGTCCTCCTCAACACCGCCGGCGCCCTGGTCGCACACGGCCGGCTGCCGGGTATCGAGCCCGCCTCCGGTTCTCTCATCGAGCGCCTTCGCCGCGGAGTCGACATCGCGGCAGAGACCATTGACTCCGGCCGAGCATCCGACCTGCTCACGCGTTGGGTTGGGCTGTCGCGCGGCTGACGGGCACCGAAGATTCAACCAAAGAGGAGGGCTGGCAGCTGAGGCTGCCAGCCCTCCTCACGTCACGGGAATGCCGTCTGTGCGGTTCAGTCGAGACCGATGTGGAAAGCGGCCTCGAGGTCATGCTGGGAGTAGGCGCGGAAGGCGATGTAGGTCGTCGTGTCGTGGACGCCCTCAACCTTGCCCATCTTGTCCGCGATGACGTCGGCGAGCTTCTCGTGGTCCGAGACGCGAACCATGGCGACAAGATCTCGATCGCCGGTGACCGAGTAGACCTCGGAGACACCCTTGATCTGGGTGATCCCTTCCGCGACCTCCGGGATCCGGCTGCTATCGGCGTTGATGAGCACAATTGCTGTCAGCATGACACGTCCTTTCCTCAATAGGCCTAGCTTACGCTCTTCAGGGGCGGCGCCGAGGCGCTAGCGAGCGACGTCGATCCGGTGCCGCTGCGCCGAGGAGCGGGGGATGGCGAGGGACGTCGCGGGCGAGCTGAGGAGGCGCGTGCCGGGGGAGAAGACCCAGCCGTAGAGCAGCTCCATCTCCTCGACGGGTGCCGCCCCGCAGGCGACCGTCGGCTCGTCGACTGAAGGAGTCGATGCGGCCAGGGCCTCCGCGACCCCGACAACCTCGTGGATGCCTGGGGCTACGGCCGTGCCGACCAGCCGGCCCCAGCGGACGATGATGATCTCCCAGCCGTGTTCGGTTGGCTTCGCGGCGCGCAGCTCAGCCGTACCTGCAAGGAGTGAGAGTCTCTCCCTGCGGGCGGCGGTCGTCACGAGGGCGGACAGGCGGTCCCGTTCATCGGCCGCGCGTTCGAACTCCTCTCGAGATGACATCTGGCGGAGGTTCTCCATCGTGTGCGCGACCGCATCGTCGACGAGGCCGGACAGCACCGTGCGGGCGATGGTGAGCGCCTCCTGTGGCTCGCCGCTCACGCACGGGCCCGAGCACCGTCCCATCTCGAGGAGGGAGCAGGCGCGGAACTGCGGGGACGGCATGAGCGGCAGGCGGCTCGTGCACGTGCGCACCCGCGAGGTCCGCTCGAGCAGGTCCTTCGCCTTCTTCGCCGCCTTCATCGTCGTGAATGGGCCGAGCGAGGCCGCCATGTCCTCGGCCGCGACGGAGCGGACGATCGACAGCCGGGGGTGGGGCTCGTTCGTGAGGACGAGCCACGGACGTTTGTCGGGGCGCTTCGACCGGCGGTTGTACGGGGGGTCGAAGGACTGGATGGCGCGCAGCTCATGGACCTGGGACTCAAGGCGTGTCGCTGTCGGCGTTGCCTCGACGCGGACGGCGAGGTCGACCATCTCCGCGATCCGGCGGCGCTTCTCGGCCGCAGTGAAGTACTGGCGGACGCGCCGATAAACGTTGACCGAGGTGCCCACGTACAGGACGTCTCCGGAGGGTCCGATGAAGCGATAGACGCCGGGGGACCGGGGGAGGCCATCGGCGAGGTTCGCCTTGAGGCGCCGGCGGTACGGGACCGGGTCGGTGACGGTCTTGAGGTCCTCGAGATGGCTGACGCCCAGCGGGCCGAGCCTGCCGAGCATGAACTGGAGGAGCTCCTCGGTCGCCCTCGCATCGTCGAGAGCGCGGTGTGTCGGTGCGACGTCGGTGCCGATGACCCGGGCGAGGGTGCCGAGCTTGTAGTTCGGTGTCTCGTCCTTCGTGATCGTCCGCCTCGCCAGCTGGACCGTATCGAGCGTCATGACCGTCGGGAACGGCAGGGCAAGAGCGGCGGCCGCCGCCTTGAGATGCCCGACATCGAAGCGGGCATTGTGGGCGACGAGCACAGTATCGGGTGCGTTCCCGACGAACTCGAAGAACGCGGGCAGCACCTGCGCGATCCGGGGCGCCTCCATGACCATGGCCGTCGTGATCCCGGTGAGGACGGTGATGTAGGGCGGGATTGGCTGGTTCGGGTTGACGAGGGTGGCGAACTCCCCGACGACTTCACCGCCGATCGACTTGACGGCCCCGATCTCGGTGATCTCCTCCGCGCCGGGGCGACCACCCGTCGTCTCGAGGTCGACGACGACGAACGTGACGCCGCGCAGGTCGGTGCCCAGATCGCTGAACGACATCTGGACATCGACGCCCTCCGGCGCGCGTCTGGCATCCTCAAGGAGGAGCCTTCCTGCCACTACACCCTCATCCCATCGTCATCATCGCTGCCGGTCGCGTAGGAGATGATCCAGGCGACCGCCGCCGCGGCCGCGGCGACAACGACAACGATAAACATCGTCGGTGACAGAGTGATGATCGAAACCTCGGACAGGATGATGAGCGCGACGCTGACCACGACGACGGTGATGAGAGTCTTCTCGAGGGGCGTGGCGAAAGCGGGCCCCTGCGCCGCATATGTGGACTCGAGCACGTCGTCGGCGGCCTCCGGGGCCTCGTCGTCGAGCTCACCCTGCACCCAATCGCGCGGTCCCGCAGCCTCAGGTTGGCGCGGCTCCTGGAAGATCGGCTGATTCCCGCGGTTCCACGCGTCGCCCATCTCCGCGGCGTAGCGCTCCCAATCGGTGTCGTCGCCCTGTCCATCTTTATCGTCCGGAGCCATGCTTCCGATGATAAGCCAGATAGAGTGGGCATCGTATTGTCCAGATTGGAAGGTTAATCATGGCCCTCAACCGTGTCGCAATCCTGACCGCCGGTGGTTTCGCACCGTGCCTCTCCTCCGCCGTCGGCGGACTCATCGAGCGCTACAGCGAGCTCGACCCCGAGATCGAGATCATCGGCTACCAGTACGGCTACCACGGCCTGCTGACCGGCAACAAGATTGTCTTTGATGCGGAGGCCCGCGCCAACGCAGGCCGTCTCCACAACTTCGGCGGATCCCCGATCGGCAACTCCCGCGTCAAGCTCACCAACGTCGATGACCTCGTCAACCGCGGCCTCGTTGACGAGGGCCAGAACCCGCTCGAGGTCGCTGCCGAGCGCCTGCGTGCGGACGGTGTCGATGTCCTCCACACGATCGGCGGCGATGACACCAACACGACGGCTGCCGATCTCGCGGCCTACCTGCACGAGCACCAGTACGAGCTGACGGTCGTCGGGCTTCCGAAGACGATCGACAACGACATCATCCCGATTGCCCAGTCCCTCGGCGCACTGACGGCCGCTGAAGAGTCGGCTGAGTTCGCGATCAACATCATCGGTGAGCACCGCTCCTCGCCCCGCATGCTCATCATCCACGAGGTCATGGGGCGCCACTGCGGTTACCTGACAGCCAAGGCCGCCGCGGATTACCGCGCCTGGGTCGATCAGCAGGAATGGGTGCCGTCCGCTGGTCTCATGAAGGAGCGCTGGGACATCCACGCGGTCTACCTTCCGGAGATGGACATCGACTTCGCGACCGAGGTCGAGCGCCTGCGCGGCATCATGGATGAGTACGGCAACGTCAACATCTTCCTCTCGGAGGGTGCGGGCGTCGACGAGATCGTCGAAGAGCTCGAGGCGTCCGGCGAGGAGGTCCCGCGCGACCCCTTCGGCCACGTCAAGCTCGACATGATCAACCCGGGCAAGTGGTTCGCCGACAAGTTCTCCGAGCGCCTCGGCGCCGAGAAGGTCATGGTCCAGAAGTCCGGCTACTACTCCCGCGCGTCGCGGGCCCGCAGCGAGGATCTCCACCTCATCAAGGGTATGGTCGATTACGCCGTCGAGTCCGCCCTGCGCGGCCAGTCCGGCGTCGTCGGTCACGACGAGGAGGACGGCAACAAGCTCAAGGCGATCGACTTCTCCCGCATCGCCGGCGGCAAAGCATTCAACATGTTCGTCCCGTGGTTCGAGGATGTCATGGCATCGATCGGCCAGCCCCTCAAGGCCGACTAGTGAGGGACCGCGTGGCGGCCGCACTCCGCCGCGCGGGCCCCGTGGATTAGGATCAAGTCTGTGTCTGAACGTGAAATGGATATGTACCGTTCGCTCGAGCATTGGCGCGAGCTGCCTGCCAAGCACCAGCCCGCCTGGCCCGACCCCGACGAGGTGCGCCGCGCCGCCGTCTATCTGAGGTCGATGCCGCCGCTCGTCTTCGCGGGCGAGGCCGATACCCTCAAGGCGGAGATCGCGAAGGCCGGCCGTGGCGAGGCCTTCATCCTCCAGGGTGGTGACTGCGCGGAGACCTTCGCCGATTCCGTCTCGGCGAACAGGATCCGCGCAAAGATCCAGACGATCCTTCAGATGGCGATCGTGCTCACGTACGGTGCCGCCCTGCCGATCGTCAAGATCGGCAGGATGGCGGGCCAGTATGCGAAGCCCCGCTCGAATCCGATGGAGACGAGGGACGGCGTCGAGCTGCCCGCGTACATGGGCGACGCGGTCAACGGACACGACTTCACCCCGGAGGATCGCATTCCCGATCCCCAGCGGATGATCGATGCCTACCACCGCTCCGCGACGACCCTCAATCTCATCCGTGCCTTCACGGGTGGCGGCTTCGCCGACATGTCGGAGGTGCACGCCTGGAATAAGGGCTTCACGGAGAACCCGGCCTACAAGAAGTACGAGACGATCGCGGCTGATATCGATTGGGCGCTGCGTTTTATGAAGGCCGCCGGCATCGATTCCCCCGCGGTTCGGACCGTCGACATGTACTCGTCGCACGAGGCTCTCCTGCTCGAATACGAGAATGCGATGACCCGCATCGACCAGCGCACCTCGGAGCCGTACAACACCTCCGCACACTTCCTGTGGATCGGTGAGCGGACGAGGGAGTGGGACGGCGCCCACGTCGACCTGCTGTCGCGGGTGCGCAACCCGATCGGCGTCAAGCTCGGTCCGACGAGCACCGTCGACGATGCTCTCCGCCTCATGGATAAGCTCAATCCGGACGGTGAGGAGGGTCGCCTCACCTTCATCACCCGCCTCGGTGCCTCCCAGATTCGGGATCTTCTTCCCAGCCTCGTTGAGGGCGTGACGAAGGATGGGCGTCCCGTCACGTGGGTGACCGACCCGATGCACGGGAACACGATCACGGCGACGAACGGCTACAAGACCAGGCGGATGGAGGACGTCGTCGACGAGGTCCAGGGCTTCTTCGAGGTCCACAACGCTCTGGGTACGGTTCCGGGGGGCGTCCACATCGAGCTGACGGGAGACTCCGTCACGGAGGTTCTCGGCGGTTCGGAGGAGCTGTCGGAGGAGATCCTCTCCCAGCGCTACGAGACGCTCGTCGATCCGCGACTCAACCATGGCCAGTCGCTCGAGCTCGCGTTCCTCGTCTCTCAGATGCTGAGGGCGCGGACCAGCGGGCAGCCCTGCGAGTAGTCACATTAAAACGGTGGAGGGTCGGCAAGAGCCGGCCCTCCATTCGTTGTCAGCGCGTCTGGACCGCTCAGGGGCATGTCCGCGCGGTGTGAGAACGTGCCGCTGAAGCGTGTGAGCGGGTGGCGACTCAGACGATCGTGAGAACGATGACCGTGCCTGCCGGGTGCATCTCACCGGGAGCGATCGACTGGTCGCGGACGGTGCCGAAGATCCCACCGAGGAAGTTGTCGTACTCGACCTCGAAGCCGGCGTCTTCAAGGATCGCCGCCGCGTCATCCCTCTGAAGACCGAACACGTCGGGAACCTCGAAGAGTTCGGGCCCGAGGGAGACCGTGAGCGTGACCGTATCGCCGCGGTAGACGGTCCCGAGCTGGGACTGGGAGATGACGGCTCCCTCCTCGACCGTGTCCGAATAGGACTCGGCGCGGTCGACAGTGATCCCGGCGCTCTCGAGCGCGGCTGCGGCCTCCCCGAAGGACAGTCCGCGGACATCGACCGCCTCGACAGGCTCCCGACCGAGCGAGACGACGATGGTGACCGGCGTGGAATGGTCGACCTCGGTGGTCGCGGGGACCGACTGGGCGATGACACTGCCGGCGGGTACGGACGCGGAATACTGTTCCTCGACCTCAGGGACGAGCCGTGCGTCGCGCAGCTGCTGCTCGGCCGTCTCGAGGGGAAGCCCGACGACGGCGGGCACAGCCACCTGTTCGATGCCGAGGGAGACGGTCAGCGTAACCGTGTCGTCCCTCGACAGCTGGGCCGGCGCGGCGGGATCGGTTGAGATGACACGACCGTCGGGCACGTCGTCGGAATGCTCGTATTCGAGCTGGGGGACGAGGTTGACCTCCTCGATGATCGTCACGGCCGCGTCCTCGTCGCGGCCGGTCACGTCGGGAAGACTGATCCGCATGCCCGGCCCTGCGGTGAAGTACCAGGCGATGCCGGCGGCCGTGGCGGCAATGAGCAGGAGGGTGATCGCCCAGCGCCACACCTTCGACGAGGTCGATGAGGGTGTCCGGTTGGCCCCGGAGCGCTGGCGGGCGATCTCGTGCCCGCGGCTCGACTGCCTGGCTGGGGGAGCGGTGAGGAGAGCCGTCCTGTGGGCGGGTGTGAAGGATCTCGTGTCGTGCGGACCCGCATTGCGAGGCCCGTCGGGCTCACGCTCGGCGAAAGTGGTCGGGATGACCGCGATGCGACGCTTGGCGACGATCGGGTCGAGGTCTGCCAGGACACCCTGCACCCGGTCGCGGGCCTCGTTCCCGTCCGCGGGACGGTGGGCGGGGTCTTTCGCTGTGAGAACGCCGATGAGGGAGTCGACGGAGGCGGGGATCCACGGGGCGATGGTCGACAGTCGGGGCATCGGGTCGTTGACGTGCTTGTAGGCGAGGGCGATCGGAGTCTCAGCCGAGAAGGGGGCGTGGCCGGCGATGAGCTCGTAGAGCATGACACCGGCGGAATAGATGTCGGAGCGGGCGGTCGCCTGCTCCTCGAGAACCTCGGGCGCGAGATAGGCGACCGTGCCGAGCACGGTCCCGGCCGTTGTCGCTCGTGCGGCTGCGACGGCTCGGGCGAGGCCGAAGTCGGTGACCTTCGCTGTGACCTCGTCGCCCCTGACGAGGAGCACGTTCTCGGGTTTGACGTCGCGGTGGATGAGGCCTGCGCTGTGGGCGGTGCCGAGGGCCGACAGCACCTGCCGGACGATCTCCAGAGCCATGCCCAGAGGGAATGATCCCCGCCGCCCCAGCTCAGTTCGTAGGTCGGGGCCGGAGATGTGCTCCATGATGAGATAGGCGGTCTCGGATGACTCCGAGGCGAAGGCCCCCTCGTCGTACACGGCGACGACATTGGGGTGCGACAATCTGGCGGCTGCGAGCGCCTCGCGATGGAAGCGCTGGACGAACTCGTCCTGATCCGCGAGGTGGGGGTGCATGATCTTGACCGCGACGTCCCGGTCGAGGCGCTGGTCGGTGCCGCGATAGACGGTCGCCATGCCGCCGCGCGCAATGCGGGCATGGATGAGATATCGCCCGTCGATGACGGCACCGAGAAGCGGATCAGGCACTGAATTCACGAATCCAAGCCTAGATGATGCTCCCCAGGACCGTTGCGAGGCGGTGCTGGGGAGCGAACGGATCAGCGGAACTGCGCCATCGACGACTTGACCCGCTGGACGTACTGGACCGTGTCGGGGTACATGCCGTTCCTTCGCACACCGCCGAGTCCCTGGTAGTAGGCGGCGATGCCCTCGTCGAGCGAGGAGGCGCTGCGCTGCAGCTGACGGATGATGACGACGCCCGCAATGATGTTCTCCCGGGGGTTGAGCAGGTTGAGATCGCGTCCCACGAGATCCGAGGCCCACTTGCCCGAGGAGGGGATGACCTGCATCGTGCCGATCGCATTCGCCGGCGAAACAGCACGAGCATCGAAGCCGGACTCACGGAAGGCGTGTGCCTGGGCGAGCGCCGGATCGACGCCGTACTGGAGGGCGATCTCGCGGACCATGGCCTGGGTCTCGGCGCGCGAGGGAACCGCGATCGAGTTGAGGTACGCCTTGTTCTCGTTCGCCGAGCGCACCGTCGCCTCGGGGTAGGTGTAGTGGAGGAAGGTGCCGGGCACGAGATTCTGATCGCCGGCGGGTGCCGGTGCAGGGGCGGCGGTGCCCGCGACGGTGAGGACCTGGCCGGGGTAGATGACAGTCGAGGAGAGCTTTGATGACTGCATGATCGCGGCTACGGTCGTGCCGTACTTCGACGCAATGCCGGACAGCGTGTCGCCACGCACGACCGTGTGCGTCGAGGCCGAGCTCGGAGCCGGCTTCGGGGTCGACGGGGCGGGGGCCGCCGGAGCGGCCGACGCCGCGCCCGTTCCGCGCAGCGTGAGGACCTGGCCGGGGTAGATAACGTTGGCGTTGCGCAGACCGGATGCGGACACGATGGCCGAGACCGTCGTCCCATTGCGGGCGGCGATGCCCGACAGGGTGTCGCCCCGCTTGACCGTGTACGTCACCGCCGCGGTCGCCGCGGGCTTCGGTGACGCCGCCGGCGCGGGGGCGGGTGTGGCCGACGCCGAGCCGCGCAGGGTCAGGCTCTGGCCCGGGAAGATGAGGTCGGAGCTCAGCTTCGAGGCAGACTTGATCGCGGCGACGGTCGTCCCGTGTCGGAGAGCGATCGAAGAGAGCGTGTCACCGCTCTTCACCGTATACGTCGCAGCGGCCACTGCCGGTGATGCCGGTGTGGCGGTGACGGTCGTGGTCGGGATCTGCAGGCGCTGACCGGGGTGGATAGTGGCCGAGCTGTCCAGTCCGTTGGCCTCGATGACCGAACTGACGGACACTCCGAATCGCTGGGCGATGACCCAGACGGAGTCACCCTTGGCAACCTGGTACGTCGCCGAGGGAAGCCTGTGCGCCGGCGAGGCGGGAAGCTCGGCGGCGGTGGCGGGTAGGGGAGCAAGGGCACCGAGGGCGGCCGCTGCGGCTGCAGTGACACCGATTGAGCGTCGCGAATACGACATGAATCCTCCGAAGGCTGGTCCGCCCCACCCGCGTGCGTGATGTTGATGTTGCGCATCGTGATAAGGCTGTGACAGATGTTTCAGATGTGACACTATCGTGCTCTGCGGCGTGTTGCTACCGGAATCCGAGAATTGGATTTAATATCCTGTTGTGATTCCTCCACTGCCCGACCAGATGTCCCTGCCAGAAGTCGCCGAGGTCCTCGGCATCCGACTCCGCGACGTCCGCTCTCTCATCTCCGACCGTCGGCTCCTCGCCGTCCGGCCCACGGGTCCTCTTGTCATTACGAGCGATCAGCTCGTTGAGGTTGACGGCGCGTGGGAGGTGCTTGGGAACCTTCGAGGCACGCTCATTCTGCTGACCGACGCCGGGTTCAGCGATGATGAGGCCCACGAGTGGCTCCATCGAGTGGAGCCCGAACTCGGAGAGACTCCGATCGAGGCATTGCGAGCCGGAAAGCATCGGGCTGTCCGGAGAATCGTCGCCAGCCTCGCCTTCTGAACGCCGAGCCTCGGCGGGGCAGAGGAGTGGGAACTGAGCGCTGTCGGCGACGGCCCGCCTAGTGCGTGCGGCCTGTGAGCCGTTCCATGAGCTCGCCCAGAGCGTCCCGACCGGGGCCCGCCGGGAGCTCGTCCCACGCCGCCCGTGCCTCATCCTCGCGCTCGGTGATCAGTGCTTCATGCTCTTCCCAGGCACCGCTTTCGACGATGGCGTCGGTGATATCGCGGACGTCGGACTCGTCGAGGTCACGGCCGAGCGACTCTGCGATCCAGTGAGCGCGGTCGGTGCCCGCCAGCCGAGCCAATGCGGTGAGGATGAGGACGGTCCGCTTGCCCTCCCGCAGGTCGCCGCCGGTCGGCTTGCCGGTCGTCGACGGGTCTCCAGCGACACCGAGGGCATCATCGCGAAGCTGGAAGGCCTCACCCAGCGGTGAGCCGATCCGGGTGAGGATGTCGAGCAGCTCCTCGTCGGCTCCCGCGGCCTCGGCGCCGATGAGGAGCGGGTCGCGGACAGAATAGTGCGCCGACTTGTGGCGGAGCACAGTGAATGCATTGTCGCGCGCCGCAAGCAGGGCAGCGGATGGGTCCGAGCTGTTCAACAGTGCCAGAAGGTCGATGTTCTCGGCCCGGATGTCGAGGAACTGGCCGAAGGCCACCTCGGCGCACATGGCCTGGAATCGTCGGTTCGCCGCCGTCGGCGCGTGCGCCGCCATGTGGGAGCTCGCCAGCGCGAGAAGGAAGTCGCCCGAGCAGATCCCGGCATCACGGCCGAAAAGCTGGGAATCGCCGGCGAGGTCCGAACTCTCGAATTCCGCGCTGAACTGGACATGGACGGCAGGCAGGCCCCGGCGGGTGGGCGAGTCGTCCATGATGTCGTCGTGGACGAGCGCCGCTCCCTGGAAGAGTTCGATCGCGGCCGCCACCTCGACGGCGTCATCGCTCGGCGCTGAGCCCGTCGCGCACATTGCGCCCGAGATGGAGAGAACACCTCGCACACGCTTGCCACCCGACAGAAGTGCCCTCGTCGGGTCGGTGAAGGAGGAGAGGAGGGACGGGTCACCCGAGAATCCGTAGGAGTCGAGAGCGGCAAGAGTGCTGGCGGAGATGCGGCGGATAAGTGACTCGTACATGACTCTCACTCTAGCCGCATTGCCCAGACCAGAGCGCCTCGCATGCCGTCCACAGGGCGCATTCCGCCACCCGTGGAGGCGGGCCGGCGAGGGTTGGATCGTCATCCATGAGCACTGCACAGCACAGCATCGTTCCACTCTCCACGCTCGCCCACGCGGCGATGGAGGCCACCGACTATTCACCCGACGGCAGGGCGGTCATCGTCCGATCCGATGCCGGCGGTATCTGCGACATCTCCGTCCACGCCCTCGACCGGCTCGACCGGACCGTCGTCCCCGACGCCCCGAGCACCTCCATCGCTCTCATCTTCCCCGACGGCGATGAGGACGTCACCGCGGAGGCCCAGGAGCTCGATACCCTCGGACACGCCCAGCGGGCCATTGGGGGAGCCTGGGACACGGTCATCGCACGGGGAGGTGTGCGCTTCTCGATCTACAGCCAGCACGGCTGGCTCGATGAGCCGGAGACCGACCCGATGGAGAATGGCCGACTCGATCGACTCATCGCCGACTTCGCCGGACCTGCGGGACGATTTGCCGGGCACTTCGATCCAGCCCTTGCGGACAGTGCCGCTGCCCAGTGGATCGACCTGCTCCGCTCTCGGCTGGCGCACGGCCCGGCGCCCGTGCCGCCTGCCTCCCTGTCGCTCCAGGCCGGATCGGTGCGGGACGCGGTCATCGTCTGGGCGATCGGGGAGGAGGGCTGCGATCGGCTGGCACCCGGTGAGCGCTTCGTCCCGCCCATGACGGCTCCGAACCCCGTGCGGATCGACGCGGCTTTCGCCGCGCTGTCGGACAGGGTGGGCGAGCCGGACACTGTCCATGCCCTCGCCAGCGCGTCCTACCTTGCCTGGTGGAGTGGGTACCCGCGGCTTGCGTCCCATCTCTACTACCGAGCTCGCTCGACCCGTCAGCGCAGTCGGCTCGCCACCCTCGTGTGGACTGCGCTGATGCGGGGGATCGTTCCCCATTGGATGCGATAGGCGTCGACGGTGGGCCCGCAGGCAGGGCCGATCTGGTCGCGCAGAGCCGTCGCGCTGCGTCATTCATGTTGCGGTTCTGCTCGCACCTGCCAGCAAAGAGGGGAATACTGGTGACATGACTCTCAACGAGACTGCGCTGCTTCCGGTCCATGAACGGCTGGGAGCGACAATGACCGACTTCGCGGGCTGGGCCATGCCGCTCCGCTACTCCTCCGACCGTGAGGAGCACGCCGCGGTTCGCGAGCGGGCGGGGATCTTCGACCTGTCCCACATGGGTCAGATCAGGGTCGAGGGCCCGGACGCGGGAGCCGCGCTCGATTACGCCCTCGTCGGGGTGTTGTCGACGATGCCCGTGGGCCGCGCTCGCTATTCACTCATGGTGAAGGAGGACGGCGGCATCATCGACGATCTCATCGTCTACCGAAACGATGACGTCGACTTCCTTGTCATCGCCAATGGTGCGAACCGTCTCCGTGTCGGTGACGAGCTGACGAAGAGGTCAGACCGCCTCCGCGCTCGTGCCGCAGTCCAGGACAATACGACGGCCCGATGCCTCATCGCCGTCCAGGGGCCGGCCAGCCTCGACATCGTCCGCTCAGTCGTCGACTCTGAGCACCGCGACGAGCTCGACACCCTTGGCTATTACCGCCACGGGCGTTTCACCATCGGGGGCACGCCCGTCCATATCGCCCGAACAGGCTACACGGGCGAGCGTGGCTACGAGATCATGGCGGACGCGAATGATGCAGTTCTCCTCTGGGAGCGTCTGGCTGAAGCAGGCGAGCCCCATGGCATGCGACCCTGCGGCCTCTCGTCTCGAGACACGCTGCGTCTCGAGGCGGGGATGCCGCTGTACGGCAACGAGCTCACCGAGGACAGAACCCCGGCGGAGGCGGGCCAGGGCAGGACTGTCGTCCTCGACCATGAGTTCGTCGGTGAAGAGGCGCTCCGGAAGGCGGGCGAGCCCTCGACAGCGCTCTACGGTCTCGCCGGCGAAGGCCGGAGGGCTGCCCGGGCCGGATCCACCGTGAGCGTCGATGGTGAGCAGGTCGGCGTCATCACGTCCGGCGTGCTGTCCCCAACCCTCGGCCACCCGATCGCGCTCGCCATTCTCACTGCCGGTCTGGAGCTCGGCACCGAAGTCTCCGTCGACGTGCGCGGCAAGCACCAGCCGATGACCATTGTCCACCTGCCCTTCTACAGGAGCGAAAGCTGAGATCCTCCCGGCGGCGATGTCGTGGCCGGGACCACCAACGACGAAAGGTGCATCTGTGTACCCCAACGACCGCAAGTACAGCCCCGACCACGAATGGCTGAAGGAGGGCGCCCCCTCGCGCGTCGGCATCACCGCGTATGCCGCAACATCGCTCGATGAGGCGGTCTATGTCGAGCTTCCACAGGTCGGCGCCGTCGTGACCGCCGGTGTGGCATGCGGCGAGATCGAGTCGGTGAAGTCCGTCTCCGACCTCGTCGCACCGGCCTCCGGAACCGTCACTGCCGTCAACGACAGTGTGGTCGACGACCCGAAGCTCGCCACGGACGATCCCCACGGGGAGGGGTGGCTCTATGAGATCGAGGTGACCACGACGGATGATGCCCTCATGGACGCACCCGCGTACGAGTCATTCGTCGCGGAGCTGCAGTGACGAGCTTCCAGCCCCGCCACATCGGCACCTGGGGTTCTGATCGAAGCGCGATGCTTGCGCGCGTCGGCGTCGGCAGCCTCGACGAGCTGATGGAGGCGGCCCTTCCCGCGGGCCTGACACGGGAGGCACTCGACGGACTGCCGGGTGGCCGCTCCGAGCAGGACGTCCTCGAACGACTCTCCGACTTGGCCGCAAAGAACACGGTCCGGATCTCCATGATCGGGCAGGGCTATTACGACACGGTCACGCCTGCTGTGATTCGGCGCAACATCCTGGAGAACCCGTCCTGGTACACGGCCTATACGCCGTACCAGCCGGAGATCAGTCAGGGTCGGCTCGAAGCCCTCGTCAATTTCCAGACCATGGTCTCGGATCTGACAGGCATGGACATCGCGAACTCCTCGATGCTCGACGAGGCGACTGCCGTTGCTGAGGCGATGCTCCTCGCCTGTCGGGTCGCGAGGTCCCGCACTCGAGTCCTCATCGCCGAGGACGTCTTCGATGCCACACGCGCCGTCGTCGAGACTCGGGCAGGTGCGCTTGGAATCGAGCTCACCGAATCCGACTTCTCGCAGATCGACGATGATGTCGCGGCCGTCATCCTCCAGTACCCCGGGGCATCCGGCCACCTGCCGGAGCTGAGCGAGCTCGAGGCGATCACAGCGAGGGCACACGCTTCCGGTGCCCTCGTCGTCGTCGCCGCCGACCTCTTGTCGTTGTCCCTTCTCGCCAGCCCGGGCAGCTGGGGCGCGGATCTCGTCGCAGGATCCACCCAGCGCTTCGGTGTTCCGATGGCTGGCGGAGGCCCTCACGCGGGGTACCTTGCGGTCAAGGATGCACACAAGAGGCAGCTGCCCGGCAGACTGGTGGGCGTCTCGAAGGACGCCGACGGGGCAGTCGCGTATCGCCTCGCCCTGCAGACACGAGAGCAGCACATCCGTCGCGAGAAGGCGACCTCCAACATCTGCACAGCCCAGGTCCTCCTCGCCGTTATGGCGTCAACATACGCGGTCTACCACGGGCCGGACGGGCTCCGAAGGATCGCCGAACGCGTCCACGACCACGCGGTCAGCCTCGCGGAGAGGCTCGCACGAGCCGGTGTTCCCGTGACGTCAACATCTTTCTTCGACACCGTCGAACTGGAGATCCCCGACGGTGCGGACCGAGCGCTCAGGCACCTGCTCGCCGAGAACATCACCGGGTGGAGGGTGGACGAGTCGACGATCCGGCTGTCGTGCGATGAGAAGACGACCGGTGAGGTGATCGACCGAGTGGTCCGCGCGTTGGAGGCCAGCGGCACGGAAGCGGATAAGACGGGCATCGACGCCGGTTTCCCCTCATCCCTCGAGCGGAGGGATGACTACCTCACCCACCCGACCTTCCACCGCTACCGCACCGAGACGCTCCTCATGCGTTATCTCAAGGCGCTCGCGGATAAGGACTACGCGCTTGACCGCGGAATGATCCCGCTCGGCTCCTGCACGATGAAGCTCAACTCCGCCATTGAGATGTCCCCCATCACGTGGCCGGGCTTCGCCTTCATCCACCCGTTCGCACCGGCGACCGACCGACTCGGGTATCTCGAGCTCATCGAGGACCTCGAGACGTGGCTGGCGGCGGTCACCTGCTACGACGCGGTGAGCCTTCAGCCGAACGCCGGTTCCCAGGGAGAGCTCGCAGGCCTGCTCGCGATTCGCGGCTATCACCGGTCGCGGGGGGACACTGAGCGAACCGTCTGCCTCATCCCCGCCTCGGCACACGGCACCAACGCCGCCTCGGCGGTGCTCGCCGGGTTCCGGGTTGTCGTCGTGGGCACGGGACCGGATGGTTCGGTCAGCCTGACCGACCTCGACGCGAAGATCTCTGAGTACGAGGATCAACTCGGCGCGATCATGATCACGTACCCGTCGACGCATGGGATCTACGAGGACTCGGTCGGAGAGGTATGCGCCCGTGTCCATGCCGCAGGCGGACAGGTGTACATCGATGGTGCGAATCTCAACGCGCTTGTCGGCGTGGCGCGCCCAGGTGATTTCGGCGGCGATGTCTCCCACCTCAACCTCCACAAGACGTTTGCGATCCCGCATGGCGGGGGAGGCCCGGGCGTGGGCCCGGTGGCGGCACAATCCCATCTCGTGCCCTTCCTTCCCTCGCATCCCATGACCGATAACAGTGTGATCGGAAGCGCGAGCGCGATCACTCCGGGCGCAGGCGCGGTGTCTCAGGCGCCCTACGGGTCTGCGGGGATTCTTCCGATCTCCTATGCCTACATCCTTCTCATGGGAGGGGAGGGACTGATGACGGCGACTCAGTCGGCAGTCCTTGCGGCCAACTACGTGGCGGCCAAGGTCGACAAGGTGCTGCCGGTGCTCTACCGCGGTCCCGGTGGTCTCGTCGGTCATGAGTGCATCATTGACCTCCGCCCGCTCCGAGAGGAGACAGGCATCACGGTCGACGACGTGGCAAAACGCCTCATCGACTACGGCTTTCATGCGCCGACGATGTCGTTCCCGGTAGCGGGCACCCTCATGATCGAACCGACCGAGTCCGAGGATCTCGGCGAGATCGACCGCCTATGTGATGCTCTGCTGAAGATCCACGATGAGGCTCGCAGCGTCTACGAGGGCACGTGGCCGCAGGACGACAATCCGCTCGTCAACGCGCCGCACACGGCGGCGTCAGCGCTGGTGGGCGAATGGTCGCACCCCTATTCGAGGGCTGTTGCCGTCTACCCGGCCCTCGCCGAGGACGTGCTTGACGACCCGGCGCAGCTGGCGGCGGCAGCAGCCGGGAAGTACTGGCCCCCGGTCCGGCGCATCGATGGACCCTTCGGCGATCGGAACCTTGTGTGCTCCTGTCCTCCCATCGAGAGCTGTCGTTAGGGTCCCTCCTCGCGTGAGAAACATGACTGTTCCCATACTCGGGTCGTTCGAGTATGGGAACAAATCATGGTGCGCGGGCGTTAGCTCATTACAGGTCCGTTTCCGCCCGAGGACCGTGAGCGAATTCTGGAAGGTAATCAGTGTCTGAAGCGACAACCTCGACCACCCCGTCCACCGACGTAAAGGAGGATGTCGGCGCCGCAGCCCGCGCCACGAAGAGCAGCACTGCCACGACAGCATCGAAGAGCGCCTCGAAGACTGCCGCGAAGCCGAAGGCCAAGGCTGCGCCCGCCTCGACGGGTGCGAAGAAGGCGCCTGCAAAGTCGGGTGGCGCAAAGACCGCGGCCAAGAAGACGACCGCGAAGCGGACGACGGCACGCGCCAAGTCGGATGAGGCAGAGCTCGCCAGCCCGACCGCTGAGACGTCTGAGGATATCGACTCGGCCGTGACCCCGGAGATCGTCGATGAAGAGATCGTCGAGGACGAGGTCGTTGAGGACGAGGTCGACATCGCCGACGAAGAGGAAACCGACGAGGACGAGGACGACGAGGAAGAGGTTGCGAAGGAGGACGCTCCGACCGCCCGCAGCCTGAGGCACGCCGAGGAGCGTCCGGGCCACTTCGTCGTCAAGGACTCCGACAGCGGCGACGAGCCCGCTCAGCGGATCCACGTCGCGGGCGCTACGGCAGACCCCGTCAAGGATTACCTCAAGCAGATCGGCAAGGTTGCACTTCTGACGGCTGAGGAAGAGGTCGAGCTGGCCCGTCGAATCGAGGTTGGTCTCTATGCGAATTACATCCTCACGGAGGCGCCCGAGAAGATCAAGGACAAGGCCTACGAGCGTCGGCTCAAGTGGATGGTGCGCGACGGGCAGCTCGCGAAGAACCATCTCCTCGAAGCGAACCTGCGTCTCGTCGTCTCACTCGCGAAGCGCTACACGGGCCGTGGCATGCTTTTCCTCGACCTGATCCAGGAGGGCAACCTCGGACTCGTTCGCGCAGTCGAGAAGTTCGACTACACGAAGGGATTCAAGTTCTCGACCTACGCGACGTGGTGGATCCGCCAGGCGATCACCCGCGCGATGGCCGACCAGGCCCGAACGATCAGGATCCCGGTCCACATGGTCGAGGTCATCAACAAGCTTGCGCGCGTCCAGCGGCAGATGCTGCAGGATCTCGGCCACGAGCCGACGACGGAGCAGCTCGCCAAGGAGCTCGACATGACCGAGGAGAAGGTCATCGAGGTGCAGAAGTATGGCCGCGAGCCGATCTCCCTCCACACGCCGCTGGGCGAGGATGGGGACTCTGAGTTCGGCGACCTCATTGAGGATTCCGAGGCTGTCGTGCCGACAGACCGGGTCGCCCACATCCTCCTGCAGGAGCAGATCCATCAGGTGCTCGACACACTCTCAGAGCGTGAGGCTGGTGTGATCACGATGCGGTTCGGCATCAACGATGGTCAGCCGAAGACACTCGACGAGATCGGTAAGAAGTACGGAGTGACGCGAGAGCGCATCCGCCAGATCGAGTCGAAGACGATGTCGAAGCTTCGCCACCCGTCCCGTTCCCAGGTTCTGCGGGATTACCTCGACTAGA
The DNA here is from genome assembly GCF_003952265.1 of Flaviflexus salsibiostraticola. Taxonomy (NCBI): domain Bacteria; kingdom Bacillati; phylum Actinomycetota; class Actinomycetes; order Actinomycetales; family Actinomycetaceae; genus Flaviflexus; species Flaviflexus salsibiostraticola. The sequence continues at coordinate 276,308 of NZ_CP034438.1, forward strand.
GTCTTCCCAGGTCAGCGACCTCCAGCCACATGATCGAACGCGCCGCGCCTGCGGCGCGTTCCCATTCCGCCGGAAGAACGCTGCGACCATTGCGATCGTGTGCGGTGTCAGCCCAGCGGCGGCCGTCCGCCTCCGCCGCGAGGTAGCTGTTCAAGAGGGCGGCAGAGCACAGCGCGTCATCGAGGCCGCGATGATTGAGCGGAAGGTTGATTCCCGCGCGCGTCAGGCACGCCCCGAGGGAGTGCCGACCCTCGGGGAGATAGATCCGTGACTGGTCCATCGTGCAGACAGCCGCATCGCGAGGAATGGCGACGGAATAGAGCGACCGCTTGAACTCGGCGTTGAGGAACTCGAGATCGAAGGCCACGTTGTGTCCGACGATGATGCGGCCGGAGAGATGCTCGATGATGAGGGGGAGCGCCTCGGAGAAAGTGGGCGCATCCGCCACATCGCTGTCGGTGATGCCGTGGATAAGGGTGGACCCGACAGGCCTGCTCGGGTTGATGAGGGTGGACCAGTGGTCGATCGTGCTGCCGGTGCTGTCGAGGATGACGATGCCGATATCGATGATCCGATCGCTCCAGGCTGCCAGCCCGGTCGTCTCGACGTCGATCACCGCGTATTCCACGTGCTGATTCTCTCCCATCACCCGGTCGAAACCGATTGCTCATGAGCTGCGCCTGCCTGAGCCCGGTTGGCGGGGACGGCGACGGTAATAACCTATGTCATCGATCCGGCATAAGTTGGCCCGAAGCGAACTCGGACGGACGCGGGGATTAAATCGGGGCGAACTGTGGTTGGATGATGGTGTGAGTACAACAGTAGTAGAACCAGTACAGCTGACCGCCAGCGATCGTTGCGACGCGTGCGGTGCCAGGGCGTATGTCAGGGTCGAGCTCGAATCGGGCTCTCTGCTCTTCTGCGGGCACCATGCGAATCAGCATCTCGAGAAGTTGGCTCCGACTGCCAAGCACGTTCATGACGAGCGCCACCGCTTGACCGAGGAGAGCGCGAGCTGAGCGCCTTCCCCCTTATCTGACAGTACGGACCGATCATCGATCGGTCCGTACTTTTTCACATCCGCGAGGTGCTTGAGGGAATTCGCCCCGCTCTCGCCTACTATCGAACAGTGTCTGAATATACCGCGCGCCATCTTTCTGTCCTCGAGGGCCTCGAGGCGGTCCGCAAGCGACCCGGCATGTACATCGGTTCAACGGACTCGAGAGGCCTCCAGCACTGCCTGTGGGAGATCATCGACAACTCGGTCGACGAAGCGCTCGACGGTCATGCCGACCGGATCGCCGTTTCACTCCTGTCGGACGGCTCCGTCCTCGTCGAGGACAACGGTCGCGGAATCCCGGTCGATGAGGTCCCGGGCGTCGGGCTCTCCGGAGTTGAGGTCGTCTACACCAAGCTTCACGCCGGTGGTAAGTTCGGCGGCGGCAGCTACGCTGCGTCGGGCGGCCTCCACGGTGTTGGCGCCTCCGTCGTCAACGCCCTCTCACACCGGCTTGACGTCGAGGTCGACCGAGATGGCAAGACGCATCGGATGACGTTCCGCCGGGGTGAGCCCGGCCAGTTCCAGGACGGCAGAACCCCGGCGGCGGACAACCCCTTCACTCCTTTCGTCACAGACTCGTTCCTCGAGATCAAGGGGAGAGTCGCGAAGAAGAAGACCGGCACGAGAGTGCGGTTCTGGCCGGACCCGCAGATCTTCCCGGCGACGACCGCGATGTCGCTCGAGGCGATTCTCGGCCGTGCGAAGCAGACGGCCTTCCTCGTTCCCGGACTGACGCTCGTCATTCGCGATGAGCGAGAGGGGGAGCCGACGGAGGAGACCTTCCGATATGACGGTGGTGTTGTCGACTTCGTTGAGGATCTTGCGCCCGATGCTGCGATCACGAAGACGTATCACATCGTCGGGTCCGGCACCTTCATGGAGACGGTCCAGACCCTTGACAAGAAGACGGGCCACCTTGTCCCCGTCGAGACCGAGCGCACGTGCCAGGTGGACGTCGCGCTGGCCTGGGGGCAGGGTTATGACACGACCGTCCGCTCCTTCGTCAACATCATCGCCACCCCGGTCGGCGGCACCCATATTCAGGGCTTCGAGGCTGGCCTGTCGCGTGCGCTCCGGAAGCTCATCGAGTCGAATGCTCGTCGGCTGAAGGTCACCGCGAAGGATCCGAAGATTGAGAAGGAGGACATCATGGCGGGCCTGACGGCCGTCGTCACCGTCTCCCTTCCCGAGCCGCAGTTCGAGGGCCAGACGAAGGAGATTCTCGGCACCGGACCCGTGCGCGGCATCGTCAATCGCGTGGTCGGAGACGCTCTCGTCGAGATCCTCGGGTCGACGAAGCGTTCGCAGCGCGACGAGACCGGCCGACTCCTTGAGAAGATCGTGGCGGAGATGCGGGCGCGGGTGACGGCCCGGATGCACAAGGAGATCTCGCGGCGGAAGAACGCCCTCGAGACGTCGACGATGCCGGCGAAGCTGTCGGATTGTCGATCCGAGGATGTTGCCAAGACCGAACTGTTCATCGTCGAGGGCGACTCCGCCCTCGGCACCGCCAAGTTGGCGCGCAACTCCGAGTTTCAGGCCCTGTTGCCGATTCGCGGAAAGATCCTCAACGTCCAGAAGGCGTCACCGGCCGACATCCTGAAGAATCAGGAGGTCTCCTCGATCATCCAGGTTGTCGGGGCAGGCTCGGGTCGCACCTTCGATGTCCAGGCGGCCCGCTACGGCAAGGTCATTCTCATGACAGATGCCGACGTCGACGGCGCTCATATCCGAACCCTCCTGCTCACCCTCCTATTCCGCTACATGCGTCCCCTCGTCGAAGCCGGCCGCGTCTACGCCGCAGTTCCGCCCCTCCACCGAGTTGAGGCGATCGGGCGGGGCAAGGCGAAGAACGAGGTCCACTACACGTATTCGGAGGCTGAGCTCAATGCTCTCCTCAAGAAGCTGGAGAAGCAGGGACGGCGCTACAAGGAGCCGATCCAGCGGTACAAGGGTCTGGGTGAGATGGACGCCGACCAGCTCGCGGAGACGACGATGGATCCCTCACACCGCACTCTGCGCAGGGTGTCGATGGCCGATGAGGAGGCGCTGCGGGAGGCTGAGATGGTCTTCGAGTTGCTCATGGGCAATGAGGTGGCGCCTCGCAAGGAGTTCATCGTCGAGGGCTCCGAAGAGGTCGACCGCGCTCGCATCGACGCCTGACTGGTAGACTGGCGCGCATGGAATCGAACGGCGTCACGGCACGAGCTGGCTCACTTGACCAGCGACTTCGGGTCCCAGGTCACCTCGAATTCCCGGGCGCACACCTGGGTCTGACATGGGCCCTCCTGGGCGGCGGCGACGTCGACGATGTCATTGCCCTCGACCTGCGCTGTCGGCCCAGCGACAGGCCGTCTGCCGTGCGCAGACCAGAAGTCATCGCCCCCATGCTCGGGCTCGCTCCCACCGCGCACCGGCACGAGATCCTCGGGGGGAGGGACTCGACAGGCGAGCTGCGAGCGGTCGGCAGCGTCGTCCTGCTCGCGGGTGTCGACACCGAGCACGTCTGTATTCTCGAGGCCTTCATCGATCCGCTGTGGCGCGGGCGAGGCATCGGCCGTGCCCTCATCGACTGGCAGGACGGCCGGGCGCGTCAGCTGATCGGCGAGGATGGACGGGATCTTCCGGTCTCGATCGAGTCCCGCGTCGTCGCCCACCTGACCGAGCGGCGCCGTCTGCTCGCCGCGGCGGGTTTCAGCCCGAATCGCACACTCGAGTACCTCGTGCGCACGACCGGCACATCGACGGCGGTCGAGGAGGTCGCTCAGGCGAAGCTCGCGGCCGCCGGGGTATCCCTCATTCCTTTTGAACCTGGGCTCAGCGAGGATGTCCGCACCGTCTACAACCGAAGCCGGTCGCTCAGCCTCGGCGGGCGTCTCATTCCGGCGGAGGACTTCGCTCGTATCGCGGACGAGATCGACCCTCGGATCTCCTACATCGCTGTGGCCGACGACGACAAGATCGTCGTCGGCTTCCTCCTCGCTCGGATCGAGCAGCGTGAGACGCCTGAGTCGTGGATCGAATTCCTTGCCATCGAGCGCGGGTGGCGCAGCCAGGGCATCGCCGATGCGCTCATGTCCCGGCATCTCGCCGATTGCGTCGAGGTCGGCGTCCCCCTGACCGGCACGACGATCGACTCGAAGCTGAACGATGAATCGAAGTCGTGGCTGGAGCGCTGGGACTTCTACCCACGCTCCTCCGACATCATCTACGCGATCGAGATGTGATGCGGATCGAACTCACCCGCCATCGGCTGCCCGAACTCATCGCACTCGTTGAAGCGATCGAGCAGCATGATCACGCCCCGTTCCGCACCCTGCCATCCGAACTCGAGGACTACTTCGACTCCGGGCTCGAGACCGAGTCCCTCGGACTCGTCGTTGACGGGGTGCTCGCCGGCTACGGCGTGGTGAGAGTCCCTCGGGACGGCAGTCCTCTGCGCTGCTCGGGAGGCACCCATCCGGACTTCCGGGGTTACGGTCTCGGTCGAATGGTCGTTGAGTTCTTCGATACGGCGGCCCGCAGGCTGGCGGCGGGACAGCCGGACGCGACGATGGAGATTCACGTCGATGAGGGGCGCGACAGCCTCGTCGACCTGCTGGAGCGGGCTGAGTTCGAGCCGAGCGGCGGTTACGTCCAGCTGCGCCGCGATCTCTCCGAGCCGCGTGCCGCGGTCGAGCTGCCATCCTTCTTCAGGCTCGTGCCGTGGAGCGATGTCAAGGACACCGAGGTCGGTGCGGCCTACAGGGAGACTCTATCGGGTCTGAGCGACGCGCTCGAGAGCCAATTCTTCGTGGCCGAATGGTCATTCGTCATCGTTGATGGCCGTTCGGACCGCGCGAAGCTCGCCGCCTATCTCCTCTCCCACAAGTACGAGCAGGACTGGTCGGCCTTCGGCTGGTCAGAGGGCTACACGGAGGAGCTCGTCGTCATGCCCGACTATCGCGGCCTCCATCTCGCCACGAGCCTGCTCAACACTGCCGCGGACTCCTACCAGGAATCGGGCCTGGAGTACGCCGGCATGGATATCAGCGTCGACGCGGACGGGACGTCCCCCATGCTCGACCTGTTCATGCACTTCGGCTACGAGCCCATTCGGAGCACGACCCTGTACGCGAAACGGGTCTTTCCGGCGGGCCAGCCGCCGCTCTCCGCCACGGCCTCAGGCGAGATCTAGCTGTGATGTCCAGGGACGTTGTTATGGGAATCCTGTGTGATCTGTTGAAGGGCGAAGGCCTCCTGTTGTGAAGTGGAGCTGTCTAAGAAACCGCTTCACATACCAGGAGGCCTTCATGGTCCACGCTAATGCCGCACTGACCCCGCGCGCACGTTTAAGGCTTGCGAAACTCATCATCGAGGATCAATGGCCTGTCACCGTTGCCGCGAAGATGTTTATGGTCTCCCCCGTCACGGCCCGTAAATGGGCGGTTCGCTACCGTGATGAGGGCGCGGCCGGGATGACCGACCGGTCAAGTCGTCCCCACTCCATGCCCACCCGCACTCCGCTGCCAGTGGTTAAACGGATCATCGGGCTGCGCTGGCGGGGCCGACACGGTCCAGCCCAGATCGCCTCCGAGCTCGGCATGCCCGCTTCCACCGTTCACGCCGTGTTGGTGCGCGCGGGTCTGAACCGGCTCTCGCGCATTGATCGGGTCACGGGCGAACCGATCCGACGTTACGAGCATCCTCATCCGGGATCCTTGATCCATGTCGATGTGACCAAGTTCGGTCGTATCCCTGACGGGGGTGGACACCGGTTCGTCGGCAGACAGCAGGGACTGTCGGCGGCAGTTGAATTTGGTGCATTTCCGGCGATCGAAAACTGAGCGGTTTTAGTTTACAGTTCCTTGTTCTTGTCGGTGTCTGATCCGGTAGGAGGTTCCTTTCGTGGTCAGGACTTGGGCGTGGTGGACGAGCCGGTCGATGATGGCTGTCGCAATCGTCTCGTCGTGGAAGATCGTGGACCAGGACCCGAAAGCGAGGTTTGAGGTGATCAGGATGGATGATTGCTCGTATCGGTCCGAGATGAGCTGGAAGAACAGGTTCGCGGCTTCTGGCTCGATGGGGAGGTAGCCGAGCTCGTCGATGATGATGAGCTTGTAGCGGCGAATACGCCGCAGCTCTTTCGTCAGGTCTCCCTTGTTGTGAGCGGCAGTGAGCGACTGGATCCAGCCGGCTGCGGTGTCGAACAGGACCGGGATTCCGGCCCTGGTCGCGGCAATGCCGAGCCCGATCGATATGTGAGTCTTCCCGGTGCCTGGTGGGCCGAGAAGGATCATGTTCTCCGCGTTGTGGATCCAGGTCGAGCGTGATGCTGCTTGAACGTCTGAGCGCAGGTGGGGCTGGTGATCGAAGGTGAAGTCCTCAATCGTCTTCATGGACGGGAAGTGTGCTCGTTTCCGTCGTATCTCGGCCCCAGATGCTTCCCGGGCGGTGACCTCGGCTTCCAAAACCGCGGCTAAGTACTCCTCGAACGTCCAGCCCTGTGCCCGCCCAGTGTCAGCCAGGCGAGCGAAAGAAGCTTGAATACGTGGTGCTTTCAACGCACTCGTGTAGTACGTGACGTCTTTGATCGCCTCCATTTAGGCCACCTCGATGTCAAAGATCTGGTCATATACTGCCAGGTCCCCGCCCTGGACCGTCACTCCGTAGCCGGGCAGGCCCTGGCGCTGCTGAAAGGTCGCACGCAGCTTCCGAGCGGTCTCCACGTGGTCAGGGTCGGTCACCTGACCGCCGCTGCCCCAAAGACGCTCATGAGTCGTGATGACCTTCCCGCCCGTACTGACTTGGACCGTCGACAGGTCCATGGTGACGTCGATGCGGTGCCCGATCCACCTGGGGTCAACACTGTAGGCGTTCGCGCCGATCTCGATGTAGTAGTCACGTCCCAACCGCGTCTGCACAGTCCACCTCGCTGCGGGATCAACCGGCGGCAACGCACCCATATGCTCGAGCTCGACGGTCAGGCCCTGGCCCCGAGTTTGGTCTTTCCCTCGTGGTTTCTTCCCTCGGATCACCTCGAGCCAGCCGGCGAGTTGAGCATTGAAATCCTTGGGACTGGCGAACGTCCGCCCGGGCAGGAACGAGGTTTCCAGGTAGGAGTTGAACCGTTCGACCACGCCCTTGGTCTCCGGGTCATAGGGTTTGGCTTGGACGAGCTTCACTCCGAGGGTTCCACAGAACTCCGCGACTTCCTGCCCGAGCTTGCCGTATCGTCCGATTCCGGCCTCGTTGTCCCACAATAGGCGTCGAGGAACCCTGCCAAAGGTGCTGATCCCGTCCCACATGCCCAACAGCAGGTCCGGGCGTTGCCGGCTCGGGATCATCAAGGCAACGGGATACTTTGACCAGGCCAGGATCATCGTCAGCACAGGGAAGCGTGCCGTCTTGCCGTTCCCGATCGGGATATCAACATTGGGGAACCACAGGTCACACTGAGCCACATCCCCGATCTCCCACTCCAACCGGTCCGCAGGATCGAGACGTCGTGGCGCATACTCAGGACGGATCCGTGCCACATTCTGCCGCAAGGCCCTCTCCGAGTAAGGCCAGCCCACCCGCTCGCCGATCACCGAGGCCGGCATCGTCGGACACTCCTCCAGCAGCCACCGTATCCGGGCCTCATACTCCCCAAACTTCGTCGGTGTCCTCGTGCGGACATAACGCGGCGGCTGATCAGACTTCACCGCCCGATCCACCGTATTGCGTGAGATACCCAGCTCAGCAGCAATACGAGCCTTCGGTACACCCTCGCGGGCAAGCACCCGGATCTTTTCCCAATCGTGCATTGAAATCACACTCCACATCGTTAATCGAAGTGCTCACTTTTCAAATGCCGAAACTGCTCACTTTTCAACTGCCGCCGACAGGGACTGATCAATCGAGCGGCGACATCCGATCGCGAGGGCACTCGCACCAAGCGATATCAGCCCCGGCTCGGGGTGGGATAATACCTGCACACCGTCATTGACGACCACTCTCGTGTGGCCTACATCGAGATCTGCGAAGACGAGAAAGCTGCGACCGCGATCGGGGTACTCACTCGCGCGGTGGCGTGGTTCGCCGAGCGGGGCGTCACCGTCGAGAGAGTGCTCTCCGATAACGGTTCCGCCTACCGATCACACGCCTGGCGCGATGCGTGTCGAGACCTGGCGATCGTGCCCAAGCGGACCCGGCCCTATCGGCCGCAGACGAACGGGAAGATCGAACGCTTCCATCGCACCCTTGCCGATGGATGGGCCTACGCCCGGTTCTACACCTCAGAAACCGAGCGGCGGGACGCGCTTCCCGGATGGCTGCACTTCTATAATCACCACAGGCACCACTCCGCAATCAGGGCCACACCCATCAGCAGACTGAACAACCTCCCCGGACAGTACATCTAGCTGTACTGTCCGGGGAGGTTGGTTAAGCGGGTGATTGGGGCGAGCCTGTCGCAGGCTGTGTGGGGTCGGTGATGATTATAGTGATGCAGCCATCCTGGTAGGGCGTCTCGTCGCTCGGTTTCTGAGGTGTAGCAGCGGGCGTAGCCCCACCCGTCTGCCAGGGTGCGGTGGAAGCGCTCGATCTTCCCGTTGGTCTGGGGTCGGTACGGGCGGGTCCGTTTTGCTGTGATCTTCAGCCTGGCGCAGGTTTCGCGCCATAGTATCGAGCGGTAGGCCGGACCGTTGTCGGAGAGCACTCTTTCGACGGTGACGCCTCGGGTGTTGAACCAGGCTGTGGCCCGCTCCAACACCCCGACGGCAGTGAGAGCGGTTTCATCATTGTGGACTTCGGCGTAGGCGACGCGGGAGTAGTCATCGATGACGGTGTGGACGAAGGCGTGGCCCATCTTCGGGTTGTGGTGGTGGTTGCGGGCCTTGTCCGGCGTTGCTATGCGGTTGCGGCCTCCCTGTTGGCGACCGACGAAGCGCCAGCCGCCGCCATCGGGGATGTTGCCGAGCTTCTTCACATCGACGTGAATCATCGAGCCGGGGTGGGGGTGTTCATAGCGGCGCACCGGCTCCCCGGTGGCGCGATCCATATGGGCGAGTCGGTTCAGCCGGCAGTGGCGCAGGATCTGATGAACGGTCGAGGGTGCCAGCCCGACCCGGACGGCCAGCTGGACCGGCCCTTCCCGCAGCCGCAGCCGCAGGCTCACGATTCGTCTTCTGATCTTCAGCGGGGTCTGGTAGGGAGAGGTCTTCGGGCGAGAGGAACGGTCCTGCATGGACTCACCAGCCCGGTAGCGGTCGGCCCAGCGTTTGACCGTCGGCCAGGAGCATTGGAACCGAGCCGCGACCTCGGCAATCGGCACCTGCTGGTCGACGACGAGCCGGGCGACGGTCAAACGGGCGCGAGGGGTCAGGGCTGCATTAGCGTGGGACATACGGAGGGCCTTCCTCGGAGTGCTGGTTTCGCAACTCCCACTCAACCGCGGAAGGCCCTCCCTTCACGTCACAAGTCAGCGCGTGTCATCGCACTGCCTCAACCAACCTGTCCGGTCAGTACATCTAGCCCCGCTCCGACCAGGGGTTGGCGGGGGTCTCCACATCCGCCGAGAACAGGGGCAGCAGCTCGGCGAGGCGCGTGACCGTCCGATACTCCGACTGCTCGCCCGTCACGGCGGTGCTGACGAGAAGGATCGGCGTGACGCCGGCAGCCTGCGCGGCCTCACAGTCGATCTCGCGGTCGCCGATGGCGATGCAGTCCTCTGCTCGCAGGCCATTGCGCTCGAGGGCAACGGTGATCATCGTCGGGTCGGGTTTGCGCGGGTAGCCGTCGGACGTCGAGATGATGTCATCGAACGTCAGCCCCGTGGTGGAGATCAGCTGTTCGGCGGACTCGCGGTCGCGGTGCGTGACGATGATGTTCCTGCCGCGGCCCTGCCGGCAGGCCTGCACAAGCTCTTCGGCGCCATCCATGAGCGGGGCGGGGTCGGCGAGCCACCCCTCCTTCACCAGTTCGTAGGAATCCTCGAACGCGACAGGCGGAATACCGGTACGGGCCGAGAGCGCCTCGATCGCGTGCCCGCGACTGACCCGGGTGAGCCTGCCGATCTCATCGATGTCGATCTCATGCGCGCCTTGGGCTGTCACGCGCGCGAAGGCAGAGTCGACGTACGGATAGGTGTCGAAGAGCGTTCCGCCCATGTCCCAGAGAATCGAAGTCATACACCAACTATGGCAGACATGCGGCGTACGTCACAGTGGTGGGGTGTGTGTCATTGTCGGCCTCTGCGAGCGAGCAGGCCGACAATGACACGGGACGGTCGACGAGACTCAGCCGATGCCACCGATGATCGCGGTCAGCATGGTGCCCGACGCGTCGCGCTTCTCATTCGTCTCGGGCAGGTCGATCGGCTGCCCACCGGCCCCAACGGCACGGGGACCGATGCCGACCCAGGCGAGGGCGAGCATGTCCTCGCCGCGCAGGAAGCGGTGGCAGCGCACGCCGAGCGTGGCCCTGCCCTTGACGGGGAATCGATCGAGGGGCGTGACCTTGACCGAACCGGTCTGAGTGCCGGGCAACGCGTCGAACGAGCCCGTGATAGTCACCACCTCGGCCTCCGACACGTGGTCCTCAGCGACGATTCCGAGAGCTCGGACGACGGTGCTCTCCGCGAGCTTGATGCCGGCGACGCCCTGACCGGTGCGCCCCTGCGGGCGCACGAGGCCGGCATTGAAGCGGAGCAGGTACGCATCCGAGGAGATGAGCACCATCTGAGTGTCATCGGACGCGTGGCCGACTCCGACCACGGTGTCTCCCTCGGTCAGGGTGATGATCGACCACGAGTCCATCTTCGGGTGGGTCGGGGTAACACGCTTGACCCGACCGAGTGCGGTCGCGACAGCGATGGGGTCGGCGTCCTCCTCGAGGGAGATGAGACCGATCGGATCTGCACCCGCTGGAATGAGCTCACGCAGCGGAACCCCGCCCGCGAGGGAGGCAGAGCCGGGCGGCAGAGCCGGCGTGTCGACGACTTCGAGGCGATGAACCTCGCCGGACGCGGTGACAACACCGATCTGCGAGCGGGTTGTGGCCCGAACTGCCGAGGCGATGGCGTCGTGTGACTGTCTGCTGTCACGACCGGGCGGCTCTGCGGAGCGCGCGACGAGCCCTGTCGCAGACAGAAGGACGTGGCAGGGCTCGTCATTCACCTCGACGTCCCCGACCGGCGTCTGCTCCTTGCCGTCGGACTCGAGGAGAATCGTGCGTCGCGGCGTGGCGAACTGGGTCGCCACATCGGCGAGCTCGCTCGACACGAGCTGGTGCAGCCGCTCCTCGGAGGCGAGGATCTCCTCGAGCTCGGCGATCGCCGTGAGCAGTTCGTCGCGCTCCGCCTCGAGCTCGAGACGGGAGAACTTCGTCAGCCTGCGCAGGCGGAGCTCGAGGATGTAGTCGGCCTGAACCTCGCTGAGGTCGAACACCGACATGAGTCGGTCCCGGGCCGCCGCCGTGTCATCTGAGCTGCGGATGACGGCGATGACCTCGTCGATGTCGAGGATGGCGATGAGGAGGCCCTCGACGAGGTGGAGTCGGTCCTTGGCCCGGCCCAGGCGGAACGCGCTTCTGCGGCGCGTCACGTCGATGCGGTGATCGACGAACACCCGGAGGAGCGGAAGGAGACCCAGCGTCTGCGGCTTGCCCTCGACGAGGGCGACGTTGTTGATGCCGAACGTCTCCTCCATCGGAGTGAGCTTGAACAGCTTGGCGAGGACAGCATCGGGATTGACCGTGTTCTTCAGCTCGATGACGAGCCTCAGTCCGTGGTGCCGGTCTGTGAGGTTCTGGACGGCGGTGATGCCCTCGATCTTCTTCGCCTGGACCGCCGCCTTGATCTTCTCGATCACCTTCTCCGCACCGATCTGGTAGGGGAGCTCCGTGACGACGATCGCCTTCTTCCGGGCGGTCACGTTCTCGATCCGCGTCGTCGCCCGCGTGCGGAACAGCCCACGCCCATTCTCGTAGGCGTCACGGATCCCAGTCAGGCCGACGATCTTGCCTCCCTCCGGCAGATCGGGTCCGGGGATGAAGCGCATGATGTCCTCAAGCGTCGCGTCCGGATGGGCGAGGAGGTGCCGAGCCCCTGCGACGACCTCGCCCAGATTGTGGGGAGGCATATTGGTCGCCATGCCGACGGCGATGCCGGCGGCGCCATTGACGAGGAGGCTGGGGATCGCGGCGGGGAGGACCTCCGGCTGCATGTAGGAGTTGTCGTAGTTCGGGACCATGTCGACGGTGTCCTCGTCGAGATCCTTTGTCATGGCCAGCGCCGCTGTCGTCAGGCGCACCTCCGTGTACCGGGAGGCGGCGGGCCCGTCGTCGAGGGAGCCGAAGTTGCCGTGCCCGTCGATGAGGGGCAGGCGCTGGACGAAGGGCTGCGCGAGACGGACCATCGTCTCGTAGATCGCTGAATCGCCATGGGGGTGCAGCTTGCCCATGACCTCGCCGACAACGCGAGATGACTTGACGTAGCCGCGCTCGGGCCGCAGGCCCATCTCGCCCATCTGGTAGAGGATCCGGCGCTGAACCGGCTTGAGACCATCGCGCGCGTCCGGCAGGGCGCGCGAATAGATCACCGAATAGGCGTATTCGAGAAATGATCCCTTCATCTCCTCCGACACGTCGATATCGACGATGTTCTCGGCGATCGCCTCATGCGGGGGAGTGTTCCTGGTTGGTGCCATTCGAGTATTCTCCCACGACCAGCGAGGTGAACCCTACATGCGGCGCGCGAGAGTGGACACGATCACCCGGTAGGATTGCCGTCATGACCTCGACACTGACGGACGTCCTCGCCGGTGCTGTCGGCGCACTCGGCTGTGAGCTCGAGGGGCTCGATACGCACGGCTCGACGAGGCGCCTCGGCCTGCCGGATGCGCGGCGCTTCATCGTCGTCCTCGTCGACGGTCTCGGCCACCATAACCTTGCCTCCCGCTCGGGGCACGCACCCTTCCTCCGTCGTCGCATGGCTGACCGGCCCGACCCGATCACGACTGTCTCACCATCGACCACGGCCGCGGCGGTGACGGGCCTCGGCACGGCGCTGCCTCCGGGGCAGACTGCGATGGCAGGCTATTCGCTGCGCGACCCCAGCACAGGAGAACCCTTCAACCTCATCTCCTGGAACACCGACCTGCGCGCGGAGGACTGGCAGCGCCGGGACACGATCGGAGAGCGGCTCGAGCGCGTCGGCCGGGAGCTCGCCGTTGTCCAACCCGCCAAGTTCCTCGGCACGGGACTGACGAATGCCGCCTGGCGCGGTGGCCTGCCCATCGTCGGCGAGAGCCTCGCCGATCGGGTCGACGCCGCGATCGCTGCGCTTGAGCGCACCGATTCCGTCTACCTCTATTGGGGCGAGCTCGACCATGTCGGCCACGGCCGCGGGTGGCAGTCGGAGGCCTGGACGGGCGAGCTGGAGATGCTCGATGCCGAACTGTCCCGCCTTGCACGACTCGCCCCTCCCGACACCCTCATCATCGTCACCGCCGACCACGGCATGATCGACGTCGAGGAGCGGATCGACGTCGCCCACGTTGCGCAGCTGTCCGAGGGCGTCGATCTCATCGCGGGAGAGGAGCGCGCCGCCCAGATCTACACCCGCGATCCGGAGGGGCTTGCGGCGCGCTGGCGCGATCACCTCGGCGACCGGGCCCGTGTCATGACGAAGGCCGAATGGATATCATCGGGACTTCTCGGGGACGTGACAGACCAGACCGCGTCCGCGATCGGCGACGTCGTCGCCTTCGCGAACGGCCGACTCGGCATCGGCGATTCGCGGTTCATGAGCGCGGGAGCGCTCAGCATCACGGGCCTCCATGGCTCGCTGACAGAGGAGGAGATGCTGGTGCCCTGCCTGATCGAGGTGACATCGTGAGCGAGCTTGTGTTCTTCTCGGGGACGATGGACTGCGGCAAGTCGACGCTGGCCCTCCAACTCGCCTACAACCGGCGAGCCCGTGGCCTCGAGGGGCTCATCTTCTCCCGCAACGACCGAGCGGGCGAGGGGAGGCTCTCGTCCCGCCTCGGGCTCGATGTGGCCGCCATCGAGGTTGAGCCCGATACGGATATCTGGAGGCTCATCACCGATCGTCGCATGGCCGGCGAGAAGGTCGACTTCATCGTCTGCGATGAGGTCCAGTTCTATTCCATCGACCAGGTCGAGCAGCTCGCCCGAATCGTCGACGAGATCGGCACCGACGTGTTCGGGTTTGGCATCACCACCGACTTCCGAGCCCGGCTCTTCCCGGGGTCGGCGAGGATGATGGAGCTGGCCGACAGGGTCGAGCGTCTCCAGGTCGAAGCGCTCTGCTGGTGTGGGGCGCGGGCGACCCACAATGCTCGGACGGTCAACGGCATCATGGTGACCGAGGGGGAGCAGATCGTCGTCGGCGACACCGGGACGGACGATCTGGTCGGCTACGAAGTGCTCTGCCGTAAGCACCACATGAAGTCGATGACGGCGAAATCCGCCGAGGCCACACCCTACTCGGAGGACACACTGCCGCTCAGATGAGCGGGCGTCGCCCGATCATGAGATCGAGGCCGCGGCACTCACCGATATCGCTGCGGCAGACGCGCGCACCTCACGAGCCGGTCAATCCCGGCGACCGAATCTCAGTCGCACCTCCAGCCCGACGCGTCACTCCTTCGGGTGACCGAAGACAATCTCATCCCAGGACGGCATGGCGGGCCGATCGCCGGGACGCCGCCGGCGTCTCTTGTCTTTGGCAGGCTCAGCGATCAGAGCGTCATCGTTCTCGCCTGAGTCCGGCTCACTGCTCGTGTCATCTGCGCCGGTGAGCCGAGGGCGCTGCTCCTTCGTCTCAGCCTCGTCAGGGGCATCATCGGGCGAGGGCACCTCGGGGCGGGGCGCCAGCTCGTCGGCGGCCGTCTCCTCGCGGGACGAGCGGTCGGGGCGCGGCGGCAGGGACAGCACGGTCGCGTCCGTGGCCTCGTCGGGTCGCGATGCGGGGGGATGAGCGGCGGGCGGATAACTCTCATCGTCGTCGAGCACCATCGGCTGCTTGGTTCCCCGGCGGGCCGAGAGCGTGTCGAGCATCGAGACGATCTCGGAGTCCTTCTCGTCCTCCTGGGGCTCCTCGGCGGCGCGTGCTGTCGAGGCAAGCGGCCGCCAGGGCGAATCCTTGACCGGGATCTCCGTCTCAGAGAGCCACCTCGCCTCATCATTGATCGCTGTCAGTGAGCTCGTGTCCTGGTTGATCGTCCAGCTCGCAGTGGTCTCCCGCCCCGCGACCGTGTACGTGGCCGTGAGGGTCCATGGCCGACCGACCTGCCTCACCGCCGTCCATGCAATGTCCTCGGGGTTGACATCGCGCGACCTGAGCCGGGACGTGACGAGCTCGTCGACCGTGAGGGAGCCGATCTCGTGGCCGATGCGAAACGAGCGTGCCTGGTTCGCCGTGTATTCGCGCTCGGCGAGGATCGGATGTTCGTAGGGCGAGAGCTGCGAGGCCGGCATCGTCGTCATGTCGGACAGCTCCTCGAGCGAGCGGCCTGCCCGGAAGTGGGCCTGGATGTCCTTCGGCGACATGGGCCGAGGCTCCTCAGTCGGGCTCGGGACGCGGTCGCGCCGAAGGGCGGCGCGAAGCTCGTCGGTGATCGGCAGAGAATACCGATTGCCCTCTGAGTCATTCAGCGTCATGTGGCTTCCATCGGGCTGTATCCCGAGGAACTCGAGCTCGAGCATGTGAGTCCTCCTTGATGACATCTCCTCCAAGGGTGCCAGCTGGGGGGTGTAAAAGCCGACATCAGCCCCGGAGTGTTCACCATTGTATCGGGGCGGCTTGACGGGCGGCGGCGGAGAGTTGCATAATGCGCTGGATCGTGGCGACAGCACCTGCGCCGCGACACGTCTGGCGGCCTCTTTTTATGGAAGTAGATAATGGCGACTGATTATGATGCACCTCGCAAGCGCGATGAAGATATCGAGGAGGATTCCCTCGAGGGTCTGAAGACGAGGCGGTCTGATCACCAGTCCGGTTCGGTCGACGTCGATGAGGCCGAAGCCGCGGATTCCTATGAGCTTCCCGGCGCCGACCTGTCGAACGTCGAGCTCACGGTGTCAGTCCTGCCCGCTCAGGCGGACGAGTTCACGTGCTCCGAATGCTTCCTCGTGCACCACCGCTCCCAGCTCGCCTACGAGAAGGACGGCATGCTCATCTGCTCGGAGTGCGCCTCGTAAGCGAGTCGACCAGGCGGTCGGGATTCCGACTGCAGATCACCCAGGCCGCTATGGGATCCGTCTCATCGATATTCTCGACGATGACTCCTGACTTCACCCACGGGGAGAAGCAGACGAAGTCGCGCGTCGACGAGTCGATCCCGATCCTGTCGTGGAGCTCGGACGGCGAGAGCGTTCTCGCCGATCCGAGATGGGCGAGATCGATATGCGCGCGTCCGCACTGGAGCTCAACGCCCGTCGGTCCGTCACCCGCATGCGTCACCCTCACGACGGGAGACAGCGCCCAGAGCGCGAGCGGGATGCCGATCCCCAGGACGACGATGGCGGCCAGGGTCGCGGGCAGCGAGAAGGCGAGTCCGAGCAGTCCGAGAGTGGCGCCGAATGCGCCGGCGCCGAGGAGAACCGTGGCCTTCGGCGTGAGCCGTTCTGAATAGTCCGTCACGAGCCCAGCATCCCACCTTCGCGGCGCTCCAACAAACGATTCCCTTGGTAGGGTTGTATCGATCATCTTCGAAAGGCACGACACAGTGGCACTATTCTCGCGCAGGAGAAAGACCGATGCGGTCGATGAGGCGCAGGATTCCGTCGAGCGACCCGAGCCGGCGACCGACGGACCGTTCGACATTGCGGACGCGGAGAGCGTCGAGGGGATGCTCGATCTCGGGGTGCTCCACCTGCCGCGCGAGAGCGGAGTCCGTGTCCAGTTCACCATCAACAGGGCGACGCGGAGCGCAATCGGCGCGCTCGTCCAGATGGTCGGCTCCTCTGTCACGCTCACGGTGCTCGCGGCACCGAAGTCCGACACGCTGTGGCCGGACATGCGCGATGAGCTGGTCGAGTCGATCACGAGCGGCGGGGGCACCGCGAGCTTCCGTGAGGGCCCATTCGGACCGGAGGTCGAGGCCCTCATTCCGAAGCCCGAGGTCAACGAGACCCGTCACGTGCGCCTCGTCGGTGTCGATGGGCCGCGCTGGATGCTGCGGGCAGAGATCGTCGGCCAGGCTGTGATGGATTCCGAGGCGCGCGAGGCCGTGTATGACTACCTGAGGAGAGTCGTCGTCGACCGCGGCAGCGACCCCCATCCGGTCCGCGACGTCATCGAGCTCACGATGCCCGAATCCGCTCAGATTCGGGTGGATGAGAAGCTCGGCAGGCCCGTCGTCCGCAGGCCCAATGGGCCGGAGCTGCCCGAGCTGCGGTGACAAGGGGAGAGGCCGAGTTCACCGGCCGCATCCACTCACTCACCCTCCCGGGGGCGGGGGCTCATCCCACTCTGCGAGTTCAGGTCGAGAACGAGAACGGCGGCGTCGAGCTCGTCTTCGTCGGCTACCGGTCTCTTCCCGGCTTCCAGATCGGGCGCACGATCACCGCACGGGGCCGCATGGCACCGGGCGCCCGCATGTACAACCCGTCCTATTGGCTGAAGGCAGAGACCCATGAGCGACCAGCAGTCCGATGATAGGCGGCTCGAAGAGCTTGCCGAGAAGAAGGGTCTCGGCGCCGTCGTTGCGGACGACTTCTCCGTGTGGCAGGCGGTCGGGGGAGTCCGCGGACTCACCGAGACAGTGCTGCCCTCCATCCTCTTCGTCATCGTCTTCACGGCGACCGGCGAGACCGTCGCGGCCGTCGCCGCGGCAGTGGGCGTCGTCGCACTCTCCCTCGTCGTCCGGATCATCCAGCGGATCGACCTGAGTCCCGCTCTCGGCGGGGCGCTCGGGGTTGCGATCTCCGCACTGTGGGCGTGGCGCAGTGGCGATGCGGCGAACTATTTCGCTATCGGGCTGTGGACCAACGGCGCCTATCTCACCGTCCTGCTTGCCTCGATCCTCGCCCGCTGGCCCCTCATCGGCGTCGCAGTCGCCCTGCTCAGGGGAGAGAACCAGTCCTGGCGGACGGATCCGGCTCAGCAGACGAGGCGCCGACGCTACTATGCGGCGACCTGGCTGTGGGTCGGCCTCTTCGGAGCCCGCCTCGCCGTCCAGCTGCCGCTCTACCTCGCAGAGGACCAGGTGGGCGCTCTCGGCGTCGCCCGCGTCATCATGGGCCCGTTCCTTTTCGCCCTCGTCGCCTGGTTCACGTGGATGCTGTGCCGCGAGCCGTCGACTCAGATCGTCATCGGTCACCACTCCGATGCCGAGGACAGCCCGGAGCCCGAGGAGCGCTGAGCGTCGCCCACAGGTCAGCCTTTCGCCGGCTGTGGGTGACGTGCTCAGGCGTCGCGGTCGAGTGAGCCAGCGCCCATGAGCTCGCTGATGAGGTCCAGGTCCCGCTCCGCCTCGTCGGACAGGATGATGAGTACCTGATCGCCTGTCTCGAGTGTGAGGTCGCGCTCTGCGTTGAGCGGTATGCCGTCGCGGACGATGGCGGTGAGCACCGCTCCCGGCGGAAGGACGATCTCGCCGACAGTCATACCGACGACTGGCGCGGTCTCGGGCAGATGGGTCTGGAACATCGACGCGCCGGAGCGGTGGAATCTGGTCATGCGGACGAGGTCGCCCTCAGAGAGTGCCTCCTGGACGAGTGAGGTCATGATCCTCGGGGTCGAGACTGGAACGTCGACGCCCCAGTTCTCGTCGAAGAGCCATTCATTGCGGGGGTTGTTGACGCGGGCGATGACGCGGGGAACCCCGTAGACGAGCTTCGACAGCATCGAGGTGACGAGGTTCGACTTATCGTCGCCGGTGGCGGCCACGACGATGTCGCAGTCATCGATTCCGGCCTCGAGCAGCGCATTCGGATCGCACGCATCCGCCAGCTGCCACTCAACGTTGGGGACAGTGGCCACCCGCATCGCGGTCGGCTCCTTGTCGACGAGTGTGACGTCGTGGCTCATGCCCGACAGCTCGCGCGCGATCGACCGGCCGACCGAGCCGGCTCCTGCGATGAGGACCTTCATTCGCTCTGCTCCTTCGGACCCTCGGCGAGTACGGACTCGATGCGGTTGATGCTGTCGGGGGATGCAACGACCCGGACCTGATCGCCCTTCTGGATGACGGTGGTGTCGCGGGGGATCACGCCCTCTCCACCACGTACGAGGAACGCGACGCGGAGCGGCAGATGGTCTTCGAGTTCGGCGACCGAGCGACCGAGCCAGGGCAGACCCACCTGGACGGAGTAGACGCTGAGATTGGCGGCCGAGCTGCGCATCTCGACCTGCGCGGGAAGGGGGATGAGGCGGCGGAGCACCTGGTCGGTCGTCCACGAGACAGTCGGAACCGTGGGCACGCCGAAGCGCTCGTAGATCGCCGCTCGCGGGGGATCGTAGATGCGGGCGACGACGTTGGAGACACCGAAGGTCTCGCGGACAACCCGGGCTGCGATGATGTTCGAGTTGTCGCCGGACGAGACCGCCGCGAAGCCCGCGGCCTGCTCGATCCCAGCCTGCTCGAGGGCCTCCCGATCGAAGCCGACGCCGGTGACCTGCTGTCCGTCGAACGTGTCGGGCAGGCGAGAGAACGCGGCGGGATTCTGATCGATGATGGCAACGGAATGGCCGCGATCAGACAGTTCTGCGGCGAGCGAGGCACCGACTCGCCCGCACCCCATAATGACGTAGTGCACGGTAAGTCACGCTACCCGAAACGGCGACGTGGCGTAGCCTGAATCCATCATGACCGCGACCAGTCGAAGCCTGAGGCTCGCAGGCGCAGCAGGCCTCGCGCTGCTCGTCCTCCTCCACACCCCGCAGACCATCATCCAGGCGGGGGGTGGGGCGCGCCTCGACAGCCAATACGGCATGTCACTCGCCATTGGGGCGGCGGTGCTCGTCGCCGTGGGCCTCGGTTATCGGCTTCTGTCGCACCTCGTGCCGCGCACGGCCGACCATCAGCTCGTTGCCCGCTACATCTCCGAGCCCTTCTCGGCTGTCGCGGCCGCCGCCAAGCTCATCTCCTATGTCATCATCGTCGCCATCGCAGCCGGATTCGCCGTCAGCTCGCTCACGCCGCTCGTCGGCCCCTCGAGCGAGATCCTGCCGCTCATCCAGGCCGGCGCCGTCCTGCTCCTCGCTGTACCGACAATGCTCGGGCGCCACCCCGGCGCCCGGCTCATCATCGCCGCCCTCGTGCCGGCGGCGCTCGCCGTCGGCATCATCATCATCGGCGGGCTCGTCATCGAGTTGGCCGGCGGCCTGACGACGCCGCCGGAGACGACGGTGGCCGAACGGACCCCCGGAATTCCTTGGCCGCTGGGGGAGGCCGTGCTCGGCGCACTGTTCCCGGCGGCCGTCCTCGGGCTGGCGACAGAACGGTCGTTCGGCGAGCCGGGCGGCCGTAGGATCGCAACCCGTCGGCTCCTCACCGCGATCATCCCCGTCATCGCCGGCATTGCGGGCATCCTCTACCTCAGCCACGTCACCGCTCTTCCGCCGGCGACGAGGTCGCCCTCGGTCCTCGCGCTCGCCGAGGTGTTCTTCCCCCAGCTCGCGGTCGTCATCATCGGCCTGACCTTCAGCCTGGCGGGAATCGCGGTGGCTCTGGCCGCCTTCACGCAGGTATCCCAGCTCATGAGGCAGCTGGCGGCGGATGGCATCCTGCCGCGACACATTGCGGCGGCGGATGCGTATGGGTCACGCCGCGTCGTCGTCGCCGTCATCGCCATCGCCGCCGCCGGGGCCGTCTACCTCGCGAGCTCCCCGCTCGGCGGCTCGACCATGGTGGTGACGATCATGGCGGTGTCGATGGTGCTGACCATGGCGGCGCTCGTCGCCCGCGCGCGACGGATCCGGCAGCAGTCGACCGCCCTCGCTGAGCGCAGGGATGCGGCACGGTCGCGGACGGCGGGTCTCATCCTCGGGGCCGTGGGGGCCGCGATCCTCGCCCTGTCGGTCGCGGTCCAGCCCCACTTCACACTCGTCGGAGCCGGCGCCCTTGCCATCCCCTCGATCGCCCTTCTCGTGCTGCGCCGAGGCATGGGACGGATCGGGGCGACCCTGGCCGCGCACGACCTGTCGGTCGGGCGGTCGCTCCCCACCCGGGTCCACGCCATCGTTCTCGTCGAGCGCCTCGACCGACCAACCCTCCAAGCCATCACCTTCGTCCGCGCCACCCGCCCGTCGACCATGGCGGGACTCGTGGTCGACGTCGACCCGGTGGCGACCGACAAGCTGACGAGTGACTGGATGGCGGCCGACCTGCCGGTCGAGTTGACGATCCTCGGCACCCCTCGCGGGGCGGCCCGCCGGCCCGTCATCGAGCACGTCCGAAGCCTGCGACGGTCCTCCCCGCGCGATATCGTCGTCATCTACGCTCCACGGGTGGTGTCGTCGTCTGCCATCTGGCAGCGATTCTTCGTCAGCCACTCGACCCCGGCACTTCTGTCGGAGCTCAAACTCGAACCCGGCGTCATCGTCGCCGAGGTCCCCTACCAGATCGAGGACATCGAAGAACTGTGAGACTTCAAGCAGGAGGCCCCGTACACGGCGGCTACACAATCGCACGAGTCGACGGCCGGGTGATCCTCGTCGAGGGCGCCGCGCCGGGTGAGACCGTCGAGGTTGAGATCGACGAATCCGAGAAGCTGTGGAAGGGGATCGTCACCGAGGTCATCGAACCCTCACCCGACCGCGTTCCACACGTGTGGGACACGGCGGGTGGTGCCGAGCTCGGCTACCTCCGGCGCTCAGCGCAGCTCGCGTGGAAGACCGCCGTTCTTGAGGACGCGATCGGTCATCTCGGCGGCCCCCTCCAGGGCCACCTCAAGGACGCCGGCCTCAATGTCCGCGTGAGGGAGGTCGGGCCGGGGCTCGGCACGCGCACCCGCCTCGACGTCGATGTCGACGAGGAGGGCCGTCTCGCGATGCATGCGCGGGGGAGCGATGCTCTTGTCGCCATCGATCACATGCCGCTCGCGGCTCCCGCCATCAACGACATCCTTGGATCCCAGGATGACTGGGCCGGCACGTGGCGGCCGGGCGACCGGGTGCGGCTCGTCGCCCCCACCGGGCAGGGTCCCGTCGTCTCCGTCGGCAAGGACGTCTACAAGGCGCCCGGCCGGAAGATCGGTGCCCGCGTCGTCGAGCGTGCGGCCGGCTACTCGTGGGAGGTGACCGCAACCGGGTTCTGGCAGACGCATGAGAAGGCACCCGTCACCCTGCTCGACGCCGTCCTCAAGGGTGTGCGCCTGCGCAAGAGCGACCGCGTCGCCGAGTTCTACGGCGGGTCGGGGCTTTTCACGCTCCCGCTCACCGACCAGGCCCGGGCCGTCCGCATGTGGGAGGGCACGGCCGCCTCGGTGCGGGATGCGGAGCGCAATGCTCCCAAGGCCGAGATCACGCGAGCGTCGATTACGCCGAGCCTGCTCGCCAGCGGCTCGGAGGGGGCCGATGTCGTCATCGCCGACCCGTCGCGGGCCGGGCTCGGGATCAAGGGGGCGACGGCGCTCGCCCAATCGAATGCGCAGGCGATCGCCCTCGTCTCGTGCGACCCGGCGGCGATGGCGCGGGACGTGCGCGCCATGATCGAGAATGGGCGCTCTGTCATGTCGCTCGCAGCATTCGATCTCTTCCCGCACACGATCCATATGGAAGTCGTGACCATCCTCAGCTGATATCGACACTCTCCCTCGACCATCCACATAGAATGTCTGTGGGCGCGGCCGGTTGAACGAGTTGCGCCGGTACGATATCTTGAAATCGAGATATTCGCGGTCCTCGGGCCGAAGTGAATTGAGGAGTGAAACGTGAGCGTCGACAGCTTCCAAGCGAAATCAACCCTGACTGTCGGGGATACGGCCTACGAGATCTATCGCCTGGACGCGGTTCCGGGCATGGAGAAGCTGCCGTTCAGCCTGAAGGTTCTGGGCGAGAACCTGTTGCGCACCGAGGACGGCGCGAACGTGACGAAGGAGCACATCGAGGCGATCGCCTCGTGGGATCCCGAGGCTGATCCGGACAAGGAGATCCAGTTCACGCCGGCACGTGTCGTCATGCAGGACTTCACGGGCGTGCCCTGCGTCGTCGACCTCGCCACCATGCGCGAGGCCGTCGTCGAGCTCGGCGGCAACCCCGAGTCGATCAATCCTCTCAACCCGGCCGAACTCGTCATCGACCACTCGGTGCAGATCGATGCCTACGGCACGAACCAGGCGCTGGAGATCAACATCGAGCGCGAGTACGAGCGCAACGGCGAGCGCTACCAGTTCCTCCGCTGGGGCCAGGGCGCCTTCGAGAACTTCAAGGTCGTCCCCCCGGGTACCGGAATCGTCCACCAGGTCAACATCGAGTACCTGGCGCGGGTGACGATGACCGCGGAGGACAACGGCGCACTCGTCGCCTACCCCGACACCTGCGTCGGCACCGACTCCCACACGACGATGGTCAACGGCCTCGGCGTCCTCGGCTGGGGCGTGGGCGGCATCGAGGCAGAGGCGGCCATGCTCGGCCAGCCGATCTCGATGCTCATTCCCCGCGTCGTCGGCTTCAAGCTCAAGGGCGAGATCCCCGCGGGTACGACGGCCACCGACGTCGTCCTCACGATCACCGAGATGCTCCGCGAGCACGGCGTGGTCGGCAAGTTCGTCGAGTTCTACGGCGAGGGCGTCGCCGAGGTCCCGCTCGCGAACCGCGCGACCATCGGCAACATGTCGCCCGAGTTCGGGTGCACGGCCGCGATCTTCCCCATCGACGATGTCACGCTCGATTACATGCGGCTGACCAGCCGTTCGGAGGACCAGATCGCCCTGACGAAGGCCTACTCGATGGAGCAGGGCCTCTGGCACGATCCGGCCGCCGAGCCGCGCTACTCGGAGTACCTCGAGCTCGACCTGTCGACGGTCGTCCCGTCGATCGCCGGCCCGAAGCGCCCGCAGGACCGCGTCCCCCTCACCGAATCGAAGGCCTCCTTCGCGGGCACACTGCCCGACTACATCTCCGGCAAGGGCCTCCAGCCGACCGAGCTCGATCGCGCTGTGGAGATGACGATGGATGCCTCGGATCCCGTCGCCGTCAACAGCCTCGATGACTCGGCCGCCAGCGCACCCGCCGACCCGGATCAGGCCTCGGATCGCCCCCATCGTCGGGTGCCGATCACGATGCCGGACGGCACGGAGACCGAGCTCGACCACGGCGATGTCGTCATCGCCTCGATCACCTCGTGCACGAATACGTCGAACCCGTCCGTCATGCTCGCGGCGGCCCTCCTCGCGAAGAAGGCGGCCGATCTCGGGCTCACGTCGAAGCCCTGGGTGAAGACGTCGATGGCGCCCGGCTCGAAGGTCGTGACCGACTACTACGAGAAGGCGGGCCTGTGGCCCTCGCTCGAGGCGCTGGGCTTCAACCTCGTCGGCTACGGCTGCACGACCTGCATCGGCAACTCCGGTCCGCTGCCCGAGGACATCTCCCGCGTCGTCAACGAGGAGGATCTCACGGTTGTCTCCGTCCTCTCCGGCAACCGCAACTTCGAAGGCCGGATCAACCCGGACGTCAAGATGAACTACCTGGCGTCCCCGCCGCTCGTCATCGCCTACGCCCTCGCGGGCACGATGGACTTCGACTTCGACTCGGATCCCCTTGGCCAGGACCAGCTCGGCAAGGACGTGTTCCTCGCCGACATCTGGCCGTCCCAGCACGAGGTCGACGAGGTCATCGAGGCGACCGTCGATTCGGACATGTTCCGGGACAACTACGCCTCCGTCTTCGATGGCGACGAGCGCTGGAAGGCGCTGACGACGCCCGAGGGCAACACCTTCGAGTGGGATGATGACTCGACCTACGTCCGCAAGGCCCCGTTCTTCGACGGCATGACGGCCGACCCGCAGCCGGTCGAGGACATCACCGGCGCCCGGGTACTCGCCAAGCTCGGCGATTCGGTCACGACCGACCACATCTCCCCGGCTGGTGCGATCAAGGCGGATTCCCCGGCCGGTCGCTACCTGACCGAGCACGGGATCGCCCGCAGGGATTTCAACTCCTACGGATCGCGCCGCGGTAACCACGAGGTCATGATCCGCGGCACCTTCGCGAACATCCGTCTGCGCAACCAGCTGCTCGACAATGTCGAGGGCGGGTTCACGAAGAACCTGCTGACCGGTGAGCAGGAGTCGATCTACGACGCGTCGATTGCCTACCAGGAGGCCGGCATTCCCCTCGTCGTCCTCGGCGGCAAGGAATACGGCTCGGGATCCTCGCGCGACTGGGCCGCGAAGGGCACCGCGCTGCTCGGCGTCAAGGCCGTCATCACCGAGTCATTCGAGCGCATCCACCGCTCTAACCTCATCGGTATGGGCGTGCTCCCGCTCGAGTACCCGGCCGGCGAGACGGCGGAGTCGCTCGGTCTGGACGGCTCGGAGACCTTTTCGATCTCGGGGATCACGGCACTCAACGAGGGCACCACCCCGAAGACCGTCACGGTCACCGCGACAAAGGACAGCGGCGAGGAGACCGTCTTCGATGCGAACGTCCGCATCGACACACCCGGTGAGGCCGACTACTTCCGCCACGGCGGCATCCTCCAGTACGTGCTGCGTCAAATTGCGGATAAGTGAGCTGATCCACTCGGATAAGAGACGGTCCGGTCGCTGACGAAGTATCGCCGACGGTCGCCCTAGAGTCTCGTACAAGCGCCCCGTCAGGTTTCGGCCTGGCGGGGCGCTTGTGTTGTGTCGTTCCGTGATTCGTCATGTGCTGCGGAACCCTCAGGGGTTCACCTCGTGGCAGCGGACGAACTCAGGTTGATGGCGAGTTCGATGGCGGTCCACGCGGTCCGCGATCAGGACTTCGAGTGACGCCAGGGTGCGTCCAAATCGGCCAGCGTCTCCAGCATGAGCTGGCACCAGACCTGAGCCGCCCCGACGACCAGGCGGGCGTGTCGCGGACGCACCCACCTCGGCACCTCTTCGGCTCCGTGGTCGATGCCGACGCTGTTCCTGATCTCGGTAACGCTTTGAGTTAGGGTGACCAACGACTGCAGGGCCTGGCGAAGCGCCCGATCCTCGTCGCTGACAGACTTGGCTGCGAGGCCGAGAGACTCTTGGGCGGCGTTGACCAGGGCAGGTACCTTCGCCGAGCGGGTGTAGCTCCGCTCACGGGCAGTGAGTACGCACTTAGCAGTCGACTCGATCAGAGCCTTGGCGGTGCTGACAGCGAGCCGAGGATCTGTGTCGACACTGTCGGCGAGCCTGTGCAGGTGATCCTGAATGGATTGCGGATCAGGAAGAGCATTGAGCGCGACCGCGGTCAGTTGTGCACCGGCTACGAGCCGGCCAATGCGCACGGTGCCGGTGGATTCGTCGACAGCTGGTTGCGGTGTCCTGGAGAATCTTCTGCAACACGTCGCTGAACACGGCAGTCAGCCGTTGTGTATCCGCAGAGTCGTCCAGATCGAGCGTCACGAGGTAGCGACGCATCCGCTCACGCCGAATGCTCTCGTCGTTCTCGCGCGGCTGCGGTGGGCCGAGCGCGACGCCCCGATCGTCGAACAATGTGTCGATCTGGCGCACCGGCGCATCGGTCAGCTCGTCCGAGAGCAACCGCATGACCCGAGGAGTGAAGGGCCCCATGCCTGGCTACTTTGTCTCGTTGGGGTGTGAGGTGTGGACCTGTTCCAGGTAGACGGTGCTGCCATCGACATAGAACCACACCCGAGCTGTGCCCTTGAGCGTGGGCTTGTGCTGCCAGCGCTGGAAGGTGCGGCCGCTCCGGGTGATCGAGCCAAGGGATCCCTCGAGCTGGTAGTTGGTCGGGGTGGTCGTCAGCGGCGTGCGGGTCAAAAAGTCCCAAGTGTCGCTCATCGGATTCCTGATCGTCGCCACGAGGTCGCGCCAGCCCTTTTCGGACTGCTTCGAGGCGTACTTCAACACGTACTCCGACCGCTTCGCTGGGCGCGGGACTAGCGTCTCCTTGGGCATGATCAAGGGCGCTCGACGAGCGCACCGCCGACCATATCGTCATCTTCCTCGAGCCACTCGACCGGCTGGGATCCCAGCCCTGCGGCGATTGCCGTGGCCGTCTCGCGCCAGCTGGTGAGCTTGGCGACCACCATGTGAGGCTGATGCGTTGAGAACGATGCCCGCGCGGCGTCGATGAGGTCCCGAGCGCACCTCTCTCGGTCCTCAGTGCTCAGCGCGTATATCCATGGGTACAAGCTGGCCATGCGCTCGGTCAGGGGGCCGTCTTCGAGGGACACCGTGATGAGCGAAGCGGCGATCTGCAGGAGTTCTGCCCGGGCATCGGCTTCGCGCTGTGACATGAGCACCAGGGACTCGCCATCGCGGCGGGTCACCGTGACAGGGTGGTCCTCTGCCTCCGCGAACACCTCGGCCGAGTGCTTGCTCAGGTCCGAGGAACGCCGGGTGGCCACGGGGAGGTCATATGAGAGTGTCATGGCTCTAAGCGTATTCGGAACACGTTCGGAAGTCTAGTGGTAGGACGCGTTTCGGTGGAAACGTGTCTCTACATCGCGTTAACAGAGGAC
This sequence comes from Flaviflexus salsibiostraticola, assembly GCF_003952265.1. Lineage (NCBI taxonomy): Bacteria > Bacillati > Actinomycetota > Actinomycetes > Actinomycetales > Actinomycetaceae > Flaviflexus > Flaviflexus salsibiostraticola. The sequence goes on from NZ_CP034438.1 coordinate 303,962, forward strand.
GTCACCAGGATGCTCTGGGCCGCTCGAAGCACTGTGCTTCGGCATTGGTTAATGCCCAAGCTGTGAGTCTATCGCCCGAGAAATCTCAAGAGCTTGCCCCTCTAGCTGTGATGTCCAGGCAGGTTGTTCAGTCTGCTGATGGGCGTGGCCCTGATTGCGGAGTGGTGCCTGTGGTGATTATAGAAGTGCAGCCATCCGGGAAGCGCGTCCCGCCGCTCGGTCTCTGAGGTGTAGAACCGGGCGTAGGCCCACCCATCGGCAAGGGTGCGATGGAAGCGTTCGATCTTCCCGTTCGTCTGCGGCCGATAGGGCCGGGTCCGCTTAGGCACGATCGCCAGGTCTCGACACGCGTCGCGCCAGGCGTGTGATCGGTAGGCGGAACCGTTATCGGAGAGCACTCTCTCGACGGTGACGCCCCGCTCGGCGAACCACGCCACCGCGCGAGTGAGTACCCCGATCGCGGTCGCAGCTTTCTCGTCTTCGCAGATCTCGATGTAGGCCACACGAGAGTGGTCGTCAATGACGGTGTGTAGGTATCCCACCCCGAGCCGGGGCTGATATCGCTTGGTGCGAGTGCCCTCGCGATCGGATGTCGCCGCTCGATTGATCAGTCCCTGCTGTCTGCCGACGAACCGGTGTCCACCCCCGTCAGGGATGCGACCGAACTTGGTCACATCGACATGGATCAAGGATCCCGGATGAGGATGCTCGTAGCGTCGGATCGGTTCGCCCGTGACCCGATCAATGCGCGAGAGCCGGTTCAGACCCGCGCGCACCAACACGGCGTGAACGGTGGAGGTGGGCATGCCGAGCTCGGAGGCGATCTGGGCTGGACCGTGTCGGCCCCGCCAGCGCAGCCCGATGATCCGTTTGACCACTGGCAGCGGAGTGCGGGTGGGCATGGAGTGGGGACGACTTGACCGGTCGGTCATCCCGGCCGCGCCCTCATCACGGTAGCGAGCCGCCCATTTACGGGCCGTGACGGGGGAGACCATAAACATCTTCGCGGCAACGGTGACAGGTCATTGATCCTCGATGATGAGTTTCGCAAGCCTTAAACGTGCGCGAGGGGTCAGGGCTGCATTAGCGTGGGACATACGGAGGGCCTTCCTCGGAGTGCTGGTTTCGCAACTCCCACTCAATCGCGGAAGGCCCTCTCTTCACGTCACAAGTCAGCGCGTGTCATCGCACTGCCTCAACCAACCTGTCCGGTCAGTACATCTAGCTCCGATCGGATCGCACCTTCTCCTCCAAAATGAGCACACTGTGGTGGCACGCTGTGCTGAGCTCTACGTCCTCCGTTCACTCCCGAAGGCCAACGCCTGATCGAAACGCGGACAAGGTGGTGGGGACCGGTTGCGGTCCCCGCCACCTTTTCTCTGGGGCTGTTCTGGATGCTGCGCCTGCCGCCGATCCATCATCGACGGACGGGAACGACCCAGCCGTGCGCGCCGCGCTGCCTGCTCACGAGTTCTCGGAGAGGGCAACCTCATGTGTGTGTCGGGCCGGGGCCCAGTTAGACTGTCTCGGTGATCAACGGCCAGAACGTCTCCATGCGCATCGGAACCCGCGAACTGCTCCGAGACGCGAACTTCCGCATCGACAGGGGTATGCGCATCGGCCTTGTCGGCCGCAACGGTGCGGGCAAGACCACCTTGACTCGTCTCTTGGCGGGCGAGGGGGTCACGTCCGACGTCATCGAGCACTCCGGCCAGATCACCCGCTCCGGCGAGATCGGGTATCTGCCCCAGGACCCCCGCACCGGCGACCTCACGGTGCTCGCCCGCGACCGCGTCCTCTCGGCGCGCGGCATCGACGACACGATTCGCAGGATCCGCAAGGCCGAGATCGAGATGGGCACGTCGACCGGGGCGAAGCAGCAGAAGGCGATGGAGCGCTACGTGCGGCTCGACGCGGAGTTCACCGCGGCCGGTGGCTGGGCAGTGAACTCCCAGGCCGCCACGATCATGGATGCGCTCGGCCTGCCCTCACGCGTCATCGAGCAGCCGCTCGAGACCCTCTCCGGTGGTCAGCGGCGCCGCGTCGAGCTCGCCCGCATTCTCTTCTCCCAGGCGGACACGCTCCTGCTCGACGAGCCGACCAACCACCTCGACCATGACTCGATCGTGTGGCTCCGCGACTACCTGCGCTCCTACTCGGGAGGCTTCGTCGTCATCTCCCACTCGGTCGACCTGCTCGAGGACACGGTCAACACCGTGTGGAGCCTCGACGCGAATCGGGCCACCCTCGACGTGTATTCAATGGGGTGGAAGAACTACCTCAAGCAGCGCGAGACGGACGAGAAGCGCCGGAAGCGCGAGCGCGCGAACGCCGAGAAGAAGGCCTCGACACTCATGGCCCAGGCGGACAAGATGAGGGCGAAGGCGACGAAGGCGGTCGCGGCTCAGAACATGGCCCGCCGCGCCAACCGCATGCTCGAGGGGCTCGAGGATGTGCGAGCGGCGGATCGCGTCGCGAACCTGCGCTTCCCCGATCCGGCACCCTGCGGCAAGACCCCGCTGACGGGTCACGACCTGTCCAAGATCTACGGCTCGCTCGAGGTGTTCACCGCGGTCGACCTCGCGATCGACCGTGGCTCCAAGGTCGTCATCCTCGGACTCAACGGCGCCGGCAAGACGACCCTGCTGCGGATCCTCGGCGGGATCGAGCAGCCCGACACCGGTGTCGTCCACCCCGGTCACGGACTCAAGATCGGGTACTACGCCCAGGAGCACGAGACCATCAACACCGAGTGGACGGTGTACGAGAATATGCGGCGGGCGGCGCCCGACCTCGATGACACGAACGTGAGAAATGTCCTCGGCTCGTTCCTGTTCTCGGGCGACGACGCCAACAAGCCGGCGGGTGTCCTCTCCGGCGGTGAGAAGACTCGACTGGCGCTGGCGACTCTCGTCGTCTCAGCCGCGAACGTCCTCCTGCTCGATGAGCCGACGAACAACCTCGACCCGGCCTCCCGTGAGGAGATCCTGCGGGCGCTGCGCACGTATGAGGGCGCTGTCGTCCTCGTCAGCCACGACGAGGGCGCCGTCGAGGCGCTCAACCCCGAGCGGGTGCTTCTCCTGCCCGACGGGGATGAGGACCTGTGGTCCGATGATTACCTGGAGCTGATCGCGCTCGCCTGATCGAGGATCTCATCCTCGACGTCCTCGTCGGTCGGCCCGGACCTGCGCGGCTTCTCCCGCTTCTTCAAGCCCAGATCGCGCTTCTCCTCGTCCGTGAGGTCGAGGTCCCTGAGGTCGACTCCATCGACTACCCAGGCGTTGTCCTCGATCTCCCGGCGGGCGAGGATCGGGACGACGGCGAGGGCCGCGACCGCGAAGAATCGCCATTCCCACGCGTAGGCAAGGTGGCTGCCGAGCGACGTCGATGGCTTCGGGTACGGCCGCGGCGCGCCCTCGACCCCGCTGCCGGGCTGGTCCTCGACCATGATGAAGCGGCCGTCGACAACCTCGGGCAGTCCTGCGGTCACGGACTCCGGTATGCCGGCAAGGACCTGATTCGTGTTGAGCGTGTAGATGTAGCCCTCCGGCGGATCCCGATCGAACGCATCCTCCGGGGGCCGCATGCGGGCCTCCATGGTGATCGACCCCTCCGGGGGCTCGGGCACGTACCCCTCGGTCGCTCCGTCACCCTCGGCCTGGCTCTGGTAGACCCAGCCGCGGTCGACGATGACGGTGCGGGGCTCGCCCGCCCGCTCGGTCGTGAAGAGGGCGATGACGTGGACGGCCGGCATGCTGTTGACGGATCGCCCGCGCAGGAGCACCTGCGACCCGTCCACGAATTCACCGGTCATCTCCGTCAGCTGCCATTCATCCTCTGGCCCCGAGATCTCATCGAGACTCACCGCAGGGTTGTCCCACGTGCGGGTGAGCTGCTCCGCCGCAGCGACCTTCTCTTCGTAGCGGGCGTACTGCCATTCGCCGAGCATGACGCTTCCGATGGAGGCGATGATCATGAGGATGGTGAGGCCGATCCAGCGCGGCTGGGCAAGAAACGCGTACTTCTTCATCAGCGGAGGAACTCACCTTCACCGAGGAGCGGCGACCGGTGAAGCTCGATCGCACCGCGCTCCTCGACGACAATCGGGGCGGGCCCCTTCTCGCGGCCGGCGTTGGCGACGAGCACCGCGACTGCGGGGATGACGACGGCGAGGATGGCGAGCGCGATCTTGATCGGCCACGACGGGACGATGATGACGAGAATGAAGCAGACCGTGCGGACGATCATCGAGAAGAGATAGCGCCTGCTGCGGCCCCTGATGTCCTCGTCGAGGGCACGCCGCACCGATGTCACCGAGATGATCTTCGCCGCCCTCTTCCGCATGGAACAAGATTACGCCACCGTGTCCGAAGCGCCAGATCCACCCGCCGGGGATCAGCCGTCGGCGCACGAGCATCGCAGGCAGCCTGCGGACGGTGAACGCTTCGCCCACGGCAGCCGCGCTACGATGTCGGCATGCGACTCGTACTCATGCGCCATGCCGAAGCCGCCGAGGGTTCGGCCGACTTCACCCGCCCCCTGACCGATGCCGGACGCCGGCAGGCTAAGGAACGGGGCAGCCAGCTCGCCGACCACAGGCTGGAGCTGGCACTCGTCTCCGATGCCTCCCGGGCGAGAGAGACGTTCGAGCACCTCGGACTCGCCATCCCCGTCGTGTCCTACGACCGGGAGATCTACTTCGGATCACACGAGACCATCATCGATATGGTGCGCGCCCTGCCGGAGTCGGCAGAGCGGGTCCTCATTGTCGGCCACGAGCCGACGATCTCCCAGGCGGCCACCATCCTCGGGCAGACCTCACCGCGGGTCCACGAGGTCCGCGTCGGTGTTCCCACCGCCACGGCGATCATCGTCGACTTCGATGAGTGGAGCGGGCCCGGCGACATCGTCGACGTCCTCCGCTGAGATTCTTCGTCCATCGGCGGCGCCGAGTCCGGCCCGTCCATGGGAATGATTCGGGCCCTGCTGAAGCCGGGCCCGATCGGTTCGAGTCTGCAGATCAGGCCCAGCCGACGAGTGCGCCGACTGCGTCCAGCCTGTTGAAGGAGACAGTGGAGTCGGCCTGCTCGCGGACGATGGGCTTTGCCTGGAAGGCGACGCCGAGACCCGCGACGGCCAGCATGGCGAGATCGTTCGCGCCATCGCCGACACAGACGGTCCGTTCGAGGGAGATCCCGAACTCGGCGGCCCACGCCTCGACCTGGCGGGCCTTGGCCTCCCGGTCGACGATCGGCCCGACGGTGCGGCCGGTGAGGACCTCGCCATCGACCTCGAGCTCGTTGGCGATCCAGCGATCGATGCCGATGCGCTCCGACAGCGGGTCGAGCACCTTCGTGAAGCCGCCTGAGACGAGACAGAAGGCGGAGCCTCTCTCGCGGGCGAGTTCGACGAGGCGATCCGCGCCCGGGGTCAGCTCGATGTCGCGGGCGACATCGTCGATGACGGAGACCGGCAGGCCCTTGAGGGTGGCCACGCGCTCGGTGAGCGATTCCGCGAAGTCGAGCTCACCCCGCATGGCGCGATCCGTGATCGCGGCGACCTCCTCCTCGCGATCGGCCCGGCGTGCGAGAAGCTCGATCACCTCGGCGGTGATGAACGTCGAATCGACGTCGGTGACGATGAGGGAGGGGCCGCGCTCGGCGAGTTCACCCGAGGTGAGTGCTGCGTCGATGAGCAGAGCGGTGGCGGGCGAGATGAGCTCCTCGCGCCAACCCTCGAACGAGCCGGTCGCCGTTCCCGTCAGAGTCGCGGCGAAGAAGCCGTCGACGGGCAGCTCCTCGATGGCAAGACCATCGGTGCGCGCCGAGAGATAGTCGTGGGCGTGCTGGAGGTAGGCGGGGGACAGAGGTCTGGGGGACACGAATCCGAGCCGGACCGTGCCCCCCACAGCTGGATTCATCACTTCTTGACGATAGCGTTCTTCGGGACGACGACGATGCCGCCTTCCGATACGTGGAAGCCGCGGGCGCGATCCTCGTCTGGATCGATGCCGAGCTGGGCGCCCTCTTCGACGCGGACGTTCTTGTCGAGGATCGCGTTGGAGACGGTCGCGTTGCGGCCGATCCACACGTTGTCGAAGAGGATCGAGCTGCGGACCGAGGACCAGGAGTTGACCCGGACGTGCGGGGACAGGACCGAGCCGATGACTTCGCCACCCGAGACGATGACGCCGGGAGAGACGAGCGAGTCGAGGGCGTGGCCCAGGCGCTCATGGTGTCCGTAGACGAACTTCGCGGGCGGCAGGCCCGTGTAGCCCGTGTAGAGCGGCCACTTATCGTTGTAGAGGTTGAAGACGGGCGAGACTGAGATGAGATCCATGTTCGAGTCGTAGAAGGCGTCGATGGTGCCGACGTCCCGCCAGTAGTTGCGGTCCTTCTCCGTCGCGCCCGGGACATCGTTGTACGTGAAGTCGTAGAGGCCGGCGCGGCCCTCATCGACGAACATGGGGACGATGGAGCCGCCCATGTCATGCGAGGAATCATCGTCCTCGGCATCCTCGTGGATGACATCGAGAAGGGCGTCGGTGTCGAACACGTAGTTGCCCATCGAGGCGAGAACCTCATTCGGCGATTCCTTCAGCCCGACAGCATCCTTGGGCTTCTCGAGGAACGCCCGCATCTTCACCGGGTTGTCCGGGTCGGCGTCGATGACGCCGAACTGGTCGGCGAGCTCAAGGGGCTGGCGGATTCCGGCGACCGTCATCGGGAAGCCCGAGTCGATGTGGGATTCGACCATCTGGGAGAGGTCCATGCGGAAGATGTTGTCGGCGCCGAGCACGATGACAATATCGGGCTTCTCGTCCTCGATGGTGTGGAGCGACTGGTAGACGGCATCGGCGGAGCCGAGGTACCAGTTCTTTCCCATCCGCTGCTGGGCGGGCACCGGCGCAACATAGTTGCCGAGCAGGTTGGACATCCGCCACGTCTTCGTGATGTGACGATCGAGTGAGTGCGACTTGTACTGCGTCAGCACGACGATCTTGAGATAGCCCGAGTTGACGAGATTCGACAGCGAGAAATCGATGAGGCGGTAGATGCCGCCGAAGGGGACGGCCGGTTTGGCGCGCTCTGCGGTGAGCGGCATGAGCCGTTTGCCTTCCCCACCGGCGAGGACAATGGCGAGGACACGGGGATTAGATCTCATAGCGACGACTATACCAACGTCGTGATCGGGACCACCGGGTCTCGGGAAAACTGGACGGCAAGACAGGTACGATTGAGTGAGACCGACAGGCATCAGAAAGGCGATTCCATGAGGGTTGATCTGCTGACACGTGAATATCCACCGAACATCTACGGCGGGGCGGGCGTTCACGTCGCTGAGCTCTCCAAGGTTCTGGCCGCCCACGCCGACGTCCATGTCCACGCCTTCGACGGCGAGCGGGAGCCCGGTCTCGTCGAGGACGTGACGGTCACCGGCTACGACTATCTCGATGGGCTCGAGGGCAACGACGCGATCCGCACCTTCGGCGTCGACCTGCAGATGGTGAATGGGGCCGAGGGCGCCGACATCGTCCATTCCCACACGTGGTACGCGAACCTGGCCGGGCATCTGGCGGGTCTCCTCCACACCATTCCGCATGTCGTCTCCGCCCACTCGCTCGAGCCGCTGCGCCCGTGGAAGCGCGAACAGCTCGGCGGCGGCTATGAGCTCTCGTCCTTCGCCGAGCGCACCGCCTATGAGGGCGCGGCCGGCATCATCGCCGTCTCCCGTGCCATGCGCGATGACATCCTCCGCAGCTATCCGAACGTCGACCCGGACCGGGTCGAGGTCATCCACAACGGCATCGACCTCGACGGCTGGAGGCGCCCCGAGAATCTCGACGAGGCAGAGGAGTACTTCCGCTCGTACGGGCTCGACCCCGATCGCCCGACCGTCATCTTCGTCGGCCGCATCACCCGCCAGAAGGGCCTGCCGCACTTCCTTCGGGCTGTCGCCCAGCTTCCCGAGGAGATCCAGGTGATCCTCTGCGCAGGTCGGCCCGACACGAAGGAGATCGCCGAGGAGGTTCGGGGGCTCGTCTCCGCGCTGCAGAAGGAGCGCGACGGCATCGTCTGGATCGACGAGCACCTGTCCCGGGAGAGGCTCATCGCGCTCCAGGTCATGTCGACCACCTTCGTCACGCCGTCCGTCTATGAACCGCTCGGCATCGTCAACCTCGAGGCCATGGCGTGCGGCCTTCCCGTCGTCGGCTCCGACACCGGCGGCATCCCCGACTGCATCGTCCACGGCGAAACGGGGCTGCTCGTCCCGATCGACCAGGTCGATGATGGCACGGGCACTCCGAAGGACCCCGAGCGGTTCGAGGCCGACCTCGCCGCAGCGCTCGCCGAGGTCTGCTCCGATCCCGAACGGGCCGAGAAGATGGGGCAGGCGGGCCGCAGGCGGGTCGAGGAGCACTTCTCGTGGGAGTCGATCGCGGAGAAGACCATCGACTTCTACTCCCGCGTCATCGACCGATTCCACAGGGGCTAAGCTCTAGAGTATGGGAGATGTTCTACAGCTGAAGCAGGTGTCGGTGCGGCGGGGTGGCCGCAATATCGTTGACCACGTCGACTGGTCGGTCGATGAGGGTGAGCGATGGGTAATCCTCGGACCGAACGGTGCGGGCAAGACCTCCCTCATTCAGCTCGCTGCGGCACGCCTGTTCCCCACGTCGGGAGGGGTCGAGATTCTCGGCACCCCCGTGGGGAGGGCGAACGCACCTGAGCTCCATCCCCTCATCGGGCTCACCTCCTCTGCCCTCGACGCCCGGATCCCGGGCTCTGAGCGGATCCATGATGTCGTACGGACGGGCGCCTACGGCGTCACCACGCACTGGCGTGAGTCCTACGACGAGGAGGACGATCGTCGTGCGCGCGGCCTACTCGCCTCCCTCGGCGTCGGCCACCTCGCCGACCGGACGTTCGCCTCGCTCTCCTCGGGCGAGAGGAAGCGTGTCGGGGTCGCCCGTGCCCTCATGCCCGACCCGGAGCTCCTGCTCCTCGACGAGCCGGCCTCCGGTCTCGATCTCGGGGGCCGCGAGGAGCTGCTCGACTCGCTCACGACGCTCGCCCACGAGGTCTATGCGCCCTCGATGATCCTCGTGACCCACCACGTCGAGGAGATCCCGGCGGGCTTCACCCATGCCATGCTCATGAAGGACGGGACGGCACTCCACGCCGGCCCGATCGATGATGTCATGACGAGTGAGCGGCTCGGTCAGTGCTTCGGCCTCGTCCTCGACATCGAGAAGAGCGGCGGACGCTTTGCGGCTCGGGCGCGCACCGCGTAACCCATGAGCACCGCCCGGCCCGTATACTGATCCTCCGACGATAGGGAGAGACCATGACCTGGATGACGTGGCTGATCATCGCGATCGTGCTCGGCATCATCGAGATGCTGACGATCGAATTCACGTTCCTCATGTTCGCCGGCGGCGCACTCGCCGCCGCGATCGCCGGGGGATTCACCGACAATGTCGCAATCCAGATCATCGTCTTCGCCCTCGTCTCGACCATCCTCCTGTTCACGGTTCGTCCGTGGGCGCGCAGGATGATCGACCAGACGTCGCCGGAGAACCGAACCAATGTCGATTCCCTGCCCGGCCAGATCGCCGAGTCCCTCACCGATGTGACCGCGCGCGGCGGGCGAGTCAAGCTCGATGGCGAGGTCTGGTCGGCACGCACCTACGGCTCACCCATCCCCGAGGGGTCCATCGTCGTCGTATCACGAATCGACGGCGCCCACGCCATCGTCGAACTGAGGTAACACCATGTCAGAGCTCGAACCCGGCCAGATCATCCTCTGGATTCTCCTTCTCGTCGTCATCGTCTTCGTCGGTGCCGCGCTGTTCCGCTCGGTCCGCATCGTCTCGCAGGGCGAGGCACAGATCGTTGAGCGGCTCGGTAAGTACCACCGGACGCTGACGCCGGGCATGCACTTCCTCGTCCCGTTCATCGATCAGATCCGCCAGCGCGTCGACCTGCGCGAACAGGTCGTTCCCTTCCCGCCCCAGCCCGTCATCACATCCGACAACATCGTCGTCAACATCGACACCGTCATCTACTACCAGGTGACGGGCCCCGAGGCTGCGACGTATGAGATCGCGAATCCGATGGCCGGCATTGAACAGCTCGCCGTCACGACGCTGAGGAATATCATCGGCTCGATGGATATGGAGCAGGCGCTGACGGGACGTGACCAGATCAATGGCCAGCTCCGCGGCGTCCTCGATGAGGCGACCGGCCGCTGGGGAATCCGCGTCAACCGAGTCGAGCTCAAGGCGATCGACCCGCCGGCAACGGTTCAGTCGGCCATGGAGCAGCAGATGAAGGCCGAGCGCGACCGACGCGCCGCCATTCTGACGGCTGAGGGCATCAAGCAGTCCGCCATTCTCACCGCCGAGGGCGAGAAGCAGTCGGCCATCCTCCGCGCCGAGGGCGACGCGCAGTCGACGATCCTCAAGGCTCAGGGCGACTCCCGCGCCATCCTCCAGGTGTTCGACGCGATCCACCGCGGCAACGCCGATCCGAAGCTGCTCGCCTACGAGTACATTCAGATGCTTCCGAAGATCGCCGAGTCGCAGTCGTCGAAGATGTGGATCATCCCGACCGAACTCACCGAGGCCCTCAACTCCGTGACCGCCGGATTCGGTGGCAGGCCCGATGGTCCCACGGTCGAGACCGATACTGAGGAGCGGCCGATGGTCGACTTCGGCGAGGAATCGGACGACATGGCGGCGGCGCTTCGCGACACGTCTCTGCCCGACATCGACGACGCTCTGGCCGCCGCGAAGGGTGAGGCCGCGAAGGCCACGGACGAGGCCTCCGAGGCGGGCGAGCAGTCCGGTCGACGTCCCCGCCGGAGCGATCTCTCGGGCCAGGAGCCCAATCGCCCGAACCGCGACGAGGAGTGAGTTCGCGACGACCATGGAGCGGCGGGTGCGGAGGCGCCCACCGCTCCACGTGGGAAGGATGAGATGTACGTAGAGCTGACGGTGGCGGATGAGCGTCTTGCCGACTACACCTCGCTCACCGATGTCGCGCTTCGCAGGAGGCTCGAGACCGAGCGCGGGCTGTATATGGCCGAGTCGACCAACGTCATCATGCGGGCAGTCCAGGCCGGACACCGGCCGCGCTCCTTCCTCACAGCCCGGAAGTGGCTCGATTCCCTCACTCCGTGGATCGAGCTCGCGTGCGGGACCGCCGACGGTGGGGAGACTCCCGTCTACATCGCCGAGGAGGAGGTGCTCGAGGAGATCACCGGCTTCCACCTCCATCGGGGCGCGATGGCGGCGATGAACAGGCCCGAGCTGGCCGACCCGTTCGACCTCATTGAGAACGCTCGCCTCATCGCTGTCATCGAGGACGTTGTCGACCACACCAACGTTGGGGCGATCTTCCGCTCGTGCGCAGCCCTCGGCGTCGATTGCGTGCTCGTCACCCCGGGATGTGCGGACCCGCTCTACCGGCGCTCGGTCAGGGTGTCGATGGGCACGGTCTTCCAGGTGCCGTGGACGCGGGTGAGCCCGTGGCCCGGCGCGATCACGTCGCTGCGGGAGCAGGGCTGGGAGGTGGCCGCCATGGCACTGTCAGATGACTCGGTCAGCCTGCCGGACTATTGCGCGGGACTCGAGACCCGTAAAGTCGCTCTCCTGTTCGGCACGGAGGGGGACGGTTTGACTCGCCAGGCCATCGAGTCGTCGAGTGTGACTGTCCGGATTCCGATGGCGGGCGGGGTCGACTCCCTCAATGTCGCAGCTGCGTCCGCTGTCGCCGTCTATGCCGTTGCGCAGGCACTTCGCACGGATACGTGAAAACTCACAGGAGCGACTGGTTATATCCGGTTGCTCGACCTTGATCGTCGTGGTGGGTTAGTTTAATGAAGAAAACCTCGGTCCCCTACGCCCTTTTCGTCCATGCTCTGGGGCAGACCTGCGTCCTCCATCGCAATGACCTCGGTCTGAGTCAGCGGGCTTTCGCCCACGAGATCGGCATCGACCCGAGCACGTACCAGGTCGTAGAAGCGGGCCGCACATTCAAGGGTGAGCTGGCGAACCCGACCGCTCGCACACTCATGTCAATCGCCGATGGATTCGGCCTGACGCTCGTCGACCTCGTCGACGAGTCGTGGGAGCTCGCAGAGACTCTCTGAGTACCCCGCTCTCCAGATGCCCCCGCATGCGCAGGGGGCATTCTTCTTGTGCTCGGTTCCGCGGTGGATCGGCAGTCTGTTCTCGACCGTCAAGGAAGGACAGACCCATGACTATGCGTCATCACAAGGAGGACCCCCGTGGATAACATCTGGATCCCAGCCATTCTCGTCATCATCTTCATCGCGTCGATCGCGACCCTTGTGCTGCGGAGGCGGCGATGAGAAGGCTGACTGCGATCGCGGCCGCAGCCTCGCTCCTCCCGACGGCGGCGCTCTCCGCGGACCTCATCGCGTCGCTCAATGCGGAATGGGACAGCCCGCCGGCGATGGTGGAATCCGGAACGGAGCTCGTGGCGAGGGTGGACTGGGATGCGAACTACGCCCACGGTTTCATCGACGGCACGACGGAGTCCGGCTCAGCCTTCGACCTCACCGTCCGGGGAGGCCTCTTCCTCGCGCTGCCGGATCAGTGCTCGGCCGAGTCCGAGTGGACGCCGACAACGATCCGCTGCGTCATCGACACGCCCGACGACGATGGCATCGCCGGGTACATCGCCGTCCCCGTGCGGGCCTGGGGCGGCACCGGGGACAGTGTCACGGTGATCGCCGCGGATCAGCATGGCAATACGGCGTCGACCCCCGCGCTCGAGATGATGTCCGATCAGGGCGTGGATATCGCCCTCTCGCCGACCGGGATCACGGGCGGCGGCTATCGCTTCAACTCCGACCTCCTCGTCGACACGACGATTCCCGTCATGGTCTCGATCCCCTTCGGTGCCGAACCGCTCACGGGCCTCGTCACGGTTGACCTCGACGTGGAGACGACCGTTGGCCCCTCGGTCGCCGACTCGATCGATGATCTGCGCATAGTCCCCGTGCCCGGGGACCGCGGCGTCACCGGGATCGCCCAGAACGGTCCTGACTTTCCGGTGCCGGACGTCTCGTGGGAGCGGCTCGATCGGTCGACGATCCGATTGACGGTTCCCGTGCCTGACCGGCCGGTCGGACCATCGGCCGATCCGGCGGGGAACATTCTCGACACGGTGCCCGTCGCATCCTTCGGCGTTGCCTTCCGCTACCCGGCGTATACGGCGTCCCTGCGCAACAGCGCGGTCTCATGGTCGGCGACGGTGCGGGGGTGGATGGCCGCGACGGAGTCGGGCCCCGTGACGGAGCAGCTGAGGACGACGAACGACCGGGCTCAGACCTCCGTCGTCGACACCGGCTCGGTCTCGGGCAAGTTCGTCAACGGCCACGCACCCGACCCGGGAGGCGTCCTCGCCGAGCCTGGTGATGATCCCTCGGCTCTGCCCAGGGTTCACCGGGACGTGTGGGATCCGGAGCTCGGCACGGGGACCCTGTCCGCGGGTGCGAACCATTGGATCGGTCGCGGGCCGATCCTGCCCGGCGACCAGATGGTCGGCATCGTCAACGCCTCCCACTACGTCGGAATGTCTCCCAGCCAATTCACGCCGGGGACGACCCACGGTTACTGCCTGATCTTCGACCGCGAGCGCGGTTCGACATCGTTCAACGGCAGGATCTCCGTCACCGAGCTGAGCAGCTATCGGGTCGAATACCTGTCGGGCGGGATCCCCGGAGGGTTCCTGTCGCCCGATTGCGGGCAGGGAGCCTGGTCGACAAAGCGTCCGGCCGACGTGAGCGCGATCAGGGTGCTCTTCGATCCATCGAAGCAGGATGCGCGGTTCGCGACGCGGCCGATCCTCGGTGCCGGATATCTCGCATCGGAGTCGCTCGGGGAGGGGGAACGCGCATGGATGGCTTCCGGCCACTCCACGAACATCGCCGCGGGCTGGGACATGACAGGGTCGACGATCAGCAGACTGCCCGTCCAGGAGGCCGCGCCCACCTATACGAGCACGACGACTTTCCGTGATGCCGTCGAGGCCGTTCCCTATCGGACGACCGTCCAGCTCGGCAGCAGCGTCGACACGGTGAAACCGGGCGACCCCGTGGACTGGACGGTTCAGACCCGCCTGTCTGCGGCTCCGTTCGCCGACCGGGGCACCCACTCGGTCCACCATCGTCTCGTGCTGCCACCGGGCACCGAGGTGGCCGACACGAGCATGACCGCCACGGTGTCGACCGAGGGCGGACGACAGGTCGTCTCCTGGGCCTCGCGCATGGCGGTCGGCTCCGTTGCCGACGTGGTGATCTCCACCATTCATCGCACGGGTACCGGCACGCTCACGGCGCAGGTGACCGTCGAGAACATGACGGGCGCCGAGCTGGGAACGGACAGCGACACCGACACCATCATCGCGCTCGCCTCGGCAGGCACTCATCTGAGCAAGGCCACGGAGGCCGCCGAGTTTGCGCTCGACGGTTCGAACCGCTGGACCGTCACCCTGGAGAATCGCGATCTGTGGCCTGTCGCTGTGGCGGACACGATCGACATCCTCCCGTACACCGGGGACGGCAGGGAGACTCTCACCTCGGCCGATCTCACGGTCACCGAAGTGACTGGGGAGGAGATCTGGGTGTCGACGGCGGATCCCGCGACGATCAGTCGCGATCCGCTCGCCGCCTCGAATGGGGCGGTGGGCCGGCCGTCGGCGCTCTGGGAGCGCTGGGATGGGCAGGAGGGCATCTCGGCCATCCGCTGGATCACCCGCGATCTGGGTCCGGGAATGAGCGTTGACTACACGATCGACTACACCGCGAGCGGCGCGACGAATGGCGATCGACTCGTCAACTCGGCCCAGTCCAGGACGAGCGGCGCACTGACGACGATGGTCGATTCCATGCAGGCGACGACGATCGGGCCACCCGCCGACCTCCAGGTCGATAAGCGCCTCATCGGTGATGACGCCGTCCTCGCGCCCGGGGAGGAGCTCCTCTTCGAGATCACCGTCCACGGCGCCGGTCCCGGGACTGTTCGTGGTGCTGTCGTCACGGACATCCCGTTGGAGGGACTCGAGGACGTCCGGTTCGTCGAGGCCTCGCGAGGGACTTTCGAGGGTGACACGTGGCGGATCGGCGATCTGCCCGAGGGGCGTGTCGAGACCGCCACGGTGCGGGCGACCGCACTCGGCGGGCCCGTCGAGAACGTCATCGTCGGCTGCGATGCGGACTGTGTGCCCGTCATGCCGCCGACCTGCGAGCCGAACGTCGACGTCTACTCCGACACCGACCGGTGTGATCGTGTCCGCGTGGATGAGCAGCCGGTTCTTCAGATCGACAAGTCGCTCGTCGGCGAGCTCGGCGACGATGAGGCAACCTACAGCATCACCGTCCGCAATGGGGCCGCGCCATCGGAGGGGGCGGTCACCGCAGGAACCCTCATCCAGGCGGTCGACCTTCCCGGATCTGGGATCGACTCGATCATGTACACCGACCTGTCCCAGGGGTCGATGGAGGGGAATGTGTGGAGCATCGGCACCCTCGCGGCGGGGCAGGAGGCGACGGCGACCGTATCGGCGCGGCTGACACCTGAGGCCACGTCGGTCGTCAACGCGATCTCTGTCAGCAGTCCCACCCGACCGCGAGAGCTCGGCCATCCGCACGAGGCCATCCCCAACGATGACGTCGGCAGCGACACCGACCAGGCGGATGTCGTCGACACCGCCCGCGACGGTGCGCTCGCGATCAACAAGGAGCTCATCGACCTCGGACCCGATGGCGTCAGGTTCGTCATCGAGGTCGGCAACCTCGGCGGGGAGACCGTCGAGAATGTGAGAGTCGTCGACCTCCCGGGCGATGATCTGGACGCGGCTCGGCTCGTCGAGCCGAGTGCCGGAACCTCCGACGGGCTGACATGGTCGGTGGGTGACCTCGCGCCCGGCCAGGTGGAGACGGTGCACGTCTCGGGGCGCGTCCCTCCCTCGGCGGAGCTCGTGAGCAACAGGGCCTACGTCGAATCCGAGAGTCACCCCCACGGCGGCGGCTTTATGCCGAATCCGACTCTTGAGACCGATACGGACCAGGGTGACGCTGTCGAGGTGCATGTACCGACCGCCGATCTTCGCATCGATAAGCGCCACCTTGGCACCGAGGGGGACACCGCAGCCTTTGAGATCGAGGCCTGCAACGTCGGGATCGCACCCGCGATGTCGGTGACGGTGACGGATGAGGGTGGAACCGGCGTCCACTCTCTGTCTTCAGACGATGCGAGGTTTGCGGACGGGACGTTCACCCTCGGCGACCTCGACCCAGGCGCCTGCGAGACGCTCAGCCTCACCGCCGCGATCGACGGGCCCGGGCACAACATCGCCTACGTCGACTCGCCCAGCGACCCGATCGATGAGGGTGCGAACCAGCCCAATGACTCGATTGAGGAGGATATTGACGGCTGGGATATCGTCCACGTCGATGGGCCCGTGGGTGCGGCCCGCGGCACGCTGCCCCTCACGGGGATAACAGCAGGAGGGGTCATTGTCGTCGGCACCCTGCTCACCCTGCTCGGTGCGGCCGCACTCCTGCTGCGACGGAGAAGCTGACCCGTTAGACGACGTGTTCCCCGGGAAACCCCCGGGGAACACGCGCGCACGGACGACAGTTGATCGTCGATTCCGTCGCCGTCACACGGCGCCGGCGTATCCGTTCTGGCGCCACGCCTCGTAGACCGCGATCGATGCCGAGTTGGCGAGGTTGAGTGAGCGGATGTGGGGCCGCATCGGGATCCGCACCCGCTGCGTCACCGCGTCGTGATCGAGAATGTGGTCGGGCAGGCCGGTCGGCTCTGGGCCGAACAGCAGCACATCACCCGGCTGATAGGCCACGTCGGCGAACGACTTGGTCGTTCTGCCCGTGAAGGCGAAGATCCGCCTGTTCTCACCCAGGTGCCCCAGCAGTGCATCGAAGTTGGGGTGGACGATCATGTCCGCAAGATCGTGATAGTCAAGGCCCGCGCGGCGCAGATGAGCGTCGCTGAAGTTGAAGCCGAGAGGCTCGACAAGGTGAAGGGTGATGCCTGTGCAGGCAGACAACCGGATGGCATTGCCCGTATTGGAGGGGATGCAGGGCTCGTAGAAGACGACGTCGAACACGGGCCAAGACTACCTACTGCTGATACGTCACTTCCAACGTGGCGCGGGCGATCGTGTGGAACAGCGCATTGAAGGCGACGGCGGCGGGGGATGTCTCATCCGGATCCAGCCCGAGAGAATCGACGTCGAGCGCGTGGACGGCGAAGATGTATCGGTGCGGGCGATCCCCTTCCGGCGGATTCGCACCCTCCCAGCCGAACAGCCCGCCGTCTGTTCGAACATGCGAGGCGGCGCCGGGCAGGAACAGATCAGACTCGCCCTGGCCCCGTTCGAGGAATGTCACAGTCGAATCGAGATCGACGATCGTCCAGTGCCAATAGCCCGACGGGGTCGGCGCATCAGGGTCGAAGCACGAGACGACGAAGCTCTGAGTCTCGGGTGGAAAATCTCGCCACGACAGGTGTGGAGACGTGTTCCCGTGCGGCTGCGTGTACTCCGACGGCATGGGCTCTCCGGGAACGAGATCTTCCGATTCCAGGACGAACGACGGAACCGCGGGAAGCGAGTCATACGGATCAGGGGCGACAGGGCGGTCAAGATTCATACCGCCAGTCTATGTCACACGTCACAGGCCGGCGAAAACCGGACTCGATTTTTGGCGAACGCGATCGTAGACTTATCGAACAAACGTTCTAGAAAGGGGTGTCGTGAACCACGCACAGCGGCTCGCACATGCACGCGACGTCCTCCACCGAGCAGAGACGGCGAGCGGGCTGAGCCGGACCGAGGACAAGCAGGGGTGGCAGACCCCGCAGGCGCTCACTCCTGTCCTCCCCACACTCACCCCAGGCATCGTCGCCATCGAAGGATCCACCACCATCCTCCTTGCCATCGCAGGCCACGCCTCCGCTCAGGGTGCCTGGATCGCCCTCGTCGGTCTGCCCCTCATCGGTTGGGGAGCGGCCGCAGAACACGGCCTCGACCTCACCCGCACCGCCCACATCCCGAGCCCCGGTGCCCGAGCCCCCGACGTCCTCACGGCGCTCGCGGATGGGTTCGACATCATCGTGGCTGGGGAGCTCGCACTCACGGTGCGAGATCGGCGGGCGCTCGCCCAACGGGTTCGTACGCGCGGTACGGCGATCCTCTCGACCGACTGGCCGACTGCGTCCGCTGTTCTGCGAGTGGAGGGGGGCGAGCCGAGCGGATATGACGCGGGTATCGGTCATCTCAAGGCCATCCGCTACACCGTCTCATCCGGTTCTGCTCGGACCTCGTGCCTGTGGACCGCAGATGGGCTCGTCGACGCGCCCAGGATGCTGCGGGCGGTGTCCTGATGCTCGGCACGCTCCGGGGAGCCCTCTGGGTGCCCGATTGGCCGGTGGCGGCAGCCATCGCCTCCTCCCTGGCCGCGCCGGAGGAGGCCGTTGCGGTCTGTGACAGCCGCGTCCGGGCGGCGAGCCCCGCCGCACGACGGAAGGGGGTGCGACGGGGGGATACGCGCCGCAGGGCGCTCTCTCTCGTCCCGGACCTCACGATCATCCCCCGCGACGATGATCGGGACAGCAGAGTCTTCGCGGGGGTGCTGGATGCGATCGACGACCACGTCGCCTCCACTGTCATCCTCCGTCCGGGGCTCGTCACCTTCGGCGCCAGTGCGCCGGCCCGACTCGCGGGCGGGTTGGATGCTCTGGCGGCTTCCCTCATCTCCTCTGTCGCGAGCCAGGCAGAGGAATCTCAGGTCGGATACGGGTGTGGACTGTTGACCAGCGTGCTGGCCGCACGGGAGAGCAGGCACGTGCCCGCCGAGGAGACCGCCTCCTTCCTGGCACCCTTTCCCATATCCGCGGCGCTCACCGTGGCGGGGACTGAACGGGTCCGCAGGGAATGGGACGAGACGATCGACGTGCTCAGCTCACTCGGGATCACGACCATCGGCCAGTTCAGCGCCCTGGAGCATTCCCAGATCGCCTCCCGCTTCGGACTGGCCGGGACGATCCTGTGGCGGCTGTGCCATGGCGCTGACCACGCTGTCATCCAGACGACGGCGCCGGCCGCGGAGATCGCGGTGCGCAGGCACGTTGAGGCCATCGCGCACGAGGAGCAGGCCGCCTTCCTCGCGAAAGAGCTGGCCGATGAGCTGGCGGAGAAACTGGCGACCCGCATGCTCGTGTGCGGGCAGCTCGCTGTCCAGGCTCAGTTCGCGGACGGAGGGGAGCGCAGCCGCACCTGGTCCGTCGATGGGGTGAACAGCGCTCGCGATATCACCGACCGGGTGCGCTGGCAGATCTCCGGTTGGCTCGACAGTCGGCACGCCCACCCCCTCGGGGAGCTCATCCACCTTGAGCTGACGGCTGCCGATCTGGCGCCTGCGGGGACACGGCAGACCACTCTGTGGGGTGACCGGCAGCGGGGCAGGGAGCAGGCTCAGCGCAGCGTCCTACGGATTCAGGGCATGCTCGGCGATTCAGCCGTGCAGTCGGTGCGGCTGACCGGGGGCCGGTGCCCGGATGCCGCGGCACAGTTCGAGAACTGGCACGCGGTCCAGGAGAGGGCCGAGAGTGACCGCCCCTGGGTGGGGGCGGTGCCCAAACCGTGGCCCTCGGTTGTCTTCCCCAACCCGCCCCGGGTCATGCTGGCCTGTCACTGCGGGGGTGGCCTATACGTTGATGCGAGCATCCAGCTCGCCTGCGTCGGCTGCGCCGAGCCCCGACCGGCAATCCTCGTGCTTGCCCCGATGCCGGGCCGCTCTGACTCGGACCGGCCCGATTCCAGTCAGGCCCATGCCGCCTGCTACTACTCCCGTCCCGTGAGGGTCTGGAACTATGCGGGGCCGTGGAGCATCTCGGGGCGATGGTGGGCGTCCGATGCCTACCGCCGCGCCTACCTGCAGGTTGGGGTGGAGGGTCCCGCCGCCCTCATCTATCGCAGCGGCACCAACTGGTTCCTCGAGGGGATCTACAGCTGATGGTCGGGTACGCGGAGCTCCACGCCCACTCGGCGTTCTCCTTCCTCGATGGAGCGTCCCTCCCGGAGGATCTCGTCTCTCGGGCGGCCGAGCTCGAACTGTCCGCACTCGCCCTCACCGACCATGACGGACTTCCGGGGGTTGTTCAGCTTGCGACAGCGGCTCGCACGGTCGGTCTGCCGACCGTCATCGGCGCCGAGCTCTCCCTGCCCCTCGACGGTCAGGTCTATGCGCCGAAACGGGCGGGCGACCGTGATCCCGATGCGAACCATCTCGTCGTGCTCGCCCGCGGCGTCGAAGGCTATCGACGGCTGTCCTCCGCCATCGGCCGCGCACAGCTCGCCACCGGCGTCAAGGGAAGCGCCGACTATCGGCTCGAGAGCCTCGCCGAGGCGGCAGGCGGTCACTGGGCGATCCTCACGGGTTGCCGGAAGGGTCACGTGCGCAGAGCGCTCGCAACCGGGGGAGTGGAGGCCGCACGGGTGCAGCTCGATGAGCTGGCGGCGCTCTTCGGCCGGGACAATGTCATTGTCGAGCTGACGGACCTGGGCGGTCCGCACGACCGGGAGCGCACCAGCACGCTCGCCGCCCTGGCGCGGGACAGTGGACTGCGGGCGGTCGCCACGGGCCAGGTCCACTACGCCCGCCCCGAGGAGCGTCCCCTGGCAGACACGCTCGCCGCGATCCGGTCGCGGACCCCGCTCGAGGAGCTGGATGCCTGGCTGCCGGCATCAGGGGCCCACCTGAGGTCGGATGGGGAGATGAGGGCGATCCATGACCGTCATGAGTGGGCGGTGGACGCCGCGGGGGAGCTCGGTGAGGAGCTGGCCTTCGACCTGCAGCTTGTCGCACCGCGCCTGCCGCCTTTTCCCGTCCCTTCAGGGCACACGGAGGCGTCCTGGCTGAGGGAGCTCACCTATCGGGGTGCGGAGAGACGCTATGGTCCGCCCGGGGCGACCCCGGGGGCGTGGAAGCAGATCGACCACGAACTCGCCACGATCGAGACCCTCGGATTCCCGGGCTATTTCCTCATCGTCCACGAGCTTGTCGACTTCTGCCGCCGCAGCGGCATCTTCTGTCAGGGCAGGGGCTCGGCCGCGAACTCGGCGGTCTGCTTCGCTCTCGGGATCACGGCCGTCGATGCCGTGCGGCACAAGATGCTGTTCGAGCGCTTCCTCTCCCCGGGGAGGAGCGGGCCGCCCGATATCGATATCGACATCGAGTCGGGCCGCCGCGAAGAGGTCATCCAGCACGTGTTTGAGCGCCATGGGCGTGAGCACGCCGCCCAGGTCGCGAACGTCATCAGCTACCGGCCGAAGATGGCGATCCGTGATGCGGGGATGGCACTCGGCTTCGAGCTCGGACAGGTCGATGCGTGGTCGAAGTCGGTTGAGCGGTGGGGGTCTCTCACCTCGCCCGCCGCGGGGGAGGAGGGGCTCGACTCGACTGACGGCATCGACCCGACGGTTCTGTCGATCGCGGAGCAGATGCTCCAGCTGCCCCGACATCTCGGCATCCATTCGGGCGGCATGGTCATGTGTGAGGGTCCTGTCATCGACGTCTGCCCCGTCGGTTGGGCGACCGCCCCGGGCCGGACCGTGCTCCAGTGGGATAAGGATGACTGCGCCGAGGCGGGGCTGGTCAAGTTCGACCTGCTCGGTCTCGGCATGCTGACCGCCCTGCGGCTGGCCTTCACCGAGATCGCGGACTACGGGGCGGTCGACGAGGAGGGCAGGCCCTACGAGCTCCATTGCGTGCCCGCGGAGGACCCTGCGGTCTACGACCTGCTGTGTGCCGCCGACACGGTGGGTGTCTTCCAGGTGGAGTCCCGCGCCCAGATGAGCACCCTGCCGCGGCTGCGACCGCGGGTCTTCTATGACATCGTCGTCGAGGTCGCCCTCATCCGCCCCGGCCCGATTCAGGGCAATGCCGTCAACCCCTACATTGAGCGGCGGAGGGGCCGGCAGGCAGTCACGTACCTGCATCCGCTCCTCAAGCCCGCCCTCGAGAAGACGCTGGGGGTGCCGCTCTTCCAAGAGCAGCTCATGCAGATTGCGGTGGATGCCGCCGGGTTCAGTCCCGAAGAGGCGGATCAGCTGCGCAAGGCCATCGGGTCGAAGCGATCCCATCAGCGCATGGAGGCGCTGCACGCCAAGCTTGTGGCCGGGATGGCGGAGCGGGGAATCGAGGGGGAGACCGCCGAGCAGATCTATGACAGCCTCAAAGCGTTCGCGGACTTCGGTTTCCCCGAGTCCCACTCGTTCTCCTTCGCCTACCTGGTCTATGCAAGCTCCTGGCTCAAAGTTCATCACCCCGAGGCGTTCTACATGGGCCTGCTCGGTGCTCAGCCGATGGGCTTCTACTCCCCGCAGTCGCTCGTGGCCGATGCCCGCAGGCACGGCGTGCGGACGGCACGCCCCGACATCAACCATTCCGAGGTGGAGGCGAGCCTTGAGCGGAGCACAGGTCGTGTCCCGGGTGAGGAGGCCGCCCCACCGGTGGTGGAGGGCAACCTTGTCCGTCCCCACCCGGATCGTGTGCTGCGGCTCGGGCTCGCCGCCGTCAAGGGCCTCGGCGAGGCCGCCGACCGTATCGTCGCAGCGCGGCGGGACGGGCCCTTCGGGACGATGGCCGATCTGGCGCGGCGCTGCCGACTGGATGAGCGGGACCTGAGGATCCTGTCCGAAGCGGGTGCGCTCACCTCGATCGATGTCAGCCGCCGGGAGGGAATGTGGGCGGCTGGGCCGCTCGGGAGTGAGGAGAGGCTGGCCCACGGCTGGATCCAGCCGACGATCCCCGGCACCGAGGTCGGCGTCCAGGCGCCGGCGCTGCCGGAGATGACGGAGGCGGAGACCATCGTCGCCGATGTTGTGCGGACCGGCATCTCCAGCGTCTACCCCACGGTCCTTGTCCGCGACAGGCTCGCCGGGCGCGGGGTCCTCACCGTGGCCGATATCCTCACAGCCCCGCTCGGCACCCGCCTCGAGGTCGGTGGGATCGTCACCCACCGGCAACGCCCCCACACCGCGAAGGGAACGATCTTCCTGTCGATCGAGGATGAGACGGGACTGCTCAACGTCGTGTGCTCGGCGGGTCTGTGGGCGCGCCACCGCGACGTCGCCAGGCGCTCTCGGGCCCTCATCGTCCGCGGCATGGTGGAGCGGGCCGACGGGACGATCAACTTCGTCGCCGATGCGTTCGACCATCTCCCCCTGGCCCTGCCGGTCAGGTCGCGCGACTTCCGCTGATTCTCGCGCCGGACATGACGGCGAGTCTGTTCGCCCTCGGCATCCCGATCAGCGAACTCTCCCGAGCAGGGATAGAGTTGGTGCCCAGGAGGCATGACACATGGCTAAATTCACCGCACTCATTCGATGGGCGATCCTTTCGGGCCCCATCGTCCTGAAGACCGTGCAGCGCTACGGACCGATGATCAAGGGAATGATCGATTCGAATCCCGACGCGGTGTCGAACGTGACCGAGAAGCTCAAGGCCTACCAGGAGGCCCGTCAGAAGAAGGGCATACCCGGGGCAACGAAGCGCGTCCAGATCCTCCGCGACCAGGTCACCTATCTCTACGCGTCGGCGAACACGCCCGCCGTCGCCGAGCAGGCCGCTGACTGGAAGCAGCAGCTGGCGAAGATCGAGGCGAGCCTGCCGCTCATCGAGGTGATGACCCCGAAGGAGCAGAAGCGCAAGCTCAAGGAGGTCAACGCCCGCATCGACGCCATCTCGGGGAACATCCTCGCGGCTGTCGACGAAGACGATATCCAGGACGCTGAGGTCCTCGACGACGATCGCCCATGAACACAATCGCTCCGGATGGACAGGGGCAGGAGGGTCGAACACTCCTGCCCTCTGCCGACAGCCCGGAGCCTGAGTATGAGGATGGCGAGGACATCGCCACGCCTCGGCCGATCCCGCCGCTCCCCTGCGGATCGAGAGTCAACCCGCATGGGGTGAGACGATCAGCGGCATCCCACCATTCTCCCGGTGCGCCATCATCGGACGCGCTCGGCACGCAGACGTCACCGAGAACCCCGCATTCCAGCGCCGCACATTCGCTCGCCGACACCGCAAAGAGCCAGGACGGGGGACACGTTCCCGATCCGACCAGCGCAGGGCATGATGACGGCGGGAAGCCAGTGCGCCCCGCCCCCGCCACGTCCATGATCGGCGCACTCGGCGGCGC
This sequence comes from Flaviflexus salsibiostraticola, assembly GCF_003952265.1. Lineage (NCBI taxonomy): Bacteria > Bacillati > Actinomycetota > Actinomycetes > Actinomycetales > Actinomycetaceae > Flaviflexus > Flaviflexus salsibiostraticola. The sequence continues at coordinate 328,227 of NZ_CP034438.1, forward strand.
CATCGCTCTGACAGCCGCCGTTCTCGCGGCGGTCGCCCCATTCGTACCGTTCCTCTCGATCGGCGAGCGGCTCTCGCTGTGGGGCGCCGACGCGGGTGCCGCAAACGCCTATGTTGTCCTCGGCGCATCCGGTCTCGGCGGCCTGGGAGCGATCGCCATGCTCACATCGGCCCGACGCCGAAAATGCGGACTGTGGGGCGGCCTGCTGAGTATGGTGGCAGGAGTCGCGGTCGGCGGAATCGCCGCGTATCTTGTGATGAACGCCGACCACCGCGCCGTCATCGCCCAGGGTGGGACCTTCGGCGCTGCGGCGTGGCTCATCATCGCATCGGCCGGCGGGCTCCTCATTGGGGGCATCGTGGGCCTGGTGCACGGCACACGGACGGAAGGATCACGGTGAACCCTGTGTGGACTCCTGCGGTCGAGAAGATGCGGCAGGCGGGCATCGGAGACCTCGCCATCCGCGTCTTCCAGCAGAACATCGAAAAAGTGGCGAGCGGCCAATCCGCCTACATCCGCGAGTCCGACATCCTCCCACTCACCGACATCCCACAATACGAGGGCGGCACCACCTCGCCAGGCGCGCATTCTGCGGATTCGACTCCAGCCATCACCCGAACCGCCGTCATCAAGCTCAACGGCGGCCTCGGCACCTCCATGGGACTGCACAAGGCGAAATCACTTCTCCACGTGACACCGGAGCGGACCTTCCTCGACCTCATCGTCGCCCAGGTTCTCGCGGTCCGTGAGGCGCATGATGTATCGCTTCCCCTCCTCTTCATGAACTCCTTCCACACCGAGAACGACACGACTGAGTACCTCGAACGTTTCGACTCCCTCAGGCTTGACGACCTGCCGCTCAGCTTCCTGCAGAACCGGGTGCCCAAACTCCTCCGAAGCGACCTCTCGCCCGTTGAGCACCCCAATCCCGACCTCGAGTGGTGCCCGCCGGGACACGGCGACCTCTACACGGCGCTGCCCGAATCGGGTCTCCTGTCAGCGCTGCTCGACCGAGGCTTCCGTTACGCGATCGTCTCCAACTCCGACAACCTCGGAGCATTTCCCGATCCCGACCTCGCACAGTGGTTTGCCGACAGCGGCGCGCCGTTCGCGATGGAGGTATGCCGACGTGAGGCGAATGACCGCAAGGGCGGACACCTCGCCCTGCGCGCCGCAGACGGCCAGCTCATCCTCCGCGAACTGGCCCAAACCTCGCCAGAGGATCTCGACCGGTTCCAGGACATCGACCGCCACTCGTACTTCAACACCAACACTCTATGGCTCGACCTCGAGGCGCTCGCGGTCGAGCTCGACAGGCGCGGCGGCTACCTGGGACTGCCCGTCATCCGCAACGCGAAGACCGTCGACCCGACCGACAGGACCTCGGCGGAGGTCTACCAGCTGGAGACGGGAATGGGGACAGCGATTGAGATCTTTGATGGCGCAGTGGCCATCGAGGTCGAACGGTCTCGGTTCCTTCCCGTCAAGACGACGAACGATCTTCTCCTCATCCGCTCTGACGTCTACGAGGTGGCAGACACGGGCATCATCACGAGGAACGTGAGTGAAGCGCCGACGATCCACCTGGATCCGGAGCACTTCGCCCACATTGATCAGTTCGAGACCCGTGCCCAGCACGTGCCATCACTCATCGAGGCGAGTAGCCTGACCGTCACGGGGGAGTACACGTTCCCGGAAGGGCTTGTCATCCGGGGTGACGCCACCCTGCCCTAGATCGTCGGTCAGTCGATGTCGAATCCGAGAACACGATCGACCCTGGGGCGGAAATAGTCGGGGCCCTTCATGACCTTGCCGTCCTCCCGATAGATCGGCTTGCCGTCCTCACCGAGCTTCGACAGGTTGGCGGCCTGGACCTCGCGCAGCACATCGGCAAGCGGGATGCCGGTCTCGAGCGCCATGCCATAGATGACGTAGATGAGATCCGCCAGCGCATCCGCCGTCTCGACGGTGTCGCGGGAGCCATCATCTGCTTTCACCGCCGTCGCATATGCTCCTTCGACGATCTCGCCCGCGGTGTTCCCGTAGACGGCGGAGACAAGCTCATGGAACTCCTCGGCGATGAGCGCCATCCGCATGTGGATCCGCTCCCGGTCGACATTCGGACCGTCGTCTGCGATCGGCATCGCGTAGGTCTCGTGGAATTCGCGCACGAGAGACTCGGGATCTCGCGGGTTCCAGACGGCTCTGCGTCCCGGCGAGGGCCCGAACCAGGAGACTGCAGGCTCCATCGCGTCCCCGGCACGCAGCGTGGCTCGCAGGTGATCTCGCACCTGCCCCTTATCGAACGTGGCGGCCCGCTGTACGCCTTCGAAGACGAAGCCGTTTCGCCACGCCACGCGGGTGCTCGCCCAGTTCACGTCCGTGCCCTCAACGAGGCAGGCCCAGCCGACGGCGATGCAGCCACGATCGAAGGCGAATTCGCAGACTGCTCGAACAGCCTCCGTCATGTAGCCGCTGCCACGCGCCTCCGGACTCGCCCAGAAGCCGACCTCGGTTCGGAGATTCTGCCCCACGGGGAGGAAGAGATCGACAAGACCGACGAACAGGTCATCGGCGTAGATCGCCCATATCGGGCAGTCCTTCGCCCACCGCTCAGGGACGGATGCGAGGAAGTGCTCTGCGTCCTCGATTCCGTATCCACTCGGTACAGTGGTCCAGCGCTGGATCTCGGGGTCCGTGCAGATTCGGGCGATGTCCTCGGCCAGCGCCATGGTGGGCGCGACGAGGTGAAGTCGGTCGGTGGTGAGGGAGACTGGTTCCATATCGACCAGGGTACTCGGTCGGCACCTCCCCGCAGGGCGGCGGTGAAGTCGCGGTCGCGGACCTCCAGCGACAGACGTCACACGAAAGCAGGGGCTACGGGTTGGCCTGGAGCGCTCTGCTCGTGATAAATTCTTATCTGTTGCCACGGCTTCGGTTGTGACAGGCGCGGGTGGCGGAATAGGCAGACGCGCTAGCTTGAGGTGCTAGTCCACGGATAGTGGGTGGGGGTTCAAGTCCCCCCTCGCGCACGAATGGAAAATGGTCTCTGATCAGGAGTTTTGAACTCCTGATCGGGGGCCATTTTCGTTGGAAGTGCTAGAAAAAGTGCTAAGCGTTGGCTTATAGGACATTTCGTGTTGGTTTGACCCTGATCTTTTGTTGCTGTGCCGCCATTAGGCCGGTGTTGAAGTTCGTGCGGCTGAACTTGATGGGTGGACATTTCGTGTTGGCTTGACCCCGACCTTTGGTTGCTTTGACGCGGAAAAGTGGGGGTTGAAGTTGGTTTCACGGGGCCGGCTTATAGGACATTTCGTGTTGGTTTGATCCCGACTTTTCGGCGCGTTCTCACCGAAAAGGCCGGGTCCAAGTTGCCTGATAGGGAGGGTGAACACTCCTTATTGCCGCCCGTGCGAGCAGGCGATGACACGCTATGGAAAGACCAGTACGGGACGTCAGCGCTACCGCTGTGCCGGGTGCAGGACGAGTCGCGTAGCGGCGATCGACACCTCCGCGAAAGACTTCGCCCTGTTCTTGTCCTTTCTGTTTTCCCGCCAGCGCCAGCGAGACCTGCCCGGGGCGGGACGGACCTTCCGTCGGCGCACCGCACGGTTCTGGCAGCTGTGGCCCACCCCCGAGGTGGTCGACGAGGTCCACCGGGTGATCTACGTCGATGGGATCCACCTCGGACGCAGCGCCGTGATCCTGATCGCCTCCACCGACACCCATGTCGTGGGCTGGTACCTCGCACGCAGTGAACACAGCCAGGCCTGGGGTGCGCTGCTGGCCCGGATCGCACCGCCACAGGTAGTGGTCACCGATGGTGGATCAGGCTTTGCCAAAGCCCGCCGGGCGCACTGGCCCACCACGAAGGTCCAGCGCTGTACGTTCCATGCTTTCAGCCAGGTGCGTCGCCAGACCACGACCCGGCCCCGCACTCAGGCCGGAGTGGAACTCTACGGCCTGGCTAGAGCGCTGCTCCACGTCCGCGATAACACCGGGGCCGCGGCATGGCTGGCCGCTTACACCCAATGGCGCGCCACATGGGAGGCCTTCCTGGCTGAGCGCACTCGACTCGCCACGGGGCAGGTCGTACTCACTCACCAGCGTCTGGTCACGGCCCGCTCAGCCCTCGATACGCTGATCCGGACCAAGACCTTGTTCACCTACGTCGATCCCGCCAACTTCCCGGTCGACGCCTACCTGCACATGCCACTGCCAGCGACGAATAACCGGATCGAGGGTGGGATCAACACTCAACTGCGGGCCCTGCTACGCGATCACCGCGGGATGAGCCTGGACAGGCGGATCAAAGCGATCATGTGGTGGTGCTACATGCACACTGAATACCCTGCCAGTCCCGCACGCATCCTCAGGACCATGCCCACCGACACCCAGATCCAGGCCTACTACCGAGCTGCGGCCAGCCGCGGCGAACACGCCCGGGACATCGGCCTGCCGGGCATCGGCACCGCAGCCGTCTGGAACGAGCTGCACCACTCGACCAGCTACATCACAACCTGGGACTGACACCCCTCCGATCAAACAAAACCAACACATTTTGTCCTATAAGCCTAAGCGTTGCCGAGGTGGGCGGCGAAGCGGGTCACGGCCGACCGCTGCATGGTCGGGGTGACATGGGAGTAGATGTTCATCGTCGTGGTGATCGTTGAGTGCCCCAAACGCTCCTGGACGACCTTGGGGTGCTCCCCGAGTTCGAGCAGCAGGGTCGCGTGGGTGTGACGCAGCCCCTTGATCGTGACCCGGTGCATGGTGTCGTACTTCTTGGTGAGCCAGTTCATGCGGCGATCCCAGCGGCTCGTCATCGCGTCGGGTGAGCGCACCTTCCCGTCGTCGTCCCCGAACACGTAGGCATCGGCCTTGGCCAGCTCGAACGAGACCTCGGCGCGGGCGACCTTGTAGGAGGCGAGCACCTTCAAGGTCTCGACGTCCACGTCGATGACGCGGGCGTTGCCGGTCTTCGGGGGCTTCGTCTTCGTCCAGTCGTCGGTGTCGACTGCACGGCGGATACTGACCCGCTGGTTCCTGGTGTTGATGTCCGACCATTTCAGCGCGAGCGCTTCCGACCTGCGCATACCGGTGTAGGCGATGAGTCGCCACATGGGGAACAGCTCGTCTTTCAGTTCTTTCTCGTTCCAGGTGAGGAACAGGGCGAGCTGGTCGGCGCTCCAGGTGACGATCTCGGGTTTCTGCGCCCGTACCTCGCTCGTCGTCGGGGCCTTGACGGTGCGCTTCTTCTTTGCCGGGTTCACTGTTAGGTGTCCGTCGTCGATTGCGGCGTCGAGGATCGCGCCGAGCACGACATGCACCTTGTGGACCGAGTTGGCCGACAAGGGCTTGCCCTTGCCGTATTCGTCGTTGCGGCCGTGGTCTTCGAGGTCGCGGTAGTGGCGGGCGATCCTCGTGGCGGTGAGCTTGTCGAGCCGAATCGTGCCGAGCTGCGGGCGAATGTGGTTACGGATGATCTTCTTGTACCCCTTGATCGTGGACGCCGCGAGCTTCAACCCTGCCACCCACTCATCCGCGTACGCGCCCAGGGTGGGCACCTTGTTGCCGAACTTCTCGTTCTGCTTGCGCCGCTTCAACGCCTCCTGCAAAGCATCGTTCGCCTCGTCGGTGCTGGTGAACCCGGAACGGGTGAGACGGCGCGATCCCATCTCGGGATACTCGGGGTCTTTGAGCACGTAGATCTGGAACCGCCACCGCTTACCCTTGTCCGTCTGGTACTCCTGGATTGAGCCGGGCTGCCGGGAACGAGATCGACGCTGCTTCTTCTCACTCCCGTCGCCCTGCTCCGGCGCGGACGGCTTCTTGATGGTCATGACAGGCTGCTCCTCGCGGTCGTCGTGCCGGGCTGATGGGTCTGGGGGTAGTGGTCGATGTAGTCGGCGGCGTTGAACACGCGCCCCTCCGGGTCGAGCTGCACGCCCCGCTCCCGGATCACCCGCGCCCGGACGCGCGCCGCATCCAACCGCTCCTGGTACGCGGCGATGGTCTTCGGGTGCGTGCTGGACTTCTCGGGATCGTCGAGGCTCGGGGCGGTCATCCCTGTGAGGGTGGTTTCGAGGTGGTGAATGCGGTCGGTGCAGATCACCCATTCCTGCTGCCAGTAGTTGAACAGCCCTTCGTCGGTGAGCACGAGTTCCCCGCGCATCCACCGGTCGATCTCTTCCGGCTCGAACTCCTCGGGTACCCCGGTGAGCGTCGTCTGCCCCTTCGGTGGGGTCAGGAGCGCCGCCGGGGTGGTGCGCAGCAGGTAGGCGATGACGGTGAGGTCGTCCACGTCTACCCGGCGATCCCCGGCCTCCAGTTTGCTGATGCCCGATGGGGAGAGCTTGCGGCCCGCGGCGGCGATCCCGTCGGAGAGGGTGCGCAAGTCCATGCCGATCGCCTGGCGTGCGGCGCGGGAAGTTCGAGGAGATGTACCGCAAACTCTTCGAGTCCCAGCCCGAGTGGGCGGAGCAGCAGGACTCCCAGGCCGACAAGATTCGCGGCTACGCCGAAGAGCTCGGGCTCGATATGCAGGCCTACGACCAGGCCGTCGCCGACCCCGCGACTCAGCAGCGGGTCGAGGAAGATCACAACACCGGCCTCTCGCTCGGCGTGCAGGGCACCCCCACTTTCTTCCTCAACGGCGAATTGCTCCAACCCCAGTCGGTCACCGACATCACCGACGCACTCGACGCGGCGATCGCGGAAAGCGAGGGATAGCCGTGGATCTCGAACTGCAAACTGCACTCGACGAGTTCTCCGTGATCGCCGTCTGGTCGGCGATCACACTCTATGTGCTCGCGTTCGTCGCCTTCGCCTACGACCTCTCGCAGCGCGCATCCCTCGCCCCCGCAAAGCAGCGCGGGACGGTGCTCGTGGGAGCTGCGACGGGCGCCGCCCCCGCGCCGCCCGCCCCCGAACCGGCCGAGCCGAGTCTGCGAGTGCCGGCCTCGGAGCGGTCTCGCCGATACTGGGCGCGCCTCGCCATCGCGTTCACCGGGCTCGGCTTCGTCCTCCACCTCGCCGCGACGATCACGCGCGGCGTAGCGGCCGAGCGGGTGCCGTGGGCGAACATGTACGAGTTCGCGCTAATCGGCACCCTGCTCATCATCGCCGTCTACCTGGCGGCCCTGCGCTGGTTCGACCTGCGGTTTCTGGGGGTGTTCATCGCGGGCATGGTCGTGTTCTTCCTCGGCGGATCTGCGATGTCCTTCTACGTCGAGGTGACGCCTCTGATGGATCCGCTCAAGAGCATCTGGCTTATCATCCACGTCTTCGTCGCATCGCTCGCGACCGCGCTGTTCGCCATCGCAGCAGGACTCTCCACCATGCAACTGCTGCAGGCACGGCGGGAACGACAACGGGCGCGGGGCGCGGGTCTCGCCGGTCTCGGCCGCGGCTACCTCCGCACGCTCCCGAACTCCGAGGCACTGGAGACCCTCGCCTACCGCTTCGCGATCCTCGGGTTCATCTTCTGGACGTTCACCCTCATCGCCGGGGCGATCTGGGCGAACGAGTCATGGGGCCGCTACTGGGGCTTCGACGTCAAAGAGGTCTGGACGTTCGTGATCTGGGTGCTGTACGCCGGCTACATCCACGCCCGCGCCACGCGCGGCTGGCGCGGCACGAAGTCCGCCTGGCTGTCGCTGACCGGGTTCGCTGCGGTGCTCTTCAACTTCACCATCGTCAACCTCTTCTTCAAAGGCCTGCACGCCTACTCGGGCATCAGCTGAACACCGGGCGAGACATCCACGTGGAACTGCAACCGGACCTGTGCGGGATCGGCCGTGACCAGGTTCCGCACCGAAATGATGCCGTAGCCCTCAGGCCGGCGCTCGAATCTGTGATTTGGCGCCAGGTCAGCATCCACTGTATAGTTCAGTGCATGCTGACTATTGCTTCACGCCTCGATGTCATGAACCGGCTGGGCCGGGCCATGGCCGACCCGACGCGTTCCCGGATCCTGATGTCCCTGCTCGATGCTCCGAGCTACCCCGCGGTGCTGTCCCGTGAATTGGAGCTAACCCGTTCGAATGTCTCGAACCACCTGACGTGTCTGCGCGATTGCGGCATTGTGGTTGCCGAGCCCGAGGGGCGGCAGACTCGTTACGAGATCGCCGACCCGCATCTGGCGGCGGCGCTCGTGGCGCTGGTGGATGTGACGCTGGCTGTGGACGAGCACGCTCCGTGCGTGGACGCGGCGTGCACGGTGCCGGGCTGCTGCGCAGCGGGGGCGGACGCGTGAGCGCGGCGTGCGGCTGCGACGAGCCGACCATGACATCCGTCGGCGAGGCTGAGGAGGTAGCGCGTCCGTGGTGGAGGGACCGCGGGATCTTGATGCCGGTGTTCTCCGGTGTCGCGTTTCTCGCCGGCCTGATTACCGAGTGGGCGGGAGCGGACACCCCGGCTCTGGTGCTGTTCTGGATCGGTCTGCTGCTGGGGGCGTCGACGTTCACGCCCGGCGCGATCCGGAATCTTTTCACGAAGGGCAAGCTCGGGATCGGGCTGCTGATGACGATCAGCGCGCTCGGGGCGGTCATCCTCGGCTACGTCGAGGAAGCGGCGGTGCTGGCGTTCCTGTACTCGATCGCTGAGGCGCTGGAGGACAAGGCGATGGACCGGGCCCGCGGGGGCCTGCGGGCGCTGCTGAAGCTTGTGCCGGAGACCGCGACGGTGCTGCGTGACGGGGAGTCGGTGGATGTCGCCGCGAAGGACCTCACGGTCGGGCAGGTGATGCTGGTGCGTCCCGGGGAGAGGATCGCGACCGACGGCGTCGTCCGGGCGGGCCAGTCGAGCCTGGACACCTCGGCGATCACCGGCGAGTCGATCCCGGTCGAGGTCACACCCGGCGATGAGGTCTCCGCCGGCGCGATCAACGTTGCTGGCGCCTTGGAGGTCGAGACGACCGCGGCGGGCACCGACAACTCGCTGACCACGATCGTGGGGCTGGTCGAGCAGGCCCAGGCCGAGAAGGGCGACCGTGCCCGCATCGCCGACCGGATCGCCCGTCCCCTTGTTCCGGGCGTGCTGATCCTCGCAGCGCTGGTCGCGATCATCGGCTCGCTGTTGGGCGACCCGGAGATGTGGATCACCCGCGCGCTCGTCGTCCTGGTCGCCGCCTCACCGTGTGCGCTGGCGATCTCGGTGCCGTTGACGGTCGTCTCCGCGATCGGCGCGGGCAGCAAGTTCGGCGTGATCATCAAGTCCGGCGCGGTCTTCGAGCGCTTCGGCACGATCCGGCACATTGCCGTCGACAAGACCGGCACCCTCACCCGCAATGAGCCCGCCGTCACCGCGGTCCTCACCGCTGACGGCGTGGGTGACGCACAGGCGCTGGCTTGGGCGGCAGCGCTGGAGCAGCACAGCACGCACCCCCTTGCCGCAGCGATTACCGCCGCCGCACCGGAGGCTCCCGCGGCTACAGATGTGACCGAACTGGCCGGGCACGGCATCGAAGGCACCGCAGGCGGGGCGCGGATCACAGTCGGCAGTCCTCGTTGGCTCGATGCCGGCGGACTTGCAGGCCGGGTCGAGGGCTTGGAGGAGCAGGGTATGACCGTCGTGATCGTCCACCGCGACGGGGCACCTGTTGCCGCGATCGGTGTCCGTGACGAGTTGCGTCCCGAAGTCCCCGAGGTCGTGCGCACCCTCGCCGCTCAGGGCATCGGCGTGACCATGCTCACCGGCGACAACGCCCGCACCGCGCGTGCCCTCGCCGCGCAAGCCGGGATCGACGACGTGCGTGCGGAGCTGCGCCCCGAAGACAAGGCGACCGCGATCGGCGAGCTGTCGAAGGCGGGATCGGTCGCGATGATCGGTGACGGCATCAACGACGCCCCAGCCCTCGCAGCCGCGGACATCGGCATCGCGATGGGAGCGACCGGCTCCGACGCGGCGATCGAGTCCGCCGACGTCGCGTTCACCGGACACGATCTCCGCCTCATCCCGCGCGCGTTCGACCACGCGCGCCGCGGACGGCGCATCATGAACCAGAACATCATCCTGTCACTGCTGATCATCATCGCGCTGCTCCCGCTCTCCCTGTTCGGAGTCCTCGGGCTCGCCGTCGTGGTCCTGGTCCACGAGATCGCGGAGGTCATCGTGATCCTCAACGGGCTACGCGCCGCCCGAGCCATGAGGCCCGCCGTTGCCGCGGCGACGCCGTCACCGGCCACCTGATGCTCGCGACCATCGGCGCAGCGATCGGCCTGTTCGCGGCGACCAACATCGACGACATCGTCGTGCTCACCGTGCTGTTCCTCGCCTCCCGGCGCGGGAAGCCGCGACCGTGGCAGATCGTCGCCGGGCAGTACCTCGGGTTCATCACCCTCGTCGTGATCAGCGTGATCGCCGCACTCGGCCTGACGATCGTGCCGGACGAATGGGTGGGCTTCCTCGGATTGATCCCGCTCGGCATCGGCATCTGGACGCTCGTGCGCGGCCTGCGACGCAACGGCGACGATGACGACGATGACGCCAAGATCACCGCGGTCGGGCTGTGGGGCGTGGCCGGGATCACGATCGCCAACGGGGCCGACAACATCTCCCTCTACACGCCGATCTTCCGCACCAGCTCGCCTGGCGACGTCGCGGTCATGATCATCGTGTTCCTCGTCCTCGTCGCGGTTTGGTGCGCTGCCGGACGACTGATCGGCACCAACAAGGCCGTCACCGAAACCCTGGAACGCGTCGAGCACTGGCTCGTCCCGGCGGTGTTCATCGGCCTGGGTCTGTTCATCCTGATCGAGTCCGGCGTCATCGTCCGCCTCTTCGAGGTCCTCGCATGACCCCGGACCCGACCACCGGCCAGGAGTCCACGGCTCAGTCATCTCCTCGCCCGCGGCGGTGGCGACTCGGCGCCGGGACCTTCCTGCTCGGCGGGCTCGTCATCGCCATCGACCAGGGCACCAAGGTGTGGGCCGAAGCCGCCCTCACCCGAGGCGAGCGCATCCCGCTGGTCGGCGACCTGCTCGGGTTGCAACTGGCATACAACCCCGGCGCGGCCTTCTCTTTCGGCGAGGGCTTCACCTGGGTGTTCGCGGTCGTGGCCGTCGCCGCAACGGTCGCGGCGATCGTGTTCGCGTTCCGTGTCCAGCGACCCGCGTGGGCGATCGTGATCGGTGCGCTCGGGGGTGCCGCCGCGTCCCATGCCTTCGACCGGCTCTTCCGTACGCCCGGGTTTGCCCGCGGTCACGTCGTGGACTTCCTCGCCTACGGCAACTGGTTCATCGGGAACATCGCCGACATCGTCATCGTCACGGCCGCGATCGCCGGAGCACTCCTCATGCTCCGCGAATCCCCACGCCGCGACCACGACGGTGCCACTCACGAGGAGTGAACCCCGTCAGAGGGTCCCCGATTCGGATCCCCGACCGCAAGCAAAGAGGCCAGGAGCCTAGCGTCGCACACACCGCGAAAAGTGCTAACGAAAGTGCTAAGCAACCTGTCGGTCGGGGTACCGCGGTGGAGTTATCCACAGGCGAGACGTCATAGATCGTTGATTTCATGCGGCAGAACGCTCCTCACGGATTCACGGAGCGAGGGGGTCGAGGTCAGTTCAAGTCCCCCTCCGCGCACAGTAGGAAACGGCGGTATACCAACGGGTATACCGCCGTTTCCGTCCTCCCGAGCGCACGCCCGGGAGTCACACTCGGCGGAAGTACACTCGTCCCCGGTCGATACTGTCCCGGTTCGCGAGTAGGTTGCTTGCCAAGGAGGAGTGATGATGGCGCAGATCAACGACCCAGAGCTGTACGAGACGCTCCGTGAGGACGGAGCGTCGAAGGAGAAGGCGGCGCGAATCGCAAACGCCGCGGCAAAAGACGGCCGGTCGGCTGTGGGCGAGCGCGGCGGCAGTTCCGGCTCCTATGAAGACTGGACTGTCGAGGAACTTCGCGGCCGCGCCAAGGAACTCGGACTGACCGGCTATTCCTCCCTGAAGAAGGACGAGCTCATCGACCTGCTGCGCGAACACTGAATTGCTTCACGCGGAGGCGGTTGGTGCTCTTCTGATCGAGGGCGGGAGCAGCCAGACCCGCGTGCTGGGATTGCGGCGAGTATCGTGGGCACCATGACTGCACCGACCGAGGTTCTTCCATGCTCGCGCTGATCGTCGGCCTTGGAATCGGTATCGTCGTCGGCCTGCTGGGCGCCGGCGGAGGAATTCTCTCAGTGCCGGCACTCATGTACCTGCTCGGTCAGGCGCCGTACGCGGCCGCGATCGGCTCCTTGATCGGGGTGACACTGACGTCTGCGGGGGCGCTCCTCGTCCACGCCCGGGCAGGCAGCGTCCAGATACGCGCAGGGCTGCTGTTCGGTGGACTGTCGGTGGTGGGCGCTCTTGCCGGAGCCCGTCTCTCGCTGCTGCTCGATGATGAGATGCTTGTCCGCATCTTCTCGATCTTCCTTCTCCTTGTCGGCATCGCCTTCGCCGTGCGGACGTGGCGGGGGCCCACAGAGGATAGTGCGACCGGCCGGCCAAGAAGACGGTGGCGAGATCTCATGCGGCTCATCATCGTCGCCTCCCTGACGGGCCTCCTCACCGGCATCTTCGGCGTCGGGGGCGGCTTCATGATCGTCCCTGTCCTGGTCTTGGTCATGGCGGTACCGATGAAGGAGGCCGTCGGCACGTCCCTTCTCGTCATGGTCGTCACGTCCTTAGCGGGCATTGTGGGCAGAATGCCGCTCCAGGGGACCATTGACTGGCAGCTCATCGGCCTGTTCGTCGCTGGATCTGTCATGGGCGGTCTCCTCGGCTCCGTGTTCTCCAAGAGACTGCCGCCCCGGCTCCTCACCGGCATCTTCGCTCTCCTCGTGACGGGTGTGGCGGTTTATTCGGGGATCCAGAGCTGGCTCTGATTCAACAGCCGCCGACCGCTGGCTCGCGGCTGCTTGGGACCATATGTGGAAGGTGGGCCGGGCTCCAGGTGACGGGAGCTCGACCCACCTTGTCTGTGGGGGCGCGGTGGTGCGCCTGAGGGGTCAGTTGGGGCGGTTGACTCCGGGGGTGTCGGTGCCGTTGCCGTCCCAGTCGCCGATGAAGAGGTGGTCGGTGGCCCGGCCGTAGGCGATGGTGGTCTCGGAGGGTCCGCCGGCGAGGGTGTTGTTGATGTGGAAGACGTTGCCGCGGCGCAGGGAGATGGTGTCCTGGCCGGTGGCGTTGAAGTCCCCGGCGAAGGCCTGGTCGCCGTGGCGGCCGTAGGCGAATTTGGTGTCGGCGTGGCCTCCGGTGAGGGTGTTGTTGAGGTAGAAGGTGGTGCCGCGGCGGACGCCGAGGGTGTCGGTGCCGTTGCCGTCCCAGTCCCCGACGAGGACCTCGTCACCGATGCGGCCGTAGGCGAATTCGGTGTCGGCGTTGCCTCCGGTGAGGGTGTTGTTGAGGTAGAAGGTGGTGCCGCGGCGGACGCCGAGGGTGTCGGTGCCGTTGCCGTCCCAGTCCCCGACGAGGACCTCGTCACCGATGCGGCCGTAGGCGAATTCGGTGTCGGCGTGGCCTCCGGTGAGGGTGTTGTTGAGGTAGAAGGTGGTGCCGCGGCGGACACCGAGGGTGTCGGTGCCGTTGCCGTCCCAGTCCCCGACGAGGACCTCGTCACCGATGCGGCCGTAGGCGAAGGCCGTGTTATGGGTGGTCGAGTCCCAGGTGTTGACCAGCGCGAACGCATTACCCGACGGGACCGGACCAACCGGCTCAGTCGGGTCCGGGTCCACCGGCTCGGTAGGGTCGGGGTCGACGGGCTCGGTCGGATCCGGGTCGACCGGGTCGTCGGTGGGGGTGCCTGCCATTGGCTGGCCGGTGGCGTCCAGGTAGACGCTCTGCTGGCCCGACAGCATTTCGCGGCGCTCGACCTCGACGAGGTCAAGGTTGTCATCGAGGATGGGGAACATGGCGATAGGTGTCATGACCAGCTCCGCTGCGGGGGTTGCGCCCGTATCGAGGGGGTTCCCGGTGTATGGCTGGATCATCATCTCGAGGTGACCGTAGTGCTTGCCGCCCGAGACGAGGTGCTTGACGCCGTTCTCGTTCGTCTCCCACATCTCCGGCTCGTCGGCCTGCGCCATCCACGTGGATCGGGTGTTGAAGTTGAGGGGGACACGACCCTCACCCTCGACGGCGCTGGGAACGAGCTTGTCTCCGCGGAGACCGTCGGAGGCGACGCCGACATCCCAGTGGAAGACGCCGGTGCCGTCACCGGCAAGGTCGACGTAGGAGGACTGGAACATCTCGTCATGGCCGGAGATGACGACCGCCACGTCGTAGTCCTCAAACAGCGGCTGAAGATGCCTCATCGGCGTTCCCGGCTGAGCATCGGTTGCCTCGGCGTGGTTCATCGTCGTGCCGTGCGTGCCGTTCGAGTAGGCGACGTGATGGTACTGGACGATGATGGTCTGCCCGCTGTCGCGGGCCTCCTTCTGCTGCTCCTCGACCCAGATGTACTGCTCGGAGCCGGGCATGAAGCTGGGCTGATCGGCCGGATCGTCGCGATTGAGGCCCGGGAACCAGCCCTGATCGACAGCGAGGGGGAAGTCCCTTTCGTACTGGTCAATGGTGAAGGCATTCTGGGGTGTCGGTGCCGTACTGTTCGGGGGTGATGTCGGAATCGTCGCCTGACATGAGCGGCGGCCGGTTGTTCGCATCGTTCGGGTTCTGGTCCGTGCCGTTCGTCGAGTCGATGGAGATGAACGTGACAGGGCGGTAGTCGACGCGGTGGTAGGCGTCGAGGGGGTGCTCATTGCTCGACCCGTGGGTGTCGATCGACTGGTTGTAGGCGGCGCGTGCGCGGATGACCGGGGTGCAGTCATCGGCACTTGCACAGTACCCGTAGACCTCGTGGTTGCCGGGGGAGGTGAAGATCGGGATGGACTCGAGGAGCTGACCCTGATCGCCCGCGAAGTAGCGGAACCATTCATCCCAGTGTGTCTGCCATGACGAGCGCTCGGTGAGGTCGCCCGCCAGGAGGATCATGTCCGGATCCTGCTCTGCGATGATCTCGTTGTTGAGGCGCTGGGCCTCGTCCTCGGTCACCGGGTAGTTGACCGCCCAATATCCGTCGCGAGTCGCGCTCCCGTACTTCCGATCCCAGGCCGATCCCGGCTCGGGGCGTGCCTCGGAGCCTTCGGCCAGGTTGCGAGTCTCCACCCATTCGCGGTAGGTGACGCGGCCGATCTGGTCGGTCTCGGTGTCGGAGAAGGCGATGATGTGAATGGGCTCGGTCAGGTCGCTGCCGGACACGGGGAACGTCTCGAACGAGGCCTCATGGACGTAACCATCCTCATTGACCGCGTAGGTATAGGTCGATTCGGGCTGGAGGTTGTCGATCCGGATGGAATGCTTGTAGGGGTTGTCCGCTCTGATCCACGTGCCCTGCGCAAGAATGCCCTTCTTGTTCGTGCCGGCGACGGTCGCCCGAGAGAGATCACCCTGCTTGAGCTCTGCCTCCTGATATCCGTTGACGGGGTTCTGCTCGCCCTCAACCGTGAACTCCTGGCCCTCAGCAGGAAGGCCCGGGCCGTAGACCGTGATCGTCGAGGCGCCGCCGGTCTCGGAGAACCAGTTGACCGTCATCTCTGTCGCGCCGGGCCTCTGAAGGTAGGGGAGGACCCTGAAGCCGTCACGAGCCTCCAGGGGGACGGTTGCCCCATCGACCACGGTCGGATTCTCGTTGGTGGAGGACAGGGCAGGGGACTCGAGGCTGTCCAGCGGCAGCGGAACACCGAACGCAGCGGGACCCGCCATGGTGACCACGCCGGCCGCCAGAGCCGCCGCGACGCTCGACGCTGCGATTTTCTTCTTCGACATGTCAGTGCTTTCTTGCAGAGCAGTGATGTTCTTCCACGCTAGGAGCACTTGACGACCGACTCATCAACGGACTGTGAACGGACAGATAACAGTCGGGGGCCACCAGGTTCTGGGTCCGCTCGCGGCCCGGTCCCTGCGCTCTGCTTCGGCACTCACGACCGGGTCTGGAGACACCCAGCCCAGTGGTGTGCAGGTCGACTACGTGTGGTGATCGCGTGGATCAGCATGCCGACACGGGTCCGCCACGCCGCCCTTGTCGCAGCCGTGTTGACGATACCGTTCATCATCCGCCGAGACGCACGGCAGGATTCGCGGTCCCTTCGGACCGCGACTCGGCGGGCCTATACTCAGGCCATGAAGCGCCTGTCAGCTGTCCTTCTCACTTTGCTCGCCGCCTGCTCGAACGGCAGCGACGATGCGGATTCGGGCACACCGTCTCCGTCCGATCAGCCGGGCATGTTCGTCGTCCGCGTCAACAATGACGGGGACGAGACACAGATCCTCACCTTGAGCGAGCCGACGACTGAAGGTGCGATCAAACCCGACCTCGTCTATTGGCGACTCGGCGAGCGGGCGGACGTCGCCCCGGGAGAGACGGTGACGATTATCGGCAGCGATGGAATCTGTGCGGAGTCGTATCCGCCACAGTGCCAGGCAAGAACAGTCGCAATCGAACACCAGGCGGGCGACAGGGTCGCCGTTTTCGGCCCCTACGAGAAGCAGGAGATGCGAACGGAAGTCGACCTGGCCGCCTACATCGGCGCCACCGTCATCAACGTCGCAGAACCGCTCACTACGAGTGAACTCGGAGATCCGTTCTTTGACCAGGTTCCCGTTCTCGAGACGGATCGCGTCGAGCTTGCCGGCAATCCGAATCTTCCGGACACAGACACTCCGATCATCCTCATCGCCCCCGAAGGGGAGGTCGATGACGTCGGAGCAGTCCTCTTCGAGGAGGGCTTTCACGTCGTCATCTCTCTCGGAGGTCTCGGAGGGTGAACGCTCCGGAGAGCTGCTGACCGACCTGAGCCGGTTGCTCACGGTGCCAGGTGACTCGGCGACCACCCCGTGTCAGTTGAGTCAGATGCAGCGCACGGTTCGCGTCGCGTGGAGTGGGCAGTGGATGCGCCAGGCTTTGGCCGACCTCCATGACAGGCGTCGGCAGCCGACTTCGCAGGAAGAGATGACACGGAATTGCCCCCGGCATCGCCGGGGGCAACCCTATGTGCGGTCAGGACCGAACGGTCAGCGGCGCAGACCGATCGAATCGATGCTGTCCGCGTTCCAGTCGCCGACGATGACCTGGTCGGACGCCCGGCCGAGTGTGTACGACTTCTGGGCGCTGCCGGAGATCAGCGAGTTGGCCACGTAGAAGGTGGTGCCGCGGCGGACGGTGATGGTGTCCTTGCCGTCACCATCCCAGTCGCCGACGAGGACCTCGTCGCCCACGCGTCCGTAGTTGAACGTCGTCGTCGCGTAGCCCCCGGTCAGGGTGTTGCGGACGTAGAAGGCATTGCCGCGGCGCACCGCGAAGGTGTCCTTGGCGTCGCCGTCCCAATCACCTGCGTAGACCTGGTCGCCGAGCCGGCCGTAGTTGAACTGGTTCTCGGCGTTGCCGCCCTGAAGCGAGTTCTGAGCGTAGAACGTGGTCCCACGGCGCACCGCGAACGTGTCCTTGCCGTCGCCGTCCCAATCGCCGACGAGGACCTCGTCGCCCACGCGACCGTAGTTGAACTGGATCTCGGCGTTGCCGCCGAGCAGCTGGTTCTGGACGAAGAACGTATTCCCGCGGCGTACCGCCAGGGTGTCGACTCCGTCGCCGTCCCAGTCACCCGCGAAGACCTGGTCGCCGGGGCGGCCGAAGGTGAACGCGTGATCTGCGGGCGGGGTGAAGTCGTTGTAGAGAAGGAAGCCGCGGCTGATCTCCTCGTCGATCGTCCCGTCGCCGGGACCCGTGCCGGGCACGCCGTCGCGGTCGATCGTGAACGCCTCAGAGGTCCAGACCTCGACATCGTCGGGGTTGCTGAGCGATCCGGTGCCCTTGACGACGGTCACCTCGAGGATGTAGCTGCCGTCGAGCGCATTGAGGAGCTGGTCCGACTCAGCCGACTTCCTGTAGGTGCCATCCCAGGGGTAGACCTGAATGCCGGGGACTGCGCCCTCGCCGTGTGACTCGTAGACGAGGCTGTAGTCGGGGCTGACGGGGGCGCCCTTGGTACCATCGGCCGTCGCGTGGAAGGCCTCCATCTTCATGTAGGAGACGGGGTTCTCGAAGTGGATGATGGCGTAGGGGACATCGCCGTTCTCCATCGAGAAGACGAACTCGTCGGTATCCCACGAGTAGAGGCCCTCGGAGACGCACTCGTCGTCGACGAGCTTGCTGCACTCCTCGAGGAAGCCCAGCGTCGGCGTCGGGTAGATCGGCTCATTGGGGTCAAAGCCGAGATCGTCCTCGGTCCATCCGTAGTCCGCCCACGTCCACTGGTTCATGAACGCCACGTCGGTCTCGTAGTTGCCGGCCATGCCCGCATAGGGCACGACGTTGACGAGGTACTCGCCGGAGGCGTCGACGAAGTAGATGTGGCCCGAGTAGATCGCGCCCGGAGCATCCGGCTCTGTGATCGTCGCGTTGACGGTGACGGTGCTGCCCGCCGGGACTGTGACGGTCTCGGCCGAGAAGGTGACGTCGGCGAAGGCGCCGATGAAGTCCGGGTACTGGTTGATGCCCCAGGTCGCCGGCGAGGGATCGTGCACCGGCGTGAGGACCATCTCGGATTCACCGCGGTTGGTGATCGACAGGGTCGTCGTCTCGGACGCTCCGGTATCGCCGTCGTGGAGGTTGATCTCCGAGGGGGAGATCTGCGTGCCGAACCAGGAGTTAACGATCGAGCGCGGGATGTTGATCATGCCGGCGCCCTGGCGGTGAACCGGCTCGGAGAAGCCGCTGCCCGGCGCGAGCGACCACTCAACCGGGGTCGCGTTGTTCTGCAGGTTGGTGAGCACCTGGGCCGGGGTCAGCTCCGGTGTCGCCTCGAGAAGGAGGGCTGCCGCTCCCGCGACGTGCGGGGCTGCCATCGATGTTCCGGAGATCGTCGCGTAACCGGTGCCATCATCATCCGCCGCATCGAGCGGGTACGCGGAATGGATGAGACCGCCGGGGGCGGTGACCTGAGGCTTGATCGACAGATCCGCCGCCAGGCCGTACGAGGAGAAGTCGGACACGAGGCCAGCGGTCGCAACATCGGACACGACAGTGTCATCGGTCCACGTCACTGTCGGCGTCTCGGCATCTGCGAGTGCGGCGCGGATGGCATCGCCGTCCGCCTGCGAGATGGTCGCGGTAGGGATGGTGATCGGTGTCGGTCCTTCGACCGTCGCCGAGATCGCGCCCGGCTGGTTATTGTCGATGATGACACCGGCGGCGCCGGACTCCTGCGCGGCGAGCGCCTTCTCATGGAAAGTGCTGTCACCGCGGCGGACAAGGACGACCTTACCCTCGGCGCCCTCGAGCGGAACTGCGCCCGTCTCGGACCCGGCCGGGTAGGTGATGATCTCGAGCGTCGTGCCATCCTGGGGCGGGAGCGGGGCACCCGACGCCGGGCTGTAGGCGATGAGCTGCTCGGGCAGTGCCGAGACGGTCAGTGCGGGTGCCTCGGTGCGCCAGTTGTCGGCCGAGCCGACGGAGATGACCTTCTTGCCCGAGGCGGGAGCGCCGCCGGAGAAGACTCCGTAATCGCCCGAGTTGCCCTGGGAGACGGTGACGACAACGCCCTTGTCGACAAGGTTGTCCGCCGCGACCGCTGTCGGGTAGTTCGGCCACGTCATGAACGAGGCGCCGATCGACATGTTGACGATGTCGGCGCCATCGGCTGCCGCGCGCTCCATAGCATCGAGCATGATCTCGGACGTGGTCGAGCCGTCGCATCCGAAGACGCGGTAGGCGAGTAGGTTCGCTCCGGGCGCCACACCCGTGAACTCGTTCGATGGGTCGTTGCCGGCGGCGATGCCGGCGACATGGGTGCCGTGGCCGTTGCAGTCATCGGGATTGTCGTCCGGAGCGGGCACCGGGTTGTAGCCGTCAGATTCGGGATCGGCGTTGAAGGCGTCGCCGACGAAGTCGTAGCCGCCGATGATCCCGCTGCCGTTGCCGGTGACGGGCGACCACGCGGTCCCGTCGGAGATGCCGCCGCCGCCGAAGGCGGGGTGGTCGATGTCGACACCGGTGTCGATGATGGCGATCGTCTTGCCGTAGCCGGAGTAGTCGGTCTCATCGAGGATGAGGCTGGCTCCCGTGAGGTCCTTGGCGTAGGCCATGTCGGGCTCCGCGCCCATATCCAGCTTCTCGGGCGCCTCAACGAGCAGGACCGGGTAGACGGCCGCAACATCGACATCGTTCCTCAGCTGCGTGAGCTCGGCCTCGTCTGCCGTGACGACGGCGCCGGACCAGAGCTCGCTGAAGGATGAGGTGACGTCGATGTCGAGATCATCCGCGGCGGCCTCGAGGCGCTGCAGTTCGGAGTCGACCCGCATCTGCGTGCCGCCCTTGGCGATCGGCTGGCTGCGGAACTCGACGAACCAGTCACCCGTCGCGCGCGAGCCGAAGGCGGATCCGGCGACGGATGCCTGGGCGGCCGAAGCGCCGACATGCGGTGTGTAATCTGGTTCGATCAGCGGCTCGGCACTCGGGGCTGCGGCGGCCGGGGCGATCAGAGCACCGATGCTCACTGCCCCCACGCCCAGGAAGGCCACGCAGGTGCGCAGCCGTCTTCTGCCCGGAACATGACTCGTCATGTGTTCTCCTCAGTCTTCATTCACAGATCCTCCACCGCAGCGTCGCGGCAAAGACTTCTCGAGTATGGTCTATCGCACACCGTTTCGCAGGTTATCAACGCCGACTGAGACAAATTTCCATTCATGTGATCGGAATTCACATGAGGTCACCCGGCCGTTCAGGCACGTCAGCGTCCTGTCATCCTGCCGTTCGCAAGAGAATGCGCGCCGTGCGGTAGAGGGGCACGTTAGTCTGTCGATATGACTGTTGACCCCTCTGCCCTGGACACGTCGGGTGTCGCGCAGCTGTGCGCCGACCTGATTCGCATCGACACGTCGAATTTCGGCGACGACCCCCGGACGAAGCCCGAGCGGCCGGCGGCCGACTTCGTCGTCGAGTACCTCCGCCGATATGGCTATGAGCCGATCATCATCGAGTCCAAACCCGGCCGCGCCAACGTCGTGCTCCGAGTGCCCGGGACGGATCCGGGGCTGCCCGCCCTCGTCGTCCACGGTCACCTCGACGTTGTTCCCGCTGTGGCCGAGGACTGGACCGTCGATCCCTTCGGCGGGATCATCAAGGACGGCTATGTCTGGGGCCGCGGCGCTGTCGACATGAAGAACATGGACGCCATGATGCTGACCGTGCTCGCGGACATGAAGGAGAGGGGCTGGCAGCCCCAGCGCGACCTTATCGTCGCCTTCTTCGCCGATGAGGAGGCCGGGGGAGTGTGGGGTGCCCAGTGGATGGCTGAGCACCATCCCGAGCTGTTCGAGGGCGCCACTGAGGCGATCTCCGAGGTCGGCGGGTACTCCGTCGACATCGAGGGCCAGACCGTCTACCTCATCCAGACGGGCGAGAAGGGCATGGACTGGCTGACGCTCTCCGCCCGAGGCAGAGCCGGTCACGGCTCGCAGGTCAACGAGGACAACGCGATCACGAAGCTGGCAGCGGCAGTTGCGAGAATTGGAGAGCGGAAATGGCCGCTCCAGCTCACCGACACGGTCCGGTCCCTCCTCGTGACGGTGTCGGAGCTGACCGGTCTGCCCTTCAGCGAGGATCCCGAGGATCTGGCTGCGCTCGTCAGAAGCCTCGGTCCAGCGGCACCCTTCGTCGGCGCAACCCTGCGGACGCAGTCGAATCCGTCCCAGCTCGATGGCGGCTATAAGGCCAATGTCATCCCCGCCACGGCCCAGGCGACGGTCGACATGAGGCCGATCCCCGGCACCGAGGAGGAGGCTCACCAGACGATCAGGGACCTCGCGGGAGCGGGTGTCGACGTGTCCTCGATCGTTCGGTACGACGGCTTCGAGGTGCCATTCGATGCACCGGTCGTCGAGAGGATGTCGGAGGCACTCCTTGTCGAGGACCCGACGGCCATCGTCGCCCCGTACATGCTGTCGGGCGGAACCGACAACAAGCAGCTTCTGCCGCTTGGGATCCAGGGTTACGGCTTCGTGCCGATGGCACTGCCTGCCGACTTCAACTTCTCGGCGATGTTCCATGGGAACGACGAGCGGGTTCCGATCAGCGCCCTTGAATTCGGCACGAGGGTTCTCGCCCGCTTCCTCGCCGGTTAGCGTGCTGCCCTGCGCGCGAGAGCGCGCAGGGCAGTGCCACCGGCGCCCACCCTAGTCGTGGGACGCGGTTCACCAGGTCGCGATTATGGTGCTATGCTGGCACAAACAAAATATGCCCATCGGGATGGTCGTGAAGGTCCGTAGCACCACATGTGGTTGCGCGGGCCTTTTTGTCGTTTAATTGGTAGAAATCTTCTGCCAGAGGAGAGGAAAACATGTCGAAGACACGTCGGATGAACAGGATTTTCGCTGCGGACGGGAGGTCGGTCTCCCTGGCACTGGATGGCTTCGGCTTCAGCGAGAAGACCGCGGGCGTCGACGTTGCGGCCCGCAAGGTCCCCGCGATGGTCGAGCACGGCCTGGACAACGTCCTCGTCACCTACGGGCAGGCTCGCAATTTCGCCGAGCACTTTGCCGGTGTCGGCCTCACCCTTCGCGTCGACACGACGACAGCTGTCTACGACGGTTCGGTGCCGGACACCATGCCGGCCTTCGACGTGACCGATGCCCTCAAGCTCGGCGCCGACGGCGTTGTCATCATGAACTTCCCCGGCGCCCATAACGAGCGTGCCACGAACGAATTCGCCGCGAAGCTGACCCGCCAGAGCGCCGACTGGAATGTTCCCTTCATGTGTGAGGCCCTGCCCTACGGCTACCCGGTGACGACGCCGGAGTCGGCGGACCCGGAGAAGATCGCCACGGCCGCGAGGTTCTCCGAGGAGCTCGGCGCCGACATCATCAAGACCCGATTCTCCGGCACCGACCGCGACCGGCTCATCGTCGACAACTGCACGGTTCCGGTTCTTGCGCTCGGCGGCCCGAAGTCCGATCACGAGACCTATTTCGAGTTTGTTCAGCACGTCATGGCCTGCGGTGCGAAGGGCGTCGCCGTCGGCCGCAACATCACCCAGGATCCGAAGCCGCTCGCCATGGTGTCTGCACTCGGTGCTCTCGTCCACGAGGATGCCTCCGCAGCTCAGGCCATGACGATCTACAACGAGATCAGTGATTGATATTCCCCAGCGGACGGTCATCCCCTCAGTCCGCCACCTCAAGGAGCTTGAGGCCGCACTCGTCAGCACGTCTCGCTACGTGCTCCTGACGAATGTCCACATCGGCAACCTTGAACCGCTCGCGAAGAAGTGCATCGACGCAGGGCATGAGGTTCTTGTGCACTGCGATCTCATCGGCGGCTTCAAGCCGGACCGCGAGGGGATCAGGCTGCTCAAGAACATGTTCGGTGTGACGGGGGTGCTCACCCAGAGCGCCCAGGTCGTCAGCTACGCCCAGAAGGCGGGCATGGCGGGAATCCTCCGGGTCTTCATCATGGACTCGCGCTCTTTGGAGAAGGGGATCCAGGTGCTCCAGGATTCCCGTCCCGATGGCATCGAGGTCCTGCCCGGGGCCCTCGCACACCGCTACTGGGAGCTGTTCGAGCCCTACCAGGACGACACCACTCTCATCGCCGGCGGAATGATCGTCACCCAGAAGGAGTGCGACAGCCTCTTTGACCGCGGCTACCGGGCATTGACTGCCTCGAGCCCGGGGCTGTGGCAGACGGCCTGATTCGGCGCCGCCGCGGGGCAGAGGAGCCTCGCGGCCGGCACCAGTCGGGGCGTTCGCCCATCAGCGACCTGCCTGCAGCAAGACGACGATCAGAGCTTCGCACCAGCCAGCACGACAACAATCCACCACAATCAGCACAGGAAGACAGATAAAGAAAAGGGAGTCAACGATGACACCTCGTTATGTTCTTGGAATCGACAATGGCGGCACCGTCACGAAAGCCGCCCTCTATGACTCAGATGGCAAGGTCTACGCCATCGCCCAATCCCACCTCGAGACGCAGTTCCCGAGACCGCTCTTCACGGAGCGTGACATCGACCAGTTCTGGGGTGCCAACGTCACCGCGATCAAGCGCGTGCTCGAGGAGTCGAAGATCGACCCCGCACAGATCGCCGCGCTTGCTGTGACCGGCCACGGCAACGGCATCTACCTCGCACGCAGGGACGGCAGCGCGCCGCGTCCGGGCGTCGTCTCCACGGATGCCCGGGCCCAGTCATTCGTGGATCGGTGGCTGGCCGATCCGGAGTACGACGAGCGCGTCCGCTCGAAGACCGGTTCGACGGTATGGGCGGGCCAGCCGCCCGCGCTCCTCGCCTGGTTCGACGAGCACGAGCCCGACATGTTCGACGAGACAGACTACGTCCTCTCGGCGAAGGATTACATCCGCTTCCGGCTCACCGGTGAGGCGAAGATGGAGGTGACGGACTCCTGTGGTGTCGGTATGGCCAATGTCGTGACTAAGGAGCCCGATGCCGACCTGCTCGACTTCTACGGGATCTCCCGCTGGGGATCAAAGATCCCGCCGTTCGTCGGATCGACCGAGATCGCCGGCCACATCACCCCGGAAGCGGCTGAGCTGACCGGACTGAAGGCGGGCACGCCCGTGGCGGGTGGCGTCATGGACGTCGTCGCAGGCGCGCTTGCCGCCGGCCTGGTCGAGGAGAACGAGCTCACCGTCATCACCGGCACGTGGTCGATCAACGAGGTTCTGTCGAAGAACGCCAACGTCGACTCCTCGGGCGATGTGTGGCTGACGGTGCCCTACCCGGTCGAGGACACCTACCTCTTCCTCGACGCGAGCCCGAACGGCGTGTCCAATCTCGACTGGTACATCAACTCGATCATCCGCCGCTCGCTCAGGGCGTTCGGCCACGATGACGTCTCGGACGCGGAGGTGTTCCGCATCTGCGAGCAGATGATCCACGACTTCACCCCAGATATCGAGGACCCGTTCTTCCTGCCGTACATCAACGGCACCGACGTGTTCCCCGACGGTCGTGCGGGATTCGTGGGGCTGACGAACTACCACGACATTCGCCACCAGGTGCGGGCCGTCTACGAGGGCGTCATCTTCTCGCACCTCTACCACATCGAGAAGCTGCGGGCCCATGGCACTCTGACCGGAAACGTCCGCTTCACGGGCGGTGCTGCGAACTCGACCATCTGGCTCCAGATGTTCGCGGACGCGATCGGTGTGCCGCTCGACATCGTCGACGCCGCTGAGTCCGGCACGCTCGGCACGGCGATCTGCTCGGCCGTCGCCGCAGGCCTCCACCCGGACGTGTCGACGGCAGTGCGGAACATGACGTCCCCGCCCCGGGCGACGATCACACCGAACCCCGACTATGCCGAGCTGTTCCGCCAGCGGTTCGCCCGGTTCATGGATCACATCGAGCTGCTTCGCAGCTGAACTGAAAGAGAGTCATGAAAGTACTTGCCATCGCCGATGCCTACATCCCGCTCGACATGCTTCGAGACGGAACAACTGCCCTGGTCGAGGCCGGGCATGACGTCACCTATGTCGAATGGGAGACCGCGTCGATCGAGAAGCTCCAGGAGGTCAACCTCCTCGTCGAGCAGCGCGGACCGAACGGCGTCGATCTGCCCGAGTCGATCGTTGAGAAGGTACGCGAATCCGATATCGTCATCACCCAGTTCGCACCGATCGGGGCAGAGCTCATCGAGTCGAGCCCGAACCTCAAGGTGATCGGGGTGCTGCGTGGGGGAACTGAGAATGTCGACTCCGCGGCAGCGGAGCGGGCAGGCATCGCCGTGTTCAACACGGCGGGCCGCAACGCCCGCGCGGTCGCCGAGTTCACGGTCGGGATGATCCTCGCCGAAACGCGCAACATCGCCCGCACCCACGCAGCAATGAGGGAGCACGTCTGGCTCAAGGACTTCCCGAACGGGGACGCGATTCCCGAGCTTGAGGGCCGTACCATCGGGCTCGTGGGCGCGGGCGCCATCGGTCAGCTCGTCATGAAGTTTCTCAGTGGTATGGATGCCCGGTGCGTCTTCTATGACCCGTACCAGGCCTCGAGCGAATACGGGGAGAAGGTCGACAGCCTCGACGAGCTCATGGCGACATCGGACATCGTCACCATCCATTCCCGCCTCACCCCGGAGAACCATCACCTGGTGAGCAGGCAGATGCTCGCGCTCATGAAGCCGAGCGCCGTTCTCGTCAATACGGCCCGCTCCGGGCTGGTCGACGAGGAGGCACTGCTCGAGGCGCTTCGCGAGAAGAGAATCGCGGGCGCGGCGATCGACACATTCGACGTCGAGCCGCTGGCCTCCGACTCGGAGTGGATGAAGCTCGATAATGTCACTATCACGTCCCACCTCGCAGGCTCGACGCGCGATGCGTTCGTCAAGACCCCGAGGATGCTGAGCGAGCGCCTGCTCGCCAGCCTCGCTGAATAGAAGAAGGAGAGTCAGTGGATCTCAACCTCACCGGTCAAAGGGTTCTCGTCACGGGAGGAGCATCCGGCATGGGTGCGGCACTCGTGCGGATCCTCGCCGAGGAGGGCGCCCGCGTGGCGCTCAACTATCGCAGCCGCGCCGACGAGGCGCAGGCCCTCGCCGATTCCGTCGACGGCGATGTCTACCCCATCCATGCCGATCTGGCGGACCGTTCTCAGACCATGAGGCTCTTTGAGGAGTCGGTCGATGCGCTGGGTGGACTCGACATCCTCGTCAACAACGCGGGCCTGTGGCTGACGACCGAGGTCGGACAGATCTCGGAGGACGTGTGGGACCGTTCGATCGAGGTCAACCTCGCCGCGCCGATGTTCCTCTCCCAGGAGCTCATCAAGCACTGCACGGGGGAGGGCAGGCAGGGCAGGATCCTCAACATCACCTCGCAGGCGGCCTTCCGCGGCTCGTCGACGGGACATGTTCCCTACGCGACGGCGAAGGGCGGCATGGTGACGATGACGAGATCGCTCGCTCGTGAGATGGGCCCGAACGGCATCACTGTCAACTGCCTCGCCATCGGAACCATGGAATCGCCGATGATCGCGGATGCGTTGGAGAAGAAACGGGAGTTCTACGAGGCCCGAATCCCGATCGGCTACGTCGCGACGGCTGAGCAGATCGCGTCAGTGGCTGCCTTCATGGTGTCGGACAGGAATGCCTACATGACGGGCGCGACTGTCGACGTCAGCGGGGGCCAGCTGCTCCACTGAAAGACCAGCGGACTGCGACGAGCAGGGCGAGGGGCCACACCTGCCCCGCTCGTCGCAGCTTCCCCTGGGGGAATCTGGACTAGGAGGACCGCGTGGCGAGCCATCAGCCACTCGGTCCTTCACGGACGATCCAGATGTGAACAGTGTAGATCACGCGACGGGTGCAAAGGTCGCCAAATTATCAATGAGTCACGTCCGTCATCCTGCAGTGTGGCGATGCCGCACCGCCGGGGCCTTCACCAGGCGACCCACCAGGGCCTGAAGTCTCGATTCTGGACTCCGACCAGCACCTCCATAGCCACGGCCAGGAGGTGTGCCTCGGCGCGGATTTCGCGATAGGCTCTTGGTATGGAAATCGATCCTCGCACAGCGCTCGACCGCCTCATTGGTGCCCTCGAGGCATTTCACGATTCTGCTTCGCTCACTCGTGATCCCGAAGCCGATTCGGTGCTGGAAGCGACCGATCACCTGGCCGATGCGTACACGATCTACGACGACGCAGTCTTCACGACCTTCGGTGTCGAACTTCCCCTCGACGTCTACGGCGATGATGACGATGACGACGATGATGACGATGACATCGACTACCTTGACGACGACGATGAGGACGATGTCGACGAGGATGATGACGAGGACGACGATGTCGAATTCCTCGACGACGACCTCGACGACTGAGCCAACAGACTGTGAGGCCGGGCATGAGCCCGGCCTCAGCTGTGTCCGCGGCACCCGAAACATGATCGGCGGCGGGAGTCGGCGTTGGGTTCGTGCCGATCAGAAAGCCGCAGCTCGCGGGTGAGCGGTCAGCCGATCGAGTATCCGAGAATGTGGGGGCCGATGAGCATCGTGAAGGCCACGATCATGACGATGACGATGAGGTTGAGCCATAGGCCCGCCCTGAGCATCTGACCGATCTTGATGTAGCCCGAACCGTACGCGATGGCGTTCGGCGGCGTGGCGACGGGGAGCATGAACGCGGTTGTCGCAGCGAGGGCGACAGGGATGACGAGCAGTTGGACATCGACTCCCATGCCGATGGCGACTCCGCCGATGATGGGCAGGAATGCGGCAGCCGTGGCCGTATTCGAGGTCATCTCCGTCAGGGCGAGTACCAAAACGGTGATGGCTGCAACGATGACGAGGATCGGCAGGCCGGCGAGTCCGCCCGCCTGTTCGCCGATCCACAGGGATAGGCCTGTGTAGCCGAACGCCGCGGACAGGGCAAGGCCGCCTCCGAAGAGGAGAAGCACGTCCCACGGCACGCCCTTGGCCGTCTCCCAATCGAGGAGGCCGATCCCAGACGCCCGCTTGGCTGGCACGAGGAACAGTGCGAGGGCGAGCACCATGGCGATCACGTCGTCCGTCATTCCGGAGTCGGGGAAGAGCGTGGGGATGAACACCCAGGAGAGCGCTGCAAGGACGAAGATGACTGCGGTCAGCTTCTCCTCATGCGACATCGGTCCCAGCTTCGCGTGGTGCTCGGCGATCAGTTCTCTGCCTCCCGGAATATCGTCGATCTCAGGGGAGTAGAGCTTCGTGAGCAGCCACCAGCAGATGAGGAGGAAGCTCCAGGCGAGGGGGACCCCGAAGAGCATCCATTGGCCGAAATTGAGGGTGATGCCGTGGTTGTCCTGCAGGTAGCCGCGAAGGAGGGCGTTGGGCGGCGTGCCGATCAATGTTGACAGCGAGGCGATCGACGCCGAGTAGGCGATGCCGAGCATGAGTGCCGCGCCGAACTTCGAGTCCTTATCAACCCGGCTGTCGATCGTGCCGACGAGGGTGAGGACGGACAGACCGATCGGGAGCATCATGACGGCCGTCGCCGTGTTCGAGATCCACATTGAGAGGAACCCGGTCGCGACCATGAAGCCGAGAATCAGGCGCTTGGGCTTTGTTCCGATGAGGAGAACAGTGCGCAGGGCGATGCGGACGTGGAGATTCCACCGCTGCATCGTCAGCGCGAGAAGGAATCCGCCAAAAAAGAGGAAGATCGTCGGTGAGCCGTAGGAGGCGCCGACCGTTCCCATCGGCGCGATTCCCATGATGGGAAATGCGACGAGTGGAATGAGGGCAGTGGCTGCCAGCGGTATCGGCTCGGTCATCCACCAGACCGCCATGAGGGCCGCCGTGGCGGCGACGAAGGCGATCATGTTCCGATCGGTGTCGATGTCGGCCGCCGCCAGTGTCGACTGGACGCTGTCGGACAGCTCGGCAGGAAAGATCGAGAAAATGAGGACGGCGGCAAGGATGCCGCCGACGATGCCGAGGAGACGCGTGCGTCGAGCTCCCGGCGGAGCGTGCACCTGCCTGGCATCGGGCTCGACGGTCACGGGCTGGGTTCTGGGTGTGGTCATGAAATCTCCCACCGATCCGCCACGACGCTGTAGCGCAGTTCATACGATCGGATGTTTCATGGGACTATAGCCTCGACGCCGTGCCTTCGAGCGAGATCCGTGCAGTAACAAAATGTAACCGTACTAAACGGCATATACGCGGACCGGAGGCTGCAGAATGTGACGCCCGCGTCCCAACGGGACGGATCAGGAAGCGCGCGACCCAGCAGACTGTGGTTGGCCCCGCGACGCCTCAAAAACGCTCGGGGTAGCCCCAGGATGGTTCCGTGACCTCGGTCAGCGCATCGAGCACCGCGGAGGGAATCTCCTCATCGAGATCGACGAGGAGCGCGGCGAGCTGCGCCGACGTGCGGGGGCCGACGAGGGCACATGACACGCCGGGACGGGACAGCAGCCAGGCAAGAGACACGGTCGCGATGTCGACGCCAAGGCCATCGGCTGCCGTTGCGATCGCCTCGACCACCTGGCGGGAGGAGGACGTGAGGTATGGCTCGACGAAGCCCGCGAAGTGGGGTGAGGCGGCCCGTGAATCGGGCGGGATCGAGTGGCGATAGCGGCCGGCGAGGACGCCGCGGCCAAGGGCGGACCAGGCGAGGATCCCTGCCCCCGCATAATCGGCGAAGGGCACGATCTCGCGTTCGATCCCGCGCTCGAGGAGGCTGTACTCCATGTGGAGGGCGGCGAGCGTGACGCCGCGTTCGCGCAGGAGCCTGCTCATGAGGCCCGCGTACCAGCCGGGACAGTTGCCGAGACCGACCGCGTGGACGAGTCCGCGCTGGACGAGGGAGGCGAGAGCGTCCGCCGTCTCCTCGATGTCGGTCGCGGGATCCGGCGCCGCGAGGACGAGCGTGTCGATCCACTCCGTGCCGAGCATGATGAGGGAGGAGCGCACGCTCCGCTCGAGGGAGGAGCGCGACGCGTCGACTCCCTCTTCGCTCAGGCCTGCGCGGGAGATGAGGTGGACCGAGGAGCGGTCGACGCTCGTGCTGAGAAGCTCACCGAGAACCATCTCGGCGGTCCCGCCGCCGAAGTAGGGAGAGGTGTCGATGACGGTGCCGCCTGCGTCGAGGAAGATGTCGAGCTGCCTCTCCGCCTCATCGGCAGGAGTGTCGCGACCCCAGGTCAACGTGCCGAGCCCGACGCTGGACAGAGCGGCGCCGACCGTTCCAAGCTTGCGTTTTCTCACACTGTGAGCCTACTGCATGGTGCCGATGGTGGACCTATGGTGGGACCCATGGGGATTTTTGAAGCGGTCATCCTCGGCCTCGTCCAGGGATTGACGGAGTTCCTCCCGGTCTCATCATCAGCTCACCTGCGTATCGTCGGTGAGCTGTTTCCCGCCCTTGGCGATCCGGGAGTGACATTCACGGCGGTCGTCCAGATCGGCACCGAGCTCGCGGTCGTCTGGTATTTCCGCCAGGACATCCTGCGGATCATCAGGGCGTGGCTCGACGCACTGCCGTTCGGGCCGTGGCGGGAACGGGAGCCGGAGGACCCTCAGGATGCGCGGCTGGGATGGATCGTGATAATCGGCACAATCCCCATCGTCGTCCTTGGGCTGTTCCTCGAGGGCGCGATCGAATCGGTCTTCCGGAACCTCTATCTCACCGCGCTCATGCTCGCCCTGTTCGCCGTGTTCCTCGGGCTGGCGGACCGCTTCTCGAAGAAGCGCCTCACCGTCTCTGACCTGTCGCTGCGCGACGGTCTCATCCTCGGTTTTGCCCAGTCAATGGCACTGGTTCCGGGTGTCTCCCGGTCCGGCGGGACCATCACGATCGGCCTTCTGCTCGGCTACACGCGGGAGGCGGCGGCACGGGTGTCGTTCCTGCTCGCCATCCCCGCCGTGCTCGGCTCCGGCCTCTACCGGCTCTTCTCGGACGACGGAACTGGGCCCCAAGCAGGGGCGATGGCCACCGCAGTCGCCACTGTGGTGTCCTTCATTGTCGGTTACATAGTGATCGTCTGGTTCCTTAAGCTGATTTCGACGAAGTCGTATTTCCCGTTTGTCATTTATCGTCTGCTGCTCGCCGCAGTGATCGTCGCCCTGCTGACCGCGGGCGTTCTGGCTCCGCAGTGACGTACAGAGAGGTCTCCATGCGTTCTTGGCCGATGCCGCAGCTCCCAGAGCTTCCAGGCACGGGCACTGGTCCGCGCGTTCTCGATTCGCGCACCGGCCGGCCCATCCCCCTGCCGGGGCCGGAGGTCAACCTCTACGTCTGCGGCATCACCCCTTACGACGCCACTCATCTGGGCCATGCCTTCACGTACGTGACGTTCGATATCCTCATCCGCGTTCTGAAGGATGCGGGGATGGACGTGCAGTACGTCCAGAACATCACCGATATCGATGACCCGCTGTTCGAGCGGGCCGAGGCTGTCGGCATCCCGTGGAGAGAGCTCGCCGACTCGCAGATCGGCCTGTTTCGCTCGGATATGGACGTCCTCAAGGTCATCCCCCCGACGGACTGGGTCGCTGTCTCCGACGTGCTTGACGAGCTCGAGGAGAATGCCCGCCATCTCATCGACAGTGGCAGCGCCTACGGCCTGACCGATGACAGCGGCCGCACCGACTACTACCGTGAGACGAGCGATGCCGACTTCACAGGCGAGTATCTCGCCGGCATCGACCTCATCGACGTATTCCGTGAGAACGGCGGCGACCCCGATCGCCCGGGCAAGCACCACCCGCTCGACCCCATGATCTGGAAGGGCGCGGTCGGCGACGACTTCCGCGCCGAAGGCGAGAAGCCCGGCGAGTGGCGGCCCGGCTGGCACGTCGAGTGCGCCCTCATCGGCCACGACTTTCTCGGCACGACCATCAGCGTCCAGGGCGGGGGAGCGGATCTGCTGTTCCCGCACCAGGAGATGACGAGCATCCACCACCGCGACTTCGATCCGCCGGTCGTGGCGACAGGCCAGATGAACACGGGCCTCGTCGCCTTCGAGGGCGAGAAGATGAGCAAGTCGCTCGGCAATCTCGTCCTCGTCTCCAAGCTCATCGAGCGCGGCTTCGAGCCGATGGCGGTGCGCCTCACCCTGCTCAACCACCGGTGGGACTCGAACTGGGAATACACGGACGAGCAGCTGACCCTGGCCGAACGGCGCGTCACACGCTGGCGGCGGGTCCGCCACACGGGCGGTGCCGGGGCGGGCGAGCTTCTTGCGACCGTGCGTGAGCGACTCTCGGACAGTCTCGACACGCCGGGTGCTCTCGCCGCGATCGACGAGTGGGCCGAGACAAACGAGCACAACGATGATCGGGAGGGCGCTGCCCTGTTCGACGACATGTGCAAGACCCTGCTCGGGCTCTACCTGTAGTGAGCCTCGCGGCGCTGGCGTGGGCGGCCATCCTTGCTGTCGCCGCGGCACTCGCAGCTCCGGGCATGCCCGGCTCGATGCTCCGGTCAATGCGGGATCTCGCCCTGCCCGCGCCGCTCATGCGGCCACTCGTTGCCTGGGCCCATCTTCTCGTGCAGCTCACCCTCGCACTCGGACTGGTGCTCGCCCCGCGCCCTCTCTCGTGGCTCTTCACGATCGGGGGAGTGGTCCTAGCCTGCATCTATCTCGTCACCGTGTGGCGAGCCCGGGGCCATGAGTGCCGTTGCCTGAGCAGAACACCGCACCGCATCGGCCCAGCAACCATTGTCCGCAACGTCAGCCTTCTCGTTCTCGCGGTGCTGAGCCTCGGCAGTGAGGGAATCGCCGGCGTCGCCCTCGACGACTGGCCCGCACTCATCCCATTGACCGTCGCCGTGGTCGCAGAGGCGGCAGCGCGCCGGACGGCCTGACAGCATGCCGGCGTTGGGCCTTCAAGCCAGAGGCAGAGTCCGACGGACGCCAGGCGAGGAGACTGTCCGCTGATCGAAGCGGCTGCGTGTTGAGGCTACAGCTGGACGGCCCTCAGCTTGAGGGCGCCCTCCTCACTCATGGGCGGCTCCTCGCCATCAAAGGCGGGGCACAGGGCCTTGAACGAACACCAGTCGCACAGCCGGGACACCCTCGGCTCGAAGCGGCCGGTGTCGAGTGCCTCAAGGATCTGGGACCACACCGAGACGATCGCCTCTTCGACGATGCTGTTGTCCGCCTCGTCCGACCAGTACGTCAGCGTCGAGTCCGATCCGAGGTAGATGAGCTGGGACTGCCGGGGGAGCCGGCCCTCAGCCTTCGACAGGAGCAGGCCGTAGGCCCGGACCTGGAACAGCGCCTCGTGCTGATAGTTGGGGTTGGGCATGCGGCCGGTCTTGTAATCGACGACCCGCAGGTCGCCCTGCGGGGAGACATCGATGCGGTCGATGACGCCCCGGAACCTCACACCCGAGTCGAGGTCGACCGTGATCATTCGCTCGCGGTTGCTTCGAGTGGGATTGAGCATCGCAGGGTTCTCGCGCCGGAAGTACACGCCGACAAGGCTCCGCGCGGACTCCAGCCACCCCTCGAACGGTTCGTCATCGAACAGACGCTGGATCCCCGGGTCCCGTTCGACCATCGCCGCCCAGCGCGGTTCGACGAGGTTGTCCGCGGCACCGGCGGTGCGCTCGTGCGCCGGCAGGTCGTAGAGATGCTCAAGGACGGAGTGGACCAGCGTTCCCTTGGTTGCCGCCGGGGACGGCGGTTCGGGGACCCTGTCGATCACCCGGTAGCGGAACTTCAGCGGGCACTGCTTGAAGTCGTTGAGCCGGGATACGGAAAGGGCTGGCTGGTAGCGCATGGAGCAACCCTACCGAACGGCTCGGACTGCCCCAGACGGTAGGATGGGGCACTGTGACTATCCACCCTTCAGGACCAGATCGGCGCCGCGGACCGTTTCGAGCCGGTGAGCGCGTTCAGCTCACCGACGTCAAAGGTCGCAGGTATACGACCATGCTCACGTACGAGGGCTACTTCCAGTCCCCCCGCGGCAGGCTGCGCCACACGGAGATCATCGGCCGAGATGAGGGCTCCGTCATCGACACGGACGACGGCCACAGGCTGCTCGCTCTGCGCCCCCTCGTCGCCGATTACGTTCTGTCGATGCCGCGCGGCGCGACACCCATCTACCCGAAGGACGCGGCCCAGATCATCTCGCTCGCCGACGTCTTCCCGGGTGCCCGCGTCGTCGAGGCCGGCCTCGGATCGGGCGCGCTCACACTGTCCCTGCTCGCCGCCGTCGGCCCCTACGGCCATGTCACCTCGGTTGAGCGCCGGGAGGACTTCGCGGAGATCGCCGTCGCCAACGTCGAGAGCTGGTACGGCGATGACATCCCGCCGTGGACCGTGCACCTCGGCAGCCTCGAGGACGTCATGGATGAGATGCCGGACGGCAGCGTCGATCACGTCCTGCTCGACATGCTCGCGCCCTGGGAGAACCTCGACGGCGCGATGCGGATCCTCCGCCCCGGCGGCGTCCTTCTCGCCTATGTCGCCACGACGACGCAGCTGTCCCGCTTCGCGGAGGAGGTCCGCAGGACCTTCACCTTCACCGAGGTCGAAGCCTCCGAGACGGTCGTCCGCACCTGGCATCTCGAAGGCCTCTCCGTGCGGCCGGACCACCGGATGGTCGCGCATACCGGTTTCCTCGTCACCGCACGGCGCCTGGCCCCGATGAGTGAGCCGCTCCTCGAGAAGCGCCGCCCCGCCAAGCTCGCCTACTCGGACACGATGCCGTGGGAGGACGACACCCTCGCCCCCATCTCCGAGCACGACATGTCCGCCAAGAGGCTCCGCCGGGTCCTGCGAGATGTTCGCCAGCGCTCCCGCGTCGAGCAGTCAGGGTCGGCCCACGTATCGCCGTCCTCATCGACCGGCACGAGTGCCGACACCCCGGGTGCCGGCGACCAGTCCTAGACCCCTCGAGACCGGGCTCCCCGCGCCCACGTACGTCCAGCGGTCGATCGGTCGCGGGGACTGCGCCCTCCACTGTGGCGGGCAGTACTTCGACACGCGCCCGGGCCTGCGGGATACTGGACGTGATGGAGAGGAAGTCAATGAGCTCTGCAAGCAGTCTGTCTGAGCAGGTGGCCCTGCTGAGCCGACAGAACGAGAAGCTGTCGGCCGCACTGGCCAGGGCGCGCGAACAGCTGGAGAAGATGGACCAGCGTCTCGAGGAGCTCGCCTCCCCGCCGAGCCCCTACGGCATCTACGTCCAGCCCGGGCCTGACCGCAGCGCCGACATTCTCCTGTCGGGCCGACACATGAACGTGACCGTCGATCGCGGCGCCGGAGCACTCCAGCCCGGCCAGATCCTCCGTCTGTCGGAGCAGCTCGTCGTCCTTGAAGGCCTCGGATTCCCGACCACCGGTGAGGTCGTCACCGCGAAGCTCGTCATCGGCGCCGACCGGGTCCTCGTCTCCTCGAATCAGGCCGAGCAGGTCATCCGCATCGCCGAGCCCCTGCTCGCCGCCGGCGTGCGGCC
This sequence comes from Flaviflexus salsibiostraticola, assembly GCF_003952265.1. Lineage (NCBI taxonomy): Bacteria > Bacillati > Actinomycetota > Actinomycetes > Actinomycetales > Actinomycetaceae > Flaviflexus > Flaviflexus salsibiostraticola. The sequence goes on from NZ_CP034438.1 coordinate 364,164, forward strand.
GGGCGACTCCCTCCGTGCCGAGCTCTCGTATGGATTCGCCTACGAGCTGCTCGAGCGGCCCGATGTCGAAGAGCTCCTCCTCGAGGAGATCCCCGACGTGTCCTATACGGACATCGGCGGCCTCGGCTCGCAGATCGACCAGATCAAGGACACGCTCGAGCTGCCGTTCCAGCACCCGGGCCTCTACCGCGATCACGGACTCAAGCCGCCCAAGGGCGTGCTCCTGTACGGTCCGCCTGGATGCGGGAAGACCCTCATCGCCAAAGCCGTCGCCACCTCGCTCGCCGAGACATCGGGCGATGATCGGGCGTTCTTCCTCAACGTCAAGGGCCCCGAGCTCCTCAACAAGTATGTCGGCGAGACGGAGCGGCAGATCCGAGAGATCTTCGAGCGTGCCCGTGACCGTGCCGCCAGCGGCCACCCCGTCGTCGTCTTCTTCGATGAGATGGAGGCACTCTTCCGCACCCGCGGCTCCGGTGTCTCCTCCGACGCGGAGACGACGATCGTCCCCCAGCTCCTCGCGGAGATCGACGGTGTCGAGACGCTGGACAACGTCATCGTCATCGGCGCCTCGAACCGTGAGGACATGATCGACCCGGCGATCCTTCGCCCGGGCAGACTCGACGTGAAGATCCGCATCGAACGCCCCGACCGTGGCGGCGCACTCGACATCATGCGCAAGTACCTGACTCCCACCCTCCCGATCCATGCCGACGAGATCGAGGCGCACGGCAGTATCGACGCAGCGGTCGAGGCGATGGCGCAGGCGACGATCGACGCGATGTTCGCCAGAGAGGCCCGGACGGAATACGTGGAGCTCACGTACGCCGACGGCGGCCGCGAGACCCTCTACCTGTCCGACTTCGCCTCGGGCGCGATGATCGCGGGCCTCGTCGATCGGGCGAAGACCTACGCCATCAAGGACCTCATCGCCACAGGCGTGCGCGGCCTCTCGACCGATCACCTCCTGGAGTCCCTCGATCAGGAGATTCGCCAGAATGAGGACATCGCGGGCGTGACGAACCCTGACGACTGGGCGCGGATCAACGGCCAATCGACGCACAAGCGCGTCACCTTCGTCCGCTCGCTCGCAGGAGTATCGACCACGGCAGGCAGCGGCCCGATCGCGGCGCCGTCCGCTCCGGGCAACTCCTTCGCGGGAACGGACTTCGGAGGACGGCTGTGACAGTCCGGAGGATCATCGGCACCGAGACCGAGTTCGGCATCCTGTCGAACACGTCCGCGAACCCGATCCGCCTGTCGGCGGACCTGGTCGATGCCTACGCGGCGGCCGGGGCCGGCAGCCCCCACGGCCCGATCCGCTGGGACTACCGGGGCGAGGATCCGCTCAATGATGCTCGGGGCTTCCGCCTGGAGAGAGCCGCGGCCGATCCGTCGCAGCTGACCGACGATCCGCTGGCGATGGCGCCGTCGGGACCGATGGCCGTGGCGCGGCCCAGCGACATCGAGCTGGCCCTGCCGCGCGCCTCCAATACCGTGCTGTCGAATGGCGCGCGCCTCTACGTCGACCATGCTCACCCGGAGTACTCCGCCCCCGAGACGCTCGGACCGCTCGACGCGGTGCTCTACGACCGCGCCGGTGAGCACATCGCACGAGAGGCGATGACGCTCGCGAACCGGCCCGGTGTCGAGTACATCGCCTACAAGAACAACGTCGACGGCAAGGGCGCCACGTACGGGACGCACGAGAACTATCTCGTCGACCGCTCCGTCGACTTCGATGACATCGTCACCGCCCTCACCCCCTTCTTCGTCACGAGGCCGATCCTGTGCGGCGCGGGGCGAGTGGGCCTCGGCCAGCGCTCGGAGCGGCCGGGCTTCCAGATCTCCCAGCGCGCCGACTATGTCGAGAACGACGTCGGGCTGGAGACGACATTCAACCGCCCGATCATCAATACACGCGACGAGCCGCACGCACTGCCGTCCTGGCGGCGCCTCCATGTCATCGGGGGTGATGCCAACCTGTTCGACTTCTCGACGTTCCTCCGGGTCGGCACGACCGCCGCCGTGCTGTGGGTGCTCGAGAACGTTGGAGCGGACCCCGAGTTCGACGCCCTCGCGATCGCTGATCCGGTGTGGGAGACACAGGAGGTCTCCTACGACACGAGCCTCACACACGAGATCGTGCTCCGCAGCGGCTCGGCGATGACGGCCCTCGATATCCAGGCGGCCTACGCCGGGATCTGCCGGCGCGCCATGGAGGCCGCGGGTCCCCTCGATGATGAGACGGCGCTCCTGCTCGACACGTGGGACGAGGTGATCGACGGACTGCGGACCGATCCGCTCTCGGTGGCCGGCAGGGTTGAGTGGGTTGCGAAGCTCCAGATGCTCGAGGGGCTCCGCCAGCGCAGCGGCGCGGCGTGGGACGACCCGAAGCTCGTCGCCTTCGACCTGCAGTGGCATGATCTGAGGGAGGGCCGGTCGATCGTCGAGCGCCTCGATCGGGCGGGACGGATCGACAGGCTGTTCTCCGCGGAGGCGGTGGCCCGCGCCGCGGTCAACCCGCCGGTCGACACCCGCGCCTACATCCGCGGCTCGCTCATCAGCACCTATCCCGGCGCCGTCCACGCCGCCGCCTGGGATTCGATCACGATCGACAATGGCGAAGAGGCGCTGCTGCGGATTCCGACCCTCAACCCCCATGCCGGGAGCAGAGAGCTCGTCGGTGACGCCCTCGCCGCACATGACATCACCACCTTCCTTGACCGATTGAGAGGCTAGAGATGCAGGAACGTATTCAGAAGCAGTCGCAGCGGAAGGTCGATGCTCCCCAGGAGACCATCGCGAAGCAGACCCAGCATGGGGGGATCGACTCCCTCCTCGATGAGATCGACACCGTGCTCGAGTCGAACGCCGAGGCCTTCGTCCAGGGATTCGTCCAAAAGGGCGGGGAATGATCCCGAAGCGGGTCATGGGGGTCGAGACCGAGTATGGGCTCACGACCGCGACCGTGACCGGTGCGCCATCGACGCTCACGCCGGAGGATGCCGCCCAGCGGCTCTTCCGCCGGGTGATCGAGTGGGGTCGGTCCACCAACACGTTCCTCGAAAACGGGTCTCGGCTCTACCTCGATGTCGGCGCGCACCCCGAGTACGCGTCGGCGGAATGCGATTCGATCGACGATCTCGTGGCCACCGACAAGGCGGGCGACCGCATCATGCAGTCGATGGCGGACGATGCGAACGAGCGCCTGGCAGAGGAGGGGATGCCGGAGCGCATCCACCTCATCAAGAACAACGTCGACTCGGCCGGCAACTCCTACGGCTGCCACGAGAACTACCTCATCAGGCGCCGGCGGGACTTCAGGGCCCGGGTCGATGCCCTCGTCCCGTTCTTCATCTCCCGTCAGGTCATCACCGGTGCCGGCCACATCCGCCGACAGCCGGGCATGGGCGGGTTTGAGATCTCCCAGCGCGCCGACCAGATGTGGGACGCCGTCTCATCGGCATCGACACGGTCGCGCCCGATCGTCAATACGAGGGACGAGCCGCACGGCGATATCGAGAAGTACCGTCGCCTCCACGTCATCGTCGGCGACACGAACATGTCGGAGATCTCGACCGGGCTCAAGTTCGCGATGACGGAGATGATGCTCGTCCTGCTCGACGATGGCGTCATCATGCCGGATCTCAGCCTCGTCGACCCCATGCGCGCCATCCGCGACATCTCCCGCGACCTCGACCTCAAGGTCACGGTCGAGGTGGAGGATGGTCGCAGGCTGACAGCGCTGCAGATTCAGCGCATCTATGCCGAGGCGGCGCACCGCCACTACGAGTCCCGCGGCTACCTCGCGGATCTGGATCCGACCCGGCGGCAGATGGCACGCCTCTGGCTCGAGGCGATCGACCTGCTTGAGCAGGGTGATCTCGACCCGCTAAGAGACAGGCTCGATTGGATCGCCAAGCTCACACTGCTCGAGCGCTACCGCACGCGCTCGGGTCTCGGCTGGGAGGACCCGAGGCTGTCCCGCCTCGAGTTCGCCTACCACGACCTGTCACCAACCGCCGGGCTCTACACGGGCATGGTCAAGCAGGGTCTTCTCGCCAGGATCGTCACCGACGACCGGGTCGCGGACGCGATGACGACCCCTCCGGCGACGACTCGCGCCGCCCTGCGCGGCAGGTTCGTCAAAGCGGCATCTGAAGCCCGGCGTGACTACATGGTCGACTGGATGAACCTCCGGCTCCTCGAGGCGGATGGCGCGCGGAGCGTCATCCTCAAAGACCCGTTCTCACCGGTCGATAAGCGGGTGGATGACCTGCTGGAGCACCTATGAGGCGTGCCCTGCTCGCCTTGGCCCTCACGCTGGGGGCCTGCTCATCGTCGCCGCCCGAGCCGGAGCCGCTCACGGTCGAGGCTCGCGGGCCGCTCGGCTCACCGATCCTCGAGGACGTCGACGGCGATCCTCCGCAGGAGGCGGAGCTGTGGGTCGAGAGCGAGGGAACCGGGCGGGTTCTCACGGAGGAGTCGCAGGCACTCTATACCGCCGTCTCCTACGATGACCGCGGCCGCCTTCTGGCGGGTGCAGACCGTCCCGTTGTCACAGGCGCGGTCCAGGCCCCGGTCGATCTGAGCGGGTACACGGAAGGGTCCCGGATCATCTCCGTCGACCCCCAGGGGGAGGGCGCCGAGATCCTCATCATCGATATTCTCCACACGATCGTCCAGGGGGAGCAGCGCGAGATCGAAGGCCCCTTCACCGTCACGGTCGACGACAGCGGAGTCCCGGCTCTCGCGGGCACGGCCGAGATCAGGCGGCTCTCCAGCCAGTCGGTCATCCGCGGCGAGGGCCCTCAGATCAGCGTTGACGACGATGTCTACGTCCAGTACTCCCTCTACCGGGCCGCGGACGGAACACTGGTTGAGAGCACGTGGGGAACAGGCCCGATTCTGCTCAGCCTGAGCGACACCTTCGAGGGCCTGTGGACGGGCGCCGCGGAGGCACCTGTCGGGTCCCGCCTGCTCATCCAGGTGCCCGCTGGCCAGGCGCAGGGTACGGATGATGTGGTCATCATTCTCGACATCCTGGCCCTCGGCTGAATCGGCTGGACCGGCTGAACCGGCCTTCTGGTCGTGCCACGGGAAGCAGGCCTATCAGGACTGACTGGCGCTGACGCGCACCCCACAGAGCCCGTACGTCTGACGTATCTGGCGCGCTATCCCTGACGCGCCGCCGCCGACTCCGACGCGACGTGCCGGCCCCTGTGCTCGATGCTGCGGGGATGGAGGGCGCTCGTCGCGTACGCGACGGACGCGACCAGCAGTGCTGATCCGAGCATGTGCGCGAGCACGAGCGGCTCGGGCAGATTGGTCGCGTGCTGGACGTAGCCGATGATGCCGTTGAGGAGCGTGACGCCGAGGACGGCCGACCAGGCCCTGATCGCGACCTCGAGATCGTGGGACGGCGCCTCCCTGCGACGCCGGATGAGGAGGACGAGGCCGGTGACCGCGACGGCGGTGAACAGCCAGGCGGAGAGGGCGTGGACGCGGCTGATCATGACGGTGTCCATGCCCCACCGGTAGGGCTCGGTCGCATCGCCCGAGTGCGGGCCAGCACCCGTCACGACCGTGCCGAGGATGACGAGCAGCGCGGCCGACAGCGAGACCGCATAGGTGAGTGTCTTCGCCTGCGGCAGGAGGAGCGACGGCTCCGAATCGGGTCGGTGGAGGCGCCAGATGATGTAGGCGGACACGGCGACGAGCGAGAGGGAGATGAGCATGTGGAGGCCCACGACCGCTGGATGGAGATCGACCCAGACGGTGATGCCGCCGATGATCGCCTGCACGATGATGCCGATGAGGGGCCACCAGGCGAGTCGCTTCATCTGCGGGCGGGACCTCGTCGGCTGGCGCCGGTAGACCGCGATGATGAGGAGCACGGCGATGATGCCGAGAACCCCCGTCAGGGTCCGGTTGCCGAACTCGATGTAGGGGTGGATGGAGGATTCCTCGCGGAACTGGGGGGTGAACTGACCCGGCTCGCACAGCGGCCACTGTGAGCAGCCGAGCCCTGAGCCCGTCAGTCGGACGAGGCCGCCCGTGATGATGATGCCGATCTGCGCGACGAGATTGGCGATGGCGAGGTTGCGGGTCGTTCTATCGACGTGCATGGTGTCCTACTTCGAGTCCCAACGGAAACGGGAGGCGGCCAGCAGGCCGACGCCCACCGTCCATCCTCCCAGAACGGCGAGGTGGATGGCGACGCTTTCGCCGCCGGCAAGTGCGCGCAATCCCTCCCCGAGTGCACCCGGGGGAGTGAAGGCGACGATTGTGCCCCACCAGTCGGGGTAGCTGGCGGCAGGCACGATGAGCGCGCCGAGGCCCGCCATCGCGATCCACAGGAGGTTGGCGAGGGCGAGGACAGCCTCGGGTCGCAGGGTGCCGCCGATCAGGAGGCCGAGTGCAAGGAAAGCGCCAAGTCCGAGGGCGAGGAGCGCGAGGCCCGGCAGGAGGACGGACGGGTTGAGGCTCAGCCCGAGCGCGAGGGCGACAACCGTGAGGAGGAGGGTCTGGATGAGGGCGACGACACCGACCGCCCCAAGCTTGCCGAGGAACAGGCCCTTCGGCCCGAGCGGCGTTGTCGCCAGCATGCGCATGACACCCCACCGGCGGTCGAACGCGATGGCGATCGCCTGAGAGGTGAAGGCGGTCGATGCCCAGGCGAGCGCGAGGGAGGAGGCATAGGCCGCCCCGACGCTCATCGGATCCCTGCCCGCGAAGGGCACGTTGACGAGGGCGATGAGGGCGGCGACAGGGATGATGATGTTGAGGAGGGTCTGCTCGCCGTTGCGGAGAATCGTGCCGGTTTCGAATCGGGCCTGGGCGAGGGCGGTTCTCGCCTGGTCTGCTGTGTTCACTGGGCCTCCACGAGCTCGAAGTACAGATCCTCCAACGACTTGGGGCGAAGCGCGACGCTGACCGAGTGCAGACCGAGCCGGTCGAGGGCCCCCGCAAGGACGGCGAGCTCAGCCGGTGTCGCATCCTCGCGCGTGCTGACCTCGAGCTGATCCCCCTGGGCGCGGTAGTCGAAGCCGGGCAGCTCGGCTGCAAGCAGGGCCTGGATCGCGGCGGCGTCCCCGCCCTCGACCCACATGGACCGACCGCCCAGCAGATCGCGTGCCGGACCATCTGCCAACACCCGCCCGGAGCGCAGGACGATGACCTGATCGGAAAGGGCCTCAGCCTCAGACATGAGGTGCGTGGTGAGGACGACCGTCGTCCCGCCGCGGGCGAGTCGGCGAATGAGGGCGTGCATGTCCCGGCGGGAGGCCGGGTCAAGTCCTGCCGAGGGTTCGTCGAGGAACACGAGCTCGGGGTTGCCGATGAGGGCACAGGCCAGTGCGAGCCGCTGGCGCTGGCCACCGGACAGGTGGCGGACTCTCGTCCGGCCGCGTTCGGCGAGTCCGAGGATCTCGAGGAGCTCATCGACGTCGCGGGGATTCGCGTGAAGTCGGCTCACGTGGCTGAGGACCGCGTGCGCACGCGGGGATTGGGGGAGCCCTCCGTCCTGGAGCATGACGCCGACCCGGCGGCGCAGCTCCTCATCGTCCGCCACTCGATCCCGGCCGAGCAGCCGGATCGAACCCTCATCGGGTTTCCGAAGACCTTCACAGCATTCGACTGTCGTCGTCTTCCCTGCGCCGTTCGGGCCGAGGATGGCGGCGATGGTGCCCGGTGAGACGGCGAAGGACACGTCGTCGACGACGCGCCGGCCCTCGTAGGCCATGACGAGGCTGTCGACCTCGAGAGCGTGGAACATGCCGACCAGTCTAGGCCAGGACTCAATGTCTCTCGGCAGTCAACTCGACCCGCCGTCGAGATCGGTGGGAAAAGGGGCGGAATCTCAAGGAATGGAGACGGGAGCCACGGGGCACGCACTTGCATTACGTTAAATAAGCAACGAAAATGTTGTGTAAAGCATATGGGCAGGAAAGGAGGGGTCATGGCGGACGTGAAGGAACCTGAATCCGGAACGCGCGAAACGATACTCCAGCTCATCATCGAGCGGGGCCCGATCACCGCGGCGAACCTGGCTCAGCTCCTCTATCTCACCCCAGCCGCGGTGCGGCGACACATCGGCGTGCTCGAGGAGGACGAGCTCATCGAGGTGCACGAGACACTGCCGACGAGCCGTGCGCGGCGCGGCCGGCCCGCGCGCCACTATGTCGCCACCCTCGAGGGCCAGTCCATCCTCAAGAACCAGTACTCAGCGATCGCGATCGATGCCCTCGACTTCATCCGAGACGAGCTCGGCACGGACATGGTCGAAGCCTTCGCCACCGCGCGAGTCGGCGAGCTCGAGGAGCGGCTCCGGCCCGAGGTCGACGCCGCCGGCGACGAGCCGACACAGCGCGCACAGGCCCTTGTGAAAAAGCTCTCGGACGAAGGCTATGCGGCCTCCCTCCGAACCGTCGGCCCGCGCGGCTATGCTCTTCAACTGTGCCAGGGACACTGCCCCGTCCAGCAGGTCGCGAAGAGATTCCCTGAGCTGTGCGAAGCCGAGACCGAGGCGTTCTCCCGCCTCCTCGGCGTCCACGTGCAGCGACTCGCGACCCTCGCCTCGGGCGACCACGTCTGCACGACCCACATTCCACTGCTGATCCAATCCCGCCCCGCGGGGACACCATCGCGTGCACACGCAACGGAAGGAAATCAATGACACAGACACGGCCAGAAGCCGGTGTCGGCGAGCCGATGACTCAGGAAGAGACGATCGCGTCGATCGGAAACTACAAGTTCGGCTGGCATGACTCTGACGAGGCGGGCGCGAACGCGCGCCGCGGCCTCAACGAGGATGTTGTCCGCAACATCTCGGCCATGAAGGATGAGCCGGAGTGGATGCTCGAGCGTCGCCTCAAGGCGCTCAAGCTGTTCGATCGCAAGCCGCTGCCGATGTGGGGTGCGGATCTGACCGACATCGACTTCGATCGGATCAAGTACTTCGTGCGCTCGACCGAGAAGCAGGCGACCTCGTGGGAGGACCTGCCCGAGGACATCAAGGAGACGTACGACCGTCTCGGCATTCCCGAGGCTGAGAAGCAGCGCCTCGTTGCCGGCGTCGCAGCCCAGTACGAGTCCGAGGTCGTCTACCACCAGATCCGTGAGGACCTCGAGGAGCAGGGCGTCATCTTCCTCGACACCGATACGGCCCTCAAGGAGCACCCGGAGCTGTTCGAAGAGTACTTCGGCACGGTCATCCCCTCGGGCGATAACAAGTTCGCGGCCCTCAACACGGCCGTCTGGTCGGGCGGCTCCTTCGTCTACGTCCCCCCGGGCGTCCACGTCGAGATCCCGCTCCAGGCCTACTTCCGCATCAACACGGAGAACATGGGCCAGTTCGAGCGGACGCTCATCATCGCCGACGAGGGCTCCTACGTCCACTACGTCGAGGGCTGCACGGCCCCGATCTACAAGTCGGACTCCCTCCACTCGGCCGTCGTCGAGATCATCGTGAAGAAGGACGCCCGTGTCCGCTACACGACGATCCAGAACTGGTCGAACAACGTCTACAACCTCGTCACCAAGCGCACCGTCGTTGAAGAGGGCGGCGTCATGGAGTGGGTCGATGGCAACATCGGCTCCAAGGTGACGATGAAGTACCCGGCCGTCTACCTCATGGGTGAGCACGCCCGCGGTGAGACACTCTCGATCGCGTTCGCCGGCGCCGGTCAGCACCAGGACACCGGCTCGAAGATGGTCCACATGGCACCGCACACCTCCTCCTCGATCGTCTCCAAGTCGGTCGCGCGGGGCGGCGGACGCGCCTCCTACCGTGGGCTCGTCCAGGTCATGCCCGAGGCCGACCACTCGAAGTCGACCGTGCTCTGCGACGCGCTGCTCGTCGACACCGAGTCGCGCTCGGACACCTACCCGTATGTCGATGTCCGCGTCGACGACGTTGAGATGGGCCACGAGGCGACCGTCTCCAAGGTGAGCGAGGACCAGCTGTTCTACCTCATGTCGAGGGGCATGGCAGAGGCGGAGGCCATGGCGATGATCGTCCGCGGCTTCGTCGAGCCCATCGCCCGCGAGCTCCCCATGGAGTACGCCCTCGAACTCAACCGCCTCATCGAGCTTCAAATGGAAGGAGCCGTCGGCTGATATGACGACGAATCTGTCTACCGATCATTCCCGGGCCACGCTGACCACAGATGACCCGTCGTTCACCCAGGTGGTCGGCACGTCGCGCGGCGACCGGTCCTCATCGTTCGCGCTCAACGACTTCGCGGTGCCGAACGGCACCGAGGAGGACTGGCGCTTCACTCCGGTCAAGGAGCTCGCGCCGTTCTTCGCCGACGAGCTGACGGGCACGAAGCCGCTCGTGACCGCCGAGGGTGTCGACCTCGAGGTCGTCAGCCGTGACGATGCGCGCCTGGGCACAATCCAGGCCCCCGGCGACCGCTCTTCGGTCGTCGCCTGGAACAGCTTCGACGAGGCGTACGTCGTCACGGTCGCGAAGGATGCGAAGGCTGAGGGCCTCATCAAGGTTGAGGGCCAGGGCGGAGATCCGTCCGCTCTGCATTTCCACATCGTTGCCGAGGAGAACTCACAGGCGACCGTCGTGCTCTCGCACGAGGGTGACGGCCAGGTCTCCGAGACGGTCGAGATCGACGTCAAGGATGGCGCCCAGCTGACCTTCGTCACGGTCCAGGAGTGGGAGGACGAGGCGATCCACCTGTCGAACAACAGGATCCGTCTCGGCAAGGATTCAGCGATCCGCCACATCGTCGTCACGCTCGGCGGCAGGATCGTCCGCATCACCACCGACGGCGAGTACACGGCCACCGGTGGCGACATGGAGCTGCTCGGCGCCTACTACACGGATGCGGGCCAGCACCAGGAGCACCGCCTCTTCGTCAAGCACGCGGCTCCCGACTGCCGCTCGAACGCGACCTACAAGGGCGCCCTCCAGGGCGACGGCGCACACGCCGTCTGGATCGGCGACGTCCTCATCGAGGTCGAGGCGACCGGCACCGACACGTACGAGCTCAACCGCAACCTCCTCCTGACCGAGGGCACCAAGGCCGACTCGGTGCCGAACCTCGAGATCAAGACCGGCGAGATCGAGGGCGCGGGACACGCGTCCGCGACGGGCCGCTTCGACGATGAGCAGCTGTTCTACCTGCGTGCTCGCGGCATCCCGGAGGATGTGGCGCGGCGCCTCGTCGTGCGCGGCTTCTTCGCCTCCCTCATCAACCAGATCGGTGTCCCGATGATCCAGGACAAGCTCATGGCCGCCATCGAGCTCGAGCTGGATCAGACGATGGCCGGTGTGCAGGCATGACATTTCAGGTCGCGTGCCATGAGTCGGATGTCGAGCCCGCGGACGTCATGCAGGTGACCCTTGACGGGGTCGACCTCGCCATCGCCCGCGACTCCGACGGCTCGTGGCACGCACTTGATGATCAGTGCACGCACGGCAACGTGTCTCTCTCGGATGGCGACGTCGAGGACGGCGGAATCGAATGCTGGAAGCACGGTTCGGTCTTCGACCTGGAGACGGGCCAGCCCCGCTCCCTCCCCGCCGTCGCACCCGTCGCGGTCTATTCCATCAAGGTCGAGAACGGCTCCGTCTGGGTCGACATCGACCGCCCTCTTCACTGAATTTTCTGAGCAAGAAAGGGACCCCCGTGTCCAACCTCGTAATCAAGAACCTCCACGTCTCGGTCGAGACGAACGAGGGCGACAAGCCGATCCTCCACGGCGTCGACCTCACGATCAACGCCGGCGAGATCCACGCGATCATGGGACCGAACGGCTCCGGCAAGTCGACCCTCGCGTACGCCCTCGCCGGCCACCCGAAGTACACGATCACCGAGGGTGAGGCCTACCTCGACGGCGAGAACATCGTCGAGATGTCGACGGACGAGCGTGCACGCGCCGGCCTGTTCCTCGCCATGCAGTACCCGGTCGAGGTTCCCGGCGTCACTGTCTCGAACTTCCTCCGCACCGCGAAGACCGCGATCGACGGCGAGGCGCCCGCGCTGCGCACGTGGGTCGGCGAGCTCAAGGAGTCGATGAAGAAGCTCCGCATGGAGGACGACTTCGCCCAGCGCGACCTCAACACCGGCTTCTCGGGCGGCGAGAAGAAGCGCAACGAGATCCTCCAGATGGAGCTGCTCAAGCCGAAGTTCGCGATCCTCGACGAGACCGACTCCGGCCTCGACGTCGACGCGCTCCGCGTCGTCTCCGAGGGCGTCAACCGCATCCATGCGGAGACGAATGTCGGCGTTGCCCTCATCACCCACTACACCCGGATCCTCCAGTACATCACCCCGGATCACGTCCACGTCTTTGCCAACGGCAGGGTTGTGGAGTCCGGCGGCCCCGATCTCGCCACGCAGCTCGAGGATGAGGGATACGACCGCTACCTGTGAAAGAAGACACCATGACCACGCCTGTCCCGGTCTCCGACTTCCCGATCCTGGCTCGCCCAGGCAGGGACGGCACGCGTCTCGTCTACCTGGACTCCGCGGCCACGTCGCAGCGGCCCGTCCAGGTGCTCGATGCGGAGCGGCAGTTTCTCGTCACGGCGAACGGCGCAGTCAAGAGGGGCAGCCACCTGCTCGCCGAGGAGGCGACCGAGGCGTACGAGAATGCTCGTGCGACGGTCGCGTCCTTCGTCGGCGCGGCGACGGACGACGTGGTCTGGACAAAGAACTCGACCGAGGGCCTCAACCTCGTCGCCTACTCCCTGTCGAATATTGCGGCAGGGAGGGGCGGCGAGGCCGCCTCGCCGTATTCGGTCGGCCCCGGCGATGAGATCGTTGTCACGAGGGCTGAGCACCATGCAAACCTCGTGCCCTGGCAGGAGCTGTGCGCCCGCACGGGCGCCACGCTCCGCTGGCTCGACGTGGTTCCCATGGGCGGGCCCGACCAGGGGCGCCTCGATCTCTCCACTCTCTCCGTCATCAACGAGAAGACGAAGGTTGTCGCGTTCGCCCACGTGTCGAACGTGACCGGTGCAGTCGCGCCCGTCGCCGAGATCGCCGCCGCCGCGAAGGCGGTCGGTGCACTCGTCGTCCTCGACGCCTGCCAGTCGGTCCCGCACTTCCCGGTCGATCTTCCGTCACTGGGCGTCGACCTCGCGGTGTTCTCCGGGCACAAGATGCTCGGACCGACCGGCATTGGTGTCCTCTGGGGGCGGCCCGAGGTGCTCGACGCGCTGCCGCCGTTCCTCACCGGAGGGTCGATGGTTGAGGTTGTGACGATGGAATCGACGACCTTCCTGCGGCCGCCGGCGAAGTTCGAGGCGGGCACGCAGATGGTCTCGCAGGCGGTGGGCCTCGCGGCCGCCGCCGACTATCTGACGGCAGCGGGAATGGATCGAGTCTTCGCCCACGAGAGGGAGCTGACCGAGCGCATCCTCACCGGCATCGTCGACATCCCCGGCGTCCGCGTCGTCGGCCCGACGACGGCCGAGGATCGCCTCGGCGCGGTCGCCTTCGTTGTTGAGGACGTTCATCCTCATGACGTGGGTCAGGTGCTCGACTCGAAGGGCGTCGAGATCCGTGTCGGCCATCACTGCGCTCAGCCCATCCATCAGGTGTTCGACACATTCGCTTCCTCTCGGGCCTCGCTCGGCCCGTACAATACGGATGCGGACGTTGACGCGTTCCTCGACGCGCTCGCCGGTGTCCGCCCCTACTTCGGAGTGTCATGAGCAGCCTAGATTCCATGTATCAGGAGATCATCCTCGACCATGCCAAGATGCGGCACGGTCAGGGGATCCTCGAGAGCCCGGATGGCGAGTCCTTCCAGGTCAATCCCACGTGCGGCGACCAGGTGACCGTTCAGGTCAACCTCGACGGCGACAGGATCAGCCACCTCGTGTGGGATGGTAAGGGGTGCTCGATCTCCCAGGCCTCGATCTCGGTCATGACCGGGCTCGTCGAGGGGAAGACCATGGCCGAGGCTGAGGAGCTGCTCGGCGTGTTCCAGGAGCTCATGAACTCCCGCGGCAGGGGAATCGAGGATGAGAAGCTCGACCGTCTCGAGGACGGCGCGGCCTTCGTCGGAGTGGCACAGTTCCCCGCCCGTATCAAATGCGCACTGCTCGGCTGGATGGCGATGCGCGACGCGACTATCAAAGCCACCAAGGCGAAAGGAGAAGGCGAATGAGTGACATCACTGTCGCCGAGGTAGAGGAAGCTCTGCGCGACGTCATCGACCCCGAGCTCGGCATCAACATCGTCGACCTGGGACTGCTCTATGGAGTGACCCTCGACAACAACGCCGCGATCATCGACATGACGCTGACGTCCGCGGCATGCCCGCTGACCGACGTCATCGAGGATCAGGCGGTCCAGGCCCTCGAGGGTCTCGTCACCGAGGTCCGCATCAACTGGGTCTGGCTCCCGCCGTGGGGCCCCGAGAAGATCACGATCGAGGGGCGCGAACAGCTTCGCGCACTCGGCTTCAACGTGTGAGATGAGAGGAGCGGCCATGGCCGCTCCTCTTCTCTTATCGCCGCACAGCGATCCCGTCTGATCGCCGCGCATCAATCCCGGTGCCGCTATGCCCCGTGGTCCTACGCGCCGCAGTGGTAAACTCATGTGCCAGCACAGGAGGATCAGCGTGAGCATACTGTCGACAATCACTTCTCCGGCCGATGTCAGCCGGCTGTCACACAAACAGGTGGACGGCCTGGCGAAGGAGATCAGGTCCTTCCTTGTCGAGTCCGTGTCACAGACGGGCGGGCACCTCGGCCCGAACCTCGGCGTCGTCGAGCTGTCGATCTCACTCCACCGCGTCTTCGACTCACCGCGTGACACGATCGTGTTCGACACGGGGCACCAGTCCTACGTCCACAAGGTCCTCACCGGCCGTAAGGACTTCACAAACCTGCGGTCTGAGGGTGGCCTGTCCGGCTACCCGTCGCGAACCGAGTCCGTCCACGACGTGGTCGAGAACTCCCATGCGTCGACAGCGCTGTCCTGGGCCGCCGGCATCGCCCGCGGCTACCGCCTCGCCGGTGAGGATCGCAGCGTTGTCGCCGTCATCGGTGATGGTGCTCTGACGGGTGGCATGGCCTGGGAGGCCCTCAACAATATCGCGGAGGACCAGTCCCTTCCCCTCGTCATCGTCCTCAACGACAACGATCGCTCCTACGAGCCGACCATCGGCGGCATGGCCCGCAAATTCGATGTCACCGGCGTCACGCGCCGTCTCGACCAGGTCCGTGTCTCGAAGGACTACGAGAGCATCCTCAACTGGGGTAAGAAGACCCTGCGAGCATCCGGTCCTCCAGGACGGCTCGCCTACGACGCAATCCATGGTTTCAAGCGGGGCGTCAAGGACGTGCTGGTCGACGCGGGGATCTTCGACGCCCTCGGCATCAAGTACGTCGGCCCCGTCGACGGGCATAAGATCCGTGACCTTGATACGGCGCTGGAGATGGCGAAGGAGTACGGCGGGCCCGTTGTCGTCCATGCCATCACCGAGAAGGGCCGCGGCTACCAGCCCGCACTCGACGACGTTGCGGACCGCTTCCATGCAGTGGGTCAGATCCATCCCGAGACGGGACTGCCGATCGTGCAGTCCGGCTTCGGGTGGACGGCCGTGTTCGCCGATGAGATTCTTCAGGCCGCGACAAGGGATCCGAAGATTGTCGCCCTGACCGCGGCCATGCTGCGCCCGGTCGGGCTCGGCCCGATGAGAGATGCCTTCCCGGATCGGGTCATCGACACCGGCATCGCCGAACAGCACGCGGTGACAACAGCCGCTGGCCTCGCCTTCGCCGGATACCACCCGGTCGTTGCTCTCTACGCCACCTTCCTCAACCGGGCCTACGATCAGCTCCTCATGGACGTCGCCCTCCATCGTGCCCCCGTCACGGTCGTCCTCGATCGCGCCGGCATCACCGGTAACGACGGCGCCTCCCACAACGGCATGTGGGACCTGTCGCTTGCCGCCATGATCCCGGGCCTGCGTGTCGCTGCACCCCGTGATGAGGCAACCCTGCGCGATGAGCTCAACGAGGCCCTCGCCATCGACGATGGACCGACGCTCCTGCGATACCCGAAGGGCAGCGTTCCCGAGGCGATCCCGGCCGTCGACCGCGTCGGCTCCCTCGACATCATTGGGCGCAGCGGCGGCAGCGGCCCGAGAGTCCTCGTTGTCTCCATCGGAGCCACGGCGGGGGCGGCCCTCGCCGCGACATCCGTCACCACCGCCGACGTGACGATCATCGATCCGCGCTGGGTTCTGCCGATCAGTGAGGAGCTCATTGACTTCGTCGAGGGCTTCGACGCGATAGTGACCATCGAGGACGGGCTGCGGGACGGGGGAGTGGGCCAGCAGATCGCCGACCTCGCATCATGCCCCGTCACCGTCCTCGGTGTGTCCCGGCACTTCATCGACCACGCGAGCCGGAAGGACATCCTTGCCCGCGAGCACATGACGGGTGACGATGTCATCACGGCAGTTCGCGCGGCCGCGGGGCACGGCCCGGCCCTGTCGATTGCCAGCGACGCCTGAGTAGACGTCAGAAGCGCCGTTGGTTATGGATCGCTTCTGAGGATCGCGAGCAGGGCCTCTGGGCCGACGATTCTTGTGCGCCGACCACCTCGGCGCACTGCTACTTGGGCGACCGCGGTAGGACGACGGCCACCTCTTCGATCTGCCACGGCCTGGCGCCCGCACGGTAGAGAACATCGACCATCGACGTGATCGAATCCCATCCCTCCCACGCCAGCTGGCGCTGGATTGCGGGCTTGAGGAGGGCATCCTGTCGGATTCCGAGATCCTCTGCCCGCTTCAGGACAGTGGGTCGAACGATGTCCCAGCGCTCCGCGGCCTCGGGCCTGCGGTTCTTCCAGTTCCTCACGTCCGGCAGGCCGTCCTTCGACGGAGCATGGCGGGAGGGCAGGTTGTCGGTGTCCCAGCCGCGCTCGATCGCAGCCCACCAGCGGGTCGACAGGTCCTGACGGGAGCGCGAGCGCAGGGCCGAGGAGGCCCGCACCTCGTCGAGGGTGCCGGGCAGCGACGCCGCGAGGGCGCCGAGCGCCTTGCCGGGAAGGACCTTCTCCGGTCCGACGTCGCGGGTGCGGGCGATCTCATCGCGTTCGAGCCAAAGCTCGCGAAGAATCGCGAGAGTACGGGGGTCGCGGATCCTCAGTGAGGTGCCGATCTTGCGCCACGGTTCGGGGTTCGGCGGATTCGGAGGGCTGGTGCGCAGGTGTTCGCACTCCTGCATCATCCACTCGAGCCGACCCGCCTCCTCGAGGCGTCGGTGCTGGACCCCGCGGAGCTCGATGAGGAGCTCGACGTCGAGGGCGGCGTACGACAGGAGCTCCGGGGCAAGCGGGCGAGTGGACCAATCGGAGTTGGAATGCTCCTTCGCCAGCTGGATGTCGAGATTGTCCGAGATCGCGGCCTGAAGGGAGACCCGCTCGTCGCCGAGCAGCAGCGCAGCCACCTCGGTGTCCCACAGGGACGGCGGGTTGAGGCCCTCGCGGCGCAGGCTGGGCAGATCCTGATCCGCAGCGTGGAGGATCCATTCATCCTCGGCGAGCACCTCGGCGAGTCCGGACATATGGTCCTCGAGCGGGGGAGGATCGATGAGGAAGAGCCCTGAGCCCTCCCGCTTGATCTGGATGAGGTAGGCGCGATTGGAGTAGCGGATACCCTGGGCGCGTTCGGTGTCGATGGCGAAGGGCCCGCTGCCCTTCTTGAGGGAGTCGACTGCCGCCGACATATCGGCATGCGTCGACAACAGGGGCGGTATCCCGCCCTGTGGTTCATCTAATTTCACAGGCGATCCAGTGGAGTGACGGATGGTGGGTTCAGTCCGCTTGCCGTGCAGGCGAATTCCGCCCACGCATCCAAATGGTCGGAGACATCTTCGGAATGGGGGGACCAGGAGGCCCGCACCTCGACTGTCACGCGGCTGTCGTCCAAGTGTAGACCACGGAATGTCTCGTCCATCTGCCGGGTCACCGTGCCGTTCAGACTGTGGTAATTGGCACCGTGCGCATCCAGCGCATCGGTCAGCCAGGACCACGCGACCTCACCGAGCAGGGGATCATCCCCAAGTTCGGTCTCAACGGGTGCCGACACGTGGCAGACGATCCGGAAGGAGCCGTTCCAGGCTGGCTGACCATCGGGGTCGTAGAGAAGAACAAACCTGGCCTCGCCAAGGTAGCCGTCCGGGTCGAGCGGAGCCCCAGTTGTGTTGATCTCCGCCGCCAGAGCCGCTGCCCAGGGCGCGATCCGCTTCGGGGCGGGAATCTCCTGAATACGGAACTCTCGCCGGAACGCATGGTCGCGCATCGAGTCGAGACTCGCGAGGAACAGCGGCGGTACGTCGGTCACAGAAGCACCGTATCGACTCGTCGAGTGCGGTGCCCGCAGGCGCGCCGGTAGACTGGCCCTGTTTCGTCCCCGACCAGCCTGAGGAATCATGCCTACGTCTCGCATCGTCTCCCTGCCTCCGGAAGAGTTCATGTCCCGAGCGGCCGCTGCCGGCGTCGCTCTGCCGCTCGAGCAGTCCGCCGCATGGGATCGCTACGATGTGGCGTCCCCGGGCCGAACGCCCTACGGCCGCTATGCGTGGCAGGTTGATGGCGAGGATCGTGCCTTCATCTCCCTCACGGCCTTCTCGGGCCGAGGATTCCGGTACCTGTGGGCGAAGGAGGGCCCGGTATGGACGGAGGCGCCGACTGCACGGCATGAAGAGCGCTTCCAGAGCGACCTCATGGCAGCACTCAAGAAAGACCGGCGGCACGCGTTCGTGCGCCTGCATGCCCACCACAGGTCCCCGCGCCTCCATGAACTCCTCCAGTCGATCCCCTTCGACCGCACCGTTATCCTCGACCTGTCTCTCTCGAGCGAAGACCTGCTCGCCTCGATGAAGAAGCGCGGCCGCCGCGACGTGCGTAAGTCCCTGCGCAACGAGGATCTCGTGGCCTCGGAAGAGACAGCCCGCGCGGAAGAGGTCTTCGATGAGCTCTACGACCTGTTGAAGGAGACCGGGGACCGGGATGGCTTCGGCATCGCACCGAAGTCCTCATACCTGCGGATGCTGAGCTCGCTTGGACCTGAGCATGCGCGGCTGTTCACCGTCCGGGCGCACGGCGAACCGTACTGCTGGGGAATCGTCACCGTCAACGGGCCGCGGGCCACGTACTACTACGCGGCCTCCTCGGCCGCTGGTCGGAAGGCCGGAGCCCCTGACCTCCTCGTCTGGCACATGACGGAAACGCTTCGCGACGCGGGCGTCACCACCTTCGATCTCATGGGCATCGATTCCGAGCGCGCACCGCAGCTGGCCGGAGTCCGAGGCTTCAAAACCAAGTTCTCCGAGGAGATCGCCGAGGTGCCGGGCGCCTGGGATCTGCCCCTCCAGCCTGTCGTCTACCACGGCCTCACGCTCGCGCTCAAGGCCAAGAGGTCGGCCTTGACGGCGATCAGGAACCTGCGGTCACGTCCGACGGAGTCGTCCCGCGACTGAGAAAGCGCTCACAGCACGCCGAGACAGCCCGGCCGGAAGAAGCCAAACGGTCGATGCTGTGCCAATCTGACTGCGTGAACCTCTGTCCTGACGTGACCTTCCACCGAACGTGCCCGCGTGCCATATGCCAGGGCGGGGACCCGTGTGTCAGTTCGGGGTTGGGTGCGATGCGGGGCGGGTGCTGATGGCGCTGCGCAACCTGCTGGCCGATACTCGGCCGCTGCAGAACCCGCACTTCCGCCGCCTGTGGTCGGCGAACATCATCACGGTCATTGGCGCTCAGATGACACTCGTGGCCGTGCCCGCCCAGCTGTACTCGATGACCGGAAGCTCGGCATATGTCGGACTGTCGGGCATCTTCGGCCTCGTCCCCCTCCTCATCTTCGGGCTCTGGGGCGGCGCCCTGGCCGACGCCCTCGACCGTCGCCGGCTCCTCATCGTCACCGTCATCGGCATCGTCGTCACGTCGTCGCTGTTCTTCGTGTGGACCGCTCTCGGCAACACGAATGTGTGGCTCATCCTCCTCACCTTCTCGGCCCAACAGGCGTTCTTCGCCGCCAACCAGCCGGCCCGGATCTCGATCCTTCCCCAGCTGCTGCCAAGCGGTCAGATACCGGCGGCGAACGCGCTCAACATGACGGTCATCTCAGCCGGTGGTATCGCGGGACCCCTCATCGGCGGGGCCCTCATCCCCGTGCTCGGCTTCCAGTGGCTCTACTTCGCCGACATCCTTCTCCTCCTGCCCACCCTACTCGCCGTCATCGGACTGCCGAGCCTTGTCCCGGCTGGCGCTCAGAAGAAGAAGGCGCCGGGATGGCGGTCGGTCATCGAGGGTCTCGTCTATCTCATGGGCCACAAGATTCTTCTCATGAGCTTCGTCGTCGACCTCATCGCCATGATCTTCGGCATGCCGAGGGCGCTGTTCCCCCAGATCGCCCATGAATCCTTCGGCTCGAGCATGAGCGGTGGCCTCGCGTTCGGGATTCTCTATGCCGCGATACCCCTCGGATCGGCCCTCGGGGGAGTGTTCTCCGGCTGGGTCTCCCGCATCAGACACCACGGTCTCGCCGTCATCCTCTGCATTATTGCCTGGGGGCTATCGATGACAGGCTTCGGCATCGCCGTCCACTTCGCGACCGGCGCGCCCGATCACTGGCTGTGGATCGGCGCCTTCTTCCTCGTCCTGGGCGGAGCGGCAGACATCGCATCGGCCGCCTTCCGCCAGACCATGCTCCTGACGGCCGCAAGTGACGAAGTGCGAGGACGCCTCCAGGGTGTGTTCTTCGTCGTCGTCTCAGGCGGCCCCCGCATCGCCGACGTCGCCCACGGTGCAGCCGCCGTCTATGTCGGAACAGCACTCGCCACGGGCGGCGGCGGAATCCTCGTGGTACTCCTCGTCCTGCTGTGCGCGCTTCTCGTACCGGCCTTCACCCGGTACCGGGTCGAGCCGAGCGTTGAATGAGGCTTCCCGCAGTACGGACTCGCCGGTCGGCCGAGGTCTTCTGACAGGGAAGGGCCCGGACGGCTGACGCAGTCCGGGCCCTTCCACGTCAAGATCTCCTACCTGATGACGGCGACCGACTCTGGCTCGAGAGTGATCGAGTCGCCCTGGTCGACGCTGCCGCGGGTGAGGAGAACCTCGCCGGCGGGGACCGTCAACTTCTCGTCCGACGTATTGATGACGAGCCGTGCCGTGTCCCGGTGGAGGATGTACTGCCCGGGTGCGGGACGCTCGAGTCGGGTTGCCAGCCGGTCGGGCGAGGCGAAGGACGGCTCGCCCTTGCGGATCTGGATGAGGTGCTTGACGAACTCAAGGATGTCGCCATTGTTCGCCTTCTCATCCCAGTCGAGCTTCGAGCCTTCGAAGGTCTCGATGGCCTGAGGGTCCGGCACCACGAAATCCGGGCCGTAGATCTCCTCCCATCCATGGGCACCGAACTCGGAGAGCCTGCCCTGGGAGACGAGTGGGCCGAGCTCCTCGCTGTGGTCTGTGAAGAACGCGAACCGGGACTTTGTGTTCCACTCCTGGCCCTGGAAGAGCATGGGCGTGAAGGGGGAGAGGATGACCAGCGCGAGCGAGCCGAGCGATTCGACTTCGGAGAGGTGCTCCGAGGGTCTGTCGCCCTGAGCGCGGTTGCCGACCTGGTCGTGGTTCTGGTCATAGACGACGAAGGCGTGACCGTCGATTGAGTCAGGGACCGGCGTGCCCCACGGGGCGCCCCTGAACGTCGACTCCGATCCATCGTGATAGAACGCGCCCCGGAAAACCTTGGCGAGGGCATTCTCGTCGCCGAAGTCGACATAGTAGCCGTGCGTCTCACCCGTGAAGGCGGCGTGAAGGGCATGGTGGACGTCGTCCGCCCACTGCATGTCCATGCCCCATCCGTCCTCGTCGGTGGGGGAGATGACGGCGGGATCGTTGAGATCGGATTCGGCGATGAGAGTAAGGGGCCGGCCGAGCTCACCCGACAGTGCCCTCGTCGCGTCCGCCAGCTCGGCGAGGATATGAACGGGGGAGTCGTCGATGAGGGCGTGGATCGCATCGAGACGCAGGGCGTCGATGTGGAACTCCTCGAACCAGCGCAGCGCAGAGGACAGGATGTGCTCGCGCACGCCCTCGCTGCCCTCATCGTCGAGATTGATCGCCGTGCCCCACGGGGTCTCGTGCCGATCCGTGAAGTATGGAGCGAACTGGTCGAGGTAGTTCCCGTCGGGGCCCAGGTGGTTGTGGACGACGTCGAGGCAGACTCCGAGGCCGCGCCGGTGGCAGGCGTCGACGAACTTGGCGAGGCCTTGCGGGCCACCGTATGCCTCATGGACGGCCGTCCAGCTCACCCCGTCGTATCCCCAGCCCCGCTCACCCGGGAAGGGTGCAACGGGCATGATCTCGACCATGTCGACACCGAGCTCGGCGAGGTGATCGAGCCGCTCGATCGCGGACGCGAACGTGCCCTCGGCGGTGAAGGTGCCGATGTGCATCTCGTACAGCACCGCACCCCGTGCATCGACTCCGTCGAAGTCGCCGTCGGACCAGGACAGCGTCGATGTGTCGAAGACGCGGGACGGCCCGTGGACACCCCATGGCTGTTCGGCGCTCCTCGGATCGGGGAGCATGGGCCCCCCGTCGATCGAGAACCCGTACGCCGTGCCGTGGGGCAGCACCGGAACGTGCCAGTACTCGCCCTCGCGCGTCAGCGGCCTGCGCTCGAAGTCATCGCCGGGACTCCAGTCGGGGCCGCCGATGAGGAGATCGAGAGTGGTCGGCTTGGGTGCCCACATGTCAGTCTTCCCTCCTGAGGACCGCAACCGGCATGGTCGCCAGCAGCTCGGCCAGGTTGATGCTTCCCCCGTCGTACGTCTTCCCGGTGAGGATGTCGGTCCACGACCCCTCCGGGACGACGACCGTGTGATCCCCGAAGCCGCTGTGGGTGATCTCCGCGTAGAGACGCTCGGTGACGACGGCGACCTGGGCCTCGTCGCCCTGCGTCCGGGCATAGGCGAAGGCATGCCCGGTCGTGACGGGCAGCGGCCTGTAGCCGCCACCGACGAACACATCCGGCATCTCACGCCGCAGCCGCAGGATCCGCGACACGAGCCACAGCTTCTCCTCGTCGAGACTCGGATGGGAACCGAGGCCGTGATCGTCGAGCTTGGTGAGCATGGGGACGATGTCCCCGTACCGCACCGTGCGACGATTGTCCGGGTCGACGAGGGAGTTCTGGGTGATCTCCTCGCCCTGATAGTTGTCGGCGACACCGAGGATCGTCAGCTGGATCGCCTTCGCGGCGAGGAGGACCGAGCGGACCGCGGGGGCCGTGTGCTCGTAGAACTCCGCGATCTTCGCGCCGATCTTTTCATCGGTGATGAGGTAGCGGGCGAACATGAAGAGCGCGTTCTCGGCATCCTCGTTCGGCTCCGTCCACGTCGTCCAGACCTTCTGCTCGCGGGAGGCCTTCTCCAGGTACTGGATGAGGCGCTCGTGGCTGATCGGACCCCGGTCCGTCCACGTGCCGATGATCGTCTGCCACAGCAGGTTCTCGGTGCGTCCGTTGAGCGAGGCGGGGCGCTGCTTGGCAGCCATCTCCCGCACCTCCTCGAGCAGACTCTGCCACTCGCCCGCGTACTGCGAGAGAACGCTGATCCGGGCGCGGACATCCTCGCCGCGCTTCGTGTCATGCGTCGTCCCCGCCGTCATCGTCACCGGCCAGGACTGCATCGTGCGCTGCACCCACGCGTGCATCTGGTCGCTCGAATAGGTGGGCGTGTAGGCGTAGGAGCCGACCTCGCACGAGGACAGCAGAAGCGTCCATCGATAGAAGGCGGTGTCCTCGATGCCCTTCGCCATGACGGGCCCGCAGGCCTGCTGGAAGCGGATGATGAGCTCGGCCCGCTTCTTCTCATGGGTCCGGCCGGCCGAGCCGATCTCGGCGCCGAGCAGCAGCTCGACGACGATCTCGAGCGTCTCGTGCCGGTCCTCCGCCAGGCGCTTCTTCGCGCGCTCGGCCGCCTCACGCAGGGCGCGCTCTGCCTGCGGGGCGGGCCGCTCGCCGGGGACGACGTACGCGCGGTACCTGTCCATCTCCAGAATGAGGGCGACAACCGATTCCCGCAGCGAGCGGAACGTATGATCCCGCAGGCGCACGTCGGCGCTGCACAGTGCCGAGAGGATGTCGGCGAGCCGGTCGATCTCGGCGAAGAGCGACTCGGCGATGATCTGCTCCTTGCCGGACATGATGATCGAGTGGAGGTCCCCGGCGGAATCACCGGCGATATCCTCCATGATCGTGCCGAGCGCAATGATCCCGTTCGGGTCCGTCTCGAGCGCCTGGATGCGCCAGGCCGAGTCGTACCCAGTCGTCCCGGAGACGGGCCAGTCGCCCGGCAGCTCCTCATCGCCGTCGAGGATCTTCTCGGCGACGATCCACGCGCCGTCGGTCGCCTCCGAGAGGTCCCGGAAGTAGCCGCGGGGGTCCGCCAGACCATCGGGGTGATCGATGCGGAAGCCGTCGATGTAGCCCTTCCTGTAGAGCTGGAGAAGGCGGCGATGGGTCTTCTCGAACACATCCTCCCGCTCAACGCGTACGGCGGCGAGCGTATCGACGTCGAAGAACCGACGGTAGTTCAGCTCCTCGTTCGCGACCTTCCAGTAGGCGAGCCGGTAGTACTGGCGCTCGAGGAGGTCCGCGAGCGGCAGAGACTCGGTGGCGTCCTTGACGGGGAAGATGTGGTCGTAATAAACGAGGACGTGCTGTTCACCCTCGTCCTCGAAGCCGGGGATGACCCGCGTCTCGAGCTTGATCGTGTCCTCCGCGAGAGCGGTGCCGATCCGCGTGCCGAGGACGGGCATGAGGACACCCTCACCCTCCTCCTCGATCTCGATGTCGAACCAGTCGACATAGGGAGAGTCAGGCCCGTACTTGAGGACGGACCAGAGCTCCTTGTTGATGTAGAGAGGGGTGGGCACCGCCATATGGTTGGGGACGACATCAACGATGACCCCCATGCCGAGCCTGTGCGCCTCGTCGGCCAGCGTGCGGAACGCACGCTCCCCGCCCATCTCCGTCGAGATCGACGAGTGGTCGACGACGTCGTAGCCGTGGGTGGAGCCGGGAGCGGCCTGGAGGATGGGCGAGCAGTAGATGTCGGTGACGCCGAGGCTGTCGAGATAGGGCAGCAATCTCCGAGCCTGGGAGAACGTCAGGTCGGGCCCGAGCTGGAGTCGATAGGTCGACACCGGCTGGCGGCGTCCCGGCCTCGGGGTGTGCGAATGGGCGTGTCGCTCAGGCATCTGTCTCTTTCTTCTCCGCTGCCGCCGAGGGAGTCTCGGCCTCATTGTTCGATGCGGCTTCGTTCCTCAGCTCAAGCTCCTCTTCGCGCTGCTCGGCCGGACGCTCGAGGATGACGATGGAGCGGCTCGTCACGGTGTAGACCGAGCCCGCGGCGTGCTCGGTGCCCTCGGATTCCGGTGAGGCCGTGTTGAGCACCTCGTGCCACGTCATGCCGTAGGCCTCGTTCGGGAGCGTGAAATCGATGTCCGAGGAGTCCGCGGAGATGAGGACGAGCAGATCGCTGTCGATGACCTTCTCACCGCGATGGTTGGGCTCCGAGATCGCGGCCCCGTTGAGGTAGATCATGACGGACTTCGCGTAGGACGTGTTCCAGTCCTCGTCGGTCATCCGCTCGCCGGACGGGACAAGCCACTCGATCTCGCCGAGCTCGGACTCACCGCCATGCGTCGAGTCGCCGGCGAAGAAGCGGCGCTTGCGCAGGAGCGGGTGGCTGTGGCGGAAGTTGACGATCTTCTGTGCGAACTCGAGGAGCTCCTCCTGCTCCGTCGTCCAGTCCCAGCTGACCCAGGCCAGCTCATTGTCCTGGCAGTATGTGTTGTTGTTGCCGAGCTGGGTCCTGCCCATCTCATCGCCGTGCGAGATCATCGGAACGCCCTGCGACAGGAGGAGAGTCGTGAGGAAGTTCTTGATCTGGCGGAGGCGAAGTCCCTTGACCGCGGGATCGTCTGTCGGTCCCTCGACGCCGCAGTTCCAGGACCTGTTGTGGGATTCGCCGTCGGCACCGCCCTCGCCGTTCGCCTCGTTCCTCTTCTCGTTGTAGGAGACGAGGTCCCTCATCGTGAAGCCGTCATGGGCGGTGACGAAGTTGATCGAGGCGACGGGCCGGCGACCGGAGTGCTCGTAGAGGTCGGAGGAGCCGGTGATGCGGGAGGCGAGTTCGGAGAGCATGGCTGGCTCGCCGCGCCAGAAGTCGCGGACCGTGTCCCGATATTGGCCGTTCCATTCCGTCCACAGCGGCGGGAAGCCGCCGACGTTGTAGCCGCCCTCGCCGACGTCCCACGGCTCGGCGATGAGCTTGACCTGGGAGATGACCGGATCCTGCTGGATGATGTCGAAGAATGCAGAGAGACGGTCCACAGCATGCAGCTCGCGGGCAAGGGTCGATGCGAGGTCGAACCGGAAACCGTCGACGTGCATCTCCGTCACCCAGTATCGCAGGGAGTCCATGATGAGCTGGAGTGAATGCGGGGACGACATGTTGAGCGAGTTGCCTGTGCCCGTCGTGTCGAAGTAGTGCGCCTCATCGCCCGGCACGAGCCGGTAGTACGAGGCGTTGTCGATGCCGCGGAAGGAGAGCGTGGGACCCATATGGTTGCCCTCGGCCGTGTGGTTGTAGACGACGTCGAGGATCACCTCGATGTTCGCCTCATGGTAGGCCTTGACCATGGCCTTGAACTCGTCGACCTGCTCGCCGCGGGTACCGTAGGACGCGTACGTATTCTGTGGTGCGAAGAAGCCGATCGTGTTGTAGCCCCAGTAGTTCGACAGCCCCTTCTCCTGCAGGTATGTATCGTTGACGAACTGATGGACAGGCATGAGCTCGATCGCGGTCACACCCAGATCGCTGAGGTGCTCGATGATCGAAGGATGGGCGAGGCCCGAATACGTTCCCCGCATATCCTCCGGCACATCGGGGTGCAGCATCGACATGCCCTTGACGTGCGCCTCGTAGATGACGGAGTTGTGGTAGTCGTGACCCGGGGGCCGGTCGTGGCCCCAGTCGAAGAAGGGGTTGACGACGACCGAGACCATCGTGTGGCCGAGTGAATCCTCCTCGTTCCGCTGGGACGGGTCGTCGAAGGAATAGGAGAAGACTGCGGGGGAGTTCTCGACGTGACCGTCGATCGCCT
Source organism: Flaviflexus salsibiostraticola (assembly GCF_003952265.1). NCBI lineage: Bacteria > Bacillati > Actinomycetota > Actinomycetes > Actinomycetales > Actinomycetaceae > Flaviflexus > Flaviflexus salsibiostraticola. Next base: position 391,337 of record NZ_CP034438.1, read on the forward strand.
TCGCATAGGGATCGAGGAGAAGCTTCGACGGGTCGCAGCGGTGCCCGTTGTCTGGATCGTAGGGCCCGTGGACACGGTAGCCGTACAGCTGCCCGGGACGCACGCCGGGGATGTAGCAGTGCCAGACGAAGGCGTCGACTTCGGTCAGTTCAATCCGCTCTTCGTTCTTGTCGTCGTCGAGGAGGCACAGCTCCACGCGTTCGGCGACGGATGAGAAGATCGCGAAATTTGTGCCCGTGCCGTCATAGGTGGCGCCGAGCGGATAGGGTCTTCCAGGCCAAGTTTCCATGTCCATAGAATGTCATGAACTACTCCACAGTGCAGAGTTCTTGTGTTCTGGGCGAATCGCGGCGCGCCTCCCGCGCGTGACGTCCGCATACTGCATCATCCCAGGCTCGGAGGCTCGAGAGACCAGCGGACAGCTCACCCGGTTGGTCGGGGGAGCACACTGGTCACAGCAGGTTCCAGGCCTTCGAGAGCTGATCGGTGACAGGCTGCGTTTCCCGCTGCCTGCCAAACACTCGCATGACCCGACGCCGGAGTTCAGGGTCCGCCATGCCCGGGTTCTTCCCACGGAGGAAGCGAGCAGCATTCGCGATCTCGACCGGGCTGATGAGGTGGAAGGGTCGGTGGTGGTCGCCGGCGGGGCGGAACTCCGACCATGTCTCCCGATCGATCTCCGCCGGCCAGACGAAGCCGTCCCCATCTATCCAGAAGTCATGACCATCGATCCGCGCTCCGCGACCCGTCGCGCACATCCGCTTGATGACACCTGACGTGCGGGTCTCTTGCCTGGTGGTCTTGCGGCGGATGTCGAAGGACGCGAGAACGAGCCGAGTGAGACGGTCGATGTGAATGGGGCCCTCAAAGCTGACGATCTCTGAGACGGCAGCACGCAGCTGCGCCTTCGACGCCTTTCTCCGTGGGTATTCGATGACGTCGCTGCCTCCGACCGGAACGACAGTCCACGGCTCGTACTCGAGCCGCCTATTGCCGATTGTGGTGTCGGGATCACCGTCTCGACTGAGGACCTCAGTATCCGGCTCGACACCTTCGTCGCCATCCGTCCCGTCATCCGCGTCGGGATCGTCCACCTCGATCGGGTTCGGGGTCTCATCCGCCTGCTGCACCGAGATGTTCTCCTCGGCGGCGAGCGCTTCCAGCGCTTGGCGTCTGAACGTTCTGAGCGCCTCCATTCCCTCGCCGTCATCGAGCTGTTCGAGCAGCCGCAGTGCGTAGTCGCTGGATCTGAACGCGTCGATCGTTGTGAGGGGAGCGTTGTGGGCGCTCTGGTTCCGGAAGATCTTGAGCTCCGCTGCCAGCCTCTTGACCGAGTAGCTGTCGCGCCCAAACGGCCATCCAAGTTCGCCAAGTCGTTCGGACAGCATCCTCAGCTGGGCCTGAAGATCGTATCGCTCGATGGCGTAGCTGCGCTTCTTCTGGTTCTGCTGGTCGAGCAGAGCGAGCACGACCGTCCAGGGATGACCGCCGAGAACGTCGTCGAGCCGTTCTGCAATGATCGGATCCAGCCTCGTCGTCAGATAGTCCAGTGTTTCTTTGACCGACAGGGCGGGTTTGAACTCCATTGCTCACAGATCCTCTCGTCACCAAGTTCTCTTAGTGTCCACGGCGAGTCGTCATCGACTTCGGGGCACGTAATGAGTCTAACGTCGTTTTCGATCAGGACAGCCGTGGTCGGTAGGAGCGGCGCGCGGCCCGGAGGTCATGACTCTTCATGCCGGGGAGCGGAAATCGCGCGGCGGCACCGATCGGTGCTCTTCAAGAGAAGCGTCATTCCGGTTCACTGTCGGGATGTGCCGGGCGACTGAATGGACACGACCGGGGGTTCTAAGCAGCGAATGGAGACGTCGGCGCCCGCCCAGGGAGAATTCCTGGGCTCACTCCCAGCAGCGATTGAGGCCTGGTGTCAGGCAGCCGCGCCCTGCGTGTCCTCGACTGCCGACACGGCGCCTCTAGACGGCTTCCGGTAATAGAGGATGACAGCGATCATCGCGATGCCGACCAGAGTCGAGACGGTGTTCGCGATGATGAGGGGGAGCGCTCCCGAGGTGATGCCGTAGGAGAACCAGAGCACGTAGCCGATGACGAGGATCCCCATCCACGACAGTGAGACGTTCGAGGAATCGCGCGTCTGGACCATGAGCCGAATCTGCAGAAGCGGCGCAAGAGCCATGACCAATCCCCACACGGTGGTGGCGACGGCGAGAAATGAAGACAACAGAGAACTCCTCAAGATGATGAACAGTGGCGGAGCCATAGGCTCGGCGCAACCACTGCCCATCCTAATCTCTCTGGAGCATTATGGCTGGTGTGTCTCCCCACAGGGGGAGGCGCGGTCAAACCGCTTGATGGTGCGGCTGACCGCGCCGACGGGGAGCCGACGAGCCAGCCCGCAACGCGCCTCATTCGACCCCGAAGTCAAACTGCTTCTGATGGTGACCGAAGCGCTCACGAAGGAAGTTCCCGCTGCTCGTGAGTCGGGCCGAGGAGGCGCCGTGGCGCGTGGCGTGAAGAGCATCGGCCTGGCTCTGGAGGAGATTCAACTGTTCGGCGAGCTCCTCGTTGGGCGTCCTGCCGTTCGGCTGGCGAGTGTCGACCATGTCCGCCGGAATGGCGAGGTAGCCCTTGAGCACCATGGGGAGGTATCTCTCCGTGAGCGCTTCAAGCTCGTACTCGAATTGAGCATCACGGGAGGGGTGCGCGTTTTCTGCCTCGATGACGGAGTGGAGCGTGCTGCAGCACGTGAGGATCGACCCGTAGGAGTCGGCGGGGAGGCGATGCCGATTCGCCTTGGCGTGGTTGGATGCCCAGGCGACGGCCGACGACAGCGTCGACTCGGTCGGCGGGCGGGTGACCTGGGCGGGGGCCGAGCGTGGCTCGAGGTTCTGAGGATTGGTGCGCCTGCGTCCCGTGGGTCCATCGAGCCACAGGTCCCGGCGCCAGAAGGCACGGCTGCCCGACAGGACCATCGCGCCCAGGCCGAGAACGGGCGTGAGCCACGACCAGCTGGCAATGCCGAGGATGAACATCAGTGCGTAGGCGGCGCCTTCGAGTGTTGCCATCCTGTTCTTCGACCCGATGCCGACGCCCAGCATGAGGAAGGCGAGGAAGGGGAAGAAGATGACGACAAGAGCAATCTTGAAGGCGTTCTTCACGCGATACATCGTCAGCCCCTCTTCTCTGGGGCAGTCGCCGCATCAGAGGCGTGGCTCCGCTCAAGCTGGCCTCGGGACCTGTTCACCTGGCCCTGGAGAGTTGCGGTTGTCTCCTTCATCGCCTGAGCGGCCTCAATCTTGAATCGATCGATCTCGTCGAGGGCCTGGAAAACATTGTCGAAGGCCTGCTGAAGCTTGTCGGGGTCGATCGTCGCCTTCGCGGCGTTCTGGTGAATCGCTGTTCCCTGAGCGCGGAGCATCTCCGACGTCTGGAGAATCATGTCCGACGTGGTCGAATTGAGCGCCTCGATCTGGGACAGGACAATCTTCTGCTGGGCGACTGCCTGCGCGACGATGACGGCGACCCGCAGTGCGGAGAGTGTCGTATCAAGCGCCCGGTCGACGCCCTTGATGAGCTCCGCATTGTTCTTCTTCACGACGTCGAGTGCGAGGTACGCCTGGACCGAGACTGCCAGCTGTGTCATGAGGTCCTGATGCCGCTGACGAATGTAGAAGAGTGCATCGGTCTCGAGTGCCGTGGCATCGTCCCCGCGCCCCTCCGCTCTCAGTCCCGCAATCCGCTGCTCGAGCTCGTTGCCCAGATGGTTGGCAAGCACTGAGTAATTGGCAAGGTAGCCCATCGCCTCCCAGAGGGAATCCCGTTCGGTCTGAATCGAGGCGTTGTCGAGACGCAGCTCGTCCTGCCCTCCGCGCAGCGACTTCGTGATGGCATCGAGATGGGACTGAGCGGATTCGTACTTCATGAAGTATCGCTCGAGTGACCTGCCGCCGGGCAGGAACTTGAAGATCCTCCTGCCACCGGTGAGATCGTGACGCTTCGGGTCAAGATCAGTGACAACCTGCCGCAGCTCCTCGATCGTCCTGCCTGTGCGCGATGCCGGATCATCTCCCTTGGGAGAGAATGCTGCGGGTCGCTCGAGCATGCGACTCGAGGACGTGCTCGCCTGCGCCATGATGCCCTCACCGAGCCGCGTGAGCTGGGCGAGCTTCGTCTGGAACTCTGGGCTCTGCAGGTCAACCGCCATGAGGTCGTCGAGAAACCGGCTGGCCGTCTCTGCGTGCTTGGCCTGCTCAACGGCATCGACGAGGATCATGCCGCCGACCTTCTCGGGTTCGTGGACCACGACCTCGGCCGCAGGTGTGGGCGGCTCGAGAATCAGCGGATTGTCCGAAGGCCGGCTCTGGTCGCCGAGATCAAGTGGGTTCGACATGCGGTGCTCTCTTTCCTCATCAAGCCCCTCGATTTTCTCATCCTCCAGCCACGGCAGTACAGCACTTCGGCCGCTGGCGGACCAGAAGGGGAGGGGCGCGGGGACGCCGTTCACCACTTAACCATCTGAACCTGACGATGTCCGGAGAATGGAGCACTCCGGAGGATCATGCGCTCGCTCCGCAAGAGGGGTGCGGAGCCTCTGAGCTCGAGGCCAGACAACGAAGAACCCCGATCCGCATTCCTGCCGATCGGGGTGTTCTGTGGGCGATACTGGGTTCGAACCAGTGACCTCCTCGGTGTGAACGAGGCGCTCTACCACTGAGCTAATCGCCCGCGGACCATCTCTGGTCGCGACTTGAAGGATACTGAATTTCGGGCCTCCGCGCCAAGCCGACAGGCTGGAAATTGGCGCAGAACTGCGTGATGCTTCCTACACCCCCGCAGTTGGACAACGAGAACTCAAACTGGATATATTAATTGAGCACCGCCGGGAAGCCGGAAGGTAACGCGGACGTAGCTCAGTTGGTAGAGCATCACCTTGCCAAGGTGAGGGTCGCGGGTTCGAATCCCGTCGTCCGCTCTGGGAAGCCTGAAAAGGTTTCGCACGGTGGGTTGGCCGAGAGGCGAGGCAACGGCCTGCAAAGCCGTGTACACGGGTTCGAATCCCGTACCCACCTCGCAAGCGAGGGCGATTGGCGCAGCGGTAGCGCGCTTCCCTGACACGGAAGAGGTCACTGGTTCGATCCCAGTATCGCCCACCAGCAAGGCCCCGAGAGAGATCTCGGGGCCTTCGTCTTGCCGTCGAGCCGGTGATCGCAGCAATTGTGGCGCTAGAACACGGCACCGCGAGGGTGCGCAGCCGTGCCGGCGGACGGCCGCCGAGAGAGCAGCTCTCCGCAACATCCATCCGATCGCTTCCTGCCCGGCCGCCTCCTCAACGCGGCAGAATCCTGGACCGCCGCGCTCACCGAACCGTAGAATCCGAATAAGGACGGCCGCTCCGGCGGACGACCGCCCGCCGCCGGTCGCCCCTTGATGAAGGGGGTCGTCATGCGTGCGGCACCGATTCTTCGATACGGCACATCCGGACTTCTCATCGCGTTCGCGCTCCTCGCAGGGCTGTTCGCCGCGGGCTACGCCTACACGGATCTTCGGCTCCGACTCGCGATCCTGTTGACCGTCGGATGGCTCACAATCGCCGGGGGACTGGGCTTCCTCGCCTGGAGCCGACCAGATCGAGCAGTACCGGTCCTCGGCGTCGTCACCATCATCACCGCGGGCACGACCATCATCGACAGTCGCGTCGACCTGTTCGGCAGGGATGACATCGGGCCGGTGCTGACGATGGTGATCGTCGCCATCCTCGTCCCCCTGGCAGTACTCGGACTGAGACGGGCGACCGCCGCCGGGCTGCTGCTGCTCGTTCTTGGCCTCTGCCAGGCGCTCTCTGCAGGCCTGCTCATGGGCCAGCGTGGGGGAGGGCCTCCTCTCGGTGCGGCCTTGACGGGCTCCTCCGGCGTCATCGTCCTGCCGATTCTCGGCAGCGGCCTCCTCTTGCTTCTCGCAGGATGGCTGGAGCGCCGTGCGACGAAGCACAGGCCGACGGAGGCACCGGTCCGGTGATTCCGGTGCGGGGGCCAGCGGCACAGGCGTCAGCCCTGCGCGCAGCGCTATCGCGCCTGCGCCGCACGTCGATCCCCACCTCGGTGCGGCACTGAGGCGCGCCCCCACCACTCCGACAGTAAGAATAGAAGTGCCTGATCTTCTCGAATGGTTTGACCCACACAGCGATCGACCCCTGAACAGTCGGTCAGGTGCCGTGAGTGTTCCCGAAAGGTTCTGACTCACACTCTGATCGACCAGCGTGTCTTTCCCCGGACCTGTCGACCATTCGAGAACACTCACGGCGAGGCTTTCGCCTCGCCGTGATCATGTGACTCAAGAAGGGCCTGAACACCTTTTCTCTTTACTGTCTTGTCCAGGTTACCGGTCGATACGAAAGCACCACAAACAATGCACATCGATTGGAGAAACCTCATGACCTCACAACCTTTCATCACTGTCGTTGGTGGCGTAGACACCCACAAAGACCTGCATGTTGCTGCGGTAGTTGATCAGCACGACCGGGTACTCGCAACCGAATTCTTTCCTACGACCAGGCATGGGTACAAGCTGCTCGTGCACTGGTTACGCTCCTTCGGACAGATCGCCAGGATCGGGGTGGAATGCACCGGCACCTATGGGGCGGGCCTGTTGCGCTACCTCCACGCACAAGATATCGAAGTACTCGAAGTCACCGGCCCCGACCAAGCCCTCCGAAGGCGCAAAGGCAAAGACGACACCCTCGATGCAGAGAATGCTGCTCACGCAGCCTATGCCCGGGTGCGTGCCGTGACCCCGAAAACCCGTGACGGGCTGGTTGAATCCCTACGGGTGTTGAAAGTGTCCCGTAAAACTGCGGTCGCTGCCAGACGAGTCGCGTTACAGATGATCCGCATGAACATCGTGTCAGCACCAGACGAACTCCGTGACCAGCTGCGCACCCTGACTCGCATGAAACTCATCCGCACCCTAGCCGCATGGCGACCAGATCTCACGAAGTATCGCGATGTCACTGGCGCGTACAAGATCGCTTTGAAATCCCTTGCACGTAGGTACCTGGAACTCACTGATGAGATCGCTGATCTTGATGTCATGATCAAAAACATTGTTGATCATCTCGCCCCAGACCTCATCAAAAAACCAGCGGTCGGCTATGAGTCTGCAGCTCAGCTGCTGATCACTGCGGGAGACAACCCCGACCGGCTGACTTCAGAAGCCGCGTTCGCAGCATTGTGTGGGGCGAGCCCGATCCCGGCATCATCAGGCAAAACACACCGTCACCGGCTCAACAGGGGTGGTGACCGGCAAGCCAACTCTGCCCTGCACATCATCGCGATCGGCAGACTCAGAACCGACCCGAGAACCCAGGACTATGTGGCGAAGAAACTCTCCGAAGGGCACTCCAAAATGGAAGCCCTCAGGTGCGTGAAACGATACCTCGCACGGGAAATGTTCTACGCGCTCAAAACCAGAACCCAGGTAATCAATCAGACGCAGATTGCTGCTTGACACTTAGAAGGGCGTCGGATGGACGGGGCGGCGCCGTTCGGCCCCGCCCCGTCCGTCACCTGCTCAGCTTCAATCCGCCGTCGACATGTCACACCGCCCGGTTGAGGATCCAGCGGCAGGCGTCCTGGATGATCTCATCGTTGGCATACTCGTTGAAGATCTCGTGGAGGAGGTTGCCGTAGATCTTGAGCTGACGGTCCTCCGACGAGATCTGCTCGAAGGTGTCCTGGGAGTCCTTCAAGCTGACGATCGCGTCCTTCTCTCCGTGGAGGAAGAGGATGGGCTCGGAGTAGTCGGCCAGACTCTGGGTGATCCGGGAGACGCCCTCGTTGAGGGCGTAGCAGAGGCCGAGCGTGTACGTCGTCGCGATGTCCTCGTCGGCCGCGTACGCGTCCCGGACCTCCTTGACCGAGCAGAGACCCTCACCGAGCTCATTGTCGAGCGTCGAGTGGGGGTCCCCGCCCTGCGGAACATCGGCGATGAGCTTCGCATGGTCGAAGAGAAGCGGTGCGGACAGGACGGCTCCATCGATCTTGTCAGGGTGACGGAGCCCGTGGCCGACCACCGCATATCCGCCCATTGAGTGTCCGAGGAGGAATACCGGCAGGTCGGGGTTCTGCTCCTTCGCGAGATCAAGGACGACGTCCGTGTCGTTGATCGGGTCATCCCAGTGCTCGAGGTGGGTGCGCTCACCCTCGGACCTCCCGTGCCCCCGATGGTCGAAGCGGTAGACGCCGATCCCGACGATGTTGAAGGCATCGACGAGGTGGTCGTAGCGTCCATGGTGCTCGCACAGCCCGTGGACGAGGACGACGATCGCCTTCGGCATGTCGGGGATGGTGCGGCGCACATAGAGCTTCGTCCCGTCGAAGGACGGGAGCATTCTTTCCGGCATGGGATTCTCCTTTGAATCTGGCCCGAATCGGAGGATGGCGGCCCGATCGCCAGACCGCTATTCCTCGAGCGTCGACAGGTCGCCTTCGTCCTGTCCGAGCGCCCTCGCTCGGAGCACTCTGCGCATGATCTTACCCGAGCGGGTCTTCGGTAGTTTCTCGACGAAGAGGATCTCGTCCGGTTTTGCGATGGGGGAGAGGTGCGCGGCGACGTGGGCCCGGAGCTCCTCGACGAGCTCGCGACTGCCCGTGAAGCCCTGGTTGAGGACGACATGCGCGAGGATCGACTGGCCCTTGACCTCGTGGGGAACCCCAATCGCCGCCGATTCGGAGACGGCGTGGTGGGAGTTGAGGGCTGCCTCAACCTCGGCCGTGCCGAGGCGGTGGCCGGAGACCATGATGACGTCATCGGTGCGCCCGATGATCCAGAAGTACCCGTCCTCGTCCCGCTTCGCCGCATCGCCCGTCATGTACCGACCCGGGTACTTCGACCAGTATGTCTCGACGAACCGATCGTCGTCCTTGTAGAGCGTGCGCGCCATGGCCGGCCACGGGTTCTTCAGCACGAGGAAGCCCTCGGTGCCATCGGGCACCGGATTGCCGTCGCCATCGACGATCTCGGCCTCCTGGCCGAAGACCGGCCTGCCGGCCGATCCGGGCTTCTGCGGCATCGCCGGAACACCGGTGATCTGGAACATTCCCGTCTCCGTCTGCCACCACGTGTCCATGATCGGTGCGCGCCCGCCTCCGACGACCTCGTGGAACCAGCGCCAGGCGGCCGGGTTGATCGGCTCGCCGACCGATCCGAGCAGCCGCAGCGAGGACAGATCGTGGCGGTTCACCCATGCGTCGCCGAACCGCATGAGAGACCGGATCGCGGTGGGGGCCGTGTAGAAAGTCGTGATGCCGTAGTGCTCGATAAGCTCCCACCAGCGGTCCGGGTGCGGGTAGGTGGGCCCGCCCTCGTACATGAGCGTCGTCGCACCCGCGAGCAGCGGGCCGTAGACGACGTAAGAGTGCCCGGTCACCCAGCCGGCATCGGCCGTGCACCAGAACCGGTCCTCCTCACGGATGTCGAAGGTATACCGCAGGGTCGTGTACGTGCCGACCATGTACCCGCCATGGGTGTGGAGGATGGCCTTGGGCTTCCCGGTCGATCCGGATGTGTAGAGAATATAGAGGGGATGCTCGGCATCGACCTGCACAGTCGGGCACGCGCCGCGTGCGATCGGCAGCGACTCGAGGTCGTGATACCAGTGGTCCCGAGTGGAGTCCATGTGGACCTCGGTGCCCGTCCGCCTGACGACGATGACGTTCTCAACTGTGGGGGAGAACCGCACCGCCTCATCGACGATGTTCTTGAGCGGGAAGACGGATCCGTTGATCCAGGAGCCGTCGGCGGTGATGACGAGCTTCGACTCGGAATCGTCGATCCGCGAGGACAGGGCGTCGGCAGAGAAACCGGCGAAGACGACGGAATGGATGGCGCCGAGTTTCGCGCAGGCGAGCATGGCGAAGACCACTTCGGGGATCCTCGGCAGGTAGATCGTCACCCGATCGCCCTTCTCCACTCCCATGGCCCGCAGAATGTTCGCCATCTTGACGACCTCACGGTTGAGGGAGAAGTAGGAGAACGTCCGCGTCTCCTTATTATCCTCCGACCGCCACAGGAGGGCGAGCTTGTTCTTCCGGGGGCCGGTGATGTGCCGGTCGACCGCGTTCGACACAATGTTCGTCTCACCGCCGACGAACCACCGGTAGAACGGCTTCTCGGAGTCGTCGATGACCTGGTCCCAGGGCTTCGACCAGACGAGCTCCGATGCTCGGTCCGCCCAGTAGCCCTCGAGATCCTCGGCCGCGCTCCTCTCGAGCTCCTCCCAGTTCTCGGCCAGCGATCCGCGGACCGACTCGGGCGACGGATAGTAGATGTCTCGTTCGTTCTCCATTGAACTCCCTTCCTCGTGTGGGCACCACAATGCCAGATTGTGTGACCTGAGTCTCCACGAGCTGCAGTGTCCTTGGTCGGCGGTCACTGAACCTCCAGGATTCGCAGCGTGCAGATGAACGGCCGCGCAGCTGCAGCATCCGCATGGACACGCGGCAGCGGCGCCCTCTGCCACAGGGCTGGTGAGGGCTTCGCCGGAGAACAGATTGAGGTCCTCTCCCGGCGCGGAGGGGCAGGGCGGGCATGGGTATGATGTTGACCGTGCGCACCGCCGTATGTGCGCGCGCAATCGAATGGAGAATCACTGTGCCCACGCTCGTCATCGACGGATCGCCGCTCGAGATCGAAGGACCGCTGACCGGTCTCGCCCACTACCAGAAGCAGCGGAACATCGTCGCGCTGCGCATCGACGGAGAGCTCAAGGACCTCGACACCGACCTGTCGACGCTGGCGCCGGACACGACCGTCGAGGGCGTCGACGTCGCCTCGCAGGACGGGCTCAACATTCTCCGGCACTCAGCCACCCATGTCCTCGCCCAGGCGGTCCAGCAGATCAACCCGGACGTCAACCTCGGCATCGGCCCCTTCATCACCGACGGCTTCTACTACGACTTCGGCAATATCGACCCCGTCACGCCCGATGATCTCAAGGCGATCGAGAAGATCATGAAGCAGATCGTCAAGGAGGGCCAGTCCTTCAGGCGCCGCGTCGTCACCGAGGAGGAGGCCCGCGAAGAGCTCGCCGACCAGCCGTACAAGCTCGAGCTGCTCGGCATTACAGGCAACGCCGAGGAGGCGGCCGAGGGCGCCTCGGTCGAGGTCGGCGGAGCCGAGCTCACGATCTATGACAACGTGCGGAGGAACGGCGAGGTCGCCTGGAAGGATCTCTGCCGCGGCCCCCACGTCCCGACGACGAAGCACCTCGGCAACGGCTTCGCCCTGACGCGGGCCTCCGCCGCCTACTGGCGCGGCGACCAGAAGAATGACGGTCTTCAGCGGATCTACGGCACGGCGTGGCCGTCGAAGGATGAGCTCGTCGAGCACCAGAACCGGATCGCGGAGGCGCTCAAGCGCGACCACCGCCGGCTTGGGACGGAGCTCGACCTGTTCTCGTTCCCCGAGGAGATCGGTTCGGGCCTGCCCGTCTTCCACCCCAAGGGTGAGATGGTGCGGATGACCATGGAGGACTACTCCCGCAAGCGCCACCTCGAGGCGGACTACTCCTTCGTCCACACCCCCCACATCACGAAGAAGAATCTCTTCGAGACCTCGAAGCACCTCGAGTGGTATGCGGACGGAATGTACCCGCCCATGCACATGGACGAGGAGCGGGACGCCGATGGCAACATCACGAAGCAGGGGCAGGACTACTACCTCAAGCCGATGAACTGCCCGATGCACAACCTCATCTACCGCTCCCGCGGGCGCTCCTACCGCGAGCTGCCGCTGCGGCTCTTCGAGTTCGGCACCGTCTACCGCTACGAGAAGTCCGGCGTGGTCCACGGCCTCACCCGCTCCCGCGGGTTCACGCAGGACGATGCCCACATCTACACCACCCGGGAGCAGATGAAGGAGGAGCTCGCGAGCCTCCTCGGCTTCGTCCTCGACCTCCTGCGCGACTACGGGATGGACGACTTCTATCTCGAGCTGTCCACCCGGGACCCCGAGAAGTCGGTGGGCGATGAGCAGACGTGGGAGGAGGCGACCCGCACCCTCGCCGAGGTCGCCCAGGAATCCGGCCTCGAACTCGTCGACGACCCAGGCGGGGCAGCCTTCTACGGCCCGAAGATCTCCGTCCAGGCGAAGGACGCCCTCGGCCGCACCTGGCAGCTGTCAACGATCCAGCTCGACTTCTTCGAGCCGGACCTGTTTGAGCTCGAGTACACGGCGCCCGATGGTTCCCGCCAGCGCCCCGTCATGATCCACCGTGCCCTCTTCGGCTCGATCGAGCGCTTCTTTGGCGTCCTCGTCGAGCACTACGGCGGCGCCTTCCCGGCGTGGCTCGCCCCCGTCCAGGTCACCTGCATCCCCGTCGCCGAGGCCTTCGAGGAGTACCTCGAGGGAGTGGCGGCGAAGCTGCGCGCCGAGGGGATCCGAGTCGAGATCGATCGCTCCGATGACCGGTTCGGCAAGAAGATCCGCAATGCGGCCAAGGAGCGGGTGCCCTTCGTCCTCATCGCCGGCGGCGAGGACGCCGAGAACGATGCCGTGTCCTTCCGGTTCCGGGATGGCACGCAGAACAACGGCGTCCCGATCGACGAGGCCGTGGCGGAGATCGTCCGCCAGGTCCGCGAGCGGGTCAACCAGTAGCGGAGGAGATCCATGCTCAGTCGCAGCGGGCGCCCGCTCGCCCAGATGCTGTTCGGCCCCCTCGCGAAGCTGTTCGTCCGGCTCGGCATCTCCGCCGACACCGTGACGGTCGTCGGCACGGTCCTCACCTGCGGCGTCGCGCTGTGGCTGATCCCGACCGACCACCTGACGGCGGCCGCGTGGACGATCTTCGCGGTCGTCATCTTCGACAACCTCGACGGTCAGATCGCACGCCTGACCGGGACGGAATCGAAGTGGGGCGCCTTCCTCGACTCGACGATGGACAGGTTCGCCGATGGCGCGATCTTCCTCGCCGTCGCGGTCTGGGCGATCCTCCACGCCGATCCCGCCTATGGTGACTGGATCGCCCTCGGTGCGGTGACGGCCCTCCTCATGGGCGCCGTCGTGCCGTACGCGAAGGCCCGAGCCGAGTCCCTCGGATACACGGCGAACGTCGGTCTCGCCGAGCGCGCCGACCGCCTCTTCGTCATTCTCCTCGCCGTGTTCCTCGTGGGCATGGAGTGGGGCGACTGGCTGCTGCTCGTCGCCACGTGGCTGCTCGTCGCGGCGGGCTTCTACACGGTGATCCAGCGGATGGCGACCGTCCGGGCGCAGGCGAAGGGTGAGGCGCTGTAGTGGATTCCTATCGTCTGTTCGAGACCGCCCGCGCTTTCGTCGAGAAGGCCCCGGAGCCGGTCGGTCGGGCCGTGTTCGACGTCGTCGGCGTCGCCGCCGCGCTCGCCAACATCAAGGGCGTGCGCCAGCTCAAGCGGAACTATGCCCGCATCGATCCGAGCCTGAGCGGCGCGAGGCTCCAGGGCGCCGCCATCACCGGCATGCGGAACTACATGCGCTACTACTACGAGATGTTCCGTGCGCCGAGCATGCCCGATGAGCAGCTTGAGCACCGCGTCCGGATCGTCCCCGACGAGTACCTCCGGGCCGAGCTCGCGCGCGACTCCGTGCCCGCCGCCCTCATGCACACCGGCAACTGGGATCTCGCGGGTGCGTGGGCCGAGAAGTACCTCGCCCACGTCGTCACCGTCGCTGAGAAGCTCGGCGATCCTCGCATGGCGCAGGGGTTCATCGACTACCGGACGGGCCTCGGCATGTCGATCTACCTCGCCGAGCGGGGAACGAACGTCTTCGCCAGCCTCGTCGACGAGGCCGCCGAGCCCGTCCTTCTTCCCCTCCTCGCCGATCGGGATCTCACATCCTCGGGGGTGCCGACGCCGCTGTGCGGCCACGACCTCATGCTCGCCCCCGGGCCTGCACTGCTCGCCATCCGCACCGGCCGCCCCTTCGTGCCGCTCCTCATGCGCCACGTCAAGGTCTCCGGCGAGGAGCGCCGCAGGGCCGGCACCCGATGGGTCACCCACATCGACGCGCTCGACCCGATCGCCCCGGCGGTGGGTCCGGATGCGCCTCGGGCGGAGCAGGAGGCGGATGTCGCCCGCATGTGCCGGGAGTGGATGGATGCGGCGGGGCCGTGGATGCGGGAGCATTATGTGCACTGGCACATGCTCCAGCGGGTCTTCGTCGAGGACCTGGACATGGGCCGAGTGAGAGCCCGCCAAGCGGACACGGTGTAGACGAGTGGAGAACCAGTGAAGATCGGTATTGCCTGCCCCTACTCGTGGGATGTCCCCGGAGGCGTGCAGTTCCACATCCGGGACCTCGCCGAGGAGCTCATCGGGCGCGGCCACGAGGTGTCCGTCATCGCCCCGGCCGTCGAGGGCACCGAGCTGCCCGACTTCGTCGTCCCGACGGGGGCGGCCGTTCCCATCCCCTACAACGGCTCGGTCGCCCGACTCGCCTTCGGCCCCCGCGTCAACCACCAGGTGCGCCGGTGGCTGGCGAAGGGGAACTTCGACGTCCTCCACGTCCACGAGCCCTTCGTGCCCTCGCTGGCGATGCTCGCGCTCATGAACGCCGAGTGCCCGGTCGTCGCCACCTTCCACACGGCCATGGACCGCTCGAAGTTCCTCTCAATCGCCTCACCCCTGCTCGTGCCCGTCCTTGAGAAGACGCGGGCCCGGATCGCCGTCTCCGAGGAGGCCCGCCGCACCGCGGTCGAGCACCTCGGCGGGGACGCCTACGTCATCCCCAACGGCGTCGACGTCAGCGCCTTCGAAGTCCCGGCCAAGGATCCCCGCTTCACGGGAACACCCGATAGCCCGACGATCGGCTTCCTCGGCCGGATCGACGAGCCCCGGAAGGGCCTGCCGATCCTCGCGGCCGCCGTCGCCCCCGTCCTCACGCAGTACCCGAACGCGCGGTTCTTCGTGGCCGGCCGGGGCGACAGCTCAAAGGCCCTCGAGATCCTCGGGGACGCCGCGAGTGCGGTCACGTTCCTCGGTTCTGTCACCGAGGAGGAGAAGGCCGCGATGCTGTCCTCCGTCGACATCTACGTCGCTCCCCAGACGGGTGGGGAGTCCTTCGGCATCGTCCTCGTCGAGGCGATGAGCTCCGGCTCCTTCGTCGTCGCCTCCGACATTCCCGCCTTCCAGGCTGTGCTCGAGCACGGGACGTACGGCGATCACTTCCGCAGCGAGGACTCCGATGATCTCGCCCGCGTCATCCTCACCGCGATCGCCGAGCCCGAGCGCCGGGCCCAGACGATCACCGATGCGGAGCGTGCGGCGTGGCGGTACGACTGGTCGACGGTCGCCTCCCAGATCCTGTCTGTCTATTCGATCGCGGTGAAGACCGCGGGCCACCGGGTCGCGGGGTGGGTCCGATGAACTGGGGAGCAGTCGCCCTCGCCGCCGCGGTCATCGTCATCCTCGCCGTCATCTGGATCCTCAACGCGCGGCGCCTCGACCGGCTCCACCGCACCGTCATCCAATCCCGCCTCACCCTCAACGAGGCGCTCACCCAGCGCGCCCGCGCCTCTGCCGAGTTCGCTGCCAGCGGCGCCCTCGATGTCGCCGGCGCCATTCTCCTGGCGGATGCGGCGCAGCTCGCGCTGGCGGAGTCCCATCAGCCGATCGCGACCGATGGGCTCGAAGCGGGTCCCGGCTATCGCCGGCCGGCACGGTCCTCCGACCGCCTCACGCTCGAGTCGAACCTGTCCCGCACACTCCGGCTCGTCCACGATGGACTCGAGGATGATGAGCTGACCGAGGAGCAGAAAACGGCGCACGCCGTCCTCGAGGACACGCGGGAGAACGTCCGCCTCGCGCGCCGGTTCCACAACGCGTTCGTCGATCAGGCACGGCGCCTGCGCGGCAATCCGTTTGTCCGCGCCGCCCGCATGGCGGGAGGGGCCCCCATGCCGCTCCCGGTCGACATGGACGACGAGTAGCCATGGCGGGGGACCTCCACCGTCCGGCCATCGACAGGCCGTGGGTACCCGCACCGAACCCGCGGGGCGTGCCGTCGACCGTGCCCTATCGGCTTCCCCGGCGCCACTCGATCGGCTTCTACGTCATGGTCGCCGGCCTCGTCCTCCTCGGCGTCGCCGGCTTCATCGTCGTCCTGCCGCTGCTGACCGAATCGGCGGGCACGGGTGCGGCCGCACGGTCCGGGATCATCGCCCTCATCCCCGTCGTCGTCGTCACCGCCATCATCTGGTGGATCGACTCGTGGGAGCCCGAGCCGCACTGGATCATGATCGCCATGTTCCTCTGGGGCGGGGGAGTGGCCGTCGCGATCGCGGCCTGGCTCAACTCGGCCTGGGCCGAGTCCTTCTATCTCGCGACGGGCAATGCGGCGAAGGCCAGCATCTGGGGCGCGGTCGTGTCGGCACCCCTCGTCGAGGAGGCGGCCAAGGGCCTCGGCGTCATCCTTGTCTTTGTGTTCTTCAAGAAGCACCTCAACGGCCCCCTTGACGGTATCGCCTACGGCGCGATGTCCGGCCTCGGCTTCGCCTTCACCGAGAACATCCTCTACTTCACCCGGTACTTCGACTACCTCCAAGAGATCGCGATCCTGCGGTTCTCCTCGCCGCTCCTCCACCCGCTGTGCACGGCCGTCATCGGGATGTTCCTCGGCTTCGCGGTGTATGCCCGCTCGCGGTGGGCGGCGCTGCCGCTCCTCGTGCCGGGCTACCTCATCGCCGCCGCCATCCACTTCATGCACAACGGGTGGGCGACGATCGCGGGCTCACAGACGGACGGGTCGATGAGCTTCAACTACCTCGCCGTCCAGATCCCCTCCTACCTCGCGGCCGTCATCCTCGTCGTCTGGTTCCGCCGCGAGGAGTCCCTCATCATCGCCGAGCGTCTCGGTGAGTATCAGCGTGCCGGGTGGCTCGCCCCCTACGAGGTGGAGATGCTCGGCAGCCTCGAGGGCCGGAAACGCGCTCGTGATTGGGCGGCGAGCCGCGGCCCGCACGCGAAGGAGGCGATGAAGCGCTTCCAGCAGGAGGCCACGCACCTGGCGCTCAACCGCCAGCGCGCCGCCCTGCAGACGATCCCTGTCGCCGCTGCTCAGCGCGAAGAGGCGAAGACCTTGGCGACCATCGGCCAGGCGCGGGCCATTTTCATGACAGGAGTCCGGTGAGCGGCGACGACGAGTGGACCCTGGGCCCCGACGGTCTCCTTGAGAGGACTGCGGCCCGCATTGTCATGTTCGATCCGTCGGGCCGGCTCTTCCTTCTGCGGGGCCACGACTCCGAGGATCCCGACCATACGTGGTGGTTCACGCCGGGCGGGGGCCTCGACGTCGGGGAGGACCCGCACGTGGGCGCGGCCCGAGAGCTGTTCGAGGAGACGGGTCTCGTCGTCGACCCCGGCCGCCTCGTCGGCCCGGTCCTCGAGCGAACCGCGGTCTTCCGCTTCACCTACCAGAACCGGCGCCAGTTCGAGGAGTTCTTCCTCCTCCATGTCGACGAGCATGAGGCGCACGCGGTCGGCTCCTGGAACCAGGACAACCTGACCGAGCTCGAGCGCGATGTCCTCGACGAGGTCGCCTGGTGGACGGTCGACGAGATTGAACGGGCGCAGGGCAACGGCACCCACATCTACCCGATCGCGATCGCCCGCCTGGCACGATCGTGGTGGGGCGGCTGGGATGGCACCCTGAGCCGCATCAACGAGCCGTGATCGGCTCGCCGCTGAGATCCACGAACAGAGCCGCAGATCGCGAGGCCCGGCGGCCCGCGCGCTACACTTGGTCGGTAGCACTATCTGTTGACAGGAGTACACACCCGTGTCTGGACATTCGAAATGGGCAACCACCAAGCATAAGAAGGCTGTCCTCGATGGCAGGCGCAGCAAGCTGTTCGCGCGCCTGATCAAGAACATCGAGGTGGCCGGGAGGACCGGCGGCCCCGATCCCGCCGGCAACCCGACCCTGTACGACGCGATCCAGAAGGCGAAGAAGAACTCGGTCCCGGCCGACAACATCGATCGCGCCCTCAAGCGCGCCGCCGGCGAGGGCGAGGACGGGGTCCAGTACGAGTCGATCATGTACGAGGGCTACGCCGCTGGCGGCGTCGCCATCCTCATGGAGTGCCTGACCGACAACCGCAACCGCGCCGCGTCCGATGTGCGCGTCGCGCTGTCCCGCAACGGCGGCTCGCTCGCCGACCCGGGTTCGGTCTCCTACCTCTTCCACCGCAAGGGCGTTGTTGAGGTGACGAAGGCCGAGGGCGTGACCGAGGACGACATTCTCATGGCAGTCCTCGACGCGGGCGCCGACGAGGTCAATGACGAGGGCGAGTCCTTCGAGATCCTCTCCGACCCGAACGACGTCGTCTCGGTCCGCACGGCCCTCCAGGAGGCCGGGTTCGACTACAACTCGGCCGAGGTCCAGTTCGTGCCGACGATGAAGGTCGAGGTCGACAAGGAGGGTGCCGAAAAGGTTCTCCGACTCATCGACGCGCTTGAAGACGTCGACGACATCCAGAACGTCTACTCGAACCTCGACATCCCGGATCACGTCGCCGCCGAGCTCGAGTGATGCCAGCGGCCGCCCTCGCACTGCTGGTGGCAGCGGTGCTGACGGGCGGCACCATCCAGCGTCTGTCGGGGATGGGGATGGGTCTCATGATCTCCCCTGTCTTCGCCCTCATCTTCGGCGCCGCCGTCGGGGTCACCGTCGCGAATGCGACGACGATCCTCTCGGCCCTCATCATCGGGTTTGTCATGCGCGCCGGGATCGACTGGCGCCGCTTCGCGATCATCGCACCCTCCGCCCTCCTGGGAACCATCCCGGGAGGGCTTCTCGTGCGGGAGATGGACGGAGGATGGCTCGGTGTCCTCGTCGGCGCGACCATCCTCGCCGCCCTCGCCCTCACGCTGTGGGCCGATCGACTGACGGTGCTGCCCGAGCTGCGCCACCGCGCCTGGATCATCCCCTTCGCGGCGGGCGGGGCCTTCCTCAACACCGTGTCGGGGATCAGCGCCCCCGTCCTCATGATCTACGCGATCGCGGCGCGGTGGGATCAGCGCTCCTTCGCGGCGACCCTCCAGCCGTTCTTCGTGTGGATCAGCCTCCTCTCCGTCACGGTGAAGATCTCCGTCGGAGCGACTCCGCTGAACGAGCTCCCCGACCCGTGGGTCCTGCCCCTCATCCTCGCCGCGATCCTCGCGGCCGTCGCCATCGGCAGCCGGCTCGCCCACCGCGTGAGTCCCCAGGCGGCGCGGAGGCTGGCCATTGCCGTCGCGGGGCTCGGGGCCGTGTCGACCCTCCTCCGGGGTCTGGCCGATGCGCTAGGTTAGTCCCGGAGGAAGCAATGAGAATCATCGGGATCGACCCGGGCCTGACCAGGTGCGGCATGGGCGTCATCGACGCGGGCGGAGCCCGCCGCGTCGACTTCGTCGACGTCACCGTCGCACGTTCGACGGCGGATATGGCGCCGCACAAGAGGCTCGAGATCATCGCCGATGAGATCGATCGCATGATCACCCTTCACAGGCCCGATGTTGTTGCCGTCGAGCGCATGTTCGCCGAGGACAACGTCCGCTCGATCATCTCGACCGCCCAGGTCGCGGGCGTCGCCATGCTCGCAGCATCCCGTGCGGGCCTGCTCCTCGCACTCCATTCGCCCTCCGAGGTGAAGGCTGCGGTGACGGGCGATGGGCGGGCGGAGAAGAAGGCGGTCCAGCTCATGGTCCAACGCATCCTTCGACTGAATTCGCCCCCGAAGCCGGCCGATGCGGCCGACGCCCTCGCGCTCGCCATCACCCACGCGTGGCGGGGCGGTGCCATGTCGCCCACCGCCCAGTCCGCTCAGCACGGCGGAGCGGCCCTGCCGGACGCGAACCGAGAGGGCCTGACGGCCGCCCAGCGGGCATGGGCGGACGCGGAGCGCGGGACCCGGCTCTCCGGCGTCGTCGCCCAGTCCGGCGCCAAGCGTTTCCGCTGATACTATGGAACACATGTTCGATACGTGGGAGGCTTCATGATCACGCTCCTTCGCGGCGCAGTACTGTCGATGTCCGCATCCGAGGCTGTCGTCGACGTCGGCGGCATGGGCTTTCGGGTCATGGCGACTCCGACGACCCTGTCCCAGCTGCGGGTCGGCCAGGAGGCGACCATCCCGACCTCCTTCATCGTCCGCGATGACTCGATGACGCTCTACGGCTTCGCCGATGAGGATGAGCGGAACACCTTCGACATTCTCATCGGACTGTCCGGCATCGGGCCGAAGATCGGCCTCGCAGTCCTCTCGGTCCACACGCCCGATACGCTGCGCGGCATCGTCGAGCGTGAGGACATCGCCGCCCTCACCCAGGTTCCCGGCATCGGCCGCAAGGGTGCTCAGCGGATCCTCCTTGAGCTCGGCACCAAGCTCGGCCCCGCCACCTCCCAGGTCGAGGCGGCTGCGCCCTCCTCCGTCACGGCCGACGTCGTCGCCGCACTCGTCGGCCTCGGCTGGTCCGAGCCGGTTGCCGCCGAGGCCGTGAAGACCGTCGAGGGCGAGTCCGGGCCGCTGCCGGTGTCGCAGATGCTCAAGCTCGCCCTGCAGAAGCTCGGGGGTAAGCGATGAACGAGGACTATTCGATCGTCGACGCCTCGGCGCCGTCCGCCGAAAGGGCTGCGGAGGCCGCCCTGCGGCCGAAGGTCCTCGCCGAGTTCGTCGGCCAGGAGACCGTCCGCAGCCAGCTGTCCCTCGTTCTCCAGGCCGCAGTCGCCCGCGGGGCGACCCCGGACCACGTCCTCCTCTCGGGCCCGCCGGGTCTGGGCAAGACAACGCTCGCGATGATCATCGCCGCTGAGGTCGGGGGAGCGCTCCGCCTCACGTCGGGCCCCGCGATCCAGCACGCGGGTGACCTCGCCGCGGTCCTCTCCTCTCTCCAGGAGGGCGATGTCCTCTTCATCGACGAGATCCACCGGCTCGCCCGCCCTGCCGAGGAGATGCTGTACCTGGCGATGGAGGACTTCCGCGTCGACGTCATGGTCGGCAAGGGCCCCGGGGCAACATCGATCCCCCTCCCGCTTCCGCCCTTCACCGTCGTCGGTGCGACGACGAGGGCCGGCCTGCTGCCCGCGCCGCTGCGTGACCGGTTCGGCTTCACCGGCCATCTCGAGTTCTATTCGGCAACAGAGCTCGCCCAGGTGGTCACGCGCTCGGCGCGCCTGCTCGACGCCGAGCTGACGGCGGATGCGGCGTCAGAGCTTGCGAGCCGCTCCCGCGGCACGCCCCGCATCGCCAACCGGCTGCTGCGACGCGTCCAGGACTGGGCGCAGGTCCGCGGCACGGGCATCCTCGATCTTGCGGCCGCGAGGGCGGCGCTCGAGGTGTTCGAGGTTGATGAGCTCGGCCTCGACCGACTCGACCGATCCGTCCTCGAGCTGGTATGCACGAGGTTCGGTGGAGGCCCTGTGGGATTGACCACCCTCGCTATCTCTGTCGGGGAGGAGCCGGAGACCGTCGAGTCGGTCGCGGAACCCTTCCTCGTCCGCGAGGGACTGCTGGTCCGCACCCCTCGGGGGAGGGCCGCAACTCGCGCCGCGTACGAGCATCTGGGCCTTCTGCCGCCGGAGGATACCCTCTTCGATACATAGCCGATCTGCCGTATACTCGGCCCTGATTGTCCAATTGAAAGAGAGTATCCTGTGGAACTCGTCATCCTCGTCGCCATCTTCGGCGGCTTCATGTTCATGATGTCCCGCGCCAACAAGAAGATGGCGAGCCGCGTTGCCGAGCAGCGCGAGAGCGCCCTCGAGATCGGCAATACGGTTGTCACCGGCTCCGGCATGATCGGCACCATCGTCGAGATCGACGGCGGCGTTGTCACCATCGAGTCGGCCTCGGGCGATGAGACGCAGTGGCTCACGACCTCGGTGTCCTCGGTCATCGAGCCGCCGTACGAGCATGCGTACGAGGCCGAGGAGTCGGATGAGGCGGAGCCGTTCGACGGCCTCACCCCCCGTGACTCCGACATCGACCGCGACCGGTAGGTGACAGCCACAGAAGAGGCGACCGAGGGGTCGCCTCGCCCGCGTTTACTCGTCTTCGCCCTCATCGTCATCGCGCTCGTCGCCTCACTCGCGGCCAGCACCCTGACCGGGTCGGAATCCCGCTGGTCCCCGGACCTCGCACTCGACCTCGAGGGCGGCACACAGATCATCCTCACGCCCGTCACGGACGACGGCTCGGAGATCACGCCTGAGGACATCAGCCAGGCCATTGAGATCATCCGCCAGCGCGTCGACGCCTCGGGCGTCGCCGAAGCGGAGATCACGTCGCAGGGCGGGTCGAACATCGTCGTCGGCCTGCCGGGCACGCCGAGCGAAGAGACCCTCGACCTCGTCCGCACCTCAGCGGTGCTGCGCCTGCGCGCGGTCATCGACTACACGGGTCAGGTGCTCGCGAACACGGGTCTCCAGCCCGTCTACGAGCCCGGCGTCGACGTCACCGAGGAGCAGCTCGCGCAGGCGCGCGAGCAGGCAGACCTCAATGGGGATGGATCGATCTCGGCCGAACCGACCGAGACTCCCGATTCACCCTCGTCGGACGCGTGGATCACGGAAGAGATCCTCTACCAGGCGCTGACGCTCGACTGCACGTCGGAGTCCGCCCGCGTCCAGAACGCCTACAGTGCGGCCGACAGCCCAGTCGTCGCCTGTGACCCCACGACCGGCGCCTCCTACATCCTTGGCCCGGCCGAGCTCGACGGCAGCCACATCGACCAGGCAACCTCCGGTCCCCGCGTCAACGAGATGGGGCAGACGATCGGCGGCTGGCAGGTCAACATGGAGTTCACGGGCGAGGGCGGTGACCTCTTCGGTCAGGTGACGACACGCCTCGCCGGATATCCGTACGGCACGGCGAAGAACCTCTTCGCCATCGTCCTCGACGGCTCGATCATCTCGGTTGCCTCCCTCCAGGCCCCGATCCTCGGCGGCAGCGCCTCGATCTCCGGATCCTTCACGGCCCCCGAGGCGGCGTCGCTCGCGAACCAGCTGTCCTTCGGCTCCCTGCCGCTCACCTTCGAGGTGCAGTCGGAGGAGCAGATCTCGGCCACCCTCGGATCCGAGCAGCTCGTCAACTCCCTCATCGCCGGCGCCATCGGCGCGGGCCTCATCGTCCTCTACCTGCTGTGGCAGTACCAGGGACTGGGCCTGCTCGCGGTCACGTCGATCACGATGGTCATGGGTCTGTCCTACCTGACGATCTCGCTCCTGTCGTGGACGATGGGGTACAGGCTCTCGCTCGCGGGCGTCGTCGGCCTCATCATCTCGATCGGCATCTCCGCCGACTCCTTCATCGTCTACTTCGAGCGCGTGAGGGATGAGATCCGCGAGGGCAGGACACTGCGGGATGCGGTGGACTACGGCTGGAACCGTGCCCGCCAGACGATCCTCGTCTCGGATGCGGTCAATCTTGTCGCCGCGATCGTCCTCTACTTCCTCGCCGTCGGCGGAGTGCGTGGATTCGCGTTCACCCTTGGACTCACGACCGTCATCGACGTCGTCGTCGTCATCCTCTTCACCTATCCGGTCATGAAGCTGCTCGTCCGAACCAAGTTCTTCGGCGAGGGCCACCGCCTGTCGGGCATGTCCGCCGCCTCGCTCGGCGCGGACCCGGTCTACGCCGGTCGCGGCCGAGTCCGCGACCGGGGCGTCTCGAAGTCGGAGGCGAAGGCGAACGCGAAGAAGGCCCGCAGGGCCGCGGCGTCGGAGGACGCCGCACAGGCGGCCGCCAGGGCAGGGACCGCGGTCGACACGCTCGACGAGAAGTCTCAGCGGAAGAAGGGCAGGGCTCAGACGCCGGAATCCCACAGCCCGGGCGAGAGGCCGATGACTCTGGCACAGCGGAAAGCGGCCGAGCGCCGCGCAGGGAGGGATGAGAACTGATGTCGATGTATTCCCTCGGCAATGACCTCTATTCCGGTCAGCGCAGCTTCAACATCATTGGGCGGCGCAGGCTCTGGTATGGGATTGCGCTCGCCTTCATCCTCCTGTCGGCCGTCCTCCTGCTCGTCAAGCCGATCAACTTCGGCATCGACTTCCGCGGCGGCTCCCAGTTCACGGTCTCCGGCACGGCGAACATGGGCCAGCAGGACGCGATCGATGTTGTGGCCGCCCAGACCGGTGACGATTCGGTGCGCGTCTCCGAGGTGGGGGCGAACTCGATCCGTGTCCAGACCTCGGAGCTGACGAACGAGCAGACTCAGGAGGTGCGGGCAGCCCTCGCCGACGTCTATGACGTGCCGGTCGATGACGTCGCATCGACCTTCATCGGCCCCACGTGGGGTGCGGACGTATCGTCGAAGGCGATTCAATCGCTCGTCATCTTCATCGGACTCATCTCCCTCATTCTCTGGGCGTATTTCCGAACGTGGACGATCGCGGTCGGCGCTATCGGAGCCCTCCTGCACGACCTCATCATCACGGCGGGAGTCTATGTCGCCTCCGGATTCGAGGTGACTCCGGCGACCGTCATCGGACTGCTGACGATCCTCGGCTACTCCCTCTACGACACGGTCGTCGTCTTCGACAAGGTTCGCGAGAACACGGCGGGCTTCCTCGACCAGGAGGAGACGACGTATGCGGAGCAGGCGAACCTTGCCGTCAACCAGACGCTCATCCGCTCTATTAACACCTCGGTGACGGGCCTCCTGCCGGTCGGTGCGATCCTCGTCATCGGTGTGCTCTTCCAGGGAGCGGGAACGCTGCGCGACCTGTCACTGGCACTGTTTGTCGGTATGCTTATCTCTGCTGTGTCATCGATCTTCTTGGCCGCGCCTCTCGCGGTCACACTCGGTGAGCGACAGAAGGACATCAAGGAGCACACGGAGCGCGTGCTCAGCGCCCGCCCTGCGGTGCAGGACACGACGATTACTCGGAAGAAGAAGGCATGACAGAGAACCCGTTCCCCAAGGATGTTGTGGAGCTTGTCGAATCGCATGTGCGGGAGGTGGAGAACTTCCCCGCACCGGGAGTACTCTTCCGCGACATCACCCCGCTCATCGCCGACCCGGTCGCCTTCGCCTCCCTCATCGAGATCCTTGCCGACCGCTACCGCGGGAAGGTCGACGCCGTCGCGGGCCTCGAGTCGCGCGGCTTCATCCTCGGCGCACCCCTGGCCGTCGCCCTTGGCGTCGGCATGGTGACCGTCCGCAAGGCGGGCCGCCTTCCCGGTCCGGTCGTCGGCATCGACTACGACCTCGAATACGGCTCGGCTCGCATGGAGCTGCAGCCGTTCACGGTCAAGGATGGGGACCGCGTCCTCGTCATCGATGACGTGCTCGCGACAGGCGGCACGGCCGACGCCGCGTTCCAGCTCATCGAAGCCGCCGGCGGCGTCGCCGACACGCTGTGCGTCCTCCTCGAGCTCGTCGACCTGGGCGGCCGAGGCCGCCTGCACGATCGGCACGTCCACTCCGTCCTCACCTACTGACACAGGTGGCCCGGGGCGGGCCGTCACTCATCGACCCGCGGCTCGCGCCGCGGGTCGCGGTGTTTCCGAAATGTCTGGTCCCAGCCGTATAATGTGACCTATGGCCGAAATCGAGAGTGATGTTCCCCGCATCAGGTCCAGGCTGTCCTGGCTGAGCGGGCGGACGCAGCACGTGCCGGCGGCTCTCGAACCGCTCATGGCCGCCATCGAGGGCGGCACGGTCGATCGGCAGAAGGTCATCCGCGCCTACGAGATCGCAGAGCGCTGCCACCAGGGCCAGTCCCGCAAGTCCGGCCAGCCCTACATCACCCACCCGATCGCGGTCGCGACGATCCTCGCGGAGCTGGGGATGGACACGGACACGCTTGTCGCCGCCCTTCTCCACGACACGGTCGAGGACACCGGGTACTCCCTCGAGTCGCTCAAGAAGGAGTTCGGCTCCGACGTCGCGGTGCTCGTCGATGGGGTGACGAAGCTCGACAAGGTCGAGTACGGCGAGGCCGCCCAGGCCGAGACGGTGCGGAAGATGGTCATCGCGATGTCGAAGGACATTCGAGTCCTCCTCATCAAGCTCGCCGACCGTCTGCACAACGCGCGCACGTGGAAGTATGTCTCCTCGAGTTCGGCTCAGGCGAAGGCACGCGAGACGCTCGAGATCTACGCCCCGCTCGCCCATCGTCTCGGCATGAACTCGATCAAGTGGGAGCTCGAGGACCTGTCGTTCAAGACGCTCTACCCCGATGTCTATCGGGAGATCGAGCGGCTCGTCACCGAGCGGAGCTCGGGACGCGAGGCATACCTCGAGGCGGTCAAGGAGGAGCTGACTCGTGAGCTCAAGGCGGCTCGGATCCGCTGCACGATCACGGGCAGGCCGAAGCATTACTTCTCGATCTACCAGAAGATGATCCTTCGAGGCCGGGACTTCGAGGACATCTACGATCTCATCGGCGTCCGGATTCTTGTCGAGTCTGTGCGGGACTGCTACGCCGCCCTCGGTGTCGTCAACACGCTCTACACGCCGATCCAGGGCCGCATCAAGGACTACATCACCACCCCGAAGTTCAACCTCTACCAGTCGATCCACACGACGGTCATCGGCCCCGAGGGGAATACGATGGAGGTGCAGATCCGCACGTACGACATGCACAAGCGCGCCGAGTACGGCGTCGCCGCGCACTGGCGGTACAAGGAGAACCCGAACGCCACCCGCTCCAAGAAGGGCGAGTCGACGACCGAGCAGGAGACCCAGCTCAACTGGCTCCGCCAGCTCGTCGACTGGCAGCGGGAGACCGCCGACCCGACCGAGTTCCTCGACTCCCTGCGGTACGAGATGTCGGGCAACCGCGTCTACGTCTTCACCCCGCGGGGCGAGGTCATGGATCTGCCCGCCGGATCGACCCCGGTCGACTTCGCCTACGCCGTCCACACCGAGGTCGGTCAGCGCACCGTCGGTGCGAAGGTCAACGATCGGCTCGTCACCCTCGACCACAAGCTCGAGTCGGGCGACACGGTCGAGATCATCACTGCGAAGGGGCCCGATGCGGGACCGAGCCAGGGCTGGCTCGAGTTCGTCGCCTCACCGCGCGCCCGGGCGAAGATCAAGTCGTGGTTCACGAAGAATCGCCGCGACGAGGCGATCGAGGTCGGCAAGGAGCGGCTCGCGAAGGCGATCCGCCGCAAGAACCAGCCGGTCCAGCGCCTCATGACCCACGACACCCTCAAGGGTGTCGCCGATGACCTCAACCGCTCTGACGTCTCCGATCTCTTCGCCGCGGTCGGCGAGGGGCACGTCTCCGCCGAGAACGTCGTCCGCAAGCTCATCGCCTCCCAGGGCGGCCAGGCCGGCGTCGAGGAGACGCTCGCCGAGGCGGTCACGCCGACGAGGATCAGGGCCCGCCAGATGGGCGGCAGCACCGGTGTCGTCGTCGAGAACCTCGACGATTCGGATGTGCTCGTCAAGCTCGCCAGATGCTGCACGCCGCTGCCGCCGGATAAGATCGTCGGCTTCGTCACCCGCGGCAATGGCCTGTCCGTCCACCGTGCGGACTGCCCGAACGTCAAGAGCCTCAAGCGCGAGCCGGAGCGCTTCCTGCCGGTCTCGTGGTCGGATGAGGGCGGCTCGGTCTACCTCGTTCAGGTCCAGGTCGAGGCCCTCGATCGCAACGGTCTTCTCGCCGATATCGCCCGCGTCCTGTCCGAGCACGGGGTCAACATGATCTCCGGCAACCTCAACACGACGCGGGAGCGGGTCGCGATCTCGCGGTTCACGTTCGAGATGGCGGACGCCCGACATCTGCAGACGGTGCTGCGCGCCCTGCGAGAGATCGAAGGCGTCTACGACGCCTACCGGATCACCGGGTCCTCACGCCCGTCACAGCAAGCTGTGCAATCAATCGACTAGCCCCCCACGTGTCTCGGCCGCGAAAGCGCTCTCCCATGAAGTCGATGACCTCATCGGCGTCCACGCCGTGGCGCAGCATCTCGAGAACGCCCAGCACGCCCCGCTCGGGCTTCAGCATGAGAAGGTCGGCAGTCGTCCGCACGGGAGTGGTGACGGGCACGCCGCCCGGCCACTCGACATGATCCTTCTTGAGGAGCCTGCGGTCCGTCGTCCAGCGCGTTGACCTGCCCGGTAGGGGAGCGGTCGGCACCTCCCACAGGGTGCGGGGGTTGACCGTCCATCGTCCCGTGTGAACGAAGACGGCCGCGTGATCGACGAGGACGGCATGGCCGCGGATATGGGCATGGACGGCGCGGGCTCTCATGCCCGGCACCGCGCAGAGGTCGGCGGGTACCGCCCGCTCCGGCGCGACGACGCACAGCTCATCGCCGCGCGGATCCCCGTAGAAATCCGTGCCCTTGACTATCCCCATCACCGGCGACCATTCCATAGCTAAGAACATCATGAGGGAGCATCCCATCGAGGGACCGATCCGCACCTGTGGATGAACGCCAGGGGCCCCGTCCGAGTGGACGGGGCCCCTGGGCGCACTGCGTGTGCGGCTACTTCAGCTGGTTGAGCCAGGCGCGGCGGGCATCGAGCGCCTCCTGGGCGCGCTTGGCCGCCTGCTCGTCACCCCTCGCCTTCGCATCCTCGAGCTCGGCCTCGTGCTTGGCGATGGCCTCTTCGAGCTGGGCTGCGAAGCCGGTGGCGCGCTCGACCTTCGACGGGTCTGTCCTGCGCCACTGCTCATCCTCAGCCGACCGGACGGCCGACTCGATGTCGCGGAGCCTGCCCTCGGTGCGGCCCATGTCCTTACGGGGCACGAAGCCGATCTGCTCCCAGCGGTCCTGGATATCGTGGAGCTTCGCCTTCGCCGCCTGGATGTCCTTGATCGGCAGGATCGACTCGGCCTCCTTGACCAGTTCGAGCTTCGCCTGGAGGTTGGCAGTCTGCTCGCTGTTGATCGAGTCGCGGTCGGCCTGACGGGCGTCGAAGAAGACCTGCTGGGCCGCACGGAACCGCGCCCACAGCTTGTCGTCCTCCTTGCGGGTGATACGGCCGGCGGCCTTCCACTCCTCGAGGAGGTCGCGGTACGCGGCAGAGGTCGCACCCCAGTCGGTCGAGGAGGACATCTCCTCGGCCCTCTTGATGAGGGCCTCCTTCTTGGCGGTCACCTCGTTGCGGATCGTCTCGACCTGCGAGAAGTGCTGGCGGCGGTGGCGGTCGAACTCGGTGCGTGCGCGCGAGAAGCGCTTCCACAGCGACTCCTCCGAGGACCGGTCGATCCTCGGCCCGCTCTTCTGGGCCGACTTCCACTGGTCGAGGAGGGCGTTGAGCTCGTTGCGGGAATCGCGCCAGTGGGTTTTCTCCGGATCCTGGGCGGCGATCGCCTCGGCGCGCTCGATGATCGTCGTCCGCTCGGCGAGAGCCTGCAGCTTGGCGACCCGGCGCTCCTCCTCGAACTCCGCCTGGCGGACCTTGAGCCGCTCACGGACGACCTCGGCGCGCTTGCGGAGAGCCTCGACATCGCCGACCACGGCCGGTTCGATGAGGGCCTCCTCGAGGGACTTGAGGGCGGGGACGATCTCCTGCGGGTTGACGAACTCGAGGCGGGACTCGAGGAGCGCCACCTGGGCGACGAGATCGAGGTAGCGGCGCACGTAGACCGACAGCGCCTCATCCTTCGAGTCCCCGATCGCGTACTGACCGACGAGACGCTCACCGCCGTCACCGGACGCGCGCAGGTAGACGTTGCCCTCCTCATCGACGCGACCCCACGCGGCAGCCTCCGAGGCTGCCTTCGGGTCGATCGGGGGAGCGGGCGGAACGACGGCGGGCTTGCCGGCGGGCTTCTTGGGAAGCGGCGGGGGCTTCGGGCCGCCCTTCGGCGGCTTCGGGGCAGGGCGTCCCGGGGTCGGAGTTGCACCCGTGGCGGTCCCATGGGGGACAGGCTTCGGGGCGCCCTCGCTCTCGCGACTCTCCTCGGAGGCGGGCGCGGACTCCGCCTTCTCGGCGGATGCATCGACTGTGACACCCGAGACGTCGTGGCTCGCCGGGGCCTCTGTCGAGACCTCGGCGTCGGCTGTTTGGCCGTCACCGCTGCCGGTGGAATCCACCGGTGTCACGTCGGCCACCGGGTCGGCGGCAGGTGTGTCGGTGAGCAGGTCCGAGGCGGACTGGGCCTCACCGCCGCCGTCCTCGGCGCGGTCGGCGGCGGGGACGGGCTCGCCCGTCAGCTGCTCGTCCGCTGCCTCGGTGGGCTCTTCCGTCGCATCGGCGGGAGCCTCGTCCGTCTGTGGGCTGGCTGCGCCCTCCTCGGGATCCGTGGGGACCGAGGTCTGGGCGTTGGCTCCGGGTGAGACGAGGGGCGCGTCAGACGCAGGCGTCTCGCTGCCTTCTTCTGTGAAGTCGTGGACCCTGGGCTCTTCGTTCTCTGTGGGTTCGTGACCCTGCGTTGACTGCGTCATGTCGCTCCTTGGGACGGGGTCGGCAAGTGCGTAACCGTTCTCGTGTTCGGACCTCAACATTATACGACGTTCCGCCGCATCGATGGCCACTGGAACGGAAGTTCATCGTCTTGGAAAGACCGTGGGGGCAGGGCTAACGTAGACCCATGCGCTTGTTCATCTATACCGAGACGGCCTTCGAGGCGAACTGCTACATCTGGGAGAATACGGACACGAAGCAGGCCATGGTCGTCGACCCCGGTGCGGGCAGCGCCGAGTGGGTGGAGCAGAAGCTCGCAGCCGAGGGTCTCGAGCTCGTCGGCGTGCTCCTCACCCACGGTCATCCTGACCACGTGTGGGATGCGGCGAAGGTCGCCGGCGATCAGCCGGTCTTCATCGCGAAGCCCGATGCCTACAGGCTCGAGGATCCGCTGGCGCACACGCCCTTCACCACCCCGGGCCTCATCAGCCAGTTCCTCACGTGGGAGGAGCCGACCAACATCCAGATGATCCCGGATGCCTGCCTCCAGGGCTCCGGCGCCCAGATCCTCCCCGGCTTCCCCATCCGGGCAGTGCTCATGCCCGGCCATACGGAGGGCTCGGTCGGCTACCTGACTGCGGGCGTGCTCGAGGACGGCGCGGGCGCGATCACGATCTCCCAGGGCGGCTGCGGGGGCGGCGGCTGCGACGGGTGCGATTGCGGGGCCGGCGGCGGCGAGGCCGAGCCGGTCGCCATCCTCTTCATCGGCGATGTCATCCTCGGCGAGTCGATCGGCCGCACAGACCTTCCGGGCGGCGATGATCGGGAGATGCAGGCGACCCTGCGGATGCTGACCGTCTCGATCAACCCGGACACCGTCCTGTGCACGGGTCACGGACAGCTGTCGACGCTCGGCTACCAGCTGCAGGCGAACCAGTTCCTCCGCTCGGCGGCGATGGCCGAGGCCTGATTCGGCACATACCGCACGTGCCTGACCAAAGGTGCGGCACAGCCGTGCGATAATTGGCGCCATGGCACGTCACTTCTCACTCTCCGGGTTCCCCGAATGGCTCCCCGAGCAAAGGCTCGTGGAGCAGCATGTCCTCACGACGCTTCAGCGGACATTCGAGCTCCATGGGTTCTCCGGCATCGAAACCCGGGCGGTCGAGCCCGTGTCCCAGCTGCTCTCCAAGGGCGAGACCTCGAAGGAGATCTACCTCCTGTCGCGGCTCCAGGCGGAGGCCGGCGGCGATGACGCCGAGCTGGGGCTCCATTTCGATCTGACCGTGCCGCTCGCCCGGTACGTCGTCGAGAACGCGGGCCGGCTCCTCTTCCCCTTCAAGCGCTACCAGATCCAGAAGGTCTGGCGCGGCGAGCGCCCCCAGGACGGCCGCTTCCGCGAGTTCGTCCAGGCCGATGTCGATGTCGTCGGCCAGGACACCCTCTCCCAGCATCACGACATGGAGCTGCCGCTCGTCATGGTCGACGCACTCGGCCGGCTCCCAATCCCGCGGGTTGTCGTCCGCGCCTCGAACCGCAAGGTCGCCCAGGGCTTATACGAGGCCGTCGGCATCGCCGACGTCGATGGTGCCCTGCGCGCGATCGACAAGCTCGACAAGATCGGCGAGAAGGCTGTGGCTGAGATGCTCATCGCCGGTGGGGCGACCGAGCAGCAGGCCGAGCAGGCCCTCGCCCTCGCCCGCATCCAGGGCTCCGATGGGTCGATTGCCGACCGCGTGCTCGCCCTTGGCGCCCGCTCCGACCTGCTCGACGAGGGCCTTCACGAGCTCGTCGCCCTCATCGAGGGCGCGAATGCCCTCATGCCCGGCGCGATCACGGCTGATCTCAAGATCGCCCGCGGTCTCGACTACTACACGGGCACGGTCTACGAGTCGACGATGATCGGCCACGAGGATCTCGGCTCCGTCTGCTCGGGCGGTCGATACGACTCCCTCGCGACAGACGGGAAGAAGACCTACCCGGGCGTCGGGCTCTCCATCGGCGTCTCCCGGGTCCTCGCCCGGGTCCTCGGCGCCCCGCTCGTCGAGGTCTCGCGCAGCGTGCCCACGGCCGTCCTCGTCGCCGTCCTGGATGAGGATCACCGCGCTCAATCGGATCGCATCGCCATGAGTCTCCGCGACCGCGGCATCCCAACCGAGGTTTCGCCCTCGGCCGCGAAGTTCGGCAAGCAGATCCGCTACGCGGACCGCCGCGGCATCCCCTACGTGTGGTTCCCCGGCGATCCGGACTCCGTCAAGGACATCCGCTCCGGCGATCAGACGGATGCCGACGCGGGGGAGTGGATGCCGCCCGCCGATGACCTGCACCCGACCGTGCGGACGGTCTCATGAGCGAGGTCGCACCGCTCCTCGCCGATCTGCGCCAGACGCTCGACAGGCTGCGCTTCCCGCTCGACCTGCCCCAGTCCGCGGACGCACGCGAGGAGACCGCCGATCTGAGGCACCAGCTCGATGACTATGTCCTGCCCAGGTACGAGTCACTCGATGCCCCTCTCCTCGCCGTTGTCGGCGGCTCCACAGGCTCCGGTAAATCCGCCCTTGTCAACGCCCTGACGAGCACTCCGATCGCCCAGTCGTCCGCGATTCGTCCGACGACCCGCACGCCCCTTCTCGTCCATCATCCCGATGACAGGAGATGGTTCGACGGGGACCGGATTCTTCCCGAGCTCGCCCGCGTCCGGGGCGGCGACGGTGAGTCCCATACGGAGCTCGCCCTCGCCGAGGCCGAGACGCTTCCCCCGGGGCTCGCGCTGCTCGATTCCCCCGACATCGACTCGATCGTCGAGGAGAACCGGCGGCTCGCCGCCCAGCTTCTCGCCGCTGCCGACCTCTGGCTGTTTGTCACGACGGCGGCACGGTATGCGGATGCGATCCCGTGGGCCCTCCTCGATGAGGCAGCCGCCCGCAACATCGTCATCGCCATCGTTCTCAACCGGGTGCCGCCCGGAGTGGGTGCCGAGGTCCGCTCGGACCTCGCGAGGAGGCTCGAGCAGCGCAGCCTCTCCCATGCACCCCTCTTCGTCATCGGTGAGACCGATCTGAGCGAGGGTGGGCTCATCCCCGATGCGGACGTCACCGATATCCGCGCCTGGCTCGAGGGGCTCGCCCACGACTCATCCGCGAGGACCGCTGTTGCCCGGCAGACCCTCGGCGGGGCCGTGGACGCGCTGACGCTCCGCGGCGAGACGCTCCTACCCGCACTCGGCGAGCAGCGCAGCGCGCTCGTCACCCTCGCCTCGCAGGTCGATGATGCGTTCGCGCACGCCCATGCGAAGGTTGTCTCCGCGGTCGATGATGGCTCGGTCCTTCGCGGCGAGGTTCTCGCCCGCTGGCAGGACTTCGTCGGCTCCGGTGAGATCCTCCGCCAGGTCGAAGCCGGCGTCGGCCGGCTACGGGACAGGATCTCGGCATGGTTCCGGGGAGGCACCCAGGCCCAGGCTGAGGAGATCGAAGAGGCGATCGAGGATGGCATCGCCCGCATGCTCGTCGGCGAGACTGAAACCGCGATCGCAACCGTCGAGCGCGCGTGGGCGCGCGGCCTCGGCGGTGAATCCCTCGTCTCCGATGCTGCGGCGCGGCTGCGCTCCCACGACGAGCGCGTTGAAGCCGCAACGATCCTCGTGCGCGAGTGGCAGGCGACCCTCACCGATCTCATCCGCGAGGAGGGCCAGGACAAGAGGGCCGCCGCGCGGGTGCTGTCGCTCGGCATCAACACCGTCGGCATCGCCCTCATGATCGTCATCTTCGCCTCGACCGCCGGTCTGACCGGTGGTGAGGTCATGGTCGCGGGCGGCACCGCCGTCGTTGCCCAGAAGGTGCTCGAGGCAATCTTCGGTGATGAGGCGGTGCGCCGCATGGCGCAGTCCGCACAGAAGGACCTGCATCGTCGCGTCGGCGAGTTCATGGTCGATGATGCCGAGCCGTTCCGCGATGAGCTGGCGACCCTCGGGGTCGACGCCGCGGCCGGAGACGACCTGGCAGAGGTATTGGCGCTCCTCGCCGCCGCACGGCGAGAGGAGCAGGGGGAGTGACCACGTTGAACGAAGG
The DNA here is from genome assembly GCF_003952265.1 of Flaviflexus salsibiostraticola. Taxonomy (NCBI): domain Bacteria; kingdom Bacillati; phylum Actinomycetota; class Actinomycetes; order Actinomycetales; family Actinomycetaceae; genus Flaviflexus; species Flaviflexus salsibiostraticola. The sequence goes on from NZ_CP034438.1 coordinate 425,742, forward strand.
GCTGCACGATCTCAGCCGCGCCATCGAACTCGCCGCGGGCAAGGTCCCCGAGGATCTCCTCGCCCGGGCCGCGGCTCTCCGGGACACCGTCGTCGAGCGCCAGGCAGCCGGCCTCGAGACGACGGTCGTCGCCCTGTTCGGTGCCACCGGCTCCGGCAAGTCCTCGCTGTTCAATGCCCTCGCAGGGGCGCCGCTCGCCCGCGTCGCGGCCCGCAGGCCGACGACGAGCGCGCCCATGGCCGTCTCCGAGCAGCCGGCCTCCGAGGTACTCGACTGGCTCGACGTCAAAGACCGCCAGCTCCAGAGCGGGATCTTCTCCGACCACGGGGACCGCATCGTCCTCCTTGATATGCCCGACATCGACTCGACCGAAGTCGCCAATCGAGAGATCGCCCGGCGTCTCGCCGGGGTCGTCGACGTCCTCATCTGGGTGCTCGACCCCCAGAAGTATGCCGACGCAGTCGTCCACGAGGACTACCTGCGGGCCATGAGCGAGCATTCCGACGTCACTCTCGTCGTCCTCAACCAGATCGACACGATCGATGATGAGGAGCGCAGGAGCGTCCTTGCGGACGCCCAGCGCATCATCCGCGAGGACGGCCTCAACGCCGATGTCCTGCCGACCTCGGCGCGGACCGGGGATGGCATCCCAGCCCTCAAGTCCCGCATCGTCTCCGTCGCCGCCACCCAGCAGGCCGCCTACGACCGTCTCGCTGCGGATGTGCGGGCGATCGGCCGTGACCTCAAGGGCACGCTCGGCGAGCCCGGTGCAGGGGTCGCACCGAAGGATCGGGCGAGGGTCACCTCGGCCGTCGCCTCGGCCGCCGGTGTCGACCAGGTCGCGAAGGCCGCGGCCGGCTCCTACCGCTATCGCGGGAAGAAGTGGGTGGGGTGGCCGCCACTCGCGTGGCTGCGCGCTGTCCGAGTCGACCCGCTCAAGGGCCTCCATCTCCTGCCCGAGAAGGGCGAGGTCCCTGCCCTGACCGGGGTGAGGGCCACCCCCGCGAAGGAATCCCAGGTGCGCGGCCTCGTCCGCGACATCGTCGCCGCCGCCACCGAGGGCATGCCGCCCGCATGGCGGCGGGACGCCCAGGAGATTGCGGAGTATCGGGTCGGCAATGTCCTCGACCACGCGGACCGGATTATCGCCCGCGCCGACCTCGGCTACTCGAAGAAGCCCGGCTGGTGGTCCCTGTGGAGACTGCTGCAATGGATCTTCCTCCTCATCGCCGCCGCCGGCCTTGTCTGGATCGGTGTCCTCTGGGCATTCGAGTCGTTGGCGATGCCACTGCCGGATACTCCTCAGTTCGGGGACTTCCCGGTCCCGCCGGTGCTGTTCCTCGGGGGCCTTCTCGTGGGCCTCATTCTCACCCTGCTCGGCAGAGCCTTCCTCAACTCCGGCGCCAAATCGGTGGAGCGACGGGTTCGCAAGGCGCTGACGAAGGAGATCACGCCGGTCACCGAAGAGCACATGCTCGCCGGAATCGATCAGGTGCTGGCGGAATCGCGGGAGCTCAATGAGCTGGCCACGAGGCTCGTCGGTGTTGGACAGAAGTCGGCGAAGAAGCGGCGGAGCTAGGCGGCAATCTGAAGCAGAGAGCATCGAGAAGGGCCGGCGCTATTGAAGTGCTCCCCGGAAGTTGGACTGTAGAAGTCAGTTCCGATTTCCGGGGAGTATTTCATGTATTTGAGGTCTTTGTTATCGCCACAGCAGCGTGAAGAGGCTGTTGGCTTGTTCGAACGGGGCTACGGCGCATGGTTTGTTGCGACTCGGCTGTGCGTGCCTGAAGGTCGCGTGGCGCGGCTCTATGACCGGTGGCGGATCCATGGCAGATTGTGCCTCATGAACAAGCCAACCAGGACTCAGCACTCGTATGAGAAGAAGAAGGTCGTCGTAGAGCGTGTCCTGGCCGGGGAGTCGAAACCGGCCCTGGCTCAGGAGTTCCAGCTGTCCTCTCCTAAGCTCATCGATGCATGGGTGCGTCGCTATCGAGATGAGGGTGAGGCCGGCCTTCGACCCAAGCCCAAAGGCCGTCCACGTAAAGACGATGATGCTCCGCCGCGCCAGCTCAGTGAGCTCGAGCAGGTCCAGCGGGAGAACGAGCGGTTGCGGGCGGAGAACGCGTACCTGAAAAAATTGCGGGACTTGAGGGATCAGGGGCACAGGTGAGAACCCTCGCTGTCGCCACCCTCAAGTCGGACTACAATCTGGCGGTGCTGCTGGAGATCGCACGCCTGCCCAGGTCCACGTTCTACTACCATCTGCACGCATTGAACCGTCCCGACCGCCACGCTGCAGTCAAAGCCTTGATAACGGAGATCTTCTCCAGCAGGCAGGGCAGGTACGGGCACCGACGCATTCGTCTGGAACTTCACCGCCGCGGCATGCAGATATCGCAGAAGACGGTATGGAAACTGATGCGCGAGCTCGGGTTGAAGTGCAAGACCCGATCACGGAAACGGTATGTCAGCTATCGCGGACAGGTCGGAACCATCGCGGACAATGTCCTCAATCGTGACTTCACCGCCACCGAGCCGAACCAGAAATGGGTCACCGATGTCACCGAGTTCCGCATCGGAGCCGACAAGCTGTATCTGTCACCGATCATGGATCTCTTCGACCGCTCGGTGCTGTCCTACTCGATCGGTCCCAGCCCGACAGTGGAGTTCACCCTGACCCCGCTTAAAGCCGCGCTCAGCGCCCTGCCTCCAGGAGCGACTGTGCTTGTCCATTCAGACCAGGGATTCCAGTACCAGCATGGAGCCTGGCGTGCTGCCTTGGCCAACGCAGGGGCACGGCAATCGATGTCACGCAAGGGCAACTGCCTGGACAACGCGGTGATGGAGAACTTCTTCGGACACGTCAAGGAAGAGATGTTCCACCACGACCCCCACGACGACATCGCCGCTCTCGAATCAGCCCTGCACACCTATATCGCCTGGTACAACACCCAGCGACTATCCCTAACGCTCAAGGGCATGAGCCCGATCGAATACCGGACCCACGCCCTCGCAGCCTAGGTGTTTAATTAACTTGTCCAACAAATGGGGAACAGTTCACTATTCCCGGCCCTTCTCGGCATACCGCTCCACCACAGTGCAAACTAGTCCCGAATCACCTGTAGATCTCCCGCCGATGACCGATGCTGATCACGAGGACGACGAGTTCAGCGTCTTTGACCTCGTAGATGACTCGATAGTTGCCGACCCGTATCCGGAGGGCACCGCCGCTCCCTTTGACTTCGATTGTTCCGGTTGGTCGCGGCTCCCCAGCCAGCTCTTCGATTGCCTGCTTCAGACGGCGCATGTCCTGAGGATGCAGTCGCTTGAAGGCCTTTGCCGCTTTGGGGGCGATGCGGATGTCATACATCAAGATTGCGTCGCCAGCTAGAGTCCGAGCTCATCCATGAGCTCGTCGAACGGGATATATCCGCCAGCTTCTCTTGCTTGGGCCACTGCTTCGGAATCGAGCTTGTCTTCCAGAGCTTCAATTGCTCGGTCAAAGAATTCGGGCGAGACCAGGACTGCACGGCGATTTGCTCCGCGAGAGGTGATCTCGACGGGCTCACGCTGAGCGGCAGCGATGTACTCGCTTTGGTTATTCCGAAATTCTGAAAGAGTCGCACTGGTCATGGTTGGAGTGTACTACTTGTACAAGATAGTACACAATAGGGTGAGCAGGTGACAGTGGAACTCGCAATGGTCGTCGATCCTCAAGGTCTGCCGAACGGTCATCGACCTTGGGGTGTTGACCTGGACTCCTCTAAATTCACCACCGACCTTCGGAGATATTCGTGGAGAATCGCGCGAAAGCCCTGGCTCTACGCGCGGAAGGTTCTACGGTAGATCTACACCTGCTCGACGATGCGACGACGGAGATGCGAGATGAGCACACGACCCATTGACGAGATATTCGGAGCTCTTCTCGCCGAGACCTCATCCCGCGTGATCTCCGGGCACGGTCCATTCGGGGCGGCTGTCGGCGGCGATTCTCCTCCCCGAACGTGAGCCGAGTCTAGGATTCAATACCGTCACCCTCGTCCACGATCCGACCGCCCACGCCGAGATCAATGCGATACGGGACGCCTGCGCTCTGCTCCGCTCCCACAGTCTCGCAGGCGCCACTCTCCTCGCCACGTCGGAGCCGTGTCCCATGTGCTTGACGGCCGCCATGTGGGCTCGGCTCGATCACGTCTACTACGCGGCGACGATTGCGGATGCTGCGGCCGCAGGCTTCGACGACACTGCTTTCTATCAGCAGGTCACCGAGGGCCCAGCCGACTTCACCTACACCCACGTTCCTCACCTCGACCGGCTCCTGCGGTTCACGACATGGACGGAACTCGAGGACAAGATCCCGTACTGACGCTCGCTCGGGATAGGCGCGTAGAGCTGGGCAGGGTGAGGTGACTATCGCTGAGGAAGCCACCGGTGCAACGAGTGCCAGACTCGCCGACTCATCTTCGCAGACTGTAAACGTGCGGCCCCTCCGAAGAGGGGCCGCACGGGTGTCACTCAAGAGTGACGTGTCGCTCCGCTGTCTCAGTAGTCTCGGCGACGCTTGGGAGCTGCGGTCCGACGCTTGTCGAAACGGTCACCCCCACGCTTGAATCTCTCTCCACCGCTCATGCGGTCACCACGATCGCTTCGGTATCCACCGCGATCGCTGCGGTAGCCGCCACGGTCGCTGCGATGACCGCCACGGTCGCCGCCGCCACGGGGTCCCTCGTCAAGACGGATCTTGAGGGCACGGCCGGAGACCTCGGCGTCGTAGATGCGGCTGGTCGCATCGGAGGAGAGCTCGCCGATGATCTCGACGAGGGAGAAGGAGGGGTAGATGTCGATCTTGCCGAGGTCCGAGCCGCGAAGCCCGCCCTCGCCTGTGATCGCACCGACGATCGCGCCTGGCTTGACGCCGTCGCGGTGGCCGACCTCGACGCGGTAGCGGCGTGAACCGGACATGGAGCCGCGCTCACGGCGTTCGCCGCGATCCCGGTCCTGGCGGTCCCCGCGCTCGTCGCGGACGGTGATGCGGTCCGGCTCGTCATTGGCCTGCGGCCCGGGGTCGCGAACGCCGAGCGCGAGAAGAGCATAGACAAGGTCATCGACCGACATGTCGGTCTCGCCGGCCTCTTGGGCCGCCTTGAAGGCCGCGAGGGTCTCGCGGTAGACGGAGAGCCTGCCGGCGGCGTGGCGCTCGACGGCCTCCTTGAGAAGCCTATCGGCGCGGAGCTTCGACACCTCGGCGGGCGAGGGGAGCTCGACCTCTTCCATGTTCGCCTTCGTGGCCTGCTCGATCTTGCGCAGGCGTGCACGCTCACGGGGAGTGACGAACGAGAGGGCGACGCCTTCACGGCCGGCGCGGCCGGTACGGCCGATCCTGTGGACGTAGGTGTCGATCTCCTTCGGGATATCGAAGTTGATGACGAGTCCGATCCGCTCGACGTCGAGGCCGCGGGCGGCCACGTCGGTGGCGACGAGAACGTCGAGGAAGCCCTCGCGGAGGCGGTTGACGAGCTTCTCGCGGTCACGCTGCGCGACATCACCCGACAGGGCGGCGGCCTGGACGCCGCGGGCGTTGAGCTCGAGGGCGAGCTCCTCGGCTGAGGCGCGGGTGCGGACGAAGACGATCGCCGCATCCGCCTCCGTCGTCGCGAGGACGCGGGCGAGTCCGCCGATCTTGTGGCGGGAGGGCACGACCGCGAAGGTCTGCTTGACGGTGGAGACGACCGAGCGCGGGTTCGAGACGGAGATGTGCTTCGGGTTCGTCATGTGGTGCTCGGCGACCCGGCGGATCTGCGGCGGCATCGTCGCCGAGAAGAGCGCGGTCACGCGGTTCTCGGTCGGCAGCGATTCGGCGATCTTCTCGACATCCTCGGCGAAGCCCATGCGGAGCATCTCATCGGCCTCATCGAGGACGAAGTAGGAGACGCGGGAGAGATCGAGGGCGCCCTTGGCGATGAGGTCCATGACGCGGCCCGGGGTGCCGACGACAACCTGTGCGCCGCGCTCGAGGGCGCGGATCTGCGGAACGTAGGAGGAGCCGCCGTACACGGCGACGACGTCGATGTCGCGGGACACGGCCGCGAAATCCTTGATCGCGTCCGCGACCTGCATGGCAAGCTCACGGGTGGGGGCGAGGACGATCGACTGGACGCGGCGCTTGGCCGGGTCGATCTGCGCAAGCAGGGGGAGGCCGAACGCGGCCGTCTTACCCGTGCCTGTCTGGGCGACGCCGACGACGTCGCGGCCGCTGAGAAGCGTCGGAATGGTCTGCTCCTGAATCGCGGTGGGGGTGGTGAAGCCCAACTTCTGGACCGCGTCGAGCAGGTCATCGGGTAGGCCGAGCTCGGCAAAGCCCGGCGCAGTAATCTCTTCAGCTTCGATTTCGGGGGTGTTCAGTTCAGGCGTATCCGCCATTGTCTTCCTCATCTGCCGAGCTGCCCGAACATTCACATACTCGCAGCCTCAGCTATCACGGCGCCCCTCGGGCGCGTGGCGCAGGGCGCCACCGGCGCACGTTGCGCCTCAACCACTCTAGCGAGAGTCGACGGAATTCGGCAGACCCACGACGGTGACCTTCGGCTCAACACGGAAGGACACCGCGAGGGCGAAGGCCGCGAGCCCGCTCATGACGACGAGGAGGACAAAGAAGGAGAGGGTGCCCTGGCCGGCGATGAGGGCGAAGACGATCCCGGCGACAGCGATGGCGAGGGAAGCGCCCAGGGTGTCGGACAGCTGGAGGGCCGAGGAGGTGCCGCCCTGCTTCTCGATCGGGGTAAGGGAGAGCGCATGGGTCGCCATGGCCGGGAAGGCCATGCCGATGCCGAGGCCGGCGATCGACCAGGCGATGATGAGGAGGATGGGGGAGACGCTCGACCAGGCGACCGGGATGGTCATGACACAGCCGACGAGCATGATGAAGGCACCCCAGGTTGCGATGTGCTTTCTCTTATCCGGGTCGACGACCCGGGCCTGGACGAAGGAGCCGAGCGCCCACGTGATGCTTCCGAACGTCAGCGTGAGCCCGGCCTGGAACGGGTCCCAGCCGTGGATCCGCTGGAGCATGAGGGGCAGGTAGATCTCGATGCCGATGAACGTGCCGTTGATGATCCCGCGGAAGGCGATCGTCGAGGGCAGCCCGCGGCGCAGGCTGATCGTGCCCGGCGGAAGGAGGGGCCGCACGAAGGCGAGGGCAGCCACCATGGAGACGCCGATGGCGACATAGGTGAAGACCGTGAAGTCATCCGCGGTCGTGCCGGAGAGGACCTGGAGGATGATGGCGGCGCCGCCCGTGCCGAAGGCGAGGAGGGCGGTACGGGGGATGCGAGACAGATTGCCCGTGAACTCCATCGGCGGCAGGATCGCCAGAACCCTGCCGATCGCCGGGAGCATGAAGACGAGGATGGTCGGGACGATCGCGAAGACCCAGCGCCAGTGGATCTGCTGAACGAGGAAGCCCGAGATCGCAGGCCCCACGAGGGAGGGCACGACCCATGCGGCCGCGAAGAAGGCGAAGAACTTCGGCTGCTGTGCGGCAGGCACGAGCCTGCCGACGAGAACGTAGAGGGGAACGACGCAGAGGCCGCCGCCCAGGCCCTGGACGAGGCGGCCGATCGTGAATATCTCGATGGTCGGCGCCGCCGTGCAGATGACGAGGCCGACCGCGAAGGCGGACAGGCCGATGAAGAGAGCGGGCTTGACACCCTTGGCGTCAACCCACTGCCCGGCCAGGGCGGTCGTGATGAGCTGAGCGGCGAGGGTGATGCCGTTGGCGAGGGCGAAGAGATGCTCCCCGTCGAGATCCCGGGTCACGGTCGGCATCGCCGTTGTCACGGCAAGGGCCTCGAACGCGATCGCGGTGATGATCGCCGTCGCCGTCCACAGCAGCCAGCGCTGAGCCTTCTCAGAAGCTGTGGGCTGGGGGCGGGTTCTCTTCATAATGGGCATTCTCTCACCGGCCATCGATGCCCGACCACCTCGACAGAGGTGATGCGTGTCCTACACTGTTCCTTGGTGTCGGCTCGTCTCGCCGCCGCCCGGATCCGCCCGTCTCGCGGGTCAGAACCATAGAGGAATTGAGGAATTGTGCTCCGTTCGCACTATACGGGAAGCCTGCGTGCCTCCCACGTGGGAGAAACCGTCACCCTGGTCGGCTGGGTCGACCGCCGCCGCGACCATGGCGGGATCGCCTTCATCGACCTGCGGGACGCCTCCGGCATCGCCCAGGTCGTCATCCGCGAAGAGGTCGCCCACGAGCTCCGGGCCGAATACGTCATCCAGGTGACCGGCACCGTCTCCGAGCGCCCCGAGGGCAACGCCAATGCTGCGATCCCCACGGGCGAAATCGAAGTCATCGCCGATGACGTCGAGATCCTCAACTCGGCCGCCCCGCTCCCGTTCCAGGTCTCCGAGCACGCCGAGGATTCCGGGAAGGTCGGCGAGGAGACCCGCCTCAAGTACCGCTACCTCGACCTGCGCCGCAAGTACGAGCAGAACGCGATCCGCCTGCGCGCCAAGGTCAACCGCGCGGCACGCGCGGTCCTCGACGAGGCCGACTTCGTCGAGATCGAGACCCCGACGCTCACCCGCTCGACCCCCGAGGGTGCCCGCGACTTCCTCGTCCCGGCCCGCCTCTCACCCGGATCCTGGTACGCCCTGCCGCAGTCCCCGCAGCTGTTCAAGCAGCTCCTCATGGTGGCCGGCATGGAGCGCTACTACCAGATCGCCCGCTGCTACCGCGACGAGGACTTCCGCGCCGACCGCCAGCCGGAGTTCACCCAGCTCGACGTCGAGATGTCCTTCGTTGAGCAGGATGACGTCATCGAGATCGCCGAGAAGGTCCTCCGCGAGGTCTGGAGCCTCATCGACTACGACCTGTCGACCCCGATCCCGCGCATGACCTACGCCGAGGCCATGCGCCGATTCGGCACCGATAAGCCCGACCTGCGCTTCGGCCAGGAGCTCGTCGACCTCACCGAGTACTTCAAGGACACCCCCTTCCGGGTGTTCCAGAACGAGTACGTCGGCGCAGTTGTCATGCCCGGCGGCGGCTCCCAGCCGCGCCGCACGTTCGACAAGTGGCAGGAGTGGGCGAAGGCCCGCGGCGCCAAGGGTCTTGCCTACGTGACGATCGCGGAGGATGGCACGCTCGGCGGCCCCGTCGCCAAGAACATCACCGATGCCGAGCGCGACGGCCTCGCCGAGGCGACCGGCGCGAAGCCGGGCGACTGCATCTTCTTCGCCGCCGGCGACACGACCGCGTCCCGCGCGCTGCTCGGCGCGGCCCGCCTCGAGATCGGTGAGCGCTGCGGCCTCATCGACCCGAAGGAATGGGCGTTCGTCTGGGTTGTCGACGCACCGCTCTTCAAGCCCAGCTCCGAGGCCCAGGCCGAGGGCGACGTCGCGGTCGGCGGCGGCTCGTGGACGGCCGTTCACCACGCCTTCACTTCACCCAAGCCCGAGCACCTCGACACGTTCGACACGGATCCGGGCAGCGCGCTCGCCTACGCCTACGACATCGTCTGCAACGGCAACGAGATCGGCGGCGGCTCGATCCGTATCCACCGCTCCGATGTTCAGGAGCGTGTCTTCAAGGTCATGGGCCTGTCTCAGGAGGAGGCGCAGGAGAAGTTCGGCTTCCTCCTCGACGCGTTCAAGTACGGCGCCCCGCCGCACGGCGGCATCGCCTTCGGATGGGACCGCATTGTCGCACTCCTCGTCGACGCACCCTCGATCCGCGACGTCATCGCTTTCCCGAAGTCGGGCGGCGGCTACGACCCGCTGACTGAGGCACCGGCACCGATCACCCCCGAGCAGCGCAAGGAGGCCGGCGTCGACGCGAAGCCGAAGGCGCGCGGCGAGGACGAGCAGGCCGACGAGGCAGGCGAGGCCCCGGAGGCGGATGCGTAGCATGGGGATGGACAGGGCCACCGAGGTCTTCTGGAACAGCGGCGCCGAACGGTGGGACCACCTCGTCGAGCGGGGCACCGCCCTGCTCTTCGAGACGGGCGATGACTACGCCATCCTCGCCGTGACCTCGAAGCCGGTTGCGGACCTCGATGAGCTCGTGGCGCTGAGGGACAGTGAGGATGACGAGTTCCTCAGCCTGAGCGCCATCGGCAACCCCGCCTCCATCAACCGCGCCCTCGATCGGGTGCGGGAGGAGATGGAGGAGGGCAGGCTCGAGGCCCTGCCGGGCAGGGGCACCCTGCCCCCGCCCGCCTACGCCATGTTCGAGGAGCAGACGCTCCACGGCCTGTCCGAGCACCACCGCGAGTGGCTCGGCAAGCACGAGGGCCACCGGTGGGACTTCTTCTGGTCCGACCAGCCGCTGCCCACGCCGAAGGGCGATGAGTTCATCCAGCTCCTCGATCTTCCGACCTGGCGGTCGGAGATCGAGCGCGTCATCTCCGCATCGAACCCCTCGACAACCGCACTAGCAGATCTCGATGATCTGCTCTGGTACGGCTACGTCGAGGGGGACCTGTTGGGTGGGGCCATGGGCGTCGAGAGGCGCAGACAGTTCGACGGCACCCTCGCCTCCCACTTCGCCGGGCTCGGCACCGACCCGGACCGGCAGGGCCGGGGGATCGGCGGAGCCGTCATGGCGGGCGCCATCAACCGCGAGCTCAAGGAGACGGCGATCGCCACCTTCGGCATGTGGAGCTGGAACGAGAGGGCCAGGCGGCTCTATCGCAAGCTCGGCATCAACGAGGGCCACACGTACGTCACCCTGGCCACGCATCCACTGCAGGAGTACGACGAGTAGATAGTGACGACTGGACAGTTGTATCTCCTTACGGGGTCCACGCTCTTGGACTCTCCAGGTGAAAGCGGCTGACTTGGGACGGGCGGGATCGTGCGCAAGCACTATCCCGCCCGCACTGTCTACATCGAGCACGACCGTGGGGATCGCATTGATCTTTACTTGGCAGTACCACTCTGGGCATGTGCCTGGATGAATGATGTTGTGACACGTCCTCGCGATGATGTCCTGAGACATCAGTTGAACGGTGTCGCTAGACGCCCGTGAACGATGAAATCAGAAAGCAAAGAACGCGGGCCGGTGGAGGATGATTAGTTGCGCGGAGCATTCATAACCGCCCACTGTCGTGCGCGAGGGAGCGTGGCGGGTTCTCTCTGGATGATCCCGGGACGCAGCCACGGAGCTGCCTCCGATCGACCGCTCTCGCCTATACAGCCGACTGGTCGACTGTCAGACTGTGCTCGAGGGGGAGATGGACATGACCAATGAGCACGAGACTCCAGGGACAAAGAGCAGGCCGATCTGCGTCTACGACGGCAACTGTGGCATCTGTACGAAGATGGCCCGCTGGGCGAGCAGGCGATCGCCTGCCGAGTTCACCGATCACGCCGATCTCAGCCACCGCGGCGTGGATGACTCGGAGTACGAGAAGTATCTGATCTTCGCGGGGGAGACAGTCGAGCGAGGGCATCGTGCCGTCGGTGCGGTTTTCAAGACAATGCCGTGGCCATGGAAGGCTGCAGGGTATGTCATCAACTTCAGGCTGCTGACGCCCGTCGCGCGGGAGGCCTATCGCTTAGTTGCGAGCAATCGTCGGCGTATCCCGCTGTGGATCATCCCCGGCTGATCCTGTTAAAGTGCAACTTGCTGCCCTGGATTACGAGGATAGTAGCGTCCGCCCAGTTATTTGTTCTAACAACGCGGGTGCGCGCGGAGACCGTCGGCATGTCGTCAAGTGTGAAAACGGCGCGCTAGTTTATTTCAGGGACGGTATGTCGCGTTCACTCGACTGTTGAGCTCGCGCATTCCTGCACAACGCTCGCAGGCGTGTTCCGCCATTGTTTATCTTCGGGACGTGGTGTCACCCATGGTACGCGCGGTTCTCCGAAATGACGGAGGGATGATCAGCGGGCGCTTGCGCCGCGCGCGTGACGCAACTGGCGTAAGACGTTCCATCAAACGTTACGCTGGCATCGAAGGAGTGTGGAATGAGAGTCAAAAGAATACTAACGAACAACTTCGCCGGCCTTGGGAGCATAGATCTGAAAGATCTCCACACTCGTCACGAGATTTTCGTCGGTGGTCGAAATGGGGTCGGGAAGAGCCAGCTCTTACTCGCAATAGCGTTAGCCTCTCGCCCGGAGGTATTTTCTACTGAACTTCATAAATACATTCGGTTCGCTGGAAGCCAGATGTCGATCGAGGTGCACTTTCATCTATCCGAATTCGAAAGGGAAGCGTTTACAGAGGTTGTTCGCGAGATGAATCATCCGACGTTGTTCTCGGGAAATGAGTTGCGCTGTCGATTGAAGGTCTCTTCCGTCGACTACACAGAATGGACGGTCGAGGACGACTCGGGAAACCCGATTCCTGGTCAATTCATGTCCAATCATATCGCTAGGACCAAACTACCGTTCATGGAGGTCACCTACCTGCCTGCGGACCGGATGGTCGAACGTTCTCCAGAGCTGACTTTGAGCTTGTCGAGCCTCTCCAGGGAAAAGACCCGGAGCTTGGGGCAACAAACCATCGCACAACAGATAGCTGACTGGAGCCAAATCCACAACTTTGACGTCTTCTCCAGTCTCGCCGCGCTTCACTACGCTGGTTTGTTGACTTCCAGAGCCAGCGGAGAACCATCCAGTTACGAAGCTGACTTTAAGGAGATCGCGGATGCGTTTGAGCGCGCGACAGGAAAGCGGCTACACGAACCTTCCCTTCAAAGAGACGGCGGGATTGCTCTGGAAGTCGAAGTACCGGGCGGAGGGCGGCATCGCGTAAATACACTTTCCGCGGGAGAGCTGATCGCACTTCAAATACTCCAGTTCGTCAAGACGCACTTCGAGACGGGATCAATACTCCTCATCGATGAGCCTGAACAGCACCTGCATCCAAGCCTTCAGGTTGAGATTGCGACTGCCATTCGGAGCGAAGTAGGGGCAGGCCAGTTATGGATGGTTACGCATAGTCCTAATATCCTCGGCACGATTCCTGGTAAAGACGTACTGGTACTTGCTCGGAGTGAAGCGACAGGGTCGGCAAATGTCACTTTTGCTGACACCGAAGAATCGCGCCTCCAGATGTTTGAGGACATTGGTGTATCCCCAGGCCTATGGGTTCCTGGAAATTTTATCGCCGTTGTCGAGGGCCCTACCGATGAGAAGTGGTTGCGCCTTCTGCTACCTGAGCAGTTCGCTTCCGCATTCTTCGTAGTGGCTGGAAGCAGCGCGAGTGTAGCGTCGATTGCGAACAAGTTCGAGAATACGGCGAATGTTCCCATAGTTTTTATACGGGATCGCGATCGTAAGTCGTTGCGCTACGTTACCGAATGGAATAGTTCGCCTGCGCGATTCATGTGGACAGGGTACGCGTTAGAGAGTCTTTTCTTAGATGGGAAATGGATACACCAGACCTTTAGCCACATTGACCTCGATATTTCGGCTGCCGAGGTGGATGAGACGTTGGAGTTGTGCTTTGAAGAACAGTACGACGATGCGAAAAGACTGTGGCTGCAAGAAAAAACCGTTCGCCACATCGAATCAAATGATGACCACAAAGTTCCGATCCGCGACTATTTTGAGAATGCAGCTCGAGTAGCGTCGAAGAGATTGGAATTTTTGACAGATGCCAACCTTCATGCGCTTGAGAGTGAGTTTGAGGAGGAATGGAAATCTGACCGACTCGCGTACATAGACCCCAAGCGGGCTCTTGGACAGTTCAGCTCCCGATGCAAGGTCATGCGAACAAAAGATCTCTTAATGAGGGCGATGATAGGAGCCCTTAAGGCCGATGTTGTCACCAGCCCGTCCGATCTGGCCAGGCTGTCCAGCAAGCTCGCCAATTTGTCAGGTTGAGATCCTAGCTTGATTCGCCGAACCCGCCGGTTCTCTTACCTCCACCTAAACTGAAGGCTGTCCAAGTTCAGTGCGAAATGCCGAACTTCTCGTGCAGACGGACTAAGGGCTTAGGTGCCCACCAGTTCCAGCGGCCGAGCAGTGTCATCGTGGCGGGCACGAGGAGCATGCGGACGAGCGTGGCATCGATCGCGACGATGATTGCGAGTGTGACGCCTGCCTGGGTGACGATGACGAGCTCTCCGAACACGAAGCCGATGAAGACGGCGATGATGATGGCGGCTGCCGAGGTGATGATCCGACCCGACCGCTGCAGGCCTCGTTCGACGGACTCATCATTCGAGTAGCCGGCGTCCCAGTACTCCTTGATGCGGGCCAAGAGAAAGACCTCGTAGTCCATGGCGAGGCCGAAGCCGAAGGCGAGTCCAATGGCGATGACATAGGACTCCAGACCATCTGCTTGAGGGAGTCCGAAGAAGCCGTTCTCGAAGATCCACACCGCCAGGCCGAGAGAGGCCAGCAGTGACAGGCCGTTGAGGAGGATGGCTTTGAGCGGAACCATGAGGGAGCCTGTCATGAGGAACAGGAGCACGAAGATTGTAATGACGATGATCGCGCCGGCGGCGGGAGCACCATCTGCCAGCGATCGGCTGAAGTCGATCTGCATGGCGGCGCTGCCGCCCACCCAGGTCTCGAACTCGGCATCGACGGCCCGGATGTCATCGACGTAGCCCTCGACCTCGACAGACAGCGCATCCTCCACCGGCAGGTCGACGCCGATCATCGCTGTTCCATCGACCGCACCATCGGAGACGCTGATCGCCGCCTCGGGGAACATGGTCTTCAGCTCCGCGACGTACGCGGAGTCAGCCACTGTCGTGGGTACCTCATCGGCGAGGATCTGGATCTCCGGGGTCCTGAAAGCAGGGTATTCCTCGTTGAGAACGGCGATCGCCGCACCTGAGGGGGAGCTCTTCGGGACGTACTCATCGATGGAGGACCTCATGTGGAGGTTGCCGAGCGGCAGAGCCATGACAATGAGGATCGCTGCGACAAGGATGAGGATCGGCCAGGGACGGTTGTGGACGAACCTGGCGAGCCTGGAGAAGAAACCATGGTCAGTCGAGGCATCGCCGAACCCGCCGGTCACCTTCCGCAGGACGGGAATCCTCGAGAGCACCGAGGGCCTGAGAAGCTTGACCCCGAAGGCCCGGACCAGTGCCGGTACGAGTGTGAGCGCTGCAAGGACGGCGAGGAGCACGGTGAAGATGCCGCCGATGGCGATCATGTTGAGGATCTGCGCCTCCATGACAAGCAGCGAGCCGATCGAGATGGCGATGATGACGGCAGAGAAGAACACGGTCCGGCCCGCTGTCGCCACGGTTGTGGTCAGTGCCTGGTCCATCGCGCCTTTGAGGGCCTTTCTCTGCTCTGGGCTCAGGGCCTTCGGTATGTCGGCACCGTCGCTCCTGTACCCAATAGTCGGCAGAAGCCGTTGGATCTCCTCCCGGTACCGGGACACAACAAGGAGGCCGTAGTCGATCGAGAGGCCAAGCCCGATGAGGGAGATGATGTTGAGGATGAAGGAGTCGACTGTCGTCACGTAGGAGAGGACCCAGAGCACGCCCATGCCGACAGCGATCGTCGAGATCGCCCCGACCAGCGGCAGGCCCGCGGCCAGCAGGCCGCCGAAGACGATGACCATGAGGAAGAGAGCGATCGGCAGGCCGATCGCCTCGCCGATGATGAGGTCGTCCTGGACCTGGGCCATGATGTCGTCCGTGATGAGCTGGACGGACTGGATGTAGGCATCGACATTTGAGTCGATGGTCTGCAGATCGGAAGTCGTCGCATCGAGCAGGGCGATAACCTCGGCATCGACAGCCTTGTTCTCCGCATCGGACAGATCCTCATCGAGGGTGATGATGACGATGTGGCCATCGCCCTCGGTGGACATGAAGCTGCTCGGGCTGATGGCGCCGGGCTCGAGCTCGTCGCCCGACCCGGCGATGAGTCGCTCGAGCTCCGCATCGATCTGCGTGTTGACCTGCTCGATCGCCGCCTCCTTCTCGGCATCGAGCTGGGCCTGAGCGGCAGCTGCTGCCGCTGAGTCTGCCTGGGCCAGTGCGTCTATCTCGGCCTGCGGCATCTCAAAGCCCGCGACCACCTCGGCGACGGCGGCCTGGCGGTTCTTCTCGACTTCGGCACGGATCTCGCCGACCACGGCGGGGTAGGAGATGACAGATCCGACGCCATCGGTGGCCTCGAGCTCAGCCGACAGGTCGAGGATCGTGTCGGTCGCATCCGTTCCCGCCGCCATCTGATCCTCCGGGATGCCGTCGAGGAGGTAGAGGATCCTCTCGCCGCCGGCCTGGCTCTCGTCGAAGACGACGGCTGATTCGCTGCCGGGAATGACGGGGTTGCCTGTCTCCATGGACTCGAAAAGAGTCCTGCCCCCGAAGCCGGTCAGGGCAGATGCCACTGCTAGGACAATGAGCAGGACCCATGTACCGATAGTGACAAGGGGTCGCCGGGAGATCGCAGAACCGAGTTTCGCAAACACACTCAAATTCTCTACCTCCCGGTGAGAGAGGGGAACATTCTTAAGCAATCTCACCCCCTCTCTGCTGGCCGCATACAACAACCCAGCCTGCGAAGTCGGCTCCAGCGCACACACATGGACCAGATATGTCCAATGAACTGGTCTCACCACAAAGGAGCCCCTCGGGTTAATCTGGACAACAAGCGCCAGTCACTGGTGATGATCGCTGAGAAGGATTCATGGTGGAAACACAGGTCGGAGCCCCGGACGAGTCCGCTCCACGCAGGAAGATGTCGACTGCTCGGAAGACACTGATCTTCCTCGTTGTCGCCGCTCTCGTCTTCATCGCGGGAGTCGCCGGATTCGGTTGGTGGATGCAGAGTCGCCTGGACGGGATGATCGACAGGATCGATGATCCGTTTGCCGCCATTCCCTCGCGGCCCGAAGTGCCGGCACAGGTTGATGAGCAGGATCAGCAGCCGGTCAACATTCTTGTGCTCGGCTCCGACTCGAGGATCTCGGCGGGAGACCCCTCCCAATGGCAGATCGGCGCCCAGCGGACCGATGCCATCATGCTCGTCCATATCGATGGCGACCGGGAGGGCATCACGCTGACGTCGATCCCGCGCGACACGTGGGTCACGATTCCGGGATGGGGGCAGAACAAGATCAACGCCGCTTTCTCCTTCGGAGGCCCGCCCCTCATGATTCAGGCTGTTGAGGACCTCACCGATGTGCGGATCGACCACTTCGTTGTCACCGACTTCGATTCGTTCTCAACAATGACCGATGCACTCGGGGGAGTGACCATCACCCTGAGCAAGCCCCTCCAGGTCGGCTCAGAGACACTCGCCCCCGGAGAGCAGCGGCTCTCAGGTGATGAGGCCCTTGTCTATGTCCGCCAGCGCTACGAGCTGAGCGGCGGAGACTTCTCCCGCGTGCAGCGCCAACAGAATTGGATGCGGTCGATCATGCGGGAGGTCTTCGAGCAGGACATCCTCGGCGATATGGGGAAGCTGACCGACTTCGTGGAAACCGTGGCCCAGTCCGTCACGGTGGATGAAGGCTTCTCCATCGGGGAAATGAGAAACCTGCTGTTCTCGGCCCGCAATGTCAGACCGGGCGACGTCAACTTCCTCACCATGCCGCACAACGGAGTCGGCCGCTCAGACAATGGCCAGTCGATCGTCATCTTCGACGAGGTCAACGGCACCGCCCTCTTCGATGCGATGAAGAACGATGTCGTGGGGGAGTACCTGGCCGAGAATCCCGATGTCGTCACCCGCCTACCAGCGAACCCGGAGTAGGCCAGGGAGACTGGAAAGCGACAACCGCGAGCGTGGGTTGAGATGTCAGTGCGATCTCGCGTCCGCGCCGCAGCTACGTATCGATCATGATGTGCGACAGATTTCCCCGTCACGAACTTTGCACTCGAGCAGTGACTCTCTGGCGCGGAGAGTGTGCAAACGCCACATCTGCCGTGCTCAACGCATTGTTACGGCGTTTTCCTGTCCCACATTGTGGAGAACAGAGAATGCGTCTCGCCACGTTTCGGTGCTCATTTTATTTCCGATAGGCGCGTTCTGCGCTGCTGAATGAAGCATCTGGAAATCGCTGAAACCTTGATAATTCAACCTAAACGACGCGTTTAGATTGCGGCGCACATCGATTGACCCGGGTTTACGATGGGGTGTGCATGGAGGTGCATGGTCCGACTCATAGTAATTTCTTGTTGAGTTTCGTCCGAACCTGGGTTTAGCCTGAAAGCCGTGTCCGAAGATGGTCGTAGACGTGAGAGGTGATCAGTGCGTAGAGCACCGTTGAACGAGCGGCTCCATGAGCTGCCGCTACGACTGAAGGTTTCTATCCTCCTGGGAGTTGACGCGCTCGCCTGGTTGCTGGCGCTCCTCACAGTGACAACGCTCCGGTATGACTTCGGACTGAGCGATCCCCAGTGGGCGTGGGCAGTGAGCTTCACGATCCTCGCGATCGGTATCCACACGTCGAGCTTTGTATTCGCGAATTACCTCAGGGGTCGTAATCGCGTTGCAAGCTTCGATGAGGTCGTCGGGGTCGCCGCAACCACGCTTTTCATCGTGTTCCCCGTCGGTCTCCTGCTCTCGGCCTTCATCACCGACTTCCCCCGCGCCCTGCCTATCGTTATGCCTCCCCTCGCCCTCATCTTCATGGGAGCCTTCCGCGGAGTGTACCGACTTTTCGTCCAGCGCTCGCACATGAATAAGGCTGTCGCTGAGGCGGCAGTGCCTGTCCTCATCTACGGCGCCGGCGAAGCCGGCCGCCAGGTCGCTAAGCTCGTCGATCACGCAGCAGAGCCGCCCTACCGGATACTCGGCTTCGTCGACGACAGCCGCGGCAAGCAGATGCTGAGGGTCAGGGACTACCGGGTGCTCGGCACAGGCGATGACCTCATCGACCTCGCAGAGCGCCTGGGTGCAAAGACCGTCATCCTCGCCATCAGCAAGGCGCCCGCGAAGCTGGTCCAGCACGTCTCGCGCGAATGCACGTCGCACGGCCTCGACCTTGTCGTCATCCCGACTGTGCGGGAGATGATCGGTGGCCGTGTCAGCCTCGATCGGCTGCGCCAGTTCAACGTTGCTGACCTCCTGGGCCGGCGGCCCATCGAGACCGATGTTCGGTCGATCGCGGACTACGTCATGGGCAAGCGCGTTCTCATCACCGGCGCCGGCGGCTCTATCGGCTCCGAGCTTGCCCGCCAGCTTCACCGCCTGGGTCCCGAGAAGCTCGTCCTGCTCGATCGTGACGAGTCCGAGCTCCACGCTGTGCGCCTGTCGATCGACGGCGATGGCCTTCTCGACAGCGATGACATCGTCCTCTGCGACATCCGCGAGCCTGACGCCCTGGAGGCGATCTTCGACCACCACCGGCCCGAGGTCGTCTTCCATGCAGCCGCCCTCAAGCACCTGCCGATGCTCGAGCGGTACCCGCTCGAGGGATGGAAGACCAACACTCTCGGCACCCGCAACGTCCTTGCTGCCGCCCGGAAGTCCGGGGTCGAGCACTTCGTCAACATCTCCACCGACAAGGCAGCGGATGCCACGAGCGTCCTCGGCATCACTAAGCGATTCGCTGAGCGACTGACGTCGTGGCACGCGGTGGATGGCGGGCTCACGTACCTCTCCGTCCGCTTCGGCAACGTCCTCGGCTCGCGAGGCTCCGTGCTCTACACGTTCAGGGCACAGATCGAGCGCGGGGGACCGGTGACAGTCACCGACCCAGACGTCACCCGCTTCTTCATGACCATCCCCGAAGCCTGCGAGCTCGTCCTCCAGGCCGGCGCGATCGGCAACCCCGGTGATGTGCTTGTCCTCGACATGGGGGAGCCGGTCAAGATCGTCGATGTCGCCGAGAGGCTCATCGCCGAATCAGGCAAGGACATACAGATCAACTACACGGGGCTGAGGGCAGGGGAGAAGCTCCACGAGGTTCTCTTCAGTTCGTCGGAGGACAGCCAACCCAGTGGGCATCCGCTCATCTCCACGGTGAGGGTCCCGAGCCTTGCTCCCACGAACATTCCGGAGCTGCCCGAGACTCGGCAACAGGTGCTCGATCTGCTCGAAGCTGAAGAGGAATCGTCTCTCGAACTTCACGAAGTAACGAAATCCGGTACCGATGGCTAGTATGCACTGGCTGCCTGCCGTTATCGGTGGCCTTGTAGCGATGATTTCGCCGATTGCATTCCGCCCACTCCTGAGGCGCCTTCAGATTGTCGATATCCCCAATGAACGCTCCTCGCATGAGAAACCGACCCTACGAGGGGGAGGGCTCAGCACCGCGGCTGGACTCGTCATTGGTGTAGTGGTGGCTGCCGCAGTCATGGACGCCGATGTCGATCGAGATCTCATTCTCCTTATTGGAGCTGCTGGCATGAGCGCGGGAGTTTTGGGTTTTGTCGAGGATGTCCGTGGAGTCTCTGTCCAATGGCGGGCCGCCATACAAGTAACCATCGGCGTCGCTATGGCTATCGTTCTTGTTCAATTGATCGACGCTCCGCTTCTCTGGATCCCAATTATTGGATTTGCATTCGTGGCCTATGTCAACGCGACCAACTTCATGGATGGCATCAATGGCATTTCCGGACTTCACGGTTTTGTAGTCGGCACGGCATTTGCAGCCCTGGGGACACTAAACGACTCGAGTTCGCTACTTGTTTCGGGCACGCTCTTGGCGTGTGTCAGCGCTGCTTTCTTACCGTGGAATTTCAGTCTAGGAGGGATGTTCCTTGGAGACGTCGGCAGCTACTTGCTTGGCGGGACCATCATTACAATGGCAGCAGTTGCCGTCCTGGAAGGCCTTCCTGTGCTGGCCGTGCTATCTCCCCTGAGCATTTACTTGGCAGACACCGGTGCAACTTTGGTCAAGAGAGTTCGACGAGGAGAGCGCTGGTATGCTGCCCACCGATCCCATGTCTACCAGCAGCTCTCCTCTTCAGGGTTGTCGCACCTCTCCTCGGCGTTAACCGTCGCCCTGTTCACCGCGATCAATATCGCGCTAGGGCTCTCGACAGTCATTGGTTTGTCACCGTTCATCGCGTCGGGTCTCATGATTGCCGTCGCCATGTTGTATCTCCATCTTCCGCGTGTCCTGCGGCAATCGTTGATCGGAGGTCATTGATATGCGCATTGCTGTGACCGGTGCGAGCGGTTTCGTCGGACGGCATGTCGTCAATGCACTCTCTGAGTCCCATGAACTCGTGGCGCTATCTCGCTCTCCCGTCGATCTCCCGATCGGCGCGGAGAACCGTGTTGTTCCGTCAATCGATTCGCAAACCGATTGGTCCGGCTTGCTGGACGACGTCGATGTTGTTCTCCACCTGGCGGCTCGAGTTCATGTCATGACTGAAACATCAGAAGATCCACTCGAGGAATTTCGCGAGGTCAATGCCAGAGGCACCGAGCGGTTAGCCCATGCATGCGTGCAACAGGGTGTCAAACGCCTCGTATTCGTGAGCTCTATCAAGGTGAATGGTGAGAGATCGGAGGGCAGGCCCCTAACTTCAGAGGACCTTCCAACCCCAGTCGATCCGTATGGAATTTCAAAGTTCGAGGGCGAACAGGCGCTGAAGGCGCTCTCAGACACGCGCAATTTGGAGGTCGTCATCGTCAGACCACCTGTCGTTTATGGACCCGGCGTGAAGGGTAATATCGAACGGCTCGCCCGCCTCACGAAGGTCGGACTGCCGCTACCCTTCGGCTCGATACAGAATCGTAGAACCATGCTGTCAATCTCCAACATGGTCGAGTGGCTGACCGCCGCTATGGAGTCCGAACACGTGCCGCCGCGGCCTCTCTTAATCGGAGATCCCTCACCAATCTCGACGCGAGACCTTGTTAAATGGCTCGCAGAAGGACAAGGCCGACGCGTTCGTCAATTGCCGGTTCCGATTGAGATTATGAGATTCTTCGGAAGGCTGGCAGGGAAGCAAGACATGATTGATCGATTAATCGGCGACCTGGAGCTTCGGCCTGATTTTGAGCAGTTCCCCGGGGTTCTCGGAAAACTGGAAACCCCGCATGAAGGGGTGGTCAGAGTTGGCTGATCAATCTGAGTGCGATTCATCCATTAAGACCACGGATCGAGTTCGCTTGGTTTATGGCATCACGATCGGCAGAAGTGCGTACTCATTTCTTCGTGGACAACTCGAGTGGTTCAAGGAGCGGGGATACGATGTCACGCTCGTTACGAGTCCCGATGAATCCGCCAAGTCTGCTGCTGACCGTGAAGGTGTCTCGTTAACTTCAATCCCGATGGCCCGAGAGTTGTCACCTAAGTTGGATCTCGCTGCTCTAATTTCTTGGATTCGGGAACTGAGAAAACTGCAACCTCACATCGTAAATATCAGCACACCAAAGGCAGGGTTACTCGGTGGACTTGCCGCTTGGCTCCTTAGGGTACCCAAGCGTGTCTATGTCGTGAGAGGGCTCAGATTAGAAGGCGCGTCGGGTCTCAAGCGCATCATTCTATGGTGCGTTGAGTGGTCAACTCATCGACTGGCAACCGACGTGGTCTACGTCAGTCAATCCCTCGCGAAGGAGGGATCCGAACTGAGGCTTGTGCCCCCGAAAGGCGGCTGGGTGATTGGGCACGGCAGTAGCAACGGTGTATTTGCTGAGGCTGTTGCCGAGCGGGCAGCCACTATGGACGCTCCCTTGCTCGGTCAAGGTTTATCTATTCCCACAGGCGCGTTCGTCGTAGGCTTCGTCGGGCGGCTGAACCACGATAAGGGCGTTGACACGCTGATTCGAGCGCTCTCAAACCCCTATATCAACCCAAAGGTGCACCTGTTAGTGATTGGACCCGTTGAGGACTCCGTTCTTGTCGAGCAGCTAGCTTCCCTTTCGATTGGGGTCAGCACCGTTGGCTGGACTAACGATGTCTGGGGATACCTTTCAGTAGTCGACACTCTCGTCCTTCCTACTCGCAGAGAAGGATTTCCCAACGTCGTTTTGGAGGCCGCGTCAGCGGGAATTCCAGCGATTACTACGCGCGCTACAGGAGCCGTGGACTCTGTCATCGATGGAGAGACTGGCTACCTGATAGACGTCGACGATAGCGATGCGTTGACCGAAAGAATCAATCAGTTGGCTGCCAGACCGGAACTCGCTCAAGTACTCGGTGAAAACGCGGCAGAGAGGGCACGAAACGACTACAGGCCAGAAATCATCTGGCAAGGTCTGGCGGATATCCTCGAAGGAGTTGCTTCGTCCGAACATGCTGTTCGGATCCAGCACCAATCGGTTGGAAATGGAAGGTAATGAGAGTTTTAATCACTGGCGGGGCCGGCTTCATTGGGTCGAACCTTGCGAAGCACATCAATAAGCATGATGGAGCCACGGAAGTTCGAGTCATTGATGACCTCAGCACGGGCTACGAGGACAACTTGGACGGCACAAACGTGGAATTCATCCGCGCGAGCATTTTGGACTACAACGCGCTCGTGCACGCGGCAACGTGCGTCGACTCAATTGTCCACCTTGCCGCGATTCCCAGTGTGCCAAGGTCGATAGCGGACCCTGTCGCCTCCCACGCCGCGAATGCCACCGGAACTTTGAATGTTCTCGAAGCGGCGCGTCAAGCGCACGTGGGCCACGTAGTCGTCGCGTCCTCGAGCTCTGTCTACGGATCAAACCCCAATCTGCCAAAGAGCGAGTTCGATTGGACGCGCCCGATGAGTCCATACGCAGTGAGTAAGGCAGCCACTGAAGGATATGCGATTGCATATCAGTTCTCCTACGGACTAAAGACATTGGCCTTCAGATTCTTCAACGTCTTCGGGCCCGGGCAAGCAGCTGGCCATGCCTATGCGGCTGTAATCCCCAAATTTCTGGATGCCGCTCTTGATGGCAGAGCCGTCGAGGTCCACGGTGATGGCCTGCAGTCCCGCGACTTTACCTATGTCGAGACTGTTTGTGCGGTCATTTTCAGTGCGATCCAGAATCAGACTCACAGTCTGGACCCCGTTAACCTCGCATATGGCACCAACACCACCCTGCTGTCCTTGCTCGATGAAGTTGAATCCCAACTAGGGCGACAGATAGAGCGAATCCATACGGGGCCGAGAACCGGCGATGTACGTGCGTCGCAGGCAGATAATAGTCGCGTGCGGGAGCTGTTCCCACATGTACGGCCCGTTGACCTGACGGAAGGCCTAACAGCGACGATCAAGTGGTTTGAGCAGACAAAGAGAACGGCAGCAAACGCATGAATCTCAAAGACACCCGAATCGCCGTGATCGGACTCGGCTACGTCGGACTGCCGCTCGCCGTCGAGTTTGCCAAGAAGTTCCCAGTCATTGGGTATGACATTAAAAAGTCCCGCATCGCTGAGCTTCGTGAGGGGCGCGACAGTACTAGGGAAGTCGAAGCGGCGGAACTGGCAACTGCTCATCGACTCTCCTTTACTGACGACCCCGCAAACCTTGATGAAGCAAACGTCTTCATCGTCACCGCACCCACTCCGATCAATAAGAATAATCAGCCCGATTTGGGGCCTTTACTCGCGGCTTCTAAGACTGTAGGGCAGCATCTGAGCGAGGGCGACGTGGTGATTTTTGAATCTACTGTGTATCCGGGCGCTACTGAAGATGATTGCGTCCCTGTGCTTGAGCGGGAAAGCGGCCTGAAGTATAACGAGGGATTTTTTGTAGGTTACAGTCCGGAACGCATCAATCCCGGCGACAAGGTTCACCGTTTTAGCACGATTGTCAAGGTAACTTCCGGGTCTACCACGGCAGCCGCAGATTTCGTGGATGCCCTGTATTCCGCAGTGGTAAAGGCAGGCACGTACAAAGCTCGCTCGATCCGGGTGGCGGAGGCGGCCAAGGTAATCGAGAACACTCAGCGTGACGTCAACATCGCTTTGATAAACGAATTGGCGATCCTATTCAACCGGCTCGACCTCGACACTGAGGCCGTTCTCGACGCAGCAAGTTCGAAGTGGAATTTCCTTCCTTTCCGACCGGGTCTCGTTGGGGGACACTGTATCGGTGTCGATCCCTACTACTTAACTCACAAGGCGCAGGCCGTCGGATACCATCCTGAAATCATTCTCGCTGGTCGCCGTCTGAACGACTCGATGGGGTCTCATGTCTCCTCCCAATTAGTAAAAGCGATGTCGAGACGGGGAATTCGGATTCTTGACGCTCGCGTACTGATCCTGGGCCTCACGTTCAAGGAGAACACTCCGGACATCCGTAACACCCGCGTGGTCGATATTATCTCCGATCTTTCGTCGTACGGAGTTCGCGCAGAAGTCCATGATCCACTGGCGGATCCCGCTACAGCACGTCGGGATTGTGGTGTCACACTGATTGACGAACCGTCTCGCGGTTATTACGACGCGATCATATTGGCCGTTGCGCACCGTGAGTTCGTCGAGTTGGGAGCCGAAGAGATTCGGAAATTCGGCAAGGAAGGTTGCAGTATTCTCTATGACCTCAAGTGCGTTCTAAGTCGCGACTCCGTCGACCTTAGACTATGAGAGATGGAATCTACAGTGAGACGTCAGATCTGGAGCTAGGAGAGGCATGCTCACAGCAGTGACCTCCTATGGTCCGCAGAGTGGCAGTGCTCGGGTGCGAGTTTACGATTGGCTCGATCACTTGGGGATCAAAGCCGACCTCGTCAGCTACACGAGGATGCCGAACAACTCAGTAGGTGCGTTAGCTCGCACGCCTTTACGAACTATCCGGCGAGAGTTTGAGATTCGTCGGCTCGCTTCTGAGAGTCGCACGTCACCGGTGCTAATTTCGCGGAGAGCCAGCCCGTTCTCGGACGGGAGTGTCGAACGACGCCTAATGGAGAATTCTGCGAAGGGCGTCTACGACTTTGACGACGCGATAATGTTAGACGATGGAAAGTTTCGGATTCCCAGACTCTCCAACTCCCGTAGATGGGAGATCTCCGTGGAGAGTGCCGACGTGGTCATTGCTGGCAACGCCTATTTGGCTGAATCTGCTGCGAAGCTAAACTCCGATGTCCGCGTGATCCCAAGCTGTGTCTCACCTGAGCAGTATCTGCCCAAGGAGACCTATGAGTGCGCTTATCGTCATCCTGTTGCAGTCTGGCTCGGTAGTCCGAGCACAGAGACTTACCTGCGGACGATAGAGGGAGCCCTCCTGAATGAGCACAAAAGGTCGGGCCTACGATTGCGATTGGTTAGCAGAGGAAACGGGTCTCTTGGCGCCCTCGACGTTATGACTGATCGTTTCGAATGGTCGTTGTCGAGCTTTGCCGCTCGCCTGACGGATGTGGACTTCGGCATTATGCCTCTACCAGACACTGCCTGGTCCCGGGGCAAATGCGCTTACAAGTTACTTCAGTATGGTGCCGCGGGGCTACCCTCAATAGCCAGCCCTGTTGGAGCGAATGGTGATGTGATTCATAAGTTCGGCTCTCTTGGAGCAGAGAGTTCGGATGAATGGAAACGCTCGCTTGCAGATATGGTGTCGTCTTCGCGAGAAGAACGCCAAGATATGGGCATTAGGAGTAGGGAAACAGTGCTTCGCCACTATAGCTTTCAGGCGTGGGAAGACGAGTGGGCTAAAGCAGTACTGTAACTCTACTTGCATGACAAAGGAATAGGCTCGGCGCGAACCACAGTGACAGCGGAATCTCTTTATAAAGCGGGAACTCTAGGTGCAGTGTCACTTACTCAGCTTGCTCCGCAAGTATCGGGGATGTTGACTCTCTCAACTTTCCAATTCGGAGCATTTTCTGCCGGGTATCTGACTTTTGCTCTCGCTTCGTCGTTCTCTTTGTCTGCGATCTCCGAAGCTTATGCCAGATCGGTTACCTGGTCCGATACGCGGTCTTCGCCTGCCGATTATGCGGCGGTTTCGACGTGGACGGCTGGGTTTTTTGGTGCAGTTGCAGGTGTTATTTTCGGCTTTATGGAGGGCTCGCTACTCACAGCAGTTTTGGGCTTCCTCTCGGTGACTCTGGCGGGCCGGCGATTTCCCATAAGATACTTGGAGATAAGATTAGGGTCTTGGCGTCGATTATTCACGACTGAACTACTGGCGTTGGTCCTCTTCTCCACGGTCATGTTCTGCGTCGGCGACTTTTCCAACCAGCTTGACATTCTCCTCCTGGCTTGGACGGTTGCTGGCATAGCCCATTGGGTTCTTGGGTCGATGCGCGAGGTGGGTGGCCCGCTGTCCGTTGTCCGCTGGTTCAAGCATTATTGGTCCGCTATGAGTCCTCTTCTAAAGGATTCTGCGATGTTGGATATGAGCGCAGTTGGCACGCCATACTTACTAATCCCCGTCCTGGGTGCTGCCGACTTTGGAATCTACCGTGCCATATCTAATTTTTCTGCCCCGGTCAGGATGTTAATTAATCTCTTACGTCCACAACTATCCCGTCGCGACGTTCGCGAAGTATTCGCAATGAGCGTGGTTGGTTTAGTAGCTCTGTTAGGGATGTTTTGCGGCATAGTGGGTGCTTCGATACTGCTGTACGTCGAGCACCATCCGCTGGGGATCGACGTCTTGGACGAAGTTTCGGCATACTGGGCCCCTGCTGGAATCTTCCTGGCTGGTTCTATGGTCGGGCATTACTTATATGTCAACGCCAGGACACGATTGATCGAGCGTGACCTTATTAGAGGTCGCTTGCTTCAAAGCGGGATTTCAATCGCTCTGCCGCTTCTAGGAGCACTCTCTGGCTTAAGTGGCGCAATATGGATGTTCAGCATTGGCACCCTGCTTGGCTCTCTAGTTTGGCTTTGGATATGCTTTAGGATGGTCGATTGAATGCTGGGGATATCTCGTCCAATGACTGAGGGCTTCAGAGGAAAAAAAGGAAGATTCGAAATTTTCAGCGAGAAAGCTCAGAGACCGTGGCGCAGCTAAAATCATCGTCACGTCCACGTTTGTCAGAAATTGGCTTGCTTTGGGCGTCATGGGCCGTCGTTTTCTTGATGCTGGCGATTATTGGGCTCCCGAGGGGTGACGATGTATCTACGGTCGACACTCTCGCGGTGCTATTTCATCTCCTGACCGCTGCCTCGATCTTCTTGCTCGTACTACCGAAAGCTGTTGGGATCATCCTGAGCTTAGCGCTTGTGTGCAGGGTCCTCTTAGTGTTTTGGGACACGCATATGAGAGATTTCCACGTTTTGCTACATAGTGGCAGTGATACAGAAGGATACTATGCTTCCGCACTTCTGGTGTCTTCTGATCTCTCGCTTCTGGGCGAGCCGGTCTACGGAGGCTCCTTTAGCAAGCTGATGGGCTTGTTTTTCTATCTCGTTGGCCCGTTGCGTTCCTTTGCTCAGTATACGAATGCCCTCATGGGCGTGACCGTACTCCTTATTGCGTACAAATTGTTGGCAGAGCAACTCGAACTGAAGAAATCAATCGTCAACAAGTTAATGGTCCTAGGGGCCGTAATGCCGAATTGGGCAATTCTTTCTTCGCTGTTTCTTCGAGAAAGCCTCATCGCGCTGCTTATTACAGTTTCCGTCGCCTACTTTGTAGCCTGGCTTCTAAATGGAACTTTTTCAAGGTTCTTCCTCGCCGTGACTTTCGCTCTGATGGCAACCGTCTTCCATTCTGGGATGATCGCAGTGGCCTTTGGTTATATTCTCGTTGCGTCCGTGTATCAACGCCGACACCGGAAATTCAGAGTAGGCGCCTCCACACTTGGCTACTTATTCTTGCTAGTGCCAGCGGTGGTGTTTGTAGTGTGGAAATACCCAGAACTATTCCTAGGCAAGTTCAGCAGTCTAGAGTCCGCGGAGGACCTGATCGCCACTGTGAATTCGACTCGTGGTGGATCTGCCTACCTTACCTCGATGAATGCTGAAAATGTCGGCCAACTGATTGCATTCGCACCTGTGAGGGCCCTTTACTTCCTGGCGGCGCCGATGCCCTGGGATTGGCGCGGGCTGAATGACGCTTTCATGGCTTTTTCGGATTCTTCTTTCTACGTGGGCGCGTTCTATTTTGCTTTTAAGAACCGACATCTCGCTGGAGGGAATCGCACGCTAATCGCTTCTTTGATTGTCGTGATTCTGGTGGTATCGATGCTGTTTGGAGTCGGCGTCAGCAATACTGGTACGGCGCTTCGCCACAGGTACAAGGTTTCAAGTTTCTTCTTGGTCGTATACGCGCTTGCATTCGAGCGAAGACGCAGACGTGACGCGACATTGGCATCTTCCTGCGGCTAGGTCAGCTATCGAAGCCATCGTCCAACCACAGACAATTGAATGGTACGCCGGGTCGGGATTCTGCAAGCCTGTCATGCTTGCAGCCTTGCCTTTTACGTGTGTCAGTATCTGGAGCAAAGAATCTTGGCAGCTTGACCGGGTTCAAACGCCCGGAGTATGCCTCGACGACCGAGGGGATGCCTGTCAACCAAACCGCCAAGGCGCTTTGGTACGGCGGGGAGTCAGGCGCGACTGAATCGCTCTGGGTTTGATGGAGGCTCTTTTTATTTGATTCCGATCAGCACGTTGGGGGTGCTGGTAGCAGTGTAGTGGGTGTTCTCGAACTCGATCGGTGGTACGTCTCCGAGGTAGCCGTGAAGGCGTTCAGTGTTGTGCCAGTGGACCCAGCCCAGGGTGGCCAGTTCTAGATCCTCGATCGTCTTCCACGGACCCGGATGTGCCGGCCCGCGCACGAGCTCGGTCTTGTAGTATCCGTTAACCGTCTCAGCCAGTGCGTTGACGCTCCTATATCTGTCAACTCACTTTCTGCAGTGGGATGTCGGCGGCTGATTGAGCTTTAACGAGGTGGTAGACCTCGCGGATGACGTAGCGCTTGAGGCATCGAATAATGTCGCGTTTAGACTTGCCTTCGGCGGTTCTTCTAGTGACGTAAGCTTTTGTCGGCTCATGGTGTTGCATCCTGACGATGACGGTGCGGTAGATCGCCGCGTTGAGCTGGCGGTGCCCGCCATGGTTGATCCGGTGCCGGCCGCTGGTCTGCCCCGAGCCGGTGGGGATCGGGCTGATGCCGGCGAGTTTCGCGAAGGCTGCCTCTGATTTGATACGTTCAGGATTATCGCCGACCACGATAAGGATCTCCGCGGCAGTATCGGCACCGATCCCGAATTGCTCCAGTAGTGCTGGACGATATTCAGTCACGAGGGCATTGATCTTTGATTCTATTTCTTTGATCTGAGCATCGAGGAAGAGCCAGCGCCCTGCCAAGGCACGTAACGAGTACCGCAGTGTCCCAGCAACAGTAGTCAGATCAGAGGGGCGTAGCCGTGACAGATGGCGGGCGAGCTTGATCTGCGTCATCTTGTTCGTGCTCGCTCTGAGCTGATCATCTGCGTGGACCAGCATGGCTTTGAGCGTGATCATCGCGGCACTGCGGTCTTTGACTGCGGTGCCGTGGACAACCTTGAGCTGGCGCAGCATCTCGACTGTGCCGTCAGCAGTTTTCGGGGTTGCGGTAGCCATGCCTGCCAGTGCTGCCCGAGCCGCATTTTCCGCATCGAGAGTGTCGGATTTACCGTTCATTCTACGAAGCCGGCGATCGGGCCTGCCCGCTTCCACAACACGATGACCCTGACGGCGTAGATAGGATGTGAGTCCGGCCCCGTAGGATCCTGTTCCCTCGATTCCGAAGACTAAGATCTGCCCATAGGTGTGGGCCCACGCGGTGAGCTTCGCGAACCCGGGAGTGTCGGTAGGGATCGTTAAAGTATCGAGAATTCCGGCCACGGAGTCCATGACGGCTGCAACGTGAATGTGTTTGTGAGTATCAACGCCGACGACAACGTATCCGGATCTCATATTTATGGGGGTCTCCATGGCATTTCCTTGCTTGCTAGTGTGGTCTCACACTGTCGCCTGCCGGGTAGACAGGACTGTCACGAGGAATGCGTAATGCTCCAGGCTCCTATGAGGTCACTCCCGGGAGGTGTCAATGCTCTATTCCGTGCCTGTCCGGGTGCTCGACAGTACAACGCTAAGACACCGTTCGGGTCATTCGTATGCTGGAGTCAGAGCCCACCGGTCAGGTCTTCCCGATTCTTGCGGAACCAGGTGAAAACAGTCTGACAGTCGTAGCTATCGCCAACAGTACCGATCGAGGGAACAGCGCCGATCTCCGCTAGTCTCTCGCCGTAGCGAATGGACGTAAATTGACTGCCTGCATCGCTGTGACACCGAAGCCCGGGCAGGTGAGTCCCGCGCGACCAGCGGGCCATCTCGATCGCATCGAGGACCATGGGTGTGCGCATATGCGAGGCGACTCGCCACCCGACGATCATGCGGGAGTAGACGTCGATGATGAAGCACACATACGCGATCCCGGCCCAGGTGGCAACGAATGTCAGATCGGTGACCCACAGCTGATTCGGGCCTGTGGCGGTGAAATCACGGTCGACCAAGTCAGGATGCCGAGGGACAGTCGCATCACGGTGAGTGGTTCGGACTTTCTTGGTCCGTCGTGCCCCTTCGATCCCTGCTGCTCGCATAAGACGGGCGGTCTGATCGCGGCCGATATCGATTCCCGCACGGCGTGCAGCCTTCCACAGCTTCCGCACTCCATAGACGCTGTAGTTCGCTTCCCACAGCTCAAACAGCCGGGGAATCAGCTCCGCGTCCCGGATCGCACGAGCAGAGGGGCCACGTTTCTTCGCGGCGTAGTACGTGCTTGGAGCCACCTGCAATACCCTGCAGATGGACTCGACTCCAAGACGGCGCCCGGCCACAATATCGTCCCTATTTAAGTCGATGAAGGCCACTATTTCTTGTGTTGGCGGTCGAGTTCCGCCCCGAAGAAAGACGCTGCGCGTTTGAGGATTTCGTTGGCCCGGCGCAGCTCGCGGTTCTCCTGCTCAAGCTCGAGCAGACGGCGGGCCTCATCAGTGCTCACACCAGGGAGGTGGTCATTGAGTATCCGGCCTGTTTAGAGCCACCTGTTCGTGTGTCGGGGAGCCGGCTATGGCGCGCGTGAGAGCCAGTGACTGGCGTTGTTGGGAGCCACCGGCTCTCACGCGCATGTTTAGAGCATTATTTGTGCTTGGTGTTCTCTCATGTTGAAGGTCCCGGTCTCGATCCACGTCGTGTTGTGAACGATGCGATCCATGATCGCATCAGCATGGACGCTGCCGCCGAGGCGGGTGTGCCAGTCCTTTTTCGGATACTGCGTGCAGAACACTGTTGAGGCTGCGTCATAGCGACGCTCGAGCAGCTCCAGGAGGAAGCTCTGAAGCGCTTCATCAGGTGGGTCGAGGAGCCATTCATCGATCACAAGCAGAGTGAAGTTACTCAGCTTCTTGAGCAGCTGTGTCTTCCCGTGGGGCTTATCGGCTGCGACGCTGATGAGCTCTTCCAGGTCCGGCATCCGTACATAGTTGGCGCGGATCCGGTGTTGGCAGGCTTGGTTGGCAAGGGCGGAGCCAAGATAAGACTTGCCCGATCCGGTGAAGCCTTGGAAGACGATGTTGTGGTGCAACTCGATGAACCGGCAAGTTCCCAGCTGAGCCAGCATGGCCTGGTCCAGTCCGCGTTCGGTGAGCATATCGACCCTACGCAGGTCCGCGTCGGGGTAGCGCACTCCTGAGCGGCGCTTGAGGCCTTGGATCTTCGCGTGAGTGAACACGGCGTGGGCGTCATCAACAGCAAGCTTGAGCTTCTCCTCAAACGACAGCCCCAGCGTGAGCCCGTCGTCAAGAGCGCTCAGGGCATCGAGCAGAGGTTCGGCTCCCATGTCGCGCATTTTGTTCTTCGTTTCAGTATCGAGCATCGTCATTTAGATCGGCCTCCGCCATAGTAGGCCGCCCCGCGAACATAGCCCCCACCCTCACTTTGAGAAGAAGGGGCGGCAGTTCCGGTTTTGTCTTGTCCGGTATCGAGGATCGGGCGCACGTGGCTATAGCGTGGGGAGCGAATATTGGCCTCCAAGGCAATCTTGCAGGCGGCCTCGACCCGACCGGCAGTAAATCGCCTCGATAGGCGCAGGACTGCCAGCGCGGGGTCCAGGCCCTGCTCGGTGACTGGGACAGCAGCAAAGATCCGATCAACGACCGTGAGCGTGTTGGCTCCGATCCTGGTGGCCCAGTCACGGACGCGGTGCTCGTCCCAGGGCTGATAGCCCTTCCCGCCGGGCAGGTCACCGTCATGCGTGCGGTATACCCCGCTGGTCCCGGTGGGGACGCGGACGTGACTGGTGAGCCGATCATGACCGTCGTAGATCTCCACCATCGTCGGTGTGATCCGCAGGTCAACCGTTTTACCGATATTGGGGTACGGCACGGAGTAGGAGTTCTTCTGCCACACCACATGAGAGTTCTTGGCGACTTTACGGCCATAGACCCAGGTAGCAATCTCATAAGCCACTGCTGGCAAAGGCCGCAGCAGGGGCTCCTCCTCGGTGCGGAAGACACTCGCGCGAGAGCCTGCACGCTTCTGAAACGGTTCAGCATTATAAGTTTCGAGCTCAGCGCGGATTGCTTGGCGCAGCTGCGCAAGAGAAGCGAAGGAATGCTCTCTGAGCTTGGCGTTGATTCTCGTGGCCACGTGCCAGACCGTGTTCTCCACGCTCGCTTTGTCTTTCGGTTTTCCCACCCGGGCGGGGAGCACGGCTGCCAAGTAGTGGCCGGCGAGCTCACGGTAGGAATCATTCAAGACGATCTCGCCCTCCCGGGGCCTGGTGATGACACCGGTTTTCAGGTTGTCACAGACGATCCGCGGGACGCTGCCGCCGAAGTAATCGAACATCGCTACATGAGCGTTCAACCAGGAAGTCTGTGTCATATCTGCGCAGGGTTCGACAAACGCGTACCGTGAGAACGGCAGGCAAGCGATAAACAGATAGACCTTCTGCTCCGCGCCAGTGACGGGATTTGTCAATGTCATGGTGGGGCCAGCCCAGTCCACTTCCACTGCTTGTCCGGCCTTATGCCCTACCCGTGAGGCGACCCCGGTGAGGTGGACATGATGTTGATATCGTCGGCAGAACCTGTCATAACTCATCGCCAGACCGCCCTCGTCTTTCACGAGGTCGACATACTCGCTGTGCAACAGTTTCAATGTCACCCCGACCCTGGCAAGTTCGCGGTGCACGCGGGTCCAATCCGGTTGGACATAGACGCTGGTGTGTTCTCCACGTCCGGGAAACAGCCGCGCATAAACCTCCGCTTCGGGTACCTCGGCTATGTCGTCATACGACAGGCCTTCGCGGTCGGCGGCTTCAAATACTTGGGCGATGCTATTACGTGACATCCCGTGGGCGGCCGCGATCGCGCGGCCTGATTGTCCCTGGGAACGAAGCTCTAAAATCAGCTTCGACTTAATCTTTCGTACCATGGGTACATGCTCCTTTCGTCGCGCGACCGATCCACGCGACGGAAGGAGCCTAACCAGGGCGGCTCTCCAACACGCCATAAACGGCTCTCACCGACACCATCGGCCTAGACGTGGACTGGCTCTGGAAGGCACCACGAGTGGCTCCCACAACCACGAATATTCAGTCATCGTCGATATCGGCCTGACGCACCCAGGTGCGTACCGATTCTGGGCCGTATCCGAGCTGATCGGCAACTCTTTTGACCGTGCCGTTCTTCGTGCCCAGCTCTTTACGTAAGGCGCGCACCATGCGCACCGCTGCCGCCTTTTCCTCTGGTGAATACCGCCGCTGCGAGGCGCGTCCGGGATTGTTCATAACTGACATTATTCCATCCTTGTTTCCAAGCTCAGGAATCTCCATCAAACCCAGAGCGATTCATTAGCACACTTGGGATTGCGGGTTGAACTCGTGATCACTGACATCGCGTTCGCTTATCGCAAGTCCGCGACATTCCACGCTGTGATCGACGCTCATGTCATCAGCCAGAAGTTCATCAAGCCCCATTGCCCATGTGCCAACGGCAAAGTCGAGCGGCTCAGTCGCACCCTGGCCGCCGAATGGGCTTACCCCAGAGCCTCGAAAACGGACAAAGAACGGGCTCAAGCCGTGCAGTCCTGGAGTGATTACTGCAACCTAGAAAGACCCCACCTCGACATCGGACAACAACGACTTAACAGCCGCATCGAAAACGGTCGAGGTCAATAGGCGTAGAGCGCGTCTACACAAAGTCACAGACGCGGGTAAAGGTGTCTCAAAATGGATCTCTGCCTAGAACCGGGTCTAAACTCGCTTACAAATATACGGCTGACTCAGGACGAGGATTTCCTTCTCTACCGATCACTTGTGAGGGCAGTTCCGCTTGTCATGGCCGTGGTACCCGCAGACGCTGCACCGCCCAGAGTTTTGGGAAATGTTGCACGACCGTCTGTCATGGCCCTTAACACCACATAATGAGCAAGTTCGACTCCCGACCATTCGATCCCCTGTTAGCGATTTCTTTATGCCTGAAGTCGAGAGTATCGCATTCTCCTCTGTCGGCGGCAGTTGAATTTGGTGCATTTCCGGCGATCGAAAACTGAGCGGTTTTAGTTTACAGTTCCTTGTTCTTGTCGGTGTCTGATCCGGTAGGAGGTTCCTTTCGTGGTCAGGACTTGGGCGTGGTGGACGAGCCGGTCGATGATGGCTGTCGCAATCGTCTCGTCGTGGAAGATCGTGGACCAGGACCCGAAAGCGAGGTTTGAGGTGATCAGGATGGATGATTGCTCGTATCGGTCCGAGATGAGCTGGAAGAACAGGTTCGCGGCTTCTGGCTCGATGGGGAGGTAGCCGAGCTCGTCGATGATGATGAGCTTGTAGCGGCGAATACGCCGCAGCTCTTTCGTCAGGTCTCCCTTGTTGTGAGCGGCAGTGAGCGACTGGATCCAGCCGGCTGCGGTGTCGAACAGGACCGGGATTCCGGCCCTGGTCGCGGCAATGCCGAGCCCGATCGATATGTGAGTCTTCCCGGTGCCTGGTGGGCCGAGAAGGATCATGTTCTCCGCGTTGTGGATC
Source organism: Flaviflexus salsibiostraticola (assembly GCF_003952265.1). Taxonomy (NCBI): domain Bacteria; kingdom Bacillati; phylum Actinomycetota; class Actinomycetes; order Actinomycetales; family Actinomycetaceae; genus Flaviflexus; species Flaviflexus salsibiostraticola. The sequence continues at coordinate 461,525 of NZ_CP034438.1, forward strand.
CAGGTCGAGCGTGATGCTGCTTGAACGTCTGAGCGCAGGTGGGGCTGGTGATCGAAGGTGAAGTCCTCAATCGTCTTCATGGACGGGAAGTGTGCTCGTTTCCGTCGTATCTCGGCCCCAGATGCTTCCCGGGCGGTGACCTCGGCTTCCAAAACCGCGGCTAAGTACTCCTCGAACGTCCAGCCCTGTGCCCGCCCAGTGTCAGCCAGGCGAGCGAAAGAAGCTTGAATACGTGGTGCTTTCAACGCACTCGTGTAGTACGTGACGTCTTTGATCGCCTCCATTTAGGCCACCTCGATGTCAAAGATCTGGTCATATACTGCCAGGTCCCCGCCCTGGACCGTCACTCCGTAGCCGGGCAGGCCCTGGCGCTGCTGAAAGGTCGCACGCAGCTTCCGAGCGGTCTCCACGTGGTCAGGGTCGGTCACCTGACCGCCGCTGCCCCAAAGACGCTCATGAGTCGTGATGACCTTCCCGCCCGTACTGACTTGGACCGTCGACAGGTCCATGGTGACGTCGATGCGGTGCCCGATCCACCTGGGGTCAACACTGTAGGCGTTCGCGCCGATCTCGATGTAGTAGTCACGTCCCAACCGCGTCTGCACAGTCCACCTCGCTGCGGGATCAACCGGCGGCAACGCACCCATATGCTCGAGCTCGACGGTCAGGCCCTGGCCCCGAGTTTGGTCTTTCCCTCGTGGTTTCTTCCCTCGGATCACCTCGAGCCAGCCGGCGAGTTGAGCATTGAAATCCTTGGGACTGGCGAACGTCCGCCCGGGCAGGAACGAGGTTTCCAGGTAGGAGTTGAACCGTTCGACCACGCCCTTGGTCTCCGGGTCATAGGGTTTGGCTTGGACGAGCTTCACTCCGAGGGTTCCACAGAACTCCGCGACTTCCTGCCCGAGCTTGCCGTATCGTCCGATTCCGGCCTCGTTGTCCCACAATAGGCGTCGAGGAACCCTGCCAAAGGTGCTGATCCCGTCCCACATGCCCAACAGCAGGTCCGGGCGTTGCCGGCTCGGGATCATCAAGGCAACGGGATACTTTGACCAGGCCAGGATCATCGTCAGCACAGGGAAGCGTGCCGTCTTGCCGTTCCCGATCGGGATATCAACATTGGGGAACCACAGGTCACACTGAGCCACATCCCCGATCTCCCACTCCAACCGGTCCGCAGGATCGAGACGTCGTGGCGCATACTCAGGACGGATCCGTGCCACATTCTGCCGCAAGGCCCTCTCCGAGTAAGGCCAGCCCACCCGCTCGCCGATCACCGAGGCCGGCATCGTCGGACACTCCTCCAGCAGCCACCGTATCCGGGCCTCATACTCCCCAAACTTCGTCGGTGTCCTCGTGCGGACATAACGCGGCGGCTGATCAGACTTCACCGCCCGATCCACCGTATTGCGTGAGATACCCAGCTCAGCAGCAATACGAGCCTTCGGTACACCCTCGCGGGCAAGCACCCGGATCTTTTCCCAATCGTGCATTGAAATCACACTCCACATCGTTAATCGAAGTGCTCACTTTTCAAATGCCGAAACTGCTCACTTTTCAACTGCCGCCGACACTCCTCGAGTGCACCTGGATTTCGGTCGTTGTGAGTGCCGGCGATGGGGAACCGTCTGGTCTTCTGCCGTTGATTTCTCGGTCAGAGAGAACGGTTAGCAGTGTCCCTTAGAGTGTTGTATCCGCATGGTGGTCGTGAGCGTGGCTACTGAATTGAGCGCGGTCCTGCTGCAGATCATGATCAACGCCCCGCTCTCAGGCGATGCTGATGCTGATGTCGATGCGGAGTGGGACAACTCCAGTCCCAACCATCTTGCTCAGCGCCATGGCTACCTTGCTCAGAGCGATGGCTTCCGACACAGGCCCCTCGACACCTGGGTTTACACCGTCGACGTTGCTATTCCGAAGCTCAAGACGGGCACGTTTGCGAGAGCCAACCATGGCGTCGTGAGAGCCGGTGGGCGTTCTTGGGGGATTGTGTTAGTGAAAGCGGGAAGGCCCGCTTAAGGAACCCGGGGCAGTGAAACCTTCCGCTATTTGCAGGTCTCACAACAAAAGAATCGAAGCGAAACCCGCGACCCTTCAGCAAGGGATGGTTTAAATCAAAAGCTGTCTATGATCCACTATCGCGGAAGATCAACTGCGTTGGCGGACACTGCCCTTATGACGCGCTGCCACGTTCTCTGTGTTGGCATCGCCCTGTGTGTATCCCGAATAGTAGCCATAGCGCTCTTCCCTAGACTTGAGTTCGGCGTCATTCAGGACCAATCCGAGCGTCGATGCCAGTCCAGATTCCAGCACGTCAATTGTCGATTGGATCTGGGACCGCTTGGTCACCCCGGCACGCGACACGACGATAGCCCCTCCAGCCTGCGATGCGACGACGACGGCGTCTGTCACTGGAAGGACAGGTGGGGTGTCCAGAACAACGTAGTCAAACTCGCGTTCAGCGTGGGAAAGCAGCTGCTTCATAGCTCCTGATCCGAGCAGCTCGGAGGGATTCGGCGGGACCGTTCCGGAAGGCAACACCCACAAATTTGTCGCGGCGGGAATTGCGAGATCCGCCAATGTTCCACGCTTGGTCAGAATGTCGCTGAGCCCGAGCTCGTTGTCGATCTGCAGGCGATTGGCGACCGAGGGGCGTCGCAGATCCGCGTCGATCAGGAGCACTGTCTCGCCCGCCTGAGCAAGTACGCTCGCAAGGCTCACAGCGGTCTGTGTCTTTCCCTCATCGGGGAGCGAAGAAGTGATGACAAGGGACTTCTTCCTTTCGCCGCCCAGACCGACAAACGTCACGTTCGTACGTAGACGGCGGTAGGCCTCGGAATGCGCTCGTCGCTCTGACGGCGTCATATTCTTCGAGATATGCCCGACAGTCGCAAGGATCGGTTTGTCTGTTACCTCTTGAATGTCGCCTGCATCCCGAACCCTCGTATCGAGTACTTCTCGTAGCAGCGCCTGGCCGAAGGCGAGCAGGAGCCCGAGGATCACTGCCAGGGCAAGATTCGTCATCGGCTTCGGGGCTGTCGGCGTGGTCGGCACCGTCGCAGGGTCGATAACGCTGGCACTGACAAGGTTCAACCCATCCGAGCTGGTCGGCGCCAGGTCATCTACCGTTGCCACGAGACTAGCAGCGACTGCATTAGCAAGATCGGTGACTTCAGCGGAGTTTTCGCCAGACGCCGCAATCTCGATGAGCGAGGTCGCATTTGGAGACGACGCTGAGATGCTGCGCGAGAGAGACGCTGGCGTGGCATCCAGATCCAGCTCATCAATAACGGGCTGGAGTACGCTGGCGGTCGATACGACTTGAACAAAGGACTGCACCTGTCGCTCTGCATAGTTGGCTCCCTGAGAGAGCTCGCCTGCAGTGTCACCGCTTTCGACCGTGATGAAGACCGTTGCATCTGCCCGATAAGTAGGATCCTGCATGATCGTGTAGCCGGCGACGGCCGCCACTACGACGAAAAGGGTTGCAAGAATACTTCGCCAGTAGTCCCGAATGATTTTGAGATACTGCTGAAGTTCCATAACCGTCCTAAAACATTCTTGAGCTGGGTAAATACTGCAGAACTATTGACAGAATCACAGTACACACAGACTGTACCTGCTGGGCCGCGCTGTCCGCTTCTTCATGGCTTAGACTCACCGTGAGATTAGTAGCATGCGGTGGCAATTTGTGAACGGAAGTGAGTGATGAGATCAGTTCGTAATCGGGGTCTGCTTGCGATCATTGGACTGATTGTTCTCGGAGTTCTCGCCGTTGCGCTCAGTCTGGCTGCTCTGGCCAGTGGTCGGGGGGCGGAGTATGCGGATGCGACCGAAACCCGTTCGTTCGACTTCAGTGATGAGACGAACAGTGATTCTCACATCTCGACAGAACCGGCCGAGCCCACTTTGGATCCAGAAGCCGAAACCGAGACTTTCGTGCCAGCACCTGACGAGAGCATGACGGCGGTGATTGTCGGTGACTCGAACTCGCTGGGTGACCCTCAGACCCTGTGGGTGGGGCCGGTCAGCACCGAGCTCGAGTGGGAGCCTCTGTACAACCTCTCAGCGCCTGGCAGGGGCTATGTGACGCCTCCGCGCGTGTGCAACGACTCTCCCTGCACGCCCTTCCCGGGCACAGTGGACGCCATCGCTGAACTCTCGCCTGAAGTCGTTGTCACCTTTGGGGGAGTGGCCGATGGCGATACCCCACTGACCGAAGTCGCTGCCCAGTACTACACGGATCTTCGTGCCGCGTTGCCTGAAGCCCGCATCATTGCAGTCGCTCCTATCTACAGCGCCGATTCGGTTCCGGACTGGGCGCCGCTCCATCGGGCGTCGATCCAGGCTGCTGTTGAATCCGTTGGCGGGGTGTATGTCGATGCTGGGCAGCCGGCACTCGGCGACGGCGAGGCGATGGGCGCAGAGGCGCATGCCGAGCTCGCGGCGACCCTCATCGCCGTACTCAAGCCGTAGAGCCAAAAGTGTCGAGAAGAGGACCTTGTGTGAACGAGCCGGATGTCAGATCGACCGAGATTCCCGGGCTGCTGGTTGTGAGCTCATCCCTCCAGGAGACACCCGATGGCTGGTTCACGGAGAACTGGCATGATGCCAAGCTGGAATCTGCCGGCGGACCGAGCTTCAATCCCGTTCAGCACAATGTCACTCTCGTTCAGCGCCGAGGCGTGACTCGAGGCTTCCATGCCGAACCCTGGGACAGGTACGTCAGCGTTCTCAGCGGCTCCGCCTTCGGTGCGTGGGTGGACCTGCGTGAGGGTGAGGGCTACGGTCGCGTGGCGACACAGGAGCTCTCGCTCGGCACCTCCGTCTTTGTTCCTCGAGGGGTGGGCAACGCACATCAGGTGCTCGAGGACGGCACGACCTTCAGCTACCTCCTCTCCGAGCATTGGACACCGGAGGCGCGCGAGCGGACAAAGACCGCCAACCTGTTCGACCCCGCACTTCAGATCCCGTGGCCGATCTCCCGAGATTATTCGGTCCTGTCAGAGCGGGACCTGGCTGCTCCTTATCTCTCCATGCCGAAGGCCAAGTCCACGGGGTTGGGTTCGATGTTCCGCAGATCTGCGGTTCACATAGGCCGCGGCGATGAACGGGGCGCTGGACCCTACCGGGTGCTCTTTGTCTGCACTGCCAACATCTGCCGCTCCGCGTACGCGGATGTTGTGGCACGAGCCAGTCGTGCCCGAGGGATCGAATTCGCCTCTGCCGGCACGCACGCGCTGGTCGGTGAACCCATTGATCCGCCAATGGGAGGTCTTACCGCGGGCAGGGGAGAGGCTCGAAGCCACCGAGCCCAGCAGCTCGATCGTGGGCTTGTCGACGAGGCGGACCTCATTCTCACCATGGCGCCAGAGCATCGCCGGTACATTCTCGATGAGTGGCCTCAGGCGGCCACGAAGACCTTTGTCATCGGCCATGCCGCACGAGAGATCCAGTCTCTTCCCGCGGGGTCGCGACTCGGTGATGTGACCAAGCATTTGTGGCAGCACAGAAGCACGGGCCAGCGCGACGCCGTTTCCGACCCCTACAGACGAGGGCAGGCCGCCGCGATCACGGCAGCGCAGGCGATCGACACCCACCTGGAGAGCATCATCCCGGCCCTGCAAACGCTGGTTGACCGGCAGGGATGAGACAGTCAGCCCGGGTTGTCCTTGAGTCTGTGTCTCCACTGCGGAAACGGCTCGGACCAGCAGGAGTCTTTTTTGTCCTGAGCGTGGCGCTGTGGACTCTTTGGGTGCTCGCCTCTCCTGTGATCAGCCACCGTCCACCCAGTTTCTCGTCGCCGTATCTGCTCTCCCCGCTCGTTCTTCTTGCCGGTGCTGTGGCAGGGGGACTGCTCGTTGATCGCTGGCGGAACTGTTCGCTCCGGGAACCAGTCCCCGTTCTCTTGGCGATTGCGGCCTTCGCCGCTCCGGTCTATGCCAATGCCAGTGCCGCCGTCGGTGTGCTCCTTGTGGCAATAGCGGCAGTCGCTCTCCTCGACCTGCCAAGACCAATGGACATCGCAGGGATGGCGCGTACGTCTGAAATTGTGGGTGCCGCCCCTGCCGCGTCAGCCACGGCCGCCAACGAAGCCTCGAGACACTTTCCAGTCCGCGTGCCGCGGAGCATCCGGCAGATGGGCGAGTCACGCCAAGCGGCCTTTGCGATGGGTGTAGGCGTGATCGGTATTCTCCTGGCCTTTGGTTCTCAAGCCTCGCTCCTCCTGCTCGCAGCGCTCCTAGTCACGATCAGCGTGGTCTATCGCGTGAGGACAGGACCGTCCCGCGCGATCACTTTGGCAACTGGACTTGTCCTCGTCGCATTCGCTGCCGTCACGGTTGCGATCCTAGGATCGCGGGAGTCGTGGCCGGCATGGCTCTCACAGAGCGACAGTCTCAGCAGTGCCCGACACACTCTCTGGAATGATGCCCTGTCACTCTGGAAGCAGAATCCCCTAGTGGGCAGCGGCCATGGCACCTTCACACCGTCTTCAGAGCTGGCATCGACGACCCCCGGGCTCGAGGCCACGCATTCCCTGGTTCTTCAGGTGCTCGCCGAGCTCGGGATCATCGGCTTGGTGCTGCTGGCCGCTGTCTTCGCGGGCGGTCTCCTCTTGGCGACCCAGACTGGTCGGGACAGGGGAGCGATCTCGGGGGCGGCGTGGACATTCCTTGCGATCCACTCGACCATCGACCATCTCGAAGACTTCCCGGTTGTCGCCCTGACGGCTGGAATCCTCATCGGATGGTCGGGTCGACATGATCCGCTCCATCAGTAGAGAATTTCCGGCCCGCGTAACAGGCCTGCATAACCTGTGTCTTCGGCGCTTCAGACAGGGCGCAGGACCTTGTCCTGCGCCCTGCCGCGGCGAATCGAAATTCATGGGAACGAGCAGGCAATTGGTGGTTATGTAGCGAACACTGCGGCCACCTAGTTCCTTATAGACGTTGAACCCTCGCGCTCAGCGGCTCGGGATGGCAGCGAGAAAGGCTGGGGCTCCATGCCTGCGGAGGGCATCCAATTCGAAGGAGATCAGCTACTTCTGCACCGTCGCTTGCCGATTGCTAACGTCGTTTTCTGACCATAAGGAGTCGCTTCGATTAGTTCCCGCGTAGTCGGTAAGCGATCCCGCACCCGTAGATCTAGCTGCCAGTACGGCTTGACAATGCCCAGCAGCGATGGTGTGATATCCCCTACAGGTACATAGACGTACATATACAAGGGGGAACATTGATTCTCGTAATCGGTAGTTACGGAACCGGGATCACCATGCGCGTTCCACGGATTCCAGAAAGCGGAGAGACGATCAGCGGTGCTCAGCTCTCCATTGGCTATGGCGGCAAGAGCTCGAACCAGGCAGTTGCGGCGCGGCGCCAGGGAGCCTCCCGCGTTGAGCTGATTACGGCGATCGGTGATGACGCATTCGGCAGGGAAGCCCGCCAGCTATGGAATGACGAGGGAATCGGATTCCAGTTCGTCAAGACCGTGCCAGAGGTATCGACGATGGTTGGGGGCATCTTTGTCGAACCCTCGGGCGAGAACCGCATTGTCATTGCACCGGGCGCATTGGAGCACCTCACCGTTAAGGACCTCGAGTCCTTCAGTGAGCTATTTGATCAGGCTTCGGTTGTTGTCGTCTGTTTGGAGATCCCAACCGACGTGGTGGCTCACGCAATCGCAATGGCCGATGAGCGAGGTGCGCGGGTTGTTCTGAATCCCGCACCAGCGGCTCCTCTGGATGAATCCGTGTTTTCGAAGGCTGACTTTTTCATTCCCAACGAGTCAGAATTCGAGTTCTACTCGAAAAGCGGTTATGAACGGCCTCCGGGCCAGACCCTGATCGTCACGCAGGGATCGGGCGGAGTACGTGTCATCGACGATGCAGGCGAACAGCGCTTCGCCCCTCTTCCTCAAGAGAAGGTCGTCGACACGACCGGTGCGGGTGACACATTCGTGGGCACATTCTGCGCGGCGATCGACGAAGGACTGAACGTCAGCACTGCGGTCAAGCGAGCGATCGTCGCATCGTCGCTTTCTGTCACCAAGAACGAAGTTATTCCCGCGATACCGGAACGTGAGGCTGTCGACGCGGAGCTGAAGAACGCTGAAGAAGGAATTTGGAAATGACAGCTGCACCGGAACTCAGCTCGAAAGATGCCAAGGACGCTCAGATCAAGAACGCGAGAAAGCTCGATCTGAACGACAAGATTCGGAAGTTTTCGACCCTTGCTGGCCTTGTGGCCCTCGTTGTATACGGCGTAGTGGTCGTCGACGGTTATGCCACGAGTGGCAACATTCTTGGCGTGACGCAGCAGGTCGCCCAGATCGGCATCATGGCGATCGGCATGACCTTTGTTCTAATCAATGGCGAAATAGATCTTTCGGTTGGATCTATTTATGGCCTTTCTGCCGTCGTCGGCGGCATGCTGATCTCCAACGGCACACCGTGGGTTCTCGCCACGCTTCTCGCTGTCGCCGTCGGCGCCGCCTGTGGCTTCTTAAACGGCATTATGACTGTCGGGCTGGCGATTCCATCATTCATCGTCACGCTCGGTACTCTTTCGATCTTCCGAGGGACGGCGCTTCTCGTTTCAGATGGAACTCCGATTTCGCTCAGCTCGAGCGATGAGAACGTTGCTGCATTCAATATCCTCGGGCAGGGAAAGATTGCTGGCGCGGTCCCGATGCAGTTCCTGATCTTTGCGATCGCCGTCGCTATTGGCTGGGTGCTTCTTCACCGGTCCAAGCTCGGTTACGACAGCTACGCAGTAGGCGGCAGTGTAAACGCGGCAAAACTCTCTGGCATTAACACTGGCCGCACCAAGACCATGGCCTTCGTTCTTTCGGGCGCAACGGCCGGCCTGGCCGGTGTTCTTGGGCTGTCCTTCCTGTCATACGTTCAAGGAGTCACGGGCAGCGGCATGGAACTCATCGTCATCTCAGCCGTCATCATCGGCGGTGCAGCGCTGACCGGCGGTTCGGGAACGATGTGGGGCACGGTCATCGGCGTCTTCTTCATCGGAGTCCTGCAGAACATTCTCAACCTTCAAGGCATCAGTTCCTTCTGGCAGACCGTAGCCACAGGAGCAGTCATCATCATCGCAGTCGCCGGTGATTCAGCTCTATCTCGAAGAAAAAAATAGGTCAACGTTGACCCCATCTAAAGGAGAACAATCATGACAACGACAACGAAGAATTGGCCCGCACGTAGGATCGTTGGCGCCGCTGTGACAGCGTTCGCTCTGGCACTGACTGGCGCGGCATGCAGTACAGATGCCGAAACCGCTGAGGCCGGCAACGGCAGTGAAGACGCGGACAGCAACGGGTTCGTGCTCGCAGATAGAATTCGGGAGAAGGTCGAGAACGGCGAAGAGCTCGTAATCAAACTCTCTTACCACGACCCCTCCCTGGCGTTTGCCTCGCCCATCGAAGCGGGCATGCAGCGCGCAGGCGAAGAGCTCGGCGTTGACGTACAGCTGATCGGACCCGCTGGTGGTGACCCTGCGGCGCAGGTCTCTGAACTCCAGACCCTGATTACGCAGGGAAACATCGACGGTCTCGCTGTGTCCTCTGCATCGAACGATGCCCTTAAGCCCGTGATCCAGCAGGCGTTTGACGCAGGCATTCCGATCATCTCCTTCAATACCAACAATCCTGACTCGCAGCAGCTTGGGTTCGTGGGACAGGACCTGCGTGCTTCTGGTGTGACCCTGGGAGAGGAACTGCTCGAGCTTCTCGGAGACGTTAGCGGGGACGTCGTTGTCGTTTCTGTAGACACTGGTGCCGGGTGGCATAACGATCGTTTCGAGGGCTTCAAGTCCGCTCTAGAAGATTCCGGAAACAACATCGTCGGTCCGGTCAATACCGGCAATGAGCCCACTGGTGCCTACAACACTATCGAGTCGACCATGGCTGGAAATGGCGACGCCGTGGCCATTGCCTCGATGGATTGCTGTTCGTTCACTGCAGCAGGCACCTGGGTTAAGCAGCATGGTAAGACAGGCGAGATCGCTCTTGTCGGGTTCGACCTCCAGTCGCAGACCATTGACAACGTCAATGAGGGTGTCGCAGCCTTTACAATCAGCCAGGCGCCTGAAGAGCAGGGCTTCCAGGCCGTGAAGGTTCTCCGGGACTTCATCGTCGACGGTAAAGAGATTGAAGATGTCGATACGGGAGCTGACATCTTCACCATCGACAACATCGCCGAAGCCCCCGCTGAGGGGTAATCCTCGATGACATCGGTCCAGCACGCACAGCTTCTGCTCTCTGCAGAGAAGCTATCGAAGCAGTACGGGTCGTTCTTCGCTCTCCGAGACGTGTCGCTTAACCTCCATGCCGGTGAGTTCGTCGCGGTGATGGGCGAGAACGGCGCAGGGAAATCGACCCTGATGAAGATCCTCGCCGGAATGGAACTCGCTACATCTGGAGTGGTTCGCGTCCTTGCGGACGAGACTCTGAGAGTGGCGAAAGGGCGTGATCTTGAGTCGGCCGTTGCAATCGTGCCCCAAGAAATCGATCTGGCTGAGGATCGTTCGATTGCGCAGAACATCTATATGGGAAATGAGCCTGGCCATAGGTGGTTCCCTTCTGCGCGGAAGCTCAACGTGCAGGCGGCCGAGCTGCTCGCCAGAATCGGCTCTCCGCTCGATGCAAGACAACGGGTTGGCGACCTGGACTCAGCCTCCAAACAGATGGTGCTGATCGCCAGAGCGCTCGCGCGTGAGTCTCAGATCGTCATCTTCGATGAACCAACCGCTAACCTTTCGCCGAGAGAATCCGAATCGCTTTTCGAGGTGATCCAGAGCCTTCAATCTGACGGAGTGGGCATTCTCTATGTGTCCCACAGGATTCCCGAGGTCATGCGATTGTCCGACAGGATCGAAGTGCTGCGTGATGGCAGTCATTCGGGAAGCTGGCCCACCAGTTCTACTGACGAGGGGCAGGTCGTGAACTCCATGGTGGGGCGAGAGCTGGATCTACTCACGAGGCTCGAGCCCTATTCGCAGAGGGGTACCAGCAAGCTTTCGATCAAAGACCTCAGGATCGATGGCATCGGACCGATCAACCTCGATGTCTATGAGGGCCAGGTGGTTGGTATTGCGGGCTTGCCGGACTCCGGTCGCGAAGAGCTCCTCCGAGGCATCTACGGTGCGGAGGGTGAGGTCAGCGGCTCCATCGGAGTCAACGGCGCGGAGATCGTCAAAGCAGACATTCGCGAGGCAGTGCAGGCCGGAGTGGTTTACCTCCCAGGTGAGCGACGCGCAGCAGGTATCTTCCCCACGATGTCTGTGAAGAGCAACATCTCATCCCTTGTTGCCAGCAGATACACCAGATTCGGGCTCATGCGCAGCTCGAAGCTGGCGGCGGTCGCGGAGGAGTATGCGAAGGCGGTCAACGTCCGCGCAGCATCTCTAGACTTGCCGATCACAAGCCTGTCGGGAGGAAACCAGCAGAAGGCTCTGATCGCTCGCCTCTTGGCAACAGAGCCTCAAGTGATGCTGTTGGATGAGCCCACCCGAGGAGTTGATGTTGGGGCGAAATCCGAAGTCTACTCGGTGATCTCGGAACTCACGAGGAAGGGTATGGCAGTCCTGCTGTCATCGTCGGACCTTCCCGAACTGCTCGGCCAGTGTCACCAAATCCTCGTGATGTTCAGAGGAGAGATCGTGGCAACGCTCGAGGCATCGCAGACAACTGAAGAAGAGATCATGGCCTACGCAACGATGGGCCACGCAATTAAGGAGACAGCGTGAAAAACAGAGGAATCCTCAACGCCGAATTGGCCAGGGCAGTTGCATCGATGGGGCACACCGACATCATGATGGTCGTCGATGCAGGCTTTCCGATACCGAATGGCGCGTGGCGTATAGACCTGGCGATTCAACAGGACCTCCCAACGCACGAGCAGATCATCCCGCTGCTGGCTTCAGAGCTCATAGTTGAGCAGACATTCGTTGCCGAAGACGTCCTCGAGTACAACCCAGTCCTCAACAAGCTGGTCCAGGAGTCTTTCCCGGCTGCAGAACACTCCACAGCAAAGCATGAAGATCTGCTCGGCTCCATCGCTGCCAGAGCTAAGGTCATCGTCCGCACGGGTGCTTTCAACCCCTGGGGGAACGTCGCTCTCGTCAGCGGGATTGATGCCCCCATCTGGTTCGACCGCCCGGGGGTCACAACCCCAGATTCGTACAAAGCCCGTATCGAAGCAATCAAAAAAGAAGGAAACTAGTATGTCGACACCTAACTCGCGAAACATTGCCCCCTACATTCAACACACACTGATCAAGGTTGGGGTCACTCGCGACGAGATCATCCGGCACGCGGAAGAAGCCGCAGAATATGGTTTCGGAGCTGCGATGGTTCCCGGTTCATGGGTTTCCGAAGTAGCGGCAGTACTTTCGGGCACAGGAATCGAAGTTGCCTCAGCTCTTGACTTTCCAACCGTCGGGGTCATGACATCGGAGGGAAAGGCCCGCGAAGCTGAGGCGCTGACCAAGGCTGGCGCAACCCAAATCGACATCGGTGTCCAGATCGGCTGGCTCAAGTCTGGAATGGAGGAGGAATTTGCGCAGGACATTCGCGGGGTCGTCGAAGCTGCGGGCGTTCCGATTAAGGTCATGCTTGAGTTGCCGCTCCTCACAGACGACGAGAAGGAGCGCGCAGTGGAGCTCTCGATGGATGCGGGAGCGGCGTGGTTGAAGAACGCATCGTCAGGCCAGATCGAGACTGCATCGCCCGCGTCGGTTGAGTACCTAGTCAAGCGCGTTCGCCCCGGCATCCTGGTCAAGGCTTCCGGATCGATCACGTCACTTTCTCAAGCGTGGTCGCTGATCGACGCCGGCGCCCAGGCCCTCGGTACGAGCGCCGGAGCAGAACTGGTCGCCGGCAACGACGCGGCTGCTTCCTACTAGAGTTATCACTAGACCTCTACTTCTGAGAATGCGTGGGGAGGGCGGAGACGTTCTCCCCACGCGTCAGGAATGATTGATATGGCACGCAATTCTCGTTTCAACGACGCAATACCCCTTCATGCGCAGATGTCCGAGTCGGTGATGAAGAAGATCCGGCAAGGTGAGCTTCCAGTTGGCAGCAGGCTTCCTGGTGAAGCTGAACTCATGAGGATCTTTGGGATCTCTCGGGGGACCGTGAGGCGTTCGATTAAGACTCTCAACGAAGCCGGATATGTGCAGACCATTCAGGGCAAAGGCACTTTCGTTCTGACGGGGCTGCCTGGACCATCGATCGGCCAGAAGCTTGTCGGCATCGGTGAGGCGCTGTCTTTCTCGGGCAAGAACATGGAGACTTCGGTGATCTCGCAATCACTCAGCCATGGTCGCTCGATCGTTAACCCGAGGGCCACACTGGATCCAGAAGAGCGAATTCTTGTCCTCGACCGAGTCCGTGCTTTGGATGGCATTCCGGTTGCGCGGCTTCACAACTGGGTGAGGGCAGACCTAGCTCCGGGCATCGAAGACACCGACTTCGAATCAACGTCTCTCTTTCATGCGCTTGACAGCTTTTCCGCCAAGAAGGTGACCTCAGGTCAGCGCAGTTTCGAAGCTGTCACGGCACCAGACGAGGTTGCCGTCTCACTGGCGATATCGCCGTTCTCTCCGCTCCTCTTTATCCGCCAGACAACCTTCCTCGACGACGGAACGCCGATCGAATGGTCGGACGTTTGGATGGACTCTAAGCAACTAGCGGTCACCGCCGTCTTGTCACGATAGAACGGCGATTGGCGCTCCGGGAAGTCGTTTCAGGCTTTCGGCTCCTACACCTAGAACTAACTCAGCGCTTCCTGCCGGGTGCCCAGTCCAACGCGACTTCAGACGGTGCTCCAGATGAGAGCCCAGCAATACGCACCCAACGTAAGTCGACGCAAAGATCAGCATCGCTCACACGAGTCATGGCATTGAACCTCCAAGGATCGTTACGACAGAGGAGCGGGGTGATGTGCGAGCTCAGTTCTCCGCGGCAATGGTCCATGCATCCGACGGCAGCTTCTTCGGAAGCCCTGCGGTGTCCTCATCGAACTCGGGCTCCCTGCCTTCGGCAAGCTGCTTCTCAAAGTCCTTGAGGGCCGTGGTGACCCAGCGGGTGAGGGCGAGGACGCCGACGAGGTTGAGGAGGGTGATGGTGGCCATGGCCGAGTCCATGAGGGTCCATACGAAGGGAACGGCCAGGACAGCACCGATGCCGGCGCAGAAGATGGCGACGGCCCTCGAGCCGATCCTCCAGGCACGCGATGTCCATCCGAGGAACACAAGGTTCGCTTCCGCATAGGCGTAGGCACCGAGGATTGAGGAGTAGGCGAAGAAGAAGATCATGAGGGAGAACGGGATCGCCATCCACCCGCCCAGAGTTCCGATGACCGCGTCAGCGGTGAGGTTGGAGGCTGCCGACTGGTCGGCTCCCTGCAGGCTCACCACACCGGAGGTGAGGATGATGAAGCCTGTCGCCGTGCTGACGAGCATCGTGTCGAAGAAGACTCCGATGGACTGGATGAGGCCCTGGGAAACCGGGTGGGCGACTGTAGCGGTAGCCGCAGCGTTCGGGTTCGTTCCCATGCCCGCCTCATTGGAGAACAGGCCACGGCGAGTGCCGTTGAGGATGGCGGCGAAGATGCCGCCGGCCGTGCCGGCGAGTGCCTCATCAAGCCCGAAGGCTGAGCGGAACACGTCGCTGAAGAAGCCCGGGAGGGCCTCGAGGTTAAGGGCGATGATGGCGATGGCGGTGATGAGGTAGGCGATCGCCATGATGGGGGAGATCCATTCGGTGGCCCGGGCGATGCCGCGGACTCCGCCGATGAGAACAACGCCCGTGGCAACGGCAATGACGAGGCCGGAGATCCAGAGAGGAATGTTGTGGCTGCCGTAGAGGACGCCCGAGATCGAGTTGGCCTGGACCATCGGCATCGCCACGACCATGGAGAAGACCATGAACACGGCGAAGAGGTTCGCCAGGGTCTTCGAGCCCGTGCCGTGGAGGATGTAGGTGGCGGGGCCGCCGCGGAATGTGCCGTCCTCTTGGCGCTTCTTGAAGAGCTGGGCGAGAGTGGCCTCCGCGAAAGCGGTCGCCATTCCGAAGAAGGCAACGATCCACATCCAGAACAGAGCACCCGGGCCGCCGAGAATCATGGCCAGCGCAACGCCGGTGATGTTGCCGATGCCGATCCGGGTCGCCATGCCGATGGTGAATGCTTGGAAGGATGAGATTCCGCCCTTGGCATCCTTCCTCGAGTTCCGCAGGTGCCGGAACATGTTGCCGAGATGGCGGAATTGAACGCCGCGGGTAGCGAAGGTCATGACCACGCCGGTGCCGACCAGAGCGAGAATGACAACCCAGCTGTAGACCCAGTCGTTGATTCCGCCTAACCACGCCGTGATCGGATCAGTCAGATCGGCCAGCCATTGCTCAAAACTCTCCACGGGGACTCCTTACTTCCGTGCGCATCTTCCCACACGACCCGAGTCCGCAATGGATCGGGCCACCTCCCGTGCCAATCCGTGGGACCAGTCCTGCCACACGATGAATCGACCTGAGCCATTGTCTCGCACGCTCGGCCGTCGGCTATGCGAGACGCGGAGGCGACTGCGGTCGGCGCGCCTTTCGGAGTGCTCTTTCGGAGCGCCGCTGGGCTGGCACCAGCAGTTCGAGTGGCCGTTGTGGTGCCGCCTGCCGACAGACGTGGGAGGTACGACAGGGATCCTGTCGCACCTCCCACATACGCGTAGTGCCGGGAGTTCCTCCCCAGCTGACGAGCGGTTCAATCTCTCATGAGAACGCCACGAACCTAGGCACTGACTAAGCGCCCTCGCATCCGCGCGTCAAGCGCATACCGTCTGCAGCGGCTGGTCCTGGAGGTAGCGCTTGAGCTCGTCGACTCCGATCTCAACGGATGTCTGCATCGTGTCTGCTGACGTGCCTGCGAGATGGGAAACAAGCGTGATGTTGTCCAGATCGAGGAAAGGGTGGCCCTCCTGTAGAGGCTCGAGCGCGTAGACATCGACGGCGGCGCCGCCGATGCTCCGCTGGCGCAGCGCCTCCGCGAGCGCTTCTTCATCGACAAGGTCCGCGCGGGCGGTGTTGATGAGGTAAGCGGTCGGCTTCATCAGTGCGAGCGTGTCGGCATTGATGATGTGGTGACTCTCGGGACTGATGCGCAGGTGGAGAGACACGAAGTCTGACTGTCTCAGGAGCTCTTCGAGCGAGTCGACTCGCTCAACTCCCTCCTTCAGCGGGACATCGGCAGGCGCGAAGGGGTCGAATGCGATGACCTTCGACTCGAATCCGACGAGGCGCTGTGCCACCCGTGAGCCGATATGCCCGAAGCCGATGAGGCCCACGGTGCACTTGCGCATGTCTCGGATGTAGTCCTGGTTGACGTACTTCTTGCACCAGACACCCTGCTTGAGCAGATGGTGGGATCGCGCGATGTTCTTGTTCTCCGCGATCATCATGCCGACCGTGAAGTCGGCGACGGCGTTTGCAGAGCGCCATGGAGCGTTGATGAGGGTGATGCCACGTGCTCTCAGCTCCTCGACATCGGCGTTTTCTATACCTCCTCTCAGCACTGCAACCAGCTTGAGATTGGGTGCGGCCTCAAGAACCTCCCGATTGACGGAGGCCACGTGGACGACAATGATGTCCGCGTCTGCGCAGTTGTCGAGCAGCTCCTGGCACGAGGGTGCGGCGTCGATGCCGGACCGCTCGAGAAGTCCCATCCGATCAGTGATCTTCCCGATCGAACTCATGTCGGTGTCTTCAACGATTGTCACCTCCGCTCCGTACGTCTCGAGCTCGGTGAAGTCGCGCATCATCTCGGGAGTCACACCCCCGTCGGCTACGCAGAGTATCTTGGTTGTCATAATTTTCTCCTAGTCTCTTTGTTTTATGACCGCAGGCGGGGCCACAGGGAGCGGTCGCTCGTGTTGATGGCGGAATAGCCGGCGTCGAAGAGTTCGTTCGCCATCTCCTCGGTCGAGATGAACCCGCCCGCGATCAGTGGCTTGCTTCCGGCAGAACTTATGAGGGACTCGGCGCAGTGCAGCGCCATCGGTCCCGGTGCGATCTCGAAGCCGTCCCACGGCATCGTGTTCATCTGGTTCGCGGCGGAGTCGAGCGATCTCGTATCAAGCAGGAAGAATCGCCAGTAGACAGCCATCCCTGCCTGGTGGGCCAGGCGGGCGGTCGATGAAGATCCCGTGAAGATGCCATCGACCGCGAACTCCTGCTTGAGCAGCGTCAGCCCCCTCTTATCGGCCTTCAGTCCCTGCACCATGTCGGCTCGTACAAGAACCTTGTGTCCCGCGTTTCGGCACTTCCGAGCGAGCGGACCAACATTTCCGAGGTGGACGTCGGCGAGGAGCACCACCGACGGTGGCGCATCGATCGCCGCGTCGAGCGTGGCCAGGTTGTGAACAGAGGGGATGACAACGCGGCTTCCGCGTTCGATGATCGTCACTCAGCAGTCCCCTCCGACACGCGCCTATCAGCAGCCTCCACTGTGGCTCTCCAACGGCTGTAGGAGGCGCTGTAGTCAGCGCTTGGCTTGAATCGGGTCGGGGCGGGCGCAGGAACCATCGCTTCAGCGGCATCTGCGACTGAGGGATAGAGGCCGAGCGCCGTGGCGCCGACGATGACCGCTCCGAGAATGCCGGACTCCTCGACGTCGACGCTCTCGATCTCCACTCCGATCACATCGGCGAACAGCTGTGTCCATCTCCGCGAACGAGTGACGCCGCCCGTGAGGCGGGCCCGCGACTTGAGCTTGTCGGTGTAGCTCCTGAGCTTTTCGATGTGCTCGAGGTGGGAGAGTGCCACACCTTCATAAATGGAGTAGAGCATCTGAGGAAGCCCGTCGGCGTTGGTGATGCCTGTGAAGCTGCCGGGCACATGAGGGTGCATACTCGTGCCGAACAGGAAGGGCAGGTAGGTGATCTCGGTATTCGAGGCGCCTTCCGAGTACGCCATCTCGTTGCAGAACTCGTACAGCTCCGCGTTGGACGCATCTGCGAAACTCGGAATCGCTCGCAGGACCTTCTGGATGAACCATTCGAGGTTCGCTGCCGAGGTCGGGGAGGCCTCCGTGATGAGGTACCTGCCGGGCAACGGCGCCATCGATGTCATGAACTGCTGATCGTCGAGCACAGGATCGGGCGAGAAGTAGCTGTTGATCGACCACGTGCCGGCGATGACCGAGAGCTCATGGTCAGAGACACCACCAACGCCCACCGGCGCTCCGGAGATGTCAGAGACACCTGCGACCACGGGCGTGGTCTCCAACAGCCCGGTGGCGGCTGCGACCTCCGGCAGGACAGTGCCACCGATTCCGGTGGAATCGATGAGCGGGGGCAGCTTGCCCTCCCAGTTGCCGGCGTTCATCTTCGCGAAGACATCTTCATGAAGCTCATGGCTGACCATGTCGTACAGGTCGGTACACGAGGCATCCGTCCTTTCGAAGTTCGCGGCGCCCGTCAGCCGGTACCTGATGAAATCCTTGACCATGAAGATGTAGTGGGTCTTCTCCACAACCTCCGGCTCGTTCTCGGCGAGCCACGCGAGAATCGGGAGCGGACCACCCGAGAACAGCGACTGCATGGTGAGGGGCTTGCACCTCTCCCGGTAGCTGCCATCCGCGTTCCACCTGTCGACAATGCCATGAGAACGGGAATCATTCGAGATGATCCCGTTCCGCACCGGACGACCTTCAGCGTCCACGAGATAGACCCCGTTGCCGTGCCCCGTCAGAACCAGACCGGCGATGTCTGCCGGATCGACCTGAGACTTCTCGACCACCTCGCGGATGACGGACACGTTGGCTTCCCAGAGCTCTTCCATGTCGCGCTCGCTCCAGCCGGGCGCCTGCACGATCGGGCGTACCGAACGCGATGTCATCGCGATCGACCTTCCATCCGCCGCATGAAGAGCGGCTTTCGTCACCGTGCCGCCGTTGTCAATTCCGAGAATGTACTGCATCTTTGCATCCAATCCTGCAACCAAAAAAGCTCGCCACTTCGACATCGAAGTAGCGAGCTGACCAATTGCACGTGCTCGTGAGTATTCTGTTTTGCCCTGCCAACCTATAAGGCCCCTGATTGGTGTGTCAAGCGGCACACTGATTGGCGGCTGTGGACGAGAGGAACCGTCATCGCGGCTGCGCGCGCTTGACCATGCGGTGCGCGATAATCATGCCTCTGGCAGACGGCGCGCTCTTGGCATGACTCCGCATCGAAGACGGCGAGAGATCGGCGGTGCGAAGGCCTGAGAGTCGCTCCATCGCCAGTCTGGCTAGACTGAGCCCGTGGACTTATTCGATAACGCAGGCATGGAGCCGGAGGGGATCCCGAGCGATGCTCGCGGACCCCTCGCTGTGCGTATGCGTCCCCGCGGAGTCGAGGATGTTCTCGGCCAGGAGCATCTCCTCACCCCGGGATCTCCGCTCCGCAGGCTCATCGATTCCGAGTCCGACCAGTCGGGTCCCTCGTCCGTCATCCTCTGGGGGCCTCCCGGGACTGGCAAGACCACTCTCGCCTACCTCATCGCACGCTCGGGCTCTCGCAAATTCGTCGAGCTCTCTGCCGTCTCGGCCGGGGTCAAAGACCTTCGCGCCGTCATCTCCGAAGCCCGCCGGCATCTCGTCACCTCCGGTGCCGAGACCATTCTCTTCATCGACGAGGTCCACCGCTTCTCGAAGACCCAGCAGGATGCACTACTCCCCGCGGTCGAGAATCGGTGGGTCGTTCTTGTTGCCGCGACAACTGAGAATCCCTCCTTCTCGATCGTCACTCCACTGCTGTCGCGGTCGATCATGCTCACGCTGCGTGGGCTGGGACCTGAGCACATCGGTGAGCTGCTCGACCGGGCTGTGAGCGATGAGAGGGGACTGGACGGCAGGTTCGCCCTGCCGGAGGAGTCGCGGGACATGATCGTGCGGCTCGCGGGCTCCGATGCGAGGCGGAGCCTGACCGTTCTTGAGGCTGCCGCAGGCACGACCGCCGCCCGCGGCGAGGACACGATCACGGTCGAGGACGTCTCCGAGGCGATTGACGTTGCCGCCGTGACCTATGACCGGGATGGCGATGCGCACTATGACGTGATCTCGGCCTTCATCAAGTCGATCCGCGGCTCTCATGTCGATGCGGCGATGCACTACCTGGCTCGGATGCTCGAGGCAGGGGAGGACCCCCGGTTCGTCGCACGCAGGCTCATGATCTCCGCGGCCGAGGACATCGGCATGGCGGACCCCTCCGCTCTGCAGACTGCAACGGCCGCCGCTCAGTCCGTTGCCCTGGTCGGCATGCCCGAGGCGCGTATCATCCTCGCCGAGGCTGTCGTCCATTTGGCCACGGCCCCCAAGTCGAATGCTGCCTACAACGCGATCAATGCCGCCATCGCCGATGTGAAGGCCGGCAAGGTGGGGACGATACCCAACCATCTGCGCGATGGTTCCGTGTGGGCATCCCGCCAGACCGGGGCGGGGGAGGGCTACAAGTACTCCCACGACTATCCCGGGCATGTGGTCGGCCAGCAGTACCTGCCCGATGAGCTCGAGGGCACCCGCTACTACGAGCCGACTGAGAACGGCTTCGAGGCGCAGGTGGCGCCGCGTCTCGCGAAGTATCGCTCCATTGTCGACGGCGAACAGTAACAGAGCCCATTAAGCGCTCCCCGAAAACGAGCGGCCACTGATGGCCGAGTGAGAACGGACCCCGGACAGAACGACCAGCCAAACGCCACGGGACCGGTCGTAACGGATAAACCCGCTTTGCTCGTGCGCGTGCGGTTTCGAGTTGCATCTCACGCCCCGCTCCGCCGATTGCCACTGCTGTCCCTGTGCGGGGCGGTGGTACGCTTGTTCGGTTGCTTCGGCAACTCCCTGGGGCCTTAGCCACAAGGTGGCCCCGCGGGATCGAATGATCGGTTCCGTGCACATGATTCGACAGGAGAAGTATGGCTAACTCACGTTCCCGCAAGCAGGTGCGCCTCTCGCGTGCCCTCGGCATCGCCCTCACCCCCAAGGCTGAGCGCTACATGCAGCGCCGCCCGTACCGTCCGGGTGAGCACGGCCGCGGCCGCACCAAGGATTCGGACTACTCGGTCCGTCTCAAGGAGAAGCAGCGTCTTCGCGCCCAGTACGGCATCCGCGAGTCGCAGCTTCGCACCCAGTTCGAAGAGGCTCGTCGCATTGAGGGTCAGACCGGTGAGAACCTCATCGAGCTGCTCGAGATGCGCCTCGACGCCCTCGTCCTTCGTGCCGGCTTCGCCCGCACGATCGCCCAGGCCCGCCAGGTCGTCGTCCACCGCCACATCCTCGTGGATGGCCGTATTGTCGACCGCCCCTCCTTCAAGGTGAAGCCGGGCCAGGTCATCCAGGTCAAGGCCCGCTCGCAGGCTTCGGACCAGTTCCTCATGGCCGCCCAGGGCGTCCACCGCGACGTTCTGCCGAACGTTCCTGAGTACCTCGACGTTGAGCTTGAGAAGCTCAAGTTCACCCTCGTGCGCCGCCCCAAGCGAGCCGAGGTTCCGGTTGCCTGTGACGTGCAGCTGGTCGTCGAGTTCTACTCTCGCTGATACACGATTGGACGCCCCGGGCAGATATGCTCGGGGCGTTCCATCTATCCAAGGAGACAGCCATGGAGATCACCCTCGGCGGTATCGCCGCACTCATCGCCGCACTCGCGTTCGTCGCACTCGTCATCTTCCTCATCCGCCCGCTGGCGAAGCTGGGGAAGACGTTCGATGAGCTGACCGTGTCGGTGGAGAAGCTGACCGACGAGACGATCCCGGCGCTGACGAACGCGGCCGAGACGGTGGCTCTCACAAACATCCAGCTCGAGCGGCTCGACACGATCACCTCGGCTGCGGCCCGCACCGCGGAGGACGTCTCCGCCACGACGACCATCGTCACCTCGACCATCGCGGCGCCCTTCCTGGCCGTCCGCAGGTTTGTGGGCAGGGCCCGCAGGGGACGCTAGAATTACATGCAGTCTTAATGACGCTACGGGACATGGTGTTCCCGCTGAAATAATTACCGCTGATTACAGTGCAGCACAAGGCTTGAGACGCGGTATAGCGAAGAGGAATAATGCGCACTTCTGAAATTCGGACACGCTGGCTGGATTACTTCCGCAGGCATGACCACCACATCGCCGACTCGGTCTCTCTCGTGTCGCCCGATCCGTCGATCCTCTTCACGATCGCCGGCGTGGTCCCCTTCATCCCCTACATCATCGGGACGGAAGAGGCTCCCTGGCCGCGTGCGGCCTCCGTGCAGAAGTGCATCCGCACCAACGACATCGAGAACGTCGGCCGGACCACCCGCCATGGCACGTTCTTCCAGATGAACGGCAACTTCTCGTTCGGCGACTACTTCAAAGAGGGCGCCATCGATCTCGCGTGGGGCCTGCTGACCGGCTCGCTCGACGAGGGCGGCTACGGCCTGGACGGCGACCGCCTCTGGGTCACCATCTGGGAGGAGGACGATGAGACGTACGACATCTGGACGAAGAAGATCGGCCTCGATCCCAAGCACATCGTCAAGCTGACCCGCGAAGAGATCTTCTGGTCGACCGGCCAGCCCGGCCCCGCCGGCCCCTGCGCCGAGATCCACTACGACCGCGGCCCCGAGTTCGGTCCCGAGGCCGTGGGCGGCAACGTCGATCCGGGCGGCGACCGCTATCTCGAGGTGTGGAACCTCGTGTTCGACCAGTACCTGCGCGGCGAGGGTGCGGGATCCGATTACCCGCTGCTCGGCGAGCTCGACCGGAAGGCGATCGATACGGGCGCCGGCCTCGAGCGCATTGCCTACCTGCTCCAGGGCAAGAACAACATGTACGAGATCGACGAGGTCTTCCCCGTCATTCAGCGCACGGAGGAGCTGACCGGCAAGACCTACGGCGCCGACACGGAAGATGATGTGAAGATGCGCATCATCGCCGACCACGTGCGCTCCTCCCTCATGCTCATCGGTGACGGCGTCCGTCCCGGTAACGATGGCCGCGGCTACGTGCTCCGCCGCCTCATCCGCCGTGCCGTCCGCTCGGTTCGCCTCCTCGGAGTCGACGAGGTCGCAATGCCGGCTCTTCTTCCCGTCTCGAAGGACGTCATGGCGGCCTCCTACCCGGGCCTCGAGACCGACTTCGACCGTATCTCCCAGATCGCCTACGCCGAGGAGGAGGCCTTCCGCAGGACCCTCCAGTCCGGCACGGCGATCTTCGAGGGTGCGGTGCGCAGGCTCAAGTCCTCGGGTGCCACCCCGGTGCTGACGGGCTCGGATGCATTCACGCTCCATGACACGTACGGTTTCCCGATCGACCTCACGCTCGAGATGGCGGAGGAGGCCGGTGTCCAGGTCGACGCCGATGGCTTCACCGCACTCATGAAGGAGCAGAAGGAGCGCGCCCGCGCCGACGCGCAGGCGAAGAAGACCGGGCACGTCGATGTCCAGGTCTACTCGGAGCTGCTCGGACGCAAGGGCAAGACCCAGTTCCTTGGATACACGGACACCGCGACCGATGGCCGCGTCATCGGTATCCTCGTCGACGGCCAGCCCAGCCCCGCGGCTGAGGCTCCCGCCGAAATCGAGGTCATCCTCGACCAGACGCCCTTCTGGGCAGAGCAGGGCGGCCAGCTCGCCGACCACGGCACGATCTCGGTGGCCGGCGGCGGACTCGTCGACGTCCACGACGTCCAATCCCCGGTCAAGGGCCTTATCGTCCACCGCGGCACGCTGACCGAGGGTGCGATCGCGCTTGAGGACACCGTCCACGCCCAGATCGATGTCACCCGACGCGGGCAGATCGCCCGCGCCCACACGGCGACCCACATGGTCCACAAGGCGCTGCACGAGCACCTTGGCGAGCAGGCGACGCAGGCCGGTTCGGAGAACTCCCCGTCCCGCATGCGGTTCGACTTCCGCCACGGCCAGCAGGTGCCGACCGACATCCTCTCCAGCATCGAGGCACGCGTCAACGAGCGCCTCCAGGAGAACCTCAGCGTCACCGATGAGGTCATGAGCCTCGATGAGGCGAAGAAGCAGGGCGCGACCGCCCTCTTCGGCGAGAAGTACGGTGATGTCGTCCGTGTGGTCTCGATCGGCGGGGAGTGGTCGAAGGAGCTCTGCGCGGGCACCCACGTTCCCGAGACCGGGACCATCGGTCTCGTGTCCGTCCTCGGTGAGGCCTCGATCGGCTCCGGCGTGCGCCGCATCGACGCCCTTGTCGGTGCCGGCGCCTACGCCGAGGGTGCGAAGGAGCGGGCGATCCTCTCCCAGGTCTCCTCCCAGCTCGGCGCGCGGACCACGGAGCTTCCCGACCGCATCGCCGCTCTCATGAACCGCCTCAAGGCCGCCGAGAAGGAACTGGCCGCGATGCGGACCGCCCAGCTCATGGCCGGCGCCGAGCAGATCGCCCAGAGCGCGACGCGCCACGGTGATGTGCTGTACGCCACGAAGGACCTCGGTGACGGGGCCACGGGCGATGATCTGCGCACCCTCGCGCTCGATGTCCGGGCCAGGCTCGGCTCCGAGCCCGCGGTTGTCGCGATCTTCGGCCAGTCGAAGGGTCGCCCCACGGTCGTCATCGCGACGAACGAGGCGGCCCGCGAGAAGGGCGTCAAGGCTGGCGCTCTCGTCAAGGTCGCCTCGGGGATCCTCGGCGGCGGCGGTGGCGGCAAGGACGATGTCGCTCAGGGCGGCGGCCAGGATGCCTCGAAGATCGCCGAGGCATCGGCTGCGGTAGCGAGCGCCCTCTGAGCATGCGACGCGGTGTGCGCCTGGCCTTCGATGTGGGCCGGGCGCGCATCGGCGTCGCCGCGTGCGACGCGCAGTCGATCCTCTGCACACCCGTCGAGACCCTTTACCGCGACAAGCGGGGCGTGGGCCACCTCGACGATGTTGATGACCTCATCGACGAGTACAGACCGATCGAGATCATCGTCGGCCTGCCGAAGAATATGGACGGCACCGAGGGAATGTCGGCCCGGGATGCCCGGAAGTTCGCCCGTCAGGTAGCGTTACGCCATCGTGATATTGCTGTACGTTTAGTTGACGAAAGACTGACAACAGTCAGCGCGCACCGTGCCCTGCACGAGTCAGGCCGTTCCATGCGCTCCCACCGAGCCGTGGTCGACCAGGTCTCCGCCGTCCTCATCCTGGAGCTGGCGCTCGAGATCGAGGAGAAGACCGGGGAGCCGGCGGGCGAGCAGGTGAGCAGAAAGGGACCCGATGGGGGACATATTCGAGGCCTTCAGCGATGAAGAGCCGACGCCGCAGCGCGTCCGCGAGGACCGCCGCCGCAGGCGGCGCACCCGCTCCGCAGCTGTCATCGTCGCCATCCTCGCCGTGCTGGCGGGCGTGACCTTCGCGGTTCTTCCCAACGTCCAATCCTGGATCTCCTCCAACCCCCTCGGAGAGATCTTCGGCGATGAGGTCGAGGACTACGGTGAGGGCGAGGAGGGTGACCCCGTCCAGATCACGATTCCCCAGGGCTCGACGGGCGCCGATATGGCGACGATCCTCGCCTCCGCCGATGTGGTCGCCTCCCGCGAGGCCTTCATCAACGCCTTCACTGCCGATGCGAATGCGGGCAGCATCCAGCCCGGCACGTACGAGCTGCCGACGAAGATCTCCGGCCAGCGGGCCGTCACTCTTCTCAAGGATCACGCGGGCCAGCGGATCGACATGCAGATCACGATTCCCGAGGGCTTCACCCGCACCCAGGTCCACGAGCGGGTCGCGAACATCATGGACGTGCCGATCGAGGATGTTGTCGCGGCGTCGGAGGACACCGAGGCGATCGGTCTGCCCGCCGAGGCGGGCGGCAACGTCGAGGGCTGGTACATGCCCCAGACCTACATGTTCAACCCCGATACTCCGGTGAGTGAGATCCTCGGCGACATGATCGCCGCCCGGGTCGCCGAGCTCGATGGCCTCGAGGTCCCGGCCGAGCAGCGCCAGGAGCTCCTCATCAAGGCCTCGATCCTCGAGCGCGAGGTCAACCAGGCGGACTACTACCCGATGGTCGCCCGCGTCATCGAGAACCGTCTCGTCGACACGGCCTCTGTCAACGGCAGGCTGCAGATGGACTCGACGGTCCTCTACGGAGTCGGCAAGTCCGGCGGTATTCCCACCCGCGCCGACCTCGACAACGACAACCCCTACAACTCCTACCTCTACCCGGGCCTGCCGCCCGGACCGATCGGGGCCCCGGGGGACGACGCCATCAGGGGCATCCTCAACCCCGCCGAGGGGGACTGGCTCTACTTCGTCACGGTCGACCTCTACACGGGTGAGACCCTCTTCGCCGCCACCCTCGAGGAGCACAACGCGAACAAGCTCCTCCTCGACCAGTGGCTGGCCGAGAACCCCGACTACGGCTCGGCGACCGCGCCGGCCCAGGAAGAGGCGGGTGGTGACGAGTGAAGCGAGCAGGTGTCGCAGGATCTCCGATCGCCCACTCCCTCTCACCGACACTCCACGGCGCGGCCTATAGGTCGCTCGGCGTCGACATCGAGTACGGGAAGTACGAGACGACGGCTGCGGAGATCAAGCCGCTCCTCGACCGGCTCGACGAGTCGTGGGTGGGCCTATCGCTCACCATGCCGCTCAAGCAGGTCGTCATCGAGCATCTCGACTTCGTCGATGGGCTTGCGAAGACCGTCGGCGCGGTCAATACGGTCTGCTACCAGCCCGCCAACAATCTCAAGGTCGGGTTCAACACGGACGTGTACGGCATCGCGCAGGCGATCCGCGAGGAGGGGGAGATCTCCGTCCCCTCCGCCATCATCCTCGGCGCCCGCGCCACCGCCTCATCCGCCCTCGCGGCCTGCGTCGAGCTCGGGGTCAAGGACCACCTCACCCTCGCCGCTCGCAACCACGGCGGCCCCGGCTCAGCGGTTGCCGCGGCGTCCCGCATGAGCCTGAGCCCGAAGCTGACGAAGCTCGATGAGCGGCTCGTGCCCGCCCTGCCCGGCACGGGCCTCCTCATCTCCTCCCTGCCCGCAGGGATCGCCGACACCCTCGCCCAGCAGATCGACGAGCAGGCACCCGACCTGTCGGGCCTCATGGTCCTCGACGTCGTCTACCACCCGTGGCCGAGCGAGCTCGTCCGTGCCACCCAGAACCGCGGTGCTCGGATCGTCCCCGGGTGGGCCATGCTCCTCCACCAGGCCGTCTCCCAGGTCCGGCTCTTCACGAACAGGACGCCGGATGTCGGCGTCATGAGGGAGGCCCTGCTCGAGGAGCTCGGGCGGCGATGAACTGGACCCGGGGCGTTGCCGCCCCCTGGCTCGCGGCCGGCGCCCTCCTCGGTGCCGCGGGCGGCCTTGCCGCCGCGTGGGGAGCCGAGTTCGGCGCCACGACCGTTCTCGCCGGACTCCTGTTCGGTGTGCTCGGGATCCTCTTCGTCATCGATGCGCGGACGGGCTACCTGCCCGACCCGTGGATCATCGCCGCGGCAGCGCTCGTCGCCCTCCATCCCGTCGCCATCGCGCTCACCGTTGACCCGTTCGTCGGCGGCTTCCTCTTCCTCCTTGCGGCCGTCGGGGCCAGCCTCGGCTTCGCCCTATTCTCGCTCGCTCGGACGCTGTCGAAGGACCAGCTGGGCTTCGGTGACGTCAAGCTCGCAGCGGTCCTCGGGGGCTGGCTGCTGCCGCTCGGCTGGGGCGCGCTCGGCATCGGTGTCGCCGCGACTGCGGTCATCGGCGCTGCGTGGCTGGGCGTGGCGCTCGCCCGCGGCCGCAGGGCCGCGCCCTACGGTCCGGCGATGATCCTCGGGGCGATACTGGCAACCGGCCTCATCTGAAACTCTGGCACTATAGACACATGCTGTGGATGACTGCTGGAGAATCACACGGCCCCGCACTGGTCGGGGTCATCGAGGGACTGCCCGCCGGGATTGAGGTTCAATCCTCCGATATCAGCTCTGCGCTGGCCCGTCGCCGGCTCGGGGCGGGCCGGGGTTCGCGGCAGAAGTTCGAGAAGGATGAGCTCGAGATCCTTGCCGGCATCCGCCACGGCGTCACCATCGGCTCGCCGATCGCCCTCGTCATCCGCAACTCCGAATGGCCGAAGTGGACGAAGGTCATGAGCCCGGACCCGGTCGACCCGGCCGACCTCCTCATCGACGCAGGCACGGGCGATGAGCGGGAGATCTCCCGCAACAAGAAGCTGACCCGCCCCCGTCCCGGCCACGCCGACCTCGTCGGCATGATGAAGTACGGCTTCGACGATGCTCGGCCGGTGCTCGAGCGGGCCTCGGCCCGCGAGACCGCGACGCGCGTCGCCCTCGGCGAGGTCGCCGCACGCTTCCTCGACCAGGCCGCCGGCATCCAGCTCGTCTCCCATGTCGTCCGCGTCGGCTCCGTCGAGGTGCCTGAGGGCACCGACCAGCCGTGGCCGGGCGATGTCACCGCCCTCGATGAGGATCCGGCGCGCTGCTTCGACGCCGCGACGTCGGAGGAGATGCAGAACGAGATCCGCCGGGCTACGAAGGACGGCGACACCCTTGGCGGTGTCGTCGAGGTCCTCGCCTACGGCATGCCTCCCGGTCTCGGCTCCTACATCTCCGGACGGACGAAGCTCGATGCTCGACTCGCCCAGTCCCTCATGTCCATCCAAGCCGTCAAGGGCGTTGAGGTCGGCGACGGCTTCACGACCGCGGCCCGCCGCGGCTCCGAGGCGCACGACGAGATCGTCGTCCGCGAGGGCCGGATCGTCCGGAAGACCAACCGCGCCGGCGGCACCGAGGGCGGCATGTCGAATGGCGAGGTGCTGCGGGTCCGTGCCGCGATCAAGCCGATCTCGACCGTGCCCCGTGCGCTGTCGACCATCGACACGGTGACGGGCGAGGAGTCGACCGCCATCCACCAGCGCTCCGACACGTCCGCGGTCGTGCCCGCCGCCGTCATCGCCGAGGCCATGGTGGCGCTCACTCTCGCTGAGGCTCTGCTCGACAAGACCGGGGGAGACTCGGTCGCCGAGGTCCGTCGGAACCTCGCCGCCTACCTGGCGTCCCGCCCGGTGACCATGTCATGACCCGCCCCTACGCAGTCTTCGTCGGCCTGCCGGGCTCGGGGAAGTCGACCATGGCGCGCCATGTCGCCGAGCTTCTCGGCCTCGAGTCAGCCGATTCGGATGATCTCATCACCCAGCGGGGGATGAGCATCCCCGACATCTTCGCCACTGCCGGCGAGGCCGGCTTCCGGAAGGTCGAGGAGCGGGTCATCATCGAAGCGCTCTCCTCCTTCTCGGGAGTGCTCGCCCTCGGCGGGGGTGCCATCACGAGCCCCGGCGTCCGCCGGGCGCTGCGCGGGCACCGCGTTGTCCTCATCAACGGAGACCACGATGTGCTCCTCGATCGGGTCTCCCGACACCCGGACCGCAGGCCGCTCCTGGCCGAGGATCCGGAGGCGAACCTCGCGGCGCTCCGCGCCCAGCGTGAGCCGCTCTACCAGCAGGTCGCGAGCCTGACGGTGACAACCGACAGCAGGCCCCCGAACAGGCTTGCGCGTGAGCTGCGGGACAGGCTCGAGAAGGACAGCAGGACGATCGACGTCGTCGACTATGCGGTCCACGTCGGCCGGCACATGCTGCCCCGTGTCGCCCAGGCGGCCGCGGGAGCCTCTTCCGCTCTCATCGTCCACCCCGCCGTCCTCACGGACGCCGCGGAGTCGGTTCAGGCGGAGATGATCCGCCGCGGGATCCCCACCCGCCGCCACATCGTGCCAGACGGTGAGGCACAGAAGCATTCGAGTGAGCTCGTCCGGGCCTGGGACAGGCTGGGGGAGATGACGATGGGCCGCGATGGCGTCATCGTCGGCCTCGGCGGGGGAGCGACCACCGATCTCGCCGGCTTCATCGCCGCCACGTGGCTGCGCGGAGTCGACCTCATCCAGGTCCCGACCTCGCTGCTCGGCATGGTCGATGCGGCCGTCGGCGGGAAGACCGGCATCGACATCCCGGCGGGCAAGAACCTCGTCGGCGCCTTCCATAAGCCCGTCACCGTCATCGCCGATCTCGACTTCCTCGCCACCCTTCCGGCCGAGGAGCTGACGGCCGGTCTCGGCGAGGTCATCAAGTGCGGCTGGATCGCGGACGAGGCAATTCTCGGTCTCGATGCGGTGGCACTCAAGAACCCGGGCAGCGACGCCCTCCTCGAGGCGATCGTCCGCTCGATCAGCGTCAAGGCCGCCGTCGTCACGGAGGACTTCCTCGAAGCGGGGACGCGCGAGTTCCTCAATTACGGGCACACGCTCGCCCACGCGATCGAGAAGGTCGAGAACTTCACGGTCCGCCACGGTGAGGCTGTTGCCATCGGCTCCGTCTTCGCCGCAGCCCTCGCCCGCGAGGCGGGCTTCCGCGACCTCGTTGCGGAGCACATCGAGTCCTTCACGAAGGTTGGTCTGCCTGTCACGTACCGGGGTGGGATGCGAGAGGAGCTCACCGCGGCCATGTACTCCGACAAGAAGGTGCGAGCCGGCAGGCTCCGCTTCGTCCTCCTCGAGGAGCAGGGCCGGCCCGTCATCTACGAACCCACGCCCGATCAGATCGAACGCTCGTGGGAGGCGATCGGCGCATGATCATCCTTGTCGGCCCTCCGGGCACCGGCGTGCGCGAGCTCGTCACCATCCTTGAATCCAGGGGCAGGACCACGGTCGACTCCGACCGCCTGGCCGAGGAGCGGGAGGGCATGCCCCTGTCGGACCTCGCGATCAGCGGGGGCCCGACCAGGTACGCGGAGGCGGAGCGGGATGCGGCCCTTGCCGCCCTCGACTCGGGCGCCGATATCGTCGTCCTCGGCTCGGGCGCCCTTGGCAACGCCGAGGGCGATGATCAGGGCGCGGCCGTGCGGTCCCGCATCGATCATGCCATCGCGGCCGGCGCGACGAAGGTGTTCCTCACGGCGGCTCCGAAGCAGCTGCTCGACCGGTCGGGACTCAACGTGCCCCGCTCGGTCGCCATCGGCTCACCGCGGTCCATGTACCTCACCCAGCTCAAGTCCCGCAGCCCGCTCTACGAGGCGGATGCGGCTGTCGTCGATACGACGGACGGTGACTGGGAGGCGCTCGCCGACCAGATCGAGACCCTCTGAACCGGCGGTGGGAATACCGAGTGCAGGCGTGGTCCTGTGACCATCCGCCGCAGTCGGCTGACGGTCACCTTTGTCTCAGCTGTGGCTTCTCGCTCACATCCGAGCGGTGATCTTGGGCCGTGGAACAGCGACCCGGTAATGTGTGGGTGACTGAGCTGAAGGAGTTTTCTATGGCAACCACGAACGATCTGAAGAACGGCATGGTGCTCGTAATCGACAACCAGCTCTGGCAGGTTGTCGAATTCCAGCACGTGAAGCCGGGCAAGGGCCCTGCCTTCGTCCGTACCAAGCTCAAGAACGTCATGTCCGGCAAGTCCGTCGACCGTACGCTCAACGCCGGCGTCAAGGTCGAGACCGCAACCGTCGACCGCCGCGATATGCAGTACCTCTACAACGACGGCACCGACTACGTGTTCATGGACCTCGACACGTACGACCAGATCAGCATCAGCCCCGAGGTTGTGGGCGATGCGAAGAACTTCCTCCTCGAGAACCAGAACGCAATCGTGGCCACCCACGAGGGCAACGTTCTCTTCATCGAGCTGCCGACCTCTGTCGTCCTCGAGATCACCTACACCGAGCCGGGCCTGCAGGGCGACCGCTCCTCGGCCGGCACGAAGCCCGCCACCCTTGAGACTGGCTACGAGATTCAGGTGCCCCTGTTCCTCAACGAGAAGACGAAGGTCAAGGTCGACACCCGCACGGGCGACTACCTGGGCCGTGCGACCGACTAGTGGCTCGTAAAGAATTCACCCAGCGCCGGCGCGCCCTCGATGTCATCTTCGAGGCCGAGCAGAAGGACATTCTCGTCCCCGGCCTCCTGCGGGAGCTTCTCGCCGAGCGCCAGCAGGTCTCGACCTCGCAGGTTCCGATCCAGGAGCTCGGGGTCAGCCTCGTCAACCTTGTTGCGAACCATCTCTACGAGATCGACGGCCTCATCGAGGACTACTCGAAGTGGGGCCTGCGCAGGCTCTCCACCCTCGACCGCACGATCCTGCGTCTCGGGATCGCCGAGATCGTCTTCGATGGCGCGAACGTCCGTGACGCGGTGAACGACTACACCGCCATCGTCCGCGAGCTCGGCAGTGAGAAGTCGATCGGCTTCATTACCGCCATCCTCAACCGCGCGAAGCAGGAGGCGGACCAGCCCGCCGAGCGTGCGACGGGCACGGCTGCCGACGCACGACCGATCAGCGAAAGCTCAGATGTCGACGTGACGCCTGGTGGCGTTGAGCCGGAGGCGAGCGCCGAGACCCTCATGGCCGAGGCCGATGTCGATCGCGACGCGGTCGGCGACGAGGTCGAGGCGGAGGCCGATGTCATCGAGGCCGATCGTGCCGAGGTGGCGGACGCCCTCGAGGCGGCTGGCCCCCTCGACGACGCCGACGAGTACGGCCGGTTCGAGTGATGGACGGGGGAGTGGGACCGGCCGCGGCGCTGGTACTGTCTCCCCAGCGCGGCTCAGCACACTGAGATCCGCATCTAGATGTCCGCCCCGCATACGCGGGTCGGCCTGCGCCACAGCGCAGAGACAACTGAATAACGGGTTCGGCCTAACCGGGTCGGATCTCCTTTAACTACCGTCCTGTGAGGCGGCAAGGAGTCCACATGAGTCAACGAACTGTCATGAACGAGGGCGACATCCATCGTTCGATCACCCGCATGGCGCACGAGATCATCGAGCGCAACGAGGGAGCAGAGAACGTCATTCTGCTCGGCATCCCCTCCCGCGGTGTTCCCCTCGCGCACCGGCTCTCCGAGGCGATCGAGAAGGCGGGCGGCGGACACGTCGACGTCGGCTCGCTCGATGTGACGATGCACCGCGACGATCTGCGCCGCAACCCAACGAGAGCACCAGCTCCCACTCTGATTCCCGATGATGGGATCGATGACATGATCGTCGTCCTCGTCGATGATGTCCTCTACTCCGGCCGGACGATCCGGGCCGCCCTCGATGCGCTGACGAGCATCGGCCGCCCCACCGCCGTCCAGCTCGCCGTCCTCGCCGACCGCGGCCACCGTGAGCTGCCGATCCGGGCCGACTACGTGGGTAAGAACCTGCCCACCTCCCGCTCCGAGCGGGTCTACGTCCATGTCGCCGACGTCGACGACGCCGATGCGGTCATCATCGAGGACCCCCGGTGAAGCACCTCCTCTCTGCCGGCGAGCTCGATCTCGCCGAGGCCCTCACCATCCTCGACACGGCGGAGACGATGCGGGACACGAATAAGCGCTCGATCCGGAAGCTGCCCGCGCTGGCGGGCCGGACGATCGCCATCATGTTCTTCGAGGACTCGACCCGCACTCGTCTCTCCTTCGAAGCCGCCGCGAAGCGGCTCTCCGCTGATGTGCTGAACTTCAGCGCGAAAGGCTCCTCCCTGTCGAAGGGGGAGTCGCTCAAGGACACGGCCCAGACGCTTGCGGCCATGGGTGCTGAGGCGTTCGTCATGCGGCATTCCGCCTCCGGCGCCGCCCACCGGCTCGCCCACTCGGGCTGGATCGATGCCCCCGTCATCAACGGCGGCGATGGCACCCACCAGCACCCGACCCAGGCCCTGCTCGATGCGTTCACGATGAGGCGTCACCTCGTCGGTGCGGACAGGCTCGGTCAGGACCTCGCGGGTAAGAAGATCGTCATCGTCGGCGACATCCTCCATTCCCGTGTGGCCCGGTCCAACCTCGACCTGCTGACGACGCTCGGCGCCGAGGTCACCCTCGTCGCACCGCCGACCCTTCTCCCGGTCGGGATCGAGGGCTGGAACGCGACGATCAGGTACAGCCTGGACGAGGCGATCGAGGATGGCCCGGACGGCATCATGATGCTCCGCGTCCAGCACGAGCGCATGACAGGCGCCGGGGGCGGCTTCTTCCCCTCCCCGGAGGAGTACCACCGCCTCTACGGTCTCAACATGGAGCGGATGAACAGGCTCCCCGACCACACGATCCTTCTCCACCCCGGCCCCATGAACAGGGGCCTGGAGATCTCGGCCGAGGCGGCCGACCAGGACCGCTCCGTCGTCCTCGAGCAGGTCGAGAACGGCGTCTATATCCGAATGGCAGTGCTTTATCTGACCCTGGCCAACGAGGCGGCAGCATGATCCTCTTCACGAACGCATCCATCCTCGGCACACAGACGGCCGATATCCGCATCGACGGCGAGACCATCACCGAGATCGGTCAGGGCCTCGACCCGGCCGGCGCCGAGGTCATCGACGCCACGGGCCTCATCGCCCTCCCCGGCCTCGTCGATCTCCACACGCACCTGCGCCAGCCGGGCCACGAGGATGCCGAGACGGTCCTGTCCGGGACGAAGGCCGCGGCCGCGGGCGGCTTCACCTGCGTCCACGCCATGGCGAACACGACCCCGACCCAGGACACGGCCGGTGTCGTCGAGCAGGTCGGCAAGCTCGGCAAGAAGGCCGGCTATGCCTATGTGCAGCCGGTCGGCGCCGTCACCGTCGGCCTCAAGGGCGAGAAGCTTGCCGAGCTCGAGGCCATGTACGAGAGCCGGGCGAACGTCACGATGTTCTCCGACGATGGCATGTGCGTCTCGGACCCGGTGCTCATGCGCCGCGCCCTCGAGTACGTGCGCACCTTCGGCGGCGTCATCGCCCAGCACGCGCAGGAGCCCCGCCTGACGGAGGGTGCGCAGATGCACGAGGGGGAGGTGTCGGCCGAGATTGGCCTGGCCGGATGGCCGGCGGTGGCCGAGGAGTCGATCATCGCCCGTGACTGCCTGCTCGCCAAGCATGTCGGCTCCCGCCTCCACGTGCTCCACGTGTCGACAAAGGGCAGCGTCGACATCATCCGCTGGGCCAAGGGTCTCGGCATCGATGTCACGGCCGAGGCGACGCCCCACCACATCTCCCTCGATCACACCCGGGCACGCACCTACGATCCCCGATTCAAGGTCAACCCTCCGCTGCGAACCGATGAGGACATCGATGCGCTCAAGGCCGGCCTCGCGGACGGGACGATCGACACGATCGGCACGGACCACGCACCCCACCCGGTCGAGGCGAAGGACTGCGAATGGGGGGCTGGGGCGTTCGGCATGACCGGACTCGAGACAGCCCTCGCTGTCGTCCATAAGGAACTGGTCGCGCCCGGCCTCCTCGACTGGGCCGATGTTGCCCGCGTCATGTCGACCAAGCCCGCCGAGATCGGCCGCATGGCCGACCAGGGCAGGCCCATCGCCGTCGGCGAACCCGCCAACCTCTGCTTCTACAATCCGGACAAACCGGTCACGGTGCGTGGAAAGGAGCAGAATACGAAGTCGACGAACACCCCGTGGGAGGGCATGACCCTTCCCGGGCAGGTCACGCACACTGTGTTTCGCGGCCGCATCACGTGCCGCGAAGGAAAGGTCACCGAATGAGAGAACCAGCGCTCCTCGTCCTTGAGGACGGAACGATCTTCCGCGGCAGGGCCTGGGGCAGGCGAGGCCGAACCACCGGCGAGATCGTCTTCTCCACGGCCATGACCGGCTACCAGGAGACCTTCACCGACCCGTCCTATCACCGCCAGATCGTCGTCATGACCGCCCCCCACATCGGGAACACGGGCGTCAACGCCGCGGACAGCGAATCGGATCGCGTGTGGACCGCGGGCGTCGTCGTCCGTGACCCCGCCCGCCGCGCCTCCTCGTGGCGCGCCGAGGGCGAGCTCGAGGACTACCTCATCGAGCACGACGTCGTCGGGATCTGCGAGGTCGACACCCGTGCGATCACCCGCCACATCCGCGAGCGGGGTGCCATGCGGGCAGGGATCTTCTCCGCCTCGGCACTCCCGGCAGGTGCCGAGACCGGCACCCAGCAGGCGCTCGACATTCTCCTCGGCCTCGTCAACGACTCCCCGGCCATGGCCGGCGCTGAGCTCGCCTCCGACGTGTCGACGACGTCCGCGTATGTCGTCGAGCCGCGGGGTGACTTCGCCGAGCCCGTGGCCCGGATCGTCGCGGTCGACCTCGGGATCAAGAACCGTACCCCCTGGCAGTTCGCCGAGCGCGGCGTCGAGGTCACAGTCGTCCCGGCCACCGTCACGCTCGCCGAGGTCCGTGAGCTCGCCCCCGACGGGGTGTTCTTCTCGAACGGCCCGGGTGACCCGGCGACGGCGGATGCTCAGATCGAGCTGCTGCGGGGCGTGCTCGATGCGGGGATCCCGTTCTTCGGGATCTGCTTCGGCAACCAGCTGCTCGGCCGCGCCCTCGGGTTCGGCACGTACAAGCTCGAATACGGTCACCGCGGCGCCAACCAGCCCGTTCTCGACCGTGAGACGGGCCGGGTCGAGATCACGGCCCACAACCATGGCTTCGCGGTCGACCTGCCCGTCGATGAGGCGACGCAGGCCCCGTACGCGGATGGCAGGTACGGCAGGGTCGCGGTCAGCCACGTGTCCCTCAACGACGGCGTCGTCGAGGGCATCCAGTGCCTCGACATTCCCGCCTTCTCCGTCCAGTTCCACCCCGAGGCGGCCGCCGGCCCCCACGACGGCGAGCACCTGTTCGATCGTTTCATCTCGCTCATGAAGGAGGTGGGCTGATGCCCCGCCGCGACGATATCTCATCCGTCCTCGTCATCGGCTCCGGGCCGATCGTCATCGGCCAGGCCGCCGAGTTCGATTACTCGGGCACCCAGGCGTGCCGCGTCCTGCGCGAGGAGGGTCTGCGCGTCATCCTCGTCAACTCGAACCCGGCGACGATCATGACCGACCCTGAGCTCGCCGACGCGACGTACGTTGAGCCGATCCGAGCCGATGTGCTGACCTCGATCATCGAGAAGGAGCGCCCCGACGCGCTCCTGCCCACCCTCGGCGGGCAGACCGCCCTCAACGCCGCGGTCGAGCTCTCCGAGCTCGGCGTCCTCGAGAAGTACGGCGTCGAGCTCATCGGTGCCCGCCTCGAGGCCATCCAGGCCGGTGAGGACCGTGAGGAGTTCAAGAAGGTCGTCGAGAAGTGCGGCGCCGAATCGGCCCGCTCCGAGATCTGCCACACGATCGAGGAGTGCCTGGCCGCCGCCGAGCGGCTGAGCTACCCCGTCGTCGTCCGCCCGAGCTTCACGATGGGCGGGCTCGGCTCGGGCTTCGCCTGGAACGAGGAGGACCTGCGCCGGATCGCCGGCGCCGGCCTCCACTACTCGCCCTCGACCGAGGTCCTCCTCGAGGAGTCGATCCTCGGCTGGAAGGAGTTCGAGCTCGAGATCATCCGGGACCAGGCCGACAACTGCGTCGTCGTCTGCTCGATTGAGAACGTCGACCCCGTCGGCGTCCACACGGGCGACTCGATCACCGTCGCGCCCTCTCTCACCCTGACCGACCGCGAGTACCAGAACCTCCGGGACATCGGCATCGCCGTCATCCGTGAGGTCGGCGTCGACACGGGCGGCTGCAACATCCAGTTCGCCGTCGACCCGGCCACCGGCCGCGTCGTCGTCATCGAGATGAACCCGCGAGTCTCCCGGTCTTCCGCGCTCGCCTCGAAGGCAACGGGCTTCCCGATCGCGAAGATCGCGGCGCGCCTCGCGCTCGGCTACACGCTCGACGAGATCCGCAACGACATCACGGGCACGACGCCCGCGTCGTTCGAGCCCTCGATCGACTACGTCGTCGTCAAGATCCCGCGCTTCGCCTTCGAGAAGTTCCCGGCGGCCGACAACGGACTGACGACCACGATGAAGTCCGTGGGCGAGGCCATGGCCCTCGGCCGCAACTACGCCGAGGCCCTTCAGAAGGCTATGCGGTCGATCGACAAGAGGGATTCGTCCTTCCGGTGGGACACCGACGAGACCCTCGAGGAGCTGCTCGAGCAGGCCCACGAGGCGACCGAGCATCGGCTCCACGTGGTCCAGCGGGCCCTGTTCCGCGGGGCGAGCATCGAGCAGATGTTCGAGATCACAAAGATCGACCCGTGGTTCCTCGACCAGCTCGTCCTCATCAACGAGATCGCCGCCGAGGTGCGGGACGCCCCCGCCCTCGACGCGGACCTGCTCGGCCACGCGAAGCGCCACGGGTTCTCCGATGCTCAGATCGCCCAGCTTCGGCACATGGGGGAGGAGGCTGTCCGGGAGATCCGGCACGCCTACGCCCTCCACCCCGTCTACAAGACGGTCGACACGTGCGCGGCGGAGTTCGCCTCCTCGACGCCTTACCACTACTCGAGCTACGACCTCGAGAGCGAGGTCGCGCCGCGCGAGCGGCCGGCCGTCATCATCCTCGGCTCGGGGCCGAACAGGATCGGGCAGGGTATCGAGTTCGACTACTCCTGCGTCCACGCGACACTTGCGCTGCGTGACACGTACGAGACGGTCATGATCAACTGCAACCCCGAGACCGTCTCGACGGACTATGACATGTCGGACCGGCTCTACTTCGAGCCGCTCACGCTCGAGGATGTCCTCGAGGTCTATCGGGCGGAATGCGAGGCGGGCCCCGTTGCCGGCATGATCGTCCAGCTCGGCGGGCAGACACCCCTCTCGCTCGCGGCCGACCTCAAGGCCGCCGGCGTCCCGATCCTCGGCACGTCCCCGGAGGCGATCCACTTCGCTGAGGACCGCGGCGAGTTCGGCGGCGTCCTCGCCGAGGCGGGCCTGCCGGCCCCGGCCTTCGGCACGGCGATGACCGACCATCAGGCGATCGAGACCGCGGAGGAAATCGGGTACCCCGTGCTCGTCCGCCCCTCGTACGTGCTCGGCGGGCGCGGCATGGAGATCGTCTTCGACGAGGAGCAACTGCGCGGCTACCTGGCCCGCATGGTCGGCGAGGGTGGGGATGCGAACCGCAGGGTCGCCCCGCTCCTCATCGACAAGTTCCTCGACGATGCGATCGAGATCGACGTCGACGCCCTCTACGACGGCGAGGAGCTGTTCCTCGGCGGGATCATGGAGCACATCGAGGAGGCCGGCATCCACTCCGGTGACTCGGCCTGCGTCCTGCCCCCGCTCACGTTCGGCCAGCCGATGATCGACCGGATCCGCCGCTCGACCGAGGCGATCGCCGCCGGGGTCGGGGTTCGCGGCCTGCTCAACATCCAGTACGCGCTCGTCTCCGACATCCTCTACGTCATCGAGGCGAACCCGCGTGCGTCGCGGACCGTGCCGTTCGTCGCGAAGGCGACGGGTGTCCCGCTCGCGAAGGCGGCCACGAGGATCATGACCGGCGAGTCCATCGCCGACCTGCGGACCGCCGGGCTGTTGCCGGAGCAGGATGCCGGGCGGGTCGAGATCGACCCGGTGACGGCCGTCAAGGAGGCCGTGCTGCCCTTCAAGAGGTTCGCGACCCACGATGGTCGGATCGTCGATTCTCTCCTCAGCCCCGAGATGAGGTCAACCGGTGAGGTCATGGGCCTCGACTCGACCTTCCCGCTCGCCTTCGCCAAGTCCCAGGCGGCCGCCTACGGCGGCCTGCCGACCTCGGGAACCGTGTTCGTGTCCGTCGCCGACCGCGACAAGGGCTCGATCATCTTCCCCGTCATCGGCCTTGTCGAGATGGGCTTCGAGGTCTGTGCGACAACCGGGACGGCGGCCCTGCTCCGCCGGTACGGCGTGCCCGCCTCCGAGGTGCGCCGGAACTCCGCGGGTCGCGGTCCCAACGGTGAGCCGACGATCTCCGACCTCATCACGGCCGGCGAGATCGACATGGTCGTCAACACCCCCTCCGGCTCCGGCACCCGTGCCGACGGCTACGAGATCAGGGCGGCGACAACGGCGGCCGACAAGCCGATCATGACGACGGTCCAGCAGTTTGGCGCCGCCGTCCAGGCCATGCAGGCGATGACGAACTTCGAGGTCACGTCGCTGCAGGAGCACACGGCGAGGCGGGTCGGTTGACCTTCGCACGTCGGCTCGCAGCCGCCCAGGAGCAGTTCGGCGCCGTCTGTGTCGGAGCCGATCCCCACGCCTCGATCCTCGAGGCGTGGGGGCTGCCCGACAGCCCGGCGGGCCTCGCCCGGTTCGCCGACATCTTCACGGAGGCCTTCAGCGGCTCGGTCGCCTCGATCAAGCCGCAGGTCGCCTTCTTCGAGCGGCACGGCTCGGCCGGTCTCGCAGTCCTCGAGAACCTCATCGGGGCCTTCCGGGAGGCCGGCACCCTCGTCATTGCCGACGCGAAGCGCGGTGACATCGGGTCGACGATGGCGGGGTATGCGCAGGCGTGGCTGGGGGAGGGGCCGCTCGGCTCCGACGCGGTCACCCTCAGCCCCTACCTCGGGGTCGGCGCCCTCGCGCCGGCCTTCGACCTCGCGGCCGAGAACGGCCGGGGCGTCTACGTCCTCGCCGTCACCTCGAACCCGGAGGGTGCGTCCATTCAGGGCGCAGGTGTGCCGCCTGTCGCTCAGACGGTCATCGATGAGCTCGGCGCCTGGAACGACCGCCTGTGGCCCGGGCAGGCCGGCTCCATCGGCGCCGTCGTTGGCGCGACGGCGGGGCCGAGGCTCGCCCAGTGGGGCATCTCGCTGGAGCCGCTCCACGGCCTCATCCTCGCGCCCGGGGTCGGCGCACAGGGCGCCACACGCGCCGAGGCGGAGGCCCTGGCGGTCGGAAATCTGCTGTCGGTACCCGTATCGCGTGGAATCCTTCGTGCCGGTCCGGACATGTCCAGCCTAAAAGATTCCCATCTCACATTTTAATGTCCGACACCCCAGATTCTGCCCTGGTAATCTAGCGGTGCTCAGGGAGCCTGAGCACTATTCGTCGTCGTGCACAATGACCGTGCATTGGAAGTTTGGAGCATCAATGGCACTTCCCTCCCTCACGCCCGAACAGCGACAGGCAGCTCTCGAGAAGGCGGCCGTGGCCCGCAAGAAGCGAGCTGAGCTGAAGAAGTCCCTGAAGGCGGGAGAGGTCCGGCTGAGCGACGTGCTCGAACTCGCGCAGACCGATGAGGTCATCGCCAAGCTTCGCGTGTCGGCACTGCTGGAGTCGATGCCCGGCATCGGCATCGCCAAGGCCCGCGCGATCATGGACCGCACGAGCATCTCGTCCTCGCGCCGCGTCGGCGGACTCGGCCCCCACCAGCGGGCGGCCCTCATCTCGATCTTCTGCTAGTGAAGACACGGGCCTTCGTCATCTGCGGCCCGACTGCGGTCGGCAAGGGGACTGTCATCCGGCAGCTCCTCGCCCGCGAGCCGAACATCTGGCTCTCGATCTCGGCCACGACGCGCCAGCCCCGCGAGGGTGAGATCGACGGGGTCCATTACTTCTTCGTGACCCCGGAGGAGTTCGACGATCTCGTCGAGGCGGGCGACATGCTCGAGTGGGCGACCGTGCACGGCGTCAACCGGTACGGCACACCGCGGCGGCCCGTCCTCGACGCGATTGAGGCTGGCCGTGATGTCCTCCTCGAGGTCGATCTTGCCGGCGCCCGACAGGTGCGTGAGTCCTTCCCTGAGGCGGTCCAGATCTTCATCGCACCGCCGACGTTCGAGGATCTCGAACGGCGCCTCGAGACACGCGGCACCGAGGGTCCCGCCGAGCGGGCCCGCAGGCTCGAGACGGCGCGAGTGGAGTTGGCGGCGGCAGACGAGTTCGACCACATCGTCGTCAACGACGACGTGGCACGGGCCACCGATGAGATCCTGTCGATTATGTCGAGCATCAGATAGACTGAATCGCTGAGCAATCGGAAAGGCTGACATGTACGGAACCGTTCCAGAGCCGGAAGGCATCACCGACCCTCCCATCGACGATCTTCTTGAAAAGGTCGACTCGAAGTACGCGCTCGCCGTGTACGCCGCTGACCGCGCACGTCAGATCAACGACTACCGCCAGGAGCTGATGTCCGCCGACGGCAACGTCGTCCATGTCGGACCGCTCGTGGCCTCCGACCCGGAGGAGAAGGCCCTGTCGATCGCGCTGCGCGAGATCGTCGAAGACAAGCTCATCCTCGATCAGCCCACAGACTGATGTCGGAGATGGTTGAACGGGCCCACGGTGATACCGCGGGCCCGTCTCGCATAGTCCTTGGGGTGACGGGCGGCATCGCCGCCTACAAGTCCGCGATCGTGGCCCGCCTCCTCATGAAGGCGGGTCATGACGTCCGCATCGTCCCGACCGAGTCGGCGCTCAAGATGGTGGGGGAGACGACCTTCGCCGCCCTCACGGGCCGCCCCGTCCATACGACGGTGTGGGATGACGCCGAGGGCGTCGAGCATGTCCGCGTCGGCGCCGAGGCCGACCTCATCGTCATCGCCCCCGCGACGGCCAACACGATCGCCAAGCTCGCCGCGGGTATCGCCGACAACCTCCTGACCGCGACGGCGCTCGTCGCCACGTGCCCGATCATGATCGCCCCGGCCATGCACACGCAGATGTGGAACCATCCGGCGACCCAGGCGAATGTGGCGACCCTGCGCGAGCGGGGCGTCCGCGTGCTCGAACCGGCCGAGGGCCGCCTCACCGGCGCCGACTCCGGTGTCGGCAGACTGCCCGAGCCCGAGCACATCGTCCAGGCCGCGCTCGGCCTCCTGTACGACCAGGATCTCGAGGGCGAGCGGTACGTCATCTCCGCCGGCGGCACCCGCGAGCCGATCGATCCCGTCCGCTTCCTCGGCAATCGCTCGACCGGCCGCTTCGGTGTCGCCCTCGCTCTCGCCGCGGCTCACCGCGGTGCGGACGTCGACCTCGTCGCCTGCAACGTCGACGCTGCCCTGCTGCCGCACCACCCGAGGATCACCATCCACGCGGCCGGCACGGCGCTTGAGCTGCGCGAGCGGATGCTCGGGCTCGCACCGTGCGCGCAGGTCCTCATCATGACCGCGGCGGTCGCCGACTTCCGGCCCGCGACGACGACGGACTCGAAGGTGAAGAAGGGCGGCTCCGTGCCCGATTTCGAGCTCGTCGAGAACCCGGATATCCTCAAGGGCCTCGCAGCCGACCGCTCGCACGGCGCGTTCGTCGTCGGCTTCGCCGCGGAGACGGGCGATGAGGGTGGGAGTGTCCTCGACTATGGCCGGGCCAAGGCGCGGGCCAAGGGCGCCGACCTCCTCGTCGTCAACCGGGTCGGCGAGACCGCCGGGTTCGGCGACGTCGACACCGCGATCACGATCCTCGACTCGGCGGGCGAAACCCGGTCCGACGCGGCGGGGACGAAGTCTCAGATGGCGGGAGTCGTCATCGACACGATCTCTTCTGCCAGAAAGGGCGTTTAGGCTTGTCAACCGTGCAGCCTTTTACTTCTGAATCAGTCACAGCCGGCCACCCCGATAAGGTCTGTGATCTCATCTCCGACCGGATCCTCGACGCCATCATCGCGAAGGACCCGGACGCGCGCGTCGCCATCGAGACGATGGTGACGACCGGACTCGTCCATGTCGCCGGCGAGCTCAACACGACCTCGTACGTCGAGATCCCGCAGATCGTCCGCGAGGCCCTGCTCGATCTCGGCTACAACAGCTCCGAGGTCGGCTTCGACGGCCGCTCCTGCGGTGTGTCCGTCTCGATCGGCCAGCAGTCCCCAGACATCTACGACGGCGTCCACACCTCACTCGAGGCCCGCCAGTCCACGAACGAGGTCGACAAGTACTCCCGCGAGGGCGCGGGCGACCAGGGTCTCATGTTCGGCTACGCGACGAACGAGACCGACGTCCTCATGCCGATGCCGATCTTCCTCGCCCACCGCCTCGCCGAGACGCTGACCGCGGTCCGTCAGGATGGCACGGTCCGCGGGCTCCGCCCCGACGGCAAGACCCAGGTGACGATCAACTACGACGAGTCCGACAAGCCGGTCTCGGTCGACACGGTAGTCGTCTCCTCCCAGCACGACGAGAACGTCACGCAGGAGGAGCTCCACCGGGAGATCACCGCGCACGTCATCACCCCCGTCCTCGACCGCTACGCCCCGAACCTCGACCGGACGGGCATGAAGATCCTCGTCAACCCGTCGGGACGCTTCGTGATCGGCGGCCCCATGTCGGACGCCGGGCTGACCGGCCGGAAGATCATCGTCGACACGTACGGCGGCATGGCCCGCCACGGCGGCGGCGCCTTCTCCGGCAAGGACCCGTCGAAGGT
The DNA here is from genome assembly GCF_003952265.1 of Flaviflexus salsibiostraticola. Lineage (NCBI taxonomy): Bacteria > Bacillati > Actinomycetota > Actinomycetes > Actinomycetales > Actinomycetaceae > Flaviflexus > Flaviflexus salsibiostraticola. The sequence goes on from NZ_CP034438.1 coordinate 505,617, forward strand.
TGACCGCTCGGCCACGTACGCGGCCCGCTGGGTCGCGAAGAACATCGTTGCCGCCGGTCTCGCCGAGCGGTGCGAGGTCCAGGTCGCCTACGCGATCGGCCAGGCGCACCCCGTCTCGGTCCGCGTCGACACGTTCGGCACGAACACGGTCCCGGTCGAGAAGATCACGAAGGCGGTCGACAAGGTCTTCGACCTCAAGCCGCTCGCGATCATCGACCAGCTGCGGCTCAAGCGCCCCATCTACGCCCAGACGTCCTCCTACGGTCACTTCGGTCGCGAGCTGCCCGACTTCACGTGGGAGCAGACCGACCGCGTCGAGGCGCTCCGCTCCGCCATCGAGTCCCTGTGACGTGGTGAGATAGCGGCGTGGACGACGCTCTCTTCGACCTGCCGACACAGCCCGCCCTGCTTCCCGCAGAGCGGGCTGTTCGCACTGTCGACAGCACGGTCGAGAACCCCATCGCCCGCGTCATTCTCGATACCCCCTTTTCGTGGCCCGACAGGGACTACGACTACCTCGTCCCCGAGAAGCTCGCCGAGGCAGCCGTCCCGGGCGTCCGGGTCCGGGTCCAGTTCGGGGCGAAGCGCCTGACCGGCTTCCTGCGGGAGCGGGGCACGACAACGGACGCGACCTCGCTCAAGCCGCTCCTCGGAGTCCTCGGCGAGCCGGTTGTCACACCCGAACTGTTCGACCTTGCCGACCGGATTGCCGCCCGCAATGTGTGCTCACGGCACGATGTGCTGCGCGGCGCGGTGCCCCCGCGCCACGCCCGCGCCGAGAAGGCCATCACCGCCCTCGGGCAGGCGTCCTTCGCGCACATTGAGGCACCCGAGCCGTCCCCGCTCGGCGGGCTCGATCTGACGGCAGGGACGGAGCTGCTTGTCCCCGCCGGACGGTCGACGTGGGAGGCGGTCGCCTGGTCGGCCCAGGCCGCCCTCGCCGCCGGCAGCGCCGTCCTCATCGTCGTTCCGACCTCGCTCGAGGTCGACCGGGCCAGGGCGGCGATCAGCGATCGCCTGCCCGGGGAGCCGATCGCCCTCATCGAGGCGGGCACCTCCCCGGAGACCCGCTACCGACACTTCCTCTCGGCCAAGACGGGACGCGCCCGCATCGTCCTCGGCACCCGTGCCGCCGCCTTCGCACCGGTCGACGCCGGCCTCCTCATCGTCGTCGACGAACAGAATGATGCGATGAGGGACAAGCGCAGCCCGTACATGTGGGCCGATGAGGTGCTGCGGATGAGGGGAGAGGGGCGGGCTCTTCTTCGGTTCAGCTTCCCCCCGAGGATCCACCGGTCACGGCCGCGAATGGTCGCGGGCGGGGTGTGGCCGACCGTGACGCGGGCCGAGCAGTGGGCGGGGGACCAGCGCGGACTCCTGCCGCCGGCGGCCTTCGCCACGATCCGCCGCGGGCTCGAGACCGGCCCCGTCATCGTCTCCGCGCCACGGGCCGGATACGTGCCGGCCCTGGCCTGTCAGCGGTGCGGGAAGAAGGCGGTGTGCCAGCAGTGCGGCACGAGCCTCGCCGTGCCGACCCCGGGCACCCCCGCCTCCTGTGGGACCTGTGGGAGTTCGACCTGGCGGTGCGCATGCGGGTCGTCCGACCTGCGGGCCGTGGCGCGGGGCTCGACCCGCGTCGCCCAGGAGCTCGCCGCCGCCTTCCCCGGCGTCGGAGTCGAATCGGTGCGCAGCGCCGCCCAGGACTCCACCCTCCCCATCGTCATCGCCACCCCCGGTGCGGAGCCGGACCGCGAATTCGCAGCCGGCGTCATCCTTGATGCCGGGTCGAGGCTTGCCAGCCTCTCGCTCGATGCGGAGATCGAGGCGGTCGGCCGGTGGGCACGGGTTGCCAGCCGCGTCTCCCAGCACGTGCTCCTCACTGGGGGAGTGCCACCGCACCTCGCCGAGGCGCTCGCCACCCGCAGCATCGACTTCATCGAGCCCCTCGTGGAGGAACGGGAGGCCCTCGGCCAGCCGCCCTTCCACCGGTGGTTCGCGATCTCCGGGCAGCGAGCCGACGTCCAGCGGCTTCTCGGCGGCATCGCCGCCCGGCTTGAGGGCGAGGCGCCCCCCGAGCAGGGCATCGCCGCCCTCCTGACGGGCGGCGGGCGCCAGGTCTTCGCCGCCGGCATCCACATCGTCGGCCCGGTTGAGGATGCTGAGGGAGTGACGCTCCACCTTCATGAGGAGGCGCCCGCGGAGCGTCTCGCCGGCGTCCTGCGGGCGACCCTTCAGGACCTTGGTCAGATGGCGGTGCGGATCGAGGCGGATCCGATCATCTGAGCTCGCGGTGGGGGCGATGGTGCGGTGGTGCCGACCCACCACCAGACCGGATTCCGGCTGGATTGGTCCTTCGTCTCAGAGAGTCGGGTCGCCCTCGGCGAACTCGAACGTGACGCGAATGTCGGGATCGACGGCGGTGACGATGCCCGTATAGAAGGCCTCGGCCTGATCCTCGAGCAGGTCCCTGTTCGCGTTGACGTGGGTGTCGACGTTCTGCTCGTTGAGGATCTGGTTGATGACCTCCGGCTCATCAATGTCGGGGGAGACCCAGCTCAGCGCCCCGTTATCCTCGAGCGCCGTCTTGAATGTGATGTCATCGTGGCCGATGAAGATGAACTCGGGAACGGTGATGTGGAGGCCGTCCCCGCCGCGCTGCTCGATCTCGACCTCCTCGCCATTGATGCCGAGCTTCGCCTGGAAGTTGTATTGAAGGAAGAGCACCCTGCCGCTGCCGGGAACATTGCGGCCGAAGACCGTGCGGGAGACTCGCTCCTCGGCGATCCCCTGAATCCCCAGACCCAGCAGAACGATCTCTTCGTTCCTCTCAAGCGAATTGACGACCAGGCTGTGGTTGGTCTGCTCCTGGGTGCCGAACAGTGTGGGAAAGGGATTCGGCAGGAGCATGCCGACGGCAAGCGCGGCCACTGCCGCGACTCCGATGGGCCAGAGGCGGAGAGGCCTTCTGTCCTGCCGGGTCCGGCCCTGCGTTGATGTGTCGACCACGCTGTCTCCATTCCGCGCGCCACTCTGCACGCTCTACAGGCCAAGATAGCCGACGGTCGTCAACCCGGCGCGACGTTTGGATGCCTGACATATCAGGACGTGGCCGTGAGGGGCGCGGAGCAGTGGCGTCTGGGAAGACTCACCCGAAGCCCGAGAAGCATCACCCGGAGCCCAGTCGACATCGCCTGCGCCTCGGCTCGCCCAGGTCGTTGATCTGGTGGACCGTAGAATGAGCCCATGCGCATCATCTTCGCCGGCACCCCGGCCACCGCCGTACCGTCGCTCGTCCGCCTCGCCGAGGAGCACGAGATCGTCGCCGTCCTCACGAGGGCGCCCGCCCCTGTGGGCAGGAGGCGCGTGCTCACGCCCTCACCGGTTGAGGCGAAGGCACGTGAGCTCGGCATCGACGTCCTCACGCCCACCACGCTCAAGGACCCAGCGGTCCACGAGCAGCTCGCGGAGCTGAACCCGGAGATCGTCGCCGTCGTCGCCTACGGCCTCATCATTCCTGAAGCGCTGCTGGCGGTGCCCGCCCACGGCTGGATCAACCTCCATTACTCCCTCCTGCCGCAGTGGCGGGGCGCGGCCCCCGTTCAATACGCGGTCGCCGCCGGTCAGCGGACGACCGGGATCGCGACCTTCCAGATCGAGACAGGCCTCGACACGGGGCCGGTGTACGACATGGCGGAGGTTGAGATCGGTCACCGTGAGACCGCCGGCGAGCTGCTCGACCGGCTCTCGGAGATGGGGGCCGACCTGCTCGCCACGACCCTCGCCGCCATCGCCGATGGGACGGCACGCGCCGTGCCCCAGGAGGGTGAGCCGACCTACGCTCCGCAGCTGAAAGCCGCCGACGGGCAGCTCGACCTCAGCCGCACAGCGGCCGAGCTCGACGCTCAGATCCGCGGTTTCACGCCCGCGCCGGGCGCGTGGACGACGTGGCACGGGGATCGCGTGAAGATCGGACCGGCGGAACCGGTCGATGTCGATCTGCCCGTCGGGCAGATCTCCGTCGGCGAGGATGTGCTCCTGGGAACGGGCGCCGGCTCACTGAAACTCGACCGGATCGCGCCCCCGGGAAAGCCGTGGATGAGGGCGGCCGACTGGGGGAGAGGACTGCGTGAGGCGGTAGTCTGGGGCTCATGACTGACAGACCGACGAACTGGCGCCCAGGGCGCATGGAATCAGATCCAGCACGGCTCGTGGCCCTCGATGTGCTCGAGCAGGTCCGCGACGGTGCGTACGCGAATATCGCTCTTCCCGCGACGCTGCAGAAGGCCGGTCTGACGGGGCGGGGCCGGGGCTTCGCCACCAATCTGACGTACGGCACGCTGAGGATGATGGGCAGGTGGGACGCGATCATCGAGCGCTGCGTCCAGGGCCGGCCGTTCGAGGAGATCGATCCCCTCGTCGTCGACATTCTCCGACTCGGCGCGCACCAGATCCATGGCCTCGACGTGCCGATCCATGCGGCCATGAATGAGACGGTCAACCTTGCCCGCAACGAGGCCGGCTCAGGCGCCTCGGGCTTCGTCAATGCCGTCATGCATCGCATCAGCGAGCGCACCTCGGCCGAATGGGATGAGGTCCTCGCCACGGACCTCGCCCCGCAGGGACCCCGGGCGGTCCTCGCCGCACAGACCTCCCACCCCGAATGGATCCTCGAGGTCTATGAGAAGTCGCTCGAGGCCTCGGGCCGCACGGTCGATGATCTCGGTGATGTGCTCGCCGCCAACAACGAGCCCGCCCGCGTCGCCATCGCACCGCGCACCGTCTCCCGGGAGACCGTTGTCCGCGACGCCGAGGACGCCCGTGCAACCCCGACCGAGGGATCGCTCCTCGAGGAGGCTGTTGTCCTCGAGCGGGGTAACCCGGGCCGGATGCAGTCGATCCGGGACCACAGCGCGGGTGTGCAGGATGAGGGCTCCCAGCTCGTCGCCCACCTCGTCATCGAGGCACCTCTCGAGGGCCGGGACACGGAGTGGCTCGACATGTGTGCGGGTCCCGGCGGGAAGACCGCGACGATGGCGGCGCTCGCCGACCCTGCCGTCACGATCTTCGCCAACGAGCTGCACGGGCACCGTCTCGACCTTGTGGCGAACGCCATCGAGCCCTTCGGTGACGCCGTCATCCTCCGCGAGGGCGACGCGCGCTCGATCGGCGAGCCGGGACGCTTCGACCGAGTCCTCGTCGACGTTCCCTGTTCGGGCCTCGGGTCGCTCCGCCGCCGGCCGGAGGCCCGCTGGCGCAAGACGTACGAGGATGCGGAGGGGATGACGGACCTCCAGGTGGGCCTCCTCGAGGCCGCAATCGAGTCCGCCCGTCCCGGCGGCCTCATCTGCTACTCGACGTGCTCACCCGATGTGCGGGAGACGCGGGAGATCGTCGACCGGTTCACGGACCGGGTCGAGGTTCTCGATGCGGTCGAGATCGCACGCCGCATCGTCAAGCCTGGGTCTTTGGACACGATCACCGGTCCGTATCTCCAGCTGTGGCCGGATGAGCATGATACGGACGCGATGTTCGCCGCTCTCCTCATCAAGAAGTGAGAAACTGGGAACCATGAGCATTCTGATCTCCCCCTCCATCCTCAACTCCGACATCGGCAACCTTGCCGGCGAGCTCAACAGGATCTCGAACGCGGACTGGGCCCACGTCGACGTCATGGACAACCATTTCGTTCCGAACCTCACGTGGGGCATTCCCGTCATCGAGGCCGCGAAGAAGTACTCGCCGGTCCCGATCGACGCGCACCTCATGATCGCCAACCCGGACCGCTGGGTGCCGGGCTTTGTCGAGGCCGGTGCGGACTCGGTCACGTTCCACGCCGAGGCTGTCGCGGCCCCAATCCGTCTGGCACGCGAGGTTCGTGCGATGGGAGCCAGGGCCGGTATTGCCCTCAACCCCGCCACCCAGATCGACGACTACATCGACATCCTCGATGAGTTCGACATGGTCCTGTGCATGACGGTCGAGCCGGGCTTCGGCGGGCAGCCGTTCATCGCGAGCGTCATGCCGAAGGTCGCGCGCCTGCGCGAGCTCATCAACAAGAAGGGCCTCGAGACCTGGATCCAGGTCGACGGCGGCGTCAGCGCCGACACGATCGCCCAGGCGGCCGAGGCCGGCGCGAACAACTTCGTCGCAGGGTCTGCCGTGTACAAGGCTGAGGACGCCGCGAACGCGGTCGATACGCTGCGTGAGTTGGCTCGCAGTCACAGTCATTGACGAGATGCTACGATAGAGGCGTGTTTCGGGGTCGGTGAAAGTCCGAGCCGGCGGTGATAGTCCGCGACCCGCGCAAGCGGTTGATGGGGTGAAACTCCCCAACCGACGGTGAAAGTCCGGATGGGAGAAACACGCCTGGCTGTCGCGCCCAACGTGCGCGACGCGTGCCCGCTGTCCCCGAAGTGCGCGGAGGACAGTTGCGACACTTCGCACCGATCGTATTCGGGCTGCTGGTGCTGGCCCTGTGGTGGTCCGTCGCCGAAGCGGGCGCGGTCCCGACATACTTCCTTCCCCACCCCATGCGCGTGTGGGACACCCTCTGGGCCGGCCTGACCGACGGCTACCTCATCCTCGCTGCCCGTGAGACTCTCATCGCAGCCCTCTTCGGCTGCATCGCCGCCACCCTCATCGGGATTCCGCTCGGCTACCTGATCGCCCGCTCCCGCATCGTCGCGGCCACGCTCGGCCCGTACCTGGCCGCCTCGCAGGCCGTCCCGGCCGTCGCCCTCGCCCCGCTCCTCGTCATCTGGCTCGGCTACGGCCTCCTGCCGATCACCGTGCTGTGCACGATCATCGTCATCTTCCCCGTCGTCATCTCCACCGCCCTCGGGATCCGCGAACTCGATCAGGACATCATCGACGCGGCGAGGCTCGACGGGGCAGGCAGGCTCGACCTTGTTCGGCGGATTGAGATGCCGCTGGCGCTGCCCTCGATTCTCGCCGGCATCAGGACCGGCTTCACCCTCTCCATCACCGGCGCCGTCGTCGGCGAGATGGTCATGGGCGGGGATGGGCTCGGTGCGGCCCTCTCGAAGGGGCAGGGTTCCACGGCGAACGTGGCCCAGCTGTTCGCCGTCATCGCCATCCTCATCGTCCTCGCTGTTGGAATCTATCTCCTCCTCACCTACGTCGAGCGTGTGCTCGACATCAGAAAGGGAATCTCATGAAAAAAATCCTCGCGGCCCTCACGGCCGTCGCCCTCCTCGGTGCCTGCGGCGCCGACACGGATGAGGCCGAATCGGTGACCGTCGGCATGTCCTACGTGCCGGACGTCCAGTTCTTCCCGTTCTACGTGGCCGACGACCAGGGCTTCTTCGAGGATGCCGGTGTCGACGTCACCCTCCGCCATCACGGCGCGCAGGAGCCACTCTTCACGGCACTCACCACGGGTGAAGAGGATGTCCTCTTCGCCGGTGGGGACGAGGTTATGTACGCGAGGGCCGAGGGGATCGACGCCGTCAACTTCGCCACCCTCTACCAGGAGTACCCCGTCACCCTCATCGTCCCCGAGGACTCCGACATCATGAGCCCGGCCGACCTCGAGGGCCGCAGCGTCGGGCTCCCGGGGGAGTATGGCGCGAATTGGTTCGGTCTGCTCGCCATGCTGGATCAGTACGACCTTGAGGATGTCGACGTCCAGAGCATCGGCTTCACGCAGATGGCGGCTCTGACCCGCGGGGACGTCGACGCCGTCATCGGCTTCGTCAACAACGACGCTGTGGCGATGGAGTCGCAGGGCTTCGACGTGCGCACTATCGACCTCGCACCGAACCTGCCCCTCATCGGCCCCGGCCTCACCGCGAGGGGTGACTCGTTCGACGAGCTCTCCGACGCCTACGTCGGGATCCTCGACGGCGTCGAGAAGGCGATCGATTTCGCCGCCGAGAACCCCGAGGAGACCCTCGACATCGTGACGAAGTACGTGCCCGGCATGAGCGACCCCGAGGCGCGTGCCGCCGCTGAGCTGACCTTCACCGCGACCCTGCCCCTCTACCAGGGCGATGGCACGGTCGGCATCCAGGACACCGAGCGGTGGGCAGCGATGAGCGAGTTCATGCACTCCGCCGGCATCATCTCGACCGAGGTTCCCGCGGATGAGGCGATGACGACGCAGATCGTCGACGCACGATGAGAGCCTGCTGAGAGGGGTCCCGCACATCATGTGCGGGACCCCTCCTTGTCTGCCCCCGATCCTGACCTCCTCGACAACCGCAAGGACAGGGACCATGACGGACCCGCGACGGCGTGGTCTGGCGACAGGTGATGCTCGCTGAGAAGAGGGCGGCACGGCGGGGCATGTAGGGGAGTGGGGCTGGTGATGCGCGATTCGGCTCTCTTCCTGGGCGCGGGGTGAGGACTGCGGCCGATGCGCATAGACTGGGCGCGTGAAGAACTTCGAAGAACTGTTCGCTGAACTCAGCCAGAAGGCCCAGGAGCGCCCCGAGGGGTCGGGCACCGTCAAGGAGCTCGATGCCGGGATCCATACGATCGGGAAGAAGCTCCTTGAGGAGGCGGGCGAGGTCTGGATCGCGGCCGAGTACGAGTCGGACGAGCAGGTCGCCCTCGAAGCATCTCAACTCCTCTACCACCTCCAGGTCATGCTCATCGCCAGGGATCTGACCCTGGACGACGTCTACCGCTACCTCTAAGGACTTTCCGTGCTGAGAATCGCTGTCCCCAATAAGGGCTCACTGTCCGAACCTGCATCGACGCTTCTCGCTGAGGCCGGCTACCGCCAGCGCCGCGACCCGAAGGAGCTCGTCCTGCTCGACGAGGCGAACGGCGTCGAGTTCTTCTTCATTCGCCCGAGGGACGTCGCCGTCTACGTCGGTGCGGGCACGGTCGACGTCGGCATCACCGGCCGCGACCTCCTCATCGACTCGGGTGCCGAGGCGATCGAGCATCGCGCCCTCGGATTCGCACGATCGACGTTCCGCTTCGCGGCACCGGGCGGCTCCATGTCGACGATCGACGAGCTGGCGGGCAAGAGGATCGCCACGTCCTACGACCAGGTCGTCAGGAAGCACCTCGGGGAGAAGGGCATCGACGCCACTGTCGTCCACCTCGATGGCGCGGTCGAATCCTCCGTCCAGCTCGGGGTTGCCGACGCGATCGCCGACGTCGTCGAGACCGGCTCGACCCTGCGGGCAGCGGGCCTCACCGTGTTCGGCGAGCCGCTCATGCTCTCCGAGGCCGTCCTCATCCGCCGCACCGGCGAGGAGCCCGAAGGACTCAACATTCTCGACCGCCGCATCCAGGGCGTCCTCGTCGCCCGCGGCTACGTCCTCATCGACTACGACATCCACCGGAGCCACCTCGACGAGGCGGTCAAGGTGACCCCCGGACTCCAGTCGCCGACCGTGTCCCCGCTGCACGATGGGGAGTGGTACGCGGTCCGCGCGATGGTGAAGAAGGATGACAGGAACAAGGTGATGGACTCGCTGTACGACGCCGGCGCGCGTGCCATCCTCGTCACCCCGATTCTCGCCTGCAGGCTGTGACCGATACCTTTCGACCCCGGATGGCGAGATACGTGTGCTACGGTCTCGCCATCCTCCTCATTGCCGCCACGGCAGTCCTCTTCTCAGTCTCGCCGAGCTTCGGCATGTATGCCTGGGGGACCATCGACTACATCGGAACCCTTCTCCTCCTCGCGTTCTTCCTCTGGCTGCTCTGGATCCAGGTCCAGGTCCGCGTCGAAGTCCGTGAGGAGGGGATCTACATCAAGAACCTCATCTACTCCCACACCCTCGACTGGGCCGAGATCGTCGGGGTCGACTTCGGCGAGGGACCCTGGGTCCGGGTCGATACCTCCGAGGGCCACGTCATCAACGTTATGGCGATCCAGAGCGCCGATGGTGAGTATGCCCGCCGGGAGGCAGTGCGCCTCGCGACCCTTATCGATCGCATGCAGTCGAGGTAGTCGACGTGTTCGACTGACCGGCGGAACCTCGCACCATTGCGGCCAGCCAGTCCGTCTCGCCGCCCTCATCGATCACATTCTGTCCAGCTGGTATTCAGGGCTCAGCGGTGGACCCACCGGCACCCACGCACCTCCGCACGGACACACCCCTGCGTGCTCCGCAGCGAGGCCCGTCCTGCCCAGCACCCAATGATGCGTGCGATGCGCCGGTCACGTCCTTCGCTCCTGCCGAGTTGACCATTCTCGTATCGTTCTTGCTGCCAGAGCATGGCGAAGGCGTGTCCATGCATTCCCGTGTTGATTCGCACGCAGAGACGTCATCGCATAACTATGACGACACTATTAACGCTCCGCGCCATGAGGCGTGCGTCATAACCTGCGCATTTCGGACGGAACCCGTCCACCACCTGTTGCGCTCTGGCACGGCATAGGCTCGGGACTATCGGAGCAGATCACCGAGCATGCTGGGCTCGCCGCGCCAGGCGGGGGCCTGGTGGATGGGCGCCCTCACGCCGATCGAGCGCCCGCCTATTCGGACTGGAAGCGTCCGCAGAAAGCCCACCTTGGTCCCACGACCTCGGCAAACCTGGGGCCCATGATGACTGATGTGCAGGGGCGAACTCTCGCCGGACGGCACGATCAATTTCCACACAGTCTTCACTGCGGCCGCTGGCGGCGCTCCCTTTTCTGAAAGGCAACACCAATGATCAATCTTCGTGAGGAGGTGCGGGCGAACGATTTGACCAAGGGTCATCGGATTTTCCTGCTTATTCTCGTATCAATGGGTAGTTCGATTATTTATGCACCTGCCTACCTCAAGAATGTCATCTATGACCCGCTCATGGAGGCGCTCAACGCCAGCAATGAGCAGATCGGTTCGCTCATCACCGCCTACGCGATCACGGCGACGATCTGCTACCTCCCGTCCGGCATCATCGCCGACAAGATCCGCATGCGCACCCTGGCCTGGGTCGGCTTCAGCTCGACCGCGGTCCTCACCTTCATGTACGGCCTGCTTCCGTCGATGGTCATGCTGCACCTCATCTTCGTCGGCATGGGCGTGACAACGATCCTCATCTGGTGGGGCATCCGCTTCAAGCTCGTCCGCCTCATCTCCGAAGAGGAGGATTACTCGCGCAACATCGGCCTCTCCTACGGCGTCTACGGCGCCGCCGGCCTCATCATGGGTGTCGTCCAGCTCGCCATCATCTCGTGGATGGCGACGAACATGGACATGGCCGTCCGCTCGCTCATCTGGATCCTCGCCGGCATCATCCTCGTCCTTGGCGTCCTCTCCTTCCTCTTCATCCCGAAGTTCGAGGGCGAGATCGCGAACACGAAGGAGAACGGCTTCTCCCTGTCGGAGCTGCGCGACGCGCTCAAGTCTCCTGTCGTCTGGATCGCCGCGGCCACGATGTTCTGCGTGTACTTCTACTACACGGGCGTCTCCTACACGACCCCCTACCTCACGTCGGTCCTCGGCGCGAGCGTCGGCATCGCCACGTTCGTCTCGGTCATCCGCACCTACGGCGTCACCCTCCTGTCCGGCCCCGCGTTCGGCTTCATGGCGAAGGCCGTCAACTCCCCGTCGAAGATCATCGCGGCAGGCTCACTCGTCACCGCGATCTCGATCGTCGTCCTCACCTTCCTCCCGTCGAACCAGGCGGCGACCATCATCGCGGCCCTCATCATCGTCCTGCTCGGCTTCATCGCAAACGGCGTGTTCGGCATCGTCTCCTCGCAGCTCACCGAGGGCAAGGTTCCGCTCACCATCTTCGGTACAGCGACCGGCCTCCTCTCGGTCGTCGGCTTCCTGCCCGACACGTTCTCCTCGAAGTGGTTCGGCGCAATGATCGACGAGAAGGGCAACGACGCGTACCCGCAGATCTTCGGCATCCTCGCCGGCGTCGCGGTGCTCGCCATGGTCTGCGCCATCGCCCTCATCCTTTACGTCCGCAGGACGAACGCCCGCACGGCCGACGCGGTCATCGAGGCCGAGATCGCAGCCCAGGGCACGATTCCGCCGGCAGCGGCTGAGGCAGCGCTCGCCGAAACGGCAGTCGAGGTGGAGCCGACCCGTGGTTAACAAGATCGATGTCCCCTCGCGCTGGACGGCAGAGACAGGCGAGGCGGTGGCGAAGCAGAACGAACTCGCAGCCGACGTCTACTCCACCGACCAGAGCGTGGCGGAGATGAGGGAGGGCTACCGCAGGGAGCGCGCCTACTGGAACGAGGGCGGGCCGGTCATGGCCGCCACCGTCGATGGCGTCATCCCCACCGAGCACGGCGAGATCAAGGTCCGGATGTACCGTCCGACCGCCGATGCTGTCCTTCCCGCCATCTTCTTCACCCACGGCGGCGGCTGGTGCCTCGGTGACCTTGACACCCACGACAGGATGACCCGGCTCATCGCCGAGGAGTCCGGCGCGGCGGTCATCGCCATCGACTACGGGCTCGCCCCCGAGACGAAGTACCCGACCAACCTCCAGCAGTGCGTCGCGGTCGTCCAGGCGATTCGCGCTGCCGCCGACGAGTGGGGCATCGACAACGCCGATGTCTCGTTCGCGGGTGACTCCGGCGGGGCCCACATTGCGCTCGGCTCCTACCTCTACCTGCGGGACGTCGAAAAGGCGGCAGACAATGTTCGCGCCCTTCTCCTCTTCTACGGGTGGTACGGCCTGCGCGACTCGCCCTCGCAGCGCCGCCTCGGCGGCCCGTGGGACGGCATCACCCAGGAGGAGCTCCGCTTCTACCTGAGCCAGGCGCTGACCGATGAGAGCCAGATGACCGACCGGTTCCTCGATCTGTTCCAGAACGATCTGACGAGGGACATGCCGGCCACCTACATCGTCGCCGCGGATCTCGACCCGCTGCTCGATGACTCGCGTCTCCTCGCGGAGATCCTCAAGGACTCCGGAATCCCGGTCACGCTCGACATCTACGAGGGCATCATCCACGCCTTCCTCCATCATTCACGGATTGTGCCCGAAGCGGGAGCGGCCATTGCGGCTGCGGCCGACTTCTATCGCGCACAGGCCGAACGGTCCTAGGTGCGGCCACGCACAACCACCACCACACAGAAAGAAGTGACATCACCATGGATTTTTCGCTGAACGAAGACCAGGAGCTCATGGTCGAGGGTTATCGCCAGCTCATGGAGTCGCGCAACTGGGAGGACTACTTCCGCGAGTGCGACACGAACTCGGAGTACCCGATCGAGTGGGTTGAGGCGATCTGCGAGCTCGGCTTCGACCGGATTCTCCTGCCGGAGGAGCACGACGGCTTCGGACTAGACTGGACGGCGCTCACCGCGGCGTACGAGGAGCTGGGCCGCATGGGCGGACCGACCTACGTCCTCTACCAGCTGCCCGGTTGGAGCACGGTCCTGCGCGAGGGCACCGAGGAGCAGAAGGAGAAGATCCTCTCCTTCGTCGGTACCGGTCAGCAGATGCTCAACTACGCCATGACGGAGCCCGGTGCGGGCTCCTCGTGGGACGAGATGGCGACAACGTACACGCGCAGGGACGGCAAGGTCTATCTCAATGGACACAAGACGTTCCAGACGTCGGCCATGCACGCGCCGTACATGATCGTCATGGCCCGCAACGCCGACGACATGTCGGTCTACTCCGAATGGTTCGTCGACATGTCGAAGGCCGGCATCACGAAGGAGCCGCTCAAGAAGCTCGGTCTCAAGATGGACTCGTGCGCGGAGCTCTACTTCGATGACGTCGAGCTCGAGGAGTCCGATCTGTTCGGCACCGAGGGCAACGCGTTCATGCGCGGTGTCCAGGACTTCGACCTCGAGCGCTTCCTCGTCGCGCTGACCAACTACGGCACGGCCTACATGGCGTTCGAGGATGCGGCGAAGTACGCGAACCAGCGCGTCCAGGGCGGTGAGGCCATCGGCCGCACCCAGCTCATCCAGCTCAAGTTCGCGGAGATGAAGGTCGCCCTCGTCAACATGCGGAACATGCTGTACGAGATCGCCTGGAAGTCCGGTAACGGCACGCTCGGCCGCGGCGACTGCTCGATGGCGAAGTACTACTGCTCGCACGCGTCCAGCGAGGTCGTCGACCACGCGCTGCAGGTCCTCGCCGGCATCGGCGTCACGGGCGAGCACCGCGTCCAGCGCGCCTACCGCGACCTGCGGGTCGACCGCGTCTCGGGCGGCACCGACGAGGTCATGATCCTCGCGACCGGCCGCGCGGCGCTGCGGGACTACAGGTAAGGGGAAGAGCTCAATGGAGACAGTGAAACCGTCATTCGGCGTCCTCGATGACGTCAAGGTCGTCTACTCGGCCGTCGAGATCGCTGCGCCCACCGCGGCCGCGATCATGGGCGAGTGGGGTGCGGATGTCACGTGGATCGAGAACGTGTGGAGCGGTGACTCCATGCGCGACACCGCCTGGGTGAAGGAGATGGAGCGCCGCAACATGCGGTCGATCTCCCTCAACGCCTTCACCGAGGAGGGGAAGGAGGCCCTTGCGGGCCTCGTCAAGGATGCGGACATCTTCATCGAGTCCTCCAAGGGCGGCACCTACGCCCGCAAGGGGATCACCGATGAGTGGCTGTGGAGCATCAACCCGAGGCTCGTCATCGTCCACGTGTCCGGCTTCGGCCTGACCGGGGTCAAGGAGCGCGTCGAATCGGCGGCCTATGACCTGACGGTCGCGGCCTACGCCGGCATCGTCGCCCAGAACGGCACGCCCGAGCAGCCGATGAACATCCACCCCTACGGGGCGGACTACTTCAACGCGCTCATGATCGTGTCATCCTCGCTCGCCGCCCTCCACAGGGTCGGCGTCACGGGCGAGGGCGAGTCGGTCGAGGTCGCCATGTACGAGACGATGCTCCGCGTCGGGTCGTACTACATGATGGATTACCTCAACGCCGGCGTGACGTACGACCGTCCGGGCGGGCGCCACCAAAACCTGTGCGGCATCGGCCTCTACGAGTGCGCGGACGGCTACATCGGTCTGTGCCTGTACGGCGTCCCGCAGAACAAGTACCTGCTCGAGCAGATCGGCCTCGGCGACCTGTGGGGCACCGAGGAGTACCCGGAGGGCACGTCCGCTCTGTGGCTCGACGGCCCCAAGGCGGAGCTCATCGAGCAGAAGCTCGAGGAGTACCTCGCCGCCCGGTCGAAGTGGGATGTCGAGAAGGACTTCGTCGCCCACAGGATCGCGGCCCAGGTCGTCAACGAGATCAAGGATGTTCTGGCCGACGAGCATGTCGCGCTGCGGAACAACTTCATCGAGTGGGAGAACGCTGAGGGGAAGACCGTCCGCGGTCCGAACACGTTCCCGACGTTCGCGAAGAACCCGGGCGGCTTCTGGCGGCCCATGCCGAACCTCGGCCAGGACTCACGCGACGTCCTTGAGCGTGCCGGCTTCTCGGATGAGGACATCCGTCGCTTCGGCGAGTCGGGCGCAGTGAAGTTCGGAGAGCAGGTGGAGCAGCCGTAGGCTGCGCGCGATGACAGACATGAGTGTGGGGGAGCTGTGGGAGGCACGGTGCGTGTCTCACCCTGAGGCCGAGTTCCTCGTCTTCGAGGATCCGGATTCGGGGCGCGTCCGTCGGTACACGTACGGGCAGTTCGACTCTCGGGTCGAGGCCCTCGCGGACATCCTCGCCGATCGCGGCATCCGCGCCGGCGACCGCGTGGCCACGCTCCTCCACAACTCTGTCGAGTTCATCGAGACCCTCCTGGCGCTGGCGAAGATCGGCGGCGTCCTCGTCCCGATCAACGCGGCCAGCACACCCTGCGAGGCCCGCTACATCCTGGGCCACACCGGGGCACGTCTCGTCGTGTCCGACCCCGATCTCGGGGCGGACCTCGAGTCCCCGCAGCTCCACATCCGGGGCTGCGCGGAGGGCGCCTACAGCACACCACCTGCGCCGCCGCGGGCACGCCGAGACAGCCCGGCGGGCAGCGACCTCTTCCAGATCATGTTCACCTCGGGCACGACGTCCCGGCCGAAGGGCGTCATGCTGTCGCACCGCAACGCGACCTTCTCGGGCGAGTTCTGCGTGTGGCAGATGGCGATGACGAGCACGGACCGACTGCTGACGTCGATGGCGATGAGCCATATCAACTTCCAGTTCTCGGCCCTCATGCCCGTCATCGAGGCAGGCGCGACCCTCGTCGCCCTCACACGCTACTCGGCGACGCGCTTCTGGAGGTCAGTCCGCCGCCATCGCGCCACCCTCGTCCAGGGGATGGCGATGATCGCCCGAACCATGCTCAAGCAGCCGGTCGATCCGGGGGAGAGGGATCATGTCGTGCGCGACATGCACTACTTCCTGCCGCTGAGCGATGCCGAGAAGGAGGAGTTCACCTCCCGCTTCGGCGTCACCCTGCTCAACAACTACGGCTCGACAGAGTCTCTTGTCGGCGTCATCACCGACCCGCCGGTCGGGGAGCGGCGCTGGCCCTCGATCGGCAGGATCGGGCCCGGCTACCGGGCACGGATCTGCGCCGAGGACGGCACCGAGCAGCCAGCCGGTCAGTGCGGGGAGCTCTACATCCATGGCATCCCCGGGGTCAGCCTCATGATGGGCTACTGGAACGACCCGGCGGCGACCGCCGCTGTGCTGGCCGATGGCTGGTACCGCACCGGTGACTACGCCGTCGTCGACGAGGAGGGCTGGTTCTTCTTCCTCGACCGGCACCTCGACCTCATCAAGCGGGCCGGCGAGAACGTCTCGGCCACCGAGGTCGAGTGCGTGCTGTCCGGGTGCCCCGGAGTTGAGGCAGTCGCCGTCGTCGGCGTGGTCGACGAGGTGCGGGACATGGCGGTCAAGGCTGTCGTCGTCCCCGCATCCGAGCATGTGACCGCCCAGTCCATCATCGACTACGCCTCCCGCAGGCTGTCCTATTTCAAAGTTCCCACAATCATCGAGTTCCGCAGCGCTCTGCCGCGCGGCGCCTACGGCAAGGTCAACCGCCAGGCCCTCAAGGAACCCGCAGAGATCTCTGACCGGCCGCGGGCCTGTCAGCCGACACCTCACATCACGACCAGTCACTAGAAGGAGACCAGATATGGCGATCAATACGGAGATGGTGGGCCAGACATTTGGCCCGTTCGTCCGCGAATACACGTTCCGCGACCTCGAGCTCTTCGCGCTCGGCTGCGGCGCCGGCATCGACGGCCGGGACGGCCTCGAGTACATCAACGAGAAGGATTCGACGAACCCGGAGCTCAAGGTGCTCCCGATGTTCGGCGCGATGCTCATCGTCGACTCCGAGGTCACGCGCACCATCGACTACGGCTACAACTACGCGGGCTCCCTCCACTGGGGCTTCGACATCACGTTCCATGAGCCGATCACGAAGATGGCGGACCGTCTCGAGACCTTCGTCAGGCTTGAGGGCCTCTTCGACCGCGGCGAGGGTCGCGGCCTGCTCGCCCAGCACATCGGCGACACGTACGACTCGGATGGCACGAAGCTGTTCACGACCGAGTCGTGGGACTGCCTCATCTACGACGGCGGCTGGGGCGGCCCCGCCGCACCGAAGGACATCGTCGAGATGCCGGACCGTGAGCCGGACGTTGTCGTGACCGAGCGTATCCCCGAGAACCAGGCGCTCATCTACCGCCTGTCGGGCGACTACCACCCGCAGCACATCGACTGGGACTACGCCGCCGAGAACGGCGAGCCGCGCCCGATCCTCCACGCGATCTCCTACGCGGGCGTCGTCATGCGCCACGCCATCAACGAGTTCGTCCCCGGCGAGCCGGAGCGGATCACCCGCTTCAAGACCCGGATCACCTCACCCGTCCACCCGGGCACCACGCTCAGGACCGAGCTGTGGAAGGTCGGCGAGGGCGAGCTCCGCTTCCGCCTCGTCGATGAGGATGTCGACGCGACGGGAGCGAAGCCCCACCTCAACTGGGGAATCATCGAATTCAAGTAGGCGAACTGGAGCGGGCCACCCGCAGCGGAAGAAGGAAGAATGCAGAAAGTTAGCCTCGACGATCTGGGGATGAACACATTCCTCAAACGGATCACCCTCTACTCATCGGGAGGTCCGTTCCTCGAGGGATACGTGCTCGGCGTCATCGGCGTCGCGCTGCCCCTCATCGTCAGCGAGTTCAGAATCGATGAGCACTGGAACGGACTCCTTGGAGTCGCCTCCCTCATCGGCCTGTTCTTCGGCGCCTCTGTCGGCGGATGGCTCACCGACCTGCTCGGCCGGAAGCGGATGTTCATCATCGACATCGCGCTCATCGGCATCCTCTCCATCATCTCCGCCTTCGTGGCGAGCCCGCTCCAGCTCTTCATCGTCCGATTCCTCATCGGCCTCGCCGTCGGCGCGGATTATCCAATCGCGACCTCGATGATCGCCGAGTTCACGCCGCGCCGCTACCGGGCGATCTCGATGGGCTTCATCGCAGCGATGTGGTACATCGGGGCGAACACGTCCTACGTGGTCGGCTACTTCCTCCTCGACCTCAAGGGCGGTTGGCGGTGGATGCTCGCGAGCTCGATCATCCCGTGCCTCATCATCCTCATTGGGCGCTGGTCGATCCCCGAATCCCCGCGCTGGCTCATGTCGAAGGGCCGCACGGACGAGGCCGAGTCCATCATGGAGTCGATCTTCCACACGCCGGTCCAGCTCGAGGATGAGACGGCAGAGAAGACGGATCTGCGCAGGCTCCTGCACGGCACCTACCTCAAGCGCATCATCTTCGTCGGCGTCATCTGGCTGTGCCAGGCAATCCCCATGTACGCCATCTACACGTACGGCCCGCAGATCATCTCCGGGTTCGGCTTCGGCGAGGGCCGCGCGGCCCTCATCGGCGAGATCATCATCGGCACCTTCTTCATGATCGGCACCATCCCGGCCATGTTCCTCGCCGAGTACTGGGGCAGGCGCCCCCTCATCATCTGGAGCTTCGTCATCATGACGGCCTCCCTCGCGATCCTCGGCATCATCCCCGCGCCCACGATGGTCGTCGTCGTCAGCTGCTTCGCGATTTACGCGATCGCCTCGGGCGGCCCGGGCAACCTCCAGTGGCTCTACCCGAACGAGCTGTTCCCCACGAGCGTCCGTGCAACGGCGATGGGGGCGGCCATGGCCCTGTCCCGCATCGGCACCGTCGTCTCGATCTACATCCTGCCGACGTTCCTCGCGGAGAACGGGACGGGCATGACCATGCTCGTCGGCGCGGGGATCTCCCTGCTGGGCCTGTGGATCTCGATCGCCTGGGCGCCGGAGACCTCCGGATACCCGCTGACCGAGACCTCATCCGAGGGCTTCAATGCCCGGAAGGTGGCGTCGCGATGAGGATCTCAGGCGAGGCGCAGGTCCCCGGCATGGTGGAGGATCCGCAGCTGATCATCGACCAGGTCGTCGGCGTATTCGGCGAACTCGGTCTTGAAGCATTCGACATTGTCCGGGTGGAGGGTGAGGGCGCGCATGAGCGTCGATCCCTCGATGGCGTCGAGCAGGCGCGTGACGGAGATCTGCG
Source organism: Flaviflexus salsibiostraticola (assembly GCF_003952265.1). Taxonomy (NCBI): domain Bacteria; kingdom Bacillati; phylum Actinomycetota; class Actinomycetes; order Actinomycetales; family Actinomycetaceae; genus Flaviflexus; species Flaviflexus salsibiostraticola. The sequence continues at coordinate 525,030 of NZ_CP034438.1, forward strand.
TCGACAGCTCGCCGGCATTCTTGAGGATCCAGAGACGGTCGCGGACCGCCCGCATCGGGTAGAGGACGTGCGCGTTGTATATCTCGATGAGGGCGGGCTCGTTCTCCGTGTTCATCTCGACGAGGATGCGGCGGATCGCCTTCGAATGCTCGCCGAAGTAGAGGCCGAGGCGGTAGATCACCTCGTCGCGCAGGATCTCCCGGACCGTCGTGCCCGTGATCGGGGGGAACTCGATGAACTGGTTGAAGGAGTCGATGAGGAGGCGGTCCCGGCTGTTCCAGCGGGCGTACATCGTCGACTTTCCGACGCCGGCCAGCTTCGCCACGTTCGTCAGGTTGAACCCGTACCAGCCGGCTTCGCCGTAGAGATCGAGCGCTGCGCGCATGATCCGCTCATCCGCATCGCTGCTTCGCGGCCGCCCAACAATAGAGAACTGAGTCACGTGTCTTCCCTCCACAGAGCCAAAATGTCTCGCTGAACTATCCAATCAGGTCCAAAGTCCGGGGACCTGAGACCTAAGTCCACGCGGCCACCGCGTGCCCGGCACCACGCTGCACACCACACACAGAAAGAGGAAACCATGAGCGTCGTCGTCGCTTACAAGTACGCGTTCAATCCCCAGGACGCCTCGGTCGGGGCCGATGGCCAGATCGACTGGTCGCGCGCCAAGCCCGCCGTGTCCGAATACGACCCCGTCGCCATCGGCCTTGCCCGCACGATCGCGGGCGATGGCGAGGTTGTCGGCGTCTCCGTCGGCACCGCCGCGGTCGCCAGCTCCATGGCGAAGAAGAATGCCATCTCGAAGGGCCTCGATCGGGCCCTCGTCGTCGCCGATGATGCGAGCGCCGAGTGGAACGCGACGAAGGTCGCGTCCGCCCTGGCTGGCCTCGTCCGCAGGGTCGACGATGTCGAGGTCGTCCTCGCGGGCGATTCCTCAATCGATGAGGGCGCCCGGATCGTCCCGGCGATCCTCGCCGGCCACCTCGGCTGGCCCTGCTTCCAGGACGTGCTCGGCGTTCAGAAGACCGCGGATGGCGTCACCGTCATCCAGGCCGTCACCGGCGGCACCCGCACGATCGACATCACCGGACCGGCCGTCCTCGCGGCCACGTCCGACGCGGTCGAGGTCAAGGCGGCCTCGATGAAGGACATCCTCGCCGCCGGCAAGAAGCCGCTCGAGGAGGCCACGGCCGACGAAGTGGGCGTGTCCGACGCCGCCGTCACGGTCACCGACCGCAGCAGGCCCGCCCCGCAGGCGCGTAAGAACGATATCCGCAGCTCCGCCGACGCAGCCGGCCTGGCCGGCGAGCTCCGCGCAGCAGGCATTCTCTAGAAAGAAGATGAACATGGCACAGATTTGGCTTATTGCAGTGAACCCCGACGTCGCGAACCTTCTTGAGCTCGCCGCGGGCCGACCCGTCACCGCCGTCACCCTCGGCGCGGACATCCCGGGCGCCGCCCGGCAGATCGTCATCCCCGTCGCCGAGGGCACGCCCGCCGAGGCGGCCGCCCCGGCCGTCGCCGAGGCGATCACGGCCGAACCCGGCGACATCATCCTCGCCGCGAACCGCTCCGCGGAGCGCGTCCTCGCCGGTGCGGTCGCCGCGAAGCTCGACGCGCCCGTCCTCTCGGGCGTCACGGCGATCGGTGACGGCACTGCCCGCCTCGCCCGCTACGGCGGCATCGTCGAGGAGACCGTCTCCTTCGAGTCCGCGGTCGTCGCGGTCGCGGATGGCGGCACGACCCCCGTGGGCGACGTCCCCGCGTCGGAGACAGGCCCCGCAACCGTCCACGCCGCCGTCGTCACCTCGACGAGCCGCTCCGATGGCGAGTCCGTCAACCTCGCGGCCGCGAAGAGGATCGTCGCCGTCGGCCGCGGCTTCAAGTCGGAGGAGGACCTGAGGCTCGCCGAGGACTTCGCGAAGGCCATCGGCGCGGAGATCGCCTGCTCGAGGCCGCTGTCCGAGGGCACCGAGTGGCTGCCCCGCGACCGCTACATCGGGATCACCGGCCAGCATGTCGCCCCCGAGGTCTACGTCGCGATCGGCATCTCCGGCCAGATGCAGCACACGGCCGGCATGGCAGGATCGGGCACCGTCATCTCCATCAACAGCGATGACAAGGCGCCGATGTTCTCCCAGTCCGACTACGGCATTGTCGGCGACCTCTACGAGGTCCTGCCCGCACTGACAGAGGCGCTCGCGTGACCGACTACGACTTCGATGTCATCGTCGTCGGTGGCGGTGTCGCGGGGACGGTCTGCGCCTACCTGCTCGCGCAGGAGGGCCACGAGGTCCTCCTCGTCGAGCGGGGTGTCGAGCCGGGCTCGAAGAACCTCTCCGGCGGCGTGTTCTACTGCAGGATCATGCAGGAGATCTTCCCGAACTTCCTTGAGGAGGCGCCGGTCGAGCGGACCATCACCCGCAACTGCGTCTCATTCCTCAACGAGGGCTCGGCCGTCACCATCGACTACTGGGACCAGCGGCTGGCGGAGCCCGTCAATGCGGTGACCGTGCTGCGGGCAAAGCTCGATGCGTGGCTCGCCGAGCAGTGCGAAGAGGCCGGCGTGACGGTCATGCCCGGCATCAGGGTCGATGAGCTCCTCCGTGAGGGCGAGCAGTTCGTCGGCGTCCGCGCGGGCGAGGACGAGCTTCGCGCCCGCGTCGTCATCGCGGCGGATGGCGTCAATTCCTTCCTCGCCCAGAAGGCCGGCATCCGGTCCAAGGCGGAGACGAAGGACCTCGCGGTCGGCGTCAAGTCGGTCATCCGGCTCGGCGAGGACACAATCAGGCAGCGCTTCAACCTGTCGGGCAACGACGGGGCCGCGTACGCGGTCGTCGGCGACTGCACGAAGGGCGTCGCCGGCGGCGGGTTCATGTACACGAACACGGACAGCGTCTCCATCGGCGTCGTGCTTCGGCTCGATGATCTCGCCGCCAAGGGCGAGGCCTCGAGCGACGTGCACGACCACTTCCTCTCCCACCCGTTCATCGCCCCCTTCCTCGAGGGCGGAGAGCTTCTCGAATACGGCTGTCACATGGTGCCGGAGGGCGGGCAGGGGATGATGGGGGATGTCGTCCACCCCGGGCTCCTCATCATCGGCGACGCCTCGGGCCTCTGCCTCAACACCGGTTTCACGGTGCGGGGCATGGACCTGGCCGCGGGCTCGGCCCGCGCCGCCGCCCAGGCGGTCGACCGGGCCCTCAAGGCCGATACGGTGACGGCACAGGCGCTCGGCAGCTACACGACGTTCTTCAACGAGAGCTTCGTCGGTCAGGACATGGCGACGTATGCGAAGGCGCCCGCCTTCCTCGAGAACGAGGAGCTCTACGGGCAGATGGGTGTCCTCGTGGCGGATGTCATGCATGACGTCTTCAACCACGACCTGAGCCCCCGCAGACCGCTCGTCAAGGTCGCGCTCGGCGCCTTCAAACGGTCGGGGTTGACGGTGCGGCGCCTGGCGAAGATCGGCTACCAAGGAATGAGGTCACTCTGATGTCTGATTTTGTCAACGAGTCAGTCACCCAGAGGCTGGCCGGCAACCACTACGAGATCGATGAGGGCAACTCCCACATCGAGGTCAACCAGGAGATCGCCAAGGCGACCGGCACGGGTAAGCTCCTCGTCCGGATCTGCCCCGCGCAGGTCTACTCCGAGCGTGAGGATGGCACGATCGACGTCGAGTACGCGGCGTGCCTTGAATGCGGCACGTGTTTGGCGGTCGCCGCACCGGGCGCCCTCACGTGGCACTACCCGAGTTCCGGAACGGGCATCGTCTTCCGCGAAGGCTAGCCAGGTCGGCCCGCTCCCTGTGAGCGGGCCGTTTCCGTTCGCCGACTCCGTCGGAATCGTACGGCTGTGACGAATCTGCTCAGGCCGTATCGCTTGACTGCGCTGGTTGAGCGCTATCCTGGCTGGCGTGACTAGAACCTCTGTGCTCCGCTCCCCGGGCATGCCCCTCGTCGTTGCGATGACGGCGCTGGCCTTCTCCGGCTACTCCGCCCTCATGCCCGTCGCGCCGCTGTGGGCGGCCCAGGGTGGGGCCGATGCGGGCGGTGTCGGGCTGGTCAACGGCATGCTCATGCTGACGACCGTCCTCACTCAGCTCATGGTGCCGGCGGCCCTGCGTCGGTTCGGCTGGGAGTCGGTCCTCGTCACGGGCACGCTCTTCCTCGGGCTGCCGACGGCAGGCCTGTTCTTCGGCGACAGCCTCGGCCTCATCCTCCTCGTCTCGGGCCTGCGCGGCATCGGCTTCGGCATCATCACCGTCACGGGCAGCGCCCTCATCGCCGAGCTCGTCGATCCGATGCGCAGGGGAGAGGCGATCGGCGTCTATGGTCTCGCGGTGGCCGCCCCCCAGATCCTCTTCATCTCGACCGGGCCCTGGTTCGCCGAACGCTTCGGCTTCGAGACGATGTTCGCGGTTGGCCTCCTGCCCATCCTCGGCGCCGTGCCCGCCTACATCCTCGGCAGGCGGATGGAGCGCCTCCCGAAGCCACTCGAACGAGCCCCGTACAGGAATCTCCTGCGGCCGATCCTCCTCCTCCTGGCGGTCACCCTCGCGGGTGGCGCCATCATCACCTTCCTCGCCCAGATGGTGTCGGCGCCCTGGATGGCCATGGTCGCACTCCTCCATCTCACCGTCTTCGCCGCGGCCTCGCGGTGGCGCCTCGGCGGGCTCGCGGATGAGTTCGGCGCCCGGCGCTTCGTGTGGCCGCTCGTCGTGGCGACAACGATCGGCATGGCCCTCATCGCCTTCTCCGTCCGAGAGGAGACGACCCAGATCGCCGTCCTGCTCATGGGCACCTCCCTCGTCGGAATCGGCTATGGCGGACTGCAGAATCTCACGCTCCTCATCGCCTTCGACGGGGTCAAGCGCGCGCACTACGGATCCGCGAGCGCGGCGTGGAACATCGGCTTCGACGCGGGCACGGGCATCGGCTCCGTCGCCATCGGTGCGATCGCCGCAGGCTCCTCCTTCAGCACCGCCATCCTCGTCGGCGGCGCGATCTCGCTGCTCACGCTGCCGCTCGCGATCCGGCGGACTCCAAAGGTCAACGGCTAGAAGGTCACTGGCCAGACGGCCACTGGGCACGGGCAGTTGGCCCGCGCCGCGCCGCTGTTCTGCCTGTTTCCGGCAGTGCCGTAGGGCACAGTGGAGGGCACAGTGGAGTGATCATCCGGATGGGGGAGCGGCATGGAGATCGACAGTGACAGACGGGTCATCGCGAGTGCGAGTGACCTCGCGGCGGCATCGTCGTGCGAGTATTCCTGGCTCAGGCGGCTCGATGAGCGGCTGGGACGCCTCGATCCACTCGAGCGGAGCGTCGACGCGATGATGGCGCGAACGGCCGGCCTCGGCGAGGTCCATGAGCAGCGGGTGCTCAACCGACATCGGGACCTGGGCAGGCGGGTCGCAATCATCGGCCGCCCCGCCCGGCATGACCGGCTCAGCCTCGAGAAGGCGGCCGAGGAGACGCTGGCCGCGCTGAGGTCCCAGGCGGACGTGGTCTACCAGGCGGCGCTTCTCGCCGATGATGATCGTGGCCTGCCGTTCGTCGGCTTCGCCGACTTCCTCGTCCTTCAGGAGGACGGCTCGTACCGGGTGCAGGACACGAAGCTCGCCCGCACCGCGCGGGTGACCGCGCTCCTTCAGCTCGCGGCCTACGCGGGTCGGCTGAGGGCGCTCGGCATCCCGGTCGACGATCGGGTCGATCTCGTCCTCGGCGATGGCACGATGAGCACCCATCTGCTCGCGGACATCGAGCCGATGTATGCGCTGCGGCGCAGGAGGCTCGCCCAGATCGTCGGCGAGCGTCTCGAGGCGGCCGGGCCGGTCGAGTGGGGCGATGATCGGTACTCGAGGTGCGGCTCCTGTGAGGACTGCGCGTCTGGGATCAACGAGCATCGCGACATGTGGCTCATCCACGGACTGCGGGGTTCCCAGCGCGCCAAGCTCAGATCGGCGGGGCTACAGAGCATCGACGATGTGGCGGCCTGGCGGGAGGGCTCCCCGACAGGCGGTGTACCCGCGCGGACCATGTCGAAGCTCGCCTCCCAGGCCAGTCTGCAGATCGCGAGCGAAGGCCTGGACCAGCCCCGGTTCACGGTTATCGATCCCCAGGCGCTGGCTGCACTGCCGGCGCCAAGCGCGGGTGACATCTTCTTCGATTTCGAGGGTGATCCGCTGTGGACGCCGGACGGGGCGACGTGGGGGCTCGACTACCTGTTCGGGCTCGTCGACGCGGCGGGTGAGTTCACGGCGTTCTGGGCGCACGATCTGAGGGAGGAGCGCCAGGCGCTCCTCGATTTCCTCGACTTCGTCGAGGCCCGCAGGGTTCAGCATCCCGACATGCACATCTACCATTACGCGAGCTACGAGCGGGCTCACCTCGCCTCGCTCGCCCAGCGGCACGCGGTCGGGGAGGATCGGGTCGACACCCTCCTGAGGGAGGGCGTCCTCGTCGACCTGTACTCGATCGTGGGCCGAGGCCTCCTCATCGGCAGCCCCTCGTACTCGATCAAGGCGGTCGAGGCGCTCCACATGGCAGGCGAGCATCGGGAGGGCGTGACGACGGCGGCCGACAGCGTCGACCAGTACGCACTCTACGTCCAGCTGTCCGAGGCCGGGCGCGCCGATGAAGCCGCGGCGATCCTCGACGAGATCGCCGACTACAACCGGTACGACTGCCTCTCGACGCTCAAGCTGCGCGACTGGCTCCGTGACCTTGCCGCCGAGCACCCCGCCACACCCCCGACCGGCGGCACAACAGAGGAGAGGCCGGCGCAGCCGGAGTCTGCCGAACGCACCCGCCTCGAGGCCGAGGTCATGGAACGCGCTGGGGATCCGTTCGACCTGAGCCGGACGGCGGAGGAGAGGGCATGGGGGTTGGCGGCAGCCGCCCTCCAGTACCACCGGCGGGAGGAAAAGTCGTTCTGGTGGGAGCACTTCGCACGCCTGAGCGAGCCGGTCTCCGAGTGGGCAGGAACGCGGAACGTTTTCCTCGTCGATGAGGCGACAGTCATTCGCGACTGGTCAATCCTGCCGCGCGCCAAGACGAGGTCCCGCGACCTTTTACTGACGGGGGAATGGGCGGCGGGCAGCACGCCGAGCGACGGCGGCTGCTTCCTCGTCTACGACGAGGGCGTCGTCTCTGAGAATCACCCCGGCCAGCGGATGGCAATCGAGTCCACCATCGTCGATCACGGCGACCGCACGGTGACCGTGAAAGAACGACTGAAGGAAGGGACGGAGTCCTACGACACCCTTCCCTTCGCGGTGACGCCCGGCTCGCCGCCCAAAATTGGCAACCTCGAGGTGAGCATCGAAGCCTGGGTGCGCCGCGCACACGACTCGGGAGCGATTCCGGCCGATCCGCTGGGGGACCTCCTGTGCCGGCGGCCTCCCCGGTTCGTGTCCGGCGGGGGTCCGGCGCCCATGAGCGTGGACGATACGGTCACACCCGTCATCGCCTCCCTTCGGGACCTCGACCATAGCTATCTTGCGGTCCAGGGCCCTCCCGGGACGGGCAAGACCTACGTCGCCGCACACACGATCGTCGAGCTGGTCCGCCAGGGCTGGCGGGTCGGCGTTGTCGCCCAGTCACACAAGGTCATCGACAACGTCCTCATCAAGGCCCACGAATACGGACTCGATCCGGAGTTCATCGCCAAAGCGCAGACCAAGGACCGCGGGCGACTGCCGCTTCCGATCACCCATGTCCCGAATGCGAGGGCTAATGAGTTCAGAGCCGGATCCGGCGCCCTCATCGGTGGCACCGCCTGGTGCTTCGCGAAAATGGCGGCGGGCGGTCTCGACCTGCTCGTCGTCGACGAGGCCGGGCAGTTCTCGCTCGCCAACACGATCGCCGCCGCGGCCTGCGCGAGGCGGCTCCTCCTCGTCGGTGATCCCCAGCAGCTGCCGCAGGTCACGGTCGGCACCCACCCGGAGCCTGTCGATATCTCGGCGCTCGGCTTCCTCAGCGCCGGGCATGACGTCCTCCCGCCCGAGTACGGGTACTTCCTCCCTGAATCGAGGCGAATGAGTGCGCCGGTGACCGCTGCGGTCTCCGCGCTGTCCTATGAGGGCAGGCTCCACTCCCACCGGTGCACCGCGGAGCGGTCACTGTCGGGCGTCGCTCCCGGTGTCGAGGCGATCCCCATGCACCACCGGGGTAATGTCACGTCATCTGTTGAGGAGGCGGAGGAGGTTGTTCGGATCGCCGCCTCCCATCTCGGCCAGGACTGGTTCGATGGCGAGAAGTCGAAGGCCCTCGGCCAGGGCGACATCATTGTCGTCAGCCCCTACAACGCCCAGGTCGACACCGTGCGCCGCGCACTCGATCGTGCGGGGCTGGGGGAGATCAAGGTGGGCACCGTCGACCGCTTCCAGGGTCAGGAGGCCGTCATCGCGATCACGACCCTCGCAGCCTCATCCGCTGCGGACGTGCCCCGCGGGCTCGAGTTCCTGCTCCAGCGCAACCGACTCAACGTCTCGATCTCCCGGGCCATGTGGACGTCCTACATCCTCTACTCGCCCGGCCTCATCGACCACCTGCCGCCCACCCCGGCCGGACTGGCGGAGATGAGCAGGTTCGCCCGGCTCGTCGGCGCCGACGCCTGAGGACACCCATCACTCTCCAGCAGACTCCGGGGACCTTCGGCGCTGACGAGACATTCCCGACATTCCACCGATCCTGCCCTCTGAGTGACCTCGGCATGGACTAGGGTTCTGGCGTGAGCAGAAGTGAGAGAGTCTATTCCACCCTCGTGACCCGCAGCCCCAAGGCGGCCGAGGCCATGCCGGACGAGGTGCGGCGCAACATCCCGAAGAACGGCATGCGCCAGGTCGTCGGCAACGCCCTCCAATCCTCGGGCGATCAGATCGTCAACGCCTCCACAGTCCTGCCCTGGCTGTTCGCCGTCCTCGGCGTCCCACCCTCGCTCACGGGCGTGCTCGTCCCGATCCGTGAATCGGGTTCGATGCTTCCGCAGGCCTTCCTCACCCCGCTCGTCCTCAAGGTCAGGCACCGGAAGTGGGTGTTCGTCACCGGAGCCCTCATCCAATCCGCCTCGGTGGCCTTCATGGCGGGCACCGCCGCGCTCGCCGAGGGCCTGACAGCCGGAGTGCTCATCATCATCGCACTCGCGGTCTTCTCACTCGGCAGATGCCTCGGATCGATCTCCTCGAAAGACGTGCAGGGTCGAACAATCCCGAAGGGTGAGCGCGGCCAGATCAATGGTCTCGCCACGACCGCCTCCGGCATCGTCGCCATCACCCTCGGTCTCGCCATCCGCGCCTTCGGCGGCGAGGATCTCTCACCGGGGCAGCTCGCGTGGATGCTGGCGGGCGGCGCCCTCCTGTGGGCACTCGTCGCCGTCGTCTATGCGGGCATCACCGAACCCTCGGAGGAGGGCACCACGGATTCCGCACGGGCTGAGGAGTCGAATGATTCGCCGAACTGGTTCGCCGGCATGGTTGCCCTGCTCCGGGACGATGATGTCTTCCGCCGTTTTGTCCTCGTCCGCAGCCTGCTGCTTGTCTCCGCGCTCAGTCCGCCCTTCATCGTCACCATGTCGATCCAGGAGGGCTCGAATATGCTCGTCGGCCTCGGCGGCTTCGTCATCGCCTCCGGGCTCGCCGCCCTCATCGGCGGCCGGATCTTCGGCCGCTTCGCCGACAGGTCGAGCAGGCGTCTCATGAGCGTCGGCGCGGGCCTCGCCTCGGCGGTCATCATCGCCATCGTCATCGCCGTGTCCCTGCCGGGCTTCGATGGCGCGTCATGGGTCGGGACGGCCGTCTTCGTCGTCGGCTACTTCCTCATCCGGCTCACCCACACGGGAGTGCGCGTCGCACGCAAGACCTACATCGTCGACATGGCGGAGGGCGATAAGCGGACGACGTACACGGCCGTGTCGAACACGGCCATGGGGATCATCCTCCTCATCGTCGGAGCCATCAGCTCCGCCATCGCCGCCGTTGCGATCATCTGGGCGCTGCTGTTCCTCGCGGCCATGGGCCTCATCGGTGTCTTCGCCGGCGGCACACTGCCGGACGTCTCCGCCAAGGCGTGACCAAGACAGAGCCCTGAACGGGACCAAGGACTGCTGACGGTTCATCGCCTGCTGTATAGTTCAGTCCATGCTGAACATTGAAGCGGACCGCGGGGCACGGTCCCGATCCGAGCGTCTCGACGTCATGCAGAGGCTGGGGCGGGCGATGGCGGACTCGACGCGCTCGCGGATCCTTCTCACCCTCCTCGACGGGCCGGCCTACCCGTCCGACCTCGCGCACGACCTCGGCCTGTCACGCTCGAACGTGTCGAACCATCTGGCCTGCCTGCGCGACTGCGGCATCGTCCTCGCCGTGAGCGAGGGCCGTCAGACCCGGTACGAGATGGCGGGCGGGCACCTCACACAGGCGCTCTTAGCCCTCGTCGACATCACGCTCGACGCCGACGAGTCCGCGCCCTGCCTCGATCCGGAGTGCTCCGACTGCGGGGTGGGGGCATGAGCGCATGCGGATGCGAACACGACGAGCGGGAAGAGGAGACCCCCTGGTGGCGGGACACCGAGATCCTCCTTCCAATCCTCTCCGGCCTCGCGCTGGCGGCGGGCTTCACCGCTGAACAGCTCGGCGCGGGCGGTGCGGCCTTCTACTGGGCAGGTCTTCTCCTCGGCGGGTACACGTTCGCTCCCACGGCCGTGCGGACGCTGGTCACCGAGCGCCGCCTCGGCATCGGCCTGCTCATGACGATCAGCGCACTCGGCGCCATCATCCTCGGCTATGTCGAAGAGGCGGCGGCGCTCGCCTTCCTCTACTCCATCGTCGAAGCCCTCGAGGATAGGGCGATGGACAGGGCGCGGTCCGGGCTCGGCTCGCTGCTGTCTCTCGTCCCCGAGACGGCGACGGTCGTGGTCGACGGTGCGGCCGCCGAGATCCCCGCCGCCCAGCTCACAGTCGGGGGCACGATCCTCGTGAGGCCGGGGGAGCGGGTCCCGACCGATGGGATCGTCGCGAACGGCCGCAGCGGGCTCGACACGTCGGCGATCACCGGTGAGTCGATCCCGGTCGATGTCGGTGTGGGCGATGAGATCATCGCCGGCTCCATCAACCTCACCGCGCCGCTCACGCTGACAGCAACCGCGAGCGGCACCGACAACTCGCTGACAACCGTCGTCAGGCTCGTCCGCCAGGCCCAGCAGGAAAAGGGCGAGCGCGCCCGCATCGCCGACCGCATCGCCCGGCCCCTTGTCCCCGGCGTTCTCATCCTCGCCGCCGCGGTCGCGATCCTCGGCTCTCTTTTCGGCGACCCGGAACTGTGGATCACCCGCTCCCTTGTCGTCCTCGTCGCCGCCTCCCCGTGCGCGCTCGCAATCTCTGTGCCGCTCACCGTTGTCGCCGGCGTCGGTGCGGCGAGCCGCTTCGGCGTCGTCTTCAAGTCGGGGTCAGCCTTCGAAGAGCTCGGCGGGATCCGGGCAATGGCATTCGACAAGACGGGCACGCTGACGATGAGCAGCCCGAGCGTCGTCCGGGTCGAGACGGCCCCCGAATACACCGCCGACGACGTCCTGTCTCTGGCCGCCGCCCTCGAGCAGCACAGCACCCACCCGCTCGCACGGGCGATCACGGACGCAGTTGCAGCACCGCCGGCCTCCGACGCCGAGGAGTCCGCGGGTTTGGGCATGACAGGGACGGTCGGCGGTGCCCGCGTCGCCGTTGGCAACCCGACGTGGCTGAGCTCAGGCCACCTCACCGCCAAGGTTAAGGAACTGCAGGGGAGCGGCATGACCGCCGTTATCGTTCACCGTGAGGGCGAGCCGGTCGGCGCAATCGGCCTGCGCGACGAGCTGAGATCCGAGGCCGCCGAGGCCATCGGGCTCCTCCACGAGGACGGCATCGAGACGGTCATGCTGACAGGCGACAGCGAGGCGTCGGCACGGGCCCTCGCCTCAGCCGCGGGGATAGACGACGTGCGAGCGAACCTGCGGCCCGAGGACAAGTCGGACGCGATCGCCGGGCTCACGGGCCGCGGCCGCACGGCCATGGTCGGCGATGGCATCAACGACGGTCCCGCCCTTGCCTCTGCCGACCTCGGCATCGCCATGGGCCTGACGGGTTCGGATGTCGCGATCGAATCAGCCGACATCGCCTTCCTCGGCGATGACCTGCGCCTCCTGCCGCAGGCGGTGCGCCATGCCCGTAGGGGAAGGCGCATCATCGACGAGAACATCCTCCTGTCGCTCCTCATCATCACCGCCCTCGTCCCCCTCGCCATCAGCGGCGTCCTCGGCCTCGCTGCGGTTGTCCTCGTTCATGAGGTCGGCGAGATCATCGTCATCCTCAACGGCCTGCGAGCATCCCGCAGGCCAACAGCGGGAACGAGCACGCCACAGGCAGTCACCGTCTGAAGGCTGGTCGGCCCGTACCGATCGTGCAGTGGTCGACCCTGACGAGTCGGCGTCCATGACTGCGCGGCCGGTCCGTGTCCATCGGTGCGGGGCAGGTCTGTGCCATCAGTGCGCGGCCGGCCCGTGTGAGTCGGTGCGGTGGTGCCGGCCGGGGCCTCACTGCATCGCACAGGCTCTCAGCACTGAGCGGCGCCAGAGTTCCCCGGCGCAATCCACCCTGGGCACGGATGGAGGGAGCGCTGACGTCCGTCGATCAACGACGCACTCCTCGTTCGGCCTGCTGCTCGAGGAGCACGAGCGAGTGCTCAGCGCGTGGAGGCTGTCCTCTGCGCCGCGAGGACCCCGCCGGCACCCGCGAAGGCGAAGGCCGCGTAGTCGTCGGTGAGCCCGCGCCCCATGGTCCTCAACGGGACCGGCGACTGGTGGAGGGCATCTCTGATGCCATCGACGTCGACGAGGGTCAGCCTGCCGGTCGAGAGCAAGGCGGGGTAGTCCGCTTCGATCGCGGCGAGTGCGTCCGCCTCGATTCCCTCGCTCGTGACCGGGACGAGGGCAGGCGTGAGCGCGACCCTCGTGTAGGCCGTGAGGGAGTGGTGGGAGATGCCGCGATGGCGGGGGCGATGATCGGCCTGCGAAACCCGCAGGGTCGCGATCGCTGTGCCGCCGAGGAGATTGATTGCGTTGATCGCCTCACCGACGGCTGTCCCGGAGAATCCCCACCGCGTCCCCGTTCCGACATTGCCCGGGCCCTGGACGACGACCGCCATGTCAGCGCCGATGACATGCCGCGCCGCAAGGAGGGCTGTGTGGAGGTTGACGGCCTCGACGTCGCCGCCGAAGGACTGCCCGGAGGTGATGGTCGTGATGTCGCCGCGCTCCCGCAGGAGTGCAGCCGTTCGCGAGAACGCAATCGGCAGGGCAGCCGTGTCGGTGTGGATGTAGGCAATCGACAGCTCGGGGGAGTGGTGCCGTGCGACGGCGACAACGGCGGGCAGGGCCGAGTGCAGGTCGGCCACGACAACGGGCATGGAGTCTATGCCCTCCGCGTCGCGGAGGATCGGGTGGTGGGGGGAGTCCTGCTCATCGACGGCGAGCACCATGGTCTGCTGCGGCATGTAGCGTGCCTTGACGATGTGGCCGGGCCCCGAGCCCTCCTCGGGGATCCTGTCGAGCGGGGCGATGATGTAGAGATAGCCGCCGGTGCCGAGGCCGCGATCCGCGGCGGTCGAATTGAGGAGAACCCGATCGCCGATCGCCAGGTCGCCGACGATCTCGGTGTAGGCGAGCCCGCGGCGCCGCGTCCCCTCAACGTCGACCCACCACTCGTGGGCGCCCGCCCAGGAGTCGCCCGGCTCAAGGATCACGCCGCTTCGCCATGTCATCACAGCCCGATCTTAACGTGGGCTACTCTAGGTCCTGTGACAGGCACTCGAACCTATGACCCGGGCAGGCGGCTGTTCCGGCTGCTGGCCAATCTCGTCGACGAGCCGCGCAGACGCTCCGAGCTCTATGAGCTCGGCTATGACCATGCGGGAGCCGATCGAGCGAAGGCGCTTAACCGCGACATTGAGAAGCTTCGCGAGCACGGCTATCCCGTCATCCAGAGCGAGGATGACGATCCGGTCTTCGAGCTCGTCCTCGACGGACTCGTCGCACTCGATCTCGACGCCGCCGATCTCACGCTCCTGCGGCTCGCCGCCGAGTCCCTCACGGGCAGAGCCGAGCTCCATCGGGTGGCGAAGAGGACGGTCCAGAAGCTACTCGGCGGGGCCCGCATCACCGACGATCAGGCGGCCGTCCGCATCGCCCTTCCCGAGATCGGGCATCTCTTCGACATCGTCGACGCCATCGCCGCGCGGACTCCGCTCCTCATCGAGTACGACAATGTCCGCAACCCGGACCGCCGCTACTACACGGTCGAGGTCCATGGGGTGTGGGAGACATACGGGCAGTACTACTGCCGCGGCGCCCGCATCGCAGTCGGCTCCGGCCGCGACGACATGATCGAGACCCCGCCGGAGACACGCAACTTCCGACTGTCCCGGATCGTCTCGGTCGAGCCGCTTGAACCGACCGCCTATACACCCGAGCCCATCACCGTCCGCTCGTTCGACCCGGTGACCGCCACGATCCACCTCGCGCCGGGAGCGGGCGATCATCTGCGGAGCCGAGGCGAGCACGTGGGTGCGGATGATGAGGGGTGGGAGGGCTACCGGTTCGCGGATGCTGATTGGCCGCGGATGCTCGACGTTCTCAACCTTCTCGGCATCGAGGCGCGCACCGATGTCGACGACTACCGCGAGCGGCTTCGCCACCTCGCAGAGCTGGGGCAGTGATGGCCAATCCCGACGTCGTCCTTCTCACCGCCATGACCTCCTTCATCATCAACACGCGGCAGACGACTATCGGCGAGATCGCCGATGTCTTCAATCTGTCGCTCGACGATGCGGTGGAGGCTCTTAAGATCCTCATGATGACTGAGGTCGACAGTCGACCGAGTTTCTACTTCATCGAGCTCGTGGTCGACGCACAGGCCGACGAGGACGACAATGACCTCGTCTACAGCCGGGACGACTCGGTCTCGTGCATGCCGACCAAGTACGACGATCCGCTCGTCTACCTCACCCTCGGCGAGGCGGCCGTCTCGATCGAGATGATCGATCAGGTGCTCAGGCTGCTCGATCCGACATCCGACGCTGCCGAGTCGCTGCGCACGGTTCGCGAGAAGATCCGCTCCGCGACCGGGCAGACGATCGGTGCGGAGCCGCCGCGGCCGCGCGGCTCTCAGGATGTGCTCGATGCGATGTGGGAGGCCCTGCGCGAGTCGCGGCGGCTCACCTTCGACTACCACGGTCCCGGCGAGCTCACCGAGAGAGTGTCGACCCGGACCGTCATCCCCTGCGCCGTCGTCTCCGAGACCGACGGCTACCTCGCCGCGCTCCAGGATGAGAAGCAGCTCCGCTGGTTCCGACTCGACCGGATGTCGAACGCGTCCGTGGGGGAGCCCGTCTCCTCGACAGAGGCCGGCAGGGCCCGCCGGACCCTGAAGAAGCAGCCCGAGCCGAAGCCCGTCGACGGTTTCCCCGTCACCTTCACGGTCAAGCCCGGGGCCGCGTGGTTCGCGGAGGCGACGCCGGGAGCCGAGGTCGTCAATCGCGGCGACAGCCTCGAGATCACCTTCACCGCGGTGTCGACGACGTGGGTCCGCGGATCTGCGCTCAAGATCGGCACCGACCTGCTCGATATTGCCCCGCGCAGTGTGAAGGACGCTGTCGCTCAGCAGGCCCGGGCGATCCTGGAGGTCCAGTGACTCCGCTTGTGATCCTTCTCATCGTCGCCGGCGTCGCCTACCTCGCGTGGGACGTGTTCCGCGTCGTCCGGCTCAACTGGCGCGCTGCCGCGCGTCTCGGCGAATCGGTGAGCGCCGCGGCCGAGCGCATGGCATCGGTTGAGGCCCCGCCGCGCGTTGCTCCTCCCTCCGAATCACCCGCGGAGACTCTGGCCCGGATTGCCGAGGTCAGAAAATGTGGCCGAGCACAAAGAATGACTAGGACCATCGAACGGTGGGCCGACATTTACCCCGGGTAAAATCGGGATAGAGTACATGTCGTAGACACACTAGGGAGCTCACAATGAACCTCAGCGGTTGGGAAATTCTCATCATCCTGCTCGTCCTCATCCTGGTCTTCGGGGCTGCCAAGCTGCCCACGATCGCCAGCTCGATCGGCAAGTCGATGAAGGTGTTCAAGAAGGAAGTGACCGAGCTTCGCGAGGACACCGATCCGAACAAGCCGCCCCGCGCAGTCGAGCAGCAGGGCGAGGCCCCGCGCTCCAGCTATGATGCGACCGCACAGCGCGACGAGCGGCGCGACGAGGATCAGCCGCGCCAGTGACCGAACGGATCACGAAACGCCGTGATCCGGAAGGGCGGATGCCGCTCGCCCAGCATCTGCGGGAACTCCGGAACCGGCTCCTCTATGCCCTTCTCGGCATCGCCCTCGCATCTGTCGCGGGCTGGTTCCTCTATGAGCCGCTCGCCACGCTCATGGTTCAGCCCCTCGAGGGCATCAATGAGCGCGGCGGCAACGCGGAGCTGAACTTCGCAACAGTCGGCGTCGGCTTCGAGCTGCAGCTGAAGATGGCGGCCTTCATCGGCATCTTCATCTCCTCGCCGTGGTGGATCCTTCAGATCTGGCTCTTCATCGCGCCCGCGCTGCGGCGCAAGGAAAAGATCCTCGCGCTCAGCTTCACGCTCGTCGCCGTTGTCCTGTTCCTCCTCGGCGGGCTCCTCGGCTGGTTCATCCTGCCGCGGGCCGTCGTCATCCTCACGGGCTTCGCACCGGAGTTCGCGGTCAACATCCTCGACGCGAGAACCTACTACCGGTTCTTCATGCAGATCATCGGCGCCTTCGGCGTCAGCTTCCTCCTGCCCGTCGTCATGGTCGGAGCGAACTTCATCGGCGTCATCAAGGGCACGAGCTACCTGCGCGGGTGGCGGTGGGCCGTCGTCGGCTGCTCCGTCTTCGCCGCCATGGTCAACCCGCTGCCCGACGCCTGGTCGATGATGGCCATCCTCACCCCGATGATCACCTTCTACTTCGCGGCCACGGGCATCGCCATCATCCATGACAGGCGCAAGGCCAAGCGCCGTGCGAAGGAACTGGGTGAGCTCTTGGGGGATGAGAGCGAGGGCCAGGATTGGCTGCAGCCCTAGGCCTTGTCGTCAGCCCCTCCGCCGGCACGGGGAGGGGCCTCACTCTCGGCAGGGAGGCTGCCCGTCGGCTTGAGGCCGCCGGGCATCATATCGTCCCGCTCGGAGCCCCAACCGTTGACGAGACGCGCTCCCTCATCGCCCGTGCCGTCCGCGGCCGGGCGGTCGATGGGATCGTCACGATGGGCGGGGATGGCACGATCCACCTCGCTCTCCAGCACCTCGTCGGGTCCGACCTGTTCCTCGGCCACGTGCCGTTCGGCACCGGCAACGACATTGCCCGCGCACTCGGGCTCACGACGATGTGGGAGACCGGCCTCGAGCATCTCCTCGACACGCTCGAGCGAGCGGAGCCCGTCTCTCTCGACGTCATGGAGATCACCGGGGGCCACGGAACGACCTACGGTCTCGCGGTCCTCTCCGCCGGCCTTGATGCGATCGTCAACGAGGCGGCCAACGGCTACACGTGGCCCCACGGCCACGCCCGGTACCTTCGCGCCATCGCAGCCAAGCTGCCCCGCTATTCGCCGCGGACCTACCGGATCACGGTGAACGGGCGAACCAATACGGGCAGGGCCCTCCTCGTCGCCGTCGCCAATCTCAGCTCCTTCGGCGGCGGGCTCACGATCTCGCCGGACTCGGATGGCAGGGATGGCGTTCTCGAGCTCATCCTCGCCAAGCCCCTCACCATGCCCGAGGTCATGTCCGTCTTCCCGAAGCTCTACGAGGGCCGCCACCTCGAGGCGGACTTCATTCACGTTCACCGCACGGGAAAGGTCGTCATCGACGCGGTCGGCGAGGGTGTAACGGCCATGGTCGACGGTGAAGAGGTCGGCCCACTGCCCGTCACGGTGACCGTCCTGCCGCAGGCGCTGCGCTTCCTCTGCTGAGCGGACGCGACTGCGCCTCCTGTCGCCGCCCGGCGGTTCGATGGCGCGGCGGCGCCGCAGTCGACTAGCCTTGCCCCGTGGGCATCTACCTCGATCATTACAGGGACTCGGTCTCGGCACTCGGCTTCGAGCTCGACGGTTTCCAGATCGACGCATCGCAGGCACTCGAGGAGGGGCACGATGTCCTCCTGTGCGCACCGACCGGGGCGGGCAAAACCATGGTGGCCCTGTTCGCGGTCGAGATGGCGCTGGCAACGTCGACGGACTGCATCTACACCACCCCGATCAAAGCACTGTCGAATCAGAAGTACCGCGAACTGGTCGAGCGCTACGGCAATGACATGGTCGGCCTCATGACGGGGGATGTGACGATCAACCGCGGGGCACGGATCGTCGTCATGACGACGGAGGTCCTGCGCAATCTCCTCTACGCGGGGGAGGACCTGGCGAGCCTCGGCTACGTCGTCCTCGACGAGGTCCACTACCTTGCAGACCCGGAGCGCGGTCCCACGTGGGAAGAGGTCATCCTCGAACTCGACCGGTCCGTCCGCGTCGTCTCGCTGTCGGCGACCGTCGCCAATGCGGAGGAATTCCACGCATGGCTCGAATCGGTGCGCGGCAACACCCGCCTCGTCCAGACCAGCCAGCGGCCCGTGCCGCTCCTCCAGCAGGTTGTCATAGGCAACAGGCTCCATGACCTCTACGACGGCGGCCCGTCTGCCACTCTCGGGGCCGGGCGAAGCCCGAATAGGAAGGCGCTCGCCGCACTCGAGAACAAGAAGCTGCCCGAGAGGATCGGGCCCGCCCAGCGCCAGAAGGTGCTGCGGCTCATGGAGGAGCGCGGCCTCCTGCCCGCCATCCACTTCATCTTCTCCCGCAAGGGCTGCGACGATGCGGTGCGAGATCTCGTCAAGGACGGGATCTCGCTCACGAGCCGCCACGAGCGGAAGCTCATCCACCAGGCACTCGACCCGATCCGCGAGGAGCTCACGGACGAGGACCAGGAGGTGCTGCGGTTCCGGTCCTTCGAGCGCGCCCTCGCGTCCGGGTTCGCGGCCCACCACGCCGGCGTCTATCCTCCGTTCAAGGAGATCATCGAGCGCCTCATGCAGCGCGGGCTCCTCAAGCTCGTCTACGCAACCGGCACGCTCGCCCTCGGGATCGACATGCCGGTGCGGACCACCGTGATCGAGTCCCTGACGAAGTTCAACGGGACCGAGTTCACCGACCTCACCGGCATCGAATACACCCAGCTCATCGGCCGGGCCGGGCGGCGCGGCAAGGACGATGTCGGGCACACCCTCGTCATCGCGAGCACCGATACCGATACGGACGTGCTCCTCTCCCTCGGCGCCGGCGAGCTCGAGCCCCTCATCTCCGCGTTCTTCCCCTCCTACAACACGGTCGTCAACGTGCTGGCCGAACACGAGTACCAGAGCGCCCGAGCCCTCCTCGCACGCTCATTCGCCCAGTTCCAGCGCAACCGTGAACTCGCCGCGCTCGAGGTGACCCGCGAGCGTGTCCGCATCGCCCACGAGCGGGAGGCGGCCCGCGTCCGGGGCCTGTGCGAGCACGGCGATGTGACCGAGTACGTCGAGCTGCGACGTCGTGCCGGCCGAGCGAGCGCCGCCGCCCGGAAGAAGGCGAAGCGCGCCTACCGGGAACGGGTCGCCAGCTCCTTCCAGTGGGCCTACGGCGGCGAGGTCATCGCCTATGCCTATGGGACCTCCCTCGAGTACGCCTATGTCACCCAGGTCGACGAGGATCGCCTCCGGGTGGCGACGTGGATGGGGGATCTCGTCTGGCTGCGCCAGGACGATGTCCGCTCCGAGCTGCGCCACGTCGGCGAGTACGAGCTGCCCTCGGGGATGAAGCTCCGCGACCCCGCCCAGCGGGAGGTTCTCGCCTCCCACATCACGGACCTTGTCGCCGACCGCATCGAGGTCGGCATCGACGATGACCTGCTCGAGTCGTGGGATAGGGGAGCGGTGCGGGAGAGCCCCGAGCTCATCGCCCACCCCGTCCACTCCTGCCCGGACCGGGAGGCGCACGTCGAAGCCGCTGCCGCCTACCGGACGCTGTCGCGCCAGCTCGAGAGCCTCGCCGACCTCGCCGAGTCCTACGACGACTCGGTGGGCGCCGAGTTCGATGCGACGTGCGAGCTCCTCGCAACCCTCGGCATCCTTCGCGGCGAGCCGGGTGACTACAGCCTCGGGTCGGGCGCCACGCCACTGCGGAGTCTCCACTCGTCGGCGGATCTGCTCATCTACGAATGCCTCAAGGATCCCCACATCGCGGGGCTCTCGCCGGCGATGCTGGCGGGGATGATGGCGGCCTTCTCGTTCAAGGACCGCAGGGGCCGGTCGAATCCTCCCGCGGACCCGCTCGCCTGGCGAGTGATCCGCCACAATCGCGATTATCTCAGCGACCTCGAGGAGCGGTTCGGCCTCGAGCGTCAGCCGGAGATCTCCGCTCATCCGACAACCGCCGTGGTCGCCTGGGCGGAGGGCGCAACGCTCCAGGCCTGCCTCTCCATCTGCCAGCTGCTGCCCGGAGACTTCATCAACGGACTGCGGCGAACGACGGATCTGCTCACCCAAGTGGTTCACGCCGCGCAGGGCTCGCCGACCTCCGACACCGCCGCCGCGGCGCGCCGACTCCTCGAAAGACCGGGTGTCACCCAGGCGATCTAGACGCGCCGAGGGCCGCGACACGCCGACTTTGTCCCATGTAGACTCGCGTTCACATAAGTTACTCGACTGAAGATTTGCACAGTGCGAGTACGGTCAATACGCTTGCAGGGATGCATGGGTTGATCCCGTGTACCCGCCGCCACTCCGTTAGAAAACGTTGGACATGCGCCAACGGCCCGAGGGAGTGGCGGCGGGATTTTTTTCGATAGTGTTATGTGGTGCACTACGGACTGCTCCTCCTCGCCTCCGCCCTTGGCGGGGGCCTCATGTGGGCATCATTCGACCCGCTCGATCTGCCACTGCTCGCATTCCCGGCCCTCATGATCCTCGCGCTCGTCACTCGTGCCGGAGGAATGGTCTTCGGGTTCGCGGCGGGCACGTTCTGGGGCCTCGCCTTCTTCCTGCCGCTCATCGAATGGACATGGACGGCGGTGGGAGAGCCCCTGCCCTGGGTTGCCCTCAGCCTCTTCCAGGCGCTCTTCATCGGACTCGTCGGCGCGATCTGGGCGGGACTGTGGCGGATGGACGGGATCCCCGCGGCTGTGCTCGGCGCCATCGCCTTTGCCGGTGTCGAGGTCGTCCGCACCAACTGGCCGTGGGGCGGTTTCCCGTGGGGCATGGTCGCCTACTCCCAGGTGGGCACGCCCCTCCTCCGCACTGCCCCCTACATTGCAGCCGTCGGCGTCACGCTGCTCACCGTCCTTGTTGCGCTGCTTCTCGCCATGGCGCTTCGATGGCTCTATGAGGGGCCCCGGCTCGCGGGACTCGCCACCGGCCTCGTCGCCGTCATCGCCGTCGCCGCGTGTGTGGCGATCCCGCTCTCGGTGCGCGGCACGGACACGATGACCGTCGGCTGGGTCCAGGGCGGTCCCGACCGGGGTGAGCATGATTCCGGCAGGGCGCTCAATGTCACCCTCCGGCACGAAGAGGAGACGGAGCGGCTGCTCGCGACAACGGATGGAATCGATCTACTCCTGTGGCCCGAATCTGGGTCAGACCGCGACATCCGGGTGGACCCGGAGGCCGCCGCCATCGCCCGGCGGGTGAGCCTGGGCGCCGGCGTCCCGCTTCTGATCGGGACCCAGGAGTACGTCGACGAGGGTCGATACAACGACTACGCGCTCGTCATAAACGGGGAGATGGTGAGCCACTACTCGAAGTCCCGCCCCGTTCCCTTCGGTGAATACATCCCGTCGCGGGACTTCTTCCGGCGCTTCACCGAGGCGGTCGATCTTGTGACGACCGACATGCTCGCCGGCGACGGCCCCGCAACCATCACCGTCCCGATCGGAGAAAGATCGGAGATGCTGGCCGTGCCGATCTGCTTCGAGATCGCGATCGACTCCGTCATCCAGGACGCCATCAATGCCGGCGGCCGCGCCCTCATCGTCCCCGTCAACTCCGCCTCCTTCGGGGACAGCGCGGAATCGGAGCAGCAGATGAAGCAGACGATTTTCCGGGCCGTCGAATACTCCCGTGCGGCCGTCCAGGTGTCGACCGTCGGCGTCTCCGGGGTCGTCATGCCGAACGGCACGGTCACCCAGCTCTCGGACAAGCAGACCAACGCGTCCGGGGCGGCAACGATCCCGCTGCGCGATCACCTCACCCCAGCCGCCCGCTATGGGCACCTCTACCGGGGCGTCGCCGTGGGCGGCGCTCTCCTCGCCCTCATCTGGGCGTTCGCCCTCAGGAAGGAACGGCAGTGAAGCCGATTGTCATCATCCCCACCTTCAACGAGATCGAGACGCTGCCGACCACGCTCGACCGCGTGCGCTCCGTTCTGCCGGACATCGCCATCCTCGTCGTCGACGACAACTCACCCGACGGCACGGGTGCCTGGGCTCAGGAGAGGTCGGAGGCCGATGAGCGCCTCCATGTCCTGCACCGCCCCGGCAAGGGCGGACTCGCCGCGGCCTACATCGCCGGATTCGGGTGGGCGCTCGATCGCGACTGCACGCACGTCGTGCAGATGGATGCGGATGGATCGCATAGGGCGGACGATCTCGCCCGGATGCTCGAGCGTGCCGCCGGGGCGGACATGCCCGATCTCGTCATCGGATCACGCTGGGTCCCGGGCGGGGAGTGGAGAACTGGCCGCTCTCGAGACAGCTCCTGTCGCGTCTGGGCAACGTCTACAATCGAGTCTCGCTCGGGTTGCCGTACACGGATATCACCGCCGGGTTCAGGGTCTACCGCTGCGACGCCCTGCGGGAGATCAACCTCGACGAGGTCGAGGTGGTCGGCTACTACTGGCAGACCGACATGACACAGCGGATGCACTGGATGGGCGGCCACATCGTCGAGGAGCCGATCACCTTCCATGAGCGCGAGGCGGGGGAGTCCAAGCTCTCCTCAACGATCTTCTTCGAGTCGCTTAAGGAATCGACGCGTCGCGGCATTCGGCACCACATGACTCAGGCTCGAACCATCCTGCGCGGCTGAGTCCTCGAGCGCAGCCGACTCCTCATGCCGCACCTGGGCTGACAAAGCATGATCGGGGACCCGCGGGTCCCCGATCATGACGTCTAGGCGATTCCTGCGCGCGTCAGCGGCTGCGCAGACCGCGCTTCTCGAGCAGCGCCATGCGCTCCTGCAGAAGCTCGTCCAGCTCCTCGAGAGAGCGGCGCTCGAGCAGCATGTCCCAGTGGGTGCGCTGAGGCTTGGCCTTCTTCGCATCCTCCGGCTCCTCAGCATCCTTGAGCAGCGCGCTGGCGCCACAATGGCACTCCCAGAGAGCGGGGACGTCCGCCTCCTCGGCGAATGTCTTGTGGAAGACGTGTCCGTTCGGGCAGGTGTATTCGTGCTCCTGGCGCGCGACGAAGCGCACGCCCTCATCTGTCTCCAGCGATGACGCACCGATTTTCATTCCGCGAAGCGATCGTTCAGCCATTCTTCTCCTTTGTATCCACCCGTGTGAACGCCGGGCTCGTCGAATTTGTTCCAGGGATTGGTGTGGACGAGGGCACTGATCGAAGGAGTGAGTGTCGCCGCGGGGGTTGTCGGATCGCCGTGCCGCCACGGGTCGTTGCTCACCGCGGCGGGTGGTAACCTGTCGCCTTGACGTGAGGAGGGTCCATGACCGTTCACCCAGCCGACAGCCATGACATGATCAGGGTCCGCGGTGCTCGGGTCAACAATCTCAAAGATGTTGACCTCGATCTGCCCAAGCGGCGGCTGACTCTCTTCACCGGTGTGTCGGGATCCGGCAAGAGCTCGCTCGCGTTCGAGACGATCGCCGCTGAATCCCAGCGCCTGGTCAATGAAACGTACTCCGCCTTCGTCCAGGGCTTCATGCCGACGAGCGCTCGGCCGGAGGTCGACCTGCTCGACGGTCTGACCGCCGCCATCATCGTCGACCAGGAGCGCCTGGCGACAAACCCCCGCTCGACCGTGGGAACCGTTACCGACGTCAACGCCTACCTGCGGCTCCTGTTCAGCAGGCTCGCCGAGCCCCACATCGGCTCGCCGCTCGCGTACTCCTTCAACACGCCCTCGGTCAGCGCGCAGGGCGGGGTGACAGTCGCCAAGGGGAACCAGAAGAGGCAGGTCGTCACGTATGAGCTGCTGGGCGGCATGTGTCCCCGATGCGAGGGCCGCGGCACCGTCGCCGAGCTCGATATCACCCAGCTCATCGACGAGGAGCTGTCCCTCGACGAGGGCGCCATCACCGTGCCCGGATACAAGCCGGGCGGGTGGTCCGTTCGCTACTACGGCGAATCCGGGTTCGTCGACCCGGCGAAGAAGGTCAAGGACTATACGGAGCAGGAGCGGCACGACCTCCTGTATCGGGAGCCGGAGAAGGTCTCCATCGGCGGGATCAACATGACCTACGAGGGACTCGTCCCCAAGGTCAAGGCCTCCTTCCTGCAGAAGGACCGGGCGTCGATGCAGCCCCACATCCGCAGGTTCGTCGACAGTGCAGTGACGTTCGAGGCCTGCCCCGACTGCGGCGGCACCCGCCTGGCCGAGCCGGCCCGGACCTCGCTCATCGACGGGTTGAGCATCGCCGACGTGTGTGCGATGCAGGTCGGTGACCTGCTGGGCTGGGTGCAGAACCTGGACAGGCCCGGCATCGATGCGCTCACCGAAACCCTCATCACCGCGATTGAGTCGATCATCGACATCGGTCTCGGATACCTCACACTCGACCGCCCGGCAGGCTCCCTCTCGGGCGGCGAGGCGCAGCGCATCAAGATGGTCAAACACCTCGGATCGTCGCTCACCGACATCACCTACGTGTTCGACGAGCCGACGGCGGGTCTCCACCCGCACGACATCGACAAGATGAACGCGCTGCTCATGGCTCTGCGCGACAAGGGGAATACGGTCCTCGTCGTCGAGCACAGGCCGGAGACCATCGCCATTGCCGATCACGTCGTCGACCTCGGTCCCGGCGCGGGCACCGGCGGCGGAGAGATCACCTACGAGGGCGACCTCGAGGGTTTGCGCGGCTCCGACACCGTCACCGGCAGGCACCTGTCCCAACGGGTCGGCCTCAAAGAGGACGTGAGGACTCCCACGGGTGCGATCGAGGTGCGCGGGGCTGATGCGCACAACCTCAAGGATGTCGACGTCGACATTCCCCTCGGCGTTCTCACCGTCATCACCGGCATCGCCGGTTCCGGCAAGTCCTCCCTTGTTCGAGATTCAATCCCGCGGGATGAGGGGCTCGTCTACATCGACCAGAGCTCGATCCGAGGATCCCGACGCTCCAATCCTGCGACCTACACCGGCCTCCTCGACCACGTGCGAAAGGCGTTTGCCCGCGAGAACAAGGTCAAACCTGCACTGTTCAGTCCGAACTCCGAGGGTGCCTGCCAGAACTGCAGGGGACTGGCGGTCACCTTCGTCGAGCTGTCGTTCGTCGAATCGATTCCCGTTCCCTGCGAGGTGTGCGGGGGAGACAGGTTTCAGGATCACGTCCTCGAACATCTGTACAAAGGCAAGAACATCGCCGAGGTCTTCCGCATGACCGTGGGGGAGGCGGCCGAGTTCTTCGCTCAGGCGAAGCTGACGGCAGCGACGAAGATCCTCAATCGGCTCGTCAGCGTCGGGCTGGGCTACCTCACCCTCGGGCAGCCGCTGTCGACCCTGTCGGGCGGAGAGCGGCAGCGCATCAAACTCGCGAATCAGATGGGGGAGTCGGGCGGAATCTATGTGCTCGACGAGCCGACCGCCGGCCTGCATCTGGCCGACATCCGCTCCCTGCTCGAGCTGCTCGACCACATGGTCGACTCCGGCATCTCCATCATCGCCATCGAGCACCACCAGGCGGTGATGGCCCACGCGGACTGGATCATCGATCTGGGCCCAGGCGCCGGAAGTGACGGCGGGCAGGTCGTCTTCTCAGGCACGCCCTCGGCGCTCGTCGCCGACCCATCGACGCTGACAGGACAGCACCTCGCGCACTACATTGCACAGTAGGGTACTGGAGTGAGCCAAATTATGGTATAGTAGCCACCACAATTCCACGGGGCAGTCTCTGCGGAGCTGCAGAAGAGCCTGAGCGACAGCGACGCACACCATAGGCACAGTCAAGAGGAGGGGCTCCATGGAAGAGTCCGAACGTCACTACCACCACGGCGATCTGCACAACGAGATGATCCGCGTGGGCCTCGCGCTCATCGCCGAAGGAGGCACCAAGGCAGTCGGTCTCCGCGAGGTTGCTCGCAGGGTCGACGTGTCACCATCGGCGGCGTATCGTCATTTCGACAGCAAGGCCGACCTGCTCGAGGAGATCAGGAAGAGGGTCCTGCAGGATCTCTTCGCGCACCTCGAAGCAGCGCTCAACAAGCACCAGGACGAGCCGGTCGGCGACCGCATCGCCATCATCTGCCGAGCATACTTCCGATACGCCGTGGAGAATCCGACCCAGTTCCAGGCCGCCGTCTACGAATTTCCCATCAGCGATGATCGGGAGACCGTCTCAGAACGTCCGCTGAGAATCCTCAAGGAGATGGCGATGCAGATCCACCCGCCGGTCGACGATCCGGTGCAGGTGTCACTGGCTGTCTGGGCGGCTGCGCACGGCCCGGCCACACTGTCGACATTCGGCAGCCTGCGGGAGATGCCTCTGGAGAAGAAGTGGGCACTCCTCGAGACGACGATCGACATTCTCCTCAAAGGCCTGGGCCTTTCGCAGACGACGAGGGGCTGAGAGCGGATCGGGGCCCGCTTTCCACGAATCCACCCGCTGTTCCGATAATGGATATTATGTCATTATCGGGAACGGGAATCCCTGGAGCCCGTCCTGCACTGCTCGCATGGCTCTCCCCCTGGAGAGCTGAAGCTCTGATCGTCTGAAAGCGTTGAC
Organism: Flaviflexus salsibiostraticola; assembly: GCF_003952265.1. Taxonomy (NCBI): domain Bacteria; kingdom Bacillati; phylum Actinomycetota; class Actinomycetes; order Actinomycetales; family Actinomycetaceae; genus Flaviflexus; species Flaviflexus salsibiostraticola. The sequence continues at coordinate 552,048 of NZ_CP034438.1, forward strand.
CGCCACTCCAACGGCAGCATCCTCAGTCAGCTCGGCCCGCGGCGTCCTCAGTCGGCTCGACACCGGACTGAGTCCCAACGGCGACGATCGAGAATCTCCCACCGAGTGGCTGCGAAGTCAGCGATGACGGAACGTCCGTGGACGGTCCTCGGTGCTCGGCTCCGACCGGATCGTCATCATCGACTGCGACCGCTCCTCGACCCGTTCGCGCGTGAAGACCCACGGAAGGCTCTGTCCGCTCGCCCACATCTCGAACTGGTCGTCGACGCGCCCGGAACGCGGGTGGCCGGAGGATCCGGAAGAAATAATCCAGATCGCCTCATCAAGCCCTGCCATGTCGACCGCCATCCTCATCGACGGCCCCGCCGTCACCTCGTAGTCGACGAGCCCGTCGCCCTCTCCCACCGCGGGCGAGAAGTGCATGGCGTTCGGGATGGCGGAGCCGCCGGGAACGGACAGCGGATCGCCATTGAAATGTGACCGAACAATGCCGGGAATGTCCTCACCGCCGAGCACGGAGTGCGTCGGCGTCTCGACATGGACATCGCCCCACCGCCACGACTCCATGTCCTCGCCCATCTGCGCCGACAGGTCTCGGTCCATCGCGTGGAGCGCGTTGAGCAGCGCCTCGTCGCGGCTCTCCTTGGGCTCCGACACCCCGTTGTCCCACCAGGGGCTCGACTCCTCGAGCCCCGTGAAGAAGATGAGGTAGTCGGTCGTGTTCACCGCGTCGAATTGGGAGATCCGCTCCCCAAGTGTCTGGTCGAGAAGGTGGGCGTAGACGGAGGCCATGATCGCCGCTCCTGGCTCGTCGACGCCGGTATGGGCGCCGCGGTCGAGCCAGTCGCTCACGATGTCCTGGGCCTGGCGGATCCTCTCGTCATCTGTCGGCACGGTGGCGAAGAGCTCCCCCAGCTCCTGGCCGAAGGGCGACTGATCGAGCAGCATGAGCCGCTCCGCATCGGCGAGGCTCATCTTTGAGCCGGAGTCGATCCTCTCCTGAATGGCCTGCCGGATCGCCTCCGAGCGGTAGCCCCCGTCCGAGTAGGAGCCGAGGAAGGGGCCCAGGTCCGACGCGGTGACCTGCTGGTTCGCTGCGACGATGAAGCCCTCGTCCGGGTTGGTAAACGCCGGCATGTCCTCCGGGGCGTAGTAGCCCTGCCAGTCGTAGGCCGAATCCCATCCGGGGCGAGGCCACCGGCCATCGGCGCCGAGGTTCTCCGGGATCTGCGCGGCCTCGAGGTCGCCGTCGGCTTCGGAGATCTCCGGGCGGATCGGGAAATGCCCCGGAGCCTGGTATCCGTACTCGCCGTCGACCGTGGCGAAGACGATGTTCTGAGCGGGAACCGCGAAGATCGCGGCGGCCTCGGCCACATCCTCCGCGTTCGCTGCCCGGTTGATGGCAAAGATCGCATCTCCCGTCAACCCGGGCTTGAGAGCTGTCCATTCGAGGGCGACGGAGAACTCCCCCGGAACACCCGGCAGGCCCGCTGTCCTCTCATCCATGAGGAGGAGGTCGGAGATGACAGGGCCGTGGACGGACTGGCGCACCTCCGCCTCGAAGGAGTCCGCTCCGGCGACGTTGAACGTCTCGGTCCAGATCTCGTACTCGACGTCCTCCCCGTCCCGCTCGTACGTCGTCTCCCCTGTGTTCCTCTCGATGACGAAGTCGGTGACATCACCGCCGAGATTGGTCAGCCCCCATGCGAGATCGGCGTTTCGGCCGATGATGAGGCCGGGCATGCCGGCGAAAGAGAAGCCACTCGCGTCATAGGTGCAGTCGTCCGTGATCTCCACGCAGTGAAGAGCGACCTGGTACCAGACGGAGGGATAGGAGATCGTCAGGTGCGGATCGTTGGCGAGGATGGGCATCCCAGATTCCGTATGCTCTCCCCCGATGACGAATGAGTTCGAGCCGATCCCGCTGCCGCGGCCAAGCACGATCGGCATTGCGTCCAGCGCGGCCTGCGCGGAGAGAACCGCGCTCCCGATCTCGGCGCTTGCCTCCGCCTCTGCGTCCACGCTGTCCTCCGCATCCTCGGGCGCAGGACTTGGTGCAGTCGGGATGGGCCGGGACTCACCCCGCGGGTAGTCCTCTCGGGGCGTCAGGTTCGATTCAACCTCGGAGGGGACGATGGGGGTATGGCTGGTCGTGGAGAAAGCCGGGAAGAGCTCTTCGACCCGCGCGGAGTCTCTCAGGCTGTCGTAGGCGACGACTCTCGCCGTCTCCTCATCGAGGTTGTTCTTCAGGTCCCAGGCCATGGCCTTGAGCCAGGCAAGTGAGTCGATTCCCGTCCACGGTTCGATGTCCTTGACCGGCATGGACAGCGACAGCACCTGGTATTCGAGGGCGAGCTCAGAGGGTCCCCGGTCGGCGATGTAGGCATTGACCCCTTCTGCGTACGCCGTATAGAAGTCTCTCGATTCGTCGGAGATAAGGTCCCACTCCTGCTCGGCGAGCCGGCGCCAGCCCATGCTGCGGATGACGACATCGGCCTGTCTCGCCGCCTCAGCATCACCGACCAGCTCAGACAGCCGGCCGCCGGTCATGTGGCGACGGTAGTCCATCTCAAAGAATCGGTCCTGGGCATGGACGTAGCCCTGAGCCCTGAAGAGATCCTCATCCGTCGTCCCGTAGATGTGCGGAATTCCGTTCGCATCCCTCATCACCTCGATGAGTCCATCGGCCTCCGGAATGAGATGCTCGCCGCTGTGGTTCGGCAGCGGCCGGTTGAGCGCGACGAGCAGCGCCGCTCCCCCAGTCATCGCCACGACGATGATGAGGGCGAGAATGGACAGGAGGATGCGGCGGATCGTACGGCGCTGTGACATCGTTCACCTCATTGGAATGCAGTCAGGCGTCATATTACCGAACAGTAGGTGCCAGGTGGCTCGGCACGCCGGACAACCACAGCACGCAGACCGTGCGACGCACATGTTTTCACCTCGGCTCTGTCCCCTGCCAGTTTCTGCGCAGCATCGCCATCTGAACCGAGTCGTAGCGTTCACCCTTCCAGGAGCGTGCCTCGGGGATCCTCGTGCACTCGGTGAATCCGAGCCGCTCCCCCGTTGCCAGCATCGCCTCGTTACCCGACCACGTTGTCATGGTGAGGACGTGGGCATTGGTGCGTCGAAAGGTGTCATCAATCCAGAGGAGTGCAGCAGCAGTGCCGATTCCCTGTCGCCGGTGAGCGGGATCGAAGATGACGATTCCCCAGTCCCACCATCCGCCGCCTGTGGGGGCGAGTTCGCCGCGGTTGACGTATCCGACCGGCTGGCCGTCGTGCTCGATAATGGCTCCGAGCCAGGTGTTGAGACCTCGACCGCTCGTGTACTCGAGGTAGGTCAGCCTGCGGGTGCGGGCGTGCAGGAAAGGCGAGTCCCACTGCTTCCAATCAGGATCGGTGAGCTCATGGCGCCAATGCCACAGCCACGGCCAGTCATCACGAGTCTCGGGCCTCAGCGTCACGGTCATGAGCCGAGTCTATGGGACGGAAGGATCCGCTTCCCCTCTGATCGACCGTCACCTGCCCGTTCCGAGCGGGAAAGCAGCCAGCGATGAATTGGGGGTTCGGCCGAGCGCCAGCGGCATGAGTCCAGTGGGGGCGCCCACACCGCACTGCGTGTCAGGAGATCGCGACCCCGACCTCTACGCGGGGCCGCTCAGCCTGACTCATGGCGATAAGCTCCTTTTCCTGGCGGGACGGACGTGCCGCCAGCAGCGCCCAGAGGATGCAGGCGAGGTCGACCAGCTCCTGCATCCACGCCCCGACGAAGGCCGGCATGACGCCGGTGGCGCCGATGAGCATGAGGACCACCGAGAAGATGACTCCGATGAGGATGGCCTGCCAGGCGATCTTCATCGTGCGCTGGCCGAGAAGCAGCAGGCGCGGGATGCGGGCGAAATCGTCGAGCATGATGACAACATCCGCGGACTCGACGGCTGCGGTCGAACCGCGCGCCCCCATGGCGACTCCGACATCGGCCACCGCGAGGACGGGGGCATCGTTGACGCCATCGCCGACCATCATGACGGGTCTGTTCGGCATCGTACTGACCGCGTTGACCTTGTCCTCGGGGAGCAGCCCGGCCCGAACATCGTCAATTCCGATCGCTGCCGCAACCCTGTTCGCCGTGTCCTCGGCATCGCCGGTCAGCATCGCCGTTGTCGGTACGCCGGCCTGGTGGACAGCGGTGAGAGTCGCGCGCGTCTCGGGCCTGATCGGATCGGACAGGTCAACACGACCGACGAGGATGCCATCGATTCCGATCCAGATGACGGTGTATCCAGCATCCGGCTCCGGGCCGGTGTCGACGCCGCCGGAATCGTCGGCGACGAACGCTCGCTTGCCGACGCGGACATGGGCGCCACCGACGACCGCGGAGACTCCCTGCGCCGGGACCTCCTGCGCCGACGATGGGACGGGGACGTCGCCGTCACGCCGCGCTGTGGCGACGATGGCCTCACCGAGAGGGTGGGAGGAGTGAAGCTCCGCAGAGGCCGCAAGGCGGAGCATCTCCTGCTCGGTATGACCGGCGAAGCAGTGCACAGCACTGACCTCCAGTACCCCTCGCGTGAGGGTCCCTGTCTTGTCGAACGCGACTGTGCGGACCTTCGAGACCTGCTCGATCGTCCCGGCGTTCTTCACGATCATGCCGCCCCGCGCGGCGCGCGACATGCCGGCCATGAAGGCAACCGGGGCGGCGATGATGAGCGGGCATGGAGTTGCGACAACGAGGACCTGGGCGAACCTCATGGGATCACCAGCGATCATCCACGCAGCACCGGCGATGACGAGGGCAATGAGGGTGAAGGGAACGGCGACTCGGTCGGCTAGCCGGACGAAGGGTGCCTTCGAGTCCTGCGCCTCCTGGACGAGTTCGATGATCCGCTGGTACTGCGACGCGCTCGCGTCCGCCGTCGCAACGACCTCGATGGCGGCGTTGCCATTGAGCGATCCAGAGAGGAGCGAGTCCCCCTCGACGTGCTCGACCGGCAGCGACTCGCCCGTCAGCGAGCTCTCGTCGATGACGGCGGTGGCCGAACTCAGCCGACAGTCAACCGGAATGGTGTCGTGGGGTCGGACGAGCAGGCGGTCGCCGATCTCGACGTCCTCGACGGGAATCGGCGTCACATCGCCCGACTCCATCCTGTACGCCACCGTCGGGGCTCCCTCGAGGAGGCTCGTCAGCTCCGAGCCGGCTCGCGCCTCGGCGTAGTCCTCGAGCGCCTCACCGCCGGTGAGCATGAGACAGACAACGAGCGTTGCCGGCACGAAGAGAATCGATCATGCCCTTGAACTGCATCGCGGCAATGACGAGGGCGATGGCAGAGACGAACCACTGCGCGCTCCGGTCCGGTCCGACGAACTCGAGGACGATGCCGATGGCCGCGGTCCCGAGGACGAGGACGACCATCGGGTAGTGCCGAAAGAAGCTGCTGAGCTTGATCATGAGAACAGTTTCGTCCAAGTTCTCGCGGATTACAACGAAGGCCAGGCTTGCCTACGCGCTGGTCAGAGCGATGGTGCAGCGGTTCCGAAAGCCGTCCATCTCACCAGCATTCCATCACTGAATGTCAGCCTCGAGGACGTCCACCTCAAGGTTCTTCGATGTTCTTCGCCGACGCGCTCCCACCAGATCGCATCCCTCGGGAGACATGACACGAGATGCGCTCCCCCAACGACCATTCTCATCAGCATTCCGGAACCACCATTCACGAGATAGTTGAATGCTCAATTATGCCGGAAGCGGAGAAATTTTGTCGCCCCCGGTCGGCCCTGTTGTCATTGACGAGGAAACTTCCATGAAAGGACAAGCATGAAGATTGGCATCATCCTCGGCTCCATCCGCGAGGGCCGCGCGGGCGCGCAGGTGGCCGAGTGGGTGTACGACAGGGCCAAGGAGCACGGCGGCGCAGAGTTCGAGCTCGTCGACCTCAAGGACTACAACGTCCCGCTGCTCACGACCGGTGTCCACCCCGCCATGGCCAACCGCGACTACGAGTCGCAGGAGGTCAAGAACTGGGGCCGCAAGATCGATGAGTTCGATGGCTACATCTTCGTCACCACCGAGTACAACCACGGAGTCCCCGGCGCGTTCAAGAATGCCGTTGACTCCCTCGCACCGGAGTGGATGAACAAGATGGTCGCCTTCGTCGGCTACGGGGCCGCCAACGGCGTTCGCGCCATCGAGCAGTGGCGCGGCATTGTCGCCAACTTCAACATGTGGGACATCCGCACCACCGTCGAGTTCAACATCTTCTCGGAGTTCACGGATGGCGTGTTCGCGCCGAACGAGCGTTACGAGGGCGAGATCACCGCGCTCTTCGACCAGCTCGTCGCCGCACACAGGGCAGCGAAGGCCGCCTGATCGCATGCGTGAGAAGGCCCTCCCACCACGGTGGGAGGGCCTTCCTCGTTCACGCGTGATGCAGGCCGTAACCTACCGCTCCGTATTCGCCCGGTACAGCAATGCCCAGCGGGTTTGGAGGGTTCTTCCAGCCGCCCTGCCTAGCGTGGAACCATGCACTTCGTGACCGCCGAACGACAGCGGCTCCTCTCGACACTCGAACGCGTTGGCGCCGATGCCCCCACCCTCTGCTCGGGCTGGGACGCGCAGGAGCTCCTCCGTCATCTGGTCCTCCGCGAGATCCACCCCCAGGACCAGATCCTCTCGAAGATCCCGGTCAAGGCAGCCGACAGCGCCCGCGATCGGATGGCTGAGATCGACGGCATGAGCTTCGACGAGCTCGTCGAAGTCTTCCGGACCGGACGACAGACCTTCTCACCGCTGAAGATCCGCCCGGTCGACCAGGCGGTCAACACCCTCGAGTACGTGATCCATCACGAGGATGTGCGGCGGGCTCAGAATCCCCCGCTCGGCCGCGTGCTCACATCAGATGAGCAGAAGGCGATCTTCGGTCAGCTCAGGCTCATGGCACAGCTTCTCCTCCTCACAGCGCCCGTCACCGTCGTCCTGCGGTCGCCCGAATTCGGCGACATCACCGCCCTCGCAACAAAGAGACACAAGACAACGGTGACCGTCATCGGAGAACCGCTCGAATTGGCACTGTTCGCATTCGGTCGAGATGCGGACGTGCAGTTCATGGGAGACCCGGGCGACATCGACCGACTGAAGACGTCAGATCGATCGATCTGATGAGACGTGCCGCGCTGTCACTGACAGGGTGACCCGCGGTTTGACTGCCGGCAGGGGCTGGTGAATGTGTAGTGGCGGGGCATGTGCCCCGCCACTACAGCTTGCGAATGTCTGCGCCGATTGACTGTTGTCAGGAGGTTTTGCGCTTCGCCGCCCTGCGCTGTGCGAGCTCATCGACAACGCCGGCGGCGGCCTCTTCCTCAGCCCGTTCGGTCGGCAGTTCGGAGAGGGAGAATTCGATCTCCTGCCAGACGCGACCCAGCGCGATGCCGAAGACACCCTGCCCGCCGTTGACGAGATCGATGACCTCGTCATTCGACGTGCACTCGTAGACCGAGGCACCGTCGGACATCAGGGTGATACCGGAGAGATCCTGGACGCCGTACTTGTTGAGCTGGTTGATCGCGACCCTGATCTGGTGAAGCGAGACTCCCGTGTCGAGGAGGCGCTTGACCACTTTGAGGACGAGGATGTCGCGGAAGGAGTAGAGGCGCTGCGAGCCGGAGCCCTGCGCGCTGCGGATCGAGGGCGAGACGAGTCCCGTCCGGTCCCAGTAGTCGAGCTGCCGGTAGGTGATGCCGACGGCCTTGCAGGCGATGGGCCCCCGGTAGCCTTCGCTCTCGTCCAGCGGCTGCTCCCCGAAGAGGGAAGGCTGGACATAACTCGGCTGTGCGGCGTCTGTCACCACGGCCTCCAATTCTTTGATCACTGAACCCAACGTTAGGCTCAGCGGGTAGCCCGGTCAATCATCGAGGCCGATATCGCATCGGCGTGTCGCGCCTCAACCTCACGTTGAGGGTCAGGTATCGAGTTCGACTTCGACGTTCTCGACGAGGAGAGCCTGGTAGAGCTTGACGAGGATGGCGGACATCTCACTCCCCTGGGCGTAGGCACGCTCACGGGCGACTGGCGACTGCTTGGCGAGCTGGGGTGCGAGTGCGGAGCGGATGGTCGCCGCGTGGGACCCAGCCGAGTTCTTCACGGCGCGCACCTGGCGCACATCCAGACCCGCATCGGTCAGCATGAGCGCGTAGCGGATGATGTCGACGGAGTGGCTCGTGAGCCGGCCGCGGGGGTCGACCTCGACGATGCCGAGCCGGGCGAACTCCTCGATGTCCTCAAGGTTCGCGCCCGTCAGGTCGGAGACCTCGCGCTTCGTCAGCCGCGTGCCGGGCTTGGGCCGGGGAAGGTCGTCGGTGCTCACGGCCCGCATGCGGCCGGGATGCTCGGCGCCGGCCTCCCCAGAGTCGAGCTGGCGCAGGAGCTCACCGATCTGGGTGAGCGGAAGGTAGCGGTCGCGCTGCTCCGTGAGGATGAAGCGGAGCCGCTCGACGTCGGCATAGGAGAAGAGTCGCTGATTCGATGAGGTCCGGTGCGGGACGACGAGATCGATCGACTCGTAGTAGCGGATCTTCGAATGGTTGAGCATCGGGAACTCCGACCTCAGCACCTCGCGGACCTCGCCGATCTTCAGGACAGGATCATGCGATACGTCGAAGGGCCACGATTCGGCCTCGCGCTCCGGCTGCCTCTGCGGTTGGGCCATCACCGGCGCTTGGGCGAATCGTGGAAGGTGAGGCGGTACTTGCCGATCTGCACTTCGTCGCCCGTCTCGAGGGCGATCTCGTCGATCCGCTCACGATTGACGTACGTCCCATTGAGCGAACCATGGTCGCGCACATAGAACGTGCCCTCGTGGCGCAGGAACTCGCAGTGCTGGCGCGAGACAGTCACGTCGTCGAGGAAGATCTCCGACTTCGGGTGACGCCCCGCCATCGTGGAATCCGAGTCGAGGAGAAAGCGCGCGCCGGAATTGGGGCCCTTCTGAACGAGCAGGAGAGCCGAGAAGGGAGGAAGCGCCTGCACAGCTGCATAATCGTCAGGCGACATGCCGATCCGTCGCGCGTCCAACTCGGCCGTGTCCGGAGATCCGGTCACTGCTGAGAACTGTGATGTTGCATCGGAATCATGTCCGCTGCTCGTCATAGCGACCTCCTCGCTCGTTATCGCTTTGTAATATCCTATCCCTTTTCACTGACGAATGCCTACGGTTGATTAACCCATCGACCAGCATTACGGGTGGTGGTGAGCACGCACCTCAGATGTGACGCGCGTACGGGGAAGAGTTAGGATACGCCCCCGAGGCTGCCGGGGACAAGTCCGCATAGCCCCAGGTCAGAGGACAATTCTGCAGGCGCCTAGCACTCGGTGCGGAGAACTCTCGACCGCTGATCGGCGGTCGAGAGCCCAGCCCGGCGACGCCTCACCGCTCCCCGACCTGGAACCGGGAGGTGTCGCGGAACGCATCCCGCACCCGTCGGTCCCGCCGCAGCGTGTCGAGTCCGTCGGTGACGATCTTCCGAAGCGCATTCGGTGCACCCGCCCCCGGACCCTCCAGCCATGCCTCGGCGTCGGCGATGCCGGCCTCCTCCTCGGGGAACAGCGCGTAGAGGATCCGCTCGGCCATTTCCTGTGTGTGCTCCTGCCACACCGGACCCGCAATCTCGAAGAACGGGTAGGACTCACCATCGAAGCGCGCAGTTGCGCCGGCGAGCAGCGCAGAGATCCGATCGTTCGAGAGCGAATCGTCGAGCGCGCGCTCGTAGGCGGCACGGCGACGACCGGGAATCGAGGCCACGGCCTGCATATGAGCGACGATATCGGCCTCGGAGGGGTTGACGAGCTCGGCGTCGAGCTCGGCCTCCGTCGCGGATCCGGTGGACGCGAGCCCGATGAGGATCCGCCACCGTTCGTCCCGGTCCCCGCGCACGGTGTCGAGAGCCTCCCGCAGGACCTGCTCCGCCTCGGGCAGCGTGGCGCCCGCCCGTGCCAGGGCCGCTCGCCATAGGTAGATGCGGTCGGCCTCCTGGTCGGCGATCGCGTCGCGCCAGGAGTCGTCGCAGATGCCGAGCCACACGGTCCGCGCCGTGTCGACGTCGACCGCGTAATGCTCGACGAGGTACTCGCAGTTGCGGATCATCTGGCCGAGCAGGGTCGTATCGGTCTCATCGTGGAAGCGGCCGACGGCCTCGACGTAGCGCGCGGGGTCGAGGCGTGCGTCCCGAACTGCCTCCCACAGCCCCGTCCACACGACGCTCCTCGCGAGTGGGTCGGCGATGCGGCAGTGGAGGAGGTGCTCGGTCTGGTGCTCATCGAGGGCGACGATCGCGTACGTGTGCGCCTCGTGGTTGGGGATGATGACGTCGCCACGGACGCTCACCGTGACCGACTCGGTCAGCTCGACGGTCTCCTCGGCGACGAGGACGAGCTCACCGCCGACCCGGCTGTAGGCGCCGACGCTCATCCGGTGCGGGCGACGGATCTCCGCGCCGGACGGCTCGTGGCCCTCCTGGATGATCGTCGAGCCCTCGACCCGCAGGATGGAGGCTCCGGTGGTGTGGAGCCATTCCTTCGCCCACGCACGCAGGTCCCTGCCCGAGGTCTCCTCGAGTGCGGACAGCAGATCGTCGAGGGAGGCATTGCCGAAAGCATGTCGTGTGAAGAAGACGCGGGCGCCGGCGAAGAAAGCCTCCTCGCCGACGTAGGCGACCAGCTGCCTGAGCGCGGCGGCGCCCTTGGCGTAGGTGATTCCGTCGAACGCCTGATCGGCGGCCTCGAGGTCGACGATGTCGGCGACGATCGGATGAGTGGTCGGCCGCATGTCATTGAGGAACGCCCATGCGCTGCGCCGTGCCGCGAACGTCGCCCAGGCCTCCGTGAACTCCGTGGCCGCCACGCTCGCCCATGACCCCATGTACTCGGCGAAGGATTCCTTGAGCCACAGATCGTCCCACCACACGGGGGTGACGAGGTCGCCGAACCACATGTGGCTCATCTCGTGAAGGATCGTATTGGCCCGCGCCGCGTGCTGGGCGCGCGTGGACTGCCCGCGGAAGATGTAGGACTCCGTGAACGTGACGAGGCCCGGGTTCTCCATGGCGCCGAGGTTGTACTCGGGGACGAACACCTGATCGTATTTGCCCCACGGGTAGGGGTAGTCGAATGCCTGCTCGAAGGCCGCAAGACCGGCGAGGGAGATGTCGAAGATCTCCTCATGATCGAGGTGCTCGGCGAGGGTGGTGCGGCAGTAGACCGAGAAGCGCGGGTCCTGCGGTGAGGTCACCCGGTGGTAGGGACCGGCAACGATGGCCGTGAGATAGGTGGAGATACGCTCCGTCGAGGCAAAGATGTGGCGCACTCCCCCGTCGACGATCTCACTCTCGACCTCCTCGCGGTTGGACAGCACGGTCCACTCCTTCGGCGCCGTGATCTCGAAGGTGAAGGAGGCCTTGAGGTCCGGCTGCTCCATGTTCGCGAACACGCGGCGGCAGTCGGCCGGCTCGTACTGGGTGTACAGGTAGACGGATCCGTCGAGCGGATCGACGAAGCGGTGCAGACCCTCCCCGGAATGCGAATAGCGGCCCCGGCCCCGCACAGTGACGAGGTTGTCGGCGGCCAGTCCTGTGAGGGCGATGCGCGCACCGTCCCACTCGACGTCGCGCTCCTCGCCGTTGACGACGACGGAGCTGACCTCGGCGCCGATGAAGTCGAGGAACGTCTCGTCCATATCGGCCGTGAAGGAGATGGTGGAGATCGTCTCGAATGTCTCCTCCCCGCGCACGTCGAGCTGGACGCGGTAGGAGTCGATGGCAATGCTGCTGCGGGCGGCCGCTTCGGCGCGGGTCAGGTTCTCACTCACCGTGCCATCCTAAGCCGGTCCCGCCGCGGTTCTCCACAGCGCACGAACGCGCCTGCCGACGAAGTCCCGCTACCACACGCGAGTCCCAGAGTCACGAATCGGTCCGACGTGCCGGTCCCAGGCGGGCGCGTCTACTATGGACCTACGAAAGAGAGGCCCACCATGATCATTGGCATCCCGGTTGAGATCAAAGACGACGAATCACGAGTCGGGCTGACGCCCGCGGGCGCGGCGGAGCTCATCGCCGCCGGACACAGCATCGTCGTCCAGACCGGGGCCGGGGCCGGAGCGCTCTGCACCGACGAGGACTACGCAGCCGCCGGTGCCGAGATTGTCGACGGCGCGGAGGCCGTGTGGGAGCGCGCCGATCTCGTCGTCAAGGTCAAGGAGCCGATCGGGCGGGAGCTCGATCTGCTCCGCGAGGGCCAGACTCTCTTCACCTACCTCCATTTGGCCGCCGATGAGGAGCTCTCGCGCCGCGTCGTCGACTCCGGTGCGACCGCCATCGCCTACGAGACGGTCCAGCTCGAGGACGGCTCCCTGCCGCTGCTCATGCCCATGTCCGAGATCGCGGGCAGGCTTGCACCCCAGGAGGCCGCCCACCTGCTCATGAAGCCCTTCGGCGGTCCCGGCAGGCTCATGGGTGGCGTGCCGGGCGTGCCGCCCGTCCGCACCCTCATCCTCGGCGCGGGCACGGTCGGCTCCCACGCGGCGAAGGTCGCGGTCGGTATGGGCGCGGATGTGACGATCATGGACATCAATACGCAGAAGCTGCGCGAACTCGACCGTGAATACGGCACGCGGATCCGGACCCACACGTCCTCGCCCGCCCACATCCTCGAAGAGGCGCGGGCCGCCGACGTCATCATCGGCACCGTCCTCATCCCCGGGGGCCGCACCCCCCAGCTCATCACAGCCGAGATGGTCCCCGAGCTCAAGCAGAATGTGCTCCTCATCGATGTCGCAATCGATCAGGGCGGCTGCTTCGTGGGATCGCGCCCCACCTCTCATCACGACCCGATCTTCCACGAGGATGGCCGGACGTACTACTGCGTGGGCAACATGCCCGGCGCGGTGCCCGTCTCGGCCACGACGGCGCTGACGGACCAGACGCTGCCCTACATCAAGATGCTCGCAGAGGGACCGTTCGAGGCGATGCGGGCCCGCCGCGATCTCGCCCTCGGCCTCCAGGCGGCCGGTGGGAGGCTCGTCGAGCCCGGTGTCGCCGAGGCCTTTGGTCTCCCGCTCGAGGACCTCGACGAGGTCCTCGCCGCCGGGCGCGACTGAGAGTCGCCTCGGGCTGTCATGCCCGACAGTTGCCAGGCTGAGACCGGCCGGTCATGCGGTAGTCGAAATCTCGACGGGCATGTAGGTTGGAGGCGTGACTAACGTGACTATCGCCATCTCCCCGGACTGGACCATCGATCTCAATATTCCTGGCATCACTGTCCTGGAATGGGATTTCAAGACGCCGCCGCCTGCGGAGCACATCGACATCGCCGTCGGTCCGCACGTCACCACCCCCGACCTGGTGGAGCGTGTGGCCGAGACGGGCGCGAAGCTGCTCCAGCTGGGCTCGATCGGCTACGACTCGATCCCACGTGACCTTCCCGAGGGTCTCGCGGTTGCGAATGCGGCTTCGGTGCACGAGACCGCCACCGCGGAGCACGCGCTCGCCATGCTCCTCTACGCGGCCCGCGACATCGACCGGGTCACTGCCAATCAGCGCGAGGGCCACTGGGAGACCTTCCATACCCTCGGCCTGGCCGACACGAAGATCGTCCTCATCGGCATCGGCGGTGTCGGCAGCGCGATCGCCCAGCGCCTGGCACCCTTCGAGACGACCGTTCTGCGTGTCGCCCGCCGCGCACGCGAGGACATGTACGGCAGGGTGTATTCCCTCAAGGACCTTCCCGAGCTGCTGCCGGAGGCCGATTCCGTCATCGTCGTCGTCCCCCTCAACGAATCGACCGAGAACCTCGTCGACGACGAGTTCCTGTCGTCGATGAAGGACGGGGCGATCCTCGTCAACGTCGCTCGCGGCAGGGTTGCCGACACGGATGCTCTTCTCAAGCACGCCGACCGCCTGAAGATCACGCTCGACGTGACCGACCCGGAGCCGCTGCCCGATGGTCATCCGCTCTTCGAGGAGGCAACCCTCATCACCCCGCACATCGGCGGCAACACGGACGCAATGTATTCACGGATGAACAGGCTGGTCCGTCGCCAGGTCGGCAACTTCATCTCCGGCGAACCATTCGTCAACGTCGTCCTCGGCGACAAGGTGCCGTAGGAGAATGATGTGGGGGCTGGGTCTGCCGTTCGCGGCGACCCAGCCCCTTTCTCGTCCCATGAACCAGTGCCAGTCCCACGCCGGCACCCATGCTCGGCCGCGCCGGCCGATGCCGGCGGCCGAGCAGATCGGGCACTGGCGTCGCCGGCTCAGCCGGTGATCTGCAGGAGGGCGTTCTCGATGAGTTCGGGCATGGCCGGGTGGATCCAGTACTGGGTGTCGACGATGTCGCGGACTGTCTGACCCGTTGACATCGCCTGGATGAGGAGCTGGATGAGTGTCGGGGCGTGGGGGCCCATGATGTGGGCGCCGAGAATCTCGGTCGTCTCCCGATCGGCGATGATCTTCGCGAAGCCGGTCGTGTCCTCCATCGCCCAGCCGTAGGCGATCCCCGCATACTCCTGGCGGGCCACGATGATGTCAAGGCCCTTGAGCTGTGCCTCCGCCTCGGTCATACCGACAGCGGCGATCTGCGGATCGCCGAAGACCGCGTGCGGCACGAAGCGGTGGTCGGTCGCCTTCATCGCATCCGGGTGGAGGAGGTTGTGGCGGACCGTCTTCGCCTCCTTGTTGGCGACGTGCTTGAGCTGCCAGTCGGAGCTGATGTCACCGAGGGCGAAGATGCCGTCCATGACCTCGCCCTGCGGGTCGAGGACCCGCTGGTAATCGTCGACCATGACCCTCCCGTCGGGGTGGGTGCCGATGCCGGCGGCGGCCACGTCGAGAGTGTCGGAGTTCGGGATGCGGCCCGTCGCGACAAGCAGCTCATCGGCCTCGAGGGTCTCCTTGGCATCGCCCACCCGGCCGGAGACGAAAACCCGGCCATCACGGCGCTCGACACGGCCGGTGCTGAACCGGAGCTTGACCCTGTACCGGCCTGAGGCGATCTGGGTGTACGCGTCGGCGATGTCGCGGTCGTGGTGGCGCAGGAGGACGGGGCTGCGGGCGATGAGGGTGACGTCGACGCCGAGGGAGGAGAAGATGTGCGCCATCTCAGCGCCGATGAAGCCCGATCCGATGATGATCATCGAGCCGGGCAGCCGCTCCATCCGCATGACCGAATCGGACGTGAGCGGATTCGACTCCGCAAGGCCGGCGACCGCGGGGAAGGCGGGCCGTGAGCCCGCGGCGATGACGATCCGGTCTGCCGTGATCTCCCGGTCACCGTCTGCGGTTGCGACGACCATGCTCTTGGGCCCCGTGAACCGACCAATCCCCTGGTAGACGGTGAGGTTCCGATTATCCTCATGGACCTTGCGGTACTCCTCACCGCCCGCGGCGATGGGATCGATCCTGCCGAACACTCGATCCCGGATCGCGGGCCAGTCGACGCAGTCGAGCGTCTCGCTCACCCCATACTTCGGCGCCCGTGCCGGTGTGTTCGCGATCTCCGCGGTATAGGTGAACATCTTGGTCGGGATGCAGCCCGCGTTGAGGCAGGTTCCGCCGAAGAGGCCCTTCTCGACAAGGGCGATCGAGAGGTCGTCGAACTCGGGCCCCGGCAGTGAGTTGCCGGAGCCTGTGCCGATGATGAGGAGGTCGTAATGCGTCATGGCTCCAAGCCTAACCAGAAAGGCCGAAACGCCCCGTACCGTTCCTCTCAGAGCGGGCAGGGCTCAGTCGGCGGACCCGACGAGCGCCCGGGTTGCCGGGTGAGCGGGCGAGTCGAGGACAGCGTCGCGCTGACCGATCTCGACGATCCGGCCATCGGCCATGACGGCGATGCGGTCGGCCACCTGGCCGATGACGGCGAGGTCGTGGGAGATGAAGAGCTGGGTGAGCCCACGCTCCCTCTGCAGGCGCGTGAGCAGGTCGAGGATCTCGGCCTGGACGGTGACATCGAGGGAGGACACCGGCTCGTCCGAGATGAGGATCGCCGGGTCCGTGGCGAGCGCGCGGGCGATCGCGACACGCTGCCGCATCCCGCCCGACAGGTGGAGCGGCCTGCGGTCCACCGTCTCGGGAGGCAGGCCCACATCGGCCAGCAGCGCCCGGACCTGCGCTCGCAGCTGCTCTGAGGCCCGCCGCCAGCTCGGGACAGCCCCATTCGAGGCCGCATCCGCCAGGATCGAGCCCACCCGCACGCGCGGATCGAACGAGGACAGGGCGTCCTGGTAGATGACGGAGATACCGGCGCGGCGCTCGCGGCGCTCACGCTCGGGCACGCTCGACCACGGCTCCCCGAGGAGCGTCACCTCTCCCCCGGTCGGCGTGTCGATTGCCAGCAGGAGCCGCGCGAGGGTCGTCTTGCCCGAGCCGGACGAGCCGACGAGTCCGAGGGTCTCACCCCGGTAGACGGCCAGGTCGACTCCGTCGACCGCGGCGCGGTCGGGCGCCCCGCCACGTCCCGGGAAGACCCGGTCGAGGGCCTTCGCCTCGAGGACGGGTGGGGCGGGCGGCAGGGGCGGCTTCGTCGACCGGGTCGGCACCGCGTCGATGAGCCTGCGAGTCGTGGGGTGGGTAGGAGAGTCGAGGACCGCGGGGCCCGACTCGATGATCCGCCCGCCCTCCATGACGCACACATCATCGGCGATCGCCCGCGCGATCCCAAGATCGTGGGTGATGAGGAGGAGGGCCTTGCCGGAGTCGCGCAGGCCGGCCAGCAGTCGGACGATGCGGTCCTGGACGCTCCGATCGAGGGCGGTCGTCGGCTCGTCAGCGATGATGATCGGTGGATCGGCGGCGACGGCGGCGGCGATGAGGGCGCGCTGGCGCTGGCCGCCGGACAGCTCGACGGAGCGCTGCTGCGCACGATGCACCGGGTCATCGAGGCCCACCCTCTCGAGCAGCTCGAGGACGCGGCCGGGAATCTCGCCGGGCGTGAGGTCGGTGTGGAGGCGGAGGGTGTCGGCGACCTCCCGGCCGATGGGGCGGAGCGGGTCGAGTGAGACGAGGGCGTCCTGGAGGACGAGCCCGACGCGGCCACCGCGGACCTGTCGCCACGACCGGGTGCTGGCGCCGGTCATGTTCCGCCCGTCGATCGTGAGCTCGCCCGTGACGGTGGCGCCGCCACCGGCGAGGCCGAGCAGCGCCCGAGCGGTGACGGACTTGCCGGAGCCCGACTCCCCGACGAGGGCGAGGCACCTGCCGGGGACGAGATCGAAGGACACGTTCGTGACGACGGGCCTGTCGAAGGCGACGGAGAGGTCGCGGACGCGGTAGATCGGCTCCATTAGGCCCTCCTCGAGGCTGCGGCGATCGAGCGGGAGAGGACCGTCGTCGACACGGCCGTGAGGATGATCGCCAGGCCCGGGAAGAAGGTCATCCACCACGCGCTCGACGTGAGGTAGGTGCGTCCCGCATTCATCATCGCTCCCCATTCGGGTGACGGCGGCGCGACGCCGAGCCCGAGGTAGGACAGGGACGCCGCCCACACGACCCCCTGGCCGACGCCGAGGGTGGCGATGACGAAGAGGGGGACGACGAGGTTCGGCGCGATTCGTCGGGCGAGGATCTGACGGCGGGTCCTGCCCAGCGCACGGTCCGCCTCAACGTACCCGGACCGGACGATCTTGATCGTCTGCGTGCGGATCATCCTCGCGTACCCCGGCGCGGAGGCAAGACCGACCGCAATCGTCGAGGTGATGACGCCGGGGCCGACAATGGTGATGAGGAGGAGGGCGAGGACGATGCCGGGCAGGGCGAAGAGGACCTCGATGAACCGGGACAGGGTGAAGTCGAGCCACCGCGGCCCGAGCGCCGCACCGACCCCGAGGAGCGCGGCGAGCGCGAGCCCGATCCCGGTGGCCGCGACGCCGATGATGAGAGAGTCCCGGGTTCCGTGGACGACGCGGCGGAACGTGTCCCTGCCCGACTCGTCGGTGCCGAACCAGTGCTCCCAGCTGGGCGGCTGGAAGCCCGCACCGGGGTCGACCGCGAGGGGATTACCGGGGGCGATGAGCGAGGGGGCGACTGCGCTGACGAGGAGGAGGGCGAGGAAGCCGAGCGACAGCCACCCGCCCACTCCCAGGCCGCCGCGGGAGCGGGCCGTCCGCGTGAGGACTACGGTGCTCATGCGGGCCTCCGCACCCGCGGGTCGATCGCGGCCTCGGCCACATCGACGAGGAGCATGACAGCGACGTAGACGGCGGCGATGACCATGAGGATCCCGATGACGAGCGGCATGTCCCGCACGCTCACCGCACCGAGCAGGGTCCGGCCGATGCCCTGGCGGGCGAAGACCTCTTCGACGATGACGGCGCCCGACATGAGGGAGCCGAACGCCCACCCGGCGAGCGAGACTGCGGGCAGGACCGCGTGGCGCAGCAGGTGACGGGCGAAGAGCCCGATTGTCGACTCACCGCGGGCCCTGGCCGAGGTCGTGAAGGGCGCCTCGAGAGCGTCGAGCATCGACTCGCGCATGATCTGCCCGAGGAAGCCCGCCGTCGGCACGGCGAGCGTGAGGGCGGGGAGGATGAGGGAGTCGAGGCTGTCGGTGCTGACGGGCGGCAGCAGGCCCAGCCACGTGGAGAAGATGACGATGAGGACGATGGCGAGGGCGAAGTGCGGCAGTGCGGCGGAGACCACCTCGATCATCGACATGACCCGCCACGTGCGCCGGCCGAAGACGCTGATGAGTGCGAAGATCAGTGCCATGACCCACGCGAGGGCGAGGGCGGCCAGCGACAGGGTGAGGGTGGACGGCAGCTGCTCACCGATGAGCTCCGTCACCGGCCGGTCGTAGGAGAAGCTCGTCCCCCAGTCGAAGGTTGCGATCGCCTTGAGCTGGACCCAGTACTGGACGAGGAGCGGTTGGTCGAGGCCGTGCGTCTCGATCGCGAGGGCGACCGCCTCCGCACTCGCGTTCGATCCCGGGCCGAGAATCGCATCGACCTCGTCGCCCGGGACCGCCTTGAGGGCGAGGAAGACGATGGTGGCGACGGCCCAGAGGACAAGGATGAGGCCCCCGAGCCGCGCCAGCAGGTATCGGACGACCGGCGGCACGCCTAGTCGACCCAGACCTCGTGGAACCACGGTGCCGACAGGTTCGTCTCGAGCCGGAGCCCATTGACGCTGTCGCGGTGGAGGATCCTCGTCTGCCAATCGTAGAGCGGCATGACGTACGCGCCATCGACGATGATCTGCTGGGCCTCGGCGTAGAGCTCGGCCCGCTCATCCTCATCCGTCGTCTGGTTGGCGCGCTCGAGGAGCGAGTCGAGCTCCTCATCGCGGACATTGATGTTATTGGCGTGGTAGCCGGACGGAGCGGGCTCGATGCCGTCGGAGTGGAAGATGATGCGGAGCACGTCGGGGCTCGACTTGCCGTAGGGCGCGGTGATCGCGTCGAACTCCCATGCCCCCGCCGCCGCGTACCAGCTCGACAGATCCATCGGATCAAGGGTGACATCGAACCCGACATCGGCTGCCTGGGACTGGATCTGCTCGAGCAGAGACTGCTCGGCGGGGATCGACTGGTGGGTCGAGACGGGGATGCGGACAGTCAGCCGCTTCCCATCCTTCGTCCGGACGCCGTCGGAGCCCATCTCCCATCCGGCCTCGTCGAGGAGGTCGGATGCGAGCTGCGGGTCGTAGTCGTACGCCCCGTCGTCGTGCGTCGTCCCATGCGGCGTGCTCGAGGCGAGCAGGCTCGTTGTCCGCTCCGCGGTGCCGAAGAAGAGCGTGTCAACGCCGGTCTCGATGTCGGAGGCATGCATGAAGGCGCGGCGGACGAGCGGATCGGAGAACGTCTCGCCGCCCGTGTTGAGCTCAAGGCGAGTTGCTGCGCCGGAGCGGACTCCGACGAGATCCTGGATCGGCCCGTCCGCCCGGCGGGCCTGGGCGATCGTGTCGGGCTGTGCGGAATCGATGACGTCGACCTCGCCGGCCTGGAGTGCGGCGTAGCGCGAGGCCGCATCCGGCATGAAGCGGATCGTCAGCGTGTCGAGCAGGGCTGGTCCCTCATGCTCGGCGGTGGCCGGTGCGCTCGTGTATCCCTCGTTGCGCGAGTAGGTGATCGAGTGCTGCCTGTTCCACTCCTCGACAACGAACGGACCGGTCCCGACCGGTGCCTCGCAGTTCTCCTCCCGGCTCCGCTCGAGAGCGGCGGGCGACTGGATGCCGAGCCAGGTCTGGGCGAGTGACTCCTTGAGCGCGGCATCGGGCTCCGACATGTGGAACACCGCCGTGTGGGCGTCGACGGCCTCGACCTCGTCGACGTGCTCGACGGCGAGATACCCGGTCGAGGATTCTGTTGCGGGGTCCTGGAGATGCTCGATGTTCGCCTTGACCGCCTCGGCGTCGAAGGGCGTGCCATCCGTGAACTCCACCCCCTCCTTGAGGGTGAAGGTCCACGCCATGCCGTCGTCCGACATCTCGCCGGACTCGGCGAGCCACGGCTCGACCTCGCCGTCCTGAGTCATCGTGAAGAGGGATTCGACGACGTGGATGCCGGCGATCTTCTGCGGCATGTTGCCGCCAACATGCGGGTCGAGACAGGTCGGCTCGGCATCGCCCGTCGCGAAGGTGAGGTTCCCGCCCTCAACGGGCTCGCCCGAGGCCCCGTCCTCCTCCGCTGCCGTGCCGCAGCCTGCGAGGACAGCTGAGGCGGCCGCGATGGCGGCGATGGACGTGCGGCGGAGAGTGAACATGACATCATCCTTGATGGGCCTGCTGGCCCGAACGAACCTGTAGAGACATGTGTGATTATAGGCCGGACAATTCGCCCACTCCTCCCCCGCCCGAACGGTGGGCAGAGACAGGCATCGCGAACAATGTCGGTCGGCTCGCCTCCGTACCCGATCACCCAGCATGGGCCCCGTCGGCCCATGTGGATGACCCTCACTGCTCCGGCGTGACCTATGGGCCCATGGATGAACGAAACGAGCCACGCGCCGCCAGACTCCTCGAGGGGTGTCTGCGCCTCCACCTGACAGTGAGATCTGAGTCACCTAGGCTGGCACGATGGCGACCACGACTATCAGACACAGCCGACCGCTCTCGATCGCAGTCACCGTCATCGGGCTGCTCCTCATCATCATCGCGGCACTCGGCGACATGCCCATCAACTACGCGATCGGCGGCGTCATCGCCATCATCGGCACGCTCCTGCTCGTCCAGCCACTTGTCGAGCTCGAGAGCTACGAGGTGAGGTCCAAGAGTCCCGGCGGCATGACGAGAGGTACCTACCCCGTCCGCTATCCAGGCGACCTCGACATCCGCGACGGAGGCCTGTGGCATGTGCCGACCGGCAGGCGCATCGCCAGTCTCGGCCTCAGCGCCCACCGGCCCGATGTCGAGGCGCTGGAGGCCATGATCGCCGAGAGCTCACCGGACGACTACACCCCGCCCGCGGGCGCCGACCAGAAGCCGGAGTCGATGCGCTACCGGGAGCCGCCCCAGCCGGATCCGTTCCTCGGCGGGCCGGGATGGGGAGGTGCCCCGCAGAACCCCGGTGGCAGGGACGCCCCGACCCCGCACGGAGAGGACCCGCCCCCACACCGCGCGCCGGGCGAAGAATCGCCTGGCCCGTTCCCCCGCTGAGAACCGAGGTGCCCCGGGCGGCACGGTGACGGCAGTACCGACTCGGGCAGGGTTCGGGAGCATATTCCTCTCTCGGATTGCTCCGCCGGAGGGGTATAGCGTAGCGGTATGAGTCCTGGACATCTCCACGTCATCACGGGCCCGATGTTCGCCGGGAAGACCGCCTCCCTCATCGCCGAGATCGGGCGGCTGCGGGCGGGCGGCACCCATCCCGACATCCTCACCCACGCAATCGACGATCGCCGGCGGATCGGCGACATCTCGACCCACGATGGTGATGCGCTTGAGGCCCGTGCGATCGCCTCGGCCGATGACATCGTCCGAGCCGTCACATCGGATGCCGTCGCCATCGATGAGGCCCAGTTCTTCGGTCAACCACTCGTCCCCGCTGTCGCCCAACTGCTCGACACCGGCAGGCACGTCATCATCGCCGGCCTGTGCGTCACCTTCGACGGGCGCCCGTTCGATCCGATACCAGAACTCATGGCTCTCGCCGATCGGGTTGATAAGCTCGTGGCCCGATGCGACATCTGCGGGGCACCCGCCCCCTATCACCTGCCCGTGCGCCAGGGCCTGGGCGATCCCCTCGCCATCGAATCCGGCCAGGTGGGCGGCGCCGAGTCCTACGAGGCGCGCTGCCGACTGCACTTCGGAGTCTGACTCGCGCTCGGCCGCAGTCCGTCCACCTGGCAGTCAGTCCCTGCCGCCGCTCCGAGTCAGCGCCTTCTCGATCTCGACGACGAGGAAGACGGCGATGCCGACCCCGATCGGGACGAGCCAGCCGACCCAGCCCACGGACTGGGAGGAGAAAGCCGTCTGCATGACGGGCAGGTGGACAAAGCCGATCTGGAGGAGGATCATGACGCCGATGCTCACCCACGAGAGCGGGTTCGTCGTGATGAGCTCCCGTCGGATCGACGAGGTCCTCGTGAATCGGCTGGCCAGCAGGTAGAAGATCTGCCCGACGACGAGCGTATTGACGGCAACGGTGCGCGCGTAGTCGACGCCCCACCCAGCCTCCATCCCGAGGACGAAGACCGCGATCGTGCTGCCGCCGATGAGGAGGGAGACGTAGGCGATGCGGAGGACGCCGGAACGGGGCAGGATCGAGCCGCCCGGCTGTCGCGGGGGCCGCTTCATGATGTCGGCCTCGGCCGGTTCGAACGCGAGTGCGAGCGAGAGCGTCACGGCCGTGATCATGTTGACCCACAGCACCTGCACGGGGGTCAGCGGGAGAGTCAGACCGAGGAGGACCGCGGTGAGGATGACGAGACCCTGGGCGCCGTTGGTCGGCAGCATGAAGATGATGGCCTTGCGCAGGTTGTCGTAGATGGTCCTGCCCATCTCAACCGCTGCCTCGATCGTGGCGAAGTTGTCGTCCGCGAGGACGATGTCGGCCGCGTCCTTTGTCGCCTCGGTTCCCTTGATGCCCATGGCGACGCCGACGTCGGCCTGCTTGAGTGCGGGCGCGTCGTTGACCCCGTCGCCCGTCATAGAGACGACCTCGCCGTTGGCCTGCATCGCCCGCACAAGGCGGAGCTTATGTTCGGGGCTCGTGCGGGCGAAGATCTCGTGCTTACGCACGATCTCCCGCAGCTCCTCATCGTCGGCGGCCTCGAGCTCAGCGCCGGTGACGGCCCGCTGGTCCTGGCCGATCCCCATCGCGTGGCCGATCGCCGTTGCCGTGCCGGCGTGGTCGCCGGTGATCATCGCGACGCGGATGCCGGCCTGCCGGCAGAGGCGGATCGCCTCGATCGCCTCGTCGCGGGGCGGGTCGATGATCGCATAGAGGCCGACGAAGGTGAGCTCCTCGACGTGGTCGTGGTCGAGGCCGTCCGTGTCGACCTGTCGGATCGCGGCCGCGAGCAGTCGCAGGCCCCGCGAGGAATACTCGTCGATCTTCTGCTCCCAGAACTCCCGGTCGAGGGGCTCCGACGAGTTTGGTGAGAATCCTTGGGTGGTCGACCGGTCGAGCAGTCGGTCCGGTGCACCTTTGACGTGGACCCAGCTCTGTCCCTCGTGGGAGTCGAGCGTCGCCATGTACTTGTAGGTCGAGTCGAAGGGCACCGAATCGATTCTCTCCTGAGGGTTATCGAAGTCCGCCTTCATCGCGAACGTCCGCAGCGCCCCGTCGGTCGGCTCACCCGACAGTGCCCAGGAGCCGTTCTGCTTCGACACGGTCGAGTCATTGGCGAGACCGGCGATCCGAACGAGAGTGCCCAGCCCCGCATGATCCTCGATCCGGACTGCGTCGCCGTCGAGGGTGATCGCGCCCTCCGGAGCGTAGCCGGTGCCTTCGACCTCATAGTCATGGTGTGCGGTGATGACTGCCTGGACCGTCATCTCATTCCTCGTCAGCGTCCCGGTTTTGTCCGTACAGATCGTTGTGACGGAGCCGAGCGTCTCCACGGACGTCATCCGCCGGGTGATCGCGTTCCTGCCCGCCATCTTCTGCACACCGAGCGCGAGAGTGATCGTCAGAACAGCCGGGAGCCCCTCCGGGATCGCGGCAACGGCGAAGCCGATCGAGGAGAGCACGAGCTCGCTCCACGAATAGTCGTAGAGGAGGCCGATGCCGAACATGGCGACAGCGAGGACGACGACAACGATCGCGAGCCCGCTGGAGAATTTCGTCATCTGCTTCGTCAGGGGTGTCTCGAGGGACTCGACCTCGGACAGCATCGTCGAGATCCTGCCGATCTCCGTATCCTCCGCGGTACCGACGACGATCCCCGCGCCGGCGCCGGCGACAACCGTCGTCCCGGAGAACGCCATGCTCGAACGGTCCCCCACCCCCGCATCGGCCTCGACCGGGTCGGTGGATTTGTCCACGGGCTCGGACTCACCTGTGAGGGCGGCCTCGTCGACCCGCAGGCTCGAGACCTCGGTCAGCCTGATGTCGGCGGGGACCCTGTCGCCCGCCGACAGCCACACGACATCACCGGGCACGACCTGTTCGGCGGGGATCTCAACCCATGTGCCATCCCGCCTGACATCCGCACTGAGGGAGAGCATCTTCCTGATCCCCTCGAGGGCGTCCTCGGCACGGCCCTCCTGGATGAAGCCGATGACTGCGTTGATGATGACGACCGCGAGGATGACGATCGTGTCGACCCAGTGTCCGAGGATGGCCGTGAAAGCGGCCGCGCCGATGAGGACCCAGATCATCGGATCATTGAACTGCCGAAGGAGCCGAGCGAACGCGGAGTCCTTACCCGGCGGCGCCAGCTCATTGAGGCCGACTGCCTCAAGCCGCTCGGCCGCCTCATCGCTGCTCAGACCTCCGGTGCCAACGCCGAGCCTCTCGGCCGCCTCGTCAATCGTCTCTGCGTGCCACTGCGCCGCTGACTGCCCTGTTCTATCCATGGATGCTCTCATCTGCCCTCTCACTCGCGCCTTCACTGGCCTGCCTGCATTATCCCGCGGCGACCGTGGCTTACCGTGGCAGGGACCTGGATAGAGGCTGAAGCGTTTCGGGAGACGCACCATGGCTGGTCCGCGAGCGCGGGGGCTGGGTGCGACAGCAGGTGCGAGGACCTTAGGAGTATTCCGCGGATCGTTGGACTGTCAGTCGGTGTGTCTCCTCAGCGACGCCACCGCGCGGTCGATCCGCCGGGGCAGGTCCGCTGTCGCTCCCTCCGGCAGGTCGGCGATCGGCCACCAGGCGACGTCCTCGCTCTCATCACTGACAGCGATCGGCGTCAGCGGGTCCGCGAGCGCGGTGAAGCCGATGTCCCAGTGGGTGCGGCAGGTGAAGCCGCCGTGCAGATCGTGCCGGTCGAGGTCGGCCACTCCCCCGATGAGGCGCAGTGTGTCGATGCCGCTCTCCTCGCGGGCCTCCCGCAGGGCGGCCGCCTCGAGGGACTGATCGGCGGGTTCGAGGTGGCCGCCGAACTGAACCCAGAACTGGCCCTTGCGGTGGTGGGTGAGGAGGATCTGGTCAAGGTCCGGTGACAGGACGAAGCAGCTTGCCGTGATGTGATGGTCGGCGAGACCCTTCCACAGCATCGCCTCGCCGCGGCCTGCGACGGCGTCGGTGTAGGCGTCGCGCAGCTGCCGCTGGTGGGTGTCGGCGGGATGGAATGACTGCAGGTGTGTGAGGACGGATGCGTGCACCGGCTCAGTGTAACTCTGCGTCCAACTGCGCTGTGCGCTCGTGGCAGTGTGGGGACAGGTCGGGGGCGCGGGTCCGCGGGGAGCAGGCCGCACCCTCACGGCGGATCGCCGCGGACTGGGGCACTCAGTGCATGGGTGGCGGCTGATGCTCCCGGCTGACCGGTTGCCGGAGGAGGGTGCGAAGCCTCTCCGGGGCGGTGCGGTCCGGATCGCTGAGGTAGATCTCGTGGTGGCGGCCGCGGAGGGTGAGGCCCTCCGCGGGGAGGAACTCCCTGTGCATTCTCTCCAGGATGGGCCCCTCCTCGTTGTAAGGGCCGATGTGGAGGGTCTGGACGCACAGGCCCTCGTCGAGTATCTCCCACCTGACACGGTCAAGGGCGGCCGGGGCGTCCTTCTTGGCTCGCACGTGGTCGCGTGCCTCCTGGGCGTCCTGCTCGGTGACCCAGTCCGGCTGGGCGATCATGAGGGTCCACTGCCAGGCGTTTCTGTCGAGCCGGTCGGTGAAAACGGAGTAGTCATCAGCCCACCACAGGGCCTCGAGTGGGCCAACGACGAAGTCCTCGCCGCGAGCTTTACAGGCGAACTTCACCGTGTACGCCGTCGGGTACAGCGCCCCGACGCCATCGCGGAACTCCGTCGAGGTTGTGGGGTCCCCCGCGCCGTCGACCATGAGGTAGGCAGTGGCTGGGACCTCGAGGATCCGGAACTGGCCGGCCTTGGCTCGATAGTGGTCAAGCTTCTTCATGTCTGCTTTCACAGCCGCTCCTTCCCTGCTGGTGCATTCAGCGTAGGCCTGCTTCAGTGCTGCGTACAGATCGTTCGCAGCCGACGCAAGGATGCGAGGACCTGGCATTGGCGTGGCCGGTGGGTGCCCTGCCACTGGGGGTCGATACGCAGCCGTGAGGGAGCCTCGCGCCCCTCGACGTGCGACCGAGGTCACGTCGTTGCATACTGGGGGCCCTACGGGCACCGCCCGGGACGCGGGACATCCCGCGCTCGTCGACAGCGAAAGCGGAGCACAATGACTGAGCATAGGTCGCGTTTGAAGAAGGGCATGGGAGGCTTCCTCCTCTTCGCCTTCATCCTGGGAGACGTTCTCGGTGCGGGCGTGTACGCCCTCTCGGGCAGGCTGGCAGGCGAGGCCGGGGGCATGACGTGGGCCCCGATCATCGTCGCCCTCCTCATGGCACTCTTGACGGCAGGCTCCTATGCCGAGCTGGTCACGAAGTATCCTCGAGCTGGCGGAGCCGCCGTCTTCGCTCAGCGGGCCTACAAGAGCCCCGTCGTCGCCTTCCTCGTCGGCTACTGCATGCTGAGCGCCGGCATCGTCTCCGTTGGTGCTCTGGCGATCGCGTTCACGGGCGACTACCTGTCGGCGATCATGCCGGTTGCTGTGCCGATCGCGGCGCCGATCTTCCTCGCCATCCTCGCGCTCATCAACCTGCGCGGCATCAGAGAGTCCGTCCGCACGAACCTTGTCATGACGATCATCGAGACCTCCGGTCTCGTCCTCGTCCTCGTCGTGGTGGCGATGGCGATGGGCGATGGCATGGGAGACACCTCCCGGCTCATGGAGACTCCCGACGGCGTCGGCACCGCGGGTGCCGTGCTCGGCGCGGCCCTGCTCGCGTTCTACAGCTTCGTCGGCTTCGAGACCTCCGCCAACGTTGCCGAGGAGGTCAAGGATGTCACGCGCGTCTACCCCCGAGCACTCTTCGGGGCGCTCTTCGTGGCCGGCACGGTCTACGTCCTCATCGCCCTCGCGTCCTCGATCATGCTTCCTCCGGACAAGCTGGCCGAGTCCACCGGCCCTCTTCTCGACGTCGTCGGCGCGACCGGTGTCGCGATCCCGAGTTGGCTGTTCAGCACGATCGCTCTCGTCGCGATCGCCAACACGGCTCTCATGACGTCGATCATGAGCTCACGGCTGGTCTACGGCATGGCGGACCAGGGGATCCTCCCGAGGATCTTCACCGCCGTCCTGCCGAACCGTCGCACCCCCTGGGTCGCGATCGTCGTCACCGCCGCGCTGTCCGCTGTGCTCGCACTCGCGGGCGAACTCCAGCTGCTGGCCGAGGCGGTCGTGCTCTTCCTCCTCTTCGTCTTCATCTCGACGAACCTCGCTGTCCTCGTTCTCAAGAAGGACCGCGTGGCCCACAGGCACTTCAGCATTCCGTCCTTCGTGCCCGTGCTCGCCCTCGGCAGCTGCGCAGTCCTCCTCACCCAGCAGGCCGCCGAGGTCTGGCTGCTCGCGGGCGGACTCCTCGTCGTCGGCGTCGTCATCTATTTTGTCGCGCAGAAGGTCGACACGAAGGATCCGAACGAGGACCTGACGTATGCGGACGTCGAGGATGAGGATCCGGTCCTCCCGAACTGAACCACTCTCTGGTGAGGTGAACCCCCAGTCGGGAGAAGTGAGTCCCAGCGGCACCTGAAGGAAATGCACGACGCATCTGACGTCCTCGCGGATCTCGCGGCTGACGGATGGGCCCGTCGAACCGCTGCGCCGTTAAGGAGCAACGATGCCCTCTCGCCGCGGCGCGCTGAGGCACGTTCTGCATGCTCGAGGCTCCGGCATGCGCCAACGACACCGTAATCGTGCGGCACCGACCTGCCTCGGCTCGCGCGTGGCCAGCGGACAGACTCTGTGATGAGAAGGAAGCAGGATCGACGTCAAATTCCGAATCGATCAGGGCTTCATAGATGCGCGTCGCCAGGGCAGACTGGTGGCACGCGCACGTCGACTGCTCGCACCAGGGTGGAATTCGGGTTGTCGCAATGGCACGCGCGCCATCGACACTGGGGAAGTCCTGCAGGAGTATCGCAGCGCCACGCGATCGAACCGAATCGTAGGTCACGGCACAATCCGTTGGGGGCAGGCATGGAAACCATGCATCACATGAGGGCACACGTCCATGCCACAGCAATCGTCCTCTCCGCTCCTGACACTGCGAAGATTCACCGCACGCGAAGGCTCATCCCCAAGTCACGTGGACTGCTGGCCGATGGGTCCTTCCTCGATACCACCGCATGTGGGAGCAGACTATGAACCGTCAGTTCGACGCTGTCGTGATCGGCGGCGGCCTCGTAGGCCTTGCCACAGCCCTCAGCCTGCTCGATCGCAGCCCGGGCCTACGGCTCGTGGTCCTGGAGGCAGAGCCGCAGGTGGCGCTCCACCAATCCAGCCACAACTCGGGCGTCGTGCATGCCGGCATCTACTACGAGCCCGGCTCCCTCAAAGCGAGGCTCTGCACCAGGGGCAAACACCTGCTCGAGGAATTCTGTGCCAGACACGACATACCTCTCATCGCCAACGGAAAGCTCGTTGTCGCCACCAAAGAGGACGAGCTTGGGCGATTGGCGGACCTATGGACGCGAGCGAATGCCAATCACGTGCCGGGGCTGCGCCGGGTGGGAACGAGCGAGATGAGGGAGATCGAACCTCTTGTGGACGGAGTCGCGGGATTCCATTCACCCCACACGAGCGTCGTCGATTTCCGGATGGTGAACGAGGCACTCGCGCGAGACGTCGAGGAACGCGGCGGGCAGATCCGGACGTCATTTCCCGTATCTCAGATCCAGGACAGGACCGATCATGTCGAGATCACGTCCGCCAGCGGAGAGACGCTGACGGCACGATCCGTCGTCGTCTGTGCAGGGCTTGAATCCGACCGGCTTGCGGGCCCCGCCGCAGAAGGGCTGCGGATCGTGCCGTTCAGGGGCGGCTGGTTCACTGTTGATCCCGACGTTTCCGAGCAGATCAACGGGAGCATCTATCCCGTCCCCGATCCAACGCTCCCGTTCCTCGGCGTGCATGTCACCCGTCGGATCGATGGCAGCGTCTGGGCAGGACCGAACGCCTTCCTGGCGCTCAGCCGCCGCGACTACCGGCACTGGGCGTTCAGGGGGCGCGACGCAGCGTCAGCGCTCGGATTCGTTGGACTGTGGCGATTCGCTCTCGGTAACCTGCCGACGGCGTGGACCGAGTTCACTCACGACGTTTCGCGTCGCGCTTACGCGCGCGCTCTGCGCGACTACGTCCCGACGATCACCACGCAGCATCTCACTCGAGGGCCAATGGGAATACGTGCCCAAGCCATGTCGAAGCAGGGGAAGCTGATCGACGACTTCGTCATCCGCTCACGCGGTCGCGTGCTGTATGTCCTCAACGCGCCCTCCCCCGCAGCGACGTCGTCGCTCGCCATCGGCGACTACATCGCCGACCATCTTGACCGATGACATTCCCCTGAGCCGGCCGGGGTGTGGCCGGTATCAGCGCCCGCGCTGTCGACTGGGGCGGCCCCGGTCCACCAGCCTCAGTGGACTCCTGAACGGCGCGCCCGGTCACGCCGCCGATTCGGCGGGAATCCTTCCACACGAACCGCATCACCACAGCAGGTCCTGGCGACCAGACCGATGAGCCGAAGTGCGCCGCCGCCTTGGCGCCCTGGGGCGAATTGCCTCGGCCGTCGATCATGCGATCGAGGCAGGCATCCCCGGGCTCTCAATGTCAGATTCGAGGTTCCCGGCCGTATCTCCTGTCGACTTTATGCTCCTGCACTCTGCGCTGACCGGGGAGGAAGGACAGGGCAACCATCGCGACGCCCAGGCCCAGGTGCAGCCAGTCGTCCGCATCGTTGAGCGGGACGAAGTTCGCGGTCGACTCCTTGTCGATGAGAAGGCCGTAGAGCCACAGTCCGAGGTAGACGACACCGCCGATGAGGAGGTAGCCCCGCGCGCTTCCCGCCGTGCGAGCCAGCGCCAGGCCTGCGACGCCATAGAGGAGATGGACAATGTTGTGGAGGATCGAGACCTGGAAGATCCCGAGCAGCATAGCCTCCGATTCGTGGCCCGCGAATTCCATCGAGCCCACATCGCTCGTGATCCCGGGGATGAAGCCGGCGATGCCGACGAGAAGGAAGACGGCGCCGAAAAGCAGGGCTGCAAGCTGGACCGGCGTTCTGCGTGATTCTGAATAGGTGCGATCAGTCATGATGACCTCCGATACCGAAACCTCGCACGCGCGGCGACGGGAAGCAGTTCGATGACCAGTCGACGGCTGCGTGTGCCCGTGTCCAAATCGGACATTCAGTGCACGCGACCATAGACCACCCATAGATGCTTGACAAGACCACAGAAGGTATCGGGTAGTCACCGTTCGATCACGCGGATTGGTCTGCTCGTCGGCGACGTGTCGTCCTCAGCCTCGGCCGGTCCGGAGACGACTCCCCCTTCCTAGTCTGCTTCGGGGCATTGGCGCGGGCGAATATCCCCCATCTTCCAGGCCGGTGATCAGTCGGCAGGGTAGGTGACCCGCTGGTCGTCGACCTTGGCTCCCGTTGTCAACGTCGCCTCGGGCGTCGAGCCATTCGGCATGAGGTGGAAAATTGGGACGTTACGGGCGAGGAGGAAGTCGGCGATGATCCGCCGATGGCATCGCCACCAGACTGCCTCTGAACACATGATCGCAGGGGTGCGGTCCGGGGCGAGGAGCCCGATGAGGCGGTCGAGCCCGGCCCTGAACTCGTCGCTCTGGGCATAATCGGCGTACCGATGGAAGCTCTTGTTCTCCCAGAAGTCGTTAAGAGCCGGGTCAATGCTCCTGTCCGCCTTGCGCAGACCCCCGAGCGCCTCCTCCCTCACGTAGTCGATCCCCAAATCAGTCAGGCTCGGCCCGAGGTTCTCCTCGTTGAAATGCGGAAAGCGACGCGATCCCGGCAGCGTCCGCACGTCAACGACCTGGGTTACCCCTGCCGTCGTGAGCAGATCGATGAACTCCTCGATCGAATGGGTCGAGTGCCCCACGGTCAGGACTCTCGATTCACCGGCCATCTCTTCCTCCTCGACTCGTTCGTCCGCACACCCTACGACGGCTGAGCGTTACACGCGCGTCGACCCTGGCGCGGTCAATTCCGCCGGCAGTGAGGACCCGCGCGCCCACGCTGTCAGGAGTCCTCGCCCAGCATCGCAAACAGTGCCTTCCGGTGGGCGCGGTAAGCGCGGTCGCCCTGTGCCGTCATGAGGTAGGTCGTGACAGACCCGGGGCCGCGGCCGCGCTTCTTGGCCTTGACGTAGCCTGCGGACACCAGCGTCGACATCTGCTTCGACAGGTCTGAGTCCGTGAGGTCGAGCCGATCTTTGAGGAATTGGAAGGTGGCGAACTCCGTGTTCGCCAGAATCGCCATCGCCATGAGCCGCTTCGGAGCATGGATAACCGGATCGAGCTCGGGCAGGCTCACTGGAGTCGCTCCCGCACCGCGCTCGCGGCACGCTCGTAGCGGTGCGCGTAGAGCATGTACCCAGCCGTCACGAGCACAAAAGCCGTGGCGGACGCGACGGCAAGTCCTGCCGCCCACCACGCGAGCACCACCAGGGCCGCGACAACGAGGACGCCGGCCGCGTAGAGCCGATACTCGCGGCGGATCTCAGGCGGCGGGTTTCCCCGGCCGGGCATCGGAAGCGCACCGAACCGCCTCATATACCACCCCAGGAAGAACCCGATCAGAGCCGACAGCCCGAGCATGCTGAGGATGAACAGCGCGGTGCTCACATTCCACAGCGCGAATGCTGCAACGTAGACGGCGGACCATGCACCGAACGCCGGCGCCAGCCATGCGGACGACGTCGGCTGGTCGATGTAGGGCGCTGCCTCACTGCGCTCGAGCGCCCGAATCTGCTCTGCCCAATCCTCAGTACTTTCCATAACGTGAAGCATAAGAGATGCTTTCCATCGTGGCAAGTGTTATACCAACGCGCCCTCCGTCCGGATCAGATCGGTGGCAACGTGCTGACAAGGCCTAGTCGAGTACTGACCATGGCCGAGGGCCTCAGGAGTACGAGTCCCACCAGTCAAGGACGCGCTTGGCACGGAGGGTCAGCCACTTTGAGCGGTCGCCTGCGGGGACATCGACATGAAACCAGACTCTCCCGGCGAGCCGATGACTCTGCAGCCATGAGCCACCCGCCCTGCCCGCCCATGGTGGTATAGCGACATCGCTTCGACACCGAGCTCTCTGCCGACGGCGCGCATGTCGGGGCAACCTCGGCGGCGGGCCGCCGGGTCCCTGGAAGTGGACATTCGCCGCCGTCTTCATGCTCCTTCTAAACGCGATGATTTTGGCGACATGCCTCGCCCAGCAGTTCCCCTCAAGTGGATGACAGTCGTCTCCTCCGCCGCGCTCGCGATCTCCAACATGGCTGCCCTACACAGGATTCCTCGACGATCTCCGCATCATCGTATGCCTCACATTCAACTCGTTCGTCGCCAGGACCGCGTGGGTCTGGAATCCAGGGTGTAGACAACGTTTTCCGCATCGGGCCGACTGGTGTGGGTCGCAGCGCCCATCCCATCAGAGCACTCGCTGGGCGTGATGACTGAACGTCCTGAATAACGCCATTGTCCGACTGGCAAACTCCCCCGAGTGCACAGCTCGGCAGGGTCTCTCTGAGCTGACTCGTAGGACTTTCGACCGCTCTTCCGGCGGGTTCGCCACCGTGCGGAAAGGGCTATCCAGAACCTGCTCGGATAGCCCTTCACATGCCTTTTCACTCTGTCGGGCTCCTGCGAAACTACTGCCAACAAGCCCGGAAAGCCGCGGAACTGGCCGAGCTCCTGGCCACGGCACGCGAGTCGACACGAGAGGTCAACGACCGCACGGTCCCCCAGAAGAACGCCCTCCACAGGTCGGTCGTCAAGCTCCTGATCGAGGACTACGAGGCCGGGGCGTCCACGTACGAGCTTGCCAAGCGGTACAACCTGCGCCGCAACACAGTCCGCGACACGCTCCGTCGCGCAGGATTTGATCTCAGCGCCAAGGCGAAGCGTGCAGCGGTCAGCGAGAAGCAGAAAGCTGAGGCGCGACGCTTGTTCGCCAGCGGGACGACCCGACGCGAGCTGATGGAGCTGTACGGAGTGAGCGAGTCGACGATCAGGCGGGCGCTGCGCTGTCGGTGATGAACAGCACCTACTCCTCGCCGGAAGGCTCAGCGGGCGCGAAGCCCTCCTTCGCCATGATGCGGCGCGCCATTGCGAATGCATGCGCTCCAGGAGCGGAACGCTCTTGTCGCGATAGTCCTCGCGGACCCCCTCGGCTGGCCAGAGGCGCACCTCGAGGAATCCGACCCGCTCCGCCGCATCTGTCTTCCCCAGGGCGACTGCCCCGATCTGAGCTTCGACGAGCGGCGGGAATGGAGACAGCGGAATCCGCAGCGCAACTGGTGACGCAAGCGGGCGACATCGCTGGGCGCTTTCCGGTTACCTCGGCAGACTAGGAGCATGCATCTTCCAATCCGGGCGCAGGGCACCACGCTGACCGATGAGCAGGCGAAGATCCTCGACGACGAGTTCTTCCTCTCCAATCCGCTCAGCCATTTCTCGTCGCGGGTCTCGATGCTGCTCGAAACCGCTCGATCGAGCTACGAGGCGAGCCCCGAGAACGAACCGGAGTTCTTCAAGACACTTGGTCTTGACAGCGCAGATTCGGCGCTCAAGTTCGATGCTCAGCACCGCAGCGTCCAGGTCGCGATCGATGCGTTGTCTCTTCGCCATCAGGCTGCCGAAGCCCTGACCCGTTTCATCTATGCACGAGTCGCCGCGGCGCCGCGGGATGGCGATGCGAAGTCCACCTGGCTGGCCATCGCCGACAGCCCAACTCCCATGATCAAGGTCATCGAAGCCAACAAGACGGCGCTTGACGCAGACCCACACCGCTTCGTCCAGCTGCTCTTCCCGCCTGGCACTGTCGTTGAGGGGCCGGTTATGGGGGCTGCTGAGACGGCGGTGGCATGGGCGAATCACGCCGTGTGGTTGCTGACAAGCGATGAGCTTTCCATCAACGCAGCACACAACAAGCTCAAGCACGGCCTGGCGACGTCGGCACGCGGAGACGTGCGAATCGAGTTGATCACGACGCCACCGAACGAGGACGGGACGATCCCCACCAGCGCCTTCGGAGAAGGCAAGTCGATTCCGCTCTTCGACCGCCCGATGCTCACGTATCTCAGCCGACCGCCCAAAGAGTTGCGACAGGGCCTAGAAGCAGTCTCCCTCCGGGTCGACCTTCCCGTAGTGCTGACCGAGACCTGGATGATGGCGAATGTGTACGCCGCGATGTTCCACATTGCTGCCTGCGAACACTATGGCGAGAACCTCCCGGAGGGCGTCGCCCCGTACCCCACGCTCGTCGTTGGACGGCTGCCAGAGCACGTCATCGGTGGCCGTCCCCTGGGGTATCGGTCGGCGGTGACGTTGCCGCCCGATGGGACAACCGCGCCGCGCCCGTCCGGGGTCGCCTTCTTCAAGCAGTTCTGGCCGATGATCATTGACTTTGAAAGCAAGACCGAAGGCGTCGTCGTTGACGGGTAGCCGGGCGGATCAGATCAGTTGAAACGGAACGTGCGGTACGAGCTCTGTACGTTGAAGCGGCGGCCTTCCTTCCGTCGCTGCAGGAACCCCGCGACCGTGTCAACGTCGTCCGGCCGCATGCCGAGTGCCCGGCACTTGGCGCGCACCTGTTCGACGGTGATCGGCACCCAGCGCTCCGGCCTGTTCATCATGTCTGCTTTGAGTTTGTCTTCTTCATTCCACTTCAAACCCGACGAGTAGCCAGCCGCCATCGCCGCGATGTACTCGAGAATCCCATCCACCCCGTTCGGCAACGGTTCCTGCCGATCTGCTGGCTCCTCGACAGGCTGAGGCTCGACGGTGCGCCCATGAAACAGTTGGACAGGGGTGGCGTCTTCGATCCACTCCGCCGTCTCGTCCTCATTCCACTCGATGACCGCAAGCGCGTCAGCGTCAACGCCCCACAGGCCATTCAGGTGCTTCCGGTTCGGCCAGGCGTAGAGCACACGGCGGCCCGCGAGCGACCCCGTCGAGAAGCCCCTCCATGAAAGATGAGTGACTCCCGATGTCACCACCAGCCGCTTCAGGATGTCGCTGTGCACCTGCTTCTGCGGGGTCACGACAACGACAGGACCGCCAGGTTGATCCGCGAGCCACTGAATCGCACGCAGGTTCTGCGGCTCGCGAGAGGTCTCCCCCTCGCTGAGCCGCGAGATCGCGACGGGGAACGTATACGCGTGGGATGTCATCAGCAGCGCCTCACTTCGTGTTGGGCTACTCACGGTAGTGGTGGCCACCGACATTCTTAGGTTGGAAAGCGCGGCGATTGTGCGTCCTCAGTTTGAGAACGACGAACTCGCTGGTGTTACGAGATCTGGAGCGCCCCGCGGTCGAATGATCGCCACTTGGTGCCGCGCACGTGTGATGCCGACCCGCAGCAGGCGTCGCGATGCGGCGCGCTGCGCCTCGGTGTCGGTGTCGCGGAAGAAGCTGCCCTGGTATTGCCCTTCAACGAGCAGGACGCCGTCGAACTCTTTGCCCTTGGCCTTGTGGATGGTCATGAGGACGCAGCCGCGTGGGTCGCGCTGATCGGACTGAAGCCTGCCCGCCTCGAGCGCGCGGCGAACCAGGTCGATGGCGCGGCCGTAGCTACCGCGAAGATCCCAAGCTGAGGCGAGGCGGCTTCCGATCTCGTCGGTTGCTCGGAAGAGCCGGACGAACTTGGCGTTGGCTAGTAGATCCGACAAGTCGTTCCCGGCCGCCAGCAGATCACGCGCGTGTAGCCAGTCCCTTGCAGGATCACCCTGAAGCACCAGACCGTTGTCGTAGGAGGCGGTGAGACCCTTGGCGCTGGCCAGCCGCTGCGTCTCACCTCTGCGCGCTCGGTCTGCGGCGGTACGGTATCGCTCGCTGGTCTGCCGGGCGGCGTTGCTCGCACTGGCAGCGTTCTTCGCATCGAAATAGTCGGCGATGCGGTCGAAGGTCTGGCCGAGCGCCGTTTCCTTGGGGCAGCCCGGCCATTCCAGAATCGAAGCTACTACCAAAGCAGCTGCTGCCGTGAGGTCGGCGTCCCACAGCACATCGTGCTCGACGGGTTTGATCGTCTGGCCGTTGAAGTTGTGCTCTTGCCCCAGGACCGTCGACAGCTTTCCGACGAGCGCGTTCGTTCTGGCGAGTACCACTACGGACGGGTGAGCGACCCCCGCCTTGCGGAGCGAGCCGAGCATCCAGACTACCCCGGCGTGGACGGTGCTATCGAACGCGTTCGGCCAGTAGGCGCGCGTGATCACATCCTTGGTCTCAGGCAGAGGCCGGTTCGTCAGGACGGCGTTGGCGTACTGCAGGATGCCGGCGTCGGGGCTTCGATGGTTCTCCCCGCTGAGATCGAACTCGGCCGGGCTGAGGTGGGTGCGCAGGTGATTGAGGCGCTCCGGATCCACGCGAGCGTCATAGTCGAAGATCCGCTGATCAGGGTCGGCCATAAACACGGTCTTTGACCGCGTCGACAGCGCCTTGACCAGCGCCCACTGCGCGTCATCGGTGTCCTGGAACTCGTCCAGGATGATCACGGGGTACTTGTTGGCGAGCAGCGATGCAATCGACGCGCTGCCAGCAACGAGTTGGGCGGCAGCGGCTGCGAACTGTCCGAATGTGAAGCGGCCGTCATCGCGCGCAAGACGTTCGGCCTCAGCGCCCCAGTCACCATCGAAGGCAGCCTTGGCGAGGTTCTCCTCGCCGGGATAGACAATGCGCGGAACGCTCCCGGTAAGCATGCGACCGTGCGCTCGAAGAATGTCCATGGCGAACGCATGGTAGGTGCGCACGGCGATCTGCCGCCGCTCGTCCGAGCGCAAGATGTCACGGCAGCGGATCTCGACCTGGCGGACGGCTGCGCGAGAGAAACTGAGGAACAGGATCTCTTGGCCAGGTTCTAGGGCGGGAATCATCTCCTGGGCTTTCAGCAGCGACAGCGTGGTCTTGCCGGAGCCGGGGCCGCCGAGTACCAGGACAGGGCAGTCGCGATCCAGCGCTTCCTGGGCGGTCTTGGAAAGCTGCACCTCCACGGTGCCTACTCCTCGGGCTCCGCGGCGTCGGCCGTCGGCGCAGAAGTGTCGTCATCCAGTATCAACTCAGGCTGGTCCTGGAGCTGCTCGTTGATGATCAGGAGCGCATCACGGATGAAGGCCGGCAGTTCGGCCTCGGTCTCGCACTGCTCGATGAGCGTTCCGGTGTACCCGAAGCCGAACGCATCGCCCTTGCGAGCCTTCAGCACCTTCGCTGCCAACTCGGCCAAGTCGCCGTCAGCAACCTGGTCAGCCACGTATGGGTGGCTTGACGGGTAGTCGTCGCGCCGCACGACTTCGTCGAGGAAGCTTCGCAGCACTCGCGTCGGAACCTGCTTCACGAGGATCTGCTCGATGCCGGTCTCCGGTGATTCCCAGAACTCGTCGAACGACTTGATGTTCTCCGTCGCGTCCGCTGCATCCGGGGCGTTCAGCTTGTCGCGCATGCCGTAAACCCGCTTGCCGAGCGCCTTGAAGATCGGGGCGTAGCGCGGGACTTCGCGGTCATTACCTGCGTTGAAGAGGGTGACTCCGGTGAGGTCGACGTGCGAGTAGTCGTCTCGGAAGCGTTCGAGCGCCGAGGAGACGGCGTGCACGGTAACCATCTCCGTCTGTCCCTCGAGGACAAAGACGGCACGGCTCAGTATCGCTTCGGCAAACTGGCGGCGTTGCGTGCGGTAGGTCTTCGGCTTGACGCTCGCGGTATCGATTGGCGCGCCGGAGACGGTGTCTCCGTCACGCGAGAGGATGACCACGTTCTCCGGGTCGAATTGCTCGATGACGTAGGGCGAGTGAGACGTAACGATCGACTGTCCCATCTGTTGCACCACGTACTTCGTCACGCGCCGCTGGGTGTGTGGAGGAAGCGCGATCTCCGGCTCCTCCATCACGAAGATGACCGACTGGTCTTCCTTGAGATCCGCGATAATCGTCAGCAACGCAAAGACCAGCAGGTTGATCGAGCCGGTGCCCTGCTTGGCAAACGGTACTGAGTGGTTGCTCGGTTGCGTCGCAACGAAGAGCCGCACGACCTCGCGCAGATGCTCGCGCGTCAGATCTGAGGCGAAGAACGCGGCAGAGTCCTCACCTGGGGCCAGGTTGACGAACTTACCGAGACGCGTGCGGATGTTCTCTCGGATGACCTTGAGCTGTTCGATCTCTCCGATAGCCGGATCGAGGTCTTGCAGCGCGCCAAGCGCGTCCCGCCACATCTCCGCTGCGCCCTCACCGCCGAGTCGGAGAATGGTGTCGAGCAGCGAACCGCGCTGCAGGCTGAGCGCACGAGATCCCGTGCGCAGCGCTCGCAAGAAGATGAAGCCGCAAAGCCGCTTGTGCGCACGGCTGAACTGTGCACGGCCCGCTCCGAGTGATGCGCGCTCATCTTCGTCGAGCTCGTCGAACCCGGGTAGCGGGTGGTCGAAGAAAGTGTCCCCGATGAAGTCGTCCTCTTCACGGTCATAGCGCCCGATGAAGATGACGGGGAGTGCCCAGACGATTCCATCGCCGTCGGCAGATTGGAGGCTGTCGGGTTCTTCATCGATGAACGAGAGCGCCTCGTCGTCCCAGCGTCGAACGTGCTGGAAGAACCGGCGCAGCTGCTCGTCCGAGAGGTCAGTGAGCACTGCGCGCACGCGAATCTCACGTGGGCCGCCCTCATCGCCGAGGTAGTCACCGTGGGAGAAGTCATGCTCGTCGATGACCGGTCTGCGATAGAGGCGCTCTGGCCCCAGGACCACCTCCAGCGCTTCGCACACCGTGGACTTGCCGATGTTGTTTCCGCCGACCAGCAGAGTGTGCTGTTGGAAGACCACCCGGCCCTCTGTGATGCCACGGAAGTTCTCGATCTCGAGCTTTCTGACCCTCATGCCGCTGTCTCCTCGTCATCGGGGACGGTTGCGACGGTGGGATCAGGCGTTTCGTCCAGCACCGCACGGACCAGCAGCAGCGAGATCACCTCATCGACCAGCTTTCCGAGCTTGCGGACATTGCCAGTGCTGCTCGCGCGAGCGTGTAGCAAAGACTTGATCTCGTCGCTATTGAGCGCTGCTCGCTCATGGAGCGAGAGAGCCTCAAGGCGACCATCTACCAGCCGATCGATGACCTGCTTGATCTCGTCCTGAGACAGCGGCTCGAAGGGGATCAACGCATCGAAGCGGGAGTACAAGGCATCCCCAAGCGCTTGACGTATCTCGTCTTCCGAGCCGTAGTTCGAGGTGCAGATGATCAGCGCCGGGCCGAGTTGCACCCGGTAGTTCTTATCTTGAAAGACGCCTTCGTCGAAGACCTCGTAAAAAGCACTATGGAAGACAGAGTTGGCCTTGTCGAACTCGTCGATCAGGATCACGCCCGAGGAACGGTCAAGTAGATCCCGCGCAAACGAACTTTCGGAGTGGGTGCCGCCGAAGACATAGGAGGCGAACTTGTCGCTATGGAACATCGAGAACTGCTTGCGCAGCAACTTCCCGCCCAGAAGACCGTTGATGAACTGAGCGGTCTCCGTCTTGCCCACGCCTGACGGGCCATAGAACATTAGGACGACCGGCTTGGCGCGTCGATCCGTCGTTAGCGGGTAGAGAGCAGCCAGCATCCGCTCTCGAACTCTCTGCTGGCCGACAAGATGATCAGCGAAGCCGTCGCGGAACTGGATCAGAGTGTCACGCGTGACGAGCGGGTAGGTAAACGACTCCACCTTCGTCTTGAACACTCGGTCAAGCTGCGTATGGATGAGCTCCGGTGGGTTGTGCAGGAGCAGCTGCTTCGGATTGATCTCCCGCACGAGACCAACGAAGTTGGTGATGGCATGCTCATGGACGCTCGCGTAGTCGCTGGACATCGCGACAAGGCGGTCTGGCCGCGGCGCTGGCGGCTCCTCCTCAGTCCTCTCCTGCCCGTCGACGGTATGCCGGATGCGGCGCCTGGCTTCGTCGCGCTCGTTGACCGCGTCAAGCAGGTATCGTCGCGACCCCTTGCCGAGTTGCTTCTCGAACCATGCAAGAGGGCCGTAGTAGACGGTGACCTTCGTGTCACTCCCCATACTCGACTCCCGCAAGGATGACGTCGTACACATCGAGAAGCGTGCTCGGCTCTGCTGAGGGTCCGTCGACCACGTCCAGACCTGTCAACGGTGCGGGCTCCGCACCGGGCGCCATCTCGGCCTGCATCGTCAGGCTGGACTCTGCGGCCTTGCCGACGCAGATACCGTGAAACACGAGTCGCATGCGGCCGAGATCAACCAGCCCGTAGTTGTTGCGGAAGGCCTGGATGTTGAAGCGCAAGATGCGCTTCGCGCCGTCCACGCTCTGCCCGAGTAGCTCGTAGTAGCCCTTTGCTGACGTCAGCGCACTATCCAGTTCAGCAAGATTGACGGGTAGCTCATCGATCTTGAGCATCGCCAGGTACGGCGTATACATCTTCATGTATGCCGCTGAGTCGCTGCGAGCAGTGACCGTTAGGCCATCCAGCCGCTCGATGCCCTTCAGATCGTCGA
This sequence comes from Flaviflexus salsibiostraticola, assembly GCF_003952265.1. Lineage (NCBI taxonomy): Bacteria > Bacillati > Actinomycetota > Actinomycetes > Actinomycetales > Actinomycetaceae > Flaviflexus > Flaviflexus salsibiostraticola. The sequence goes on from NZ_CP034438.1 coordinate 593,190, forward strand.
GCTTGCTGAGATAGTCGGTCAGGATCGTGTTCGAGAGCGTCTTGTTGAGGATGCTGCGCCCGACCGCCGACGCACTCGCGGCGGCACTGGCCTCCGCCGATCCTCCGAAGAACGGGAGCCAGTTAAACTTCGCAGCGGCCTTCGCGCGCGCCTCAGCCTCAACTTCAGCGGCCCGTTCCTTGGTCGACTCCTTCGAAGAAGTCTCTTTGCCGCCGGCCACGATATCCAGCAAGTCGGACGCCGACTCCTCATCGAAGTAGACAATCTTGATCAATGACACCTGTGTCGTGTTCTGCTTCGTCATAGCCTCCACGCTCCCGGTACTGCCCGGTCGTAGTCTTCGATGCCGATGGCTTCGAAGTGGCGCTTGGCGGACTTGATCTTGGCAAGTTCGGTTGGGCGGAGCTTCGAGTCGTCGAGTGTGCTCTTCGTCTCGCGGATCATGTAGATCCGGTCCTCGCCGTCCTCCTGCTTGATGATCGCCCAGTCGGGGTTGTACGGGCCGACGGGGGTGTCGATCTTGAACTTGGCTGGCAGCTTCATGAACAGTTTGATGTCCTCGCGAGAGTCGAGCAGTTCCGCGAACTGGCGCTCGACGTCGGAGTCGAAGACGACGTAGTCGAAGTCGGTCTTCTGGGTGTGCTGCACCTTGTACATCTGGTCGAGGAAGCGCTCCTTCTCCTCCTCGCCGTCCCGCTGCAACTCGCGCAGCTCGTAGACCGAGCCTGCGATTCGCTCGTACTGGATGCCGTCGACCACGATCTTCGCGAGCTCACTCTGGAGTGCGCGCTTGGTCATCGCGATGAAGTCGTTCGGGTTGCCGATGAACTCGCCCAGCCGGCCGCTGCCGATCAGGATGTCGACGATGGTTTTGCGGGTGAGGGAAGTGGCCTCCTGCAGCTCCGTGATGATGTCGGGCAGGTCGTAGCTGCCCTTGAGATCCGCCGAGCGGGTGCCGAGCTCCTCGCCCTTGGCGCCGCCTCGAAGCACCTTGACTCCGGCGCGGGTGACCTGGATACGGAGCGCATCGATCTGCGGCGCTTCCCGGATCGCACGGACGGCGTTCTCGATCAGCTGGTCGCGGCTGACCTTGACGCGGTAGGTGGTCTTCTGGCTGATGGTCTCCCAGAACTCCTCGAACTCCGGGTTCGAGTAGAGCTGCTTGTTGAGCATGCGCGGCTGGCGCTTGCTGACCGGCTTGACGTACTTGCCGATATTGGCGCGCTCGACCAGTTCGATGATGATCGACTCGGCCCATGCGAAGTCGACCGGCAGGCCGAGATCGAAGCCGAGCTGGTTCGGCTGGAACTTCGAGGTGACCGCGCCGTCCTTGTCGATGAAGCCCTTGTCCTTGAGGTGCTCCCACACGAGGACGGAGCGCTGGTAGCCGAACTGGTCGTCGGTGAGCGCGCCGTTCTCGTCCTGCAACGGGATCTTCGAGAACTCAGCCCTACGCACCCGGCCAATCTCGACCCCGGCGTCCTTGTACTCGCGCTGGAGAGCGTCCGCGAACTTCGTGTACGACTCGTTCGCCACGACCGTCAGCGTCGCGACGCCACGGTCAGCGACGCGGGTGTAGCCGTCCTCGGTCTTTGCGACAGGGAGGCGGAGTCCGCGGCCGAGGGTCTGGCGGCGCTCGGTCTCCGCGCCCATTTCGCGCAGGGTGCAGATCTGGAAGACGTTCGGGTTGTCCCAGCCCTCGCGCAGGGCAGAGTGGCTGAAGATGAACCGGACAGGCTCGTTCTCGTCGAGCAGCCGTTCCTTCTGCTGCATGATCAGTTCGTAGGCGTCGTCATCAGCTTTCGTCGTGCCGGACGAGTCCTGGAAGGTGGTCGTCTTGCCGCGCTTGATCTGGGAGAAGTACGCCCGGCGAAGCTCGCTCGGCGCCTGCGGCAGCAACTCCTGGTAGCGGGCGGACTTCGCGCGTTCCTCGACGAAGACCTCATCGAACCACTGCACGAAGTCACCGTTCGCGTCGTCGTTGCTCGTGCCGTCACCCAGGTAGCTGGCGACCTTGTCGACGAAGAAGAGGCTGAGCACCTTGATGCCCTTGGCGCGGAGCATCGACTCCTTGCGGAGGTGCTCGCGGACGGTCTCTCGGATCATCTCCTTGTAGATCGCGCCAGCCGAGGCACCGATGCTCTCACCCTCATAGAGGAAGCCATGCGTTGTGAGGTCGACATAGGCAGGCTCGATGCTCATCTCGTTGATACGCCAGCCCTCGTAGATCGGATTGTTCGTCAGGCGCGCATCCGACAGCTCCTGATGCTGCTTCACGCTCACAATGCGCCGCTCAAGCGAGCCATCGGCCTTGCGACAGGACAGCTCCAGTCGGGCCGACCACGACGGCTCACGCCGCACCTCGACCAGCTTGATATACGGCGTCGCGTCCGCACCCTGCTGGGCCACCTCGGCCACAACGATCTGCTTCACCAGTCCGAGATCGTGAGCGTCCACCGGGTCAAGCCGGTAGACGACGTTGCGCTGCTTCTTGTGGGTCGCGCTGTAGCGCAGCGTGAACACCGGATCGAGTTCACCGACAGCCGACTGCGAGAGCTGCGACTCCATGTTCTGCGGCTCGTCCATGATCACGACCGGGTGGGTCGCCTTCAGGTAGTCAATCGGGCGCAGACCGTTCAGCTTGTCGCGCGTCTGGTGGATGATGCGGGTGTTCGCATTGCCGCGGATCGAGTCGATCGTCATGATGAGGATCTGCACGTTCGTCGAGGTCGCGAACGACTGCACCTCCTCGGCGCTCTTGCCGCTGTAGATCGAGGCGTCGAAGGTGATGCCCTGCGGCTTGTAAAGGTTCTCGAAGTGCTCGCGCATGAGCCGGATGCTCGTGCTGACCCCCTCGCGAATCGCCACGCTCGGCACGAGAATGACGAACTTCGTGAAGTTGTACCGGACGGCCAGATCGAACATCGTGCGCAGGTAGACGTATGTCTTGCCGGTGCCGGTCTCCATCTCGATATCGAAGTCGAGCGCATCGCCCGCAAGCGACGATGCGACCTCAAGGCCGTTCCGATCCTGCACGCGCTGCAGGTTCGCGAGGATCAGGTCGCGATCCAGCACGAGGCTGTTACCGACCGCACCAACCTCCTGCGTGAGATCAATATCGAGCGCCGCCTGATCGGACTCAGGCAGCACCGCCGCACCGCGCAGCGTCGTGACCAGCTTCTCTGCATCCTTCGGCTGCCCGTCGAACAGGTCGACCACGGACGCGATCGCATCCAGCTGATACGGCTGGCTGGCGTCGAACTGAAACCCTGATCCGCTCATCACGCCGTCCAGAGCTCAATGCCCTTGCTCTTCGCGAGCTGGGCCAGGTTGGTCTTCAGTTCGTCGTCACCCTGGAAGGCGTCCTCGAGCACGATGATCCGCGTCGGCTCCTCATCGACAAGCGCGCGGAGCTGCTCAAGCGTCGGCTTGACATGCTCATTCAGGTACGCCAACACGGCAACGTCACCATCACGGTCACGCACAAGCCGAACGTCGAGACCACCGACCTCAGCAGGCGAGACGGCCTCGGTCAGCGAGTACCCCTGCTTGAGCAGGATCTCGGTGAGCAGCTCATCGGCAGTCGCGTCATCGGTCGCACTATCGCGAAGGCTGAGTAGGTGCTGCTGGAGCACGTCTTCCTCGACATCGCTCGACAGGCGCCACTTCGAGAAGTTCGTGTCGGCCAGCTTGTAGGCGCGGAATCCGGTGTCCGTCGTTTGGGCGGTGATCTCGGTCTTGATCTGATTTCCGGCCAGCTCAAGTCGCCGCCGTGCGATGTCGGCCAGCGTTGGAAAGCCTGCTTTGTAAGCCGCAGAGTTTTCACCTGTCGGTTCCGGCAGCTGCACTTGGATGTGACGACGGGTTCCGCCATCCTTCGCGTTCGAGGACATTACTGCATGTCCGGTTGTAGCGGAACCGGAGAAGAAGTCGAGGACGATGTCGCCGTTGCCGACTCCAGCGACTTGCATCATCCGCTCGATCAGCCCAATTGGTTTCGGGGTATCAAAAGGCAGAACGCCGTCAAAGAGAGCTTTGAGTTCGCGTGCCGCATCGCGAGTGACGCCAACTTCCTTGCCGAACCAGATCGACTCAACGGCGCGGCCCTCAACAGTGTCCAGGTAGATCTTTCGCGTGATCTTGGTCTCAGCCTCGTCGAAGACGATTTCACCGCTTTCAATCTTCGCAGCCATCGTCTCCTTACTCCATCGCCAGCCATTCTCAGGTGGATCAATCTGCTTTCCACTCGGAGTCTCAAGCGGATAGCGAAGGTTGGGCCTGTAGAGAGCGTTCCGAACGTCGCCTGCACGCCAAGGACCACGAGGGTCGTTGTCGGGATTCCGATAGTTGACGTTGTGCTCGGCAGTGCGCTCAAGCGCATGTAGCTCGAACGCTTCGCTGCGGCGATAGCAAAGAAGAATGTTGTGATGAAGGGAAACCGTGTTGGTGTAGCCCTTCGGCTGAATACTGTGCTGCCAGACGAACTCGCCCACGAAGTTGGACGCGCCAAACACCGTATCCATGAGCAATCGAAGGTTCGCATCTTCGTTCTCATCAATGCTGACAAAGATGACACCGTCATCGGTGAGCAGGTTCCGCGCGAGCTTGAGGCGCGGGTACATCATGTTGAGCCAGTTGGAGTGGTAGCGCCCTTCGGTCTCCGCGTTGGTCGTGACCTTCTTGCCCTCCTCGTTGACCTGGCGCGTCCACTCGAGGTAGGTGTCGAGGCCCTCCTTGTAGTTATCCGGGTAGACGAAGTCCTTGCCGGTGTTGTACGGAGGGTCGATGTAGATCAGCTTGATCTTGGCGTGATAGTGCTTCTGCAGGATCTTGAGCACTTCCAGGTTGTCGCCCTCGATGAAGACGTTCTGTGTCGTGTCCCAGTCCTTCGAATTGTCGAAGTCAGGCTTCAGCGTCGCCGTGGTCGGCTCCTGCGCCGCGCGGAGAGCACGCTTCTTGCCAGGCCAGAACAGTCCGAACCGCTCACTGCCGTCGGCGGCGTCGCCGTCGAGCAGTTCCTTGAGCTTCTCGACATCCACCTTGCCGTCGGCGATGACCTCGGGAATCAGATCGGCAAGCTGCGCTGCCAGCTCGGTCTGGAAGTTCGGAGTAGTGGATGGTGTTTCGTAGATCTCGTCAGTCATTCGGGTGATTCTCTTTCATGATTTTAACAATTTGTGTCGGGTTTGTGAATGACCCGTGGTCTATGTGGCGATCCGCCATCGGATCGTGAACAGGTGCTCGGTCTCCTGGGTTCCCTGGAGCGACTGCTCGATCAGCTCAAGGTACTTGTCGGCCTCGGCGCGGAGCTTATTGCGTGTGTCCCGGAAGTCCTCGTCGGCTTCCTCGGCACGCTGCTCCCACTTCCGGGCTTCCTTCTTGAGCCGTAGTTGCTCCATCGGATCATCGGCCTGCCGGGCGAGCTTGCGGGCTTCCTTCTCCTTGGCCCGGTACTCACGAATCTTGCCCTCATGTTCGGCCTTGCGGTCCTGCTGGTTGCGGTAGAGCAGTTCCTCCTGCTGGTCGTAGTAGCGGGAGTTTCGCCCCTGGACTTCCTTCTCCAGCTCCGCCCGTCGCGCATCAAGGTGCGGCGCGAAGCGTGTTTCGTCGATCGCCACGGGCTGCTCTCCGACCGAGATGCAGGCCAGGTCGAGGATGTCCGCGACGTACTCCTCGTCGAGCCACTGGCCGTCATCGGTTAGGGCGCCGGCCAGCATGTAGGACTCGGAGACATCCTCGTCACGTGCTTTCATGCGGAAGGTCGCGAGGTTCACAGTCAGCTCGCCGCTGGTGCCCTCCAGTGCCCGGATCGCGCTGCTGACGCGCTCTGACTGCCCGAGCGAGAAGGTCAGCTCCCGCGCCGGGGTCTCATGTCCTTTCGACGTGTCGACGACGTACTGGGCCAGTGGGCTCGCGTAGCGGTATTGGTGGGCGTTCTCCAGCGGCTGCGACTTGAAGAAGTAGCGCCCGGTCGGTGCATCCTGCACAGGTGACTCGTCGAGAACGAACCTGCGCCCGTCGCCTTCGAAGGTGGCGAATCGATCCAGCTCATGCCGGGTTACCGCGAGCAGCAGGCGCTCGAACTTGTTGAGCACCTCGCCGGACTGCGTGTCATACGCCTTGAGGCGATCTTGGACGTGCGGGTCGAGGTTGTCGAAGACCTTCGCCTTGGCGCTAGCCATCTCCCGCGAGATCTCGCCCGCGTACTGTGCCTCCAGCTCTTTGAAGGCGGCGTCCAGCTCGTCGGCTGTTCGGCAGCGGGTGAGGATGTCGCTGATCGTCTTCTCGAAGTCCAGTCCGTCCTCGATCGCACCGAGCACCTCGTCGCTTGCGCCGAACACGCTGGAGAACAGCTGGAACTTGTTCGTCAGCAGTTCCAGGATGCGCTGCTCGGCGATGTTGCCCTTGTTCGAGAAGTTCACGACGACGACGTTGTGCTTCTGGCCGAAGCGGTGCACGCGGCCGATGCGCTGCTCAACGCGCTGCGGGTTCCACGGCAGGTCGTAGTTGACGAGCATCGAGCAGAACTGCAGGTTGATGCCCTCTGCCGCCGCCTCGGTCGCGATCATGATCGTTCCCTCGGTGCGGAAGTAGTCCACGAGTGCCTTGCGGCGATCCACGGCGGCGATGCCGGTGATCAGGTCGCCGTCTTTGTTCTTCTCTAGCCACGCCTGGTAGATCGCAGTCTGCTCAGGCCCGTTGTTCGAGCCGTTGAACAAGACGAGTCCCTCGCCACGACCGGCTTCACGCAGGGAACGAGCGATGTACTCCTGCGTCTTGGTCGAGTCGGTGAAGATGATGGCCTTCTGGGGAGCGCCCAGCTCGCGGAGCCGCTCGAAGCCCAGGTCGAGTGCCTCACCGAGCTTGACGGCCTTCTGGTTCTCCGTGATCGAGCGGGCAAGCGCGGCGTACTCGCGCAGCTCGGCAACCTCAGCACGCATCGCCTCCAGCAGCGACCCGTCAAGCGGCAACGACGACGGGCGGGAGCCGTTGGCGGTTCCGTCGATCTCCTCGGCCTCCTCCAACTCCTCGCTAGTGATCTCATCATCCACCGCGAAGTCGGCTGCCACGAGGCCACCACGACCATCGCGCCGCTGTCCGGCCGCGACCTCCTCCGCCAGACGGTTGGCGATATTCTCCAGCGTGCTCGCGACCGCATAGGTCGACGAGCCGAGGCGCTTACGGATGATCAGGGCGGAGAGATGACGCTGACTCCCCGCGAAGGCGAATAACTCGTCTCGCTGCAGGTAGTCATTCACCAGGTCGTAGAGCCGCGCCTCGTCCGGCGACGGCGTGAACTCTACGGTCAGGGGCAGGCGCTTCGTGAAGTGAATGTACTTGTCAGCGTCGCGCCGCAGCGTGCGCTTCGAGACGGTCGCGACTCGCTCCACCAGGTCGTCATCACCGCCCAGGTCGCGGTTCTTGACGTACCGCTCGCGGAACGCATCGAGCGAGTAGAAGTAGCTCGGGTCGAAGATCGACACCAGCCCGTATAGTTCCTCGAGCTTGTTCTGTAGCGGCGTCGCCGTCAGCAGCACCGTCTTGTGCGCACCTGACACGACGTGCGCCACCGCCTCAGCGGCCTTGGTCTTGCCCGTCCAGTAGTTGCGCAGCCGGTGCGCCTCGTCTGCGACCACGAGATCCCACGCCTTGAGCAGCGAGGTCTCGTGGCGGAGCGCGAACTCGTAGGAACAGATCAGCACCTGTGCCGAGCGTCCGCCTGCTGCAGCAAGCAGCGAGTCCTTCGACTTCGGATCGAGGATGGCGGACGGGATCAGGAACTTCTCGTACAACTCCTGCTGCCACTGCTGCCGCAGGCTCGAGGGCGCGACAATCAGGATTCGCCGCTTGCGCTCCGCCCAGTACTGCGAGATGACGATGCCCGCCTCGATCGTCTTCCCGAGGCCCACCTCGTCCGCCAAGATCACGCCAGGCAGAAACGGGGTCTGCAACGCGAACAGCGCCGCATCGATCTGGTGAGGCTTCGGCTCCACCTGCGCGTCGAACAGCAGGCCGGCGAGCTTACCGACGTGATCGTTGGCGTAGCTGCGCTGCAGCTCGTGCGCGTAATACTTCGCCTGGTAATCGGTCAACGGGAGGTTCATCGATGAGACCTCCGCTCGACGCTCTCGGAGCGCAACGAAGCCGCGGCGACCAGCCGGTCGCCGCGGCGGGGTGATCGTGCCGCTCTGCGCTTCATCGGGTTGTGCTCCTCCGCGCCGAGGGCGCGTCTTAAGTTGTGCTAATAGTGCCGTGTCCCACGGTACCGGCGGCCTCCGACACTGCTAGGGTGCCGCGCCGCTCGGGCGGTTCGGGGTGTCGCAGGCGGGAGCCGGACGGCTCGACCGGGACGCTGCGATCTACCTTCTATTCTCTCATAATCCGCAATTTGCCGGAATAGGAATATCGCAAAGCGAGAGATAAATGCCTGACGAGAGGCGCTTTCAGTATTGCCTCAGTAATCGATTCATGTTATATTCCGGAGCAGTAATGCGTCTGGCTTTCCACCGCACCATCTCCAATTCTTTCAGCACCCTCGCCATTCGAGGGGGTGATTTTGGAGCCGTCGCGTAGTGCGTCTGGTGCCGGATCTCTCGCCAGTCGGCTGGTTCCTGTTCGGAGCGATGGTGCTCCTGATCCTGACCTACCTCTACTTCTGGTGGATGGTGATCAAGGCCAGCGCTCACAAGCATGTCTCTCGTGAGAAGGTCACCAACCGGACGCTCACCGCGTCCCTCGCTCACGCGAAGCGCAAGGGGAACACGCATCGCTTCCTGATCCAGATCACCACCAAGGGCGGTGCGCTCTCCGTCGTCCAGCGTGGCATCGACAACGTTCTCGCTGGCGTCGCCCGCTATCCGGTGCTGCAGAAGGTCGTTTGGGTGGAGATCATCACCGAGGACGCCGATGAGGTCGCCGCACTCCAGACCCGCTACCGCAACGCCGTCATCCCAGTGACGCCGTACCTACTGCCGACGGACTACCGCACACCGAAGGACACCCGTCTCAAGGCTCGCGCGCTGGAGTACATGGTCGAGCAGCACCGCGCCACCCCGACGGATTCCTACGTCGTCCACTATGACGAGGAGTCCGTCTTCACGCCCGACAACCTTGCACGCCTGGTGCACCGTCTGAGCCGTCATCCGGTCGGGATCTCGGAGGGCATGATCTCCTATGGTCTGGACTGGAACGAGACGACGCTGCTGAACAAAGCGATGGAGTCCAACCGTCCCTTCGGCTGCCACGAGTGCTACTCCGTCATGACCAGCCCACCGCCGATGCACCTGCACGGCTCGAACCTCGTCGTCCGTCAGGATCTGGAGAACCAGATCGGCTGGGACATCGGCAACCTCGATGGTTCCGCCCTCATCGCGGAAGACCTCGTCTTCGGCCTCGCCGCCTACCTCAAGTTCGGGAAGAACGTGTTCGGGTGGCACCACACCGAGATGATCGAGCAACCGCCGTTCACCTTGAAGGCCGCCTACAAACAGCGTGAGCGCTGGGTGTTCGGCGCCATGCAGGCCCTCGCACACATCCGCCAGCAGCCCGACTGGATGCGCCTGTCCCGCAAAGATCGGTGGCACATCAACGTGATCATCCGCCTGCGTGTGCTGACCTACGCGCTCGGCTTCCCGGTCTCACTGCTCGCGCTCGGCTCCAACGTCGTCATCCTGCTTATCCTTGCCGCCGAGGCTATCCGGGAGGGCACCATCACGGTCGTCGCACCTGAACTGACGGTCTACGGCATCATCACGACGATCGGACTCGTGCTCTGGATGGCGGGCACGCAGCTCGGCCTGTTCTACAACCTCCGCTACACCGGCATGAGCCGCCTGCAGAAGCTCCGCGACCACGTCCTGGTGCTCGTCGTCACGCCGTTCGCTGGTGTCATCGACACCGCCGGCCCGCTCGTGGCCGTCCTGAAATGGCTCGCCGGTATCCGTGAGGTGGCGTGGAAACCGACCCCGAAGCTCGCCGTGGAGCCGAAACAGCAACCTAAGCGCGTCGCTGCCGCCGAAGTAGCAGCAGGAGAAAAAGCAGCATGAGCAGTTACCACCAGCAACGAGAAACCCGCAGCCGGATCATCTTCACCGTCCTGATCATCGCCGTCACCGTCGGCATCACCTACGGCCTCATCCGGCTCACCCTGCCAAGCCTCACCGGCCAGACCACGACCACGAAGGACGACTCCACCTCCCAGACCGCCGAAAAGCAGGAAGAGGAGAAGGATCTGCCTCGCGGCGACGCCAAGCGCGTTGCCGACCTCGACCGCCTCGCCGCAGCACTCAAGACCTACAAAGAACAGCACGGCGGGTATCCGATCAGCACCGGCACCTGCGCAGGCGGGAGCTTCGACAGCGACGCCGATCTCGGCTTCCTTGCCGACCTGGAACGGGAAGCCGTCATCGACGCTATCCCACGCGACCCCGCAGGCATCGCCAAGACCACCAAGACAGCGCAGGGCACGGATGCGGCCAGCACCGAGGACTGCGACACCATGTACGGCGCGAAGCACTACCTCTACTACTCCAACGGCACCAAGTTCGCCCTCATCGCCAGCGTCGACGACGCCGACGCCATCCCCGACAACGCCGCAGGCGTCTACCTCGCGGAAGGCGACCGCGAATGGTTCGACGGCTCAGCCCTCATCGCCGACTGGCACTGGAGCCGCAACGTCTACATCGTCAGCAACCAGAAGCTCGCAGAACCCGCGAAATAGTCCTCGTCTGTAGAAGAGCCTGCACGGTCAGAGACGCTCAACGGATCAGGGCAAATCACGCTTCGATTGCTTCAGCTGGAAACACCACGACGGAGCCGTCACGGCCCCGCTCAATCTCGCTGTCTACCTCACTTTCAGCTTCCAGCTAGGTCCAGTCACCCTGTTGCACGATGCAACGTGATCTAGCCGAGCCCGTAAAGGGTGGCTGCTCGCCGCACCCGCTTCGGCCACGGCGCCAGCGTCGCCATCCGGTACCTCAGCCACAGGTCGACGAGCACTGCCTGGTCAGTCACGATCTGCACAGCCTGTCGAGTCGCCTGACCCCACGTATGGCGCGGTCGGAGCCCGGCGCCGTCGAGGTAGTCCGCAATCGTCGCTCCGCCGTAGGGGCGGAGGGCGATCCCTTCGAACAGCTCCCCTCGAACGTCGATCAGGTGCTCACGCAGCGTATGCGCCATCCAGTGCGGCCACCGATGCGCTGTGGAGTCGTCTTCGAGCTGGGCGATGACGATGTAGGGATCACGTTGACAGTCTTCACACGCACGGTCATCGGCGAACATCGGACGGCGAGCCTGATGGGCTGCACTGTCACGCCACGATTGCAGCGCCCGGTCCAGCTTCTCGTCCCAGGACGGGTATGGCTCGGCGTTCATCAGCAGGCAGACGTCGCGATGTAGTTCGGTTCCAGCGCCACCGTCTTCGGCAGCGTGCCCGGGTCGAAGCGCCGACTCAGCTCGATCCGCTCCTCCAGCTCCGGAGTCAGCCACGAGTGCACCTCCAGCGGATACCCCATCCAGAACAGTCGCTTCACGACGGGCTTGTACCAGCAGGCCACCCGGGTCTGTCCCTCGAAGATGGTGAACTCGGCGTGCAGCGACCGGGCATGCGACGTCGACCCGATTACCCGGATCGGATGCGCCAGGTCGATGCAGAAGTCCGAGATGAAGGAGCACGACGAGGTGTGCCCACCAACAGAAACGACCCGAGTCGAGATACTCGGGTCGTTATCGAAGATGGCGGTACTCGCCGCAATGGAGTTCTTGCCATAGTCGGCAAGGCGGAGGTAGTGGAGGCGCTTAGGCATAGCGGAGGGCTCCTTCCGGGAGGGTAGGGACGAGGAACATACCGTCCTCCCCCGGGCCAAGCCCAGTCCGGCAGTAGCCGCCCCAAAGCGCCCGTAGGAGTCCCATCCGGCGGCCTCAGCCGGAGTACCCCCGGTGCGTGTTTTCCTTGATGAACGCCATCAGAGACTCGCGTGAGATGTACTTCCGGCTGCCGATCTTCGTGTGCTCAATGTCCCCACGGTTCGTCAGCTCGTAGACAGCCGAGTAGGGAATCCCCAGCGCCTTGCCCGCGTCCTTGAGCGACAGCAGCATCGGGCCGGACTCTGAGAGCAGGTTCGGTCGGATCACCGTTGTCTGTTCGGCTTCGACCACTTCGACTTCCGATGCCACGTCCTTCCAGGAGCCGAAGTAGCCATACGGACGGCTCAACTCCTCCTGCACCTTCTTCGCCGCGTCCTCTTCATCCGTGGCACGCACCCACCGCTCGGCGACCTGCACGCGTGTCACCACGACCTTGTACCTCACGTACGTCTCCTGCTTCTGCACCTGCCGGGTGCGCGGCTTCTTCGAAGACTTTCCAGACCTCGTGCGCTGAACACGACGCATCGCCCGCACCGTCGCCCCGACATGCTCGTCGTCGACAACGGCGGCACCAGGTTGCTGCGGTGCTCGAGCAGGTGACGGTGGAGCTTCATCCTCTTCGGCCGGCTCCGGCCACACACGGCCTTGCTCCGTCGGCTCGGCTCGCCAGGACGCGCCATGCCCGCTGATACGCACCAGCCCCCGGCTAGCAAGCACTCGCGCCGTGATCCGGTGCATGTACGAGTCGTTCGGATACACCCCGTCAGGGCAGCCGCTCTGAATCCACTCGAGCACCGCGACCTGCGCTGGATTGAGCTTGATCGTGCTGCGACCAAGGCGCTCGGAATCGCGACTCACAGCAGCATCACCATTCCGGCAGTACCGAGTGCCAGGCATGCCCCGGAGGCAACCCGACGCGCTCCTCCTGCGCGAAGTCCCGGTAGTGCTCTGGCAGCAGCACCGGCGCCTCCGACTCGTCGACTAGCAACAGATCCCAGCGATCTTCATAGCGCTCGAACGTCGAGAGCAGCACGCGTGACCGCTCGACCGGGGCGTTCCGCTTGCCCGGTTCGACCCCGGCCTCGGTGAGCCAGTTCATGTGCTCGATCCAGGCTGCAGCGGCGACGTGAGAGCGCGGCACGACGAAGTTCCGTGGTGGCAGGGCGAGGTCGTGCGGCACGGCCACCATGACGTAGTACTCCCGCTCGTGCTGGCTCGGACCTTGCGACTTCGATCCAAGCGGCCAGCTGATCGACCTCCACGCCGACCCACGCGCCGTCTTCACCTGAATCTCGACCATCCGACGGTTATCCGGGTCGGCAAGCACGGCGAGGATGTCTGTGCGTTCCAGACCGTCACGAGTCAGTGCCGGCGCCCAGCCACGTCGGGCCAGCTCCGCCGCAACGTGATGCTCCCCGATGGTCTTCGTCTGCTTGGTATCCGCCACAGCTTCGAGGCTACCGAGGAGATCGGACAGCAGAATGGACGTATGGCTATGCCCGAGACCGACCTGCTGCGCATCGGCCGCTGGTGCCGTGAACGCGTGCCCGAGCACCTGTGGGATCAGGTGCGGGTAGAAGCCGAGATTGCCGATCGGCACGTCACGATCATCGAGACGCGGCCGCCGTGGGACGGGCAGGGCGACTGGACACGGTTCCCGGTCGCCCGTCTCCGCTACACCGTCAAGACCGGCCAGTGGAGCATCTACTGGCGCGACCGTCACATGAAGTTCCACGAGTACACCCGCAAGCGCCCGACGAAGAACGTCCAGAGCCTGCTCGACTACATCGGCAGCCACCAGGATCCGATCTTCTGGGGGGTGAAGCCTCCGCTGGTGTGTCGGTGGTGCTGACTACCGTTGCCTGTAGAGGCATCTGAGCTGACAGGAGTACACGCATGGCACTGCCGAGCATCGCCCGGCGTCACGGCACGAAGAAGGTCGTGATCATCCGGCACGAGGGCACCGAAGATGAAGCCCGCACCGAGGTCGAGGCCATGATCCAGGCCGAGAGCGGGTTCTTCGACGTCACCACGCCCATCTACGAGGGCGACGTCGTCGAGATCCCCGACCCGCGCGGCGGCATCGACCGTCGGCTCGCTGCCGAAGTGCACGTCAACGACTACGGCTCGAAGGAGCTGCATCACACCCAGGTGAAATGGGGAAAGGCGCCGGCTGCACGAACAGCTCCGGTGCGTCGTCTGTCGATCGAGCATCTGCATCCTGAGGTGATCAGTGCTGCGAGCGACCTGTTCGCAGACGGGCACTACTCGAGCGCCGTCTACGAAGCCTTCAAGTCCATCGAGGTCCGTGTACGCCAGCTCACCGGCATCGACAAGTCCGGCGCGGCCCTCATGGGCGATGCATTCGGCGGCAAGGAGCCGAGGCTGTCGGTCGCTACCGCGCCGGGGCGGAGCGGCGTCGACGAACAGGAGGGCTTCTTGTCATTGTTCCGCGGCTCCATGCTCGCCGTACGCAATCCGAAGGCTCACGAGCTCGCCAAGGACGATGACCCCAGGCACGCGCTTGAGTACCTCGGACTGGCGAGCCTGCTCCACCGCCGACTCGATTCCGCAGCATCGTCACGCTCTTGATCGCTCGGTCAGTGCCACTCGCTACGCTTGCCGCCATGACTTCCGTTCCGCACCTACCCTGCCCACCGGGCGGGAGTTGTACCGGAAGGAAGTACGCATGGCTGAGAACACCTGGCCGCTGAAGAACAAGCTCCCGGAGGGCTACGAGCTCTTCACGAAGGCTGACCTGCTGGAGTTCCTGAGCGAGGTCGACGACGAGACGCCGATCTGGCTCAACAACTACTGGCAGCCCGTACGTCAGATCACGCAGCGCCCGATGGAGTTCCTGGCAATCCGCCCGGATGGCGTGCATATCGCGTAGGCCAGAACACAAAGCGCCCGCATCTTGACCCGATGCGGGCGCTTCCACGATGTGCACACCGGGGCGGGCTACAGCGCCCGACCGGTCGACGTCGATGCATTTGGCGCGCCATTCCATATCCAGTTCGGCGAATCTCCATCCGCGAATGTATGTAGTGTGGCGTCTTTTGTGATCATGAGGCCGGTCTGATCCAGCCAATCAGTAGATGTCCATCCGATTGCATCGATGTTGACACGCACGGCCAAATACCCGCTCGACGTTGCAGTTATCGTTTGACTAAGTCGCTTCCACTCGCCCTGTGGCATGGAAGTAACCGGACCGTTACTGCTCCCTTGCAGCCAGGTAGATCCGTCATGAATTCTGCTACGAATCAGTACGTTGGCTTCGCGCGAAGTCCTCACCCATGCAGAGATGGTGATTGTCTCGCCAGCTGCAACTGGGACGGAGGTTGCAGCTGAGCCAAAAGATGAGACGTCCTGGTTCATATACCAGTCCACACCGCGACCGTAACCGACAGAACCGCTTGAAACAGTTGCACGCATGTACGAGTCTATGCCAGCAGGTCCATCGCCGTCCGTAGGGAACGATCGCGCCCAGCCCCAGCGAGTCTGCATTTCCGCACTAGAGCCGCCCTGGATCATCCGCGGATTCAACACGAGATTGGTAATCGCTGCCACTCCGCCGCTGCCATGTCCAGCGCACGCGCCCTCAGTGGGTGTCGTCTGCGTGTTCGATACATAGGCGCTCTTGTTGCCGACGGTAACGGTGGCGCACCAGGTCGCTGGAGTCGATGAGCTCAGGGCGCGGTACTGATACGTCGTGGAATCAGTATCTTCAATGTCAACGTCGGCGAGGGAGCTGGGGTAGCTGTCGCCGTGTTCCACGGCGTAGAGCGCCACCGCATCGGACACCTGTTTCGCTGCCGACATTGCCGCGGAGGTTCGCGCGCGGTCTTGGATACCGTTGTAGGCGGCGATCGAGATCGCGGCCAGAATCGCGATCACGACAATGACAATCAGAAGCTCGACAATAGTGAAGCCGCGTCGCAGAGCCGGGCCAGCAAGCCTCCCTGAACTATGAGGCAGTTGCCTCACTTGCTGCCCCGACACCAAAGCGTCACGCGATCTCACGCGCGTGAACCTCTCGTTACGCGAATGGGGGGGGGTGAGGCTACTTGAACACGCGCCGGCACGTCGCGCTTGGCTTAGTGTCTGGATATTGGTGTTCGTACGCTTCATAAACTACCAATGACTATGAAGCACGAGCATTTTGTCGTCAACGAACAGTGCTACGTAAAATTGACAACAGGCGCAACAGAACTATTGCACTTTTTCAAAGAGTGAGGTATAAGTAGGCGCAGAGTTTAGAGCGTTCGCTTTAGTGGACAGTTCAAACTCACACTCGTTCTCGCACTGCGGCCTCCCACGTGATCCACCCAGGATCGCGGGCCGCACACGAGAAGGAGGTCTCGCATCATGAGCGAGCACATCCCGCCTGGGTATGGCGGTGCCGCCTACAAGGTGCTGACCGTTCGCACCAGCGAGGACACTCGAGCGCAGCTCGAAGTCCTCGCCCAGTTGAACGAGCGCAGCGTTACCGAGGAAACTCGGATCGCCCTGGAGCACTGGGTTGACAAGTCCAAGTCCGACCCGGCAGTGCTCAGGCGTGCCGAGCAGGTGAGGGCGGAGATCGAGCGCGAGGCAGAGACCAAGCGCAACGCCATCGCCGCTGTCCTCGGCAGCAAGCCGAGCACCAAGGCCTCCCCCAGGCCAACTAAGCAGGCGTCGCAAGACGCCTGACCCACACGGTGGCCGCGCCCGGGATCGAGAACGTACGAGTTCTCTCCCGGGCCGGCCACCACAACCACCCAATGCATCTCGTTGCTGCGCTGCGGCTCAGACGGGGAACCATCCAGGTTCGCCGGCCGCTTGCAGTAAGGAGAAGCAGTCATGGCCAGAGGGATCTACGTCCCAGCCGAAGCGAGCGAACCGCTCGAGGAGCGTCAGTTCGTCGGACTGGAGGACTACCAGCGGGCCGTCGATGGGTGGATCGAGGCGGTCGACGTGCCCGACCTCGGCGTCACCATCTACATCAACGAGGAAGGGCTGCTCCGGCATCTCGACTTCAACAGCAGGGCAACGTTCCTGTGGTGGCACTACGTCCCGGAAGCTCGCCAGCAGGCGATGCTCGTCGGCAACGCTGTCATCGTCGGGATGCCCGACAAGAACGGCGACTCCACCGACGTTCCCGAAGCGGCCTTCCGGCTGCTGATGCAGCACGCTCGGTATGCGGTTGTCCTGCAGCTCGAGGACGGCTCCTTGCTCGGCATGAAACACGCCTATGACGACTTCTTCGAAGCCATCATGTGGGCCTCCGTCATCGAGCAGCGGCGGGACGACGTGGAGAGCACACTGATCATCGCGTGGGACGAGCTCCCGAGCGAAGCACGCGACGCGATCGAGGCGAAGCGGGAAGTGGAGCCGTGACCACCGGACTCCTCATCCCAGCCGATGCCGCCGCTCCGATCCAGGAGCTGACGTTCGCCGGGGTAGGTGACTACCGCGCCGTGATCAGTGACTGGACGAACGACGTCTGGCTGGAGCGCCTGGGCGTCACCGTCCACGTCGACCTGGGCGGCATCGCCAAGGGTCTGCCGCTCAACATCCGAGCCTCGCGGCTCATGTGGTCGGACAGGCCGGATCTGATCGACACAGTGAAGCTCTACGGCGACGCTGTGCTCGTCGGAAACGACGGCTCAGGCGAGGAGACGGACGTACCCGAAGCGGTGCACCGAGCCCTCACCGAGCCCGGCGAGTACGCCGTACTCCTGAAGGTCGCGGGTCGGCCGTGGGAGCTCCATAGCGAAGGGCACGAGCACTACCTCGAGGCCATCACCACCGGGCTGGTGCTCATGCAGTGTTGGCCAGACGCCGAGGACATGCGCGTACTTCCAGCCGCGGAAGCCCGCCAGTTCCTCAGCTCACAGCCGTCGTAGTGGCGGCACCACAACCACAACGGGAGCCCGTTCCGGCATCGAGAACCATCGGTTCTCTGCCGGGGCGAGGCTCCCTCTTCACGTCGTGCGATCAGTTGCTTGCGGTGCGCACAGCGAGCTTCGGCACCTCGGGCAGGAGCTTCTCGATCGGGGTTTCGAGCACTTCACAGAGCGTGAGAACCGTCGCGAGGCGAGGATTCGTGGCAGCCCCATCAGGCTTCACTTTCCCTCGTTCATATTGCTGGTAGGCGTATAGGGATATCCCCGCGAATTCCGCCATATCCTCCTGCGTCAGGCGCTTCGCTTCGCGCGCTCGACGCAAATTGTGTCCCAGTTCTTGGGCAAACTCGGCCCACGCTGCACTCGCTGCGGGTCCGGTAGCCATACCCTCTAGCGTCGAACCAATAAGAGTTGGTGAACACCTATAAGAGTTGGTAAGTTCGGCCTTGACCCCTGCCTCCCGCGCCGACCCCGCGGCGCGCCGGACGAACGGACTGCCCATGCGCCGTGCCCGACTCCTGCCCGCCGCAGCCCTCGCGGCGCTCCTGCTACTAGCCGGCTGCGCGGCCGAGGCACCTGACGACGCCGAGCCTCCGGCCAGCTCGGGCACCGCCGCTCCGGCAGTCGATGACGCGCCGGATGCCGATCAGACGAATGGCCTGGTTCCTGCGGGGTACCCGGAGGGCTTCGACTGCGAGGGCATCGGCCCCCTGATCTCGACCTTCACCGACGGGCTCTACCTCAACTCCAATCACGGCGAGACAGACCGCGAGCGAGTGTGCTCGTGGAGCGACGTGCCGCTCGACACGATCCTTCCCGAGTCGGGCACCACCGAGTTCGACGTCATCGTGCACGTCGACTTCGATCTCGACTCCACCCCAGAGTCGCTCATCTACTACTGCAACCACGAGAGTTCGGTCGCAGCCCCCGCTGCCATGCAGATCTTCGACGGCGAGGCAGAGTGCGGCGGAGGGACATTCCACGGCGACGGCAGGAGCGACCGCGTCTGGGCACAGATCCCGTTCTTCGAGTTCCGGATCAGCATCACCTGCGACCTGTCCGTCAACTGCGAGCCCGAGCGCTTGGACGAGTTCACTGACGAGCAGGGCTTCGAGGCTCTGCGCGCCCTCGCGGACAGCCTGACCAGCCAGCTCACCTGGGTCGAGCCGGTCATCGTGAGCACTGCCACCAGCGGCCCCGACTACGTCCAGGATTGGGCTGACGCCGGCTTCCCCTCGCACAGCACCGAGCCTGCCTGGTACTGCGACATCTACCCGGTCGGCAATGGTCAGGGCTACGACTGGCTCCAGCAGGACAGCATGCGTGACGGCTGGGACGCGAACGTCAGTGATGAGCTGAATACCGAGCGTGCCTTGCCTGAAGTCATGGTCGAGTTCGTCGGCCCTGGCGACGGCGAGGTCACCTCCTACGCCATCTCCCTTGTCGGCAACGGCACCACCAAGTTCTGCATCGCTGACGTCCAGGAGGCGTCATACTGACGCCAACGGTGTACATGCAGGGAGCGCGCATGGGGTTCGGAGACTGGCTGAAGCGAGACATCGAGAAGTCTCGCGACATGAAGCACTACTACGAAGTGGGCTGTGAGGTCTTGGGCGCGCCTGCGGGTGGATGGTGGGGAAGCACTCTTCGGGAACGCACGGACCGTATTGAAGCAGGCAAGAAGGAAGTCGAACGTCGTCGACGCCTGGGCGCACAAGCGACCGAGTCGGCACTGCGGTCAGCGTACCGGGAGGCGCAAGCTCAGCGCGGTCGCGACGTACAGTTCAAGTCCAACGGGATAACCGTGAAAGTCAAGAACGGATACAGTCGGCAGTACGACCAATTCACAACTGACATTATCCTCATCGATCCCGGACGCCCAGGCGAGCACCTGCACTACATCCTGGACGAGAATGGAAATGAGATTTACGCGCGGTGGACTCAAAATCATTAGAAGTGTATTCTAATGACGTACATGAAGCATGATCAAGAAAAGCTTATCGTCTACGTTCAAGCCCAGGCCGCACTGTTTCGCAGCGGTCAGATTAGCCTTGATCAGCTTTCAGCACGGGTGACCCACCTGAACTTCGACGAACGCTTCACGGAAGAAGTGCAGCAAGCGAATCCGATGCTCGACCACCTGATTTCCGATATCGCCCCCGATCTTGAGTGGCAGCCAGGCGGTGAACTCGTGGAGAGGTTCCTGAAACTCGTGGACGGCCTATCGGTGTAGGCGCCGTTGGCATGGCGGTATCCAGCAAGCAAGCCCCATATTCCCGTGCGGGGAAAGGAACAGTGCGGCAGCCCGGTTCAGGCCACCGTCACTGTCCCGCTCTGGCGTTTCGCCTAAGCCATCGCTGTTGCGCGACCGAGCAGTACGCCGAGCGCCGCATGCAGTCGCACAGCGCTCTCCAACGTCACCTCGACCTTCTGCCGGTCATTCGCAATGGCCACCCAGGTCTCTCGTGCGCTGACGTCTCGGAACGCGAGGACGTTCAGTTCCTCGGCTTCCACGTCGTCGTTCGGCCGGTGTCGGCCTCGTGGCCAGCGCTCGCTCGGCTGGATGATCGGCACTACCTCGTACGCGCTGCAATGGCGGCGATCGTCCACCATGCTCTGGTCGTCATGACGTCCGTCGCACCAGGCAGGGCAGGGCTCGGTCAACCAGTCCGGTCGTGCGGTCTCGGGATTCATTCGGATCTCCTTTCGCCCAGGGCGCTCGGTGCGCCCGGGCGAACAACCACACAGCCCGAGCACGGACAGGAAAGCGAGCAAGATCGCGGACGGAGAACACCACTCGTACGGCTCAGGGAGTCCCGCCGCCAAGCACGGCGACCGCGTCAGTCTGGGAACGGCGGCTCGTCGCCCCACATCGCAGACGCAGCCCGGTTCGCTGCCGCGCTGCCGACTCGATTGGCCGAGACGCTGGGGCTCGAGATCCGCGCCGAGTGCGTCGAGCGGTAGACGACCCGGTCCCCGACGACGGTTCCGGCGTAGCTGCCGGAGGGGTCGAAGACCTCGTCGCCCCGGATGCGGCCGACGTATGTTCCCGAACGCGCAAACAGTCGGTCACCGTCTCGCCTCAGCGGACGGCCATTCTTGGTGTAGAGATCAGCCATGCCGCGATTGTCCACCGCACCACTGACATCCTGCACCACCCCGACTGCAAGGGAGTCACCATGCCACTGACCGACGAGCAGAAGGCCGCCCGTGCGGCGAAGCGGCGGATGACGCAGGCGCTCAAGGAGGAGGCTCGTGCCCATCGAGAGGAGGCTCGTCGCCGGGAATGGGTCGAGAAGGGGATGTACCCTCACTCGAGAGGAGGCGGCGGCCGGCGAACCATGCCGCGCGTGCGGGCTACCCGTGATCGATCGCCTTGGCAACTGGCCCGGCACCATGTATCTCTCGCCCGAGGACCGCATCGAGTACGACGCCGCTGAGGCTCGCTTCAAGGAGATGCATCCCGACTGCGAGTCGCACCGTTGGAGCATCTCAGGCTCCCGTGCCACGCACTGCGGGTTCTGCTGTCCGCCAATCCCGTTCTCCGATGCACAGCTCGAAGCCGTCGCCCAGATCTTCAGGAACTCCAAGACACGCGAGGAAGACCTCGATATCTGGGAGCGCACGCTCACCTGCGGGCACACCATCCAGCGAACGGTGCATCGCACCAACTCTGGCCCCGGCTTCTCCACCGAGCACTGCGAGCAGTGCGACATGACCCGAGGCGTTGTCAGCTCGGAGAAGATCGTCGATGCCGCGTCAAGACAGCGCGACGCCCAGCGCAAGCGCGACGAGCAGGTTGCCAAGGCCGAGCGCGAGGTTGCCAAAGCCGAGAAGGCCGCGAGGAACGCGCGGAAGAAGCTCGACGAACTCCGAAAGGGCAGGACGCTCGCCTCAACGGACGAACATTACCCAGCTCCCTGAAACTGCCACCAGGCGATGACAGTAGCCGCGATGGTTGCAAGCCCTACGGCGATCGCTCCGATGCGCTTTCCGACCGTCCAGAACGGACCGTCGGGCTCCTCACGAGCCCCTGACGTCGCCGAGGCACCATCGCCTTCGGCGTGAGCGACGTGCACGCGATTGCCTCTGCCATTGATCACGACATTGACGGCGTTGGCGGCCTGCGACGCGGTTGGCACGTCAGCACTCGCTGGCGTCACCGCTCGGAGCTCGCCAAGCAGCTCCGCCAGACGGGTGCGCACCTGGTCGATCAGCCCCTCGAGTGCCGATGCGCTGACGCTCCAGTACAGGGCGTTGATTCGCTGGTAGGGGTTGCCTGACGCCTTGTCGATCAGGTGCGCGAGTACGCGCTCCCCGGAAGTGAGATGCGCACAGTCTTACCCTCGCCGCTGCCATCGATCATCGCCTGAATCTCGCCGATGCCCTGATAGAACGGCACCTGATTGGTGATGTGCTCGCGCGCTTCCTCCGGCAGCTCGTGTGGCCCCACGGTCTGATGGGACACCTGGTGGGGACCGACGACTGCGTCCATCTGAATGATCGCTGGGATCTTGCGATAGGCGGGCAAGTCGTCGACATGCACGTCCGCGTAGCCGCGAAGCTCTTGCGCCGCCCAGTCCCGCAACTCGGCCGACCCGGCGCGTCCACCCAGGAGGATTAGCTTGCGGAGGACGTTCGCGACGGAGACGTTGTCGAGCAGGTCTCGTTCGATCTCGGTCAGTAGTGAAGGCGCGGGCGGGTCGGGCATTTCTGAAGCATGGCACGACATGCACAGCTCGGTACAACTGACGCTTCGACACAGAGCTCTCGGCGCACATGCATGCGATTACTAATATCGACTCTACTCACCATGCCCTTATTGTCGAAAACCCTTGATTCAAAATGGGGGGGGGTGCTAATAATAGACATAAGCACAAAACTCATGCATTAAACGGATTCCACAACTCAATACATATGACACAACTTTATACAGGCACCACAAAACAACCCAGGCACGACAAGACCATCACTCGCCATCAACGCGGCTTCACTATCGTCGAGCTACTCATCGTGATCGTCGTCATCGCCATCCTGGCCGCGATCAGTATCGTTGCCTACAACGGCGTGCAGGAGCGGGCACGAGCATCCCAAGCGAGTTCCGAACTCCGTGATCTTGCTCAAGCAATCACGATGGCGCGCGAGAGTTCCGGAAAAACCCTTATGCAGATTACGGGGTCAAACTGCACTCGCTGCTACCCAGACGCGTATACGACATCAATCAGCCGGATCGCATCGGCCGCCGGAGTGGACCTCAGTCATGTAGCTGATGGTGACCCCTGGGGGAATTCCTACAGCCTTGACGAAAATGAGGGCGAGAACGGCGGATGCAGTCGCGACAGCATTACGATTCAGAACCAAGCGAATCATCCAAGCGTCACCATCCCGACCATCCCATTGGGTGGCTATTCCGGCTGTCTCTAACACGATGCTGCCGGTTCCTGCTTCGCGTGACACAATGAACCGCATGGCTCGCAAGCAGATCACTCAGTACATCGACGACCTGGACGGCACTGTCCTCGAAGCAGGCGAGGGAAAGACCATCCGCTTCTCACTTGAGGGTCGTTCCTACGACATCGACCTGTCTGAGACGAACGCCCAGAAGCTTCGCGACGCCCTCGCCCCGTTCATCGAGGTAGCCACTCCCGTCTCTGCGGTTGCCAAGTCCGACAGATCACGCGCGCAGCGAGGCGCCACCCGGAAGTCTGATCT
The DNA here is from genome assembly GCF_003952265.1 of Flaviflexus salsibiostraticola. Lineage (NCBI taxonomy): Bacteria > Bacillati > Actinomycetota > Actinomycetes > Actinomycetales > Actinomycetaceae > Flaviflexus > Flaviflexus salsibiostraticola. The sequence continues at coordinate 616,655 of NZ_CP034438.1, forward strand.
TGCAGCGATCCGCTCCTGGGCCAACCAGAACGGCTACAAGGTCAGTGACCGAGGCCGTGTGCCCGCTGCAGTGGTTGAGGCTTACGACGCCGCTCACTGAGCCTTCTTTCTCGGTAGTTCCCAATTAGAAGAAGCCCACCGTTCACAAGGAGCGGTAGGGCTTCTTCTTGTGTTCGGTGGGCGAATGTTGAAACGTGACATGGCTGTTCAGACCAGCACGCGCAGCCACGCTTTCTCGATCTCGTCCTTGTGCTCGATGAACAGGCGCATCGCCTGCTTCGTGCCTGTCGGCATCGAGTGGTCACCGCTGCTGCGGGTTTCCAGCTCGAGCGCCAGCTTGTACGCCAGCCCGAGCAGGATGCACGTTCCTTCCATGACATCGTCCCAGTAGTCCCTGGGCGAGTCCGAGCTCTCGGGTATGTCGAGAACTGTTGTGATGAGCTTCCAGATGTCGCGACCAGCGTTTCGCTCGTCTTCGATGCTGAATTCTTCGCTCATTGTTCCTCCTGATATTCGTATGGGATAGAGCGCTTCAACCGCGAGCAACTTTGCTCTCGACGGGGGCGCTCCATCTCAGCAAGAGGAACAGCACAAATAATATCACAAGTTGTTCATTTCGTCAATCGACATCGGTTCGTTAGTTGTCATAGAAGAAGCCCACCGTCCATGAGGAGCGGTGGGCTCTTCTCATCGAACGATGGGCGTTGTCTGAGCGCTACGGCTTCACGACGACCGGCAGGATCTTGATCTCCGTGACGCCGCTGTGCTGCGTTCCGGAAAGAATGCCGGTTGAGAGCCACGGGCGGAACTCGGGTGAGACGCGCTCGGCGAGCACGTCGGCCGGAAGCGGCTGGCCCATCAGATCCACGAACTCCAGCAGCATGCCTGCGAACTCTTCCTGTCGTCGCACCTGCGACGGCGTGGCCTCAACGCGGAAACGCCAAGTCACATCGATATCCACGGTGACGCGCTCTTCGGTCATGATGCACCTCCAGTGCAATAGGGAGGTGCGCCTCAGAGAGCCGCACCTCATGAATTCGGTGGGCTCAATCTGAGCTGTCTCTAGTTATGCGCCATTTTGCAGAAAAATGCAAGCATAGGCGGAATGACCAGGCTATTCGCTCGCTTCGTCGACCTGGGCTTGCGGTGGCGTGTCGTTCTCAGTGTCGGCGGCGAACTCGCTCCGAGCAACCCGCGCCACAGCGGCCCCTTCATCTGCCGCCGAGCTACTGAGCACGGCAGCGAGGAGCCGGTACGACTGCCGGATTTTGCTGACGTGGTATGTCCGCGCACCCGGCTCCTTGCCGTCCGGCCGACGCGTTGTTGTGGGCGGCGTGATACCGGTGAGGTTCGGGAGCTTGTCGAGACGATCAAGGAATGACACGCTCGGATCGCCCGTGATCAGGTAATCGAGATCGACATCCTTAGCCGCGTAACCGTGCAGCGGACGTGGGTTCTGTCCGAACCCGGCGCGGTTGTCGGGCTGGGTTATGTGTCGGACGTAAGCGCGCACGGCGTCGGGATAATCCCGTGAGAGCGCTTCTCGCACAATGCTAGTGAGACGCTCAGTCGCGGATGCGCCGGAACCCTTCCAACGGGAATCGAACTGTTCGAGAGCAAGGACGGCGAGTCGCTCTCGAAGGGCTTCGTGCCCGGCGAGAGAGAACAGTCCAAGGAGCCGATCGACTGCCGTCCGTTCGATCTGACTCATGACCTGCTGCTCTGCCGCCGCGCGACACGGGCTGACGTCGCGCAGGAGCAGCTGGTTCGCGAGTTCGTCGTACGCCAATCGCACAAGCTCGAAGTACCGGCTCCGGCTGTACTGCAGGATTCCTTGCACCAAGTCATGGCGGCTGCTAATCGATGACGCTCGCCTGACACTATCCCAACCGTCTTCGGATTGGACGGTAAGCAGGTTGTAGTCGTAGCGCATCGTCAGGATGAGGATCGTCTGCTGGATGACGTCTGGGATGGCGTGGTCGAGCACGCATCCGATAGCCCCATAGGCAGCCAGGTGTCGATCTGCTTCGACGTACTGCTTGAGCTGCCGATGGTCGTCGACGATCGGCAGCTGCTGGATCAGCGGAGCTACCTCACGGATCTTCGTCGGCGAGATGCCCTCGCGTGCACGCAGCGCCTCCAGCTCACGCAGCACGTCTGCGCTTGACGGGCGGGCAGTAGCGTCCGTCGCTGCCGTGATCCCGCCTGCCTGGTCCATGACCCAATCGTAGGCAAGCCAGCCGCCGTCCGGTGTTTGCGTCCGCTCGTCGACGAAGACCGGACGGCTGGCTGCTATCGGCGAGTTCCGCCCATCTGGAGGCTTGAAATGCGCCACCGGCCGGCGCGCCTGGGCCCGTCACCATCGGGCTCTTCCTCTCGATCGGAGCCTCCTCATGACCATCGTTCCTTCCGTGCCACCGTTCACGATCCCTTCCGACGCAGACGATGCCACCCGCCACGCGCTGCTGGTCTGCTTCCGCGTAACGGAGGCGAAAAAGCAACTGCGCGCGCTCGACCGAGCACACGCCAGGTTGCTGCCGCTGCTCATGGATCTCGATCCGGAGATCGGTGACAAGTACGTGATCAGAGCTCTGGGGCTGCGCGACTACTTCCCGGAGTTGGTTCGCAAGGTCGACGACATTCACGCCTTCGCGTCTCCAGTTGCCCGCGAGTACCAGGAGGCGAAGTACAAGGCGATCCGTGAGGCCGTTGCGCGTCGCCTGGCGGAGAAGGAGGCGAACGAGAACTCCAGCGATTCCTCGCCCGGCAGCTGAGCCGGTCTTACGCAAGACGGGGTGGCCCCTGAGCGGCAACTCGAGGGCCACCCCTGCCACGCATCACCCCACCCATCCACGCGAATGAACAAGGAAGGACGTCAGTCGTGACGTACATGAATCTACGCCGGGCACTCCCGGCTGTCCTCGGGATCGCCGCGCTCGGCCTGCTGGCCGGCTGCAGCGACGCCCCGGTCACTCCCGGCGAGCTCGGTCGTCTCCAGCAGGTCGTCGCATCCTGCCCGGTAGACGCAACCGAACACCACCAGACCCGTATCGACGTCTCCGGCTCCGGCGAACGATCCGGTCTGTCCAGTACGACGCGTCAGGTTGTCAGCGACGCGATCGAGCGCACCGCGATCTGTGGCGCCGGCACGTACAGCTTGGTCGTCTTCTCGGCCGGCGCCGCCCACACCGCTTCCGTGTTCGAGAGCACGCTCACGCTCCACGGAGCGACGGAGAACGCTCGGCTGCGACGGGTGCCCGCGCTGCTTTCCGAGACGCTTGAGCAGATCGACCAGGCATACCCGGATGCGGTCGCGGCACTCACGGACGGCTCGACCGACGTGGTCGCGCAGCTGTCGGGTGCCGCCGAGTTCGCCGCCCAGGTGACCCGTGGCGGTGAGGGTGAGCAGGTCGTCGCCGTCACCATCCGCACAGACGGTATCGGGACGGCGGGGACGGGAAGTCTCCCGACCTCGATCACCACCTCCGGTGCAGTAGCCGCCGCCGATGCGATCGCCGTCCCGGATCTGTCGGCGGTCGATCAGCTGACGTTCTCGGGTGTCGGGCAGGTGTCGAGCGGCACCGCTCCGTCGACGGCCTACGTCGAGGCGCTGAAGGCGTTCTACCAGCACCTCGGTGAACGCACCGGAGCTGGCTCCGTGCTGGTCGTCACCGAACACCTCGAGGGGCGGTGACCGGCCATGTCGCTCTGGAATAGGCCCACACGGGCAGGAACGCCGTCCCCGCCGGACGCCGCCATCGCGCTTCGGGATGAGATGGATCAGACGGCGCTGCAGCTGGTCGACCAGGCACAGGCTGTCTCCCGTCCCGACGCGGTCGGGCACACCTACAAGGAGCTGGAGCTCGACGAGCGTGCCATCGAACAGGAGCCGCTGTTCGCCGCTGATGGCGAGCATGCCGCACGTGATGCCCGTATCGCAGCGGCGGGCCTTTCACCTCGGGCACAGACCGCTCGTCAGCTGGCGGATGACCATCTGCCGTCTGTCGCGCGGGCTCGCCAGCGCTACGAGGACTGTCTCGAAGCACTCGGTGCGCATCGGGTTCGTGGTGTGCGCGGCAAGCTCTGGTACGGCGCACGCACCGCACTGCTGCTTACCGGCGACGTCGCTGGCATCTCAGGTGCCGCGATCAGCCTGGGGGAGGTGCCGCTCAACGCCTTCCTGCTTGCCGGCTCGGCGTCGGTGGCGACGATCGCTGCTGGCTTGGTCGGCAAGGACGTCCGAGCTGTCTATCTGCGGAACCGTCGCGCTCGCGTAGCCGAGCACCTCGGCAAGGCGCAGGAGCCGTACCGGCACCTGTTCACGGACGGGCAGGGGTTCTCTCGCATCCTGCGCGGCATCGTGTTCGCTTCGGCTGCTGTCGGGCTCGTGGTTGGTATCAGCATCTACGGGCTGCGCACATCTATCGAGGGGTCGCTGTCCGGCCTGGTGTTCGGTGCGCTGGCGTTGTCCGTAGCGATCGGATCGTTCCTCTCGTCGTTCGCTTACGGCGACGAGGTCGCCGACCAGATCGACGCTGCCCGGCATGACTACGAGGTCGAGCTGCGGCGAGCCCGAGCGCTCGCACGTTCTCGGGCTTGGAGCCAGTACGAGCGGCACCAGACCCGTGCCGCGTCGATCCGGGACGAGTACGCCCAGCGCGGCACGGCTGCCCGAATCGCGGTGACCGGGGCGAAGTGGCGCCTGCTGTCTCGCAATCCCGGGGTCGTAGGCCACGGCCCGGCCGCGGGACGCACTGAGGCTATCGGGCGCAAGGCACGCACGAGCGGTGATCCCCGATGAGTCGCCTCCTGCCGTCCGCTCTGGCACTCAGCCGGATCGTCGCACAGTCCGCTGGCACCGCTCCTCAGCCGGACGGGCTTCAGCTCGGCCACCCCGGGAGCGATCCGAAGCGCCCGGTCATCGTGCTCGTAGCGATGGATCACTCCTACTCGGTGACCGGCCTCGGCGGTGCCGATCCCATCGGCCGCCGCTTCGAGGAGCTGACCCGGGCCATCCGGCATGTCGCCCGGCATTCGAAGCGGGGAACGCACCTCGGACTGCTGAGCTTCGACCAGCCAAGTAGTGGGGACGTACGACCTGGGGCCGTCGGGTCGACCGAGCACCGGAAGGTGCTGGAGCGCAACCTCCGGGTGCCGCTCGATGCCCGCGGCAGCAGCAGTCTCGGGCCGTCGCTCGCGGTAGCCGAGGAGGTCGCCCGGAACAACCCGACAGCCGAGGTGTGGTTCGTCCCGATCAGCGACTTCGCACTGACGGATGCCGATCTGCCCGACATCTACGAGCGACTGTCGAGCTTCCCCGGCCACGTCCTCGCCGTCGTACTCGGGCACCTCGCCCCAGCCGAACTTGCGGGGCCACGGCTGTCGGTCTGCGAGGTCACGACCCAGAGCCCGCCCGGCACCGTCGCGCTGGCGCTCTACGCGGCGCTCACCGCAGGCCGCCGGAATGCCGACCGCAGCGCAATCGGGACGGTCGTGCGTGCATCAACCAGCGAAAGCGTCGCGAAAACTACAACGCGCATTTCATTTCCCAAACACACCGCTTCACCTCAAGAACGCGGTGTCCTGCCGCCTGTCCTGCCGCCCGACAGGACTATTGCCAACTATTCGCCCCTCGCGCATAACCAGTACCCAGCTCGGCCACCAGCCGCATCAATGCGGCGCAGCAATACCAGTTCGGCCCAGCAGAAAGGAATGAAGTAATCATGAACATCAACAAGGAGCCTGTGGCCGGGCCGGATAATGCGGGCCGGGACTTCGCTCATAAGCGGTACGCCACGGTGGTGATGGATCCGCCGTGGGGTCACCAGCAGAAGGGGCGACTCGGCGCGCAACGCCACTACGACCTCATGACAACGGAGCGCATCGCGGGCCTCCCGATCCCCGATCTGCTCGAAGAGAATGCCCACGTCTGGATCTGGTGCTTCGTCGCCTCCCGCATGGATGCCCAGCGCATCGCCGAGGAGCACTGGGAGATGACCTTCCGATCGGAGCTCATCTGGGATAAACGCAAGACCGGACTCGGGAATTTTCTCCGCAACAGCCACGAGCATCTGCTGCTGTTCACCCGAGGCAAGGCGCCGGTGCTCTATCGGGGGCAGCGCACCGTGGCGGACTGGCCGGTACAAGATCACAGCCACAAGCCGGAAGAGGCCATGGCGATGATCCAGCGCGTCAGCCCCGGCCCGTTCCTCGAGTTGTTCAGCAGGCGTCGGTTCCCCGGCTTCGACCACTGGGGCAACGAGGTTCCCGGTGGCTCCGACGTCCACATCCCCGGCTACCCGGTGCCGGAGTACTCGGCACGCGCCTACGACCCGACAGCCGGTGATCCGCTCTGGCCTGACGGCGTCATCCGGGGCGGCGGGGTCTTCCGTCACGTCCTCCAGATCGAGGAGGGGAAGTCGTGAGCTGGCTCAACCCCGACGAGGGCAAGAAGAACGACGAGAAGGAGAAGGACACCATGAGCCAGCGCTTCTTTACTGCCTGTCTTCTCATTCTCGGCGGCGCTATCGCCCTGACGATCGCCATCGAATTTCTCGCTCAAATCTGGGGCTGGCTGGTACTCGGGGTAGTCGTGGCAATCGTGATCTGGATTCTCGCAAGAGTCGCGAAGTCGCGGCAGGACAGGTGGTGAAGCATGAGCACGTTTACCTCCGTCAAGTCGTTGTGCTTTTCACAAACACCATTGACTGTCCATCAAAGTGGACGTATAAACAGCGCTTGGAGTGCTGTCCACCAAAGTGGGCACTCTGGCCGCGTTCGACATCTCACTTCGGGAGGTGTCCGCGATGCCTAAGCCCTCCCCACGCCGCAGGCGGAGAAGTAGCACGGGATCACTGCCAGTCCGTGTGACCAGCCTGCGCTTCAATCCGGCCGATCCCTCCCGGCTCGCCAATGCCTTGCTGCTGAACGCATCAGAGCAGGCGGCGCGCCTGGAAGGGAAGCCTCGGCCGTTCCTCGCCGGCATCGACCGGCTGAGCGACATCACCACGAACACCACCAACACGCAACGAAAGGAGCAGACCAATGACGATCACCCCGACACCAGCACATAGCCCGGTCGCCGATGCCAGCGGACTGGTCTACTCCCGACTGTTTCTGCCAACGCCGCTCGAACTGTCCCAGGCGGGGCAGTTCCTGCGGCGACTGGCGGCCGAACGCCGCCCCCACCGGATCGTCCTGGAGACCCTCGCCACACCGGGCGGCATCCTCCACCTGATCGGAACAGAGGCGACGCACATCCACCAGCTCCGCCGCCTGCTCGGGGATCTCATCCCCGGCGTCGTGATGGCCGGTCTGGGCAGTGAGCAGCGCATCGCCCCGGTCTCGGTCGGACGCATCACGGTGAAGCCAGCCGGCCTGCCGCTCGAGGCATCGGCAGCGGAGCAGGCAACCAGGGCGCTCTACTCGGCGCTCTCGCATCGGCTCCATACAGGCGAGGCCATCTGCCTCCAGGTCGTGCTCGGCCACGGCATCCATCCAGCGCACACTCCGGCGAAGATCGCCGATCCGAGACCGCTCGGCATCTGGCAGGCGCTCACGACCGGCACGACACCGGCACCAACCGACCTGCGTTCTCGGATCCGTGACCGCCAGTCCGACTACGGGCTCCAGGTCAGCATCCGAGTCGCAGCGGCAGGAGATGATCCGGCCAGGCGGCAGCGTTTCATCTTCGAGGTGCTCTCCGCGCTGTCCATCCTGGAAGCGCCCGGCGTGGACGTTGCCGCCTCCCGCGACAAGCCCGAACGCTTCACCCGCGCTGTGCTTCATCGTCCACTGCGGTTGTCGGTGACGGAGCTGGTCGGTGTTACGGGGTGGCCGGTGGGCGCCGAGCGTCTGCCGGGCATGCCGCCTGGGCATCCGAAGCTGCTCCGGCTTGACCCGGCAGCGAACTCGACCGAGCGCGTCTTCGCTCGTTCAGCCATCCCCGGTGACGAACGGCTCGTCGGCATCACCCGAGCCGATTCCGGCATGCATGGGATCGCCGTTGGCCCCACCGGCGTCGGCAAGTCCACCGCCCTGGAGCACCTCATCCTCGCCTCCATCCGAGACGGCGATGCCGTCGCCGTGATTGACCCCAAGAGCGAGATGCCCGAGTTTCTGCGCGCCCGGATCCCCCGGGAGCGGTGGAAGGACATCCGCGAGATCGACGGTGCGGCCGGTGAGCCACTCGGCTTCAACCCGCTCGACGCCACCGGACGCGACCCCGATGTCGTCGCCGATGGCATCCTGGCGGTGTTCGCCAAGATCTTCTCAAGCGGCTGGGGCCCTCGAACGGCGGACATTTACTCGGCGTCGCTGCGCACCCTGATCCGTGCCTCCGATCCGAAAGTTCCGAGCACGTTGCTCGACCTGCCCCGGCTCTGGACGGATGACCGCTACCGACGCCGGCTGGTCGCCGCCGTCCCGAGCGACCCTGGGCTGGCCGGGTTCTGGGCCTGGTTCGACGCGCTGAAGCCAGCGCAGCGGATGAACGTGCTCGCCGCGCCGATGAACAAGCTCCGCCAGGTGCTCCTCAAGCCCGCGGCGGTGAAGATCCTCGGGCAGCGCAACCCCGGCTTCCGGCTCCGGGACATCTTCCGGGACCGACTCATCGTCATCCTGCCGACCAATCCGGCGCTCATGGGTGAGGAGACCGCCGCCCTGATCTCTGCGCTGGCCATCGCGGACGTCTGGCAGGCAGTCCAGGAGCGCGTCACCGACCCGGAGCGCTCGAAGCATCAGGGGCATGTGTTCGTCGACGAAGCCGACCGACTCATGCACCTGCCGGTCTCCCTCAGCGACGCACTCGCCCGCAGCCGCTCCATGCACGTGTCGTGGTGGCTGGCCGTACAGGGGTGGCACCAGATGCCCACCGAGATGCAATCCGCCGCGAAGACCAACGCCCGAACGAAGCTCATCTTCAAGGCCGAGGACGACGACGAAGCGAAGGTCATCGCCCGCATGGCGCCCGAGCTCGAGCCGATCGATCTACTCAAGCTCGACCGCTTCCAGGCGTATCTGAAGCCGGTTATCCAAGGAGTGACCCGCGACTGGGCGCTCGTACAGACCCTTCCACCCGAGCCCGCCCAGCACGATCCGGACGAAGTGCTGGCCGCATCCCGTGAAGCGTGCCCACCGTCCGCGCCGGACAACTACACGCCGCAGGCGACGCCGTCCACCGATGAGGACGAGCAGTCCGCAGCGACGGAGACCGGCGACAGCGAGACGAACACGGAAGGTGCAGCGGACGAGGTGTTCGGCGTGAAGAAGAGGAGGCGGCAATGAGGAGAGAGTTTCGGAATGAAGTGAAGCAGCGTCCTCTCTGTCCTGCCGCCCGTCCTATCGACCGTCCAGCCACGTTGCCCATGCACCAGCGATTTCCGCACAGTTCGGGCCGTCTCGGCCCCCTACGGGATGGGACTCACCCCTGTTCCAGGGGTGACGCGCGGCTCCGCCAGGTCGTCGCCCAGGCCAGCATGATGGCTCGCTTCCGAGCCGCCTTCGGCAGACAGGAGGCGTCATGATGCCACCGACCACAGACGCACTCATAGCGAAGCTGTCGCCTCGGGATCTGGCGATCCTCGACGACCTCCAGCAATTCCGATTGCTCTCGACTCGGCACATCCAGCGACTGCATTTCCCGATCGCGCCAGATACTCATCGCACCGCAGCAGGCGCGACCAAGGCGACCTGGCGGGTACTGACGCGGCTGGAGCGGGACGGACTCATCTCGCACCTCCAGGGCCGGATCGGCGGTGTGCGGCAGGGCAGCCAGGGCTACGTCTGGCAGCTCGGCTCCACCGGCGAACGCCTGCAACGGCAGCGACACGGCTACAAGACCCGTCGCCGCTATACCGCCCCGAGTCAGCCGTTCATGGAGCACCGGGCCGCGGTCAATGACCTCGTCGTCCGGCTCCGCGAGTTGCAACGCGAGGGCGATATCGAGCGGGTCGAGGTGGAGGCAGAGCCGCAGTGCTGGCGCACCTACACCGGCCCGCACGGCGTCCCGCAGACCCTCAAGCCGGATCTGTATGCCGTGATCACCCGCGGAGAGTACGAGAACCACTGGTTCATCGAGGTAGACCTCGCCTCCGAGCACCTCCCGCAGATCGTCCGCAAGGCAGGCGTCTACCGTGCACACGCCGCGACTGGGCTCGAACAGCGGCGCCTCGGCATCTACCCAGCGGTGCTGTGGATCACGACCGATCCGCCCCGGGTTGCCGCCATGCGTGCCGCACTGCGTACCGATCCGGGACTGCCGAAAGGCATGTTCACCGTCATCGCCGCGAGCGAGGTTGACGCGTTCCTGCGCGGTAGCGAGGGAGGTGCTGGATGAGCCTGCCGCACCACTTCAACCCGCCACCGAGCGCTCCGGGATAGGGGCAGGGAGGGAGACATCACCTAAACGAAAGGACTACATCACCATGACAATTCATCACGAACGAGACCTGCGTCGCATCGCGCGCGGTCTCGACCAGGAATCCCGCATGCGAGAGCACATCGGACGACTCCTCGAGGAAGGCCACCCGATCACCCGGGAGACGGCTCGTCTCATCGCCGCTTGCATCCACAGCGGAGACGGCTCCGCCCTGGAGCGCTTCGCTGCCTCCGACCAGCTCGACACCGCAGCTGCGCTTGCCGAACTCACCTCGATCCGAGTGCCGAGCTACCAGACCGGCTGGGTCATCGCGCTGTGGACGTTCCTCGAAGTGGAATCCGACGTCGAACCGCTCGGCGCCCTTCAAACGGCACCCGCTGCACAGGAGGGCTGGTAGATGGAACGCTTCCGAGCACGACACAAGCAGCCAGAGAACGACTACAACGTCGACCTCGACGAAGCCGTGAAGCCCGAGAACCTCACCGGCGACGGCGAAGTACGAGCCAAAGCCTCCGGTGCAATCGCGGCAGAACTCGTCCGCTATGCCGGCCTCGACGAGAACTCCGCGCTGGCGCGCTACGCCACGACCGGACGAGGGCGCAACGAGGAACTCCGCGAGGAGTACCTCCTGATCCACCACGACCCCAGCGCACCAGAACCGATCCGTGAGCTGGTCGCCTGGTTCGCCAGCGGCGTCATCGCTGCTGAGAACACCTACGGACGCTTCCCGCACCGGCCGCACGGCCAGACACCATCCCTCCGCGCGATCCTCTGGGAAACCAGCACCGGCGAGGGTAAGGAAGCGATCGCCGTCAACGTGCCGGCCGACACTCCGACGGAGATCATCCGGAGGTTGCGTGACCGCCTCACACCGCTGCTGGACGAGCTGGGCGCACCGTTCGAGGCGTTCCTGAAACTGCCCGACGTAAACGCCACGGCCGACAACCTCCAGAAGACGTTCCAGGACTTCTATATAGGCAGCTTCGACGACCGCGAAGCGCTCGTCCGTGAACTCACCGAATACAACCAATGGGAGGAGGAGATCACCAAGCTCTGCCACCAGCACGGCATCCCCGAAGGTGTCGTGACGATCGACCTCGACGAGCTGTGGCACTACGTCGAGGGCGGCTGGGACATCATCCCCGGCATCGACGGGCGTCTCCACGTCTTCATGACGTAGGCCGCCCGGAGCGCCCACCAAACGACGCATATCCGCTGCTTGTTGCGAAAAGCACTACGCCTACGCGGATCGCGTCGTCATCCAATGGCGATCTGCTCGCTTCGCTACCTGTAGCGGCGTGACAGAGAACGCCTACACCACATCCATCTATTACCAGCACCCATCACTGCATATGCATCTCGGAAGTTCGCCAACGGCAGACCCGTAAAACGTTGTAGAAAATGCCTTTGACCGGGACTTATTGCGAGCAGCGAGGTAAAATAGCGAGAGTAATGTAAACGGAGATTACCGCAATGAACAACGCGGAAGAACCCACAACCAAGCTTGGCGAATTCATCCGCCAGAAGCGCATCGAAAAGGATCTCTCGATCCGGAAGCTCGCCGAGCTGTCAGGTGTCGTGAACAACACCGTCTGGCGTATCGAGCACGGCGAGATCGTCCAACCTCGACCGGAGATCCTCACCGCGATCGCCCGCTCGCTCAGCATCCCCGCAGCCGACCTGTACGCACTGGTCGACTACCCGTCGCTCACCAAGCTCCCGTCCTTCGGGGCATACCTCCGCGCTCGCTACCAGGAGCTCACTCCGAGCCAGGTCGCCCAGCTCGAGGGCTACTTCGCTGCCATAGCGCAGCAGAGCGGCATCAACCTCGACGGGCCAGAGCCCGGCGAAGACGAGTTCTAGGCAGCAGACGACGAGACGTATCAGTGATGGCTAACTCCCCGGGTGGGAATGAGAGGAGGAGAACTTCATGACATACCAAATCGGCGAGCTGACTGAGCAGGCGCCTCGAGTGCCCTCGGGCCTCATCCGGTGCCTGCGCAACCTCGCTCGCGAACACCGCGCCCGCCCGGTCAGCTGGGTTGCCGCCCAGCGCATCGCAGCCCGCCAAGGCGCACTCGTCGCCCGAGAAGCGGCCATCCGGAACATCACCGTCGATGTCCTCGTCGCCAGCCTCCCGCAGGTGAAAGTCGAAACGGATCGCGAGCTGCCGGCCTCCGGGCTTGCCGTCTGGAACCGGGACGAACGCACCTGGATCATCCGACTCAACGCCAAGGACGCCCCGGAACGACAGCGCTTCACGCTGCTGCACGAGTTCAAGCACATCCTTGATCACAACACCAGCGTGCACCTCTACGACCCGCGCTACCTCAGCGGGCACGCCCAAGCCGAGATGGCAGCCGATGGCTTCGCCTCAGCCGCCCTCATGCCCGCACGCGTCGTTCGTCGCCTCGTCAAACGAGACCGCTGCGACGTCGTCGAACTCGCCCGCAGACTCCGCGTCAGCCGCGACCGCGCGGCCCTACGGCTGTCCGACCTGAATCTGCAAGCAACGAAAACCACGAGAGGAGGGAACCCATCGTGACCATGACCAACATTCACCAACCAGGCGAACGCGCCGTCCACCACGATGCGCCCCGCCTCTACACGCTCGACGAGGCCGGGCAGGTGCTGCGCGTCAGCAAGTGGACAGTCCAGCGCCTCATCCAACGCGAACTGCTCGGCTCCGTGAAGGTGGGCGTCCGAACGCTCGTGCCTGCAGAGGACATCGAGCGCTACATCGCCGAGCAAAGCACCGGCCGCATCCGTGGAGGCTTTCATGGGTAGGCGAGCCAACGGCGAAGGAACCCTGGTGCGGCGCGGAGACGGCCGCTGGCAGGCTTCTGGCTACGTGCTTGTCGCCGGTGGCGGCCGCAAGCGCGTCCACTTCTACGGCACGACTCAGCAGGCCGCACGAGAGAAGCTCCAGGCGGCGCTCGAGCAGGCACGCCGCAACATACCTGTGCCGGAAACGAGCTGGAGTGTGGGGCGGTACCTCGATTACTGGATGCGTACGGTCGTGCCGATCAAGACCAGGCCACGCACAGCCGAACTGTACGAGTCGACGGTTCGGCTCTACATCTCGCCGTTCATCGGCAAGAAGCGCCTCGACAAGCTCTCCGTCCAGGACGTCCAGGAACTCATCAACCGCCTCTACGCCGACGGCAACTCCGAACGCACCCTGCACCGCGTCCGCACCGTGCTCTCGTCAGCACTCAGCCGGGCCGAGAAGGAGGAACTGGTCTACCGCAACGTCGCCCGCCTGATCGACCTGCCCAAGTACGAGCGCAAGGCGATCACACCTTGGACGGGCGAGCAGGCCACAGCTTTCCTCGCAGCCTGCGCGGGGCACCGCTGGGAGATCGGCTACCACCTGCTGCTCACCTACGGCATGCGCCGCGGCGAGGTACTCGGGCTGCGCTGGAGCGACATCGACTTCGAAGGCGACATCATCCACGTCCGGCAGCAACTGCAGCGCATCCACGGCCTGCTGCAAACCGGGCCGGTCAAGACCAGCGCCGGCAAGCGCGACCTGCCGCTCCTGCCGAGCATTCGCGAGATGCTTCTGCAACTCCGCGAGATGCAGGCGCCCGGAGCCGACGATCTCGTCCTACTCAGCTCGACGGGCACACCAGTCGATCCGAAGAACTTCGTGCGCACCTTCCACGAGATCCGCGACCGGGCAGGCCTGCCACGTATCACCGTGCACCATACGCGCCATACGGCCGCGACGCTCCTGAAGAACCTCGGCGTCCCTGTACGCGACGTCCAGCTCATCCTCGGGCACTCGAACATCACGACAACGCAGGAGATCTACCAGCACGGTGACGTCACCGGCCAACGCGAAGCGCTCGAACGAGTCGCCGCAGCTCTCACGGCACCGCGCCAGACGAGTGCAGCATCGGGCAGCCTGGAGCACGCCGCATCAGGGAATTGTTGTCAGGAATGGTTGTCAAATGGCTGTCATGCCATCGAATGCGAAGAAGGGCAAGCAAAGAAAAACCGCCGATCAACGGGGGTCGATACGGCGGAATTTCTTGGAGGGCCAGGAGGGGCTCGAACCCTCGACACCCTGCTTAAGAGCCTGACTTGTCACCTTTTGGTGGACGCCCCGACCCCTGTTATTCGGAGCATCAGCGAGCAGGCAAAAGCACGAATTATTGGCTCTGTTGCTGTCAGAAACAGTTGTCAAACCGTCCTGCCGAACGTTCGCCAAAACGAGCGCATGACTCTCCAAGCACAACATCATCTCGCCCTCCGTCGCTCGTGCAACGCCGCACTCATGACCAAGCTCAGTCGGGCATCGTTCCCGCTATCGCTGTTGCCCACAACGCCTCTGCTGGGCGATCAGAAAGGGGGCAGGTAATGGATACAGCCATGCAGACGAAGAGTCGTGATGACTTCTCCATTTTACCATTTCGTGCCCTTGTGAACAGAAATTCATGCCATTCCACTGCAGAGCGCCTCGTCGCTCATCAAACACGCCTGACGCTTCCCGCCACACCGCTCATGCCCGAGAAGAAGGAGCCCCGTCCATGACGCTCTACGACGAGACCCCACCCATCCCGCACCCCGACCAACTCCACTTCGAGACCATCGACGTCAGCACCGGGCAGCCCGTCGATGACGTGCCAGTAGGCAAGCGGGCAGTGATCTACCTGCGCGTCTCCACACCGAGCCAGGTCAACACCGACTACGACCCGGAAGGTATCTCCCTCCCAGCGCAGCGCAAGGCCTGTTACCGCAAGGCCGACCAGCTCGGCATCACCATCATCGACGAGTACATCGAACCCGGCCGCTCCGCTCGGGAGATGACCAAGCGACTGGCCTTCCAGCAGATGCTCGAACGCATCCGCACCGAGCGGGACGTCGACTACGTCATCATCTACAAACTCTCCCGCATGGCGAGGAACCGCTTTGACGACGCCATCGTCGGTGCGGAACTGAAGAAGCGCGGCGTCACCCTCATCTCCGCCACCGAGTCGATCGACGAGACTCCGGTCGGGCAGCTCATGCACGGCATCCTCGCCGCGTTCAATGAGTTCCGCTCCGCCGAGGAGGGCGCCGACATCGCCTACAAGATGGGCGAGAAGGCCAAGAAGGGCGGCACGCTCGGCAAAGCACCCATCGGCTACATCAACACCATCGATCGCATCGACGGCCGCGAGATCCGCGCCGTCGCCATCGACGAGGAGCGTGCGCCCCTCGTCCGGCTGGCGTTCGAAATGTACGCCGCAGGCGAGGCAACCCTGGAAGACATCCAGAACGAACTCACCGACCGAGGCCTGCGCACCCGACCCACCCAGCGCCGCCCCGCAGGCCCCGTCTCCGTCTCGAAGATCCACCAGATGCTCCAGGACCCGTACTACGTCGGGATTGTCACGTACAAGGGCGAGGAGTACCCCGGACGGCACGAACCGCTCATCGATCGGGAGCTGTTCGACCAGGTGCAAGACCTTCTGGCCTCACGCGGCAGGGCAGGCGAGCGCCGCCGTGTCGTGCACCACTACCTCAAGGGCACCCTGTGGTGCGGCGCCTGCTGGCGACGCGACAAGTCCATCCGCCGCATGATCGTGCGCCGCACCATCTCCCGCAGCGGCGAGGAGTACCTGTACTTCTTCTGCCGCGGCACCCAGGACGGCTTCTGCGACGCCAAGTACTCCAACGTCCATCGCATCGAACGCGCCGTCGAGGAGCACTACCGCACCGTCCAGTTCAGCCCCGACTTCCTCCAGGCCATGCGCCAGACCCTCGACGACGCCCTCGCCGAGCAGGAAGCCTCACAGCGCGCACTGAAGGAGCAGCTCAAAGGGCAACTCGAGCGCCTGGACGCCCAGGAGAGCAACCTCCTGGAGCTGGCCGTCGACGACACCATCCCGAAGGAGAAGATCCGCGCCAAGCTGCGCGAGATCGGCACTGAGCGCGAACGCCTCACCGCCCAGCTCCAGGCCACCGTCGACACCCTCAAGGACGCCGTCGAGTTCATCGAGACCAACCTGCGCCTGCTCGAGGATCCCTACGAGCTGTACATGAACGCCAGCGACGAAGTCCGCCGTCGCCTCAACCAGGCCATCTTCAAGCACATCTTCATCGACCACGACGAGATCATCGATCACGACCTCGAAGACCCGTTCGGTGATCTGTTCACCGTCCAGACGATCTACCACGCCAGCACCATCGGAGCACCGCCTGGCCGCCTGCACGACCTCGCCCAGGCATCCTGGGCCAAGCACTACCAGACCACGAAGAAGAAGGGAGCCGCCCGCATGGGCGACTCCCTTACTTCGTTGACCCTGGAAGCTCCTCCAAACCCGGCCCATAGGGTCGGTGTTTGCAGTAAGCCTCACCTGGTCGGGCTGACAGGATTTGAACCTGCGACCCCTTGACCCCCAGTCAAGTGCGCTACCAAACTGCGCCACAGCCCGTTCGCTTTCGCGACTTCTCAAGATTAGCCCACGCCGACGCGGAATCTCCAATCCGACCGGCCCTCAGAAGGGTGGTCGTCGCCACTCATTCGCGGATTCGGATCGAGAGGCAGGTGACGCAGCCTTCCGTCTTCTCGAACTCCGTCATCGGGGTGGTGATGACATCGAAGCCATCGGCCTTGAGCATCGCCTCTGTCTGAGGGGCGGATGCGGACATGAGGACCGTGTCGCCACCGAGCAGGACGACCTGCGAGCCTTCGAATTCGGGGGTCCTGCGATATCCCGGGAAGTAGGACTCCGGCGGGGCGTAGGCGGGATGGGCGAGGAACGTGCCATCGGGCAGCGCCGTGATGGCGGACTTGAGGTGAAGGGCGTGCTGAACGGGGACGGGGATGATCGTCGGCTCGTATGCGGCGAGAGCCTTCCCGAGCCACTCGACCCCCTCCATATCCGACCGCGTCGACAGGCCGACCCAGACCGTGTCATCGAACTTGAGGATGTCGCCGCCCTCGAGGTAGGCCCAGTCGGCCAACCTCTTCATCTCAAAACCCAATCCCTCGAGCGTCTCGGCCACGGCCGCATGCTCAGGCTGGCGCGAGGGGTAGCGGAGCTTCGTCATGACGGCCGTGTTCCCGTAGACGAAGGCCGTGTCCTCAATGTAGACAGAGTCGGCGTAGTTCGGGGCAGGCTCGACCTCGATGACCTCGGTGTAGTCACGGAGGATCTCGCAGTAGTCCTCCCACTGAGCGAGAGCAAGAGCCGGGTCGGTCTCCTCGCGCTTGAGGTGCGTGAGCAGGCCGTTCTGGTGATTGGGAGAGGGTCGGCGCACAAGCGCCTTGAGCAGCCTCATCGTCTAGCTCCTCTTCCGTCGTTCTCGGACTCGGACTGAGATCTCGATTGGGGTTCCCGCGAAGTCGAAGGACTCGCGGAGCCGGTTCTCGATGAAGCGGCGGTAACCGTGGTCGAGGAACCCGGTCGTGAAGATGACGAACCTCGGCGGGCAGCTCGACGCCTGCGTGGCGAAGAGGATGCGGGGCTGCTTGCCGCCGCGCACGGGGTGCGGATGGGCGGCCGACAGCTCGCCGAGGAAGCTGTTGAGCTTCGCGGTGCTGATCCGGCGATGCCAGTTCTCGTACGCTGCGTTCATCGCCTTCGACAGCCGATTCGTGTGCCAGCCGGTCAGCGCCGACAGGTTGACGCGCTGCGCCCAGCTCAGCTGGACGAGCTCACGCTCGAGCTCCCGGTTGAACTCCTCCTGACGATCGACGTCGACAAGGTCCCACTTGTTCGCGATGATGACGAGGGCCCGCCCGGCATCGACGACCTGCTGGATGACGCGGACATCCTGCTCCGTCAGCGGCTCCGAGGCGTCGAGCAGAACGAGGCCGATGTCGGCCTTCTCGATCGCGCTCTGGGTGCGCAGGGAGGCGTAATAGTCCGCCCCGGTCGTCTGGTGGACGCGGCGGCGGATGCCGGCGGTGTCGATGAAGGTCCACGCCTCACCGTCGAGCTCGATCCGCTCATCGACCGGGTCACGCGTCGTCCCGGCGATCTCGTTGACGACGACGCGCTCCTCCCCCGCCAGTCGGTTGAGGAGCGAGGACTTGCCGACGTTCGGGCGGCCGACGAGGGCGACGCGGCGGGTGCCGCGGTCGATGCGGCGTCCGCCGACCTGGGACACCTCGGGAAGGACCTCCATGACGCGGTCGAGCAGATCGCCGGACGCACGGCCGTGAAGGGCGGAGACGGGATAGGGCTCACCGAGTCCGAGGGCCCACAGGTAGGCCGCATCAGCCTCCTGCATCTGCGAATCCACCTTGTTGGCGGCGAGGATGACCGGCTTACCAGAGGCTCTCAGGAGCTTGACGACCTCCTCATCGGTCGCCGTCGCGCCGACCGTGGCATCGACGACGAAGAGCACGGCATCCGCCTGCTCGATGGCGGCCTCAGCCTGCTGGGCGACCGACAGGTCGAGTCCCTCGACCTTGACCTCCCATCCACCCGTATCGACGACGATGAAGTCCCGACCGTTCCACGACGCCTCGTAGCGCACCCGGTCCCGGGTGACGCCCGGGGTGTCCTGGACGACGGCGACGCGCTTGCCGAGGATGCGGTTGATGAGCGTCGACTTGCCGACGTTGGGTCGGCCGATGATCGCGAGGACCGGCGGCAGCGGCCGTTCGGTGCGGGTGGGACCCTCCTCTCGCCATTCGAGCTCGGCGAGATCCTCCTCCGTGAGGTCGTACTGGTCGAGTGCGCTGCGAAGCGCCTCTGTCTGGTCATCGGTCATGTGACCCTCCCGGCGAGGTTCTCAATAGTCTCGACGACGTCGGAGATCGACATGGTCGAGGAGTCAATGGTGAAGACCCCATCAGCGGCCTCCAGGAACTGTGTGACGGCAGAATCCTGCCTGTCCCGTTCGGATACGATACCGCGCGTCTTCTCGATCGTCACGGCGTCGACGGTGCCGACGAGCTCTTTCGCGCGGCGGGCGAGACGCGCCTCCTCGGAGGCGGTCAGCAGGACCCGGAGGTCGGCGTCCGGCTTGACGACGGTCGTGATGTCCCGGCCCTCAGCGACGATGCCGCGGCCGTGCGAATACGAGTCGGGCTCGCCCTCGGCGGCGATGATGTCGCGCTGGAGGGCGATGAGGATGTCGCGCACGGGAAAGTAGGAGGAGACCCTCGAGACGACGCGGGAGAGCTCGGGGGTGCGGATGGCATCGGTGATGTCGTGGCCGGCGCAGAGGATGACCTGGTCGTCGGGGTCGACGGGGACCGTCAGCGGCATCTCCCGCACGGCCGCGATGACGGCATCCTCATCGGCCGGGTCGATGCGCTGGTCGAGCACCCACCAGGTCGCGGCGCGATACATCGCGCCGGTGTCGAGGTAGGCGAGGCCGTTGCGGCGGGCCACCTCCTTCGACACGGTGGACTTGCCCGAGCCGGACGGCCCGTCGATGGCGATCGTCGTCGACATCAGCTCTCCTCCATCTCAACCGAGGCGATTGTCCAGCCCCGCTCCTCGAGCCCGTCGGCGAGCGGCTTCGCCCGGGACGGGTTGACGCTGATCGCCGCGCGGCCGACGGGCTGCGCAGCCGAATGCTCGAGCGTGAGATCTTCGATGTTGACGCCGATCTCACCGGCCTCGGTGAAGAGCCGGCCGAGCTCGCCCGGCTTGTCGGGCACGAGCACGTAGACGGTCGCGTAGCGGACCGGCGCGCCGCCGTGCTTGCCGGGAATGCGGGAGACGCCGATATTGCCGTCGCTGATGACCTTCGCGACGCTCGCGACACCGGTGTAGGCGTTCTGCTCCGCCATGGTCTCGACCCCGTCGATGAGGGAGTCGAGGCGGGAGCGGACCTCTCGAAGGATGTCGGCGACGGAGCTCGGGTTGCCGGCGATGATCGTCGACCAGAGCTTCGGATCGGAGCCTGCGATGCGGGTGACGTCGCGCAGTCCCTGTCCCGCCAGGTCGAGGCTCGACGGCGGCGCATCGACGAGGGTCGCGGCGACGAGGGAGGACATGAGCTGCGGCACGTGGGAGACGCGGGCGACCGCGCTGTCGTGGGCGGCCGCGCTCATCTCGATCGGGAATCCGCCGACCTCCATGGCGATCCGCTTGACCGTCTCGACGGCGTCCGGGCGCGAGGTCTCGTGCGGGACGACAACCCAGGGCCGGCCGATGAAAAGGTCCCCATCGGCGGCGATCGCGCCGGAGCGTTCCCGTCCTGCCATGGGATGGGAGCCGACGTAGCGCTCCCTGCCGGAACCGACCTCGGCGAGAACAATGGCCTTGACGGAGGCGACGTCGGTGACGAGGGCATCCGGGAAGTCCGTGAGCGCGCGGTTGACGGTATCGGCCGCGACGTCGGGCGGTGTCGCGACGATGACGAGATCGGGGGCCGCCGACTCGTCGGTGACCTCCGTGCCCGCGCCGAGGTCCTGCGCGAGTGCGGCAGTCATCGGCGACGCATCCTCAAGCTGGATCTCGTGCCGAGGGGACAGTGCGAGACCGAGTGAGGTGCCCAGCAGCCCCGTGCCGATGATCCGAATGATCACAGGTCGACCGATTTCATGAGGGCACCGAGCTCGCTGCCCCCGACGATACGCGTGCGGCCCGGCTTGAGCCTGCCGAGGGTGATGGTGCCGAAGGAGGTCCGGACGAGCCGGACGACGGGAAGGCCCGCCGCCTCAAACATGCGGCGCACGACGCGGTTCGCGCCGGAATGCAGGGTGATCTCGACGATCGAGTTCGGCAGGCCCATCTCGATGATCTTGACCGCATCGGCCTTGACGAGGCCCTCCTCGAGGTTGACGCCGTTCTCGAGGGTGCGCTGAAGGGTGCGGTTGACCTGGCCCTCCACCGTGGCGACGTACGTCTTGGGCACCTCGTAGGACGGGTGGGTGAGACGGTGCGTGAGCTCGCCATCGTTCGAGAGAAGGATGAGGCCCTCGGTCTCCTGGTCAAGCCTGCCGACGTGGTAGAGGCGCTCGGTGCGGTCCTCGACGTACTGGGCCAGCGACGGCCTGCGCATGTCGTCCTCCATCGTCGAGACGACGCCGGCCGGCTTGTGCAGCGCAATCGTCACCTTCGACTCGTCGAACGTCACGCGCTCACCATCGACCCGGATCACCTGGCCGGGCATCACCCGGGTGCCGAGCCTCGTCACGGTCTTCCCGTCGACAGAGACGCGGCCCCGTTCAATCATCTCTTCGCAGGCGCGACGTGAACCCACGCCGGCATGCGCCATCGCCTTCTGCAGCCGCTCGCCCTGTTCGCTCATCGTCGATCCTTCTCCATCTCATCCAGCTCATCGAGCTCTGGCAGGTGCGGGGCCGTCGGCGGCAGTTCCGCAAGCGACGTCATCCCCATTTTCTCAAGAAAATATCCAGTAGTACCATACAGGACGGCGCCACTGCCCTCCTGACCGGTGGGCTCGATGAGGCCCCGGGTTGTGAGGGTCCGCACGACGCCGTCGACGTTGACGCCGCGGATCTCGGCGATCTGGGAGCGGGTGACGGGCTGGCGGTAGGCGATGACGGCGAGAGTCTCGAGCGCGGGGCCCGAGAGGCGTGATGACTGTCCCCACGTGACAAATGCCGCAACGGCGTCCGCAAGCCGGGGCGAGGAGTAGATCCGCCACCCCTCCCCCGCCTCACGCAGCTCGAAACCGCGCCGTGTGCCCGTCTCGCCGCGATAGTCGGCCGCGAGCGCCCGCAGCTGACGATCAATCAGTGACTCGGGCACGCCGAGCACCTGGGACAGGTGCCGCGTGGAGACCGGCTCGGTCACGACCATGAGGATCGCCTCGAGGACCTCCCGCAGCTCTCCACTGGAGACCTCCCCCGCCTCGAGGGGCGTGTCCTCGGAGGCGCCCGGGCGCCTCGCGTCGAGCTCGGCCTGGTCGAGGTTCACGCTGTCCATAGGACCTCCAGTTCTGACAGTGCCGCGTCCTGGCGGATGTCGACAGACCTCTGTCTCAGCAGCTCGAGCACGGCGAGGAATCGGGCGACAACGGCGGCCGCGCTCGGAGCATCGTCGCAGAGCTCTCTGAAGGTGACGGCCCCCCGGCCGGCGAGCCGGACCCTGAGGACCTCGACCTGGGAGTCGACGGAGACGAGCGGGGCATGGAGATGGTCGAGGCGGATCTCGGGGGTCGACGTGTCGCGCTCGAGGGCGCGGCGCGCCAGGACCGCGAGCCCCTCCGGAGTGATCCGAAGGTCGATCTCGGGCATGAGGGCCGCGAACTCCTGCTCGAGCGGCACGTCGCGGGGCACCGCGAGGGAATTCTCCGCGAGCGTGCGGGTGATGAGGACCGCGAGGTCTTTGTAGGCCTTGTACTGGAGGAGTTTCGCGAAGAGAAGATCGCGGGCCTCGAGCAGCTCAAGATCCTCGTCGTCGTCCTGCTCGCTCGGCAGGAGCCGGGCGGCCTTGAGTGCGAGGAGTGTCGAGGCGATGAGGAGGAACTCGCTCGCCTGCGAGAGGTCCATCTCCGCCCGCGCCCGGGCGTGGGCGAGGAACTCGTCGGTCACCTCGGCGAGTGCGACGTCGGTGATGTCGAGACGCCGCTTGGCGATGAGGGAGAGAAGAACGTCGAAGGGGCCGGAGAAGATGTCGAGGCTGACGTCGAATCCGAGGGTCCCCTCGGTCTCGAAGAGAGTCTCCTGTCTACGCACTGTGGCCGCGGGCGATGACTTCACGGGCGAGCCGGCGGTAGGCGTGCGCGCCGGGGTGGGAGGGGGCGTACGACGTGATCGGCTCCGCCGCGATCGTCGCATCCGGGAACTTGACCGTGCGGGCGATCTTTGTGTTGAACACCTTGTCGCCGAAGCCCTCTTCGACCGAGGCGATGACCTCGCGAGAGTGGAGGGTCCGCATGTCGACCATCGTGAGCAGCACACCGTCGAGGCGCAGCTTCGGGTTAAGGCGCTCGGTGACGCGTTCGATCTGTTCGACGAGGAGCGCGACGCCCCTCATGGCGAAGTATTCGGCCTCGAGGGGGATGAGGACGCCGTGGGCGGCCGTGAGCGCGTTGACGGTCAGCAGGCCGAGTGAGGGCTGGCAGTCGATGATGATGACGTCGTAGTCGTCCATGACGGGGCGCAGCACCCGGGCGAGCGTCTGCTCCCTGCCGACCTCCGTGACGAGCTGGATCTCCGCGGCCGACAGATCAATGTTCGCGGGTACGAGGTCGAGGCCGTCGACCGAGGTCTCGTGGATGATCTCGTCGATGTTCGGCTTGGCGGCGAGCAGTTCCGTGTAGATCGTGCGGTCGAGGCCGCGTGCGTTGATGCCGAGGCCGGCGGAGGCCGCCCCCTGCGGGTCGAAGTCGACGAGGAGGACCCGACGGCCATACTCAGCGAGCGCAGCCGCGAGATTGATGGACGTCGTCGTCTTGCCGACGCCGCCCTTCTGGTTGCACATGGCGATGATGCGGGCCGGCCCGTGCCCGTCCAAATCCGGCGGGTACGGGAAGTCGTCGCCGGTCGGGTCGCTGATGAGCGGAGGCTGCTTGGGGTTCTCGGTCACCCCTCAACAATAGCGAATCAATCCCTGCTCCGTGCGCGAGGGTGTGAGATCGCGTATGTCTCGCGCAGAGTCTCGATGGTGACGGCCGTGTAGATCTGTGTGGTCGTCACGGAGGCGTGTCCGAGCAGCTCCTGGACGACACGGATGTCGGCGCCGCCCGACAGCAGATGCGTCGCGTAGGAGTGGCGGAGCGTGTGCGGGGAGATGTGCTCCTCGATGCCGGCACGGGCGGCGGCGTCCTGGATGACGGCCCACGCCGACTGGCGCGACAGGGGCCGGCCGAGAAGATTGAGGAAGAGACGGGGGGTGCCCCGGCCCTTCTGGCCGAGCGCGGGGCGCGCCCGCACGAGGTAGGCGCTCACCGCCTCGACCGCGTAGGAACCGAGGGGCACGATCCGCTCCTTATTGCCCTTGCCGAACAGACGGACCGAGCCGCCCTCTGTGTCGACGTCGTCGACGTCGAGGCTGAGCGCCTCGGTGATGCGGGCGCCGGTGCCATAGAGGAGCTCGATGAGAGCGGCGTCCCGCGGACCGACCGGCGGGTCCTGTGCGCCTGCCGCCTCGATGAGTGCCGTCACCTGCTCGATCGTGATCGGCTTGGGCAGGCGCCTGTCCTGCTTTGGGAGGGTGAGGTCGCGGGCGGGACTGCTCTGCGTCCAACCCTCCGACGTGCAGAAGCGATGGAAGGAGCGGACGGCCGTCAGCGTCCGGGCGATCGAGGAGCGGGAGAGCCCCTCATCCGCCAAGAATTCGGAGAAACCCGCAGCATCGGCGGCGTCGATGTCGTCGAGGGCATCGATGCCGAGGGTCGACAGGTAGGTGAGGTAGCGCTCGAGATCGCGCGAGTAGGCGCTCACCGTGTTGCGGGAGAGCGAGCGCTCGACGGCGATCCAATCGAGGTAGCCCGAGATCGCCCGCTGGACCCTCACACGAGGAAGGGGTCGATCGCGATCGCGAGGAAGACGATCGCCAGGTAGTAGATCGAGCCGTGGAACACCTTCATCGCCTTCGGCCGGCCCAGCTCGGGCTGCCTCGTGTGGCGGTAGAGATCAATGCACGACCAGAGGAACCAGGCTCCCGAGGCGATCGCAGCGATCGAGTACAGCAGTCCCATTGAGGCGATGGGGATGAGCGCGAGCGTGGTGAGGACTGTGAGTCCGCCGTAGAGGACGATGCGGCGGCTGACTGTCACATCGTCGGCGACGGCGCCGAGCATGGGCACGCCCGCCCTGCGGTAGTCCTTCGCGAACTTCATCGACAGCGGCCAGTAGTGCGGCGGGGTCCAGAAGAAGATGATGAGGAAGAGAATGGCGGCCGGCCAGTCGAGTGTGCCCGTCTGTGCGGCCCACGCGATGAGGACCGGCATACAGCCCGCCGCGCCGCCCCAGATGATGTTCTGGTCCGTGCGGCGCTTGAGGATCATCGTATAGAGGACGACGTAGAGGAGGATCGCGACGGCGGCGAGCGCCCCGGCGAGCCAGTTCGTGAAGATCACGAAGCCGACGATCGAGAGGATGCCGATGGCGGTCGCGAAGATCGTGGCGCTGCGCGGCGAGATCTCGCCGGTGACGAGCGGACGCTGCTTCGTGCGGTTCATGACCGCGTCGATGTCCCGATCGAGCACCATGTTGTAGGCGTTGGCCGACCCGGCGGCGAGGTAGCCGAAGAGGACGCAGGAGACGAGGACCTGCCAACTCGGCCATCCGCCCGCTGCGAGGATGACGGTGGGGATCGTCGTCGTCAGCAGAAGCTCGATGATCCTCGGCTTCGTCAGGGCGACATACGCGGCGATCGTCGAGCGCCTCCCGCGATGGGGATGGAGGGGCTGCGGAGTCGTCTCCTCCGATGCCGTTGCTGTCTCCAGGCTGGACGTCGACCGCTGACTCACTCAGACCACCTTTTCGCGAACACTGGTGGCCCACTCTATCGCATGGGCGCCGCTTTCGGCCATATCAAGGAATGCGAGACCACGCCGGGACCTTCGACCCGTCTGCGGATCGTGAGGCCTGCCCCATTCGCCGAAATTTTCGAGATAGAAAGAAGGGCCCAGGCCGGGGCAGTCTAGACTGGAGTCAATCGCCCAACACGATCGCATCACTAGGAGTCATAGTGGATTCTCATACCTTTACCTGGACCGACCTCGATCAGCGAGCAGTCGATACTACGCGAGCCCTTGCTGCCGATGCGGTCCAGAAGGCCGGCAACGGCCACCCGGGCACCGCCATCTCCCTGGCCCCCGCCGCCTACGTCCTGTTCAACAAGGTCATGCGCCACGATCCCGCCGAGCCCCGCTGGGTCGGCCGCGACCGCTTCATCATGTCGGCCGGTCACTCCTCCCTCACGCATTACAACCAGCTCTTCCTGACCGGCTACGGGCTCGAGGTTGAGGACATCGCGGCCCTGCGCTCCTGGGACTCGAAGACCCCCGGCCACCCCGAATACGGCCACACGGACGGCATCGAGATCACGACCGGCCCGCTCGGCCAGGGCCTCGCGTCCTCCGTCGGCTTCGCCTACGCCACCCGCCGCGAGCACGGCCTCTTCGACCCGGAGACCGCTCTCGGCGAGTCGCCGTTCGACCACTTCGTCTACGTCATCGCCGGCGACGGCGACCTGCAGGAGGGCGTCACCTCTGAGGCCTCGTCGCTCGCGGGCACCCAGCGCCTGGGCAACCTCATCGTCATCTGGGACGACAACCGCATCTCGATCGAGGACGACACAAACATCGCCTTCAACGAGGACGTCCTCGCCCGCTACGCCGCGTACGGCTGGCACACCCAGCACGTCGACTGGACCAACGGCGGCGACTACAAGGAGGACCCCGAGGCCCTCTACAACGCAATCCTCGAGGCTCAGAAGGTCACCGACAAGCCGTCGATGATCCGCCTCTCGACGATCATCGCCTGGCCCTCCCCGACCGCGCAGGGCACCGGCGCAGCACACGGCTCCGCACTCGGCGCCGACGAGATCAAGGGCCTCAAGGAGGCCATCGGCTTCGACGTCGACAAGGACTTCCAGGTCGATGATGAGGTTCTCGCCTACACGCGTGAGAACGCCAAGACGCGTGCCGCCGAGGCCCGCCAGTCCTGGCAGCAGCGCTTCGACGCGTGGCGCGAGACCGCCGGCGAGCGCGGCGAGCTGTTCGACCGTCTCGTCAAGGGCGAGCTGCCCGCGGGCTGGGAGGACTCCCTGCCGGTGTTCGGCTCGGACAAGGCTCTCGCCACCCGCGCAGCATCGGGCGCCGTGCTCAACGCACTGGCCCCCGTCCTTCCCGAGCTGTGGGGCGGCTCCGCCGACCTCGCCGGCTCGAACAACACGACGATGAAGGGCGAGGCCTCGTTCCTGCCCGAGGACCGTCAGTCCGAGATGTTCCCCGGCAACATCTTCGGCCGCACCCTCCACTTCGGCATCCGTGAGCACGCGATGGGAGCGATCCTCAACGGCATCGCCCTCCAGGGCATGACCCGCCCCTACGGCGGTACGTTCCTCGTCTTCTCCGACTACATGCGCCCCTCGGTCCGTCTCGCGGCCCTCATGGGAGCCCCGTCGACCTTCGTCTGGTCGCACGACTCCATCGGCGTCGGCGAGGACGGCCCCACGCACCAGCCGATCGAGCACCTGTGGGCGCTCCGTGCGATCCCGGGTCTCGACGTCGTCCGCCCCGCGGACGCCAACGAGACGGCCTACGCGTGGCGCGGCATCATCGAGCGCAACGATCGTCCGGCCGGCCTCATCCTGTCCCGCCAGGGTCTGCCCGTCTACGACCGTGAGAAGTTCGGTTCAGCAGAGGGTGTCCTCAAGGGCGCCTACGTCCTGTCCGAGTCGCCGACGGGTTCCGTCGACGTCGTCCTCATCGCCACCGGCTCCGAGGTCCAGCTCGCCGTCAAGGCACAGGAGACCCTCGCGGCCGATGGTGTCGGTGCGCGCGTCGTCTCGATGCCCTCGCTCGAGTGGTTCAACGAGCAGGACGCGGAGTACCGCAACTCGGTCATCCCGACCGACGTCAAGGCTCGCGTCTCGGTCGAGGCGGGCTCCACCTTCGGCTGGGCCGGCATCGTCGGCGACCACGGCCGCAGCGTCGGCATCGACCACTACGGTGCGTCGGCCGATGGCGCGCTCCTGTTCGAGAAGTTCAACATCACGGCCGAGGCCGTTGTCGAGGCCGCGCGCGAGTCGCTGGCCTCTCTCTGAGGAGGAACGATGACCAACCTGAAGAAGCTCTCCGACGAGGGCGTCTCGATCTGGCTCGATGACCTGTCGAGGTCACGGCTGACGACCGGGAACCTCCAGTCGCTCATCGAAGAGAAGAGCGTCGTCGGCGTGACGACGAACCCGTCCATCTTCCAGGCCGCGATCTCCGCCGGCGACGGCTACGAGGAGCAGCTCGCCTCATTCGCGGGCGGCTCGGCGGAGAAGGCTGTCGAAGCGATGACGACGGACGACGTCCGCGCCGCCTGCGATCTGTTCGCCGAGATCTACTCGGCGACGGGCGGCGAGGACGGCCGGGTATCGATCGAGGTCGACCCGCGTCTCGCGCGGGAGACGGACGCGACGGTCGAACAGGCGAAGAGCCTGTGGGAGATCGTCGATCGTCCGAACGCCCTCATCAAGATCCCGGCGACACCGGAGGGCCTGCCGGCGATCACGCAGACGATCGCCGCCGGCATCTCCGTCAACGTCACGCTCATCTTCTCGCTCGATCGCTACCGTGCGGTCGCCGAGGCCTACATCGATGGACTTGAGCAGGCCGCTGAAGCGGGCATCGACCTCAGCACCATCCACTCGGTCGCCTCCGTCTTCATCTCGCGCATCGACGCGGAGGTCGACAAGAGGCTCGAGGAGGTCGGCGGCGATGCCCTCGACCTGCGCGGCAAGGTGGCACTCGCCAACGCTCGCCTCATGTTCGAGGCGTACGAGGAGATCTTCTCCTCGCCCCGCTTCACGCACCTCGCGGAGCAGGGCGCGAACAGGCAGCGTCCCCTGTGGGCGTCGACGGGAACGAAGAACCCCGACTACTCCCCCACCCTCTACGTCGACGAGCTCGTGACCCGCGGCGTCGTCAACACCATGCCGGAGGCGACGCTCAACGCCGCCTTCGACGGTTCCGTCCTCCGGGGCGATACGGTCCGCGGCGGTTATGACGAGGCCCGAACGGTCCTCGCTGACCTCGCCCGGGCCGGCATCAGCCTGGCCGATGTGACCGATAAGCTCGAAGAGGAGGGCGTCGCCAAGTTCGAAGAGTCCTGGAACTCGCTTCTCGAGACCGTTAAGGACAAACTGGACTCGTGACCAATCCACTTCGGCACGCCGAAGATCGCCGACTGCCGAAGATCGCGGGGCCCTCGGGCCTCGTGCTCTTCGGCATCACCGGTGATCTCTCGCAGCGCAAAGTCCTGCCCGCACTCTATGACCTCGCCTCACACGGGCTCCTGCCTCCCTCGTTCGCGATCACCGCGGTGGCGAGGAAGCTGCGGGAGCCGTTGGCCGACATCGTCGAACGGGCGGTGCGCGACAACGCGCAGACGCCATTCAACGAGCGGGTCTTCGCCCAGTTCATCTCCGGCCTTGAGGCCGTTGAAGGGCAGTACGACGACCCGGACACGTTCAAGCGCCTCGCAGAGCGCCTGAGGTACCTCGACAGCCATCACGGCACGGGCGGCAACCACGCCTTCTACCTGGCGGTGCCCCCGGACCTCTTCGAGACGGTGCTGACCCAGCTCGGCAGCGCGGGACTGGCAGACACGGCGGAGGGGTGGCGACGGGTCGTCATCGAGAAGCCGTTCGGGCACAACCTCGAGTCGTCGAGGGAGCTCAACGATCTTGTGACGAAGGTCTTCGATCCGAAGGATGTCTTCCGGATCGACCATTACCTCGGCAAGGAGACTGTCCAGAACCTCATGAGCCTGCGGTTCTCGAACGAGCTGTACGAGCCGCTGTGGAACTCCGACCACATCGACCACGTCCAGATCACGATGGCCGAGAACATCGGCATCGGCAGCCGCGCCGGCTACTACGACGGTGTCGGGTCCGCGAAGGACGTCATCCAGAACCACCTCCTTCAGCTCCTTGCGCTGACGGCGATGGAGGAGCCGGTCACCTTCAGCCCGGACGACCTGCGCCAGGAGAAGGAGAAGGTCCTCGCGGCCCTCGACTTCTTCGGTCCGATCGAGGAATCGGCCGTGCGGGCGCAGTACGCGGAGGGCTGGCAGGGCGGCAGGTTCGTCAAGGCCTACCTCGACGAGGACAACATCGACCCCGATTCGAAGACGGATACGTACGCCGCGCTGCGACTCGCCGTCCGGACGCGCCGCTGGAACGGGGTCCCGTTCTATGTCCGCACCGGCAAGCGCCTCGCACGCCGCGTCACCGAGATCGCGATCGTGTTCAAGAAGCCCAGCTTCCTCCCCTTTGAGCCGAGGGTCACCTCTGGCCAGGAGAACAACACGCTCGTCATCAGGATCCAGCCGGATGAAGGGGTGACCTTCAGGTTCGGGGTCAAGATCCCGGGCCAGACATTCAAGGTCCGCGACGTGACGATGGACTTCTCATACGGTCACGCCTTCACCGAATACACGCCTGAGGCCTACGAGCGCCTCATCCTCGACGTCCTGCTCGGCGAGCCTCCGCTGTTCCCTCAGCAGAAAGAGGTTGAGGAGTCGTGGAAGATCCTCGACAGGGCCTTCGCCCACTGGGACACGCTCGACACAATCGACACCTACGCGCCCGGGTCGTGGGGCCCGGCATCGTCCGATGCGATGCTGGCCCGCGACGGCCGCACCTGGAGGAGGGCCTAGATGATCCTGCATCTGTCATCGACCACGTCTGCCGATGTCGCAGCCGAGCTCGATTCCCTTCGGGATAAGTCCGGGTCCGTTGCGCTCGGCAAGGTCCTCACCCTCATCGTCGTCGCCCGCAACAACGAGTCGATCGAGGCCGCGCTCGATGCGGCGGATGGCGCCTCGCTCTCCCACCCCTGCCGCATCATCGCCTACCTGCCCGACCGCCAGCCGGACGCACACGAGGCGACCCTGTCGGCTGAGCTCCGGGTAGGCGGCGAGGCAGGCGTCTCCGAGGTCATCATCCTCCGCCCCGAGGGCGGGGCCGGTATCGAGCCGGCCTCCCTGCTCCTTCCCCTCCTCCTGCCCGACACCCCGGTCGTCGTGTGGTGGAGCGAGGATGCGCCGGCGAACCCGGCGAAGGACCCGATCGGGCAGCTGGCCCAGCGGCGGATCTCGAACTCGATCGCCAACACGAACCCCGTTCCGGTGCTCAAGGAGCTGGCGAAGAACTACACGCCCGGCGACACGGACATGAGCTGGGCGGGGTGCACGCTGTGGCGCGGCTACCTGGCAGCCATGCTCGACGAGCCGCCCTACGAGCCGGTCGAGGCCGTCGCCGTCCAGGGCTCACTCGAGCACGCGTCAACCTACCTCATCTCCGCATGGCTTGCCCTGCGCCTCGACGTGCCGGTCTCCATCAGCAACTCCGAGGGCTATGGGCTTGAGAAGGTGACGATGAAGAGAGCCTCCGGCGATCTCATCCTGCACCGCAGGGTCGGCGAGACGACGGCCCTCCTCCAGCGGCCCGGCCGCCAGGATCAGCGGGTCAATCTTGAGACTCGCACCCAGGAGCATCGCCTCATCGAGGAGCTCCAGCGTCTCGACCCCGACGTCGCCTACGGCCACGTCCTCGAGGCAGTCGGCAGCGGCGTCATCGACGGCTGCTGACCAGACGTTCGGCGGCGGATGGGAGTGTTCCTGTCCGCCGCCGATCTGTATCTGACCGCTCAGTCGACAGAGGCGCTCAGGCGCATGGAGGTTCAGGGGACCCAGGAGTCCCCGTGGGCCACGTCGACGGACTCGAGGTGTCGGCGCCCTGTCTCTGCGGCGGACCGGGTGGTGGACCGCTCCTCCCCCGCTCCGATGCGCCGCCGGGCTGCTATGGGCACGGGGCGAGGCGGCATGAAAAAGCTCCTCCCGGGCGGGGCCCGGGAGGAGCTGAAGGCTTGCGCCGTCTACGCGAACTTGACGATGAGTCCGTAGAGGATGACGCAGACACCCCATGTCACTGCAATGCCGACGGTGATGCGGTTGAGGTTCCGCTCAGCAACGCCCGACGACCGCATGGCTGTCGACATGCCGCCGCCGAACATATCGGAGACGCCGCCGCCCTTGCCCTTGTGGAGCAGGATGGAGAGTACAAGCAGGAGTGATGAGATCACCAGCAGAATGGTGACGATCAATTTGATGATGTCCACGATGTCCTTTCGGTCCGTCGTCCAGTCTAGAGGAGCGGGTCGGTCTCGACCTAACCCTTGAAGCGGACAATCTTCGCGAACTCGTCAGCCTTGAGAGCCGCGCCACCGACGAGCGCGCCGTCGACGTCCTTCTCTGCCATGATGTCCGCGATGTTGTCCGACTTGACCGACCCGCCGTAGAGGATGCGGACGGCGTCCGCAGTCTCCTGGTCGTACAGCTCGGCGATCTTCTCACGGATCGCTCCGCAGACCTCCTGAGCGTCGGCGGGCGTGGCGACCTCGCCGGTGCCGATGGCCCAGACGGGCTCATAGGCGATGACGAGATTCTCGACGTTCTCAGCCTTGATGTCCTTGAGCGCACCCTCGACCTGGGCGAGCGTGTACGCGACCTGGTCACCGGCCTTACGGATATCGAGACCCTCACCGACGCAGACGATGGGCGTGAGGCCCGCCGCGATCGCCTTGACGGTCTTCGCGTTGACGAGCTCATCGGACTCGTCGTGGTACTCGCGACGCTCCGAGTGGCCGAGCACGACGTACGTGCAGCCGAGCGCGGTCAGCATCGACGCCGAGATCTCGCCCGTGTAGGCGCCGCCATCGTGGGCGGACATGTCCTGAGCGCCGTAGCCGATCTCGAGCTTGTCGGCGTCGACGACGGTCTGGACGGTGCGCAGGTCCGTGAACGGCGGGCAGACGACAACCTCGACGTCTGCGTAGTCGTGCTTCATATCTTTCAGTGTCCAGGCGAGCTTCTGAACGAGCTGATTCGCCTCAAGGTGATTGAGGTTCATCTTCCAGTTGCCTGCCATGAGCGGCGTGCGTGCCATGATCAACCCTCCAGGATCGAGATGCCCGGCAGGATCTTGCCCTCGAGGAACTCGAGGGAAGCGCCACCGCCGGTGGAAATGTGGGAGAAGGTCGCCTCATCGAATCCGAGAGTGCGAACTGCGGCTGCGGAGTCTCCGCCGCCGACGATGGTGTAGCCCGACGCGTCGGACATGGCCTGGGCGACGGCTTTCGTGCCGCCCGAGAAGGCCTCGAACTCGAAGACGCCCATGGGGCCGTTCCAGACGATCGTCTTCGCATCGGCGATCTTCGAGGCATAGAGCTCGGCCGACTTCGGGCCGATGTCGAGGCCCATCTGATCATCCGGGATGGAGTCCGCGTCGACGGCGGTCGCGGGTGCGTCCGCCTTGAACTCGGGAGCGACGACAACGTCGACGGGCAGGACGATCTCGACACCGCGCTCTTCGGCGGTCTTGAGGTAGCCCTTGACGGTCTCGACCTGATCCTCCTCGAGGAGGGAGGAGCCGACACCGTGGCCCTGCGCCTCGAGGAACGTGAACGCCATGCCGCCGCCGATGAGGAGGCGGTCGGCCTTCTCGAGGAGGTTCTTGATGACACCGAGCTTGTCGGACACCTTCGAGCCACCGAGGATGACGACGTAGGGGCGCTCGGGGTTGTCGGTTGCCTTCGAGAGGCTGTCGATCTCCTTGAAGACGAGCTCGCCGGCTGCCGAGGGCAGCTTCTGGGCGATGTCGTAGACGGAGGCCTGCTTGCGGTGGACGACGCCGAAGCCGTCCGAGACAAACAGGTCGGCGAGGCTGGCGTATTCGTCCGCGAGGGCGGCGCGCTCAGCATCGTCCTTCGAGGTCTCGCGAGCATCGAAGCGCACGTTCTCGACGAGGGCGATCTGGCCGTCCTTCAGTTCGGAGGCGACCTTCTTCGCGCTCTCGCCGACGGTGTCCTCAGCAAGGACGACGTCGTGGCCGACGAGCTCACCGAGACGCTTGGCGACGGGGGCGAGGGAGTACTTCGGATCCGGCTCGCCCTTCGGGCGGCCGAGGTGGGCCATGACGAGGACCTTCGCGCCGGCCTCGGCGAGCCGGGTCAGGGTCGGCAGTGCAGCGCGGATGCGGCCATCATCAGTGATGGTGTCCCCGTCGAGCGGCACGTTGAAATCGGAGCGGACAAGGACAACCTTGCCGCGGACATCCCCAAGGGAGTCAAGAGTCTTCATGTTCTTCCTTCCAAGAAAGACGCCCGCGCCCCGAGTGTGGGTGCGCGGGCGTCAGTTCTTCACTACCTGATGATCAGAGCTTCTCGCCGATGAGGACGGTGAGGTCGACGACGCGGTTGGCGTAGCCCCACTCGTTGTCGTACCAGGAGACAACCTTGACCTGATCGCCGATGACCTTGGTGAGGCCCGAGTCGAAGATCGAGGAGGCCGGGTCGCCGGCGATGTCCTGCGAGACGATCGGATCCTCGGTGTAGACGAGGATGCCCTTGAGGTCCTCATCCTGCGAGCGACGCTTGACCGCAGCGTTGACGGCCTCGACAGAGACCTCCTTCTCTGCGGTGAAGGTGAGGTCGGTGGCGGAGCCGGTCGGGACCGGGACGCGGAGGGCGTAGCCGTCGAACTTGCCCTTGAGCTCGGGGAGCACGAGAGCGACAGCCTGGGCTGCACCCGTCGAGGTCGGGATGATGTTCATCGCTGCTGCGCGGGCGCGGCGGAGGTCCTTGTGGGGGCCATCCTGCAGGTTCTGGTCAGCGGTGTAGGCGTGGACCGTGGTCATGAGGCCGCGGACGATGCCGAACTCTTCGTGGAGAACCTTCGCGAGCGGCGCGAGGCAGTTCGTCGTGCACGACGCGTTCGAGACGATGTTGTGGTTCTGGGGGTCGTAATCCTTCTCGTTGACACCCATGACGAACGTGGCATCCACGTTCTTGCCGGGGGCCGAGAGGATGACCTTCTTGGCGCCTGCCTCGATGTGGGCCTTGGCGGCGTTGCCGTCGGTGAAGCGACCGGTCGACTCGATGACGATGTCGACGTTCAGCTCGCCCCACGGAAGCTTGGCGGGGTCGCGCTCCTCGAGAGCCTTGAAGGTCATGGTGCCGACGGTGATGGTGTCACCGGAGGCGGAGACGTCCTGCTTGAGAACGCCGAGGATCGAGTCGTACTTGAGCAGGTGTGCAAGCGTGTCGTTGTCGGTCAGGTCATTGACGGCCACGATCTCGATATCAGCACCCGTCTCGAGCACTGCGCGTGTGAAGTTGCGGCCGATGCGGCCAAATCCATTGATACCAACGCGAATAGTCACTCTATTCCTCCTCATGCGCCACTGCTCAGCGCACATATTTTGATATAGGTGTGGGGAAGCAAACCGCTTCGTCCTTCACGGTCGACGTAGGTCGGCCGATCCAGGTTTCAGTATACAAGCCTTGGGGTGTTTCCATACGGGACAGAGGGAATTGGTGAACTATTTCTCCCCCGGCGAAGGTCGCCTGCGGCGCCGTTCGTTCACCGCATCCAAAGTCGACGGAATGCCCAGTTCTGCCGCCCTCTTATCGGCCATCGTATTGAGCCTGCGGAGCCGTCCCGCGACGGCATCCTTCGTCGCAACGGGGCTCATCCTCTCCCCGAGAAGATTCAGGGAATCCTCAGGATATTGAATGCGGAACTCGCCCGCCTCCCTCAGGTTGTCCGGAAGATCGTCGCCGAGGATCTCGAAGGCGCGCCTGACACGGATGACGGCGACAACGGCGGCGTCGGCGCTGCGGCGCATGTTCGCGTCGTCGAAGTTCGCCAGTCTGTTGGCCGTGCCGGTCACCTCTCGCTCAGTGCGCAGCTCCTCCCAGCGGATGACGGCGTCATTCGCCCCCATGCGGGTGAGCATGGCGGCGATCGCATCCCCTTCGCGAATATCGACCCGATGCGCGCCCCTCGATTCGCGGGCGCGGTAGGGGATACCGAGTCGACGGGCGAGCCCGCCGAGTGCGTAGGCGGACTCGAGGCCCGGGCAGATCACCTCGAGGGCGGCGTTCCGGCCCGGCTCGAGGAGCGCGCCGCGGGCGAGGAAGGCGCCGCGCCACGCCGCGGCGGCGTCGGCCTTTGACCCGCCGATGATCGAGGGCGGCAGGCCGCGCACCGGGCGCCCGTAGGTGTCGATGAGACCGATGCGGCGGGAGATCCGCTCGCCGTCCCGACCGATCCGGACCACGTAATGATGTGCCCCGCGAGCCCCGCTGGAGACGGTGTGGAGCTCCGGATCGACGCGGAAGGTGCGGTTGACGAGGTCACGGAGACGACGGGCGGTCCCGGCATGGCCGAGCTCGGCCTGGAGCGTGACTCGGCCAGAGTTGATGTGGATCCCGCCGGCGAAGCGAAAAACGGTCGCGATCTCGGCGACGGCTGCAGACGCCATGCTGGCTTCGACTCCAACCAGCTCATCTTTCACACTTGCGGTGAGGGCAGACATTCCTCTGGTCAATCCTTTGCTTGAGGGATAGGTGCCCAGGAGGGCTCAGCCATCTTACCGCTTCTGCTGACTGCGCGACTGGCCAACGTCGTGCATCGTCCCCTCGAACGCGTCGCGCAGTGCCGCCGCGAATCGCAGGGGGTCATGGACAGCCGGATTATCCGCCGTATGGATCTGGCGCAGAATCAGGCCGGCATCAATGGCCGAGACGGCCTCGTCGAGCGATCCGAGATCGTCGATCGCGGTCGGATCCGCGATGACGACGTTCGGCGCGAGCCCCTCCGAGTGTGCGAGAAAACTCCGAATGTGGTCCGCATGCTCCATGTCCGACGTCTCCGTGTCAGAGGTGAGATTGAGCGCGAGAAGGATCTTCGCAGGGCTCGCCGCCAGGGCCTGTCGGATATCGGGGAGCATGAGGTGCGGGATGACGGATGTGTACCAGGAACCGGGGCCGAACACCGCCCAATCCGCGTTCGCGATCGCGTCGAGGACGGCAGGATGCGCTGTCGCGTCCTGCGGTATGAGTCGCAGGCTCTCAAGCCTGCCGGGCGCGACCGCGACCTTCGACTGTCCGCGGACGATCTTCTTGTGCCCCGACTCGTCGAACTCCGCCTCGATGTCCATCGGCTGGTCACTCATCGGGAGCACTCGGCCGTGAACGCCGAGCAGACGACCGACGAAGTCAAGCCCCTCCGCATTGTCACCAAGGAGGCTCCACACGGACGCGATGAGGAGATTGCCGGTCGCATGATTGTTGAGGGGGCCGTCGGTGGCGTAGCGGTGCTGGAGGACGTCGCGCCACATCTGGCCCCACTCCCCGTCGTCGCACAGCGCCGACAGCGCCATCCGCAGGTCGCCGGGCGGGAGGATGCCGAGCTCGGACCGGAGGCGGCCCGAAGAGCCGCCATCATCGGCGACCGTGACGACGGCGGTGAGATTGCCGGTCACGTGACGGAGGGCGGACAGGGTGGCATAGAGGCCGTGGCCACCACCGAAGGCGACAACGTGGGGCCCGCGGGAGCCGGTCGGCAGCATCGTCACTCCCGTCCGAGATCGCGGTGGACGGTGACGGCGCGCGAGCCGCGCCTGCGCAGACCCTCGGCGATCCGCTCGGAGAGCGCGACGCTGCGGTGCTTCCCGCCCGTACATCCGACCGCAATCGTCACTGTCGGCTTGAGCTCGCGCTCATACCCCTCGAGAACGGAGGCGATGAGGTCGACGTACCTATCGACGAATTCGGTGACCCCATCCTGGGCCAGGACGTATTCCTGGACGGGGGCATCGTGCCCTGTCAGATTGCGCAGCTCGCCGATCCAGTAGGGATTGGAGATGAAGCGGACATCGACGACATGGTCGGCATCGAGCGGAAGCCCGTACTTGAAGCCGAAGGACATGACCGTCACCCGGGTGGCGAGCTCGCCCTCGGCGGCGACGAGGGTGCGCACCTGGCGCGCGAGGTCGTGGACCGACATGTCGGACGTGTCGATGATCGTGTCCGCGCGCCCGCGCAGCGCGGTGAGCATTTTTCGCTCCTCATGGACGGCATCGAGCAGCCTGCCCTCCTCCTGCAGCGGGTGGGGCCGGCGGACCGATTCGTAGCGCTGGACAAGGACGTCATCATCGGCGTCGAGGAAGATGATGCGGTGGTCCACACCTGAGGTCTTGAGATCATCGAGCACGGTCAGCAGCTCGGCAAAGAACTCCCGACCGCGCACGTCCGCGACGACGGCGACCCGGCGGGCCCCGCCGACGGGCGACATGAGGCCGGTGAGCGCCTTGAGGAGGCGGGGAGGCAGATTATCGACAACGTACCAGTCGAGATCCTCGAGCACGGCGGCCGTGCGGCTCTTGCCGGCTCCTGACATTCCCGTGATGACGACGAGCTCAGGGGCCTGCGGCTCGGGGGCCACGGCCTGCGCCTCCGCTCCGGGAACCCATGCGGGGAACGAATCCGTCTGGTCGATGTCTCTCATGTGCCTATCGTGCCAGGTTTGGTCGCGCTTCGGCACGCTCACGGCGCCTGATCTGCCCCGTCCTCGCCGCTCGGGTGGAAGTGGTCGTGGATCCTGGCGGCGAAGGCAGGGCCGATGCCGGGGGCTGTCGCCAGCTCCTCGACAGTTGCCGACCGGATCTTCGCCACCGTGCCGAAGCGCTCGAGCAGCGCAGTCTGCTTGGCCGGACCCAGCCCCGGGACGGCGTCGAGCTGGGAGCGCGTCATCGCCTTCGACCGGCGTTTGCGGTGGTGGGAGATCGCGAATCGGTGCGATTCGTCGCGCAGGTGCTGGAGCAGATGGAGGGAGGCGGAGCTGCGGGGGAAGATGACCGGGAAGTCATCCCCGGGCACCCAGACCTCCTCAAGCCGCTTCGCGAGCCCGACCACGGCGACATCGACGCCGAGCTCGTCGACAACACTCTGCGCCGCGTTGACCTGCGGGAGTCCACCGTCGACGACGATGAGGTGCGGGCGGTACGCGAATCTCTTGACCCGGCCCGTGTCTGGATCGATCGCGCCGGATGTCGCGTCCTCATCGACATCGCGCGATCCCTCGACGACCCGGGCAAGGCGCCTGCGCAGCACCTCGTCCATCGCCGCCGTGTCGTCGCGGGCGCCGTCGCCGTTCTCGCCGCGGATGATGAAGTGGCGGTAGTCAGACTTGCGGGGCATGCCGTCCTCGAAGACGACCATCGAGGCGACCTGATGGGTGCCCTGCGTGTGGGAGACATCGAAGCATTCGATGCGGAGGGGGGCCGTCTCCATGCCGAGAACGTCTCGGAGATCCTCGAGCGCTTTCGCGCGCTGCGTGAGGTCACCGGAGCGCTTAATCTTGGCGCGGGCAAGCGCCTGCCGCGCGTTTTCGTGGACGGTCTCGGCGAGCCTGCGCTTGTCGCCGCGCTGGGCCACGTGGAGGTTGATGCGGGCCCCGCGCCGCTCCTCCAGCCACGACTGGAGAGCATCCCCATCATCGGGCATGACCGGAACGATGATCTCGCGCGGGATCGCCGTCGTCGGCGTATGTGTGCGGTCATCGACGGACCGGGCCTGGCCCTCGGGGAGGTCCCGAGAGCCCCGCAGGAGCCTGTTCTCTCCCTGCTCGCCGTAGACCTGCAGGAGCAGGGCGGTCATGAGCCCCGCATCATCGAGATTCTCCACCCGCTCCGTCACCCACCCGCGCTGGCCGCGGATACGCCCGCCCCGCACATGGAAGACCTGGACCGACGCCTCAAGCTCATCGGCCACGAGGCCGAAGACATCGACGTCCGTCCGATCGGGGAGGACGACCGCGTTCTGTTCGACGACGCGCTTGAGGGCCTCGACGTCGTCCCGCAGCCGTGCCGCGCGCTCGAAGTCGAGCCCGGAGGCCGCCTCCCTCATCTCCTTCTCACGGGCACGGATGTGCCGGCCGGTGTCGCCGTCGAGGAAGCCGCACAGCTCGAGCGCGAGATCTCGGTGGTCCTCGGCGCTGATCCGCCCCACGCAGGGGGCTGAACACTTATCGATGTAGCCGAGCAGGCACGGCCTGCCGGACCGCTCCGCCTGCCGGAACACGCCCGGCGAGCAGGTCCGCACGGGGAAGGTGTGGAGGAGCGAATCGAGCGTGTGGCGGATCGCCCAGACCTGCGTGTACGGGCCGAAGTAGCGGTTGCCGCGCCGGTGGGCGTTCCTCGTGATCATCGCCCGCGGGTGCTTCTCCGACATCGTGACAGCCAGATACGGGTACGACTTGTCGTCGCGGTACATGACGTTGAACCGCGGGTCGAACTCCTTGATCCACTGGTACTCGAGCGTGAGTGCCTCGACCTCGGTATTGAGCACGACCCATTCGACCCGCCCCGCCGAGGTCACCATCTGGGCGGTGCGCGGGTGCAGCAGGGCAACGTCCTGGAAGTAGGAGACGAGGCGCTGGCGCAGGTTCTTCGCCTTGCCGACGTAGATGACCCGGTCATCCTCGTCGATGAAGCGATAGACACCCGGATCGGTTGGGATGTCAGATGTCTTGGGACGGTATGTGGAGGGGTCTGCCATCGTCTACCTCAGGAGCGGGGCGAGGAACTGGCCAGTGTAGGACTGGGACACCTTCGCGACGTCCTCGGGAGTTCCTGCGGCAATGACCTCTCCTCCCCCCGCCCCGCCCTCCGGGCCCATGTCGATGACCCAGTCCGCCGACTTAATGACATCGAGGTTGTGCTCGATGACGATGACCGTGTTCCCCTTGTCGACCAGTCCATTGAGGACCTTGAGGAGCTTGGAGACGTCCTCGAAGTGGAGGCCGGTCGTCGGCTCGTCGAGCACGTACACGGATCGGCCATTCGAGCGTCGCTGGAGCTCGGAGGCCAGCTTCACGCGCTGGGCCTCGCCGCCCGACAGGGTCGTCGCCGACTGGCCGAGGCGAACATAGCCGAGGCCGACCGACTCGAGGGTCGACAGGTGGCGGGTGATGCCGGTGACGGGACCGAAGAACTCGTGGGCCTCCGAGATCGTCATCTCAAGAACATCCGAGACCGACTTGCCCTTGTACTTCACCTCGAGGGTGTCCCGGTTGTACCGCTTGCCGTCGCATACCTCGCAGGGGACGTAGACGTCGGGCAGGAAGCTCATCTCGATCTTGATCGTGCCATCGCCCTTGCACGACTCGCACCGGCCGCCCTTGACATTGAAGGAGAAGCGGCCCGGGCCGTAGCCGCGGATCTTCGACTCCGGCACCTCGGCGAACAGCTTCCGCACCCGGTCCCACACCCCCGTGTAGGTGGCGGGGTTCGAGCGGGGCGTCCGGCCGATCGGCGACTGGTCGACGTGGATGACCTTGTCGAGATCCTCAAGACCGGTGACGGAGGTATGCCGCCCGGGTACGATGCGGGCACGATTGAGCTGGTTGGCCAGCGAGTTGTAGAGGATCGAGTTGACGAGGGTGGACTTGCCGGACCCCGAGACGCCGGTGACCGCGACGAAGCAGGCCCGCGGGAACTCGACCGTCACGTCCTTGAGGTTGTTCTCCCGCCCTCCGGTCACGACGATCCTCTTCTCCGGATCGATGGGGCGCCTCGTCTTCGGAAGCGGGATGCTGCGCCTGCCGGCGAGGTAGGCGCCCGTCACCGACTTCTCCTCGGCGAGCAGACCCTCGTAGTCGCCCGCGTAGACGATCTCGCCCCCGTGCTCACCGGCGCCCGGGCCGATGTCGACGATGTAGTCCGCGGCCCTGATCGTGTCCTCGTCGTGCTCGACGACGATGAGCGTGTTTCCAAGATCGCGCAGCTTCGTCAGTGTCTCGATGAGGCGCGCGTTATCCCTCTGGTGGAGTCCGATCGACGGCTCGTCGAGGACATAGAGGACGCCGACGAGGGCGGCGCCGATCTGGGTTGCGAGCCGGATTCGCTGCGCCTCACCGCCCGAGAGGCCCGCGGCCCCGCGCGCCAGGGTGAGGTAGGTGAGGCCGACGTCGATGAGGAAACCGAGCCGGAACTGCGTCTCCTTGAGCACCGCATCCGCCACCGCCCGCTGCTTGGCGTCGAGCTCGAGCCGGCCGAGGAACTCGGAGACCTCGAGGATCGACATGTTGGCGAGCTCCGAGATGGACAGACCGCCGACGGTGACGGCGAGGACCTCCGGCTTGAGCCGAGCACCCCGGCAGACCGGGCACGGGATCTCCCGCATGTAGGCCTCGTAGCGGCCCTTCGACCACTCCGACTCCGTCTCCTCACGCTTCCTCTTGACGAAGTCGAGAACACCCTCGAACCCTGTCGAATAGGTGCGCTCGCGGCCCCAGCGATTGCGGTACTTGACCTCGACCTTGTAATCGCGGCCGTAGAGGAGGATGTCGCGCACCTCCTGCGAGAGCTCGCCCCACGGGGAGTCGATCGAGAACCCGACCTCCTTGCCGAGTGCGGTCAGCTGCCGCGTGAAATAGGCCTTGTTGCCCGCCCAGGGCAGGATCGCGCCATCGCGGAGGGAGAGTGACTCATCCGGGACGACGAGCTCGGGGTCGACCTCGAGCTTGGCCCCGATGCCGGAGCATTCGGGGCAGGCGCCGTAGGGCGCGTTGAACGAGAACGTGCGGGGCTCGATCTCCTCGAGGGCCAGGACATGATCGTTCGGGCAGGCGCGCTTCTCGGAGTACCGCCGGTACCGTTCCCTCTCCCCC
The DNA here is from genome assembly GCF_003952265.1 of Flaviflexus salsibiostraticola. Classification (NCBI taxonomy): domain Bacteria; kingdom Bacillati; phylum Actinomycetota; class Actinomycetes; order Actinomycetales; family Actinomycetaceae; genus Flaviflexus; species Flaviflexus salsibiostraticola. The sequence continues at coordinate 659,143 of NZ_CP034438.1, forward strand.
TCTTCGACGTCCATCCGCTCGACGACCACGAGGCCATCGGTCAGGCGCAGGGCCGTCTCGACCGAGTCGGAGAGGCGCCGTGTCGAATCCTTCCGGACGAGCCGGTCGACGACGATGTCGATGTCATGACGGAGCTTCTTGTCGAGCGTCGGCGGGCTGTCGAGCCGGATGAGCTCGCCGTCGACCTTCGCGCGGGAGAAACCCTGCTGCTGGAGGTCGGCGAAGAGCTGGCTGTACTCCCCCTTGCGGCCGCGGACGATGGGCGCAAGGATCTGGAAGCGGGTGCCCTCGGGCAGCTCCATGATGCGGTTGACGATCTGCTCGGCCGACTGGGAGCTCACCTCCTCCCCGCATTCCGGACAGTGCTGGATCCCGGCTCGGGCATAGAGCAGTCGCAGATAGTCGTAGACCTCGGTGATGGTGCCGACCGTAGAGCGAGGGTTGCGACTCGTCGACTTCTGGTCGATCGACACAGCGGGCGATAGGCCACCGATGTAGTCGACGGCAGGCTTGTCCATCTGCCCGAGGAACTGCCGGGCATAGGACGACAGCGACTCGACGTACCGGCGCTGACCCTCGGCGAAGATCGTGTCGAAGGCAAGCGAGGACTTGCCCGATCCGGAGAGTCCCGTGAAGACGATGAGACGATCTCGCGGCAGATCCAGGTCAACGTTGCGGAGGTTGTGCTCTCGTGCGCCTTGGACGACAATTTGTTCGGTCACGCCGAACAGTGTACCCGCCGAACAGGACGATCGAACAAGTGTACTGATCGAGGTTCGCTCCCGGCTTCAATCGTCCTTTGACCCGGCGGAGCGCTACCCTGGTGGCATGAGTACGACATATCACACAGGCCCGGATCAGCCGCCCGTCACCATCGCCCTCGGGGATGTGACGATCACGAAGATGTCGGTCGGGTCCATGGACAACAACGTCTACCTCATCGAGAACCGCCGGGGCGACGCTGTCATCGTCGATGCCGCCGCCGAACCGGATCGGATCGTCGAGCTCGCGGCGGGCAGGACCGTCCGCGCCATCATCACGACCCACGAGCACGCGGACCACATCGAGGCCCTCGAGACGGTCTCTCACGTGTTCCCGACCGCGAAGATCGCGGCGACTGCCGCAACCGCCGATGCCCTCCCCGTCGAGGTCGACGTGACCATCGAGAACGGCGCCATCCACGCCTTCGGCGATCTCGAACTCGAGTTCATCACCCTCCGCGGACACACACCCGAGGGCTGCGCGGTCGTCGTCGGCACTCACATCCTCACCGGCGATTCCCTCTTCCCCGGCGGAATCGGCAAGACGCCCTCCGATCAGGCATTCTTCCTCCTCTTCAACGACGTCCGGGACCGCATCTTCGAACGGTTCGATGACTCGACGGCCATCCACCCCGGCCATGGAGATTCCACCACTGTGGGCGAGCAGCGCCCGCACCTCAGCGAATGGGAAGGACGGCGCTGGTGATCTTCGCAGCCCTCTACACATACGATCCGGCCCGGACCGACATCTCCGATCGTCGGCCTTCGCACCGCGCCTACCTCAAATCGCTCAACGAGGGTGGGTCGCTCCTTGCAAGCGGCCCCCGCGGGGGCGGCGCCCTCCTCATCCTCTCCGCAGACGATGAGGCGGCGGCGCGCGCCCTCATCGACGCGGACCCGTTCGTCACCTCCGGCATCGTCACCGACATCGACCTTGAGGAGTGGACCGTCGTCTACGGCCCGTGGTCGTGAAGAAGCTCGATCCGTTCCTCGTCGCGATCATCGCGGCGCTCGTCGTCGGCCTCATCTGGCCTGCCCCGGACGGCCTGCGCTCCGGAATCTCGACGGCGGGAGACGTCCTCGTCGCCCTCCTCTTCCTCCTCTACGGGCTTCGCCTGCGCACGACCGAGGTCCTGTCGGGCCTGACGAACTGGAAGGTCCAGGGCCTCATCTTCGCCTCGACCTACATCGTCTTCCCGCTCGTCGGGCTCGCCATCCACCCGCTGCTCGTGCCGGTGGTCGGCGACGGATTCGCGACCGGTTTCCTCTATCTCGCCTTCCTTCCCTCGACGATCCAGTCATCGGTGACCTTCACATCGATCGCCGGGGGTGATACCGGTGCGGCTGTCTGCGCGGCGACCTTCTCGAACGTCATCGGTATGTTCCTCACGCCCCTCTATGTCCTCGTGTTCATGAACATCGCAGGAGCCTCAGCCGGGTCGCTGACGAATGTTCTCACCCAGCTGCTCCTGCCCTTCATCATCGGTCAGCTGCTGCAGCCGAAGCTCGGCGACCGAATCCGACGACACCCGCGGTCGCTGCGGGTCTACGACCAGGGCACGGTCGTCGTCATCGTCCTCGCCGCCGTCCTCGACTCGACGGCCGCGAACACGTGGGATGGGGTGTCGGCCTGGCAGATCATCGGACTCATCGCTATCTCCTCCGCCCTGCTCGCCTTCATCCTCTCGTTCACGTGGTACGTGTCCGGCTGGGCGAAGATCACGCGCGCCGGCCGCATCGCGGTCCTCATGTGCGGCTCGAAGAAGTCCCTCGCGACCGGTCTGCCCATGGCGCAGGCGATCTTCCCCGCCGCGGTCATCGGCCCCATTGCCGTCCCCGTCATCGTGTTCCACCAGATCCAGCTGCTCGTCTGCGCGGTCATCGCCTCCCGCATGGGACGCCTCCCGGAAGATGCGTGGTCACGGCCGTAGCACCGGCTATCGTGTCACCATGAAGCCCTTCCTGCTGATCGCCACCCGCGCCGAGGACAAGGCCGCGGACGACGAGTTCGACCAGATCCTCCGATTCGGGCGCCTCACCGCGTCCGATGTGCGCCGGGTCCGCCTCGAGCAGGCTCCCATGCCCGCGCTCGATCTCGACGACTACTCGGGGATCATCGTGGGCGGCAGCCCCTTCACGGGGTCCGAGCCGGAGGAGACGAAGTCGCCCACCCAGGTTCGGGTCGAGGCCGAGATCGCCACCCTCCTCGATGAGGTCGTCGACCGTGACTTCCCGTTCCTCGGCGCCTGCTACGGGGTCGGCACCCTCGGCCGGCACCAGGGCGCGGTCATCGACTTCACGTACGGCGAGCCCGTCGGCGGCACCACCATCCATGTGACCGACGCCGGCAGGGACGATCCTCTGCTCGCCGATATGCCCGAGCGCTTCTCCGCGTTCGTCGGGCACAAGGAGGCCGTCCGGTCCCTACCCGACCATGCGGTCCTGCTCGCGGAGTCGGCCGCATGCCCTGTCCAGATGTTCCGGATTAGGGAGAACCTCTACGGCACGCAGTTCCATCCAGAGCTCGATGCCGAGGGTATCGCCACCCGCATCCGCATATACAGGAATGCCGGCTACTTCGAACCCGAAGAAGCCGACACCCTGGTTGAGGCCGCGTATCAGTGGGACGTGAGCGATGCGAACAGAATCATCGCCAACTTCACCGCGCGCTACGCGCGCTCAGAATCCCCGTCGTCGCTCCGGCGCGCCCCGGGCTCTGAGTAGGCCTCGAACCCCTCGCCCGCTGCCGCGTCGTGGTCGCGGTGGCCCTCGTCGCCCGTCTCGTCGGTGATCCGCTCACCGGTATTGGACTCGAGGTTCGCCTTCGTCCGCCGCTTGTTACCCCAGAGGGAGGCGATGACGGTGACGGTGATGACACCGAGGATGACGCCGAGTGAGACGCTGATCGGCGGCTCGGGAATGGCGAGCAGCAGGTCGTAGCCGTGGAAGGCGTGGATGATCAGCTTGAAGGAGATGAAGCCGAGGATGACGGCGAGGCCGTAGTGCAGGTAGATGAGCTTCTCGAGCAGTCCATCGACAAGGAAGAACAGCTGGCGGAGGCCGAGGAGCGCGAAGGCGTTGGCCGAGAAGACGATGAACGGCTCGCGTGTGAGGCCGAAGATCGCGGGGATCGAGTCGAGCGCGAAGACGAGGTCAACCGTGCCGATGGAGACGATGCAGAGGAAGAGCGGCGTGAGCCAGGTCTTGCCCTCGCGGCGAACGACGAGGCGCTGGCCGACGAAGCCTTCGGTGACGCGGAAGCGCTTCTCCGTCCATCGGACGATCGCGTTCGGCTTGTACTCCTCGATCTCCTTCTTCTTCTCGTTTGGATCCTCGACACCCTCGCGAACCTGCGCGATCGCGGTGTAGAGGAGGAAAAGACCGAAGATGAAGAACACCCAGACGAACCGCTGGATGAGGGCATCGCCGAGCAGGATGAAGATGAGTCGCATGACGAGTGCCATGACGATGCCATACAGCAGAACCTTCTGCTGATAGAGGCGCGGCACCTTGAAGGAGGCGATGACGATGATGAAGACGAAGATGTTGTCAACCGACAGGGCCTTCTCGACTGCGTAGCCGCCGAAGTATTCACCCGCGAAGGTCGATCCGTGGCGCCAGAACATGACCGCGCCGAAGATGAGCGCAATGGCGACGTAGAAGCTCGACCAGATTGCCGCTTCCTTGATCGTCGGCTCGTGGGCCTTGCGGACGTGTCCGAACAGGTCGATGAGGATGAGGACGATGACGACCGCGCCGAGAGCGAACCACTCCCACGTATGGACGACCATCTGTTCGGCCGTGGACGCCGCCATCGGCAGGGGGACATGGGGCAGCTGGTGTGCCAGCAAAACTTACCTCCGGTTTGTTGATCCGAAGGTCTCTTCCCACCGTTTCCGGTCGCGAACCGAGTGCCGTGGCACCGTGATGGCGGCTCGCTGTTGTGCGGGAATACTCCCCTTCGCTAGCTTCACCGGCAACTATAGGGGAGAAAAGTCCCAGTTCCCAGCCGCAGGGGAAGCTGTCGGTTATGACGTTGACGACTGCCCTACCCCGTTGCCGACTCCATCTGGCGCAGCTCCTTCTTGAGATCTCTGATCTCGTCTCGCAGACGCGCTGCCAGTTCGAAACGCAGATCCTCTGCCGCCTGCCGCATCTGCTCGTCGAGTTCAGCGATGAGAGAACGCAGATCTCCGGTCGCCTTCGTCGCCATACTCTCCCGTGTCTCAGACGCGGGCGCCGGCCGGCGGTAGCCGCCCTCGAGCAGTGCCGCTGTGTCGATCTCCTCGCGGACGAGCATGTCCGTCACGTCGGCGATCTTCTTGCGCAGCGGCTGCGGATCGATGCCATGGGCCTCGTTGTAGGCGACCTGCTTCTCCCGCCGGCGATTCGTCTCGTCGATTGCCTCCCGCATGTTCGGCGTGATGGTATCCGCATACATGTGGACCTGGCCGGAGACATTGCGGGCCGCTCGGCCGATCGTCTGGATGAGGGACGTGGTCGATCGGAGGAAGCCCTGCTTGTCGGCGTCGAGGATGGCGACGAGCGACACCTCGGGCAGGTCCAGCCCCTCGCGAAGCAGGTTGATGCCGACGAGAACATCGAACACGCCCATGCGAAGCTCACGCAGGAGCTCGACCCTGCGGAGAGTATCGACGTCCGAGTGGAGATATTCGACGCGGACACCCCGCTCGGCAAGGTAGTCGGTGAGGTCCTCGGCCATCTTCTTCGTCAGGGTCGTCACGAGCACGCGCTCGTCGCGGGCAGTGCGGGCCTTGACCTCGCCGAGAAGGTCATCGATCTGGCCTTCGGTCGGCTTGACGACCACCTCAGGGTCGACGAGGCCTGTCGGTCGAATGATCTGCTCGACGACCCCGTCGGACTGCTCGAGCTCGTACTTGCCGGGCGTCGCGGACAGGTAGACGGTCTGCCCGATCCGCTCGAGGAACTCATCCCACTTGAGGGGCCTGTTGTCCATCGCCGAGGGCAGGCGGAAGCCGTGCTCGACGAGCGTGCGCTTGCGCGACATGTCGCCCTCGTACATGGCGCCGATCTGGGGAACGGTCACATGGGACTCGTCGATGACGAGGACGAAGTCGGAGGGGAAGTAGTCGAGCAGCGTGTTGGGGGCGGTGCCGGGGCCACGGCCGTCGATGTGGCGGGAGTAGTTCTCGATACCCGCGCAGGCACCGACGTTCCGCATCATCTCGAGGTCGTACGTCGTCCTCATCGAGAGCCTCTGCGCCTCGAGCAGCTTTCCCTGGCGTTCGAGCTCGGCGACGCGGACATCGAGCTCCTCCTCGATCGACTTGATCGCCCTCTCCATCCGCGCCGGGCCAGCCACATAGTGGGAGGCAGGGAACAGATGAGCGTGGTCGGTCTGGCGGATGACGGTGCCGGTCAGGGGGTGGAGGAAGGACAGCTCATCGATCTCATCGCCGAACATCTCGATCCGGATCGCGAGCTCCTCGTACACCGGGATGATCTCGATCGTGTCGCCCCGCACGCGGAACGTGCCGCGGGTGAAGGCGATATCGTTCCGGGTGTACTGCATGCCGACAAATCTGCGCAGCAGCTCGTCCCGGTCGATCTCCTGACCGACCTCGAGGCGAACCATTCGATCAACATACTCCTGGGGAGTGCCGAGGCCGTAGATGCACGAGACGGAGGCGACGACGACCGTGTCCCTCCGGGTGAGGAGCGAGTTCGTCGCGGAGTGGCGCAGCCGCTCCACCTCGTCGTTGATCGACGAGTCCTTCTCGATGAAGGTATCGGTCTGAGGCACGTAGGCCTCGGGCTGATAGTAGTCGTAGTACGACACGAAGTATTCGACCGCGTTGTTGGGCAGGAGTTCGCGGAACTCGGATGCCATCTGTGCGGCCAGCGTCTTGTTCGGCTCGAGGATGAGGGTGGGGCGCTGGATCTGCTCGATCAGCCACGCGGTCGTTGCCGACTTGCCGGTGCCGGTCGCGCCGAGCAGGACGATGTCCTTCTCGCCATTGTTGATCCGCTCCGTCAGCTCCGCGATCGCCGTCGGCTGGTCGCCCGACGGCGTGTAATCGGAGACAACTTCGAACGGCGCCTCAGCGCGTACCAGGTCAGTCACGGGTCGCATGCTCATAGGCTAGCGCGACCCGGAGGCAGTCTCCTAGGGTGTCTCCTCGAAGCGGACTTCGACGTAGGCCTCGGCATCGGGACGGACCCACGCATCGCCGTGTGGGATGCAGCAGACGTGCCGCAGGTTGCCCTCGGGCGTCCCCGCCGGGACGATGACATCCATCCCCTTGACGCGGGCGTCGACTCCCGTGTGTGCGAGCTTCCCTGTCAACCGCTCGGCGTGCATGATGTGCCTGCCCCGCGCCGTGGGAAGCGTCTCGGTGCGGACATTCTCATGGAATGCCTTGACGCGGTCGATGACCGCGGCGATCTGCTCATCGAGCTGGGCGAGTGAGCCGCTGTTGTCGATGACAGCATCGGCGAACGGGATACGCTCCTCGTCCGTGAACTGGGTGCTGATGCGCGCCCGCGCATCGTCGACCGTCATGCCACGATGCTCGACCAGGCGGTGCACCCTCGTGTCATCCGGCGTCGTGATGACGATGAGGAACTGCGGGACGTAGCCCCGGCCGGTCTCGATCAGCAGAGGGGACTCCTCGACAACGATGGCGTCGGGATCCTCGGCGACGTACTCCTGGAACAGGGCCCGCACGCCCTCGTGGACGAGAGGGTGGACGATGCTGTTGAGCTCGCCCAGACGCTCGGCGTCCTTGAAGACGATCGCGGACAGCGCCTCACGGTCGATCGACCCGTCGCGCATCGCCTCCGGGAACCGCTCCTCGATCGCGGGCACGGCCGCTCCCCCGGGCCCGGTCACCGCACGCGATATCGCATCCGCATCCATCACCTTCATTCCCGCTTCTGCGAGGCGGGGGGCGACGATGGACTTGCCCGAGGCGATGCCGCCGGTCAAACCGACATAGAGCATTCGATGATCCTTCCGATCAGGTCAACACCCTGTCCGAGGCCAAGATGCTCGGCGGGCGGAATGTGGAGGAAACAGGAGTTCCTCTGGTGACGATACAGGGAATACGACAGGGCGTTGCACACGTACGCGCCCGCACTGAGCGAGACGCCGATACCCGCAGCCTCGGCCACCGCACCGACGTCCCATCCCGTGGTGACGGAGTCCGGTCCGTCTGGATCAATGGGCTCACCGCGGGCGATGTGCCCGTCGATATCGGCGATGCTCGACTCCCGCCAGTTGGTCGCCTGCTTCTCCAGCATGGGGGCGCGCCGAGAACCGGCCACGCCAATGGACAGGACCAGGTCCGCGTCGGCCAGGAGCCTGCCCACGTTCGCCACAGCAGAGTACGACACGGGCAGGATCTCGACATGGGCGCCGAGCGCCCGTCCCGCCTCGGTTGCCAGGAGCTCGCTCGGGTTACTCTCGTGGGCCACGCTCTCGGGCGGGCCGAAGGGACCGAATCCGGTGAGGACAATCATGCACGTGCTTTCATCTCAACTTCGTTGACGATATCCCGTGCCGGGGAGAGACGACGCCGTGTCGTCTCATCGCGGACAGGGACGCAGAGAGGGGACCGCCGTGGCGGTCCCCTCTCATCGATCTATCCGATCAGTGGCCGGTCAGCTTCTCGCGGAGGGCGGCAAGCGCCTCATCCGATGCGAGGGTGCCGGTCGACTCCGAGCCGGACGAGTAGGTTGCAGGAGCCTGCTCACGCGGTGCCGGGGCGGCCTCGACGGCCTCCTCTTCGACCTGCGCGGCGTTGGAGACCTGCTCCTTGTGGGCGAGCCACAGGGCGTAGGCCTGGTTGTACTCGGCCTCCCACGCCTCGCGCTCCTTCTCGTAGCCCTCGAGCCATTCGCCGGACTCGGCGTCGTAGCCCTCGGGGTACTTGTAGTTGCCCTCTTCGTCGTACTCGGAGGCCATGCCGTAGAGCGACGCGTCGAAGTCCTCGGACTCCGGGTCGACGCCCTCGTTGGCCTGCTTGAGCGACAGGGAGATGCGGCGGCGCTCAAGATCGATGTCGATGACCTTGACGAACAGCTCGTCGCCAACCTTCGCGATCTGCTCGGGCTGCTCGATGTGGCGCTGGGCGAGCTCGGAGATGTGGACGAGGCCCTCGATGCCGTCCTCGACGCGGACGAACGCACCGAACGGAACGAGCTTGGTGACCTTGCCGGGCACGACCTGGCCGATGGCGTGGGTACGTGCGAAGACCTGCCACGGGTCCTCCTGCGTCGCCTTGAGCGACAGGGAGACACGCTCGCGGTCCATGTCGACCTCGAGGACCTCGACGGTCACCTCCTGGCCGACCTCGACAACCTCGTTCGGGTGGTCGATGTGCTTCCACGACAGTTCGGAGACGTGGACGAGGCCGTCGACGCCACCGAGGTCCACGAAGGCGCCGAAGTTCACGATGGAGGAGACTACGCCCTCGCGAATCTGGCCCTTCTGGAGGGTGTTGAGGAAGTGGCTGCGGGTCTCGGACTGCGTCTGCTCGAGGAAGGAGCGGCGCGAGAGGACCACATTGTTGCGGTTCTTGTCGAGCTCGATGATCTTCGCCTCGATGTCGCGGCCGATGTACGGCTGGAGGTCGCGAACCCTGCGCATCTCAACCAGCGATGCGGGCAGGAAGCCGCGCAGGCCGATGTCGACGATGAGGCCGCCCTTGACGACCTCGATGACACTGCCGGACACAACGCCGTCCGTGTTCTTGATCTCCTCGATCTTGGCCCATGCGCGCTCCTGCTGGGCGCGGCGCTTCGAGAGGAGGAGGCGGCCTTCCTTGTCTTCCTTCTGGAGGACGTAGGCCTCAACGCGATCACCGACGGCGACAACCTCATCGGGGTTGATGTCGTGCTTGATCGACAGTTCCTTCGAGGGGATGACACCCTCGGTCTTGTATCCAATGTCGAGAAGGACCTCGTCGTGGTCCACCTTGACAATGGTGCCCTCGACAATGTCCCCGTCGTTGAAATACTTGATGGTCTCGTCAACAGCGGCGAGGAGTTCTTCCCTCGAGCCGATATCGTTGACTGCGACCTGCGGGGAGGTCGGCTGCTCGGGCGTAGATGTTGTCATTGAGTTGTAGTCTCCGATGGGACAGTAGAATCGAATGGATAGGTTGAGTGGATGTCCGATGGACGTCCAAGAGTCCACACTAACGCCTCTCCACCGCGGATGCCAGGCAATAAGGCCGGGAAATTCTGTTCATGTGACACGCACGACCATGCGCGGCGTGGGAGGTTTCTCGCGAGCCGATCGCGGTGATCATGCCTTCATGGGACACTTCCGCTATGGAGCCACACGTCCGGCCCGCTTCGGCCGTTCCCGACCCCGCCCTCATCGCCCGATCCTGGTGGGACCGCAACGCTGAGGAGTATCTCAGCGAACATCCCTCACTCGGTGACATCCGTTTCCAATGGGGCCCTGAGGGTTGGACGGAGGAGGAGCTGCAGCTCCTGCCAGACCGCCCCGGCCGCATACTCGAGATCGGCGCAGGTGCCGCCCAATGCTCCCGCTGGCTGGCTGCGGCAGGCCACTCCCCCGTCGCGAGCGATGTCTCGTCCGGCATGCTCAAGGCCGCCGCCCTCCTCAACGAACGGACGGGCGTCCATTTTCCCCTGGTTCAGGCAGACGTCACCGCCCTGCCCTTCGCCGATGCGTCATTCGACACCGTCTTCACCGCTTTCGGCGCCCTCAGCTTCCTCCCCGACCTGTCGCCGCCGTTCGCCGAGATCCTCCGCGTCCTCGCCCCGGGCGGATGGTGGATCTACTCCGTCACCCACCCGTTCTCCTGGGTCTTCCCGGATTCGCCGCATGCTGCGGACCTCACTGTCATCCGCCCCTACGGGACGGGCGACGCCTATGTCGAGGAGGATCGGGGCAGGGCGGACTACGCCGAGTTCCCCCACACGATCGCCGACCATATCAACGGACTCACCGGTGCCGGGTTCCGCATCGAGAGCGTGCTCGAGCCCGGGTGGAAGGCCGGTAATGAGGAGACGTGGGGTGCCTGGGGGCCCGACCGGGGAGCCATGCTCCCCGGCACCCTCATCGTCAGTGCGCAGCGGCCCGCCAGCTAGGACCGACACCGACGCCGACAGAGAGCGGGACCGATAGGTCGACGGCTGATTCCATCTGCTGGGTCACGACCCGGCGCACCTTCTCCTCCTCGCCGGAGGCGATCTCGAGCACGAGCTCATCGTGGACCTGGAGGAGCACTCGTGAGGCGAGGCCTTCGACGGTCAGGGCGCGGTCCACCCCGAGCATCGCGATCTTGATGATGTCGGCGGCCGACCCCTGAATCGGTGCATTGAGGGCCATCCGCTCCGCCGCCTCCCGACGCTGACGATTGTCGGAGGTGAGATCGGGCAGGTATCGCCGGCGCCCGAGGATCGTCGACGTGTAGCCGTCCCTCCTGGCCTGCGCGACGACGGATTCGAGGTAGTTGCGCACCGCGCCGAACCGTTCGAAGTAGTCATTCATGAGCTGCTGGGCCTCTGAGCGCTCAATCCTCAGCTGGCGGGACAGACCGAAGGCCGACAGGCCGTAGGCGAGGCCGTAGCTCATCGCCTTGATCTTGTTCCTCTGCGCAGGGCTGACCTCAGTCGGATCGATTCCATAGACACGGCCGGCGACATAGGAATGGAGATCCTCACCATCGATGAAGGCTTGGATTAGAGCGGCGTCACCGGATTGATGGGCCATGAGCCGCATCTCGATCTGCGAGTAGTCGACCGTCATGATCGACTCGTAGCCGTCGCCCGGCACGAAGGCCTCTCGGATCCGCTGGCCCTCCTCGGTGCGGGCGTGGATGTTCTGCAGGTTCGGCTCCGTCGACGAGAGCCGTCCGGTCGCGGCCACCGTCTGCTGGAAGCTCGTGTGGATGCGGCCGTCATCGAGGACCGACTTCGACAGGCCCTCAACGGACTGCTTGAGCTTGATGGCGTCCCTGTGCTCGAGGAGCTGGCCGAGGAACTCCCTGCCGGCGGCCGCGCGATCGTCCTCCCGGAGAGCAAGCTGCGTGAACAGGTCGGTCAGGGCCTCGGCGTTGGTCGTGTACCCGGATTTGGTCTTCCGGGTCGGCGGGAGGCCGAGCTCGTCGAAGAGGACCACCTGCAGCTGCTTCGGGCTCGAAAGATTGACCTCGTGGCCGATGGCGGCATAGGCGGACTCGGCGGCCCGAGTCACCCGCGAGTCGAACTCCTTGTGCAGGTCATCGAACACCGCCGTATCGGCGGCGATGCCGACGTGCTCCATCCGGGCCAGCACGGTCATGAGCGGACGCTCGATGCCGTGGAGAAGCTCGGTGGAGCCCCGCGCATCCACCTCCCGCTCGAGGACGTCGGCGAGCGGCAGAAGCGCCCACGCGCGTGCGGCTGGACCGTCGACGGCGCCCCCGCCGAGGGACAGGCCGAGGTCGAGCTCGTCGGCCGCCATGTCCGGCAGCACCATGCCGACGTGCCGGACGATGAGGTCATTGAGGTCGTAGCTGCGCTGGTCGGGATGGAGGATGTAGGCGGCGAGCTCCGTATCGACGCCGACGCCAGCCAGCTCCGCATCGAACGATCCCTTGATGGCGTGCCAGGCCGCCTTCGCCTCGTGGACGACCTTGATCGCCTCGCTGTCCTCACACCAGGTGGTGAACGCGCGGACATCCTCCTCCGACAGGTCGACCCTGTCGGCGACGAGGGCGTCGCCCGATGACGAGGCGACGGCGATCATCTCGATGTCGCCGCGCCTCGGCTGGCCTCGGCCAACGAGGAAGAGCCCGAGCCGTTCGCTCGCGTGCGCCGCCAGCCACGCCGCGAGATCACCGGGTGCGGCCGTGACCGCCTCAAGCCCGGCCAGGCTCTCCGACGCCATCTCGGAGTCGCCCTCGGCGAGCGGCAGCTCGGCTAGGACCCGCCCGCGGAGCGACGTGAAGTCGAGGGTGTCGAAGAGCTGGTGGACAGCCTCGCGATCCACTCCCCTCGGCTTCAGCTCATCGAAGTCGACCTCGAGCGGCATGTCACGCAGCAGCTCGTTGAGCCTCCTGTTGAGCTTGACCTGCTCGAGGTTCTCCCGGAGCGAATCGCCGACCTTGCCGCCGATCTCGTCCGCATGCTCGATGATCCCCTCGAGCCCGCCGTAGGTGTCGATCCACTTCTGGGCCGTCTTCGCTCCGACGCCCGGAACCCCGGGCAGGTTATCCGCCTTCTCCCCGACAAGGGCCGCCAGATCCGAGTAGAGCTCGGGCGGAACACCGGTGCGCTCCTTGACGACATCCGGGGTCATCTCCAGCATCTGCGACCGCGGCATCGGATAGAGAACCGTCACCGCGTCGCTCACGAGCTGATAGACGTCCTTGTCGCCCGAGGAGACGACAACCTTCATGCCCGCCTTCTCGCCGCGGTCGGCGAGAGTGGCGATGATGTCATCCGCCTCGAACTGATCCTTCGTGATCCACTCGATCCCCAGGGCGTCGAGGACCTCCTGGATGAGGGGGATCTGGCCCTCGAACTCCTCCGGCGTGTCGGCGCGCCCGCCCTTGTACGCCGCATACTCCTTCGTGCGGAACGTGCCGCCCGACAGGTCGAACGCGACCGCGACGTGGGTCGGCTTCACATCGGCGTAGAGCTTGAGCAGCGTATTGATGAACCCGTGGATGCCGTTGGTGTACTGGCCCTGGTCCGTGCGGAAGGAATCCTTGGGCAGAGCGAAGAAGCTTCGGAACGCGAGCGAATGGCCGTCGAGAAGAAGGAGTCGTTGATTCACCACTCCAGGGTACGTCCCGGCCCCGCCATTTTCAGCCGTCGGCTACTGTGGGGCGCATGGAGAATCACCTGGAACTCGGCATGGGAGCCCTCGCGGAGCGCATCGGCCTGCAGATCACACACGTCGGCGAGGACACAATGGAGGGGACGCTGCCCGTTGAGGGCAACACCCAGCCGTACGGCCTGCTACATGGCGGGATGAACGGCGTCCTCGTCGAGCACCTCGCCTCGGGAGTCGCCATGATGAACTGCCCGCCCGGTCTCGTCCCCGTCGGCACCGACCTCCACGTGTCGCACGTGAGTCCGGCGACGTCCGACACGGTGCGCGGTGTCGGCACCGTCGTGTCGAAGTCGCCGGGCACGATCTGGGTCAAGGTCGACGTCTACTCCGGGGACCGCCTGACGGCGTTCGGCTCGCTGACCGTCCGGTTCGTCAAGCCCCGGATCTGATCAGCTGCCGACCTGGTCGATGACCGCGTCGGCCACCTCGCGCATGGTGAGCCTGCGGTCCATCGAGGTCTTCTGGATCCAGCGGAACGCCTCGGGCTCGGTCAGTCCCATCTTCGACATGAGGAGACCCTTGGCGCGGTCGACCTGCTTGCGCGTCTCGAACTGCTCCGTGAGGCCCGCGACCTCGCTCTCGAGGGAGACGATCTCATGGAAGCGGGAGACGGCGATCTCGATGGCGGGGATGAGGTCGGCCGGGGTGAAGGGCTTGACCACATATGCCATCGCGCCCGTGTCTCGCGCCCGGTCAACCAGCTCGCGCTGGGAGAAGGCGGTGAGCATGACGACTGCGCACGTGCGGTTCGCGAGGATCTGCTCGGCCGCGGTGATCCCGTCCATGCCGGGCATCTTGATGTCCATGACGACGACATCGGGCTCGAGCTCCTGGGCCTTCTCGATCGCGGTCTCGCCGTCGCCGGCCTCGCCGACAACCTCGATGCCGGCATCCGTCAGGGTCTCGACGATATCGAGGCGGATGAGCGCCTCGTCCTCAACGACCAGGGCGCGATACGTGCGCTCCTCGCCGTCGTCGGCAACTTCGTCGACGAGGAACTCCAAGTTCTCCGCTCGACTGTCTTCACTCTTTACCATCGTGGCCTCCTTTGGCATGAGACGGCTCAAGGCACGGTACTGCTGGCATTATCTCCTCCAGATTAGCCGCCGACGCCGCCATTCCTCATATCCTTGGGCGGTGTTGCACAGACTTCCATGGAAGTTCCTATGCTCTGTTCGGAATTTTCCCGACATTGTGCCAAGAAATGCCGGTTCACCAGCGCTGTGACATCGCTAACCATCGTCGGACTGCGTGCCGAACGCGGAGCGACAGAGCCCCGGATCGCAGTGTGAGCTGCGATCCGGGGCCGTGCTGTACTCCGGGCGGGACTCGAACCCGCATGCCTCTCGGCGCCGCATTTTGAGTGCGGTGTGTCTACCGATTCCACCACCGGAGCGGGGGCCCGCAGGCGGGCCGAGAGGGTGCTACTCCTCTTCGATGACGAGGGGACGGTCCGGGATCGTCTCCCCGATCTTGTGGACGCGGATCGTGTTCGTCGAGCCGACGGTGCCGGGGGGCATGCCGGAGACGATGACAACGCGCTCGTCGATCTCGGCCATGTTCCGCTGGCGGAGGATGTAGTCGACCTGGTTGACCATGTCGTCGGTGTGCTCGACCTCGGGGACGATGACCGCCTCGACGCCCCAGGACAGCGCGAGGGCGTTCCGGGTCGACTCGAACGGGGTGAAGACGAGGTTGGGGATCGGCGAGCGGAGTCGAGAGATCCTGCGCGCGGTCAGGCCCGACGTCGTGAACGTCACCGCGAAGCGGCAGTCAAGCGCCTCGGCGATGTCGAGAGCGGCGCGGGTGATGACGCCGTTGCGGCTGCCGCGCAGACCGTGCAGCGGCGCGATCTTGTCGAGGCCGTGCTGCTCGGTGTAGGTGATGATGCTGTCCATGACCTCGACGCACTCGATCGGGTACTGGCCGACCGAGGTCTCGCCCGAGAGCATGACGGCATCCGCGCCATCAAGGATGGCGTTCGCGCAGTCAGAGGTCTCGGCGCGGGTAGGACGCGGGTTCGTGATCATCGACTCGAGCACCTGGGTGGCGACGATGACCGGCTTGGACTTGCGGCGGGCGAGGTCGATCGCGGCCTTCTGGACGGTCGGGACCTGCTCGAGCGGCAGCTCAACGCCGAGGTCGCCGCGGGCGACCATGATGCCGTCGAAGACGTTGACGATCTCCTCGAGGTTCTCGACAGCCTGCGGCTTCTCGATCTTGGCGATGACGGGGACCTTGCGGCCGACCCGGTCCATGACCTCGTAGACGTCGTTGATGTCGTCGGCGGAGCGGACGAAGGAGAGCGCGATGAGATCCGCGCCGAGGTTGAGGGCCCACTCGAGGTCGATCTTGTCCTTCTCGGACAGGGCGGGGACAGAGACGGCGACACCGGGAAGGTTGACGCCCTTGTGGTTGGAGACGGGGCCGCCGACGACGACCTCGGTGACGACGCGGGGGCCGTTCACCTCCTTGACGGTGACAAGGATCTTGCCATCATCGATGAGAATGTCGTCGCCCGGCTTGCAGTCACCGGGGAGACCCTTGAACGTGGTCGACACCATTTCCTTATCGCCGAGGATGTCCTCGGTCGTGATGGTGAAGATGTCGCCCTTGCGCAGGACGACCGAGCCGTCGGCGAAGTTGCCGAGACGAATCTTGGGGCCCTGGAGGTCGACGAGCACAGCGACTGCCTTGCCTGTCTCCTCCGCGGCGGCGCGGACGTTCACGTAGGTCAGTTCATGATCTTCATGGGTGCCGTGGGAGGCGTTGATGCGGGCGACGTTCATGCCAGCATCGACCAGCTCGCGGGTTTTTTCCCGGCTGGACGTAGCAGGACCTATAGTGCAGACAATTTTGGCTCTTCGCATGGGGTCCACATTACCGAAGAACCATCGTTCATTGCTGTGCGGAGGTGATTAATCGCGACACACGCCCGGTGACCAGCGTCGTCGCCTCCGGCGCACGATCGTCCGTCCAGGATGGAGAGCACCCCGCGCACGTTCGTGCGCGGGGTGAAGCGATGAGGTTTCGGAGATCAGTCAGCCGTCGGCGATCCGCCGGCCTCTTCGGCGCTCCCCTCGGTCGTCTCCGACCGCTGGTTCACCCTCTCCGGCTGCGACGGCGTCTCGCCGTCGATGTAGATGTCATCCGAATAATCCTCGCGGCGAACAACGCTCGTGCGCCAGAGGAAGAGCGCGGTGGCGATGACGAACATGATGACCGCCGTCCACACGTTGAGCCGCAGTCCGAGGACGATCTGCGCCTCGTCGATGCGCAGGTTCTCAACCCATAGCCGACCGGCTGTATAGATCATGACGTAGAGCCAGAATGCCTGACCCCCGCGCAGCCTGAACCTGCGCTCGAGGGCGACGAGGAGGACCGCGCCGGCCAGGCACCACAGCGCTTCGTAGAGGAACGTGGGATGGAAGGTTGTGCCCGGCGGATATCCGCCGACAATGTTCTCCGGGTCGATCTCAAGCGCCCACGGCAAGTCCGTGGGTCGGCCGTACAGCTCCTGGTTGAAGTAGTTGCCGAGCCTGCCGATCGCCTGGGCGATGAGAAGACCGGGTGCGAGGGCATCGGCGAACGGCGCCAGGCGCAGGCCCCGCCGGCGCAGGCCGATCCAGGCGCCGACGGCGCCGAGCGAGATGGCGCCCCAGATGCCGAGGCCGCCCTCCCACACCCGAATGATCTTCGTCAGGTCGCCGTTCTCCCCGAAATAGGGTCCCGGGGTCGTGATGACGTGGTAGATGCGAGCACCGACAATGCCGAAGATGATCATCCACACGGCGATGTCGAGCGAGACATCCTCGGGACCGCCCTTGGCGCGGTAGCGGCGCTCGAGGAGCCACCAGGCGACGAGGATCCCGATGATGATCGCGATTGCGTAGGCGCGGAGAGGCAGCGGACCGATCATCCACACGCCCTGATCCGGAGACGGTATCGACATCGCCAGCATGGGTCACCCCTCCCCGTGAGCGCCGGCGGCGATGTCCGACGCCAAGGCGCGCAGCCTGGCCAGCGACGGGTCATCCCGCAGGGCCTCGATGAGGGCGGAGCCGACGATGACGCCATCCGCGTACTCGGCGATCTCCGCGGCCTGCTCCCCCGTCGAGACGCCGAGCCCGACGCAGACGCGCTCAGCGCCGTGCGCACGAGTGTCGGCGACCAGTTCGCGCGCACGATTGTCGACGGAGCTGCGCGCTCCGGTCACACCCATCGTCGACGCGGCGTAGACGAATCCACGGCAGCTGTCGGCGACGAGCTTGAGCCGCTCGGGTCGGGATGACGGGGCGACGAGGAAGATCTTGTCGAGGTCGTACCTGTCGGCCGCCTCGATCCACGGGTCCGCCTCGTCGGGGATGAGGTCCGGGGTGATGAGCCCAGCTCCACCGGCATTCTTGAAGTCGCGGGCGAAGGCGTCGAAGCCGTAGCGGAAGATCGGGTTGATGTAGGTCATGACCTCGACGGCCGCACCCGTCGCCGCGACCTGTTCGACGATGCCGAAGAGGTCCTTCATCTTGAAGCCCTTCGACAGGGCCTCGTGGGTCGCGGCCTGGATGAGCGATCCGTCCATGCCCGGGTCGGAGTATGGGAAGCCGAGCTCGATGATGTCGGCCCCGGATTCGACGACGGCGATCGCGGCGTCCGCGCTCGCCTGCACGTCCGGGTAGCCGGCGGGGAGATAGGCGATGAACGCGGCCCCACCCTTGGCCTTGGCGGCGTCGATCTTCTCAGCAGCACCCATCAGAACACCTCTCGCGTTGCAGAGCCGTCCAGCCCGAACCAGGCGGCGGCCGTTTCGACATCCTTATCGCCCCGTCCGGACAGGTTGACGAGGATCGTCGCGTCCGGGTTCGCAGTGCCGATCTTCATGGCGCCGGCAAGCGCGTGGGCCGACTCGATGGCGGGGATGATGCCCTCTGTTCGGGACAGAAGTGCAAAAGCCTCCATGGCCTCCGCATCCGTCACCGGGCGGTACTCGACCCGGCCGATGGCGGACAGGTGAGCATGCTCGGGGCCAACCCCCGGGTAATCAAGACCTGCGGAGATCGAATGGGATTCGAGTGTCTGACCGTCCTCGTCCTGCAGGAGATAGGTCTTCGCACCATGCAGGATGCCGACATCGCCGACGCTGATCGGGGCGGCGTGCCTGCCCGATTCGATGCCCTCGCCCCCAGCCTCGAGGCCGACGAGCCTGACATCCTCATCGTCGAGGAACGCGGTGAACATGCCGATGGCATTGGAGCCTCCACCAACGCAGGCGAGAACCCAGTCGGGCAGACTGCCCGTCAGGGCGAGGACCTGTTCGCGGGCCTCGTCGCCGATGATCCTCTGAAGGTCGCGGACGAGGGCCGGGAAGGGGTGGGGACCCGCCGCGGTGCCGAAGATGTAGTTCGTCGTATCGACGGTGGCGACCCATTCGCGGAACGCCTCGTTGATCGCGTCCTTGAGAGTGTTCGAGCCCTGGTTGACGGAGACGACCTCCGCGCCCAGCAGCCTCATCCGCGCCACATTGAGCGCCTGCCGGCGGATATCCGCCGCACCCATGTAGATCGTGCACTCAAGCCCGAGAAGCGCCGCGGCGGTTGCGGTGGCGACACCGTGCTGTCCCGCGCCCGTCTCCGCGATGACTCGGGTCTTTCCGAGGCTGCGTGTCAGCAGAGCCTGACCGAGAACGTTGTTGATCTTGTGGGAGCCGGTGTGGTTGAGATCCTCGCGCTTGAGGATGACGCGCGCGCCGCCGCAGTGCTGCGAGAAGCGCGGCACCTCCGTGATGATCGACGGCCTGCCGGTGTAGGTCCGGTTGAGCTCGGCCAGCTCTTCCTTGAACGCGGGATCGATCTTGAGCTTCTCCCAGCCATCGCTGAGGTCGTCGAGCGCCGCAATGAGAGCCTCGGGGATGTAGCGTCCACCAAACTCTCCGAAGTAGGGGCCGGTCAGGTTCATGCTTCACTCACAATCTTGATCATCTGCGCAACCGCCTCCCGCGGCTTCCCGGACTTGACGAGGGCCTCTCCCGTGAGCACGGCGTCGGCCCCGGCCCGCCAGTAGGCGAGCACGTCCTCGGGTCCCGCCACACCGGACTCCGCCACCTTGACGACGGGATCGGGAATGAGGCCGACGAGACGCTCGAAGACCGACATGTCGACATCGAGAGTCTTGAGATTGCGCGCGTTGATGCCGATGATCTGCGCACCGGACGCGACGGCGCGCCTCGTCTCCTCCTCGTCATGCACCTCGACGAGCGCCCTCATCCCCAGCGAGTGGGTGACGGCGAGCAGTCTCGCGAGCTCGGCATCGGTCAGGGCGGCGACGATGAGCAGAACGAGGTCGGCGCCGTGGGCACGTGCCTCGTAGATCTGGTACTCGGTGACGACGAAGTCCTTCCGGAGGACCGGAACAGCCACCTTCTCCCGTACACGGTCAAGGTCGGCGAGCGACCCGCCGAACCGTCGCTTCTCGGTGAGGACCGAGATCGCGGCCGCACCGCCCGCCTGGTACTCGATCGCAAGGGCACCCGGTTCGGGGATCTCGGCGAGCGCCCCCTTCGAGGGGCTCGATCGCTTGACCTCCGAGATGATGGAGATGCCCGGGCCGACGAGTGCGGCGAGAGCGTCGAGAGCGGGTGCCTGCATCTTCGCATGCTCCATCATCTGCTCGAGCGGCACGGCCGCCTCGCGCTCAGCGAGATCTTCGCGCACGCCGACGATGATGTCGTCAAGTACTGTCATGACTGCCTTTCACTTAAAAAAGGGGGCGCCGAGGCGCCCCGTCAGTGCCTCGGTTCACTCGTGGTACCAGGCTCCGCCCTTGGCGGTATGTGTGAGTCTGTTCGGCTGCCCTCTGCCCGCGGCCTTGAGACCGAGGCTGACGGCCGTGACGACGGCGATGAGGCCCACGCCGATCCACGCGACGATCGCGGAGAAGACGAGGCCGAGGCCGATGACGAAGGCGGCGACGCAGATGCCGATCGCCCATGTCCACCCAGCAACAGTACGGCCATGGTTGTCAAAGGGCCTCGCCTCGGGGAGGCGGTACTTTTCGAGTTCGGGGGTAGACAATGGTGCTCCTTCGTCGTTTTCCTGGGGACAGCTTAACGCGGTTCGCCGGAGATGTCCCCTTCCGACTCCCCCGGTGAGACGAGCGACTGCGCAATCTGCACTGCACGAATCGCCGCCGCGGCCTTGTTCCGCGTCTCGATGTCCTCTGTCTCAGGGACAGAGTCGGCGACGATACCCGCGCCCGACTGGACGGACGCCGTGCCGCCCTCGATGATCGCGGTGCGGATCGCGATCGCGAGGTCGGCATTGCCCGCGAAGTCGAAGTAGCCGGCCACGCCTCCGTAGATGCCGCGGCGGGTGGGCTCGAGCTCATCGATGATCTCGATCGCCCGCGCCTTCGGCGCGCCGGACAGCGTACCCGCCGGGAAGGCGGCCGCGAGTGCCTCGACCGCGCTCACACTATCGCGCAGCTCGCCCGTCACCGTCGAGGTGATGTGCATGATGTGGGAGAAGCGGGCGATGTCCATGAAGGCGCCGACCTCGACCGTGCCGGGCTTGGAGACCTTCGCGAGATCGTTGCGGGCGAGGTCGACGAGCATGACATGCTCGGAGATCTCCTTCGGATCCTTGAGCAGCTCCTCGGCGAGCTCGCGATCCTCGGCGGGTGTCGCTCCCCTGGGCCGCGATCCGGCGATCGGGAAGGTTGTCACCGTGCCATCGCGCACGGCGACGAGGGTCTCCGGGCTGGAGCCGACCACATGGAAGCTGCCCTCCCCATCCTGCAGGTTGAAGCAGTACATGTAGGGCGAGGGGTTGATGGATCGCAGGACGAGATAGACGTCGATCGGATCTCCGTCGAAATCGATGTCGGCGCGCTGGGAGAGGACGACCTGGAAGACATCGCCGTCGCTGATGTGCCGCTGGGCGGTGCGCACAGCGTCCTGGAACTGCTCGGACGTCACTCGCATGCGGGGCGTCGAGCTGGGCTCGCCGCTCATCGCGAGCGCGAGGGCGGGCTGCGGGGCGCAGATTGCCTCAATCATCTCCTGGACCTTGGCGCGGGCCCGGTCGTAGGCCGCCTCAGCCCCCTCGGGGAGACCGTTTCGGTTGACAGCGTTGGCAATGAGCCAGACGACGCCGCGACGATGGTCGATCGCGACGAGCTCTTCTGTCAGACACATGGCGACGTCGGGGGTGGAGTGTTCGGCGGGGGCCGACCTGCCGAGGGTGGGCTCCCAGTCGTACAGGAGATCCCAGCCGAGGACTCCGACGAGTCCGCCGGTCAGCGGCGGCATGCCGGGGAGAGGTTCGGAGGCGAGGGTGTCGAGCGCGCTCCGGAGGAGCTCGGTCGCCGAGCCCTCTCGCTGGAGGCCTGCGGGCACCTCGCCCGTCCACGTCGCCGTGCCCCCGCGAGCGGTGAGTGTGGCGGAGGAGGAGACGCCGACGAAGGACCAGTTCGACCAGTAGTTCTGCTCGGCGGATTCGAGGATGAACGATCCGGGTCTGCCCGCCGCGAGGCGTCGGTAGATGCTCGTGGGAGACGTGTCGTCGATGAGAAGCTTGGCCGCGACAGGGACGACACGTCTGGTCTGCGCGAGCGTGAGGAACTGGTCGCGGGTGGGGAAGATGTCGCCCCACGCCGCGGCCTCGGGATCGATTCCGGCGCGTGCCGCATCAGTCGCCATCGGTCACCACCTCGAGTTGGCGTCCATCGAAGCACGAGCGGGTGCCGGTGTGGCAGGCCGCACCGACCTGCTCGACCTGGATGAGAAGAGTGTCCTCATCGCAGTCCACCTCGATGCCGCGCACGTACTGACGGTGTCCGGACGTGTCGCCCTTGCGCCAGTACTCCTGGCGGGAGCGGGACCAGAACCAGACGCGTCCGGTGGTCTGTGTGCGGTGGAGCGCCTCGCTGTCCATCCACCCCATCATGAGGACTCTGCCCCCGTCCTGGTCCTGGATGACGGCGGGGATGAGGCCCTGCTCGTTGAACTTCATCGGACTGTGATCCCCGCTTCCCGAAGGCCGTCTTTGACCTGCCCGATCGTCAGTGTTCCGAAGTGGAAGACGGATGCGGCCAGGACGGCGTCGACGCCGACGCGTGCGACGTTGATGAAATCCTCGACGGTCCCGGCTCCGCCGGAGGCGATGAGGGGGACGCTGCAGATCTCCCGCGCGGCCGCTGTCATCTCGAGGTCGAAGCCCTTCGTCGTGCCATCGTGATCCATTGAGTTGAGAAGGATCTCTCCCACTCCCCGCTCGACGCCCTCCCTGATCCAGGCCAGTGCATCGACGCCCGCGGAGCGGCGTCCGCCATGGGTCGTGACTTCATAGCCCGAGGCTGCGTGCGGCTCGGCCGACCTGCGTGCATCAACCGACAGGACGAGGACCTGGCTGCCGAATTCTGAGGCGATCTCCGTGAGGAGTTCGGGGCGGCTGAGCGCCGCGGTGTTGACGGAGATCTTGTCGGCGCCGGCACCGAGGAGACGCGCGACGTCCTCGACGCTGCGGACCCCACCGCCGACGGTGAGGGGGATGAAGACCTGCTCAGCGGTCCGCGTCACGACGTCGATCATCGTGCCGCGATCCTCAACGGACGCGGACACGTCGAGGAACGTGAGCTCATCGGCGCCTTCGGCGCCGTAGCGGCTGGCGAGCTCGACGGGATCGCCCGCGTCGGCGAGATTCTCGAAATGGACTCCCTTGACCACGCGCCCGCCCGAGACGTCGAGGCAGGGGATGACCCGCAGCGCAACACCCATGTTCACTCCTTCTGTTTGGACAAGGCTAGGCTATACGCGTGAAGAGGACACTCGCCAACCGCATCGCGGACCTCGCCCCCCGGCCTGCGATCGTGACGATCGACGGGCTCTCGGGCGCCGGTAAGACGTTCCTCGGTGAGGCCCTCGTCCGAGAGCTCGCGGCAGGCGGCCTGCACAGTCTCCTCCTCGAAGTGGAGCTGTGGGCCCACGGATGGTCCGACCTCACGGGCGCGGTCGATCGCGTCCGCCGGGTTGTCGCCGACCTTCAGGAGGGCTCGGCGACGACACGAACATGGAACTGGTGGACGGAATCCGAGGAGCCGCCGATCGTCCTCCATCCCCGGCCCGTCATCATCGTCGTCGGGTGCGGGGCGGGCCAGATCCCCTCGCACCTGTCGATCTGGATCGACGCCGACGAGGAGCTGCGAGCGAGTCGGGTCTCCGCTCGCGATCCCTACGACTGGTCGGAGCACTGGGATGAGTGGGCGCGTCAGGAGCAGCGTCTCCTGACGCAGTGGGACGCGCGGGCGCAGGCCGACGTCAGGCTGACGGCGTCCCCGTCGGGTGATCTCACGGCGTCCTGCGAGAAGTCCCTCGGCGAGTGAGGGGCGCCCTCGGCGCCCACACGCTCATCTCAGCCAGGCGGCGTCCGGGCTGCGCAGCTCGCCCCGGCCGGCAAGTGCCGATGCGGCGGATAGGAGGCCGGTGATCGTCGTCGCGTTGTGGATCGAGCCCTCGTGGACGAGGCGCACCGCCTCATCGAGCGGGATCCATGCGTGCTCCATGTCGGCCTCCTCCTCCGTCCGCTCATACACGAGATCCGAGTGGCGCACGTCGCGGGCGAGGTAGACCCGCAGGCTCTCCGAAAGGCAGCCGGGCGATGAGAAGAGATCGACGAGCACGTGCCACGTGTCGGCATCGAGCCCTGCCTCCTCGGCGAGCTCCCGCTTCGCCGCCTCGAGGGGGTCCTCGCCGCCCTTGTCGAGCAGGCCAGCCGGGATCTCCCAGAGGACGGCACCGACCGGGTGGCGGTACTGGGAGACAAGGAGGACTTCCGGGGTCTCCCGCATGCGGACCGGGACGATCGCGACGGCACCGGGATGGGCGATGTACTCGCGCCTGATCGACGACTCCTGCCCGTCGAGGGTGATGTCGTCTGAGACGAAGGAGAACACTCTGCCCTCGTAGATCGTCTCACTGTGGTGCAGCGTGTGTCCGGCATGCTTGCGGTCGATCATGGTGCCTCCTCGATCATCCGGCCCGTTCTGGCCTCACCGAACTCTACCGTCAGGCCGCAGACAGCGGCTCAGGCGGGTGATGGCGTGGACTGGAGGCCGGCCCGCTGCCGGTTGGCCGTCAGCAGCTCATACCGGCGAGTCCAGAGCTGGGCGATCTCAGGGTACTGAAGCTGTTCGGCGATGCGGCCGCGAGCGGCGTCGGTGAGGCTCTGCGCGTAGTCGGGTTCAGCGAGGATGCGTCGGACCGCGCCGACCATTCCCGCCACGTCGTCCAGCCCGAACAGTGCCCCGGCGCCGTCGAGCAGCTCGGGGATCCCGCCGGTGCGGGTCGCGACGACGGGCACCGACGCGGCCATGGCCTCCTGGACCGCGAGCGGCCGCGCCTCCCATACGGACGGCAGCGCGAACACGTCGGCCGCAGCGAGCCAGCGATCGACATCTTCGCGCTCGCCGGCGAGGACGAGGGGCGCCCTCGATGAGATTGCGCCGAGACGAAGCTGATCGTCGATCGACATGTCGCCGCGTCCAACGAGGACCCACGTGATCTCATCGCGCATGGCCGTGGCGGCCTCGAGTGTCGCGAGGACGTTCTTGCGTGGGATGAGAGACGAGACGGTCAGCACCATCGGCCTCGTCGGGTCGATATCCTGCCCGGGACTCGCCGCCTGCGGCAGCGTCGCGAACAGCTCCTCCCGCAGGCCCACACGTTCGGTCGGCGATGGTCGCTCGGTCCGGAGCAGCTCGGGGATCCGTGGGCTCGGCACGTGTGACAGCCAGGTCTGCTTCGCACCGGCCTTCTTCACGAGGTCGATGAGGTCCGTCGATGTTGCTGTCACCGCATCGGCGATCCGCACGCCGAAGGATTCGGCCGGTTGAGTCCGCAGTCCGCCCAACTCCGGTCGCGCGTGCCAGGTGACGACGAAGGCCGGGCGGTGGCGCTCGGTGAGCAGCGTGGCCGCCAAGAGACCTCCGCTCCGGCCGTGCGCGTGGACGACATCGGAGTTGCGCACGAGGCGCTTGAGCAGGCGGAGCTGTGTGCCGGACCGCCGAGGCGGGATCTCGATCGTCTCGCCGAGATCGTGGTTCTCGATGACGGCGGAATCGGCGGCGACGAGGACATCGTGCCCCGCCAGTCGAAGGTGGGCCGCGAACCGCGACACATGGTTCGCCATGGCGCCGTCACCCGACAGCACGATCTGGACGATGTTCACGGCTGATCCTTAGTCATGAGTGGACCACGCACTGACCCGCCACGTTGACGGGTCGGCACGATAGGCCACGGCTGCGGGCACGGCGGCCGCCACGACTGCCCCCACAGCCCCTCCCCCGATCGCCGGGAGAATGCCCTCACCCAAGCCTAAGACAAAATCGCAGGCCAGACGCCCAAAAAACGCCGACACCGACGCAGTCACGGTGACGATGGCGAGTGTCCTCACGAGTCCCTCCGTGACCTGGGGTCCCACGTGCGTTCGAACGGCTGCGATGCCCGCGATTCCTGCCACGCTCATACCGCCCGCCACCGCGGTGGCGATGACGTAGAGGGTCGCCTCCCGGCCGCCCGCCAAGGGCACCGCCACGAGCACGCCGAGACCGACTGTGCCCCAGCCGACGAAGCTCACCCGCAGCGCCCATCCCGGGCAGTCCACCGCGTAGAGCACACGAGAGGTGTGGTAGAGCAGGGAGAAGCCCACAATGCCGAGGGCGAGGATGGAGACGACCTCATCGAGCTCCGGCATGTCATACACGACGGTGAACAGTGCCTGCGCCGCGGGCGCGACGGCGATGAGGGCACACGCACCGATCGCGGAGACGGTGACGATGAGACGGAGCGAGCCGCCGACGATACCCGGCAGTCCCACGCGCCCCGGGACGGCGGCACGCTTCGAGATCCGTGGGAAGAGGGCCGTGGCGATGGGGACGGCGAGGATCGCGTAGGGAAGGAAGTAGAGCGCCAGCGCGTATCTGAAGATCGGATACGTGCCCTCGCCGCCCACATTGTTCGCCACGACCATAACGAGGACGATCGCGGCCTGCTGGGCGACAAGGCCACCGAATCCAGCCGATGCCATGGACAGCGCACGCCGTCCAACCCCGTCCGGGAATCGGAATGTGGGCCGAAGCGTGACCACACGAAGGACGGGGATCAGCTGTGGAAGGGAGAACGCGATCACTCCCGCCGTCGTGCCCCAGCCGAGCCACATGAGCGCCGCTGTCGGCACCTCAGCCGGATCAGCCTCACCGGCGCCGCCGCTCACCCAGAAGAGGGCGAAGGCGCCGATGACGACAACAGAGGACAGCATCGGCGCCAGGGCAGGAAGGACGAAGCGGTGATGCGCCTGGAGGATCCCGCTGAAGACGACGGACATGCCATAGAGCGGCACTTGGGCGGCAAAGATCCGCAGCAGCACAGCCGCTGTCTCGATGACCGTCTCGTCCCGGCTCGCCAGCAGCGCCGCCGCGATCGGCTCAGCCAGGAGGGCGACGAGGGCGGCAATGGGAACGCCGGTCGCGAGCACCCACGTGAGCAGCGCACTCGCCGTCCGATCTGCCTCCTCCCTGTCGCCGCGGGCGATGCAGCGAGACAGGAGCGGAACGACGACACCGGCCAGGGCACCCCCTGCCGCCACTTCGAACAGGACATTCGGAACATTATTGGCGGTCGAATACGCATCGGCCAGCGGCGTCGCTCCGAGCACCCAGGACTCTGCGACCGTGCGGCCGAACCCGACGATGCGGGAGAGCAGGGTGAGAATGGCGATGACGCCGGCTGCTCCCGCAGCCGACGCCATGAGCGATCTCGTCGACATCTACCGGCCCCAGTTGTCGATGGCCGCCAGGGCAGGGGTGCGGTCGATGATCCGGGAGAAGGAGACACGCTCGGAGGCGAGCACGAGCCCAACCGCGGCGCCGGCTCCGGCCGTGCGGACGAGGCGGGAGGGATGCGATGCGAGCGCGGCGCCGAGAACGGCGCCGAGCGCATTCGCACCGAGATCCCCCAGCATGGTCCGCCGAGCGAGGTCGTCGCGCACCGTGCCGGCGACTGCTCCGAGAAGCGCGGCGGCGAGCTCGCTCGATCCGGAGGCGAGAAGGGCGGAGCCGAAGGCGGTCGCCTTGTGGGCTCGGCCGGGCCGCAGATCGAGCAGGTTGATGAGATTGGCGGTGGCGGCAATACCGACCGCCCGCACCGCGACGTCGACGGGGTCCCGCGTGAGAAGTACAGAGGACACCCCTGCGCCTGCACCGATGATCGCGATCTTGAGGACACCGGTCGAGACCCTCCCGCGCGCGAGCAGACCGAGGTGCCCCTGAAGGCCCTTCGCGGTGGGCAGGCGGGATTCACCGTGGTCGTCGATGAAGCCGGCGGCCGCCCCCGCACACCCCGCAACCAGCGCGGCGCCGCGAATGGGAGCCGGCGCGAAGGCAGCGCCAACGAGCGCGCCCGCGGCCGCCGCCAGGCCCCCGGTCAGGCTGACAGTCTCGCCCCTGTGGTTCGTTCGCTCCCATCGGCCACACCGCGGAAGGGGAAGGCGCGTAACGAGCAGGCCGGCAGCACCTGCCAGAGCTGTCACGGGGCTGCCGTCTGGTCGGCCTCGGTGCCCTCAGCACCGCCGTCTGTCGGAACGTCGGGCGTGTCCTCACCATCGGTCGGAACCGCGACGGTGAGCGGGGCGGGCGTGCCCAGAACTCTGTCGGCGGCGGGGCGGATCCCCCAGCTGATAGTGCTGCCGGTCAGTTCTTGGGTGAGGGCGAGTGGGATGTTGATGAGCGACGTCGTGTCGTCAGGTGTGTCGACCGTCGACATCGAGGGACCATCCGTCCGTACAGCCTCGAGCAGCGTTCCCTCGCCTCCGTCGGCTGTGAAGACCATGGGAGTGCGCAGGGAGCCGAGCACCTCGATCGTGTTGAGGCGCGCCGTATCGTCGATCGCCTCCGACTCGTCGGGGATCTCCTCCTCCGCGGGGCCAATGACGAGCATGGCGGTCGCGGGCCCCGTCAGTGTGTCCTTGACCTCGATGAGGGCATTGTCCTCTGACCGGTACAGCTCGGCGAGCGTGGCCGCGGCCGTGTCCCCCGCGTCGCTCGTCACGATGTAGTCGAGTCCGCGGGCAAGTGTACCGAGGGGGCTGTCGGCCGGTTCGACGTAGCTTCCGAGCTGGCCTGCGAGCGCATTGCGATAGGAGGCGCGTTCGGCGGAGAAGAGGTTCTCGGTGAGGACGATCGTTCCGGTGACGGTCGCGCCCGCCGCTGTGAGGTTCTCACTATGCGACTCCCGCACCGCATCCTCTGCCCCCGGCAGGGTGACGATGACGATCGCCTGGCCCTCAAGGGTGCCCGCGATCATCTCGGGGGCCAGCGATTCGAGGCCCTCCCGGTAGGCGGCGGACCGACTCTCCGCCTCATCGGCGACAATGCGGGCATCGTCCCTCGACTGGCGAAGCGACTCGACCTGATCGTTGAGTGCGGAGCCGATCGAGTTCTGCAGCGGCCCGGCGCCGAGGACGATCCCAATCGCAAGCGCCATGAAGACGGCGATGAGGGAGACGAGGTGGTAACGGAAATCAACCATGATGTGCTTTCACTCAGCGGAACAGGTTCGTGAACCAGTTCCCGATGTCGAGGAACCAGGCCTGTGCGAGTCCCAGCGCTGTCTGTCCGACTTCGGTCGTTGTGAGCGCGGCAGCCATGGCGAGCACGCCGGCGAGGACGAGAGCGACGAGCTGCCAGGATGAGATGCGGGACTGGTAGAGCTGGGAGGCGCCCTTGGCGTCGATGAGGCGACCGCCGACCTTGAGCCGGGTGAGGAATGTCGAGGCCATTCCCTCGCGGCCCTTGTCGAGGAATTCGATGAGGGACGAGTGGGTGCCGACGGCGACGATGAGTTTGGCGCCCTTCGAATCTGCAAGGATCATGGCGGCGTCCTCGCTGGTGCCCGTCATCGGGAACACGATGTAGGGCACGCCGAGCTCCTCGACCCTCTTCACCCCCGGAGCGCTGCCGTCGCGATAGGCGTGGACGATGACTTCGGCGCCCGAATTGAGCGCCTCGTCCGAGACGGAATCCATGTCGCCGACGATGACGTCCGGGCGCATCCCGAGCTCGAGGATCGCGTCCGCACCGCCGTCGACGCCGACGAGAACCGGGCGATAGTCACGAATGTAGGAGCGCAGCGACTGGAGATCGTCCTTGTAGTGGTAGCCGCGGACGACAATGAGGACCTGACGGTCGTCGAAGTCGGTCCGGACCGAGGGGATGCCGACCGAGTTGAGGATGAGGTCCTGCTCCCGCTCGAGATAGGACATCGTGTTGTGGGCGAAGGCGGAGAGCTGGACGGAGATGCCCGACCGGGCCTCCTCCATCTTCGCCGAGTTCAGCTCGTCGGTCTGCCATTCGCCCTCGGCGATGAGATCGTTCCCCCGGTGGACGGCGCCGGACTCATCGACGCGGACCACATCACCTTCGTGCAGGTCCATGATCTGCGAGCCCAGATCATCGATGAGGGGGATGCCGGCGTCGAGGAGGATTCCGGGCCCCATGTTCGGGTAACGTCCGGATGTCGACTTCGCCGCGTTGAGGACAGCGGCGGGCTGGCAGGCAACAAGGGCCTCGGCGGAGACACGGTCGATATCTTCGTGGTCGATGACAGCGACGTCACCGGCTGATAGCCGCTTCGTCAGATTCTTGGTGCGCGAATCGACGCGCACGTGACCGCCGAGGGTGTCGGGCTCGGCGGGTGCGGGTCGGCGTCGGAACTTCCAGGTCACGTCTCTATCGTCCCACGGTCGACTCAGAAAGAAGATCTGCGGCATGTCGACGTGCCGAGTCGAGGTCCGCCGAGCCGGAGAGCATCCTCGCGAGCTCAGTGACGCGCTCGGAATCGGCAACGGCACGCACTTCCGTTGCTCTCTCACCGCGAGCGACGACGATCTGCCGGTCCGCCCACGACGCGACCTGGGCGAGGTGGGTGACGACAATCACCTGAGCATGCTCGGCCAGGGCCGCCAGTCGGGCACCGATCGCCTTGGCCGCCTCACCGCCCACCCCGGCATCGATCTCGTCGAAGACGAACGTCGGCGGGACGTTCGGTGCGGACCTGGACAGGACGAGCTCGATGGCGAGCATGATGCGCGAAAGCTCACCGCCCGATGCCGACGTCGACAGTGGGACTGACGCGGCGTGCGGGTCGGGTCTGAACATGAATGTCACTCTGTCCATCCCATCCGCCCTCGGTTCGACAGATTCGACGTCGATCGAGATCTCGGCGCGGCCAAGCGCAAGCTGGGCCAGCTCGCCATTGACCTCCTGCGCAAGCGTCTCAGCGGCGGCTGACCGAACCTCGTGAAGCAGTTTCCCGCGGCTGCGCAGGTCCGCCAGTGTCGTCGCGACCGCCGCCTCGAGTTCTGCGGCTCGGAGTTCGGGATCGTCGAAGACGGCGAGCATGGCGCGAGCACGGTCGGCTTCGCCAATCGCCTCGTCGATGCCCATGCCGAGCTTCTTCGACAGCGATCGCAGCTTCGCGCGCCGGGCGTGGAGCTCATTGAGGTCTTCGTCCGTCTCGAGCCCGCTCAGCATGGCCCCGACATTGGCGATGAGGTCACGTGCCTCGACCTCGGCCGCGGCCGCCCGCGCACCGGATTCGGCGGCACCCGGCTCCTTGAGGGTGGCCAGTGCCTGTGCGGTCTGACCGAGCAGGTCAGCCGCGCCGAGCATCATCTCTCCATCCCCCGACAGGGCTGAGAGCGCCCTGGCGAGACCACTGCGCGTCTCCTCGATCGAGTCGAGGCGTTCGATCCGATGCTTGAGGTCCTCCTCCTCGCCCATGACTGGCTCGACCTCATCGACGGCCTCGACGAGCGCGGTCAGTGCGAGACGTCTGGATGCAATGTCGCGCTCGTCAGCTCGGAACTGCTCCAGCTCTGCGAGGGCCCGGCGGTGGCCCTGCCAGGCTTCGGAATACGACGTGAGTGCGGACTCTGTCTCTGCCCCGCCAGCACTGTCGAGGGCCTGCAGCTGCGCGGACGCGCTGCGCAGCCGCATCTGCTCCGACTGACCATGGATGGTGACGAGGCGGCTTCCGATGCTGTCGAGTACAGATCGCGGGACGCTGCGACCTCCGAGGTAGCAGCGGGAACGGCCCTCGGCTGGGACCTGGCGGGCGACGGGGACCTCAGTTCGGCCTTCTTCGGCGTCGAGATCGGCTCCGGCATCAGCGGCCTCCGCAGCGACGTCGCTGTCACTCGGGACGTCGAAGATGCCTTCGACAAGGATTCGGTCGGTGCCGCGGCGGACTTTGGACGAGTCAGCCGGCGCTCCGAGGAGCAGCCCGAGCGATGTCAGCAGCATGGTCTTGCCGGCGCCGGTCTCGCCTGTGATGGCGGTGAGCCCGGGGGCGAAGGAGATGGCGGCCGTGTCGATCACGCCGAGGTTCTCAATGCGGACCTCGTCGATCACTGCCGGCCCCGATCACGCCAACCCCGGACAGGCAGAGCGAATTTCTTGACGAGACGTCCGGAGAACGGGGTCTCATTGAGGCGTGCGAGATAGACCGGGTAGTCCGACTTCCGAGCCGTGATGAGACTGCCGGCGTCGACGGGCAGGTCGCGCCGGCCGTCGCAGACGAGGACCGCACCGTTCGTATGAAGGGCGATCTCGAGCTCCGAGCCCGGGCCGACGACAAGTGGCCGTGTGAAGAGCGCATGCGCCGCGATGGGGACGAGAAGCATGGCCTCGACGTCCGGCCACACAACGGGACCGCCCGCGGAGAAGGAGTAGGCTGTCGACCCGGTTGGAGTCGACATAAGGACCGAGTCGCAGGAGAAAGACGACACGCCCCTGCCGTCCACGCCGAGGCTCACCTCGATCATCGGCTTCCCGTGCTTATCGAGGGCCGCCTCGTTGAGGGTCCACGTGCTCGCCTTCCTCCCATCCGAGAGGGTGACCTCGATGTCCATCGTCATCCGCCGGTCCAGGGTCCACTCCCGCTCCGTGATCTGCTCGACCACGCGCGCGAGACCCTCTGGTTCCACCTCGGCGAGGAAGCCGACATGGCCGTAGTTGATGCCGACGATCGGGACCTCGGTGCCACGGGTCAGCTCGGTGGCGGATAGGATTGTCCCATCACCGCCGAGGACGACGACGATCTCAGCGTCCCCGAGCGGGCCGCTTCTGCGGACCTCGAAGCCGTGACGGGTCAACTCGTTCTCGATGATGGCTGCCGAATGCTGGGCATCCGGCCGGTACCTGTGGGTGACCAGATAGATCTCGCGGGTCATCGTCCCTCCTTCGGAGAGACTCTACCGAATAGCCCGGGCGCGGGGCCGTTCATGACGGCGCTGTGGACCGCCTCCGGCAGATCACGAACTGGGTCCGGATGGTCGTGGCGCATCGACAGGAAGTACTCAACGTTGCCCGCGGGACCCGGCAGTGGCGACGCTGCGACGGCAGCAACGTCCAAGCCGAGTCCGATCGCGCAGTCCGCCACCTTGAGGACAGTCTCAACATGATGGTCGAGATTGCGGACAACGCCGCCATGCCCGAGCCGGTCCTTCCCGATCTCGAACTGGGGCTTGACCATGAGAAGGAAGTCGGCATCCTGGCGGCAGGCGGCGACCAGGGCAGGAAGAATGAGGGTGAGGGAGATGAAGGACAGATCCCCGACGGCCATATCCGGCGCCGGTGCCACATCCTCCGGCTTGAGCTCGCGCACGTTCATGCGCTCCATGACGGTGACGCGGGGATCCTCTCGAAGCCGCCACGCGAGCAGGCCATAGCCGACATCGATGGCGAGCACCTCTGCTGCGCCTCGGCGCAGCAGCACGTCGGTGAAGCCACCCGTGCTGGCCCCCGCGTCGATGATGCGGCGGCCCTCGATCCGCGGGGCACGGTCGCCCAACAGATCGAGGACGCCGGCGAGCTTGTAGGCTCCGCGAGACGCGTAGTGATCAAGATCGGCGTCATCGACGACAATCGCCTGAGCGGGATCGACCTGCCGCGCCGGCTTCGTCACCGCGGCGCCATCAAGGCGCACTCGCCCGCTCTCGATCAGCCGCTTGGCATCGTCGCGTGACGCGGCGAGTCCGCGCCTCACGAGCTCCGCGTCGATCCGCCTCAGCCTGCCCACTAGCCCTGGGCCCTGCTCAGAGCTTCTGAGAGCTCTCGCGCGATCTGATCGAAACGCCCCGCAGCCGAATCGAGGCCCTCACTGTCGTAGGGCTCGTCCGGCATGAGACCCTCGACGATCGCCTCGAGGTCACGCCCTGGTGTCGGATCCATGGCGTCAGGCGACGACGAGATCGGCGATCTGGTCGGCAAGTGCGTCACGGCCTGCACCAGCATCGGCCGCAGCCCAGCAGGCGGCGACGACGCACCGATACAGATCGAGGGAGGCCCCGGCGAGCGGACCGGACGCCGTGAGTGCACCGTCGCTGAACTCGGCCCATTCCGTGCCGAGCTCGGCCCGTGTACCACTCACCATCGGCGCTTCGTGGGCCTCATTGAGCCCGACGAGGGTCTTCGACAGGTAGGTCGGTCGCTCCTCGGGCACCGCGAGAGCAACGTCCCTCTCATCATTCACACCCGTGAGGACGTGGAGGGAGTCGACATCGGCGGCGACTGCGCCCCGGATGTCGGTGTTGAGCCGGTCGCCGACTGCGAGGGGGCGCGTTGCGGACACGCTCTGCGCGGCCTGATGAAACACCCTGGGGAGGGGCTTTCCGGTGGCGATCGGGACGACCCCAGTGGCATGCTCCACTGCTTTGACGAGCGCACCGTTGCCGAGCATGAAACCACGCTCCTGGGGAAGGGTCGCGTCGAGGTTCGAGGCGATGAAGACTGCTCCCCTGTTGATCGCGAGAGCTCCCTCGGACATGAGTTTCCAGCCGACGGACGGATGGAATCCCTGAACGACGGCCGCCGGTTCGTCGTCGGCCGAATCGACGACCGCGAAGCCCTTCTTCGTCAATGCTTCGACGAGACCTTCGCCGCCGATGACGAACACCTTCGAGCCTGCCGGAATCTCCTCCGACGCCAGCTCGGCGGCCGCCATCGCTGCCGTGTACACCTCCGAATCCTCCGCCGGTATGTCGAGGGATCGAAGGTGATCGCCGATCGCGTGCGGTGTGCGGGCGGCGTTGTTCGTCAGGTAGACGGCGAGCTGGCCTCGACCGCGTGCCTCAACAATCGAATCCGCAGCGTCCACCACCGGGAGATTCCCGCGGTAACACACCCCATCCAAGTCATAGATCGAGGCGTCGTAGGCCTCCGACAGCGGCGCAGCCGATGACTTCAGGCTCACCGGTCCTCCTCGTCTTCGTCCAGCTTCGCGGCGATCTCGTCGTCGACGCTCTCGAGCTCTGCCTCAAGTTCGGGGTCCGACTCTCCCGTGTCGAGCGCGGTGACATCGGCATCGACCGGTGCAGCCTCCGCGGGGACGTCAAGGTCGGCCGGAAGGTCCCCCTGATCGATGAAGTCATCCGACTCTGCGTCGTCGATGAAGTCGTCCGCGTCGACCTCGGGATCACCATCGGCGTCAACGTCAGTTGCGTGTCCGGCTCGAACGTCGCCGAGATCGTCCTCCCCGGCTGTCAGGTCATGAAAATCCCGATCCTCGTCGTTCACTTCGGAGTTCTCGATTCTGTCCATGTCATCCTCCTCGGTCATCGGTGCGTCGTCGTCCGAAAACGTCTCGTCGTCGGGCGCATCGCCCGCCTCAACGGCTGCGGTCCTCGGCTGCCGAATGTCCGCGAACCGGTCATTCTCCGACTCGCTCAGATCATCCAGGTCGGCATCGAGCTCATCCTGAGTGTCGGGCGCCTCGAGCTCCTCGAGATCGTCCTCGTCGTCCCACTCGTCGAACGACTCGGGATCGGCATCATCGGCTGGCATGGGTTCGTCGAAGACCTCGATGGTCTCTGAGTCCCACAGCGGAGCCCACTTCGCGCGAATCTCAGCTGCCTCCTCATCGCGCCCGAGCTCCTTGAGACGCTCGACACGGACGAACTCCACCGGTGCCCGCATCTCTTCAGAGAACGTGTCGACCTTGAGGGTCTCAATGAGCTTGAGGCCCATCTCC
This sequence comes from Flaviflexus salsibiostraticola, assembly GCF_003952265.1. Taxonomy (NCBI): domain Bacteria; kingdom Bacillati; phylum Actinomycetota; class Actinomycetes; order Actinomycetales; family Actinomycetaceae; genus Flaviflexus; species Flaviflexus salsibiostraticola. Next base: position 694,820 of record NZ_CP034438.1, read on the forward strand.
GACTGTTCAATGTCCGCGTAGGCTCCGGAGATGACAAGGGCAAGCTCGATCTGTGCAGTCGGTTCGAGCTCCTGGATGTTGATGTCTTCGAGATACTTGACGGCGCGCTCGGGTTTGCCCATGCCGCGCTCGCAATCAGCCTCGAGGTAGGCATGTGAGATGTCGCCCGACATCCTGCGGTAGGTGCGCAGCTCGCGAAGAGCCTCGCCGTACTTCTCATTGGCGTAGGCGGTCAGACCGAGCGCCTCTCGAACGATATCGATACGGGCAGCACGGCGGTACGCAGCCTTTGCATGCTCGTATGCAAGCTCGGGGTTCTCATCCATGAGAGAACCCGCCATGACCAGCTGGCGCGCGACCCGATCGGCATTGTCCTTATTGAGCGACAGCAGATGGCGGCGCGCCTCCCTGCTCAGATCCTCAGCGGTGATCTCGTCAGGGATGTACGGCTCCGGCTCACGGTCGCTGCGACCTGCCCCGGCCCTCGGGGCGTGCTGACGATCTCCGCCGTCTCCCCTACTGTCGAACCCGCGACCACCGCGGTCATCGAAACGTCGCCCACCACGGTCCCCGCGATCATCGAACCTCCGGCCACCATCACGACGGTCACGATCGTCGAACCGGCCGCGATCGTCCCGACGCTGACCGCCACGATCCTCGAACCTGCGACCACCCTCACGATCGAACGAACGACCACCGCGATCCCCTCGGTCGTTGGACGTGCGACCGCCATCGAAGGAACGCCCACCGCGCTCATTGGGCCTGCGCTCACCACGATCCTCGAAGCGACGCCCGCCCTCACGATCGAACGAACGACCACCACGATCGCCACGATCATCGAACCTGCGCTCACCGCGGTCGAACGAACGACCGCCCCGGTCGTCGAACCTACGCCCACCATCACGACGGTCACGGTCATCGAACTTACGGCCACCGTCACGATCGAACGAACGACCGCCATCGGACCTGCGCTCACCACGATCCTCGAAGCGACGCCCGCCCTCACGATCGAACGAACGACCGCCACGATCATCGAACTTACGGCCGCCATCACGATCGAACGAACGACCGCCATCGGACCTGCGCTCACCACGATCGAAGGAACGGCCACCCTCACGACGCTGACCACCACGCTCATCAGACCTGCGTTCACCACGATCGAACGAACGACCACCGCGGTCGCCACGGTCGTCAAACCTGCGACCACCGCGATCATCGGACCTGCGCTCACCACGGTCAAAGGACCGACCACCCTCACGACGGTCACGATCCTCAAAACGGCCACGATCCTCGCGACGCTGACCACCACGCTCATCAGACCTGCGCTCACCACGATCAAACGAACGACCACCGCGGTCGCCACGGTCGTCAAACCTGCGACCACCACGATCATCGGACCTGCGCTCACCACGGTCAAAGGACCGACCACCCTCACGACGGTCACGATCCTCGCGACGCTGACCACCACGCTCCTGAGAGCGTCGATCCCCCTGGCCGCCACGACCCTGGTCACCGTCGCTCGAGCGAGATCCCCTGCGTCTGTCGGAGGCGGACTGCCAGGAGGATCGGCGGTCACCTGATTCGTCATCAAAGCTGTTGGACATGGGAGATCTCCACTCATTCAGTTCTAAAAAGGCGGCCCATACGGCGCGCAACACGATCAAGACTAGTTCATCGAGGTGAGGGATGGGCGGGTCGGGCCGTGTTGTTTCGACCACCGCGAAACGCGAGCAGCGGCTGGAGCGGTGCTCGTGTGGCACGCCAATGACTGCACGGGCGCCGACTCTGGCGCTGCTCGATCGAGCCGCGTCGCAGTGGTGATTGAGATGGTGGACATGACCGCGGCCCCCTGCATGATGCAGAGGGCCACGGTCATCATTGACGCCTAAGACTACTTGGCAACCTCGTGGTCGACGAGCTGGTGGATCGAGTCGCGAACCTTCGGGTAGAGCTCCATGTAGCGCTCCAGGTAGAACTGGTACTGCTCATGGACGTCCATGCGAGGCTCGATGGTCTCACGAACCTTGACCATGTTCTCGGCCGCCTCCTGCAGATCGGAGTAGATTCCGGCGCCCACGGCGGCCATCATCGACGAGCCGAGTGCGACCGCGTCGCCGACCTCAGTCAGCGTGATCGGCACACCGGTGACATCCGAGTGCATCTGCATGAAGCTGCGACCGCGGGTCGCGCCGCCGGCGGCGACGATCTCCTTGGGCTCGAAGCCCTGGTCGCGCATCACCTTGAGGTTGTGCGCCGTGCCGTAGCAGATGCCCTCCTGGATCGCCTTGTACAGGTGCTCCGGGCCGTGCGAGAGGGACAGGCCGTAGATCGCGCCACGGGCCTTTCCATCGACGTACGGGGTGCGGTTGCCCTGGAAGTACTCGTTGACGATGAGGCCGTCGGAGCCCGGGGGGATGTCCGCCGACTTCATGTTGAGCACGTCGTAGATGCTGAGGCCAGCACGCTCGGCGGCCTCGACGAGATCCGGGGTGAACTTGTCCTTGAACCACTTCATGACGGAGCCGGTCGACACCTGGCCGCCCTCAACGGTGTACTGGCCGCGGACGACGCCATCGGTGTACGAGCCGAAGAAGCCCGCGCCGTGGATCGGCTTGTCGGACTGGCCCGTGATGACGTGCGAGGAGCCGGTGATGAGGGCGAGCTTGCCGGCGTTGACCACACCGAGGCCGATCTGGCCTGCCCATGCATCCGCCGCGCCCTGGGCGACCGGGATGCCGGCGACGAGGCCGAGGGTGTTGGCCATGCGCGGGGTGAGCGTTCCGATCGGCGTACCGAGATCGAGAACGTTCTCCGGGAGCTTGCCGAACACGTCGCCGATGCCGAGGTGCTCGTACAGGTCGATGGGCCATCCGCCCTTGTCGCGGTTGTAGTACATACGGTGCGCAGCGGTGTTGATCGAGATCGACCATTCGCCGGTCAGCGTGTAGGTGAGCCAGTCAGTCGCATCGACGATGCGGAATGCCTTGTTGTAGGTCTCGGGCTCGTTCTCCTTGAGCCACGCGGTCTTGAAGGGGTACCACTCGGCGGAGGCCGGGGCGGTGCCGTTGCCGTTGTAGAGCTTTGCGACGGAGTCAACACCGGCGATGCGGCCGGCCTGCTCGGTCGCGCGCACGTCCATCCACATGATGGCAGGACGCAGAGCGGTGCCGTTCTCATCGAGGGCGACCACGGTCATCGTCGTCGCGTCGTACGAGACGCCGAGGATCTTGGACGGGCTGATGCCGGACATGTCCAGGACCCGGTGGCAGGACGCGGTCAGGCAGGCGAGCCACTCGTCCGGGTGCTGCTCCGCCCAGCCCGGACGGGGGTGCGACGTCTTGTACGGGGTTGCGGCGAACGTAATGGGAGTGCCCTTCGTGTCATAGAGCGCAACGCGCACGCTCTCTGTACCGAAGTCGATTCCCATCAAGTAGCCATCGTTAGATGCAATTGTGTTCGTCATTGAACGCCTTTCAACTGGGGTGGCCGGACAGTTGCCCGGGAGGCCATTCATCTTGCTCATCGCAGCAGAATCGCCGCTCCGAAGGTTCTGGCGCACCCGACTTTGGGCTCGCCGTGGCACGAGTTTACACAGATACAGTCCGATTCACCAAATATTCTGTGAAATTCGCATGAACATCTGTGTCAACCGCTCGGAGAATGATCCGCCCGGCCCGCCTGCTTCTCGAGTAGGCTCACGGCGCGCTGCTGATCGAGGCCAGAGATCCGCAGAATGTCGACGACTGCAGATCGCACCTGGCCGATGAAGACGCTGTCGGCCGGCGTGGCGCCGCGGTAAGCCGAGGACGCGGTTGCGGCGGCTTCGACCGCTGCGGATTGGAGTGACTCTGTCGAGCACTCGCCTCGTGTCCATTCACCGACGACCAGGACAGCATCTCGGAGCTCCTCGAGGGAGGCGATCAAGGCTCGATTGACGCGTGCGCCGTGTCTGATCACGTTCGCACCTGCCCGGCACAACGACCGCCCAGAGGTCATGAGGAGCCCTATGCGAGCATCGAGCAGACGCAGCGCGTCCACTCGTCGTCGCCTTTCGATGCGCACGTCCCGCCGAGCGAGGCGAATGCTCTCGCCCACCGCGGCGAGCGCATCTGAGAGATCCTGCCGGGCTCCGCCCAGGTGCTCCATGCGATCGAGCGCGGCCTCCACTTCCGTCAGCGAGCCGGCAGCGACACCATCCTGGAGTTCACGCAGCACTCCCGCATATCCATCGAGGACTCTTTTCACGGCGATGTCAGCGGATCGCAGAGGGTCGGGCGCCAGAAATGAAGTGAGGACAATTGCCACCACTCCCCCGACGAGTGCGTCTCCCAACCTGATCCACGGGCTCGAGTCGAGGAGCGGAACGAGGATCATGACGACGACCGCGGCAACGGCAGCCTGGTTGCTGAGAAGACCACTTGCTCGGAAGGCGACGGCGGCTGACATGGCCAGGAGAACAGCCAGGGACAGCTGCCAGGGCCCCGCGCCCAGCCAGCGCGTGAGAAGATCTGCGGCGATGATTCCCAAGACCACGCCGACGGTGATCTCCACTGCCCTCCGGTGTCGCTGACCCGCTGTCAGACCGGTCGCCACCACCGCGGCGACAGGAGCGAATACCGCCTCCTGTGGACCGAACAGCGCGCCCGCGAGGAGATAGGCCAAACCCGCCGCGGCTGAGGCGAGCAGAAGAGAGAAGATGTGCTGGCGGATTCGTGAGGCGACGCCGGCGAGGACGGTGCGCAGGCGCCTGAACAACCGACGGATCATCAACGACCGGGTGTCCCCGGCAGTGCCGTGACCGCGAATCGACCGTCGGCCGTATCGACGTAGACGAGCTGGGCAGCGACTCGCACATCGGATGTGATGGCGAGCCCGTAGGGCACGCCATACGGCACTGCCTGCGGATCGATGAGATCGTTGATCCGCACATGGCGCACCCGCTTCGCCGGCAGGCTGATCCGGTACGGGCCGACCGGCTCGCGATCCTCGTGGAAGATCATCACCTCGGCACAGCCATCAGACTCCGTGGCATTGAGAAGACACAGGACGTTGCGGCTTGTGTTCTCCGGCTCTCGACCGCTGCTGCGTTCGGGGATCATTCCCGCCGCAAACGTCCACTCCGTACTCGTTGCAGAATCCATTGTCATCCTCCCGTGCCGAGAAGTTCGCGCAGATAATCATTGAGGAAGAGACCATGCGGATCGTGACGCGCTCGAAGCCGCTGGAAGGCCTGCCATTCCGGATAGTGAGGCTGCAGCTGCTCCGCCACCATCGTATGCTTCTTGCCCCAATGGGGGCGCCCGTCGAAACTCTGGAGGATCGGTTCCATATCGTCGAAGTATGGTCTGTACGGCAGACCGACGTTCTGGAGCAGTGCGATTGTCATCGTCGGCCGAGAGTGGGCGTTGCTCAACATCGCACGGTCCGGTGCGATTGTGCGGACAAGCACTCGCCATCCAACATAGGAGCGGTGCTTCTCCTTGATCCGCTTTCGGACCTGCTGGAAGGCTGTCATTCCAGCTTCGAGCGGAAGCATGTATTCCATCTCCTCAAAGTGCAGATGGCGATCATTCGGCAGGATCTCGTACGAGGGACCCATCTCGTCGGTGCGCAGCTCTCCAGGAGGCAGGAGCTCCGGCTCATCGCCGGGGATGTTGACCATGCGGACCTGCGCCAGATCGCTGCGGGGATACCAATAGAAGTCGAGCGATCTGTTCTGCTCGATCAGCTCCCCAAAATTGTCCATCACCCAATCGATGTGGGTCATCCAGTTGAGCCGGTGCAGATCGAATGCAGGTCTGACACGGAGGGTCAAGGTTGAGAGGACCCCAAGGGCGCCCAACGACACCTGGACCGCCCGAAGGAGCTCGTCGTCCTCGCCGCGATCGGTCTCCACCCCGAACGGAACACTCTGCCCCGTCCCATCAACGAATGTACCTCCCACCAAGAAGGAGGAAAGATTGCCCAGGCGCTTCCCGCTGCCGTGCGTGCCGGTGCTGATCGAACCCGCAATGGTCTGATAATCAACATCCCCGTAGTTCTCGATGGCAAGGCCGGCCTCGGCGAGTTCGGATCCCAATGCAGATAGACCCGTCCCGGGCCGCACCGTCGCGAGCCCCCTCTCCGAATCAGTGGACACCACTCCACTCATTCTGTCGAGCGACACCATGATCTCATCGGTGGCAGCAAGCGGAGTCGACGAATGCCCGGATCCGACCGGCCGAACATGGGCGTGGGCCTCGCCTGCGCGAGAAATGATCTGCACCAGCTCAGTTTCGGTTCGGGGATACAGCAGATCAGACGGCTGGGATTCGATACTGCCGGACCAATTGGTGAATGTCTCTGGTGGGCTCATGTTCCCCACCGTAGCCCGCAGATGCGGCGCAGGTCACCTTTTACTCTGCTCGTGAACCGAGTTCGCTGCGGCTCTCAGGCAAAAGGAAAGGGCCCGGGACTGGTGTCCTGGGCCCTTTCCGGGGGTGTTATGGCGGCGGTGTCCTACTCTCCCACACCCTCCCGAGTGCAGTACCATCGGCGCTGGTGGGCTTAGCTTCCGGGTTCGGAATGGGACCGGGCGTTTCCCCACCGCTAGAGCCACCGCCAAAATCTTGGGGTCACGTCAAACGTGTGGTTATTCAGTTATGGACTGGTCACGGGTGGGTTGGGTGGTGACCGTACAGTGGACGCGGAGCATCGGAGCTCGTATGGAACAGTGTGTTCCCTTTTTTGTGTGTTGTGAATTCTTTGGCCATTAGTACCAGTCAGCTTCACACCTTGCGGTGCTTCCACGTCTGGCCTATCAACCCCGTGGTCTTCAGGGGGCCTTCACCAACAATGTTGGATGGAAACCTCATCTTGAAGCAGGCTTCCCGCTTAGATGCTTTCAGCGGTTATCCCTTCCGAACGTAGCCAACCAGCCATGCACCTGGCGGTACAACTGGCACACCAGAGGTTCGTCCGTCCCGGTCCTCTCGTACTAGGGACAGCCCTTCTCAAGTTTCCAACGCGCGCAGCGGATAGGGACCGAACTGTCTCACGACGTTCTGAACCCAGCTCGCGTACCGCTTTAATGGGCGAACAGCCCAACCCTTGGGACCTACTCCAGCCCCAGGATGCGACGAGCCGACATCGAGGTGCCAAACCATGCCGTCGATATGAACTCTTGGGCAGGATCAGCCTGTTATCCCCGGGGTACCTTTTATCCGTTGAGCGACGGCGCTTCCACAAGCCACCGCCGGATCACTAGTTCCTGCTTTCGCACCTGCTCGACCTGTCAGTCTCACAGTCAAGCTCCCTTGTACACTTGCACTCGCCACCTGATTACCAACCAGGCTGAGGGAACCTTTGAGCGCCTCCGTTACATTTTGGGAGGCAACCGCCCCAGTTAAACTACCCACCAGGCACTGTCCCTGAACCAGATCATGGTCCGAGGTTAGATGTGCAATACGACCAGAGTGGTATTTCAACAATGACTCCACACCCACTAGCGTGAATGCTTCACAGTCTCCCACCTATCCTACACAAGCCGTACCGAACACCAATACCAAGCTATAGTAAAGGTCCCGGGGTCTTTCCGTCCTGCTGCGCGTAACGAGCATCTTTACTCGTCGTGCAATTTCGCCGAGTTCGTGGTTGAGACAGCGGAGAAGTCGTTACGCCATTCGTGCAGGTCGGAACTTACCCGACAAGGAATTTCGCTACCTTAGGATGGTTATAGTTACCACCGCCGTTTACTGGGGCTTAAATTCCCAGCTTCGCCCACCACAAGGGTGAGCTGACCAGTCCTCTTAACCTTCCAGCACCGGGCAGGCGTCAGTCCGTATACATCGTCTTACGACTTCGCACGGACCTGTGTTTTTGATAAACAGTCGCTTCTCCCTGGTCTCTGCGACCCTCGCCCCTAACCCGCATGGGGTTTCAAGGCTCGGGTCCCCCTTCTTCCAAAGTTACGGGGGCATTTTGCCGAGTTCCTTAACCACGATTCTCTCGATCGCCTTAGTATTCTCTACCTGACTACCTGTGTCGGTTTCGGGTACGGGCGGCTGGTACCTCGCGTCGAGGCTTTTCTAGACAGTACAGGATCACCCTACTTCCCCCATACGGGGTCATCATCAGACCTCACCCTCATGTCTCCCGGATTTGCCTGGGAGACGGGCTGCGTCCTTAAACGTGCCAAGCCATAAGACACGCGGTGGCTACCTCTCTGCGTCACCCCTGTTAATACGCTTGCCTACCGTAAGATCAGGTCCCACGCGCACCACCACACCATCCCGAAGGACGCTGCGGCGGCTTGGGTGGTTAGTATCCCTCACCTCAGCATTGGACGGTACTTCGCCGGTCACCAGAATATCAACTGGTTGTCCATCGACTACGCCTGTCGGCCTCGCCTTAGGTCCCGACTAACCCAGGGCGGATTAACCTGGCCCTGGAACCCTTAGTCATTCGGCGGACGGGTTTCTCACCCGTCTTTCGCTACTCATGCCTGCATTCTCACTCGTCACCATTCCACCGACGCTCACGCCCCGGCTTCACCACGATGACGACGCTCCCCTACCCAGCAACACGACTGTGCTGCTGCCATGGTTTCGGCGGTGTACTTAAGCCCCGCTACATTGTCGGCGCACAATCACTTGACCAGTGAGCTATTACGCACTCTTTCAAGGGTGGCTGCTTCTAAGCCAACCTCCTGGTTGTCACTGCAACTGCACATCCTTTCCCACTTAGCACACGCTTAGGGGCCTTAACCGATGGTCTGGGCTGTTTCCCTCTCGACTACGAAGCTTATCCCCCGCAGTCTCACTGCCACGCAAACGTAACCGGCATTCGGAGTTTGGCTGACGTCAGTAACCCGGTGGGGCCCATCAGCCATCCAGTAGCTCTACCTCCGGCACGCTACACGCAACGCTGCACCTAAATGCATTTCGGGGAGAACCAGCTATCACGGAGTTTGATTGGCCTTTCACCCCTACCCACAGGTCATCCCCTCCATTTTCAACTGAAGTGGGTTCGGGCCTCCACACGCTCTTACACGTGCTTCACCCTGCCCATGGGTAGATCACCCCGCTTCGGGTCTAGAGCATGCGACTCAAACGCCCTATTCAGACTCGCTTTCGCTACGGCTACCCCACACGGGTTAACCTTGCCACACACCACTAACTCGCAGGCTCATTCTTCAAAAGGCACGCCATCACCCCAACAAAGGAGGCTCTGACGGATTGTAGGCGCCCGGTTTCAGGTACTATTTCACTCCCCTCCCGGGGTACTTTTCACCATTCCCTCACGGTACTTATCCACTATCGGTCACTAGGGAGTATTCAGGCTTACAAAGTGGTCTTTGCAGATTCACACGAGATTCCACGAGCCCCGTGCTACTTGGGATACGCATAAGACAACATGCTGCAGTTTCATCTACCGGGCTCTCACCGTCTACGGCCCTGTTTCCCACCAGGCTCGACTACCACAACACATCCATCCCGGCCCCTTTACGGAGGACCGACAACACGCTCCCACAACACCGCATGCGCAACGCCCGTAAGCTCTCACACACACACGGTTTAGCCATCATCCGCGTTCGCTCACCACTACTGACGGAATATCTCTTCCTGCGGGTACTGAGATGTTTCACTTCCCCGCGTTCCCCCCACACACCCTATACATTCAGGTGCGGGTAACCCACCATAACGTGGGCCAGGTTTCCCCATTCGGACACCCTCGGATCACAGCTCGTTTGCCAACTCCCCGAGGCTTATCGCAGGCTACAACGTCCTTCTTCGGCTCCCAGTGCCAAGGCATCCACCGAACGCCCCTACAAAATTCACAACAAAAAGAACTCTTCGATTCACACAAACCAAAGATGCTCGCGTCCACTATACAGTTACCAAACAACCCACCCACACCACACACACCAACCACAGGCCGGCGCACACAGCGGAGCAGCCAGGGCTGCTGACCCCAAACCCCAACAGCATGCCGTTTCTCATTCAAAAACATCGTGTCCCGAGTGCACACTCAAGCAGCACACCACTCGCTACCCCATCGGCAGGAACATCGCCACCACACCACCAGCACAGACAAAAAGCCTGTGAACACTGACCATGTGGATTTCGGGAAAAAATTCTCCCTAGAAAGGAGGTGATCCAGCCGCACCTTCCGGTACGGCTACCTTGTTACGACTTCGTCCCAATCGCCAACCCCACCTTCGACCGCTCCCCCCACAAGGGTTAGGCCACGGGCTTCGGGTGTTGCCAACTTTCGTGACGTGACGGGCGGTGTGTACAAGGCCCGGGAACGTATTCACCGCAGCGTTGCTGATCTGCGATTACTAGCGACTCCGACTTCATGGGGTCGAGTTGCAGACCCCAATCCGAACTGAGACCGGCTTTAAGGGATTCGCTCAGCCTTACGACATCGCAACCCTCTGTACCGGCCATTGTAGCATGCGTGAAGCCCAAGACATAAGGGGCATGATGATTTGACGTCATCCCCACCTTCCTCCGAGTTAACCCCGGCAGTCTCTCGTGAGTCCCCACCATCATGTGCTGGCAACACGAGACAAGGGTTGCGCTCGTTGCGGGACTTAACCCAACATCTCACGACACGAGCTGACGACAACCATGCACCACCTGTACACCACCCCGAAGGCTGCCCCATCTCTGGAACATCGCAGTGTATGTCAAGCCTTGGTAAGGTTCTTCGCGTTGCATCGAATTAATCCGCATGCTCCGCCGCTTGTGCGGGCCCCCGTCAATTCCTTTGAGTTTTAGCCTTGCGGCCGTACTCCCCAGGCGGGGCACTTAATGCGTTAGCTACGGCGCAGAAGTCAAAGACCCCCACACCTAGTGCCCAACGTTTACGGCATGGACTACCAGGGTATCTAATCCTGTTCGCTCCCCATGCTTTCGCTCCTCAGCGTCAGTTATAGCCCAGAGACCTGCCTTCGCCATCGGTGTTCCTCCTGATATCTGCGCATTCCACCGCTACACCAGGAATTCCAGTCTCCCCTACTACACTCAAGCCTGCCCGTACCCACTGCAAGCGCGGAGTTAAGCCCCGCGTTTTCACAGCAGACGCGACAAGCCGCCTACGAGCTCTTTACGCCCAATAATTCCGGACAACGCTCGCGCCCTACGTATTACCGCGGCTGCTGGCACGTAGTTAGCCGGCGCTTCTTATGCAGGTACCCTCAACCAGGCCAAAACCTGGACTTGTTCCCTGCCGAAAGAGGTTTACAACCCGAAAGCCGTCATCCCTCACGCGGCGTCGCTGCATCAAGCTTTCGCTCATTGTGCAATATTCCCCACTGCTGCCTCCCGTAGGAGTCTGGGCCGTATCTCAGTCCCAGTGTGGCCGGTCACCCTCTCAGGCCGGCTACCCGTCGACGCCTTGGTAGGCCATCACCCCACCAACAAGCTGATAGGCCGCGAGCCCATCCCCTCCCAATAAATCTTTCCAACAACCACCATGCGGCAGCCGCTGAATATCCGGTATTAGACCCAGTTTCCCAAGCTTATCCCGAAGAAAGGGGCAGGTTACTCACGTGTTACTCACCCGTTCGCCACTAATCCACCCCCAGCAAGCTGGAGACTTCATCGTTCGACTTGCATGTGTTAAGCACGCCGCCAGCGTTCGTCCTGAGCCAGGATCAAACTCTCCGTAAAAACCTTACAGAAAAGCTGAAACAGCTCCATAAAAATACAGAACAAAAAAATCATCAAACAAAAAACGACACACTATTGAGATTCAAAACAAGCAACCCACAACCGGAGAAATGCTGGGCATTCCGCCGAAAGAGGCGTTTCACAAGCTTACAATCAGCGGGCTATCCCGTCAAGATCTGTGACCGAGCGAACTCGTCCACCTGCTTGGCTTTGGGGCGCATGAAGCCCAGGATCAATTTCCTGACTGGCTTTCCGCTTCCCCGCGGCGAGACATAACTTTACGGATCCGACCCCAGTCGGTCAAATCCGGTGCGGGTGAGCCGCGCCACCAAGCGACTTTTCGGCTCACCCGCGCGGTTTTCCCGCCTTTGGCTCAGTCCGCCCGACCGACTGCGAGGTTCTTCTTGCCCTTGCGGACCAGAATGATCCCGCCCGGCAGAATCTGGCTGCCGTCGATCACGGCGTCGACATCGACGACTTTGACGCTGTTGATCGACAGGCCGCCGGCCGCGATGGTGCGGCGTGCAGCGCCGCGGCCCTTTTCGAGGCCAAGCGATTCGACAAGCTCGACGACGGGCATACCCACATGCGCGGGGCGCTCGGCAGTTCGGCGACTGCGTCTTGGAGGGTTGCCCCGTCCAGGTTGGACGGATCCACCGTGCCGAAGAGTGCAGCTGAGGCCTCCTTGACGCGAGCAGTGGCCTCTGCCCCGTGCACGAACGTCGTCACCTCGTCTGCGAGCCGGCGCTGCCCAAGCCGCAGGTGGGGCTTGTCGACAGATTCCGCGACAACGTCGGCGATCTCCTCGAGATCAACAAAGGTGAAAACCTTGAGCAGCCTCTCAACATCACTGTCGGCCGTATTGAGCCAGAACTGGTAGAAGGCGTACGGGCTCAGCATCTGCGGGTCGAGCCAGATCGCCCCACCTTCGGTCTTGCCGAACTTCGTACCATCCGCCTTGGTGATGATGGGCGTCGTGAGCACGTGGGCCGACCTGCCCTCGGCTTTATGGATGAGATCGACTCCGCCGACGAGGTTGCCCCACTGGTCGTTGCCGCCGGTCTGAAGGACGCAGCCGTAGCGACGGTAGAGCTCGAGGAAGTCGTTCGCCTGAAGGATCTGGTAGGAGAACTCCGTGTAGGAGATGCCCTCGTCGGACTCGAGCCGCCTCGCCACTGTGTCCTTCGCAAGCATCGTGCCCAGCCGGAAGTGCTTCCCGAGTCCGCGCAGGAAGTCGATCGCCGACATCGCCGACGTCCAGTCGTAGTTGTTGACGATGGTCGCGGCGTTCTCCCCCTCGAAGTCGAGGAAGCCGGAGAGCTGCGATGCAAGCCGTCCGGTCCACTCCTGAACCTGCTCCGCAGGGTTGAGCGTGCGCTCCCCCGATGCGCGCGGGTCCCCGATGAGTCCGGTCGCCCCACCCACGAGGACGAGGGGCCGATGACCCGCGTTCTGCAGGTGGCGCATAAGGATGACGGCGACGAGGTGGCCGTGGTGGAGGGAGGGGCCCGTCGGGTCGAATCCGCAGTAATACGTGATCGGTCCCCCGTCCAGCGCCGCGCGCAGCTGAGCCAGATCCGTATGCTGGGCGATCAGGCCACGCTGCTGAAGCTCGTCAAGAATGTGGGACACGTACCTCTCCTCGTGTTGAAAAATTCCCCCACAGTATCGCACGCAGGCAGATCACGTCCGTGCGGCGGGGATGTCGGTCTCAGTGAACAGAATATTCCAGATCGTCGCTGCCGCCTCATCGGGCAGGCGCGTGCCCGACTGACGCGGCGTCCAGATCACACCGGGCGCCGCCGCACGGAGCTCATCAAGGGTGACGGGGTCATCGAGATCGATGACCGCCTTCATGGCGATGTCGACGTAGCCGGCCTCCAGAGAGCGGGCCTCGGGGTTCCAGTGTGGGCCGACCGAGACCTCTGAGACGACCTCGCAGGCACCGACGAGGCCCCGGGGCTCACTGCCGACCCTGACGATGAGACCGCGGTCGCCCGGGGTGATGCCATGCCTGCGCGTACCCGTGTTCCAGCGCGACTGCGGCGTCTGACCTGCACGGATGAGAGGCGCCCACCGCTCCCAATCGGGGTACGGATCATAGGCGAGCTCGGGGTTGACGAGGAAGAGGAACGTCGCCGTCACGGTTTGCCCGGGCGGTAGGGGCTGACGTGTCGGTCGCCGGGAATCCAGAAGCGCAACGGGTATTCGTTCGTGCCGCCGGCTCCGGACACGCCGACTCGCGGGCCTGAGGTCCACTCGACGGGCTCCGGCGATGCCTCGAGCCTGATGCGATCACCGATGCGGGTCCCGTTGAAGGATCCGTCGATGCCGAGAGCCTGGGCGAGCCGGGCCGGTCCACGCGCCAGGTCGCGGTCCGTCTTTGCCGCAACCCTCCGGGTGCGGGCCACCTCGTGATTGTCGACCACCTCGCCGGCTCGGAGGAGGACACCGCCGGCCTGACCCTCGGGCCAGCACACGATGTTCGCCGACCAATGCATCCCGTAGATGTAGTAGACGTACAGATGACCGGGCGGGCCGAACATCGAGGCGTTCCGCGCTGTCCTCCCCCGGAACGCATGCGAGCCGGGATCGAACTCACCGCGGTACGCCTCAACCTCAACGATCCGCACCGCCACGTCGGTCGAGATCGTCGCGCCGAGCAGCATAGGGGCGACCTCGCACGGGTCGCGCATGAGGTCGATCACGACTGGACGAAGCCTCGAAGTCGCTCGAGTTCGGCTGCCGCGCGGCTCCGCTGCTCTGCCACGCGCACCGGCGCAGTCCCGCCCCTGCCATCGCGCGACGCAACGGATCCTTCGATCGTGAGAACGTCGCGCACATCCGGAGTCAGGCGCTCGTCAATCGCACGGAAGTCCTCGTCGGAGAGCTGATCGAGCTCGATGCCGCGCTCCTCGCACACTCGCACACAGGAGCCGGAGATCTCGTGGGCATCCCGGAACGCGACCCCCTGCTTGACGAGCCATTCGGCGATGTCTGTGGCGAGGGAGAACCCTTGGGGCGCCAACTCCGCCATGCGGTCGCAGTGAAGCGTCATAGTCGCGATCATGCCGGTCATCGCCGGCAGCAGGGCGTCGAGCGTGTCGACCTGGTCAAACACCGGCTCCTTGTCCTCCTGGAGGTCACGGTTGTACGCGAGCGGCAGCCCCTTGAGCGTGGCGAGCAGGCCGGCGTGATCGCCGATCAGTCGACCGGACTTGCCGCGGGCCAGTTCTGCCACGTCCGGGTTCTTCTTCTGCGGCATGATCGACGAGCCGGTCGAGTAGGAGTCGTCGAGTGTGACGAAGGAGAACTCCTTCGTGTTCCAGACGATGATCTCTTCGGCGAGGCGCGACATGTCGATGCCGATCATCGCGAAGATGAACGAGTATTCGGCGACGATGTCCCGCGACGCGGTGGCATCGATCGAGTTCTCGGCGACGGCATCGAAGCCGAGCTCGTCGGCGATCGCCGACGCGTCCATCCCCAGTGTGTTCCCCGCGAGCGCACCCGCTCCATAGGGCGAGACGGCGGCGCGGGTGTCGGCATTCTCGAGCCGTGCCACGTCCCGCAGCAGCGGCCACGCGTGGGCGAGCAGGTGGTGGGCGACGAGGACGGGCTGTGCGTGTTGGAGGTGGGTGCGGCCGGGCATGATCGCGTCCCCCGCTCTCTCGGCCTTCGAGAGAAGGGCGGCCACGAGATCGAGGACACGGGTACCGATCCTTCGGGACTCGTCGCGCAGGTACATGCGGACGAACGTCGCGATCTGGTCGTTGCGCGACCGGCCTGCGCGCAGCTTTCCGCCAAGGGCTCCTGCGCGTTCGAGGAGTCCGCGCTCGAGCGCCGTGTGCACGTCTTCATCGGCCTGCGACGGCGCGAACGCGCCGCTGCGGACATCATCTTCGAGACGATCGAGTGCGGCGATCATCTCTCCGACCTCGGGCTCGGTGAGCAGGCCGGCTCGGCCGAGCTCGCGGGCGTGGGCGCGGGATCCCCTGATGTCGTAGATTGCGAGTCGCCAGTCGAAGTGCGTCGACTTCGACAGGTGGGCGAGAGCATCGGCGGGGCCGCCCTCGAAGCGACCTCCCCACAGGGCCATATTCTTGTCGGTCATTCCTCCATTTTGCCCCACGCGCCACCGACGGGAGAATCTTCCCTGCCGACCGTGAGATATCCGCCTAGGATGGCGCCATGATCGGCAGAGCAGCCCACCGCATCCTCCCGCCACGGCGACGGGATTCGTTTGAACGACCGCGCGACGGCGGGCCAGCCGAGCTGTGAGGAGCCCGGTGCGGGCGCTGATCGCACCCATCTATCTGCCGTCGCTCGTCTACTCGGTCGGCAATGGGGCACTCCAGCCGGTAGTCGTGCTCGCCGCACTCGAGATCGGGTTCTCGCAGGCCGGTGCATCGGCAGTCCTGGGCGTGGCCGGCCTCGTCGGCGTATTCTCCGCCCCCGTCCTCGGCCGTGTCATCACGCGGCTCGGGGACCGAAGGTCCCTCATCTGCGCGAGTGTGCTCGCGCTCTTCGCGCTCGGAATGTCGATCAGCGCCATGCTCGTCCCCGACACGCCGTACGCGACCGGCGCCTTCATGGTCGGCATCGCCCTCGTCGCCATCTCCCTCAATGTGTGGATGCTCGCACGGCAGGCCTACATCGCCGATGCTCTGCCGGGTGAGTGGCGTGGCCGGGGTCTGTCGACACTGGGCGGCATGCTTCGGCTCGGGGTTCTCATCGGCCCGCTTGCGTCGACGGCGCTCATTGCCCTCTGGGGCCTGGAATCGATCTTCGTCATGAACGCGGTGACCGTGGCGATCGCGCTCGCTCTCATCGTCCGCTTCCTGACGCCGCTGCCATCACGGGCACCGAGCGAGACCCGTGCGGACCACAGTCCGGATGCGCATCCCGGCGGCGTGGTGCGTCCGGATCTCCGCTCGACGGCGATCGCCGGCATCGGCGTCTCGACCCTCATGGTGCTCCGCTCGAACAAGAACGTCATCATTCCCCTCTGGGGGACAACTCTGGGGCTGGACAACGAGATCATCACCCTCGCTTTCGCCGTCTCCGCACTGATCGACACTGCGATGTTCTATCCGGGCGGTCGACTCTCCGATCGCCACGGTCGGCTGTGGGGGCTGGTGCCCAGTCTCGCGATCATGTCGGTCGCCATCGGGCTCATGGTGGTGTGGGTGGATTCGCTCGGTTTCTTCGTGGCGAGCGCCCTGCTCGGCCTGGGCAACGGCTTTGGCTCAGGCATCCTCATGACGATCGGAGCGGATCTCTCCCCCTCGACCAATCGTGCACACTTCCTCGGCTACTGGCAGGCGATCTCCAATTCTGGCATGGCCGCAGGGCCATTCGTCGTCTCGACGATGACCGCGGCGATCGGGATCTCGGCCGCGCTGTGGGCGACGGCCGGCATCGGAATCCTTGGGGCGGTATGGTTCAGCGCGCTGCTGCCCCCGACATATCGGCGCCTCGGCCTCACGCTCAAGGGCATGCCGCTGCGCGAGGACTTCGAGTGACATGCGGCGGCGCGGGGCCCTCTGCAGGTGACAAGCCCCATCGCCGGAGGCGACTCCGTCGGACATCGCGGTCGCGCGTATGCCTGTGGTGAGGCTTACACTGGGGCCATGGACGACACGATCGACATCAAGCCCCGCTCACGCGATGTCACCGACGGATTGGAGCGGACGGCCGCACGCGGCATGCTCCGTGCCGTCGGCATGGGGGACGACGACTGGGAGAAGCCCCAGATCGGAATCGCCTCGTCGTGGAACGAGATCACGCCGTGCAATATGACGCTGTCGAAGCTCGCAGGATTCTCGAAGGAGGGTGTCCACCAGGCGGGCGGATACCCGCTCGAGTTCGGCACCATCTCCGTCTCCGACGGGATCTCGATGGGCCACGAGGGCATGCACTACTCCCTCGTCTCCCGCGAGGTCATCGCCGACTCCGTCGAGACGGTCATGTCCGCGGAGAGGCTCGATGGCTCGGTCCTCCTTGCTGGATGTGACAAATCGATTCCCGGCATGCTCATGGCCGCTGCCCGGCTCGACCTCTCGTCCGTGTTCCTCTACAACGGCTCGATCATGCCGGGTACGGCGAAACTCGAAGACGGCACCGAGCGGGAGGTGACCCTCATCGACGCGTTCGAGGCGGTCGGGGCCTGCCGGGCCGGGACCATGTCCGAGAAGGACGTCGATGCGATCGAGCGGGCTGTCTGTCCCGGCGAGGGTGCCTGTGGTGGCATGTACACCGCGAACACCATGGCCTCTGCGGCCGAGGCCATGGGAATGTCCCTGCCCGGGTCGGCCGCGCCGCCCGCCATCCACCGCGACCGCACGCTCTTCGCCCACTCCTCGGGCAGCGCCGTCGTCGAGCTCCTTCGCCGCGGCATCACCGCCCGCGACATCATCACACGGGAATCGCTGCTCAACGCGATCGCCGTCGTCATGGCGTTCGGCGGGTCGACCAATGCCGTCCTCCACCTCATGGCGATCGCCCACGAGGCTGAGGTCGAGCTGTCCCTCGACGACTTCAACCGCGTGGCGGACAGGGTTCCCCACCTCGGCAACCTCAAGCCGTTCGGCGAGTACGTCATGAACGACGTGTTCAAGGTGGGGGGCGTTCCCGTTGTCATGAAGGCTCTGCTCGACAACGGTCTCATCGACGGTGACTGCCTAACGGTGACCGGGAAGACCGTCGCCGAGAACCTCGCCCACATCAATCCCCCGGATCCGGATGGCAGGATCCTGCGCGCCATGGACAACCCGATCCATGCCACGGGTGGCCTTGCCATCCTCCGAGGCTCCCTCGCCCCAGACGGCGCGGTGGTCAAGACCGCCGGTTTCGACGCGGAGGTGTTCGACGGCACGGCGCGCGTCTTCGAACGGGAGCAGCCGGCGATGGACGCGGTCCTCGCGGGCGAGCTCAAGGCCGGCGATGTCATCATCATCCGGTACGAGGGACCCAAGGGTGGGCCCGGTATGAGAGAGATGCTCGCCATCACCGGTGCGATCAAGGGAGCCGGCATCGGGAAGGATGTCCTCCTCATTACTGATGGCCGGTTCTCCGGCGGATCGACCGGGCTCTGCATCGGTCACGTCGCCCCCGAGGCCGTCGATGGCGGCCCCATCGCACTCGTCGAGGATGGGGATCGGATCCGGGTCGATATCCCGAACCGGACTATCGACCTTCATGTCGATGAGGAGATCCTCAAGCAGCGCCGCGAGCGCCTCGTCCATCCCGACAACCCGCGGCTCCACGGCGTGCTCGGCAAGTACACCAAGCTCGTTCAGTCGGCGGCCATCGGTGCCGTCTGCTGGTGACGTGCTCAGGCCTCGAGCCTGAGCACGTAGCGGGCTGACGTCTGCTCATCGCCCGTCACCGTCGTCGTGACCCGGAGGATCTCATCCTCGTTCGGCACGGCGAAGGTGACGCTGCGCCGTGTGCCGTCCGACCCGAAGACAGCGTGGAGGTGGCCGGCTGTCAGGTCAAACGCATCGATCTCGAGGGGGAACATGAGCGCACGGCGGACACTGTGGAAGAAGCCCACGGTGACGATGTCCGGCACGGCGTCCCCATCGACCCAGAGACGGACCCTGCCGTCCCGCACCGGCACGAGGATCGGCTGGCAGGCGGCGCGTGCGAAGTGACCGTGCACGATGTGGAATTGTCGCACCCGCTGGACGGGATTCACTGCTGCGACACTGGAGGGGCCGCTGTCGATGTAGATGACCGGCCCGCGCGACGCCTCGTCTGCCATTCTGTCCTCCCCCATCCATCCCGACCGATCAGCGGTCCGGCCATATCCACTCGGGGCCGTCGGCGTGCGAGGAGGGGCGGTGCAGCATGCCGGACACAGGGGTGAGGACAAGTGCATCGGTCTCATCGGCGCCCGCGACCAGGCGCGGGCTCGCAGGATCGACACGTCCGTCATAGATCAGTGTCCACCCGTGGGCGACAGTCGGCTGCCAGACGATCGTCATCCGGCTGTCGCCGGCGGCGGCGTCGAGGATCGAGCCGCGCACCCCGGTGATCGCGGCGCTGCCCTGCTCGTCGAAGTCGGGGTCGACCGTGAGGACTCGAATACCCTCCTCAGGGTGGTGCGCGATGAGAACACCGCTGGCAAACGCCTTCGTCACTCGGGCGAAGCGTGCTGGTTCCACAGGGATTGACATGGCGGCTCCTTCAACACGGCCATGCTATCGACCGCGAGCGCTCGGCGGATCAGACTTCCGGCCCTTCCCTCCGGGCGATCCGCCTTACCCGCGCCACCGAAGCCGCGCCGGTCACACATCATAAAGGGGCCGGGGCGATTGTGAACTGTTCCCCATTTGTTGGACAAGTTAATTAAACACCTAGGCTGCAGCGTGGCGTCGACCAGACGCTCGGGCTTCTGCTCGGCGAGCGCGACGGTGCCCGGGTTCTCCGACTCGAAACGCTGTCGTTCAGCTGCATCAGCGAAGCTCGCGTCGTGGCAAACCACGGTATAGCCATCCCGCGTAAGCGCCTCGACGGCGGCGGGGCCTGCAAAATGCCGTGCATGAGTCACGAGGGCGATCTTCATTGTTCATTTCCTCTCAATTGGTTCTGGAATTCACGGAGGTCGGCGACCAAGAGGTCGGGCACCTCCAACGCGGCGAAGTGTCCACCGCGAGGCATATCTGTGAAGCGCTCGAGCCGAAACATCCGCTCCAACCACTCGGCCGGCGGTCGTCGAATTTCGGCGGGGAATCGAGCGTACGCAGTGGGCACGTCGATGATCTCGCCCGGAGGAAAAGTCCACCCTTCCCGCGCTCGTTCGGCGTACAGCCGGGATGAGGAGTCAGCCCACTCCCGCGCGCAGCATTCAAATCATCTGCTGACATCGATTGTTAGGCACATATGTGCAGAGTTGTTGTGCAACGACGCGTGTGTACGCAAAGCTGTTCCCAGCTCGACCTGTAGGAGGAATGAGGAATGATGAACGAAAACAGCGATTCGCTGGTCTTCGTGCTCCAGCACAAGAACGACCGCTTCGACCCGATGCCATTCAGCATCGCTCGGAGCTGGACAGAGGATCTGGGCGCCGACATCGCGCTGTACGTGATGTATGACGCGCTGGAACTGATCAAGAAGGACGCAGTCGAGGGCGCGCCCGATATTCGGGAAAGCTTGGACGCACTACTCGCTGCCGGCGTGTCCATCTATGCATGCGGGTTCTGCTCTCGTGCTTGCGAGCTGTCGACCGACGACTATTACCCCGGTATCCAGGTCGCCAACCGGCAGATTTTCCACGGCCTCATGTCTGACCGTCGTCCGCTCTACTGGTGACCGCGGTGAGTCCCACGCCGTTCGAGATCGCCGTGCCAGACGAGGTACTTGACGACCTCCACAAGCGGCTCGCCAACACTCGATTTCCCGCGTCGATAGAAGGTGCTGGATGGTCCTACGGCACCGATGTCGGGTATCTCCAGAGTCTGGTCGACTACTGGCGCACCGATTTCAATTGGCGTGAAGCCGAGCGGCGTCTGAACGAACTCCCGCAGTATCGCGCGCGGATCCAGGACGTCGACCTCCACTTTGTCCACGTCCCTGGAAAGGGACCGGCTCCGACGCCGCTCCTGTTCGTGCACGGTTGGCCAGGATCCTTCTCGGAGGTTTCCAAGATCATCGGCCCGTTGACCGATCCGGCGGCACACGGCGGCGATCCGGAAAACTCCTTCTCCGTGGTCGCGCCGAGCCTCCCAGGCTTTGGATTTTCGTCAGATATCGGACGTCCTGGTATGAATCCGGGCACCATGGCGGAGATACTCGCCGAGCTCATGACGGACGTTCTCGGTTATTCCGAATTCGTTGGGCAGGGCGGCGACTGGGGTTCTACCGTCCTCACCCGACTCGCGCACGCGCACCCCGACCTCGTGACCGGCCTGCACCTTAACTACAGCTCGGTACAGCCCAGCATGATCGATGCTGCCCCGCTCAGCGCAGCCGAGCAGCAGTACCTCAGTGCGAACCAGGAATGGAGCGCGCGCGAGGGTGCGTATAACAGTCTGCAGTCGACGAAGCCCCAGAGCCTCGCAGTCGCACTCAACGATTCGCCCGCGGGGCTCGCGGCGTGGCTGGTGGAGAAGTACCGCAGCTGGTCGGACTGCAACGGTGATGTTGAAAGCTCGTTCTCGTCGGACGAACTGTTGACGCAAGTGATGATCTATTGGGTGACCCAGTCCATTGGACTGCGAGGGCGTGGGTCCGGTATTCGATCGGGCTCATGCCCTTGAGCGTTAGGGATAGTCGCTGGGTGTTGTACCAGGCGATATAGGTGTGCAGGGCTGATTCGAGAGCGGCGATGTCGTCGTGGGTGTCGTGGTGGAACATCTCTTCCTTGACGTGTCCGAAGAAGTTCTCCATCACCGCGTTGTCCAGGCAGTTGCCCTTGCGTGACATCGATTGCCGTGCCCCTGCGTTGGCCAAGGCAGCACGCCAGGCTCCATGCTGGTACTGGAATCCCTGGTCTGAATGGACAAGCACAGTCGCTCCTGGAGGCAGGGCGCTGAGCGCGGCTTTAAGCGGGGTCAGGGTGAACTCCACTGTCGGGCTGGGACCGATCGAGTAGGACAGCACCGAGCGGTCGAAGAGATCCATGATCGGTGACAGATACAGCTTGTCGGCTCCGATGCGGAACTCGGTGACATCGGTGACCCATTTCTGGTTCGGCTCGGTGGCGGTGAAGTCCCGATTGAGGACATTGTCCGCGATGGTGCCGACCTGTCCGCGATAGCTGACATACCGTTTCCGTGATCGGGTCTTGCACTTCAACCCGAGCTCGCGCATCAGTTTCCATACCGTCTTCTGCGATATCTGCATGCCGCGGCGGTGAAGTTCCAGACGAATGCGTCGGTGCCCGTACCTGCCCTGCCTGCTGGAGAAGATCTCCGTGATCAAGGCTTTGACTGCAGCGTGGCGGTCGGGACGGTTCAATGCGCGCAGATGGTAGTAGAACGTGGACCTGGGCAGGCGTGCGATCTCCAGCAGCACCGCCAGATTGTAGTCCGACTTGAGGGTGGCGACAGCGAGGGTTCTCACCTGTGCCCCTGATCCCTCAAGTCCCGCAATTTTTTCAGGTACGCGTTCTCCGCCCGCAACCGCTCGTTCTCCCGCTGGACCTGCTCGAGCTCACTGAGCTGGCGCGGCGGAGCATCATCGTCTTTACGTGGACGGCCTTTGGGCTTGGGTCGAAGGCCGGCCTCACCCTCATCTCGATAGCGACGCACCCATGCATCGATGAGCTTAGGAGAGGACAGCTGGAACTCCTGAGCCAGGGCTGGTTTCGACTCCCCGGCCAGGACACGCTCTACGACGACCTTCTTCTTCTCATACGAGTGCTGAGTCCTGGTTGGCTTGTTCATGAGGCACAATCTGCCATGGATCCGCCACCGGTCATAGAGCCGCGCCACGCGACCTTCAGGCACGCACAGCCGAGTCGCAACAAACCATGCGCCGTAGCCCCGTTCGAACAAGCCAACAGCCTCTTCACGCTGCTGTGGCGATAACAAAGACCTCAAATACATGAAATACTCCCCGGAAATCGGAACTGACTTCTACAGTCCAACTTCCGGGGAGCACTTCAGATTGCCCCGGCCCCTCCTGTTCTGGTCGGTCAGCGAACCACGCGGTTCACACCGGGTGTGTCAATGCCATCGCCGTTCCAGTCGCCGACGAGGACGGAGTCGCCTGCTCGACCGTAGACAAGGGTCGTGTCGGCGCTTCCACCCGTGTGGGCGTTGTTGATGTAGAAGACGTTGCCGCGCACGAGCGTGATCGTGTCGGCGCCGTCCCCATCGAAGTCTCCCGCGAGCGCCCGGTCACCGAGGCGGCCATAGGCGTAGGAGGTGTCGGCGATGCCGCCGCGCAGCTCGTTCGAGACGAAGAACGTCGTGCCGCGGCGAACCGTGATCGTGTCCGAGCCGGACGCGTCCCAGTCGCCGACGAGCGCCTCGTCGCCGACTCGACCGTAGTCGAAGACGGTGTCGGCGGCGCCGCCGCGCAGCTCATTCGCGATGTAGTACGTGTTGCCACGACGCACCGCCAGGGTGTCACCGCCGGTGCCATCCCAGTCACCGACGACGACCTCGTCCCCGACACGGCCATAGTTGAACTCGTGGGTGGCCCGGCCGGTGGCGAGTGCATCGTTGAGGAAGAAGGCATTGCCGCGGCGGACGCCGAGCGTGTCCTTCCCGTCACCGTTCCAGTCGCCGACGAGGACCTCATCGCCGATGCGGCCGTAGGAGAACGCGTCGTCATGGGTGGTCGAGGTCCAGCTGTTCGAGAGGTAGAAGACGTTGCCCTTCGGTGCCGGTCCGGGCTCCTCCGGTTCGGGGGTGACGACGGTCGAGGACGAGACCGTCCAGTTCTCGACGAAGAAGTCGGCCGGATCGATCGTGCCGGCCTCGATCGCCCAGTCGATCATGAGGTCGCGGATCGCCTTCTGCTCGTTGTAGACGACGGGAGCATCGACGACGTGCGGGTAGCCGCTGCCGCCGGACTGGCGGTAGTTGTTGAGGACGAGCACCATCCGGTCGTCGTCGCCGACCGGCGTTCCGTCCGGGTAGGAGAGGTTCTCGATGCGCTCGCCGACCGGCTTGGAGATGTTGATGTGGTAGTCGACGCCGGCGAGGATGTCGTAGGCGTAGTCGGGGATGCCACGGGTCTCTCCCGGGTACAGCGCGTTCGTCACGTCGAACCAGTCGGTGATCTCAGCGTCCTCCTCGACCTGCTTGTAGTAGCGGGCGGCGTACTCGAGGTAGTCGCGCACCTGCTCGCCGGTGAGCTCAACCGCCATGAGCGTGTTGTCGTAGATGTAGAGGGCTGCCATGTCGGCCACCGTCACGTCACCCTCGCGGAAGATCGCCGTGCGGGAGAACGGGGCCGCTGCTGAGAGGAGCGGCAGGTCCGCGTAGTCCGTCCCGGCGAGCGCGCGCTCCGCCTCGTCCATCTGAACCCGGGAGATGAAGTCGACGATCGCGGTGTCCTCGTAGACGGACGTTGCGGCCGACATCGTCTCGGTCGCCTGCGCAACGACCTGCGAGACCCACGCGAGCGTCTTGTCATGCCAGGGCGCGATGACGTCTTCGATTGCGGGATCCGGTGCGTAATCGGGGGCGCCTACGGCAACCGCGGTCGGCTTGACCGTGTCTGACCAGATGACCTCGGGCGCACCGTCGGTGTCGAGCTGGAGCGGGATGTCGACGTTCGACAGGAAGCGGGCATGGTAGCCCGGCTGAGTGAAGAGCACCTGCTCACCGTCGGCGTTCTGGAAGTACTCCTGGACCTTGTCCAGGCGGTGGGAATGCCCGCCGACGATGACGTCCACCCCACTCGTCTGCCTCGCGATCGAGGTGGCGACGTTCTCCTCGAGATCAGCGGGGTCCCATACGTAGCCCTCTGCGTCGAGACCGGTGTGGGCGAGGACGACGACGACATCTGCGCCTGCCTCCTCAACCTCCGGGACGAATTCCTGGACGGCGAGAACGGGGTCCTCGAAGGTGAGCCTGTTTTGCACGTGGAGCCGGTCCCAGATGCGGACACCGGGGGTGACGACGCCGACGACGCCGATGTTGACCTCTTGGCCGGCGGTCGACGTCTTCGTCACCATCGTCCACGGCTCGAGATAGGGGTCGCCGGTGTCCACGTCGATGACGTTCGCTCCCAGCAGCGGCATCTCCAGGTTCATCTCATACTGGGCGAGATCCTCGAGTCCGTAGTTGAACTCGTGGTTGCCGACGACGCCGGCGTCGTAGCCCAGGTGGTTGAAGACGGACGCCATGGGATCGACCGTGTCACCCGCGCGCTCCGAGTGGTAGACGCTCTCAAGTGGATTGCCCTGATTGGCGTCACCATTGTCGAGCAGAATAACGGATTCCGCGCCCTTCTCGGCGCGGATCTCGGTGATGGCAGTGGACAGGCGATCCATACCGCGCGCGTTTTGGGCGTTCGACGCTCCGAACGTCGTTCCGGTGAAGTAATCCCAGTCGAGCGCGGTTCCGTGAAGGTCAGTCGTGGCCAGCAGGGTGAGGCTGTCCTCCGGCGCCTCCATCTTCCGGATTTCGGCGTGGGCTATCGATGGTGTGAGGGCGACAGCGGCTGCAATGCCGGCCACCCCCAGTGATCTGGATAATCTCATTGGTCATACTCCTTCGTTGAGACCAAGGGAAACCCGCGCGCGTGTGCGGGTGGGCACGGGTCTCCAGCCTAAAGTCTCACAACTCCAGCGTCCACCGATTTCGGTTGTATACCCATGGCAGGGACCGCGGCAGGACCGAGTTCGACCAGGGCGTCCGGCACGCAGTCGCCCCGCCACGCAGAAGGGCGGCGGTCCGAAGACCGCCGCCCTATGCTGGATCAGCTGAGAATCGACTCCCCCAACGCCTCACCGTGGCCGAACGCCACGTCACGGGCTGCTGCGAGCTTCGACGGGAGGCCCGTGATCTCGATGAAGCCGCGGGCCGCCGACTGGTCGAACGTATCGCCCGCGTCGTAGGTCGCGAGGTTGAAGTCGTACAGCGACGTGTCGGAGCGCCGTCCGGTCACGGTGGCGCGGCCGCCGTGGAGCGTCATCCGCACATCGCCGGACACGTAGCGCTGGGTGTCGGCGATGAACGCGTCGAGGGACTTCTTGAGCGGCGAGAACCACTGGCCCTCGTAGACCATGTTGGTCCACTGATCGGACACGGTCCGCTTGAAGCGTGCCTGGTCACGGTCGAGGGTGACGTCCTCGAGCTGGCGGTGCGCCTCGATGAGGGTCATCGCACCCGGGGCCTCATAGATCTCGCGCGACTTGATGCCGACCATGCGGTCCTCGACGATGTCGATGCGGCCGATGCCCTGGGCGCCGGCACGCTGGTTCAGCTGCTGGATGGCCTGCAGGGGGGTGACGCGGGCGCCGTCAATCGCGACCGGGATGCCCTCCTCAAACGTGATGATGACCTCGTCGGGCAGGGGCGGGTACGTCGGATCGTCCGTGTACGAGTAGACGTCCTTTGTCGGTGCGTTCCAGATGTCCTCGAGGAAGCCGGTCTCAATGGCGCGGCCCCACACGTTCTGATCGATCGAGAACGGGTTGCTCTTCGTCGTCTCGATGGGGAGGCTGTGCCTGGTCGCGTACTCAATCGCGAACTCGCGGGTCAGCGCCAGGTCACGAACCGGGGCGAGGCACTGCAGATCCGGGCCGAGGGAGGTGATGCCGACCTCGAAGCGGACCTGGTCGTTGCCCTTGCCCGTGCATCCGTGGGCCACCGTTGTCGCGTTGAAGCGGCGTGCCGCCGTCACGAGATGCTTGACGATGATCGGCCTCGAGATCGCCGAGACCAGCGGGTACGCATCCATGTACAGGCCGTTGGCGGCGAGCGCCGGCATGCAGTACTCCTCCGCGAACTCGTCGCGGGCATCGGCGATGTAGGCTTCCACAGCTCCGCAGTCGAGCGCGCGCTGGCGGATGACCTCAAGGTCTTCGCCTCCCTGCCCGACGTCGACGGAGACGGTCACCACTTCGGCGCCGGTCTGTTCCGCGATCCATCCGATTGCGACGGAGGTGTCGAGCCCACCGGAGTAGGCGAGGACGACACGATCCTTGTGTTCGCTCATGCGTTATTCTCTTTCTCTGGTGACCGCTGTTCGGCCAGATGTAGAAGGTACGTTGCCAGTGATGTCGCCCGATCTCCGGAATCGGTGACGAGGAGGACGGTATCGTCGCCCGCGACGCAGCCGAGGACGCCCTCGAGGACTGCGCGGTCGACTGAGGAGGCGAGGATCTGTGCGGCGCCGGGCGGAGTGCGGAGCACAACCTGGTTGAAGGCGACCCTCGCGGTGAGCAGGAAATCGCGGCAGTAGCGCTCGAGATAGTCGCGCGCGGCGACCGTCGCATCCGGCATGTCATCCGGGTTCGGCAGGACGTAGGCCTGCCGGCCGCTGCTGAACCGGACCTTCGTCGCCCTCAGGTCGTCGAGGTCGCGGGACAGCGTCGCCTGGGTGACGACGATTCCGCGATCGGCGAGCTCGACCCGCAGGGCCTCCTGTGACGCGATGTGGGAGGTGTTGATGATCTCGGCGATCACAGCGTGACGGGCGGCCCGAGTGGTCGGCGTCGTCTTCACGTCATCCCCTCAGGTCCCGCAGGGTCTCGACGAAGGGCTCGAGATCGGTCGGGGTGATGATGAGGGGCGGAGCGATCCGCAGCGTGTCCTCACCGGTGGCGTTGACGATGAAGCCGCGCTCCCTCATCTGTCCCACCAGTCCGGGGGCGTCCTGGACCGTGATGCCGAGGAGCAGGCCGGCGCCGCGAACCGCGAAGCCCGCATTCTCAATGGCCTGCCTCAACCATGCACCCGTCTCCGCCACGTTCTCGAGCAGCCCCGCAACGCGGTCGATGACGGCCAGGGAGGCCGCCGCGACAACGGGGTTGCCGCCGAAGGTGCTGCCGTGGCTGCCGGGGGTGAACAGCTCGGCGGCCGGGCCGGTCGCGATGATCGCACCGACCGGCATGCCGCCGCCCAGACCCTTCGCGAGGGTGACGACGTCGGCCTCGATGTGCTCAGTATGGGCGAACCAGCGTCCGGTCCGTCCCATGCCGGTCTGGATCTCGTCGACGACGAGGAGGGCGCCGACGCGGTCCGCCGTCCGCCTCGCGGCAGCGAGGAACTCGGGGCTGAGGGGGACGACGCCGCGCTCGCCCTGAATCGGCTCGATGAAGATCGCGGCGACATCATCGCCGAGGGTCTCAAGGGCCTCGACGTCCGTGCTGATGAACCCGCATCCCGGGATCTGCCCGAAGGGCTCACGGATGGCGGGCTTGTGGGTGATCGAGAGGGCACCCAGGGTGCGGCCATGGAAGCCGCCCTCGAGGGCGATGATCCGCCCGCCGGGCTTGTGCAGCATGGCGAGCTTCATCGCCCCTTCGTTCGCCTCCGCGCCCGAGTTCGCGAGGAACACCTTGCCGGAACGGCCGCCCTCGCCGACAAGGAGGTCGACCAGCTTCGCGGCCAGCGCGATCTGCGGCTCGGTCGTGAAGAAGTTGGAGACGTGGGCGAGCTTCGCGGCCTGGTCCGCGATCGCGCGCACCATCGCCGGGTCCGCGTAGCCGAGGGCGTTGACGGCGATGCCGGCGAGCAGGTCGAGGTGCTTCTTCCCGTCGGTGTCCCAGACGTAGGCGCCTTCGCCTCGGTCCATGACGAGCGCGGGGGTGCCGAAGGCGTTCTGGTACACCTTCTGGTAGGTCTCAATCATTCGTTGTCCTTCGTGACGAGTGTGCCGACTCCGGCATCGGTAAAGATCTCGAGAAGCATGGAGTGGGCCATGCGGCCGTCGATGATGTGGGCGGCCTCCACTCCGGCGTCGATGGCATAGAGCGCCGCCTCCATCTTCGGCTTCATCCCCGCATCGAGGGACGGCAGGAGCTCGCGCACCTGCTCGGCCGAGACGGTTGGCGCGAGGGAGTCCTTGTTGGGCCAGTCGAGATAGAGACCCTCGACATCGGTGAGCATGAGCAGCTTGCTCGCACCGAGAGCACCGGCAATTGCGGCGGCCGCGGTATCGGCGTTGACATTGAGGATCCCATCACCCTCAACATCGGTCGCGATCGTCGAGACGACCGGGATGCGGCCGGCGTCGAGCAGCTCGAGGATGCCGGCGGGATTGACGTGGTGGATGTCCCCGACCTGGCCGAGGTCGATCTCCTCGCCCTCGATGGTCGTCGTGCGCTTCGTCGCCGTGAGAAGGCCGGCATCCTCCCCCGACATGCCGACCGCGTAGGGCGCATCTCTATTGATGAGGGAGACGAGTTCGCGCTGCACCTGGCCGGTCAGCACCATTCGGACGATGTCCATCGCCTCCGGAGATGTGACCCGCAGTCCCCCGCGGAATTCCGACTCGATGCCGAGCCGACCCAGCATCGAATTGATCTGGGGTCCGCCGCCGTGGACGATGACGGGGCGAAGCCCGACATGGTGGAAGAACATGACGTCGTGGACGAAGGCCTGCTTGAGCTCGTCATTGACCATCGCGTTGCCGCCATACTTGATGACGACGGTCTGGCCGGCGAACTCCCTGATCCAGGGCAGTGCCTGAACCAGGACCTCCGCCTTCGTCTGTGCTGCCTGCAGCCTGTCGAGAATGCTCATGTTGTGTACGCCGAATTCTCCGTGACGTAGTCGTACGTCAGGTCGTTGGTCCAGATCTGTGCCGACTCCTCGCCGGAGCCGAGCTGAAGCTCGATGATGACGTCCCTCTGGGCCGCCATGTCGACCTCGTCGCGCCTGCCGGTGTCGACACCGTTCTGCGCGACCGGGACGCCATTGATGATGACGGCGAGGTCGGCCGGATCGAAGGGGGCCACCGCCTCGGGCACCGTGCCCGCCGCGGAGATGATCCTGCCCCAGTTGGGGTCGTTGCCGAAGATCGCGCACTTGAAGAGGTTAGACTGGGCGATCGCGCGGGCGACCGCGAGGGCACCCGCTGCGGTGGCCGACTTCGTCACCCGCAGGTCGATATCGTGGCTGGCACCCTCGGCGTCGGCGATGATCTGCCTCGCGAGGTCCCCGCACACCGCCCGCAGGCCCGCCTGGAACTCGTCCGGATCGGGTGCGATTCCGCTTGCTCCGGACGCAAGAAGGAGGACCGTGTCATTGGTCGACATGCAGCCATCGACGTCGATCCTGTTGAAGGTGAGGTCGACGGCGACCGCCAGTGCGTCCTGTGCCGATGTGGGGTCGAGGACGGCGTCGGTCGTGATGACGCACAGCATGGTCGCCATGCCCGGAGCGATCATGCCGGCGCCCTTCGCCATGCCGCCGATCCGGAAGCCCGCCGCGAACTGCGCCTCTTTCCGCTTCGTGTCCGTCGTCATGATCGCCTCAGCGGCGGCGGAGCCGCCGTCCTCGCTCAGCGCCGGGACGGCGCTGATGACGCCGGTGACGAGGGGCTCGGCCGTGAGCGCGGTCCCGATAACGCCGGTCGAGCAGATGGCGACGTCATGGACGTCGATGCCGAGACTGTCGGCAGCCTGCTGCGCGGTCGCCTCCGTCACCGCCATGCCGCCCGGTGTCGCGACGTTGGCATTGCCGGAGTTGAGAACCACGGCCCGAATGGTGCCATCCTCGATCGCGCTCTTCGTCCACGTGACGGGCCAGGCGACGACACGGTTCGTCGTGAACACGCCGGCGGCCGTGTGGTGGGGCCCGTCGTTGACGACGAGAGCCAGATCGGGCCTGCCCGATGCCTTGAGGCCGGCGGTGACGCCGGCGGCGCGGAAGCCGAGGGGATACGTGATCATGGCGCGACTCCGATGCTGGTCAGGCCCATCTCCTCGGGGAGTCCGAGGGAGAGGTTGAGTGCTTGGATGGCGGCGCCCGCGGTGCCTTTGACGAGGTTGTCCAGCGTGCAGACCGCCGTGAGCCGCTCGCCCTCCCGGTCGAGGACGGCATGGACGAGAGCTGTGTTGGCGCCGATCGTGACCGCCGTGTTCGGCGGGGTCGGCGACCACCGGACGAAGGGTTCGCCGTCGTAGGCCGAGCGGTAGGCGTCGGTCACGTCGGCCGCGGTCGTGCCCGGGACGACGGGAATCGACACGGTGGCGATGATGCCGCGGACGACGGGGGCGAGCACCGGGGTGAAGGACAGGCCGCCGAGCGTGCCTCCGGCCAGGCGGAGGTTCTGCATGATCTCGGGGATGTGGCGATGGGTGCCGCCGACGGCGTACGGGTTGAGATTGCCAACCGCCTCGGAGGCGAGCAGGTGGGGCTTAAGGGCCTTACCGGCTCCGGAATAGCCGACGGCGAGCACGGCGACGATGTCGTCGCCGGTTGCGATCCCTGCACTGACGGCGGGCTGCGCGGCAAAGGTCACGGCCGAGGCGTTGCATCCCGGGGCAGCGATGAGGCTGGCGCCGGCGAGGATGTCGCGCTGGTTCCCGTCGGTGCGGATGAGCTCCGGCATCGCATACGCCCACGGCTCGGACCACCCCTCACCGTAGTAGGCCGCCCAGTCGGCACTGTCCAGGAGGCGGTGGTCCGCCCCGAGGTCGACCATGCGCACGTCCGGGTTGATCTCGAGGATCTCGGCCGTGAGCCGGCCCGACGCTCCGTGGGGTAGTCCGAGGATGACGACGTCGGAATCGGCGAGGATCTCGGGATCGAGACCGACGAGCTCGCGATCCGCCAGCGGCGCCAGGTGCGGCTGGTGATCGCCGAGTGGACCTCTCGAGGAGTGGGCCGCGAGCGCCCCGATCTCGAGCTCCGGGTGGGCAAGGAGAAGGCGTAGAGCCTCTCCACCCGCATATCCGCTTGCTCCTGCAACTGCTGCCATGACCATGCGAATAACTATACGCCGGCATGTATTGAATGTGGAAATCCAGTTCTGTTAGCCCGGTTACACCGTACGCGCCGGAGCCGGACCGCGCGCCGGGATCCCGCCCTGCGGGACGGCGGGAACGGCTATCTCACCGGGTGACCGGAGACGATCGAGATCCGATTGAAGGTGTTGATCGCCGCTGCGACCCAGGTTGCGGCCGAGAGCTGCTCCGGCGTGAGCACGGCGGCGGCCTCCTCGTAGCGCTCGTGTGCGTCGCGGGGCTGGGGAAGGTCCGTCACAAGCTCGGCGACCTCGAGGACCGCGCGCTCCTCGGGCGTGAAGATCTCGGAGTCGCGCCACGAGGGGATGACGGCGATCTTGACCGAATCAAGGCCTGCTCGCACCAGCTGCGGGACGTGGGCCTTGAGGCAGGCAGGGCACGCGTTCATCTGTGAGCAGCGGACGTTGATGAGCTCGACGAGATCCCGCCCGAGACCCGCCTCCTCGGCGGCCTTTGTCGCGGCCCGGGCGAAGCTGAGCGCCGACCGGTTGACGATCGGGTGCTCCTGGTCGATGTAGAGGCGACGCGATGATTCCATGGATCTCTCCCCAGCACGAGATTTTCCCCCTAGTCTATGGCCAAGGAGGAGAGCGATGTTTGCGATACAGGTGAAAGCGTCAGGCGGTCCCGAGGTCCTCGAGTGGGTGGAGGTGCCCGATCCCGTCCCGGGTCCAGGAGAGCTCCTTGTCGAGGTCGACTATGTGGGCCTCAACTTCATCGATACCTATGAGCGAAGCGGCGTCTACAGCGTCGACTACCCCTTCACCCCCGGCAAGGAGGGTTCCGGCCGCGTCATCGGCCGCGGCGACGACGTCGAGGGCTGGTGGGATGGGACGCGCGTCGCGTGGGGAAACGCCGCAGCCTCCTACGCGCAGAAGGTTGTCATCCCGACCTCCGCGGCCATGTTCATCCCCGACGACGTCGACATGGACACGGCGGCCGCGCTGCCGCTCCAGGGGATGACGGCGCACTACCTCATCCGGTCCGTCTTCCCCGTCGCGGCCGGCACGACGATCCTCCTCACCGGTGCGGCGGGCGGAGTCGGCAGACTCGCCGCCCAGCTCGCGTCCGCACGCGGGGCGACGACGGTGGGGACGGTCGGCTCCGCCGAGAAGCTCGCCTTCTCCCTGGCGACCCACACGATCATCGCCGGCGAGTGGGCATCGGTGCCCGAGCGGGTCGAGAGCCTCGTCGGGAAGGTCGATGTCGTCTACGACGGGATCGGCGCCGATTCCTTCGACCACACGATCACGTGCCTGCGCCGGCGGGGCCTCATGTGCCTCTTCGGCGGCGCGTCAGGGCAGGTCCCGCCCTTCGATCTGCAGCGGCTCAATCGGCTGGGCAGCCTGTTCGTCACCCGGCCGACCCTCGCCCACTACCTGGGCGATGAGCAGGACTGGCGGTGGGGCGAGCTCATGGGCCACGTCTCCACGGGCTTCCTCGACGTGCTCATCGGCCGGGTCTTCCCGCTGTCCGAGGCGGCTGCCGGCCACGCCCATATCGAGTCGGCCCAGTCCGTCGGCAAGACTCTCTTCAAGGTCAGCCGGTAAATCGTCCTTCGGCCCCGTTCGTTATTCTCTTCACGCGGAACCGTGCATCCCTGGCGGTGAAGTCCGTTGCCGTTACTATGGTGCTCGTGGATAAACCTCCGAATTCAGACCCTGACAGTTCTAAGACCATCTTGCCCGGCCTGAAAACACTCATCCCGAGTGAGGTGGTCTTCTCATGAGCGATCTTCTGCTCGACATCGCTATGGTGTTCCTCTTCGTCATCATCGGCGGCGTCTTCGCCGCATCGGAGATGGCCCTGGTCTCGCTGCGCGAGAGCCAGCTGCGCCGCATGGAACGCGAATCCAAGCCCGGCGCCAAGGTCGCCGAACTGGCCCGAGACTCGGGCACCTTCCTCTCGGCCGTGCAGATCGGCGTCACCTTCGCGGGTTTCTTCTCCTCCGCGTTCGGTGCCTCCACGCTCGCACCCCAGCTCGTCCCCGTCCTCGAGGACATCGGCGTTCCGACCGGCGCCGCCTCCGGACTCGCCCTCGTCATCCTCACAATCCTCGTCTCCTACCTCTCTCTCGTGCTCGGCGAACTCGTTCCCAAGCGCATCGCGCTCTCCCGCAACGAGGGCACCTCGAAGGTTCTCGGCCCGCCGCTCGCGAAGTTCGCCGTTCTGCTCAAGCCCGTCATCTGGATCATCGATAAGTCGTCCCGCGCTGTCCTCCGCCTCATGGGGATCAACCCCGACGAGGACGGCTCGGCCATGAGCGACGAGGAGGTCCGCGACATCGTCGTCAGCCACGAGGGCTTCGATCGCTCCGAGAGGGACATGGTCGAGGACGTGTTCCAGGCCTCGAACACCCTTCTGCGCGAGGTCATGAAGCACCGTCGCGACGTGACGGCGATCCGGGACGACGCGACGCTGGGCGAGGCCATCGCCGCCGTCCGCGACCACCCCTACTCCCGCTACCCCGTCTTCCACGACGAGATCGACGACGTCGTCGGCTTCGTCCACATCCGCGACCTCTACGAGGCGTGGCACGCATCGTCGGATGACGGGCCGATCGACTCGATCATCCGCGAAATCCTCATGGTCCCCGGTACGTCAACGATCATGCCGGTCATGAACCAGATGAGGTCATCGGGTCACCACATCGCCGTCGTCGTCGACGAATACGGCGGGACGGACGGCCTGGTCACCCTCGAGGACATCATCGAGGAGCTCGTCGGCGAGATCTGGGACGAGTACGACTACGAGCAGTACCGCGAGGAGATGAAGCTGCACGAGTCGAAGATGTTCGATGGGCAGACCTCGCTCGAGGACTTCGCGGAGCGCTCGGGCATCACCCTCCCCGACGGCCCCTACGAGACGATCGCAGGCTGGATGCTGTCCCACATGGGCAGGCTCGCTCGGACCGGGGACATCGTCCCCATCAACCATCACTTCACCGAGGATGACGAGGACGACAGCGTCACCATCCGCTATCAGCTCGAGGTGGCCGCGGTCGAGCACAACCGCATCACCGCCATCAAACTCCGAAAGACCACGGTCCCCCACGAGAGCGAGGAGGAGACCGCCCCGTGACGCCGAGGTGGACGCCGGCGATCGAGAACACCCACCTGCTCGCACCCAGCGTGGCCAACTCGATCCTGGCGTTCGGCGCCCAAAACCCGGAGATGGCGAGGCACATCCTCGTCTCAGAGATCAATCCCAACCACGCGGATACTGCGGCGCTGACCCTCGGCACCGCCCTCTTCGATTCGGTCAACTGCGTGATCGTCGCGGGCCGGCGGAACGGCGTCGAGAGGCTGGCGGCCTGCTGCGTGCGGGCCACCACCCGCGCCAACGTCAACCACACGATCAAGCGGAGACTCGACGTCCGCAAGTGCTCATTTCTCCATATGGAGGACGCCGTCGAACGGACCGGGATGGAGTTCGGCGGCATCACACCGCTCGGACTCGACAGCACCTGGCCCGTGTGGCTCGACACGCTCGTGCTCAACGGCCCCGCCATCATCGGCTCGGGCCTGCGCACGTCAAAGATCAAGCTCCCCGGCACGGTCCTCGCCCAGTTTCCTGGATTCGAGGTGATCGACGGGCTCGCCATCGACCCCGTCACGGCGGCCCAGGCGGACCGCCCCTGAGTCCCGCTCAGTCCTGCCAGGGCGTGAGGCGCAGCCTGCGCTCACCGGGGCCCGCACGTCGCGCGGCACGCACCCGAAGCTCATCGAGCGAGTCGACGCCTGCACGGATGTGGGTGCCCGCAAGCCCATCGAGCTCGCCATCGGCAATCGCCGCGATGATGGAGGACACCTCGGAGGGGTCGGTCCACTGGCTCCTGCCGTCGTGCATTCTCATCCCCAGGGTCATGTCGGTCTGGACGACGCCGGGGGCGACTTCGAAGACCATGAGACCCCTGCCGTGCCCGGCCTCATGGAACGACCCGCCAAGCCTCATGAGGGCGGTCTTCGAGACCCAGTAGTCGGCGGAATCCGCGCGGTCGGTGACGGCGGCGCCAGACGACAGGTCGACGATGCGGCCGCCCCGGTCGAGCATGGCCCGTGCCGCTGCCGAGGACAGGATGAACGGGGCGAGGACGTTCGTCATCAGCGTCTGCGCGAACTCCTCCGGAGTGATCTCCCAGGGCAGGCGCTCCGTTCCGGATACACCTGCGTTGTTGACGAGCATGTCGAAGTCCGCGACCTCCGTCGCGAGACGGACCGCGTCCTCCGTCAGTGAGAGGTCCGCGCTGTGGAGGACCGTGGCGGCGCCGGCGGCGCGGCACAGTGCCTCGGTCTCCTCGAGCGCGTCGACGGAGCGCGCATGCAGGTGCAGCTCCCGGCCGGGCCGTGCCAGCGCCTCGGCAATGGCGCGACCGATGCCGCGCGAGGCTCCTGTGACGAGGATCTTCATCGGGGTCCCTGCCTCTCGAGGACGGTGGCGGCCGAGGGCAGCGGCTTCTCGGCCTTCATCTCCGCCCTCATGTGTTCGACGACGGCATCGAGCGATCCGCCGTGCCGCTTCGCGACCTCCGTGAAGCGCTGGTAGGCGGCACCGATCTCGAGGATGTCGGTGAGGCCTGCGAGTTCGTCGAGGCAGCCGAGCCTCTCGGCCGTCGGCTCCAGAGAGACGAGCATGTCCTTGACCGTGTCGGCGACATGCTCCTCGTTGCCGTGCCGGTCGACGATGAGGATCGCGTCCATCCCATAGCGGGCGGCGCGCCACTTGTTCTCATCGACGAACCACTCGGGCATCGTCGGCATGTCGCGGCCGGCATCCAGCTCGGTTGAGAAGTGGTCGATGAGGCAGTGGATGAGGGCGGCGATCGCGCGAAGCTCGTGGAGGTTCGTGTTCGCGTCCGCCACTCGCGTCTCGATCGTGCCCCAGCCCGGCGAGGGGCGAATATCCCAGCGGACCTCGTTGAAGTCCTCAATGACGCCCGTCTTCTTCAGATCGGCCGTGTACCGCTCGAGCTCGTGCCATTCGATGAACTGCCGGGGCGTCCCCGCC
The DNA here is from genome assembly GCF_003952265.1 of Flaviflexus salsibiostraticola. Classification (NCBI taxonomy): domain Bacteria; kingdom Bacillati; phylum Actinomycetota; class Actinomycetes; order Actinomycetales; family Actinomycetaceae; genus Flaviflexus; species Flaviflexus salsibiostraticola. Next base: position 731,870 of record NZ_CP034438.1, read on the forward strand.
GTCGGAAGCTGCTGGAAGACCATCGCCCGGTTCGAGGCGTACTGCGTGTGCTCGCCGGCCCAATACGGTGAGGACGAGGATAGCGCCTGGATATGGAAGGCCCTGCTCAGCATGGCGCGGACGATCGGGAGCACCTTGTCGCGCCGGTCGATGCCGACGTGGACGTGGGTGCCGAAGAGCAGCATCTGCCTGCCCCAGTACTGGGTGCGGTTGACGAGCTCCTCGTATCTGGCCGAATCGGTGACGCGCTGGTAGGCGGGATCCGCGAAGGGGTGGGATCCCGCGGATGCGATGTCAATCCGGAGAGGGTCGGTCACCTCTCGGAGTCGCTCGGCGCCGCGGATGAGGTCATCGACGCAGCCATTGATCGTCGTGTGGACGCCCGAGGTGATCTCGATCGTGTTGAGCAGCATCTCGGCGTGGATGAAGTCATTGTCCTTGAGCTGCTCCATGACGAACCCGGCCGCCTGACGCAGGTCGTTCGAATCCTTGTCGATGAGCTGCAGCTCCCACTCGATGCCAACGGTGGACTGGGCAGACGTAGCGAAATCCATGGGCTCAGCTCCGATATCGGTCGATGAAGGTTGGGAGGATGCTGTCCTCAGTGTAGGCATTCATACACTCCGCCATCACCTTGTCGTGCTCCTCGGCGTCATAGTAGACCCCGCCGTAGAGCCCGATGCGGACCCGCGCCCCGTCCCGGCTGATCTCGGGATGGAACTGCGTGCCGTAGACGTTCTCCGTGATCCTGCCCATCTGGACCGGGACGATATCGGAGCTCGCGAGGACCGTCATCGACTCTGGAACGCGGCCGACCGACTCGGCGTGTCCGACATAGCTGCGGAAGCTCGGCCCGAGGTCTCGCAGGAGCGGATCGGTCAGACCCTGTTCCGTCACCGTCAGAGCGGGCGCCGAGATCGGCTCGGCATGAGCCCGCGTGAGACTGCCGCCCGCCCGCAGGGTCAGCACCTGAAGTCCGTAGCAGAGCCCGAGCGTCGGGTAGTCGCGATCGATGATCTCATCGCACAGGTCGGCGAGCTTCTCCTCGACTGTGATCTGCGCGGTCGTCTTCGCCTTGTCCGCCGTCATGATGTTGTAGGGCGATCCGGAGATGAGCACGCCGCTGTAGTCATCGAGACGCGGCAGCGGCCCGGGCAGATCGAGGCGATGGCTGACGAGCTCATCGGCCTCGATCCCTCCCCGGTCCAGCATCTCCTGCCGCTCCATGTCGGCGATCGTGCCCATGGGTCGGCAGACGAGGAGGAGGAATGGCCTCACGCGCGAAGGGATGCCCCGACCGCCTTCCCCGCGCGCTTGACGATCCGCGAGCGGATCGCGGCGGTCTCCTCGGCGGTCAGCGTGTGATCCGCACGGAACTGAAGCGCGTAGGCGAGAGACTTCGTGCCCTCCGCCATCTGCTCCCCCGTGTAGACATCGAACAGCGTGACGGACTCCAGTGCATCGCCCGCGGCGGCGCGGATGATGGCCTCGACCTCGGCCGAGGTCACGGAGTCAGCGACGACGAGGGCGATGTCCTCCTTCGCGGCCGGGTGCGTGCGCACGTGGCCGACAGCGATCGGCGCGTCGCCGCGCACCGCGTTCATGGCGTCCGTATCGACCTCGAAGGCGATCGAGCGGGCGGGCAGCTCGACGGCCGTGCAGACAGCCGGTGCCAGCTCCCCGGCGTAGCCGATGATCGTGCCATCCGCCTCAATCCGTGCGCACCTGCCTGGGTGGAACGGGGCACGGGTGTCGGCATGGACGGTGACGGCAAGGCCGATGATCCGGCTGATCGAGCGGACCGCTTCAACAGCATCGCGCCAATCCCACACGACCGGGTCGAAGCCGGCACGTGCGCCGAGAGCGCGGGGCACGGCAACGCCGGCGACGTGGTGGGGTTGACTGGGGATCGCCGCCTCGAGGGCGGCGAGCTCCTCGTCCGAGGGCTTGACCCCACCCGGCAGTGCCGGGGAGGGGGTGATGCCGGCGGGGCGGGTGACGAGCCCCGCCTCGATGACGGCCGTGCCCGCATTCTGACGCGCCACGTTGAGGGCCGCCGTCCGCAGGAGCGAGTCGAGGATCGAGGTCCGCATGAGCGGGACGTCATCCTGAAGCGGGTTGCGCAGGCGCAGGGCTGTTCTGCGCTCATCGTCCTCGCCGATGCCCTGATCGTCGTGGATCGAGGAGCTGACGAACGGATAGGAGAGAACCTCGGTCCACCCCATCTCCGCAAGCGTCCGCATGATGTCCCTGCGGCGTCGCTGGGAGTCGGTCAGTCCCCTCCCTGCGGGAGCGGCCGGCAGGAGGGTGGCGATCTCGTCGTAGCCGATGAGGCGGGCCACCTCCTCGACGAGGTGGGCGGGGCCGACCAGGTCGGGACGCCAGGTCGGCGGGATGACCTCGAAGTCGTCGGACACGGCGCAGCCGATCTGGCGGAGGATGCCGGCGACCTCGGCGGGCGTCGGGGTGAGCCCGGTCAGGCGCGTGACCTCGGCCGGGTCGAAGACGATGCTCGGCATCGGAGTCGTCTCGTCGACGTCGGTGACCTCGTCGGAGGCGGTGCCGCCGCCGTACTCGACAAGCAGGTCGACGACCCGCTGGGCGGCGACGTCGGCGATCCGGGTATCCACGCCGCGCTCGAAGCGCTTCGAGGCCTCGGACGGCAGGCGGTGGCGGCGTGCGGTGCGGGCGATGCTCGTCGAGTCGAAGTGCGCGGCCTCGATGAGGACGTTGACCGTGCCGTCGCCGATCTCGGTTGACTCCCCGCCCATGACCCCGGCAAGACCGAGGATCCGCTCACCGCCGGTGTCGGTGATGAGGAGGTCCTCCGGGTGAAGGGTGCGCTCGACATCGTCGAGGGTCGTCAGCCTCTCCCCGCCCGTGCCCGGCGCACGACGATCGGGAGATTCATCAGGTCGAGGTCGTAGGCGTGGAGCGGCTGGCCGAGGTCGAGCATGACATAGTTCGTCACATCGACGGCCAGGGAGATTGGGCGCATGCCCGCCTCGGTGAGGCGGTCCCTCATCCATTTCGGACTTGTCGCCGTCGGATCGATGCCGCGGACAGCGCGGGTGGCGAACCGGTCGCATCCCGCACGGCCGTTGATGGGAGCAGGATCTGACAGGACGACGTTGGGCTCACCGGAGGGTGCGGGAATGGCGCTGCCGAGGTTCTCCGGCAGGCCCGGATCCGTGAACCGGGCACCGGTCGAGTGGGCATATTCGCGGGCAACGCCCCTCATGGAGAAGCAGTAGCCGCGGTCCGGAGTTACGTTGATCTCGAGCGTCTCCCGGCCGAGGCCCAGATGCGGCATGACATCCTCGCCCACTGCCGGAATGTCGGCAATGGCCGCGTCGTCGCCGCTTGTCGCGAGGACGATGATGCCGTCGTGGTCAGTCCCGAGGCCGAGCTCCGCCATCGAGCAGATCATGCCGTCAGAGACGTGCCCATAGGTCTTGCGGGCCGAGATCGCGAAGCCGCCGGGCAGGACGGCTCCCGGGAGAGAGACGACGACATAGTCGCCCTCATTGAAGTTGTGCGCGCCGCAGATGATGCCGCGGGAGGGGACATCGGCGGGTTCACGGCCCTCGCCGGGCTCGTCATTGAAGTCGCCGACATCAACCCGGCAATAGTTGATCGTCTTACCGTTCTTCTGCTCCTCCTTGGAGATGGAGAGTACCCGGCCAACGACGATGGGGCCGGTGATGTCGCCGCGGTGGATCTCCTCCTCCTCAAGGCCAACCTTGACGAGGTCGGCCGCGAGCTGGTCAGCGGTCAGCCCCTCGGGGGTCTCGACGTGGGCGGAGAGCCAATCGATCGGGATGAGTGGCATGTCAGATGCTCCTTCCGTTGGTCGAGAACTGTGCGGAGAACCGGACGTCCCCTTCGACCATGTCGCGCATGTCGGCAATGCCGTGGCGGAGCATGAGGGCGCGCTCGATGCCCATGCCGAAGGCGAAGCCCGTGTACTCGTCGGGATCGATGCCCGCAGAGCGAAGAACATTGGGATTGACCATGCCGCAGCCGCCCCATTCGATCCAGCCCGCGCCGCCCTTCTTCTGGGGGAACCAGATGTCGAGCTCCGCGCTCGGCTCGGTGAAGGGGAAGAACGAGGGACGCAGGCGGGCCTTGGCATCGGGGCCGAAGAGCGCCTTCGCGAAATGATCGAGCGTGCCCTTGAGGTGGGCCATCGTCAGCCCCCTGTCAACGGCGAGGCCCTCGATCTGATGGAACACGGGGGTATGCGTCGCGTCGAGCGCGTCCGTGCGGAAGGTCTTGCCCGGCACGGCGATGTAGAGCGGAACGCCGCGGGACAACATCTCGTGTGCCTGAACCGGTGAGGTGTGGGTGCGCAGGACGAGGCCCGGCTGCGGATCGACTTCGCCGCCGTGCTCGACGCCCTCCACATAGAACGTGTCCTGCATCTGGCGGGCCGGATGGTCGGGGCCGAAGTTGAGGGCATCGAAGTTGAACCACTCATGCTCGACCTCGGGGCCTTCGGCGATGTCCCAACCCATGGAGATGAAGAAGTCGCTGACGTCCTCGAGCAGAACCGTCAACGGGTGGCGCGCACCGAGCGGGGTCCTGCGGGTCGGCACCGTCACGTCGACGGTCTCCTCCTCGAGAACCCGGCGGGCCGCCTCCTCCTCGAGGCGCGCGGTCGCCTCCGCGAGCGCGGCCTGGAGGGCCTTGCGTGCCCCTCCCATGATCCTGCCCGCAATCGGCTTGTCGGCCTTGTCGAGCTCCTTGATCCTCTGGTTCGCGATCGTGATGGGAGCGTGGTCGCCGCTGTGGGCGAGCCGCGCCGCCTTCAGCTCTTCAAAGGTCGTCGACGCATGGAACGCGGCACGTGCCGCGTCGACTGCTGCCGCCACTCCTGCTTCATCGCGCGGGTCGAGCCCCGGTGCCTCAGACATATCTGCCTTTCATTCTCACTATCACTCGCCATCCTAACGCGCGCCCGCGGTCGGCTCCGCATCGACTCGTCACCCGGACCGCCCCCGTTCCGCCCCGTGCCGTGGACCTCGGGGGGAGCCCAGCACGGGCAGACACCCGAGCGCGACGAGGCGATACCGAACTGGACCCCAGCGCCAGATTCGCTGGGAAACCGCTGGTAGGAGCCTCCTCTCCGAGCGTAATGACACTGCACATCCTCACTCACCACCGCACACTGGTTATGTACATCACCTCAACGAAGGAGAATTCCATGGGTGTAGGAGACAAGGCAGACAACCAGTTCGAGGACCTCGGCGGCAAGGCCAAGGAGGGCGTCGGCAAGGCGACCGGAGACGAGAGCCTCGAGCGCGAGGGTCAGGGCGACCAGCTGAGCGCGAAGGCGAAGAAGGTCGGCGAGTCCGCGAAGGACTTCGCGAAGGATGCCGGCGATAAGGCCAAGGACCTCTTCAATAAGAAGTGATCATCCCCGCCGTGTGCGGAGAGGAGGGGGCGGGAACCGAATCGGTTCCCGCCCCCTCTCTATGCTCGCCTGATGCCCGCGCCCGCGCCCGCGCGACGATCAGCCGCTCGCCGATTACGACCACAACCCCCTGCGCGAGCGCGCTGATCGCCGCTAGCCTTCACACATGAACATCACACAGGCCACATGGACCACAGCGAATAGGCTGCCCGGCGTCACCTTCGCCGTCCTCAACTCCGGCCAGTTCGCCGCTGCCCACGTGATGGTCGACGTCGCGCGCCTCGAGAAGGGTGCGTCGCTCCCGCTCAACCTGCGCGGTCGACATCGTCGCCTCTTCGTCGTGTCGGGCCACGGCCGCGTCGTCGGCGCCGATGACGTCGAGCATGCGATCGGTCCCGACACCCTCGTTGAGTGGGAGCGTGCGGAGGCCCAGGCCGCCTGGGCGGACAGCGACATGGTCGCTGTCATCGTTGAGGAGCACAGCTGACGCTGGACCGACCGCACGCCGCTCAGTCGCAGTCGGGCAGGTCGGCGACGACCTCCCTCGAGGGCGGTCAGTCCTCCCGGCGGAACGACATCGTCGCGCTGTAGGCGCCCGCCTCCGAGGGCCAGCGTGTGGTGATGGCCTTCGCGCGGGTGTAGAAGCTCACCCCTTCAGGGCCGTGGATGTGCCGGTCTCCCAGGAGGGATTCCTTCCAGCCACCGAAGGAGTAGTACGCAACGGGGGTGGGGATGGGGACGTTGATTCCGACCATGCCCGCCTCGACATCGAGAGTGAACCTGCGGGCCATGCCGCCGTCGTTCGTGAAGATTGCGGCGCCGTTGCCGAAGGGCGAGGAGTTGACGAGGCTGATCGCCTCCTCGTAGGAGCCCGCCTCGATGATCGTGAGAACGGGCCCGAACACCTCCTGTCGGTAGAGGTCGCTGGCGGTCGATGCACCGGTGACGATCGTCGGCCCGAGGAAGTGCCCGGCCTCGCGCCCCACAACCGTGAGGCCCCGACCGTCGAGGACGACTGTCGCACCACCGCTCTCGGCGTCGTCGATGAGGCTGATGATGCGCTGGCGCGCGGATGCCGAGATGACCGGACCCATCTGCACGCCCTCGACCATGCCATCCCCGACCCGGATCGTCTCCGCGTGGGTCTTGACGAGCTCCGCGAGCCGGTCTCCGACACCGCCGACGGCGACGACGACGGGCAGCGCCATGCACCGCTCCCCCGCTGCCCCGAAGGCGGCGGCAGAGATGTGGGTCGCCGCGAACTCGAGGTCGGCGTCCGGCAGGACGATCGCATGATTGTTGGCCCCGCCCAGGGCCTGCACCCGCTTGCCGTGGGCTGTGGCGGTGTTCTGGATGATGTGGGCCACGGGCGTCGAGCCGACGAAGGAGACCGCGTCGATGTCGGGATGCTCGAGGATCCGGGTGACGATGTCGCGCTCGCCAGAGACGACGTTGAAGACGCCGTCCGGCAGCCCGGCCTCTTTGTACAGCCGGGCGATGATGAGCGACGCGCTCGGGGTCTGTGCGGCGGGCTTGAGGATGAAAGCGTTGCCCGTCGCTATCGCGATCGGGTGCATCCACATCGGGACCATGACCGGGAAGTTGAACGGGCAGATCCCCGCGACGACACCGACCGGCTGGCGGATCGAGTGAACATCGACGCCGGTTGAGACATCGGAGGAGTATTCCCCCTTGAGCGCCGATGCGATCCCACAGGCGAAGTCGAGGGTCTCTCGGCCGCGCTGAATCTCTCCGATCGCGTCCGAATAGTCCTTACCGTGCTCGGTGACGATTGCGCGCGCAATCTCGTCCTGGTGGGCGAGTACCAGCTCCCTCATCCGGAACATGATCGCCGTGCGCTTTGCGAGGGGGGTCTTCGCCCATTCCCGCTGTGCCTCTGACGCGGTGCGGACCGCATGATCGAGATCGACCCCCGACGCCTCGAGAAGCTCGCCGATGATCTCACCGGTCGCCGGGTTCTCGACTGGAATCCGGCCCGCCGGGTTGCCAGCGTACTGCTCGCCGCCAATCCACTGCTGAATCGTCCTCATGTCGGAGCTCCTTCGCTCATTGCCGCCGGCACCGCGCACCGGGGATCAAATGTTCTGACAAATATCTCAAAACTCCGGCCCAGTTTCAAACATAAGCGCTGGCATCTTGAGACTGTCGGCCATCACGAGACGCATTGCCACCGCCGCAGGGTCCAGCCGGGAGGCTCAGAACCACCTCTGCTCGCGCTTCGCCTCGACGTAGGAGGCACGGGCCTTCTGCGTCGATTCGATGCGGGACACCTCCGAGACCGGCACATCCCACCACGAGGTGCTGGGCGGGTTCGGGCCGGTGGGGTCCGTTTCGATGTAGATCATCGTCGCCCGGGTCGACGCCTGTGCGGCACGGTAGGCCTCCCTGAACTCGTCAATCGTCGCCACCCTGAGGACGTGGACACCCCAGGACTCCGCGTTCTTCGCCAGGTCGACCGGGACGAGGTCACCATCATCCGTGTGGGACCCACCCATGCGGTACCGCGTGCCGAACCGCTGCGAGCCCACGGACTCCGAGAGCCCGCCGATCGAGGCGAAGCCGTGGTTCTGCAGAAGCACGACGATCACCTTGAGACGCTCCTGCACAATGGTCGCGAGCTCCATCGGCAGCATTTGATACGTTCCGTCGCCGACGATGGCGACGACCTCAGAGTCGGGACGCGCCATCTTCACGCCCATGGCAGCAGGGATCTCGTACCCCATCGCTGAGAACGCATACTCAACGTGGTATTGCACCGGCGTCCTCGCGCGCCAGAGCGCCTGGAGATCGCCCGGCATCGAGCCCGCCGCATTGATGAGGACGTCGTCATCACCCATCATCTCGTTGAGCGCACCGAACACCTCGATCTGGGCCGGCAGCGGATCATTGCGCGTCGAATAGCACTCGTCGGTGACCTTCTGCCACGCCGCCCGCTCCCGCTCGATCCTGTCGGCGTACTCGGTGGAGACTCGATGGTCACCGAGTGCCGCGGTCAGGTCCGCCAGCGCCTCCCGCGCGTCCGCGACGAGCATCTCCGCGCCGTTCTTCACGGCGTCGAACGGCTTGACGTTGATGTTGAGGAAGCGGACGTTCGGGTCCTTGAACTGCGTGCGCGACGCTGTCGTGAAATCTGAGTACCGGGTGCCGATGCCGATGATGAGGTCCGCCTCTTCGGCGAGATGGTTGGCCGAGGCCGCACCTGTCGAACCGACTCCGCCGACCGACTGCGGGCTCTCGAAGCTGATGGCACCCTTGCCCGCCTGGGTATCGGCAACGGGGATCCCCGTCGCCGCCGCGAAGGCCCGCAGCTCCTCCGCTGCCTCGGAGTAGATGACGCCGCCTCCCGCGATGACGAGTGGGCGCTCCGCGGATCTGATGAGGTCGATGGCGCGGGCAAGGGCCGCCCTGTCCGGGCGGGGGCGGCGTACGTGCCAGACGCGCTGTGCGAATGCGTCGGCGGGGAAGTCATAGGCCTCGGCCTGAACATCCTGTGGCATGGCGAGGGTGACCGCGCCCGTGTCGGCAGGGTCCGTCAACGCCCGCATGGCCTGCATGAGCGAGGGCAGGAGCTGCTCGGGCCGGTTGATCCGGTCGAAGAAGACGGAGACCGGCCGGAATGCATCATTGACGGAGGTGTCGAGAGTCTGGGGGTTCTCCACCTGCTGGAGGACGGGATCGGGGATCCGGTTGGCGAACTGGTCCGAGGGCAGAAGCAGAACCGGCAGCCGGTTTGTCGTCGCGACCGCCGCGCCCGTCACCATGTTGAGGGCACCGGGCCCGATGGACGAGGTGCACGCCATCGTCTGGAGCCTGTTCTTCGCCTTCGCGAAGGCCGCCGCGGCGTTGACCTGGCCCTGTTCGTTTCGCGGCATGTAGTAGGGCATCGACCCGCCGTCCGGTGCCGGGTCGATCTCGTTCTGGAGCAGAGCCTGGCCGAGCCCAGCGACATTGCCGTGCCCGAAGATTCCGAAGGTGCCGGCGAAGAAGCGCTGGGTGTGCCCGTCCCTCTCGACGTACTGGTTGATGAGGAAGCGGATCGTCGCCTGCGCGACCGTGAGCCGGATCGTCTCCATGTCAGTTCTCCTCGTTGAGGGCCGTGAAGGGCACTCGAGGGTCGATGTCGCCCTCGTGCCATGTCTCCCGCTGCCAGGTGTGGCACGGGTCGTCGGTCATGAGCCAGGTTGCGTCCTCGGCAGGCCCACCCATGACATTGAGGTAGTAGAGGTCATGGCCGGGGGCGGCCACCGAGGGGCCGTGGTAGCCCCACGGCACGAGGACCGTGTCACCGCTCCGCACCTCCGCGCACACGTCGATGGACTTCGCGGAAGAGTAGACCCGCTGGAGTCCGAATCCCTCGGTCGAGCCACCGGGGCCGCCCTCGCGGACCTCGAAGTAGTAGATCTCCTCGAGCTCGCGCTCGACTTCGGAGTGCTCGTCATGTTTGTGCGGCGGATAGGATGACCAGTTCCCACCCGGGGTCAGGACCTCGCACACGAGCAGACGGGACGTCTCGACCGCGTTGCCGAGCGCGTAGTTGTTGACCTGACGCGTCATGATCCCCGAGCCGCGGATGCCGGTCTTCACGTCGGTGCGGGGACAGTGCCGAACGGGCAGGTCCTTCGATGCCACCGCCGCCGGCAGGGCGAAGCGACCCGACCTCGTCGCCGTCAGTCGGAAGGACTTCCCTCGCGGGATGAAGAGGTAATCGGTGATGTCGCTGAAGACCGACTCCCGACCCGCGAGCTCATAGGAGACACCGTCAACGATGACGGTCGCTGCGCCGGACAGGGGCAGAACGAGCAGCTCGGTCACGCCGGTGTCGACCTCGACCGTCTCGCCCTCGGCGAGTGCCGCGATTCTGAGCGAGCAGAACTCCCACCCGGCGCGGGCAGCTGTCACGACCGTGTCGAAGGGGCCCTCCGCGGTCTCCCCCGCCCGAATCACGTACCTGTCATTGTCATTCATGTTCACTCCGCTTCATGATCGTGGGCCGTGCCGATGAGGTCGAGGACCTCGCGCTCGTAGGGCATGGCCGTCGAGCATTCGAGGCGGGAGGCGACGATGGCGCCCGCCGCCGAGGCGAACTCGATCGCCCGCCGCAGATCCCAGCCCAGGATGAGCGCGTGACTGAGCGAACCCGCAAACGCATCACCGGCGCCCAGACCGTTGACAACCTCGACGGGGGTGACGGGAACCTCGATCCGCTCATCCGCCGTCTTCGCGAGGGTTCCCCGGGGACCCTGCTTGACGATCGCCAGTTCAATGCCGCGCTCGAGCAGCGCATCCGCAGCGCGATCCGGGTCGCTCTCACCCACGGCGATCTCGCACTCCTCGCGATTCCCGACGGCCACATTGACGCTCTCGAGGACGGCCGAGATCTCACGAGTCGCCGTCTCTGCGCTCTCCCAGAACATGGGGCGGTAGTCGAGGTCGGCAATCGTCCACCTGGCCCTGTCCCGCAGCCGGAGCGCGAAGTAATGCGCCGAGCGCGAGGGCTCCTCGCACAGTCCCGTGCCGGAGAAGAGGAACACCTTCGCGTCCCGCACCGCATTCTCCGGAATGTCGGCGGCGCGCAGCTGCAGATCCGGGGCCGAGGGCTCCCGGTAGAAGTAGAGCGGGAAATCGTCGGGCGGGAAGATCTCGCAGAAGGTCACGGGCGTGTTGAAGGCCCTGTTGATGATGACGAACTCATCGGAGACACCCAGCCGGGTCATCTCCGAGCGGACGAAGCGTCCGAACGGATCGTCGCCGACCCCGGTGATGGCGGCGGCCGAATGGCCCATGCGGGCTGCCGCCACGGCGACATTCGTCGGCGATCCGCCGAGGAACTTGCCGAAGGACGTGACGTCTTCGAGACCGACGCCGATCTGGAGCGGGTAGATGTCGACGCCGGACCTGCCGATCGTGAGGACGTCAACGGCCATGGCATCTCCTTCCGCGTCATCGAGGCATTTCCCATCATCGGCGACCTGTCATATTTAGTCAATTGCGCGCGAACTCCTGCCATGACCGCGACGATGGAGGAGAACGTGCTTTACAAATACCGGCTCTGGCGGCTTAATGTTAAGTTGCCGTTCCCATCCACGAGAGATCATCGCCATGACCCCCGACACGCTTGATTCGCCCTACATCGTTGACATCCGCCTGGAGCGCGAGTCGACGGTCCCGCTGTATCAGCAGATCGCCGAACCGCTGACAAAGCTCATCATGTCAGGCGCCATCGAGCCGGGCCGACTCATCGAGGACGAGGTCTCCCTCGCCCAGCGCCTCGATGTATCACGCCCGACTGCGCGGCGCGCACTGCAGGAGCTCGTCAGCAGCGGCCTGCTCGTCCGCAGGCGCGGAGTGGGAACCCGCGTCACGCCGACACACGTCCACCGCCAGATCGGGCTCACCTCGCTCAATGCGGATCTGGAGGCGGCCGGCTACGTGACGCGGACGGAGGTGCTGAACTACCAGGTCCAGCTCGCCGACGAGGACCAGGCCGCGAGACTCGCCTGCGACATCGGCGACGAGGTGGTCGTCATCGAGCGGCTTCGGTGGATCAACGACAGGCCGCTGGGGATCATGCACAATACGATCCCTGCACCGGTCGCCCCCTCGCTCACCGAGCTCACGCAGAAGGGCCTGTACGCCTGCCTGTCCGAGCGCGGTGTCAGGCTCGCGACCGGGGCGCAGACCATCGGCGCACGGGTGGCCAGCGAACGCGAGGCGAACCTCCTCGCCATCGCGACCGGCGCGCCGCTTCTCTCAATCGAGCGGACGGCCTACGACGCCTCCGGGGACATCGTCGAGTTCGGCAGGCACGTCTACGACGCAACCCAGTACAACATCACGATCCCCCTCGTTGCGGACTGACGCAGTCTCGGGATACGTCGCGCGGCCCCAGCAGACAAGGACGCTTTGTCATAACAATTACTTGACAGGGCTCGGCCATGTACCTAACCTGGGGCCAAAATCTTCCCGGCCGGCAAAGGAGCAGACATGGGCGGTTTCCGCTACACCGAGGGACCTCTTCTCGACGCGACGCGCCGGTTCGACACTGTGCTGTGGAACGATTCGTCGGATCTCGACGAGCTGAGCCTGTCCCTCACATTCGGCGGTGTCGGCGCGACGTGCAATCCCGCGATCGCCTACACGACGCTGAGCACACGCCGCGACCTGTGGAATCCGCGCATCAGGACCATCGCCGATGAGCACCCGACGTGGGGTGAGTCGCGGATCGCCTGGCAGGCGATCAAGGACATGTCGGTCGAGGCGGCTGCGCTTCTCAGGCCCGCCTTCGAGGCGTCGGGGGGACGTGATGGTCGGCTCTCCATGCAGACGGACCCGCGCCTCATGCGCGACGCGGCGGCCCTCGCCGATCAGGCCGAGGAGTTCCACCGGCTCGCCGACAACATTGTCGTCAAGATTCCGGCGACGAAGACCGGCCTTGAGGCGATCGAGGAGGCGACGGCGCGCGGCGTCTCGATCAACGTGACCGTGTCGTTCTCCGTGCCGCAGGCGGTCGCCGCCGCCGAGGCCATCGAGCGTGGACTCGAGACGCGCATGCGGGCCGGACACGACGTCTCGCACATGGGCCCCGTTGTCACGATTATGGTCGGCAGGCTCGATGACTGGCTCAAGGCCGTCGTCGCACGCGACCGCATCTTCATCGATCATTCCGCCCTCGACTGGGCCGGCATCGCCACCGTCAAGAAGACCTATGGGATCTTCCAGGAGCGCAGATTCACCCCGCGGCTGCTCGTCGCGGCCTTCCGCAACCCACTCCAGTGGGCCGAGTTCCAGGGCGGTGACCTCGTCGTCTCTCCGCCCTTTGCGTGGCAGACGCTCATCAACGACTCCGACTACGTCGTCGAGGAGCGCATGTCAGTGCCCGTCCCCGATCACGTCATCGACCAGCTCCGCCGCATCCCTGATTTCGTGCGGGCCTACGATGAGGACGGGATGACCATCGACGAGTTCGAGAGCTTCGGACCGTCCGCGCGCACACTGCGCCAGTTCCTCGAGGCCGACAACGACCTCGACGTGCTCGTCCGAGATATTCTCCTGCCCGCCCAGTAGCAGGGCCGCGCAGACCTATGCTTGACGTATCCCACCCGCCTAGAGAATCGACTGCTCACGTGATCAAGATTGGCATCATCGGCGCCGGCCGCATCGCCCACGTCCATGCGAGGTCCGTGCTGAACCATCCGGATACAGCGCTCACGGCCGTCATGGAGCCGAACCCCTCCTCCGCAGCGGCGTTCGCCCAGACCTACGGCGCCCGACCCGCCGACCAGATCGAGGAGCTGTTCGACCAGGTCGATGCCGTCATCGTCTGCTCCCCCACCTCCTTCCATCCCGAGCACATCCTGGCGGCGGCCCGGGCCGGCAGGCCGGTCCTCTGCGAGAAGCCCGTCGCCGCAGACCTCGCCGAGGTCGACGCGCTCGAGACCGCTCTCGCGGGCCTGGATTCGACGGTCATGATCGGTTTCAACCGACGCTTCGACCCGTCCTTCGCCCGCATCCACGAGCTCACCCAGTCCGGTGCCATCGGCGCGGTCGAGCAGGTCACCATCATCTCCCGGGATCCGGCCCCGCCGCCCGTCGACTACATCCCGACCTCCGGTGGGATCTTCAAAGACATGACGATCCATGATTTCGATATGGCGCGCCACTTCCTCGGCGACATCGTCTCCGTCGTCGCCATCGGCCAGAACCTCGACCCCGCCCTCGCCCAGACGGGCGACTTCGATGGCGCCGTCATCACGCTCGTCAACGCTGAGGGCAGGACCGCGACCATCACGAACTCCAGGCATTGCGCGGCCGGCTACGACCAGCGGCTCGAGGTGTTCGGCGAGCGCGGCACGCTCAATGCCGACAATGTTCGCCCGACGACGGTGAGGGTGTCGAACGCGGAGCTCACCGATGCTCAGGACCCCTACCTCGACTTCTTCCTCACCCGCTACGAAGAGGCCTACATCCGGGAGCTCGACGAATTCCTGCGTGCGCTGGCCGAGGGCAGGCAGCCCACCCCGACGATCGAGGACGGCCGCAGGGCGCTCGAGATCGCGGAGGCGGCCGAGAGGTCCGCCCGCACGGGCACCATCGTCACACTCTGAATGGAAGGACACCACATGAGGATTGCAGGAGCCCCCATCTCGTGGGGAGTGTGTGAGGTGCCGGGCTGGGGTCACCAGATGTCGCCGGACCGGGTGCTGGCGGAGATGAAGAGTATCGGCCTCACCGCGACCGAATTCGGACCGCAGGGCTGGCTGCCGGCCGACCCGCAGGCCCGGGCCGAGGCCGTCGCCCGGCACGGGCTGGAACCGGTGGGCTCCTTCTTCCTCGCGGTCATGCACGATCCCGACATCGACCCGCTCCCGCAGGTCGAGAAGGAACTCGATGCCTTCGACGCGGCCGGGGGTTCCTATCTTGTCCTCGCCGCGGACTCGGGACGAGAGGGCTATGACGATCGCCCTGTCCTCGACGAGACGGGCTGGTCGACGCTCTTCGCCACCATGGATCGCATCACCCGCGCGTGCGAGCAGCGCGGTGTCGAGGCCTGCATCCACCCTCACTGGGGCACCATGGTCCAGAACGTCGATGAGGTCATCCGGGTTCTCGACCATTCGTCGGTCGGACTCTGCCTCGACACGGGCCACCTCACGTGCGGCGGCGCCGATGTCGTTGAGCTGACGAAGACCTACGCGGACCGCGTCTCGATCGTCCACGCCAAGGACGTGCGCACATCGATCTCAGACCGGCTTCTCGCCGAGGAGATCACCTGGAGCGAGGGAATCCGGGCCGGCATGTTCGCCCCCGTCGGCCAGGGCGATATCGACTTCGAGACGATTGCGGCAATGCTGGAGCAGGCGGGCTTCGACGGGTACTACGTCCTCGAGCAGGACATTATGCTGACCGAGGAGCCCGCCGAGGGTGAGGGACCGATCGAGAGCGCCCGCGCCTCCCTCGACGCCCTGCGCGCACTGGCCTGATCAGCGGGCACGGCCCGTTTCCCGATCCGGCACAGCGTCTGGCCCGACCAGAGTTGCGGCACTGAGGTCGGCACGGCCCACTGGCGTCCTCTATCTCACAGGACCGACCGCCCATCGGTCGATGTTCAGACAGGGCTAGACTGGTATGAGACGCGGCGAAGTCGCCGCCGAACCAAACTGCAAAGGAGCCGTTATGCTGATCAGCCTCAAGGAAGCCCTCGACTACGCGGAGAGGAATGACTGCGGTATCGCCGCCATCAACACGCCGACGTACGAGATGCTGCTCGCGACGGTGCGTGTGGCCGAGCGCCGCAATGTTCCGATCATCATCCAGCACGCCGAGGTCCATGAGCCGATCAACACGATCGAAGATATCGGTCCGGTCATGGTCGAGCTCGCGAAGCGCTCGACCGCACCGATCGTCGTCCACGTCGACCACGGCGAGTCGTTCGATTACGTCAGGCGCGGCTTCGACGTCGGCTTCAACTCGGCGATGATCGACGCCTCGCGCATGCCCTACGAGGACAACCTCGCGGTCACGCAGCAGGTTGTCGCACTGGCGAACGAGTATGGCTACGGCGTCGAGGCGGAGCTGGGCGTCATGCCCGGCCGCGAGGACGGCTCCCAGTCGACATCGTCCGATCCGGAGATGCTGTACACGGACCCGGAGATGGCGGAGGCATTCGTCCGCGACTCCGGCGTCACCGCACTCGCGTGCTCCTTCGGCACCGTCCACGGCCTCTACAAGGCTGAGCCGCACCTCAACTTCGAGCTCATCAGCGAGCTGCGGGAGCGCACTGGCGTACCGATCGTCATGCATGGCGGGTCCGGCCTGAGCGAGGCCGAGTACCTCGAGTGCATCAAGCGAGGCGTGCGCAAGATCAACTACTACACGTACGCGGACAAGGCCGCCCTCGAGGCCGTTCAGCAGCTCCTCGAGCAGACGCCCGATACGTACACGTTCTCCCCGCTGACCGTCGCCGCGACGCGGGCAGTCGAGGCGAACATCGAACAGCTCGTCGACGTCCTCTACCGGGGCGCTGCCAGCTGATCAGACGTGAGGGGGCGGGTGCAGTTCACTGCACCCGCCCCCCTCACGCGTGGATCAGCTCCGCACAAGACCTCGATGGTAGGGCTGGGCAAACTCGGGCTTCTCGCGGAGCCTCGTCCGCCAGGCCTGGAGCACATAGGGATCTGACAGGAGCACGCGGCCGAGCATGACAACCTCCGCGCTCTCACGCACGATCTGCTCGGCCTGAACCGCTTCGGTGATGAGTCCGACCGTGCCCCGCGGCACGCCCGCACCCGCGAGTTCGCGAGCGAAGCGAACCTGATAGCCCGGACCGGCCGGGATCCTCACATCGGGAAGATTGCCGCCGGACGAGACATCAACAAAGTCGAGGCCGAGGGCCTTCGCCTCGCGAACGAAGGCGGCTGTCTCCGCCACCGTCCATCCCGTCCGCGCATCGCCGACGAACTCGCACCAATCGGTCGCGGAGACGCGGATGGCGAGGGCGCCCGGGACTTCGCGCCGAACGGCGCGGATGACCTCAAGCGGGAACGCGGTCCTGTTCTCCCCGCCCCAACGGTCGGTGCGGGTGTTCGACAGCGGCGACATGAACTCGTGGAGCAGGTATCCGTGGGCGCCGTGCAGCTCGATGATCTCGAAGCCCGCCTCGACCGCCCTGCGGGCCGCCTGCGCGAAGGCATCGATGAGGGCCTCGATCTCGTCCCCGGTCAGCTCGCGCGGGTCGGTGTAGACGTCCGCAAAGGGGATCGGCGACGGCGCGACCGGCTGCCAGCCGATCTCTGAATCCGCCGGGTAGAGGAGAGCCTGCTCCTCCCACGGGCGCGGGCCGGAGGCCTTCCGGCCGGCATGGCCGAGCTGAATGCCGGGCACGGCACCCGTCGACCTGATGAGATCCGCGAGGCGGGTGAACGAGGGGATCTGCTCATCGCTGTGCAGCGACAGATCGTAGGGGGAGATCCTGCCATCGGCCGTGACGGCTGTCGCCTCAACGATGACGGCGCCGACGCCGCCCCACCCGCGAGACGCATAGTGGACGACATGCCAGTCGTTGGGCCTTCCCATCTCCTCCCCCGACGGCTGCGCCGAGTACTGGCACATCGGTGACATCCACGCCCGGTTGCGCACGGTCACCGGACCGACGGTGATGGGGCTGAAGAGCTGCGACACTGAATCTCCTTATCTGATGGTCATGACCTGACCGCGAGGCCCGGCGCACTGCCGGACCGTTGATGACCGTCCGAGGCGATGTTCCTGGACGGAGGACTATGCCCACGGCTGGAATGGCGCGACGTCGGCCACGTCGACCGTGGGAACGTCCATGACCGGCGCGATTGTATCCACCCACAGCTGCGCCCAGTGCTGGTAGGCGTGGGTATTGGGGTGGAAGAAATCCGAGGAGTGATAGCTGAAGAGGTAGGACGACAGCGGCAGTCCCGAGGTGAAGTCCTCGAGCGGCACGTGGTGGTGGCCGTCGCGATCCGAATAGATCCGGATGAGCTCAGAGATCTCCCTGGCCCTGCGTCCGTGCGGAGTCGGGCCGAAGCTCGGCACGTCGGCGACGTAGGTGCCCGGAGGCAGCGCAGTCGTCATTGCCTGGACGAACTCCGCCATCGTCGACCCGTCGAGACGATAGCCGACATCGTTGCCGCCCACCTCGCACGTGACAATGTCGGGGATGATCCCCTCGTGGCGCTCCAGACCCTTGAGGGACATGAGCTGGTGGGTGAGGACGGAGGGGATGACAGCACCGGAGACCGAGAGGTTGATGAGGGCGACGTCGCGTCCTGTCATATCCTCGAGCGCGGCCGCCAGCCTCGGCACGTAGCCGTCGACGACTGAACTCGCCCCAAGCCCCTGTGCCGCCGAGTCCCCGAGCGCGACGTAGATGAGCGGATCAGGCAGGCCGGAACGCCGGTTTCTCTCGAGCTTGCCGATGACTGCGAGGTTCGTGCGCTCCCAGAAGCGCGCATACGGCCTGCGCTGGTCGGAGACCCGCCGGGCCCTGCGGGCCAGCACCTGTGATCCTGCGAGCAGCGCGCCCGCGCCCCACAGTGCGGCTCGTGTCCGTCCCGCCATCACTCCCCCGCTTCCGTCACTCACCCAGCGTAGTTCAGGATTGTCTCATCTGCGCGAACACGCTGGCGTAGAGGCAGACGGCCGCCGCCGCCGACACGTTGAGCGATTCCGCCCTGCCGGGGATGGGAATGGCGACCGATTCGTCGACACGAGCGAGCAGGTCGGCGGCGAGCCCGCGCGCCTCGTTGCCGAGAACCCACAGCGTCGGACGTCCGAGGTCAAGTCCGGATCCGCCGAGTGTGAGGCGCCCACTGCCATCGGCGCCGAGCACCTGCATGCCCTGCCGCTTCGCGCGAGAGATCACGGTCCGCGGGTCGGCGCCGCCGACGATCGGGAGATGGTATGTCGACCCTGCCGCGGATCGGATCACCTTCGGCGAGTTCGGATCGACCGAACCCGATCCGAAGAGGACTCCGGCTGCACCCACGGCATCGGCTGTACGAATGAGCGTGCCAGCATTGCCCGGGTCCTGCATCTCAACCGCGAGAATCGCGAGCGAGGCACCCTCGAGAACCTTCTCGACGGCCGGGACGGGGGCGGTGTTGAGAACGACGAGCACGCCCTGGCTGTCAGCCGTGATCTGGCCGAGCACCTTTGACGGGACCACATGGGTCCAGTGGGGCTCTGCGAGCCGTGCGATGTCGGGATGCCGGTCGAGGGCCTCCTCGGTGATGACAATATCCCGGACGCGATCACCGGCCCACGTCAGGGCCTCGCGAGCGGACTGTGGTCCCTCGGCAATCTCCTGCGAATAGGCGGCCCGGTTCTTCGCCTGGTAGAGGCCCTGGATCTTGAGGAGCTGACCTGAGATCGAGTCGTGGTAT
The DNA here is from genome assembly GCF_003952265.1 of Flaviflexus salsibiostraticola. Taxonomy (NCBI): domain Bacteria; kingdom Bacillati; phylum Actinomycetota; class Actinomycetes; order Actinomycetales; family Actinomycetaceae; genus Flaviflexus; species Flaviflexus salsibiostraticola. The sequence continues at coordinate 751,217 of NZ_CP034438.1, forward strand.
CTGCGCATGCACTTCTTTCTGATATGAGAGAGGGGCCGGCTGATGCCGGCCCCTCACATGCAGTCTTAGGCTGCTTCGCCCTTCGGGGCGTTGACGTCCTCGGGGAGTGCGTTCTTCGCGGTCTCGACGAGCGCCTTGAAGGCGGCGGGCTCGTTGACGGCGAGCTCGGCGAGCATGCGGCGATCAACCTCAACCTCGGCAAGCTTGAGGCCCTGCATGAACCGGTTGTAGGTCATGCCCTCGGCGCGGACGGCCGCGTTGATACGGGTGATCCACAGCTTGCGGAACTCGTTCTTACGGACCTTGCGGTCGCGGTAGTTGTAGACGAACGAGTGGGTGACCTGCTCCTTCGCCTTGCGGTAGAGGCGCGAGCGCTGGCCGCGGTAGCCGCTGGCCTGCTCGAGAACGGTGCGGCGCTTCTTGTGTGCGTTGACTGCGCGCTTGACACGTGCCATGATCTGCTTCTCCTTTTCGGCCTAGCGGCCGAGCATCTTCTTGACGTTCTTGGCGTCTGCCGGGCTGACGACCTGGTCCTTCGACAGGCGGCGGGTGCGACGCGACGGCTTGTGCTCGAGGAGGTGGCGCTTGCCGGCCCTCTCGCGCATGACCTTGCCGGATCCAGTCACGCGGAAGCGCTTCTTGGCACCGGAGTGCGACTTCATTTTAGGCATAGATGTTTCCTCTTTCGTTGGCCGCGGGGATCACCCACGGGCAGGGAGTGCTACTCGGACTTCTGAGCCCGGCGTGCTTCGCGCTCCGCCTCACGACGGCGGCGCTGGTCGGACTTGGCCTCGGACTTCTTCTTGACAGGCGCGATCACCATCACCATGTTCCTGCCATCCTGGCGGGGGTGTGATTCGACGGTGCCGAGCTCAGCCAGATCCTCTGCCATTCTCTGCAGCAGCTTGACTCCCATTTCGGGTCGGGACTGTTCGCGTCCACGGAACTGGATCATCACCTTGACCTTGTCGCCACCGTTGAGGAACCGCTCTGCGTGGCCCTTCTTGGTCTCGTAGTCATGGGTGTCGATCTTGAGGCGAAGCCTGATCTCCTTCAGCTGCGTGTTCACCTGGTTACGGCGTGCATCACGGGCCTTCATCGCGGCCTCGTACTTGTACTTGCCATAATCCATGAGCTTGGCAACCGGCGGTTCAGAGTTCGGTGCAACCTCGACCAGATCAAGATTGGCTTCCTGTGCCAGCCGGAGTGCGTCTTCTACGCGGACGACACCGACCTGCTCGCCGGCGGGGCCGACAAGACGTACCTTGGGCACCCGAATCCGCTCATTGACTCTTGGTTCGTTGATAATTGCTCCTCTGTATCTCGACGTGTACGCGCACGGAGCAGAGGTGTCACGGGCAGGGCATACCTACCCTCTGTGACTCTCATAACCCGATGCCAGAAGCACCCAGGTGGGATCTCTCCGCTTGCGTCCCGGTCCGTTGACCGGTCGGTCGCTAAGAAGTCTAGCAGAACGCCGGACATTCGCGACTATGCGATGCATTACCGCATCCGTGTATCCAGTGGCGTTCGTTACGCCACTGGATACTCAGGCCACGCGTGCGGGCACGAGCTCAATGGAGTCGAGCCGGTGGGTGAGCTCATCGACGGCGGCGAGCCTGCTGCTCGCCTCTGCCAGCGCCGCACCCACAGCCTCGCGGCTGGCCTTGCCGTCGACCGCGAGGACGATCGCCGTCTCTGCGTTCCGGCCCGGGGTGATCTGCAGGCCCTTGAGGCCCTCGATGCCAGCGAGCGCACGAGCGACGATCGTCGGAAGCTCCTCGTCCCGCCACGGCGCCGTCCACCGCTCGCCCGTCGCCAGGGCATTGACGGCGGGCCGGCCGAGCAGCATAGGCCGCTCGGATGCGGCGTCGAGCACGAGGAGCCCGTCGGCCTCGGCAACGGCGGCGATGGCCGCGTTCTGGGTGTGGACCGGCACGGGCCTGGCCTTCGGGTTCCAGCGCATGAGCGCCTCGACGGAGGAGAAGATCGGCATGGCGGCCCGGCCATCCGGGGCCTCGACCGCGAGCATCGCCGCAGCCTTGCAGGGATCCTTGTCGACCGAGGCGTGGTCGACCACTCCCCCGTCATCGGTACGGCCCGGATGCTCATGGGCGAGGACGGGCACGAGGACTCGGGCGGCCGGCAGAACGTCGATGATCGCCTCGAGCCGCGGGGCGAACTCCTCGAGTTCGAGCGCCGCGGCGAGGGTCGGGTCCGCTCTCCCGTCGTCACCCGCGAACGGGTTCGGCTTGAGCTTGTCCGCGGCGGTCCCGCCGCTCAGGGTCCCCTGGAGGTGGTCGGCTCCCATCACTGCTCGCCCGCCACCTCGATCGCCTCGGGCAGGGTGAACGCGCCGGCGTAGAGGGCCTTGCCGACGATCGCGCCCTCGACACCCTCATCGGTCAGTGCGCGCAGCGCCCGCAGGTCATCGAGCGTGGCGACGCCGCCGGAGGCGACGACCGGGGCATCGGTGCGTGCGCAGACCTCTTGGAGAAGCACGGTGTTCGGCCCCTCCATGGTTCCGTCCTTCGCGACGTCGGTCACGACATACCGTGCGCAGCCGGCCTCGTTGAGACGGTCGAGGACCTCGAAGAGGTTGCCGCCATCGCGGGTCCACCCACGGGCGGACAGGGTGTGGCCGCGAACGTCGAGGCCAACCGCAATCTGGTCGCCGTACTCCTTGATGACCCGCTCGGTCCAGTCAGGATTCTCCAGGGCCGCCGTGCCGAGATTGACGCGCGTCGCACCGGCGTCGAGCGCAGCCGTCAGGCTCTCGTCGTCACGGATGCCGCCGGAGAGTTCGATCCGGACGGAGCTCTCGGCGACGATCTCGCGGATGAGGGCCCGGTTGTCGCCCCGCCCGAAGGCTGCGTCGAGATCGACGAGGTGGATGAAGGTCGCTCCACCGGCGATCCAATCCTGGGCGACGTCCTTCGGCTCGCCGTAGCCGGTCTCGGTCCCGGCCTCGCCACGGAGGAGGCGGACGGCCTTACCCTCGACGACATCGATGGCGGGCAGGAGCTGGAGGGGTTTCGTCATGACTGTCCTTCAAGGGTGGAGAGCCAGTTTCGCAGCAGGGCGATTCCTGCCGGGCCGGACTTCTCGGGATGGAATTGGGTTGCGGAGAGAGGGCCCTGCTCGATGGCGGCGACGAAGCGCCCGCCATGCTCGGACCAGGAGATGAGGGGCGGGGCGAAGACAGGGTCGGCACCCGCGGCCGGGTCGGTGTGGACCGCGTAGGAGTGGACGAAGTAGAAGCGCTCGTCCTCGATCCCACGGAACAGCGTCGAACCTTCCGGCACGGAGACGGTCGACCAGCCCATGTGCGGAGTGATGGTCGACTGCAGCCTCGTCACGCGCCCCGGGAACTGGTCGAGGCCCGGCTTCGTGCTGCCGAACTCGTCCGACCCCTCGAAGAGGACCTGAAGTCCGACGCAGATGCCGAGCACGGGACGGCCCCCGGCGAGGCGGCGCTCGATGAAGCGGTCCCCGCGCAGACGTCGCAGGCGGTCAACCACCGTGTCGAATGCGCCGACACCGGGGACGACGAGCCCATCGGCCGCCATGACCTTCTCAGGATCGGCGGTGAGCTCAACATCTGCCCCAGCCTCTGTCAGTGCGCGTACGGCAGAGTGGACGTTGCCCGAGCCGTAGTCGAAGACGACGACCTTCACTTGGAATCCCTGCCGAAGAAGCGCCGGGGACGGCGCGGGGGCAGCTGGGTGCCCTCATCCCTGCTCCCGCCGGCGAGCCGCTCGATAGCGGAGGTGTCGATACTGCCCGAACGGATCGCACCCGACACGTCGCCGGGCGACGTGGCGCCGATGAGGAGATCCTCGAGGATCTGCTCGCCGGTGGCGACGATGAGACCCGCCGGGGTGTCGGATGTGAACCCGCTGGAGTCGACGACCTGGGCCGTGACAAGGCCGGAGACGCCCTCCTCGTTGCCGACATCCTCGCCGAGCTCGGCTGTGAGGACGAGGACCCCGGCACGAGAGAGCTTCGCCAGCGCCCTCGCGACCGCGTCCCGGTCATCGGCGGACAGGCTTCCCGGAGTCGGTTCGTCCTCTGCATCCGCGTTGTCATTGTCCGTGACATCGTCGTCCAGCGTCGGGACCGAGGAGACCGTCGCATCGCCGAAGTGCGATGACATCTTCTCTTCGTCAAAAAGTGACGGTGCGGACTCGTCGTCGAAGAGCGACGTCTGTCCGGGGATCGGGTTGAGGTCCGCCGGCTCCGAAGCCTCGGCGTCCGTGTCTGAGCCGCCGGTGCCTCCGCCGAGCAGCTCGGAGATGTCCCAGTCGTCGAAGACCGGAACGGGGAGATCATGGACGACCATGGCGCCCTGAGCCGACGGGACGACCCACACATCGAGGCCGTGCATCTTGCAGAAGCCGGCGAGGACGTCGACCTTCTTGAAGGGGGTGACGATAACGTAGCGTCGGGAATTCCCACTCATAGCGAGCCCTTCGTCGATGGGATCGTCGTGACCCGCGGATCGGGCTCGACGGCCGTGCGGAGCGCCCGGGCGAAGGCCTTGAACTGGGCTTCGACGATGTGGTGGGGGTCGCGGCCGCGGATAACGTCGATGTGCATGCAGATGCCCGCGTGGAAGGCGATCGATTCGAAGACGTGCCGGGTCATGGAGCCCGTGAAGTGGCCGCCGATGAGGTGGTACTCCTGGCCTGCGGGTTCACCGTCGTGGACGAGGTAGGGCCGTCCGGAGATGTCGACGACGGCCCGGGCGAGCGACTCGTCCAGCGGAACAAGGGCATCGCCGAACCGGCGGATGCCGCGCTTATCCCCGAGCGCCTCGCGGAGCGCCTCACCGAAGCAGATGGCGGTGTCCTCCACGGTGTGGTGGACATCGACCTCGATGTCGCCGCGTGCGTGGACGTCGAGGTTGATGAGCGAATGGCGCGACAGCGAGGTCAGCATGTGATCGTAGAACGGGACGCCGGTGTCGATTGTCGACGTGCCGTCGCCGTCGAGATCCAGCGTGAGCGTGATCGTCGATTCGCTCGTCTGACGATTGATTGTTGCCGTTCTCATTTCATTGCCTCTTCCAGTGCGTCGAAGAACGCCTCATTCTCCTCGGGTGTGCCGACCGATACGCGCAGCCAGCCCGCCGGGCCGACCTCGCGGATGAGGACGCCTCGGTCGAGAACTCGCGTGAAGATCTCGCTCCGGTCCGGGAACGTCCCGAACATGACAAAATTCGCGTCCGTCGGTGCTGTGTCCAAGCCTAGCGAATGCAGTCGCCGAACGATCGCATCCCTGCCCTCGCGGAGCGCGGCGATCTGGGACAGCTGGCTCGCGGAGTGCCTGAGCGCGGCCCTCGCCGCCGCCTGGGTGACGGCCGAGAGGTGGTAGGGCAGCCGGACGATCTGCAGCTGGTCAACGATCTCCTTCGCGGCCCCAAGGTATCCGAGGCGCAGGCCGGCAGCACCGAAGGCCTTCGACATCGTCCGCGACACAATGAGATTGTCGTGATCGGCGAGCAGTTCAAGCGCCGAGGGAACGCCATCCCGGCGGAACTCTCCGTAGGCCTCATCGACGACGACAAGGCAGTCCGAACCCGGAGCATCGGCCGGGCCATTGCCCTTCGCCGCGTCGAGAACCGCCGACAGCTCATCGCCCGTGAGCGCCGTGCCCGTCGGATTGTTGGGGCTGGCGAGGAGGATGACCGCGGGGCGGATGCGGGCCAGCTCCTCGGGGAGCTTCTCGAGGTCGAGCGAGAAATCATCCCGGCGCGGGAGCGTCTGCCACTCCGAGAACGTGTCCCTCGCATATTCGACGTACATGGAGTACGTCGGCGTGAAGGAGATGACCGTCCGTCCGGGTCCCGCGAAGGCGAGAAGGATATGGAGCATGACCTCGTTCGACCCGTTCGCCGCCCACACCTGCTCAGGGCTGAGGCGAACGCCCGACTCGGCCGCCAGGTAGTCCGCGAGATCCGCCCTCAGGGCGAGGAAGTCCCTGTCCGGGTAACGGTTGAGGCTCGCCGCGGCGTCGGCGACGGCGGCGGCGATGTCGGCGATCATCTCCGCACTCGGGGGATACGGGTTCTCGTTGACGTTGAGCGTCACTGGAACATCGAGCTGGGGTGCGCCGTAGGGCTCAAGGCCCGCGAGTGCCGGGCGGTAAGGAATGGTCACCGACACAGTGTACGAGAGACCGCCGCGGACCGACAGCATCGTCCATCATGCCTCGGCAGGGAGTCCGGCTCCGGGTGGCGCCGCACTACCGGGCGACGAGCACCGTGGGTGCGTGGTGGAGGACTGCGAGGGCGACAGAGCCGAGCGTCCTGTCCTTGAGGCTTTGCCCATTCGGTGCGACGACGACGAGTCGCGACATCCGCGACGCATCGATGAGCGAGTCCGTTGCGTGCGCCTGAATGTGGAGGAACGTCGACGAGACATCCGCATGCTGTTCCGCGATCTCGTCGAACTGCTGGCGCGTCTGCTCGACCGACGTCATGATCTCGCCCCGCAACCAGTCCTTGTGCTCGCCCTCGAGCATGTTGCGCAGGCCGGCCGCCGCATGCTGGTGCGCGCGCAGGGCGCGAACCGATGTTCCCTCGACGCGGGCCAGCCGCAGCCCGCACTCGAGGGCGCGCAGCGACGTCTCCTCGGGGGCGAGCCCAACAGTGATCGGGCCGTCCGGGTTGAATTCCCCTGATCTCATGACAAACACCGGGCATCGAGCGAGGGTGGCAACCTTCGTCGCGACAGAACCGACGAGCATGTGATGCATGGCGCCCTGACCGCGGGCGCCGACGACGAGCGCGGCTGCTGTCTTGGAGGCGGCAACGAGAACGGTGGACGGATCACCGACGTGCCATTCGAGCTCGATCGGGACGTCGTGGTACCGGTCTCGGACGGCACCCTCGGAATCGGAGAGGATGGTCTCAAGCCGCTCGATCTCCTCCGAGGTCGGCTCCGGATCGAACGACGTGATCGCGAACAGAGGCGAATGTGCGGTGATGATGCGCAGGGGAAGGGAGTGGGTCCGAGCTATTCGGGCCGCCTCGAGTACCGCGTATCGTGCACGGATTGAGCCGTCCGTGCCGACGATAATGGGAAGAGCATCTGCCACGGCCACTACTGTAGCCGATCCGTGCCCGCGATTCCTCGGCTGGTTTGTGGCCGGACAGCATGGCACGATCTGCGCATGTCGGCTATCGATGCACTGCCGGGCCGCCTGGCCGGCCTCGTGACTGCACTCCTCGCGTCCCGTGAGCCGGTGCAGATCGTTTTCGACAGCGACGTCCCCTTCGATCTCATCGCCCGCGTGTGCCGCGAGTGCGCAGCACCGGTCTCGCCCGTGGCGGCCCGTCGGGAGCAGACCGCGATCCGCGAGGTCACGACCGGTGCGAGCCGCGGCTATCTCACGACCTCATCGGCGCCTCTGCCGGGCGCGGCTGAGATCCTCAGATTCGACGGGATCACGCCTCACCAGAGCCCGGCCCTCGCCGCCAAGATCCAGGCCATCCTCGACGAGGTCTGGCGTGCCGGCATCGAACTCCCCTCCCTCGCGGTGTGGCCCGGCGGCCAGCGGCTTCCCGCCGGGTCACGCCTCCAGCCCGGCAGGGCCCTCGCGGACCTGCGGGACCTGGGTCTCGGTGAGGAGGTGGCCGCCTGCCTCGACGGCCCGGACGGCGGGTTGCCGCACGTGCTCCGACGCCCCTGCGCGGACGTCATCGGGTCCTGGCAGCAGCTGCGCGGTCGCGCCTCGGTCGGGGCGGTCGTCGCCGCTCCACTGCCGAGCCATCCCACCCTGTCCATCCACACGGCACGCGGTCTCGCCGCTCTCCTCGGTGTGGAGTATGCGGGCGAGTTGACGGGCAACCGCCCGCCGGCCGACGTTGAGGAACCCGCGTCGCGGGTGAGGCGGCTCGCGTCGCAGCTGCGGCTCGACCCGGCGCTTGTCGATGTGGGGAAGGTCGCAGGCAGGCACGTGCTGCTCGTGGGATTGCGCTGGACAGAGGGCTGGACGATGACGGTGTCGGGTCAGCTCCTGCTGAGCGCGGGCGCTCTCTCCGTCAGGCCGTTCACTCTGAGTAGCGATAGTCGACGGGAACCCCGTCGATGATGGTGCCGAAGCGGTCGGGTCCCGCGTCCGCCGCGTACTGCGACGAGGCGAGGACGACCACGCCCGTCTCGTCCTCGTTGAGCTCGGCGGCGAAGTAGTCGTCACACCCGTAGCCGGTGATGAAGCTGTACGCGACCTGGTCGGGCTTGGCGTCCTCAGGCAGGAGCTCGACGTCGGCATCGACCTCATAGGCGGCCAGCAGTTCGACGATGCCGCCGGATTTGGCGGGGCCCGACACCCACACGACGACGTCGCCATCGAGCACGCTGAAGCCCTCGTAGATGTGGGCGAAGTTCTGTTCGACGTCAAGGAGTCCGAAATCCCTGTTGTCCTCGCCGAGGTACCACGTGTAGGCCTCGCGCCACGACATGTCGAAGTTGTCCATGTAGGTCTCGACGTGGCCCTGCACCGTCTCCGAGGCCTCGGAGGCTCGCGGTACGTCGCTGCTGAAGATCACGTCATCGAGGTAGGAGGGCTCGACGGAATCGCTGCCGCCGCCGATTCCCATCAACGTCGCTACGAGCAGTCCAGTCAGCACAGCTTCCTCTTCAGGTCGAACATGTCAAGAACTGGCACAGATGATACCCACAGAACTCCCACTCCTGTCACGCGGATCGGCAACCGTTATCCCACCGTAATCACTGGTGTGACGCGGATCTCACCTGGAGTGAGTGCCCGTGGGCGGGCAGATCCTCCGCATCGGCAAAGGTCACAAGGGGTGTCGTGATCTTCTCGAGCGCCTCTTTCGAGTACTCGACCTGCTGGACCGACTTGAGGAAAGCGTGCACGTTGAGACCCGAGCTGTAGCGCGATGTCCCACCGGTGGGCAGCACGTGATTCGAGCCCGCGAGGTAGTCTCCGGCGGGTACGGGAGTATAGGGACCGACGAAGATGGCACCGGCGTTGTCGACACGCCTGGCCACTCGCTCCGCATCCTCCGTGTGGATCTCCAGGTGCTCGGCGCCGTAGGCGTTGACGACCGCGAGACCGTCGTCGAGGGAGGCCACGAGCACCGTGCCCGATTGAGGGCCTGTCAGCGCTTCGCGGACCCGCGCGGCGTGCGTTGTCGCCTGTGCCTGCGCTGCGAGCTCCCGGTCGACGGCGTCGGCGAGCTCGACCGAGTCGGTGACGAGGACGGAGGCGGCCGCGGGGTCGTGCTCCGCCTGGGAGAGAAGATCGGCGGCGACGAACCGCGGATTCGCGCTCGCATCGGCGAGGATCGCGATCTCCGTCGTGCCCGCCTCGGAGTCGATGCCGACGGTGCCGAGGACGAGACGCTTGGCGGCGGCGACGTAGATGTTGCCGGGGCCGGTGATGACATCGACGGGGAGGCAGGAGCCCGCACCATAGGCGAACATGCCGATCGCGCCGGCACCGCCGGCGGCGTAGACCTCGTCGATGCCGAGCAGGGCGCAGGCCGCGAGGATCGTCGGGTGGGGAAGGCCGCCGAACTCCTTCTGCGCGGGCGAGGTGAGGGCGATCGAGCCGACACCGGCGACCTGGGCGCAGACGGCGTTCATGACGACTGACGACGGGTAGACCGCAAGCCCGCCGGGGACGTAGAGTCCGACGCGCCGCATGGGGATCCACCGCTGGGTGACGCGACCGCCGGGCACAATCTCGACCGACTTCTCCTCCGGCATCTGGATCTCATGGCCGATGCGGACATGCTCGATGGCGAGGTTGATCGCGTCGACGAGATCGCGGTCGAGGCTGTCCAGCGCGTCGGTCATCGCCTTCGCCGGCACCTCGATCGTCTCTGGCCGCACCCCGTCGAATCTCTCGGCCTGGTCGAGAAGAGCCTCGACGCCCCGCTCCCTCACGTCCGCCACGAGAGGACGGACGGCGGTGAGCGCAGCATCGATGTCGAGCGCGGCGCGGGGCAGGGAATCGGCGAGAGCGTCGGCCGTGAAGCCGCCGCGAAGGTCAAGTCGAGAGAGCATGGTCCTATCCTATTCCTCGGTGTCGGACGCGGCCGCCATGTCCACCGCACCGCCCCAGCGCCTGTGACGCTTCGCATACAGCGCGATCGCGTCCCACAGGTCCCTGCGGTCGACCTCGGGCCATGGCTTCTCCGTCACGACCATCTCGGCGTACGCGGCCTGCCAGAGGAGGAAGTTCGAGAGCCTCTTCTCGCCGCCGGTGCGCCAGAAGAGATCGATGTCGCTCATCGGCTGATAGAGATAGGAGCTGAAGAGCTCCGCATCGATCTTCTCGGGCCTGATCCTGCCCGCCGCTGCATCGCGTGCCAGAGCCGCCGCCGCGTCGGCGATTTCAGCCCTTCCCCCGTAGTTGACACACATGTTGACGATGAGCCCGGTGTTGTCCTTCGTCAGCTCCTGCGCGACCTCGAGCTCCTTGATGACGGATCCCCACAGGCGGGGCCTGCGCCCCGCCCATCGCACGCGGACACCCCACTCGTGGAGCGTGTCGCGCTGGCGGTGGATGACATCACGGTTGAAGCCCATGAGGAAGCGGACCTCCGAGGGGCTGCGAGACCAGTTCTCTGTCGAGAACGCGTACGCCGACAGCTCCTTCACGCCGATCTCGATCGCGCCCGCGATGATGTCGAGCAGGACCGGCTCGCCCTTCTTGTGGCCCTCGGTCCGCGGCAGCCCCCGCGCGTTCGCCCAGCGACCATTGCCATCCATGACGATCGCGACGTGCCCGGGGACGAAATCGGAGGGGATCGGCGGCGGTGCTGCTCCGGGCAGGGGTTCAGGTCGTGTGGGCATGGTGATCCTAGACGAGGGACAGGGACTTGATGCGGTGCTCGAGGTGCCACTGGGCGTGGGCCGCGGCAAGGGCCTTGGCCTGACTGCGGGTCGCGCCAGGCAGGTCGTCGGCACCATCCCACTCGCCCGCGATGAGGGAGCCGAGGAGCGTGACCGACTCCCGGGACGGGGCCGCCGACCCCGGCGGCCGGCACCCCATACAGACGGAGCCCCCGGCGGGCACCGAGAACGCGTCGTGCGGTCCGGGCTGGCCACAGGACGCGCAGTCGCGGACCGACAGCTCGAAGCCCGCCAGAGCGAGCGACCTGAGGAGGAAGGCCGTGAGGAGAAGTTCGGGGCGATGCTCATTGTTCGCGAGGGCGCTGAGGGCTCCATGGAGGAGGAGATACTGCTGGACGTCGGGAATCCCCTCATCCCAGACGATCTTCTCGGCCGTTTCGAGCATGACAGCGCCCGCGACATAGCGGTCATAATCCCATGCGATCTCGGAACCGTATGCATGGACCGATTCGACCTGGGTGACGGTGTCGAGTGTCCTGCCCCGATAGAACTGGGCGTCGACGAGCGAGAACGGCTCGAGTCGCGCACCGAACCTCGACTTCGTCCGCCGTGCGCCCTTCGCCACGGCGCGCACCTTGCCATGCTGAACCGTGAGCAGGGTGATGATCCTGCTCGACTCCCCCATCTTGTGGGTGCGCAGGACGATCCCCTTGTCGCGGTACAGCTTCACAGCACCATCCTATCCGTGCGCTGAGCCAGACGACGAGGGCCCGCTCCCCGAGTGACACGAACCCCGCGCACCCGGGTAGTCGAGAACTGCTGACCGTCGGAATACTCTCCCGGCCGGAGCGAACCTGTGGTGGGATCCTCTCCGGCCGGGTCAGTGAGCGGAGCTCAGCGCCTGGTCCGGTTGAGCGCGGAGATGATCGCCTTGAAGGAGGCGTTGATCGTGGACGGGTCGATGCCGACACCCCAGAGGATCTTGTCGTCGATGTCGGCCTCGATATAGGCGGCAGCGGTCGCGTCCCCGCCCTCGGAGAGGGCATGTTCGGCGTAGTCGAGGATGTGGACCCGGTGGCCCAGCTGTTCGATCGCGGCGACAAATGCATCGATGGGTCCGTTGCCGGAGGAGGAGATGACCCGGTCCACGCCGCCGACCGCGATGGTGACGGTCAGCTCGGACCGCTCCCCCTCGCCGGAGGACAGGGACATGCTCCGCAGAGTGTAGTGGCCCCACGGCTCGAGTCCTGCGACCTCGGAGGCGGGCAGGTACTCATCGGCGAAGATGTGCCACAGCTCGTCTGCGGTGACCTCGCCACCGCTCTCGTCCGTGTGGTCCTTGACGATCTGCGACAGCTCGATCTGGAGGCGGCGCGGCAGGTCGAGGTTCTTCGTCGTCGACAGGAGGTAGGCGACGCCGCCCTTGCCGGACTGGGAGTTGACGCGGACAACAGCCTCGTACGAGCGGCCGAGGTCGGCAGGGTCGATCGGCAGGTACGGCAGGTCCCAGGTGACGTCGCCGGTCTCGGCGATCTTCCTCCGACGCGCCTCGAATCCCTTCTTGATGGCGTCCTGATGGGAGCCGGAGAAGGAGGTGTAGACGAGGTCACCGACGTATGGCATTCGTGCCGGGACCTCCATCCGCGTGCAGTATTCGACGACCGAGCGGACCTCATCGATGTTGGAGAAGTCGATCTGCGGGTCGATGCCCTGCGTGTACAGGTTGAGGCCGACGGTGACGAGGTCGACGTTGCCGGTGCGCTCCCCCTGCCCGAACAGGCAGCCCTCGATCCGGTCGGCGCCGGCGAGCATGGCGAGCTCGGTCGTCGCGACGCCCGTGCCGCGGTCATTGTGGTTGTGGGCGGACAGGACGATGAACTCGCGGCGGGACAGATTCCTGCTCATCCACTCGATCTGGTCGGCGTAGATGTTCGGCGTGCATCGTTCGACCGTCGACGGCAGGTTGAGGATGATCTCGCGGTCCGCTGCGGGCTGCCACACGTCCATGACCGCCTCGCACACCTCGAGGGCGAAGTCGAGCTCGGTGTCGACGAAGATCTCCGGCGAGTACTGGTAGCCGACGATCATGTCATCGCCGAGGGTCTTCTCCATGTAGTCGATGACGTCCTGCGTGCCGCGGATCGCGAGATTCTTCGTCGCCTCCCGATCGTTGCCGAACACGACATTGCGGAAGACTGGAGCCGTCGCGTTGTACATGTGGACGGTGGCGCGAGGGAATCCCTCGAGGGCATCGATTGTGCGCTGGATGAGATCCGTTCGCGCCTGGGTGAGCACCGAGACGGTCACGTCGTCGGGCACCGCGTCTTCATCGGCGAGGGAGCGGACGAAGTCCCAATCCGTCTTGGAGGCGGCGGGGAAGCCGATCTCGATCTCCTTGTAGCCCATCGAGACGAGCAGATCGAACATCGCGCGCTTGCGGGCGGGATCCATCGGTTCGATGAGGGCCTGATTGCCGTCGCGCAGATCGGTCGAGAGCCAACGAGGCGCCTTCTCAAGCCGCCGGTCGGGCCACTGCCGATCGGTCAGCGATACGGGATTCGTCTCAAGGAACGGCCGGTACTTCTCGACCGGCATGGGAGAGGGCTGCTGATTGTTCTGGGGTCCTGAAGTCTTCACTTTTCCTGCTTCGCTCTGTTACGGGGGACCAGCGCGCCGTGACTCCGCGGTGAGGGGCCGGTCGGATCAGGCCTCGCCGCGGCGACTAAGCAGGAGGGTGCGCATGCACACAGTGTACGACGCATCAATGGATATGGAACAACCCGCGCGGCTCGTGTCTCGCATGACGGGCACCTGGCGGAGTGCACGCCTGGGCCGCGCACCCATCGCACCTCGCCCTCGAGTTCCTCTCTCAGCCTGCGTCGTCGTACTGCGCCGGATCGTCGAGCCGGTACAGATCATCGGCCGTGACGAGCCTCGTGGCCACCGCATGCTCGACAAGGCGCGCACGCCTGTTGACCGCGAGCCTGCCCGGACCACCGTGGAGCCCCCTGATCCCGTGGCGGGTGAGACGCTCACAGATGTGGTCGAGTTTACGGTTGAAGCGCGTGATCGGCCATCCGAGCCTATCGGCGGCCTGCTGGGAGGACGGGATCGAGGACGTCGTCCCCCTGCCCGTGAGCACGGGCTCGGCAAGCGCGAGGATGAGGAGGAGCTGGGAGGGCGTGAGTTCGACCGGGCCGATCGTCGTCTCCCCCGAATCCTCCAGGTGTGACGAGTGCGCCGGCAGGTAGGGCGGATCATCATTGAAGATCGTCATCTCATACGTCGTCGGCCCTGCCGTGAACAGAAGGAGGGTTTGGGCGTAGACGATCGGCAGCTTCGCGCCGGGGGCGAGAATGGCCTGGGTTGCCCCGTCCGTATCTGCCAGCGTTGCCGTCAGCCGCGACCCGACGTTCTCGATCCAGCACAGGCCGTCGACGAAGCTGATCGTGAGGAACCGGCGGTGCAGGTATGGGTTGTCCTCGAGCTCGAGCGGGCCCTCCCGCCCGATGAGGAACGGTTCGTCGGGGTCGAGCGTGTACCACTCACCGACGAATTCGATCGAAACTGTCATGGCTCGAGTGTAGGGGAAAATACCCCTCCAGAATCAGGCGGACGCCCGGGCGAGGACGACGGTCGCGTTGTCACCGCCGCCCGCCTCGAGCGCCGCCTCGACGAGTGCCTGGGCGATGTGGTCGAGGCCTCCGCCCCGGCCCAGAATCTCGGCGATCTCCCACTCGGACAGCTCATCGGTGACCCCATCCGAGCATGCGAGGAGGATCTGCCCGCCGGCCGCCACGTGACGGAAGGCGGGATCGGCACAGACATCCGCCCCGACGGCACGGGTGACGATGCTGCGCCGAGGATCGTACCGGGCCTCCTCGCGGCCGAGCATGCCGGTATCGATCAACTCCTGGACGAGGGAATGATCGGTGGTGAGCGCCTCGAGCTCCCCATCCGCATAGGAGTACATGCGTGAGTCACCGACGTGGAAGACGAGCCAGGAGTGGGTGGCGGTTGCGCGGGCGAGGACGGCCCCGACGACCGTCGTTCCCGACCGGGGGCCGATGGCGCGGGCGGCGCGGGCGATCGCCCGCTTGATCTCGGCTCGGGCCTGGGCCGTGCTGCCGTCCAGCTCCATGGCGGTCAGCTCCTCGATCATCCGCTCGGCGGCCATGTCACCGTCCTCAAGCCCGCCCATCCCGTCGGCCACTGCGATGATCGGAGGTACCGCGAGCAGCCGGTCCTCCTGGCGCTGGCGAACATGCCCGATCGCCGTCGCGCTCCCGATCTCGATGTCCGCTCCGCGTCGGAGCCCCCCGCCCATCACAGCGCCGTCAGCAGCGAGGGGTAGACGTTCCAGTAGGCCAGGCCTGCCAGCAGCGTCGCCAGTCCGAGGATCGAGGAGACGATCGTGAAGTGGGGGAAACCCGTCAGGGGCCGTGCCCGCAGCCACGCGAAGACCAGGCGGACAACCATTCCCACGGCGATGATGGCGAGGATCTGGCAGGCGAGCCATCCGCCGCGGACGACGAGCACATCGGTCTCATACGAGAGCGCGAGGTCGGCGACGGTGAGCAGATACCAGATGAAGGCGGCCCAGGCGATGACGACGGCGACGCCGGCCTGTATAAGGGGACGTGCCGTGCCCTTGAGGTCGAGGAGCGGCTTCTTCTTGACACGGATCCGCCCGATGAGGCCCGCGACGAAGCCGACCACGGTGAGGGCGAGCCCGACGATGAGGATGATGATGGGGGTGGCACCCGAGGCGTACCAGCGTGGTGTACCCGGCTCTTCGGCGGTGAAGTGCTGGACGGGCTGGGCCCCGGCGATCTGAGGGTCCGCCGAGGCAGTGGCGGGCAGGCCGAGGATCCAGCGGGAGAGATCCTCACCCGCGTTCGCCGACAGGGACAGCGAGCCGCGCTCCAGCACGCGAAGCCCATGATCGGCACCCTCGTAGTAGCGCAGCGTGTAATCCGTGTTGCCGTTCGTCGCGATGTCATCGATGATCTGCTGGGCGCCCTGGATGACCGGCATCGACAGGTCGCCCGTCCCGTAGAGGATGAGGACCGGCTGGGTGATCTGCTCCTGGTAGGGGCCGACATCGAAGTCGATGTAGTCGAAGCCGCCGGGAAGCTCGCCGCCGATGAGGCGCGGGATCGCCTGCAGCAGCTGCTCCGGCACACCCATCCGCCGCAGATACGTGTCCGCCGCGAGCGCCCCCTGCTGGCGGATGGGAAGGACCGGGGAGGAGACGAGGACAACGAAGGCGACCTCGGGTTCCGCCGCGGCCACCATGGGGGCGATGAAGGCCCCCTCCGATTCGCCATAGACGCCCACACGCGACGGGTCGACGCCCTCGAACTCCCGCAGCCAGGCCCACTGCTCTCGGTAGGCGGAGGCGAGCTGGCCGTAATCGCGCTCCGTCGTCGAATAGGAGTCCAGCGGCTTGTCCCCAACGAGGGTGACGACTCCCGCGCTGGCGAGGGCGGTTGCATGCTGCGTGAAGGCCGTGTGGCGGTAGGTTCCTGTGCCGTGCATGAAGATGACGGCTGGGCTGAGGCCCCGCTTGTCGACTGGTCGTCGCACGGTCACCTCGAGGTCCCCCGCCTCGGTCTCCACCGTATGGATCTCGCTGTCGACCTCATAGGTGCGGGGCGGATCAGTTGTGACGGAGGACCCGATCGCCGTGTCAGACGTCTCGGGGACGATCTGGTTGAGGTAGGGATCGGGCGACCAGCCGGGGCCCGCGACTGTGCCCCACATACCGAGGATGAGGACGACGACGATCGTCGTCACCACCCTCGGATGGCGCACGTCGCGGGACACTAGAAGCCCAGTCGGCGCAGCAGCTTGGGGTCGCGCTGCCACTCTTTGGCGACTCGCACATGGATGTCGAGGTAGACCCGGCAGGCGAGGAGCTTCTCGATCTCCTCGCGGGCCGCCTTCCCGACCTCCTTGAGGCGGGCGCCCTTCGCTCCGATGACGATGCCCTTCTGGGAATCGCGCTCAACGTAGAGGTCGGCGTGGATGTCGATGAGCGGGGGCCGCTTGTCGCCCTTGCGCTGGGGACGCTCGTTCATCTCCTCCACGAGCACCGCGATCGAGTGCGGCAGCTCATCGCGCACGCCCTCGAGCGCCGCTTCTCGAATGAGCTCGGCGACGACGATCCGCTCGGGCTCGTCGATCGTCTCCCCCTCCGGGTAGAGAATGGGAGACTCCTCCATGAGGGAGACGAGGACGTCTGCCAGGTGCTGGACATTGTCGCCGGTCGCGGCGGAGACCGGAATGATCTCCGTGAAGGCGGCGAACTGTGCGACCTCGACGAGATGCTCGGCCAGCTGCTCCCTCGTCACGAGGTCGGACTTCGTGACGATGGCGATGACGGGAGTCCGCGAGTTCTTGATCTCCTCGAGGAGGTAGGCGTCGCCCGGTCCGAGCGTCTCGTTCGCCGGCAGGCAGAGTGCGACGAGATCGACGTCGCCGAGCGTCTGCCGGACGAGGTCGTTGAGCCGCTCCCCGAGAAGGGTGCGCGGCCTGTGCATGCCCGGCGTATCAACAAGGATGACCTGGCCGCCCTCGCGATTGACGATGCCGCGGATGACGCGTCGCGTCGTCTGCGGCCGCGCGGACGTGATGGCGACCTTTTCCCCCACGAGCGCGTTCGTGAGGGTGGACTTACCCGCGTTGGGTCGGCCCACCAGGCTGACGAATCCGGCTCGTGTCATTGATCCTCCAAAGTTACTGCTGCAGGCTCGCGATGAGTGTCGCGAGTCGCTTGCGGCGCCCCTCGAAGCGTTCGGCGACGAGGTGCAGTCCCAGGATATCCGTCTCGGAGCCGAGGATCGGTATCTGGCCCAGCCCCTTGGCGAGCAGACCTCCGGCAGTGTCGACATCCTCGTCGTCGATGGCGAGCCCGAAGAGGTCTCCGAGCTCGTCGATCGGAAGGCGGGCCGGGACCCGGTAGACGCCATCCTCGAGCCTCTCGACCTCAGGCGCCGCCTGGTCATGCTCGTCGACCATCTCCCCCACGAGCTCCTCGAGGAGGTCCTCGATGGTGACGAGTCCGGCGATTCCGCCGTACTCGTCGACGACGAGCGCCATGTGGAAGTACTTGGCCTGCATGTCATGAAGCACGTCGTCGACCGGCTTCATCTCCGGGATGAAGACGGCCTCACGCATGACGTCCTTCGCCGTGATGTCGTCCGTGTCGAGCCTGCGGTGCGTGCGGCGGACGATGTCCTTCGAGTAGAGGACACCGGCGACGTCATCGACGGTGTCACCGATGACGGGGATGCGGGAGTATCCGGAGCGGACGAATAGGCTCTGAGCGGAGTCGAGGTCCGTGTCCATGTGGACCGTCACCATGTCGGTCCGCGGCACCATGACCTCGCGCACCATCGTGTCGCGCATATCGAACACCGACTGGAGGAGGATCCGCTCCTCGTCCTCGAGCTCGTTCGACTCCGACATCCGTTCGACCATGACCGCGAGATCATCATCGCCATCCTCGTCATCGTCCCTCTTGACGAAGGGCGAGAAGATCGTCGTCAGCCACGACAGCGGCCGGGCAACGGCACGCAGCGTGGTGACCGGGTGGCGGTAGCCGATCCGGCGCGGCGAGAGGAACCCGAGGAGGATCGAGAGGACAAGGGCCGCCCCGAGCGTGACGAGGACGACCTGCCACCAGGCGCCCAGGACATCGGCGAGCAGCAGTGCGACGCCGGCACCGGCCATCATGTCCGCCACCGTCCGCAGGGTCGCCAGTCCCGCGCGGGCGGCGGTCTTCGACGCGACGATCGACGCGATCCTGTGGGCGCCCTTCTTCCCGCTGCCGACCGCCTCGGCCGCCTCCGTCCGGGTGATCCTCAGAAGCGCCGAATCGGCCATGACCGTGACGGCCGAGAGGAGGACGAGAAGGGTGATGGTGAGGATGACCGGGAGCTCCGGGACCTCATCGATCATCGGGGTCATGAGCGCGTTGCGAGGAATCCGAGCAGCAGCCTGCGCTGGAGCCCGAACATCTCACTCTCCTCCTCCGGTGTCGCGTGATCGTAGCCGAGGACGTGAAGGATGCCGTGGGTGACGAGGAGGAGGATCTCCTCGATCGTCGCATGGCCGGCGGTTCGCGCCTGCTGTGCGGCGACGGTGGGGCAGACGACAACATCGCCGAGCAGCCCTTCGACGGGCTCCTGACCGGGCGGCGGGGGCCGCACCTCGTCCATGGGGAAGGACAGAACGTCCGTCGGCCCCTCTTCATCCATCCACTTGACGTGGAGGTCGGACATGACCGCCTCGGTCACGAGCGTGACCGACAGGTCGGAGCCGGGGTGGATCCTCATCTCGCCCAGGACGTACGTCGCGAGCTCAACGATCTCCTCCCCGTCGATCGCAGGCTCGAAGCCTGACTCATCCGCGTATTCGATCAACGCCGCCTCCTGCGGTTGTCGGTCTCGGGGTGCTCCGCACCCCACCTGTCATAGGCATCGATGATGTCGCCGACCAGGCGGTGCCTGACGACGTCGGCGCTCGTCAGCTCGATGAACGCCAGATCCTCGATATCGGTGAGGATGCGGCGCACCACCCGCAGCCCCGATTGGGTGCTGCCGGGCAGATCCACCTGGGTGACATCACCGGTGATGACGGCCTTCGAGCCGAAGCCGAGCCGGGTGAGGAACATCTTCATCTGCTCCGGCGTCGTGTTCTGGGCCTCGTCGAGGATGATGAAGGCATCGTTGAGCGTGCGTCCGCGCATGTAGGCCAGCGGCGCGACCTCGATCGTGCCGGCGGCGATGAGCTTGGGGATCGCCTCGGCGTCGAGCATGTCGTGGAGCGCGTCATAGAGCGGACGCAGGTACGGGTCGATCTTGTCCGTCAGCGTGCCCGGCAGGAAACCGAGAGACTCCCCCGCCTCGACGGCTGGCCGAGTGAGGACGATGCGGGACACCTCGCGGCGCTGAAGGGCGACGACGGCCTTCGCCATGGCGAGGTAGGTCTTGCCGGTGCCCGCGGGGCCGATGCCGAAGACGATCGTGTTGTCGTCGATCGCGTCGACGTAGCTCTTCTGGCCGACGGTCTTCGGGCGGATCGTCTTGCCGCGGTTCGAGAGGATGTCGGTCGAGAGAATGTCGCTCGCAGCGGCGAGCCCCTCTTTCGTGATGCTGATCGCGCGCTGGACGGAGTCGACTGTGAGAGCGGTTCCGCCGCGCACGACATCGATGAGCTCCCTCAGGAGGGAGGCCGCCAGGGCCACGGGACCCTCGTCCCCGCTGATCGTGATCTCCCGCTCGCGCACGTGGATGACGGCCGGCGCGAGGCCCTTCTCCATGGCGCGCAGAACCTCATCCCGGTGGCCGAGGAGGTTGATGAGGGGAACATCGTCCGGGACGTTGAGGACCTGTATCGTCACGTTCTGCCTTCCTTGTTGTGCGCCAGTCTAACGCCAAGAACCGCTGGTCACCTGGAGCACGGCAGCCGCCACTGTACCGGCGGTGCCCGAGCGGAGCACGGACCTGCCGAGCAGGACCGGCTCTCCCCCGGCCTCGATCAGAGCGGCGAGCTCAGCGTCGCTGATCCCGCCCTCCGGACCGACGATGATCCACAGCGGTCCCGGACGGTCGATCGCCAATCCCGCGAGAGGCTCGGTGGCGGACTCGTGGCAGATGAAGGCGCGTCCGCCGGAGGCGACCGCGGCCCGCACGAGCTCGGCCAGGTCGCCACTCGTCACCGGCTCGGACACGTCGGCGAGGTGGGACTGGCGCGACTGCTTCATGGCCGACGCCGCGATCTGCTGCCACTTCGCGCGACCCTTGACGGCCTTCGGGCCGCTCCACCGAACGATGGAGCGGTCGGCCTGCCAGGGGACGATGCCGAGAACGCCGACCTCAACGGCGGACTCGATGGCCGCCTCGTCCCGCCCGCCCTTGGCGAGAGCCTGGACGAGCGTGATCGGGTTCGCGGGGGCCGGCTCGACTGTGCGGGTGAGGACGGTGCCGCGCACGAGAGCGGGCGACACCTCGCTGACCTCGACCGTCACGCGTGTGCCGCGACCATCGACGATGTCGATCTGTTCCCCTGGCTGGGTCCTCTTGACGTGCGCATGGTGCGCCTCGGCGCCGGACAGGTCGATCCGCGATCCCTGCTCCTGGGCCCCAAGTTCGGGGTCGATGTAGACCGGCAGGGTCACAGGAAGCGGTCCCGGAAGCGAGAGAACACCGACGGGCTATCGGAGACGAGGCTCCCCTCGGGGGCGGTCTCCCCGCGGATCTCGGCCAGCTCCCGCAGGAGCTCCCTCTCGCGGCTCGACAGCTTCGTCGGGGTCACGACGTGAAGATTGATGACGAGGTCGCCGCGGTCGGCGCGGTGGAGGCGACCGACACCCCTCCCGCGCACGCGCAGCGAGACGCCCGCCGAGGTGCCCGGTTCGATGGTGATCTCCTCGGGGCCATCGAACGACTCAATCGTCATCGTCGTGCCGAGGGCAGCGGCCGTCATCGGGATCTCCAGCTCGCAGACGAGATCATCGCCATGGCGGGTGAACTGCGGGTGGTCGGCAACGTGGACCTCGATGAAGAGGTCGCCCTGCGGGCCGCCGGCCGGGCCGACCTCGCCCTTGCCGGCCATGCGGATCCGCATGCCGTCCTCGATGCCGGCGGGAATGCGGACGTTGAGAGTCTGCTGGGCGCGCACGCGCCCCTCGCCCGCGCAGTCGAGGCAGGGATCGGTGATGACGGTTCCGTGGCCTTGGCACACCCCGCAGGATGTGGTCGACATGACCTGGCCGAGGAAGGAGTTGGTGACCTTGCGGACGGAACCCGTACCGCCACAGGCCGTGCATGTCTCAGGCGCTCGTCCGTCACGCGAGCACGTGCCGTCACAGGTCGAGCATCGCACGGCCGTCTCGATGGTGATGTCCGTGTCGAGACCGAAGACGGCGTCGCGCAGCTCGATCTCGACCGGCACGAGGGCATCCTGCCCGCGCCTGCCGCGCGGCACGGGGCCGCGGGCGGCGGTCGCCCCGCCGAAGAAGGTGTCGAAGATGTCCTGGAAGGATCCGCCGAAGCCGCCGGGGGCTCCGCCGTTGCGGACGGCCTGCTCCCCGCCCATGTCGTAGAGTCGACGCTTCTCCTCGTTCGAGAGGACCTCGTAGGCCGCGGTCACCTCTTTGAACTCGTCTGCGCTGTCGGGCCCGGCAACATCCGGGTGCAGTCTGCGGGCCTTCTTGCGGTATGCGCGCTTGATCTCATCCGAAGTTGCGCTTCGGGACACGCCGAGAATGTCGTAGTAGTCAGCCACTGACGCCGATTCTTTCTGGTTGGGGAAGGTGGACTCAGGAGCCGAGGATCCTGGTGAGATAACGGGCGACAGCCCGCACGCTCACCATGGCCCCCGGATAGTCCATCCTGGTCGGACCGACGATGCCGAGGCGGGCTGTGCCGCTCGACCCGTAGGTGGATGTGACGATCGAGGCCTCGGAGAGGCCCTCGTCATTGTTCTCCGAACCGATCGTGATCGCAAGGTCGCCGGTCACCTCGGCGAAGAGGCGAAGCAGGACCACCTGCTCTTCGAGCGCTTCGAGGACGGGGGTGATGGTGTGCGAGAAGTCGATATCGGTGCGGGCGAGGTTCGCGGTTCCGGCCATGACGATCCGCTCCTCCGCCTCGTCCGTCATGACGTCCTTGAGAACGGCGACGATCGAACCGGCCCTGCCGCGCTCGGACGGAGCCAGCTCTCCGAGCGCATCCTCCGAGATCTCGTGGGCGGCGCGGTTGACGAAGACGGCGTTGAGGCGTGCCGACAGATCGAGCGCCTGCTCGTCGGTCATCCCCAGCTCGAGGCTGCGCTGCTCGACGGCGCCGGAATCGGAGATGACGATGAGGAAGGTGACGTGCTGGGAGATCGGAACGAGTTCAATGTGACGAACGGCGCTGCGGGCCCGCGTCGGGTATTGGACGACGGCGACCTGTTTCGTCAGCTGGGCGAGGAGCCTGCCCGCGCGGAGCACGACGTCGTCGAGATCGGCCGCGCCCTCGAGCCAGGTTTCGATCGCCCTCTTCTCCGCCGAGGAGAGAGGCTTGATCTGGGCGATGGAGTCGACGAACGTGCGGTAGCCGCGGTCGGTGGGCACACGCCCTGCGGATGTGTGCGGCTGATGGATGAGGCCAACCTCTTCCAGGGCCGCCATGTCATTCCTGATCGTCGCCGAGGACACGTCGAAGCCGTGCCGTTCGGCGATCGCCTTCGATCCGACCGGCTCCCGGGTGTGGACGTAATCCTGGACGATGGCCTGCAGAACCTTCAGCCGTCTCTCGTCGCTTCGCATGCCATCCCCCTTTCTTGCACTCGACATGCCCGAGTGCTAATTCTACGCAAGATACCAGACATTGCCTACTCTGGACCCGTGTGTGCTTCGCGATCAGCTGACAGATATGGGCGGGATGTCCTCTCCTCGCCCAGGCCCAACCGCCTTCGGGCCCAGCAGGATGTGCCCGCCTCCGCCGGGCTCCTGCTCGAGGATGTCGAGTCCGGATTCGTCGGCGAGGTCATCGCCGTCGAAAGAGTGGCGGGCGAGATGCTCATGACGCTCGAGGGGCGCGGGGGCGTGCGCCGGCGGTTCCCGCTCGGCCCCGGATTCTGGATCGACGGTGAGCCGGTCAACATCGTCCCGCCACCGAAGAGGCCGGCGCAGCCTGTGGCTGAGCGCACCGCCTCGGGCTCGCTCAGGCCGGATGCGAAGCCCGCCGTCATGTTGCCCTCCCGCATGTGGGTCGAGGGCAGGCATGATTGGCAGCTCATCGACCGCGTGTGGGGTGAGGACCTGCGCCACGAGGGCATCGCAGTCGAGGAGCTCGCCGGCGTCGACCGGCTCGCAGAGATGCTGGCCGTCTTCGAGCCGGGCCCCGGCCGACGCGCGGGAGTCCTCGTCGATCACCTCCTGCCCGGCACGAAGGAGAGCCGCCTCGTCGGCGAGGCGCTCGCCGAGTATGGAAACGAGCACGTCCTCGTCCTCGGCCACCCCTACGTCGACGTATGGCAGGCGATCAAACCCGCCCGCGTCGGGCTTGACGAGTGGCCCCACATCCCCAAGGGAACCGACATCAAGGCAGGCACGCTCAAAGCCCTCGGCTTGCCTCATAGCAGCGTCCATGAGATCGGCATCGGCTGGTCGAAGATTCTTGACCGGGTGCGGGACTGGCGCGACCTCGAGCCGTCCCTCCTGGGGCGCGTTGAGGAGCTCATCGACTTCCTCACCGACACCAGCGCCAAGAGCTGACATCGAATCCGGATCGGACTGACGTTGAAGCTGTGCTGATCAGGAGGCCGTGGCCGCGCGCGGCCAGGGACCCCAACCGTCTGGAAGGGACCGGAGGATGGGTTCGGCGTCTTCGAGGAGCTGGACGGGAAAATCTTGAGAGCGTGACTTTCCTGAGCTCGCACCGTCCGGATAGGTGAAGGCGAATTCGACCCAGAGGCGAAGCCCGCGCTCGATCTTCTCGCGGTATCGACCGCCGACGACCGCGAACACCTGCTGCTCCAGCTCATCAGCTTCGGCCTGCCAGTTCGAGTCGCATGCGTCGCAGCCGCAGACTGGATAGTGGAAGTCGTGCAGAAGACCGGCGTGCATGGAGATCCCCGGGTAGGCGGTGAAGACCAGCGTCAATGGCGCACATCTCGAATCATTCGGCCGTATGCGCACAGCGCGCTCGATCTCGTGGAACGTGGGAGTCAGCAGATCGTCCGCCGTCTCAGCACTGTCATCGATCTCGACGTCAAACATCTCTGCGAGGTGCGCGATCACGGCGTCGGCGACAACATGGAGTGGCGCGAACCGCTCGGGATGCGGGTCGACCGAATAGGTGCCCTCCGGAGGCGACCCACGCCATCGATTGCCGTAGTTGATCGCAGCACCATCAGCGTCAGGAAAAAACGGGCGCTTCGATCACAGGGCGGGAATAGGTCCCCATCCCGTCATCCTTCCACAGCGGTGCCGTCCTGTCACTATCCCTGCCCCGGTGCCCCGCCGCTCAGGGCATCATCTGTGGCTGCACCGCCGTGGACGACCCCCTCGCCCGCAGCTGAGAGCATGCAGGGGTCGCGCCAACGGGTGGAGCCTGCTCAATCCCAGAGCTCACGGATGACAGTGTCGGCCAGCAGTCGCCCCCGCAGGGTGAGGACCATGCGGCTGAGCGCCAGCTGATCGCTTCTCAGCAGGCCATCGGCCGCCAGCACCATCGTCTTATGCCGCCGCCGTGCCAGATCGGCACGAGACGGCGCCTCCCCCGGCTTCGCGATTCCGGCGGTCAGTGGGAGCCCCTCGGCGAGGCGGATGCCGAGCATGATCTGCTCGTCGGCCCGCTCCTTCTCGCTGAGGATCTCCCGCGCAGCGGCAGGAGACACCCCCGAGTTGAGGCGCTGCGCCCACGCACGCGGGTGCTTGACGTTCCAGAAGCGGGTGCCGTTGATATGGGAATGGGCGCCGGGTCCGAATCCCCACCAATTATCGCCACGCCAGTAGGCGAGGTTGTGCCGGGCGGCGTGGCCGGGCTTGGCCCAGTTCGACACCTCGTACCAGGTGTACCCTGCGGCTGACAGCATCTCGTCGGCGATCTCGTACTTCGCCGCGAGGTCGTCCGGGTCGGTATTGGGCAGCAGGCCGCGCTTGACCTGCTGGCCCATCTTCGTTCCGGGCTCAATGCCGAGCCCGTAGGCAGAGATGTGATCGGGGGACATGGCGATGGCGGCGGACAGCGAGGTCCGCCAATCCTCGAGCGACTCCCCGGGAGTCCCGTAGATGAGATCGAGGGAGGCCGATAGGCCTGCTTCGCGCGCCCAGCCGATGACGTGCGGCACCCGCTCGGGGGTGTGCAGTCGGTCGAGAGTCGCGAGCACGTGTGGCACGGCGGACTGCATGCCGACCGATACTCGCGTGAAACCGGCCGCTCGCAGCTCCTGAAGGTAGGCAAGATCGACCGTCTCGGGGTTCGCCTCGGTCGAGATCTCCGCACCGGGTTCGAATCCGAACACCATCTCGAGCACACCGAGGATGTGCGTGAGCTGGCCGGCCTTGAGGTACGTGGGGGTGCCGCCGCCGAAGAACACGGTCTCGAGGGGTCGCCCACCGTCGAGCACAGTGCCCGCGAGCGCGATCTCCTTGAGCAGCTCCCCGTCGTACTCCTGGGGCGTCGCCCCCGGCCCCAGCTCATCGGAGGTGTACGTATTGAAGTCGCAGTACCCGCACCGCACCTCACAGAAGGGCACGTGAATGTAGGCGGACAGCGGCCGCTCCATGGAGATGTCGGGAAGAGAGCCGTCCTCGGGAGCCTTCTCACCGTCGGGCAGGTCAGCCACGGCGCACCTCCAGGTCGTGGATCCGCCGGCCCTCGTCCAGCCCGCGGGTTTCGAAGCGGGTGATGATTCGCCCCTCCCAGCGGGGCGCGAATCCGCCGGAGATCCCGGCCTCGGCCGGGTCGTCATCGTCGATACGCTCGCCGAGATGGAGGTTGATGAGTTCAGGGACAGCCGCGATCGAGTCCCTCATCTGCCACGCATAGTCGTCCCAGTCAGTCGCGAGGCGCCAGATGCCGCCCTCGGGCAGCGTGTCGGCGACGATGCGGGCGAAGTCCGGCGTGATCATCCGGCGCTTGTGATGCCGGGCCTTCGGCCACGGGTCGGGAAAGAACGTCCACACCTCGACGGGTTTAGGATTGGAGCCGAAGAGGAGCGGCAGCGCGAGGACGGCGTCCGCTGAGATCAGCCGGACGTTCGTCACGCCTTCGCGGACGATCCGGGACACGGCGGATGCGACGCCGGGCCACCACACCTCGAAGGCCAGGTAATTGTTCTCCGGGTGCTGCGCGGCGTGGGCGACGACCTGATCGCCGGCCCCGGCCCCGATCTCGACGATGAGGGGCGCCTCCCGGCCGAACGACGCCGTCAGGTCGGGAGCCTCGAGCAGCGTGTACTCATCGCGCGCGGCATCGATGATGTAGGTGTCTCCGTGCCGCTCCAGGGTCCTCTTCTGGCGGTCGGGAATACGTCCCCCGCGGGGGACAAAGCTTGTGATCCTGCGGTATCCGCTCATTGCACCTGCTCGTCTCTTGGCATGATGCCCTCTCTCAGTTCGCTCGGCATGTGCTTGATGACATAGGGGGCGAGCGTGAACTCGCCCTGGTTGTGGGAGTCGATGAGGTCCTGCGCAGGGGCGGGGCGCTCGCGGAACCAGCCGCCGGCCGACACCCCGTGGTTCGGCACTGACAGCACCTCGAGCCGGTCCCCCGCCTGGGCGTGCCCCGGTTCGATGACACGGAAGTAGGTCCCCGAGCGGCCTCGGGCTATGAAGCGCTTCATCCAGCCCTTCTCGCCGCGCCACCATTCGAAGGTCCGGCAGGGAGTCCGGCAGCCGGTCGCCTCGAGCAGCGCGGTGCCGAATCGGATCCGACTGCCGATGATGAGATCATCGACGCGGCCGTCGACCCGGAGGTTCTCGCCGAACACCCCCGGCGCCAACTCCTCACCGAGTTCGCGTTCCCACCACGCCATCTCCTCGTTGGACATGGCGTACACGGCCTTGTCCGCACCTCCGTGGTTGGCTCGGTCCGCCTGAACGTCGCCCCAGAGTCCGAGCCGTCCGACGCGGACCGGCCCCTCGACGGGCTTCTTGTCGATGGCGGTCACGCCGACGCGGCCGATATCGACGGGAGTCAGCGCGGAGACAGTGCAGATATGGGTGACGAGCATGGCTTCACTCCCCCGACGGTCGGCTACCTTTCGGAGGGCGGGTTTGACCGCCCCACAATGATGAGGACGACGACGATGATGACGACGAGAAGGAGCCACTTCATTTTGCTGTGGGCTGGTCGGAGGTGAGGGCTGCGACGAACGCCTCCTGCGGAACCTCGACCCTGCCGATGTTCTTCATGCGCTTCTTGCCCTCCTTCTGCTTCTCGAGGAGTTTGCGCTTGCGGGAGATGTCGCCGCCGTAGCATTTGGCGAGCATGTCCTTGCGGAGTGCCTTGATCGTCTCTCGAGCGATGACTCGAGAGCCGACCGCCGCCTGGATGGGGATCTCGAACTGCTGCCTCGGGATGAGGCCCTTGAGCTTGCCGGTCATGTCGACGCCGTAGGCGTAGGCCTTGTCGCGGTGGACGATGGCGGAGAACGCATCGACCTTCTCGTGATTGAGGAGGATATCGACCTTGACAAGATCGGCGGCCTCCTGGCCGTCCATGTCGTAGTCGAGGGACGCGTACCCGCGGGTCCGCGACTTCAGCTGGTCGAAGAAGTCGAACACGATCTCCGCAAGCGGCAGCCTGTAGTGCATCTCGACCCTGTCCTCCGACAGGTAGTCCATGCCCCCCATCGACCCGCGCCGCTCCTGGCACAGCTCCATGACTGCGCCGATGTAGTCGGACGGCGTGAGAATCGTGGCCTGGACCATCGGCTCCGAGATCTCCGCGAGCTTCCCGTCGGGGAATTCGGATGGGTTCGTCACCTCGATGGTCTCGCCGTCGTCAGTCTGCACCGCGTAGATGACGGAGGGTGCGGTGGCGATGAGGTCGATGCCGAACTCGCGCTCGAGACGCTCGCGGATGATCTCGAGGTGGAGAAGTCCCAGGAACCCACAGCGGAAGCCGAAGCCGAGCGCCGCCGATGATTCGGGTTCGAACGTGAGGGCTGCGTCGTTGAGCTGCAGCTTGTCGAGCGCCTCACGCAGCGCGGGGAAGTCGGAGCCATCGATCGGGTAGATGCCGGAGAAGACCATCGGCTTGGGCTCGACATATCCCGGGAGCTGATCCTTCGCCGGACGCGCCGTCATGGTGATGGTGTCGCCGACTCTCGTCTGGCGCACGTCCTTCGCCCCGGTGATGAGGTAGCCGACCTCGCCGACCCCGAGACCCTTCGACGGAATCGGCTCCGGAGAGATGACTCCGATCTCCTGCAGCTCGTGACTCGTGCCGGTCGACATCGTCGTGACCTTCGTGCGGGGCGTGAACAGGCCGTCCTTGACGCGCACATAGGTCACGACCCCGCGGTAGGAGTCGTAGACGGAGTCGAAGATCATCGCTCGCGCGGGTGCGTCCGGATCACCCGTCGGTGCGGGGATCTCGCCGACGATGCGGTTGAGCAGCTCAGCGACGCCGACACCGGTCTTGCCGGACACGCGCAGACAGTCCTCGGGTTCGCCGCCGATGAGGGAAGCGAGTTCTTCCGCGTACTTCTCGGGCTGAGCCGCCGGCAGGTCGATCTTGTTGAGGACGGGGACGACCGTCAGGTCGTTCTCGAGTGCCATGTAGAGATTCGCGAGCGTCTGGGCCTCGATACCCTGCGCCGCGTCGACGAGGAGAATCGCTCCCTCGCAGGCCGCCAGCGACCTGTTGACCTCGTAGGAGAAGTCAACGTGACCGGGAGTGTCGATCATGTTGAGCACATACTCGGTGCCGTCGACTGTCCACGGCATGCGGACGGCCTGCGACTTGATGGTGATCCCGCGTTCGCGCTCGATGTCCATCCGGTCGAGGTATTGGGCGCGCATGGCGCGCTCGTCGACGATGCCGGTCAGCTGCAGCATCCGGTCGGCAAGGGTCGACTTGCCGTGATCGATGTGTGCGATGATGCAGAAGTTCCGCAACCGGTCAGCGGGCGTATTCGCCGGCTGCAGCGACTGGGTGGGATTCTTGGACACTGGTCTCCTTCGGATATTCCGCACCAGTCTACCCACGTCCCGCCTTCATGCGGCGATCCACCTGTCGTGACCTCTCTCGCCGTGTTCGCTCTGCGATTACGTGGGGCCAGATCCCACCAGTGCGGCCGAGAATTCTGGAATGCTGTGCTCATGAGTGCTCTGCCCGGTGCCCTATCCGTGTTCCTGCCCCTCCTCGTGCGCCTGCTTCGGGGACCGGGGAAGCTCATGGTGTGGGTGAACGGCGTCATCGTCGCGATCCTCCTGTGGCTGACAGTCTCGGCAGTCGCCGAGGGAAGCCTCGGAGCGTGGATCCCCCTCGTGCTCGGCGCCATCCTCGGCGCCGGCGTCCTCGTCTTCGGAATCCGACTGGCGCGGCTCTCTCGGTACGTCGATGAGCTCGAGAAGCTCCAAGACCAGACCATCGGCACCGAGATCGTGACGCGGGACGGCCGGACACTGTCGGAGGATGATGCCCGCCAGCGGTTCCAGGACGCCTCCTTCGAAGCCTCCCAGCGCACGGCCAGGGTCATGCCCCGCGTCCACGCGGCACAGCGTGCAGCCATCGCAGCCGCGGGCGGAACGGTCGAGGCCCCCTACCTTCGGGACGACCTCAGGATCACGATCATCTCCGGGGCGCTCGCCGCCCTCGCCGGACCATTCGGCTTCTTCCTCCTCATCGTCACCGCCATCATCACGTGAGGCAGGCGGCCTCAATGGCAGTACGGAAACCCACCCGCTGTGCCACTATTGCCGTATGGGCCTCCCTCGCAGATACCTCGGCCAGGACGAAGTCGTCGTCCGCCACATGCACAGCCATGTCAAAGAGCTGTTCCTCTCCGGCATCATCGCCATCCTTCTCATCGCGGCCGTCGTCACCGCAATCCTTGTCATGCCCAATTCCGCGGACCCGTGGGGCACGTACGCCGTCATCGCCGCGAGCGTCATCATCGCGATCTGGAGAGTCGTTGTGCCCTGGCTGCGCTGGCTGACCGACACCTACACCATCACGTCCCGGCGCATCATCACCCGCACCGGGATCCTCTCGAAGAACGGGCATGACATCCCCCTCGCCCGGATCTCGAATGTCGCCTACGAACACGATCTCATCGATCGGATCTTCGGCTGCGGCACCCTCATCCTCGAGACATCGGCGGACAACCCGCTGCGGCTCCAAGACATCCCGAAGGTTGAAGAGGTCCACGTCGAGCTCACCGAGCTGCTCTTCAGCAGCGAGGGCTTCCGGCGGCAGGACTGAGTGCATCGGCCCCACATCCGCCAACCGGCGCGATGTGACCACGTCGACCCGGCTTTCCGTCTACGGTGGATGGCGTGAGTCTCTTCAATCGTGCAGTCAACCTCGCCAAGTCCGTCGCCAACGCCCCGGAGACACGTCGTCTCGTCAGGGACGTGCTCTCCCGAGGCGACCGCTCTCAGAGCCCGCGTCCGGCTGCGCGGGAGCGCGGCCAGGCGCCTCTCGGACCACAGGACGACGCCGTCGAGTACTCGCCGGCGATCCATGGCAGAGCCTCCTTCTCCTACGATCCCTCTCCCGACGGAGATGCCGACCCGGGGGAGGTCGTGTGGACGTGGGTGCCGTACGAGGACGATCCGACACAGGGCAAGGATCGCCCGGTGCTTGTGCTCGCCCGCCTGGGCGACGCCGTTATCTATGCGCAGATGACCTCGAAGGACCACGTCGACTACGGCGGAGACTCGAGCCGCGAGGATCATCTCGGCCGGAGCTGGGTCGACATCGGCAGCGGCGATTGGGACCGGCAGGGAAGGCCCTCCGAGGTGCGCATCGATCGCCTTCTCATCGCCCACAAGGACTCGATCCGTCGCGAGGGCGGCCGTCTCGATAAGACGAGGTTCACACATGTGGCGCGGGCTGTCAGTTCGATTCACCGCCGCTAGCTGATATTCTTGTTCATCGGACTTGCTATCTGGTCGATACGCAGGTCGTAAGCCACCGACCACTCCACGGGGTGCCCCACGCCCCAGTCCCGGTCATGGCGGAGCCCTCACTGACCGAGCAGACATTCGCATCCGTATGACGAAAGAATTGAGAACGTGGCAAATATCAAGTCGCAGAAGAAGCGCAACCTCACCAACGAGAAGCGTCGCATCCGTAACCAGGCCTACAAGGCCGAGCTGAAGACGTACGTGCGCAAGGTTCGCGCCGCCGTCACCGCCGGCGACAAGAACGAGGCCGACGTGGCCCTGAGGACCGCCAGCCGTAAGCTCGATAAGGCCGTGTCGAAGGGCGTTATCCACAAGAACCAGGCTGCGACCCGCAAGTCGAAGCTCGCCAAGGCTGTCTCCTCGCTCAGCGCGTAGTCAGCAGGTGTGAAGAAGGGCGGCACGATGTGCCGCCCTTCTTCTGTCGATCGCGCCGCCCGGGTCGCGCGGCATCGCCGCTCAGAGGCGTCGCGCGGCGCTGATCTGACGCAGGCATCGCTCGACCGCGTACTGGGCATCCTGAGATTCGCCACGGAAGCCCTTGACGTCCCCATCCGCCTTGGCGATGGCGGTGATCGCTCCGGCGAGAGCGGCATCCGACCAGGAGCGGAGGCTGTTCTGGGCCTCTCGGATCTGGCGAGGGCTGCCCGGGACGGTAACGTCGCGCCCACCGCGACCCATCGATGCCGACACGTGCGCCAGCTGACGGAACTTCCACGCAAGGTTGGCGATGATGAGGACCTCGGACGTGCCGGTCGCCAGGGCGTGACGCAGCAGCTGGAGGGCGCGGCCGGTGTTGCCGGCGACGACAGCATCCGCGATCTCGAAACCATCGGCCTCAACGCGGCTGCCGAAGTACGTCTTCACGTGCTGCTCACCGACGGTGCCCTCGACATCGCTGAAGAGCTGCCGGAGCGCGGCAAGCATCTCACGCACATTGTTGCCGAGGCTGTCGACCAGCGCGTGAGCCGCGTCTTCGGTGAGGGCGCGCTTCGCCCGTCGAGCATCGGACTTGATAAGCGCGAGCTTATCGCTGTCCCACTTGACCTCGTCGATGCTGATGACCGGCAGGCCCGCCTTGTCGCAGGCGGTGAACACCTTCGCGCCACGGTTGCCGCCGTTGCGGACCCCGACGAGGAAGAGGTCGGGGCTGGGATTGCCGATGAGCTGGATGAGGTCGGACTGCAGCTCCTCCCCCATATTCTCGAGATCCCCGATGAGGGCGATCTTCGCACCGCCGAACAGCGACGGGCTGGCGAGAACCGCCAGGTCGCCCGCGGTGTAGGAGAGCGAGTCGAGCTTGACGACCTCGATATCGGGATCCTGCCGGCGGGCCTGGCCGAGGAGGGACTCCCACGTTCGGTCCGCGAGCGCCTCCTCCTTCGACTTGATGAGAACGACTGGTGCCAGTGTCGCCGAGTCCCATGAAACGCCCTTTGCCTGTGCCATGGTCCCAGTATTCCATGGTCGCCCGACAGGTCCGATCGGGCGCCCGCTCACTCATCGATTCGGAGGAAGATGTCACCGCCGTCGGTTGCGAGGATCTCGGC
Organism: Flaviflexus salsibiostraticola; assembly: GCF_003952265.1. Classification (NCBI taxonomy): domain Bacteria; kingdom Bacillati; phylum Actinomycetota; class Actinomycetes; order Actinomycetales; family Actinomycetaceae; genus Flaviflexus; species Flaviflexus salsibiostraticola. The sequence continues at coordinate 784,240 of NZ_CP034438.1, forward strand.
GCTGCGGCTGTAGCGCTCGACCGTCTGCGCGGCCGGGTGCCCGAAGGTGTTTTCCCCGTAGGAGAGGAGTGCGAGCGTCGCCCCGACCGCATCGACGAAGGCGTCGCTGCGGTTCCCGGACCCGTGGTGCGGGATGAGAACGATGTCGGCAGCGATATTGCGTCCGGCAAGTCTGCGCTGCGCGGATTCTTCGAGGTCGCCGGTCAGGAGGAGTGAGCGACTGCCCAGGTGGACTCTGAGGACAACGGACTGGTCGTTCTCGCAGCTCTCATCCCAGCAGTCGGCCGGTCCATCGGGCCACAGGATGTCGAGACCACCGAACCGATCGCCCGCCGACACCTCCCGCACAGGCCGACCCTCGGCCCGGCCGTCGATCTGAACCGTCATGCCCGGCCCCACCCAGATTTCGCGTACGCCGCGGTCCAACGCGGTCTCGATCCCTCCGACATGGTCGGCGTGGAGGTGGGTGAGGATGAGGACATCGACATCTGCGCCCGCAGCCGACAGGCACTCCCCCAGACGTGACTCGGGCGGGCCCGTGTCGACGAGGTAGACGAGACCGTCGAGTCGCACCAGCGTGGCGGCGCCCTGGCCCACGTCGCATTGGACGATGTCCCAGTCGGGTACTGGAGCGGGTACGAGCCGGTGCGCGCTGAGTCCGATCGCTCCTGCAAGAATCCACGTGGCGCGCAGACCGGTCCTGGCGATGAGCCAGGAGACCACGAGGATTGCGGTGTAGACGGCGATGACGAGCCGACCGTCCATTCCGGACCCTGGCCATCCCGACAGCTCACCGGCGACAATGTCGATCCATGACACGCACCGGGCCGCCAGCCACGCGAGCGCGGGGCCCGCCGCGGGGACGGTTGCGAGGATGAGGCCCCCGAGGGCGAAGATCGTCCCGGCGGGAACGAGCGGTGCGACGAGCGCGTTCGCGAGGGCCGACCAGAGGGAGGCTGTCTCCGACAGGAGGAGGATGATGGGCGCGCACGCGAGGTGCGCGACGATCGGGACGGCGAGCAGGTTCGCTCCCGGCACGGTGAGAACGGGCGCGAGGAGTGCCGCCGCCGGACGCGCCCACGTGATGATCGACGCGGTCGAGACGACAGACAGGATGAACCCGTAGGCGAGAGCGAGGGGCGGCTCGATCGCCACAAGGACGACAATCGACACGCCTAGGGCGGGAAGGGCGCTGCTCGGGCGCCGCAGCCATACCGCTGCCAGCACAACCACTCCCATGACACCCGCCCGGAGCACCGAGGGCTGTCCGCCGGTTGCGACGATGAGGGCGGCAAGGACTCCGCCCGCCGCAGCGACTGAGATGATGCGCCGCCGGCGCCCGACGAGTGCGACGGCCAGTCCGCAGATCATCGACACGTGGGAGCCCGAGACCGCCGTCAGGTGAGTGAGGTTGACGGCCGCCAGGGCCTCACCGTGCTGCTCCGGCAGTCCCGAGTCGTCGCCGATTGCGAGTCCCGGGACAAGGCCTTGGATCTGTGGCAGCTCACCGCTGAGGTTGGCGGAGAGCCCGGCTGCACGCGCAGCGATCCAGCGTGACACGGGCCCGGCTGGCGCAGTCACTCGCATGTCACCGACGATGGTCGCCCACGCGATCTCCCGGGAGCCCCGCTCGGTCGGCTCCAATCGCGTGAAGACGTCGATGCTCTCATCCAGATCGAGTGCTAGGAGCTCGTCACCTCCGAGCAGTGTCACCGACGAATAGGCGACGGAGGTCTCGCCCCTGCCGCTCACCCGATCGACGCGCATGGTCCTCAGGACGCAGTCACCCGCGGGATTCGGGTAGGACGTGATCGTGCCCTCCAGCCGTGCGACGGCGCCCTCCTCGGTGAGGCGGGCCAGGATCCCCTGGGACGCCAGGTGCTGATGGGCGGCGGTGAGGCCGGCGGAGCAGATCGCGGCTGCGGCGAGCACGGCGAGCGTCGGCGCCCAGTAGCGGATCCCCGAGTCCCGTCCGACGTGCCGCAGCACGAGCCGCGTGCAGTAGAGGGACCCTGCGCCGAGGAGGACAAGCGTGATGACGAATCCGGCGCCCTCGAGGAGGGTGCCGACTGCGGCCAGCCACCAGGCCGCCGACGCGAGCAGGATCCGAAGATCCCCGTGGCTCATACGGTCACACGATCGCGCAGATCCTCGTAGGTCGCCGGGCCGATGCCGGACACCTCCATCAGCTCCTCGGTGCTGGTGAACTGCCCGTTCGTCTCGCGCCAGTCGATGATCCGCTGTGCGATGGCGGGGCCGACCCCTGGGAGGGACTCGAGCTCGGCGGCGCCTGCCGAATTGAGATCGATGAGGCCCGGCGTCGCGGAGTCCTGCCCACCGGGCTGCTCGGGCTGGATCACGGGCGCCGCCTCTCCGGGTGCGGGCACAACGATGTGCTCACCGTCGGTGAGGACGCGGGCGAGGTTGAGAGCATCCCAGTCGGCCTCCGCGCTCATGCCGCCCGCCCGCTCGACTGCAAGAGCAACTCGCGAGCCCTGCGGCAGCTCGACGATGCCGGGGCTGTTGACCCTGCCTGAGACATAGACCGTGACCGTGCCCGGCTCCTCGCTCGGCTGCGGTTCCGCGAGGGACGCCGGGGCCGCTGAGCTCTCCTCCTGTGGGGCGCCGGCCGGGGCGGTCGTCGCGGGCGGGAGTGCGTGGACCTCGACGGGCCGTGACATCGTCCACCCGACGAGAACCCCGGCCACGAGCGACAGAACAAGGATGGCGAGGGCCGCTGACCGCCCGTCGAAGGCGAGGCGCGCTGTGCGCCTGCCCTGCTCGGGCGGCGCCATGATGTCCTCGCCCGTGCCGACGCGGTACGCGGTGCGTACGAGGTCTTTCGCTTTCATGCCCCCACTGTTGTCTGTGCGGAGGATCGACGAGGGATGAGGAGAATTCTCTGAGGACAGACGATCCGCGGGCGCGCTGGGGACCGCGCCCCTATGCTGACCCTTATGGATGATGCAGAGATCGCACGTCTCGAAGCTGCTGCGGCGGCCGCGAAGGCGGAGGCCGCCCGCGCGGCGGCGGAGGCAGCCCAGGCAGCGCTCGACGCGGCACGGGCGGCGCGACGCGCCACGAGCCCGGATGCCGAGCCCGAGGCCCCGACAGAGCCACCCGCGTCGGAGGGTCTGTCGGACTACGCGCGCCAGGTCAAGGACGCCTACGCGGTCGATGACGCCCTGCAGATCGGCGTGCTCCTCGAGGAGGGCCTGCCGCAGGCCGATGTCCCAGTCACCCTGTCACTGCCGATGCTCAATCGCCACGGGCTCATCGCCGGCGCGACTGGCACGGGCAAGACCCGCACCCTCCAACTGCTCGCCGAGGGGCTGTCTGCCTCGGGCGTCCCTGTGTTCCTCACGGACATCAAGGGCGATCTCACGGGACTGGCCGAACCGGGCCAGGACAGCGAGAAGCTGGCCGCGCGCTGCGCCGACCAGGGCCAGCAATGGCAGCCACGCGCTTTCCCCACGGCGTTCTATGCACTCGGCGGCGTCGGCACCGGCATTCCCATTCGGACGACCGTGACCGAGTTCGGCCCCCTGCTGCTCGCTCGGATCCTCGATCTCAACGCCACGCAGGAGGCCGCCCTCAGCCTCATCTTCCACTGGGCGGACAGAGAGGGTCTCGCCCTCATCGATCTCGGCGATCTGCGTTCGGTCGTCTCTTTCCTCACGGACCAGGGCAAGGACCTCCTCAAGGACATCGGTGGCATCGCCTCGGCGACCGCCGGTGTCATCCTCCGGGAGATCGCGGTGCTGCAGTCGCAGGGCGGAGATGAGTTCTTCGGCGAGCCGGCCTTCGACCCCGAGCACTTCTTCCAGACCCGGGACGGCACCGGAGTCATCTCCATTCTCGAGCTGCCGAGCCTCGCCGATCGGCCGCGCCTGTTCTCCACATTCGTCATGTGGCTGCTCGCCGAGCTGTTCGAGATCCTCCCCGAGGCCGGCGATCTCGATCGGCCGAAGCTCGTGTTCTTCTTCGACGAGGCACACCTGCTGTTCAACCGGGCCTCCCCCGCGTTCCTCGACGCCATCACACAGACGGTGCGCCTCATTCGATCCAAGGGTGTCGGCATCATCTTCGTCACCCAGACCCCGAAGGACGTGCCGGCCGATGTCCTCGCGCAGTTGGGAGCCAAGATCCAGCACGCCCTGAGGGCCCACACCCCCAACGACCAGAAGGCCCTCCGCGACACCGTGAGGACCTTCCCGGAATCGCCTCTCGACCTCGAGGAGATCCTCCCGGGTCTCGGAACCGGCGAAGCGCTCGTCACGGTCATCGACACGGCCGGGCGGCCCTCCCCCGTCGCACCCACACGCCTATGGGCGCCGGCCGCTGACATGGGACCGGCCGATGACGCGACGGTCCAGCACATCCTGTCCACGTCTCCGCTTGCGGCGACCTACGCCGAACGCGTGGACCCCCAGTCCGCGACCGAGCTTCTCGCTGCCCGTATCGAGTCCGAGGAGGCGGCAGCGCTGCAGGCGGAGGCCGACGCGGCACTGCGTGAGGAGCAGGAGGCGCGGGCGCGGGCGGCCGAGAAGGAGGCCGAGCGCCACAGGAGAGAGGCCGAGCAGGCCGCGAGGCGTCAGCAGACCGGGCGCGGCCGTGACAGCGTCGTCGACGCGCTGCTCAAGTCGGGTGCCCGCACGCTCGGTCGCGAGATCTCTCGCACGATCTTCGGCACCCGCCGTCGCTGAGCGGATTGCCTACGAGTAGACGAGGGTCGCCGTCATCGACCGCGTCGCGCCCGGCATGAGGCCGATCGACGCCGACGCATCCGCCCTGTTGACCGCGTCGGGCACGTGGGAGTAGGGCTCGAGGGCGATCGCCTCGCGAGCGCCTCGCTCAAGCCCATCGCCCGTCCACACAACGACGACGGGCGCCTCGGCGGGCTCCTGGATGAGGGAGATCGTCTTCCCTGTCAGCGGGTTCGACACGGAGGTCTTGACGACACCCTCGTCGTTTGGAACAAGGCCGGTGTAAGCGGCATCGATCCTCTCGCTGCCGACGCGGTCCATGATGACGGGCGCGTGGATCCCGGCGTAGGCGGACTCGCCGGGCAGCGGGATGAGGTCCTGTGAGGTGAGAACGCGCTTGCGGGCGGGAATTGTCAGTCCCAGATCCGTGATCCTCCCCCCGCCGGGGAACCGCAGAAGAGGGTGCCAGCCGATGCCGACCGGTGCCTTCTCCGGCGACAGGTTCGTGACGGAGATGTCGATCGAGAGGCGGTAGGACCCGACCTCGCCGACCCCGAGGGCGTAGATGACGTCGACCGCGAACGACCACGGCCAGATGTCATCCGCCTCGTGCTCGGCCGACAGTTGCAGGGTCGGACCCCGGGATACGGACGTGAAGTCCAGTCCCGAGACGAGGCCGTGGCGAGCGTGCCCATCGGAGGCGAGCGGCAGGCTGATGGAGCGGCCGTTCCAGGTGAAGGTACCGTGGTTGATCCGGCCCGCGAAGGGTGCGAGGATCCGGCTCCGCGAACCCCTGCCCTCCGCAAGCTCCTCGGGGGTCTCATAACCCGCAACGATGCTCTCGCCGACGCCCGGGTCCCACGAGATGAGGGTGGCGCCGCGCGCGGCCACGAGGGCGGTCGCCCCGGCATGCGTAAGCCGCCAGGCCCTGCCGCCGAATGTCGCCTCGCTGACGCTGTCCATATCTCTCCTTAGGGAACGATGTTGATGAGGTTGGGTGCCCGGACGATGATCTTGCGGGGCTCACCCTCGAGGAATTGCTGGATCCTCGGCAGCGCCAGTGCGCGCTCGGTCAGCTCCTCGTCGGAGATCTCGGCCGCAACATCGATGCGGTCGCGCACCTTGCCCTTGACCTGGACGACACAGGTGACCGTGTCCTCAACGAGGAGAGCCTCATCGATCGTCGGGAAAGGCGCGTAGACCACCGAGGATTCGTGGCCGAGGCGGGCCCACAGCTCCTCCGCGATGTGCGGGGCGACAGGGCCGACCATGGCGACGAGCTGCTCTGCGACCTCGCGCGGGACCTCGTCGAGCGAGGTCAGGTGGTTGTTGAGCACGATGAGCTTCGCGATCGCCGTGTTCGGCCGCATCGCCTCATACTCCGTCCGCACGTCGGTGACAGTACGGGCGGCGAGGCGTGCCGTCTCCTCCGAGACCGGTACGTCGGCGACGATCGTCTCACCCGTCTCCTCGGAGACGATATTGCGCCACAGGCGCTGGAGGAAGCGCTGAGCACCGACAACCGCGCGCGGCTCCCACACCCTCGACTGCTCGATGGGGCCCATCGACATCTCGTACACGCGGAAGGTATCGGCGCCATACTCGGCGCTGATCTCCTCCGGCGTCACCGTGTTCTTGAGGGACTTGCCCATCTTGCCGTACTCGCGGCTGACCCGCTCGCCGCGGTAGGTGAAGATCTGCTCCCCGTTCTCCTCGTTCGTCTCCACCTCATCGGCCGGAACATACTGTCCGCGAGAATCGGTGAAGGCGTAGGCCTCGATCATGCCCTGGTTGAAGAGCTTGTGGAACGGCTCCGAGGACGAGACATGGCCGAGGTCGAAGAGGACCTTGTGCCAGAAGCGGGCGTAGAGCAGGTGGAGGACAGCATGCTCGACGCCGCCGACGTAGAGGTCGGCACCGCCCGAGTGGTTGCCCGCCTCCGGGCGCGGCCCCATCCAGTACTCCTCGTTCTCCCGGGCCGCAAAGGCCTCGTCGTTATTCGGGTCGAGGTAGCGCAGCTCGTACCAGCACGAGCCGGCCCAGTTCGGCATCGTGTTCGTGTCGCGGTAGTACGTCCGCTCACCATCGCCGAGATCGAGGGTAACCGCGACCCAGTCCTTCAGCCTCCCGAGGGGCGGCTCCGGCATCGACTCCGCATCGTCCGGGTCGTACGACCGCGGCGAATAGTCGGGGGTCTCCGGCAGTTCGACGGGAAGCATCGACTCGGGCAGGTCGTAGGCGCGGCCGTCCTCGTCGTAGACGATGGGGAACGGCTCGCCCCAGTAGCGCTGGCGGGAGAACAGCCAGTCGCGCAGGCGGTAGGTGACGGCCGGCAGGCCCGTCCCCTTCTCCGCGAGGTAGTCGGACACGGTGGCGATGGCGGCGGCCTTGTCGAGACCGTTGATCGAGAACTCGTCGTTCGCCGAGTTGATGACCTCGCCGTCGCCGACGTACGCCGAATCCCCGGGGAAGTCCGCGGGAGGCTGGATCGTGAGGACGATCGGCAGCTCGAACGCGGTCGCGAAGTCATAGTCGCGCTGATCGTGGGCGGGCACGGCCATGATCGCGCCGGTGCCGTATCCCATGAGGACGTAATCGGCGGTGAAGACCGGGACCTGATCGCCGTTGACGGGGTTCGTCGCGTAGATGCCGGTGAAGACGCCGGTCTTCTCCCGCTCATCGCTCGTCCTCGCCGTATCGCCGAGCTTCTGCGCGGCGGCCTGGTAGCCGGACACTGCGGAGCGCGGGTCGGCGGCACCACCGGTCCACGCGTCCTTCGTGCCCTCGGGCCACTCCGTCGGCACCGCGCCGTCCTGGAGCATCGGGTGTTCCGGAGAGACCACCATGAACGTCGCGCCGAAGAGCGTGTCAGGGCGGGTGGTGAAGACTGTGAGGTCGTGGTCGCGGTCGGCGCCGTGGGCCGCGAACGTCACGTACGCGCCGTTGCTCCTGCCGATCCAGTTCCGCTGCATCGCCACAACCTTCTCGGGCCAGTCGACCGTGTCGAGATCGGCGGCGAGTCGATCGGCATACGAGGTGATCCGCATCATCCACTGGCGCAGCTGGCGGCGGAAGACGGGGTAGTTGCCGCGCTCGGACCGGCCCTCGTTCGTCACCTCTTCGTTCGCCAGCACGGTGCCGAGCCCGGGGCACCAGTTGACGGGGGCGTGAGAGATGTAGGCGAGGCGATGGTCGTCGATGATCGCGGCCCGCTCGGGCTCGCTCAGATCAGCCCAGTGCGCGCCCGACGGGACGGGACGATGGCCCGACTCGAACTCGGCGATCAGCTCGGAGATCGGGCGGGCACGCCCAGTTGTGCCGGGAGTGCGGCCTTCGGCACTCTCGTCGTAGAACGAGTTGTAGATCTGCAGGAAGATCCACTGCGTCCACCGGACGTAGTCGACATCGGTCGTCGCAAACGAGCGGCGCTGATCGTGCCCGAGACCGATCTGGCGAAGCTGCCGCTTCATGTTCTTGATGTTCTGCTCGGTCGTGATGCGGGGGTGCTGGCCGGTCTGGACGGCGTACTGCTCGGCTGGCAGGCCGAACGCATCGAACCCCATCGTGTGCAGCACCGACTTGCCGAGCATGCGCTGGAAGCGGCCGACGACATCGGTGGCGATGTATCCGAAGGGGTGGCCGACATGAAGGCCCTTGCCAGACGGGTACGGGAACATGTCGAGGAGGTAGAACTTCTCCGGCGAGACGTCTCCAGCAAGGTCACCCACCGGATTCGGCACGTGGTACGTGCCCTCCTCATCCCATCGATCCTGCCAGCGGCTCTCAATCTCGCCTGCGAGCTCTGCCGTGTACCGATGCGGATGTTCGGTCGTCTCGGACATAGTTCTCCCTTCGTATCGCCGTCAACTCTAGCGCAGCGCCCACACCGTTCCTCCCCCGGTCCACGGGATGACAGGGAATAGACTGAGCACATGAGCATTTTCACGAAGATCATGGCAGGCGAAATTCCCGGCAGGTTCGTGTGGGCCGACGACGTGTGTGTCGTCATGGCGACGATCGAGCCGCATGCAGACGGCCACGTCATGGTGGTTCCCCGGGAGGAGATCGACAAGTTCATCGACCTGGACGACGCGACAGCCGACCATCTGTTCCGAGTGGCCCGGATCATCGCCCGGGTCCAGGAGACGGCCTTCGACGTGCCACGGTCCGGCCTCGTCATCGCCGGGTACGGGGTGCCGCATTGCCACCTCCACGTCATTCCCATGGTGAGCGAGAAGGCCCTCGCATTCGCCTCGGCACGCAAGAACGTGCCGGCCGAGGAGCTGGACGCGTCGATGATGACCCTGCGCACCGCCCTCATCGACGCCGGTCACGGCCAGCACGTGCCGGCGCAGCTCACGTCGCTCGACTGAGCCTGCCGTCAGGAGAGGATCATCCTCCACGTGTCGAGGAAGTAGATGCCGGCGAAGGCGATGACGGCTGCGAACCAGAGCCCGATGATCGCCCAGCGGTAGCGCCACAGCGGGCTTGTCCCATCCGTGAGATTCGCGTGGGCCTGGCCGGCGGCCTGGGTGATGAAGGGGATGAGGGCGGCCCAGATGACGAGGCACCACGGGCAGAGCGTGCCCGCGCTGAAGGACGTGTACTGGAACCAGAGGATGGCGAGCAGGCCGAGCGCAGCCGCCGCTGCCATGCCCGCCCACATGAAGGTGGGCAGGCTTCTCCTCGCGAGGAGATAGACCCCCGTGAAGATCATGGCGAGGAAGGCGGCAATGCCGAGGTAGCTGTTCGAGAATCCGAGCAGGCTGCCCTCCCACGACGTGAGGAAGGTCGAGCACGACAGGAGCTCGTTGACGTCACACGACAGGTTCGCGAAGGGGTCTGCTTCGAGGGCGCGCTGGCCGAACAGGAGCTGCAGGGATGCGAACGCTCCGACGAGGCCGCTCACGACCATGAGCCAGCCGAATTCGACCGCCCCCGGGGCGGCGGGACGCGGTGTCTCGCGCGCGGCGAGATAGGCGTCGAGCTCCTCGTCGGTCATGCTGTCAAAATCGGCCATCGGGGATCCGTTTCGTCAAAGTGAGCTGTCGCACCTACGGTGCCGGCGACCTCATGGTAGCAACCGATCCACGACTGGGAACACCTGTTCAGACGTGGTACTCAGCCCATAGCCCCCTCCAGATCCGCCGGCGGATCGGCCCCCGCCGACGACGACACCAGCCAGCCGGAGCGGCGAGCCGGGCGGACGCTTGGAGCGAACATGGAATTATCGCGCGCACACGGCAGTTGACACCCGTAGACATGAAAACCTACGGAGGGAGAGCTGTGGCTGACAGTGAGCGTGCGGAACATACGACGGGCGGGGTCTACTCTGTGCCGGGCCAATCATTCGAACGGGATTCCCGGTACATCACGACTCGCGTCACCCGCGGCGGCGAGAGCGGCTACGCGGTGGAGTCGGGCCGCTACCGGCTCATCGCCGCACGTGCGTGCCCCTGGGCCAACCGCACCCTCATCGTGCGACGCCTGCTCGGCCTTGAGGATGTCATTCCGGCCGGCATGCCCGGCCCGACACATGACGCGGATTCGTGGACGTTCGATCTCGACGAGGGTGGAGTCGACCCGGTCCTCAAGATCCACCGACTGAAGGACGCCTACCTCAAGCGGGACCCCGACTACCCGCTCGGAATCACGGTCCCCGCCCTCGTCGACACCCGCGACGGCGCGGTGGTGACGAACGACTTCGCGCAGATGACGCTCGACTTCTCGACCGAGTGGGTGGAGCATCACCGTGAGGGCGCACCCGATCTCTATCCCGAGCACCTACGGGAGGAGATGGACCCCCTCATGCGGTACATCTACACCGAGATCAACAACGGTGTCTATCGCTGCGGATTCGCCGGCTCCCAGTCCGCCTACGACGAGGCCTACGCGAGGCTGTTCGACGCACTCGACACGATCTCCGATCGACTGGAGACCCGCCGCTTCCTCATGGGGGACACGATCACGGAGGCCGACGTGCGGCTCTTCACCACGCTCGTGCGCTTCGACGCCGTCTATCACGGCCACTTCAAGACCAACCGCTCGAAGCTGAGCGAAATGCCGGTGCTGTGGGCCTACGCCCGGGACCTGTTCCAGACCCCCGGCTTCGGGGACACCATCGACTTCCAGCAGATCAAGAGCCACTACTACGAGGTCCACACGGACATCAACCCCTCCGGGATCGTTCCCGCGGGCCCCGACAACTCGGGGTGGCTGTCCGAGCACGGCCGGGAGGCACTCGGCGGCCGCCCGTTCGGCGAGGGTACTCCCCCGGGTCCCGTCGCACCGGGCGAGGAGGTTCGCCCCGAGGGTCGCGCCGATGCCTGATCTCGTCCTGTTCACGACGGGGTTCTGCGCGCCGTGCCGCGCCGCCCGCCAGGTACTCGACTATGCGTCGAACGACCTCGAGTTCACGCTGACCGAGGTCAACGCGTCCGATCACCCGGAGCGTGCCATGGCGGCGGGCATCACCTCCACCCCGACCCTCCTCGCGCTCGGCCCCGAGGGCGAGGAATGGCGGCTGGTCGGCGTGCCGAGGCTCGCCGAGCTGCGGAGGCTGCTGGCCGGAACGTAGATCGGAACGCTGATCGCTCGGCGCAGAGGATCCAGGTCTAAGCGAACTGCTCCCCAGTTGTGAACTCATCTCAGTTCACTTCTGGGGAGCAGTTCTCACTGCCGTCAGACAGAGGCCTTGCGCGTCTCCGCCGGAAAGCAGTCGACAAGCCTCTCAACGAGATCGGCGGTGTCCTCCCAGTTCCGCACGGCGTACGTCTTGCAGCCGAGGGCGACGACGGGGTAGTCGTTGCCGCCCGGGTCGAGTCGATCGCCGACGAAGATCATGTCGTCGAATGCGACGCCCGTGTACTCGGACAGGCGGGTGATCCCGAAGGCCTTATCGACGCCCGCCCGGGTGATGTCGATCGAGGTCGACCCGCCGGAGCGGACCTCAAGGTCGGGCAGGTCACCGGCGACGGCCTCACGGAGGGCCTCCTTCTTCGAGCCGTCCGGGTCCCACGCCCGCTTCGCATCGATGGGGGCCTCCTGGCCGAGGGCCGAGAAGGTGATCTGTGATCCACGATCTTCGATGACGTCGCCCCACGTCTGGTCCTCCCACAGCCCCAGCTCCGCGGCGCGCTCACGCAGCGAGGTCACAGCGGAGGTGCGCTCATCGTCGGTCAGATCGTGGGCATAGACCGTCACCCACCGGCCGTCCTGGAAGCGCATGTAGCGCGTTCCGCATGTCGGCATGAGGTGGAGGTGTTCCAGGGCGGACTCGCCTGCCACGAGCTGGTCGAGGACCTGCTTCTCGAACTGGGTGACGTTACCCCCGGAGATGATGCAGACGTCGGCGCAGTCGAGAAGCTCGACCAGCGCCTCTGCCATCCGAGGAGGCATCGGGGACTTGGAAGGCGCGAGTGTGTCGTCAAGGTCGAAGGCGACCATCCGGTAATGGGAGCTCAATTGATCTACTAATCGGCTTTCTTGTCGGTGCGGGCGACGTGCTCGAGGATCACACGGAGCAGACCCAGGAGGACGAGACCGATCGCCACGCGGAACGCGAAGCGAAGTATGGAAGTCACGATCCCCATCGCACTCGGACCATAGTCAGCGGTCAGGATGGTCAGGAGATCAAATAGAGCGTAGCCACCAAAGATGCCGAATGCAACGATGCCGAGAAGCATGACGATGCTGAGCAGCGACTGGGGGCCGCGGTGCGGGAAGCTCGTGGAGAAGAGCGACACGAATCCGCTGGGCTGATGCGGCGCACCGTAGCCGGATGGCTGGCCGTAGCCGTGGCCGTAGGGGTGCGGCTGCCCAAGAGGCGGCTGCCCGGGCTGCATACCCGGCTGACCCGGTTGCGGTGCTGAGTAGGCGGACGGGGCGGGCTGATGGTTCATGCCCTGGTCATAATTGGGGCCCTGCGGCCCTCCCTGCTGGGACATAGAGCTTTCCTTTCGCTGGCGCCGTCGGCACGGCTCTGCCCCATTGTGGCTGATCGACCGCGCCACCGCACGGTGACGCGTGTTCCCGGCCGGTGCGACCGGCGGGGCTCGTCAAGAGAATCCGCGTGCCGTTACGCCGCCGTCGAAGGCGGCGCGACCGTAGACTGGCCGATACCAATCGATTCTGAAGGAGCACTATGCCCACCCCACACATCAGCGCCCCGAGGGCTCCATCGCGCCCGCCGTCCTCATGCCCGGAGACCCGCGTCGTGCGGAGCGGATCGCGAACCTTCTCATGCCGGACGCGGACAAGGTCTCAGACGTCCGCGGCATCGGCGCCTACACCGGCGAATATAATGGCAAGCCGCTCTCCGTCATGGCATCGGGCATGGGCCAGCCATCGCTCGCGATCTACGCGAGCGAGCTCTTCATGTTCTACGGCGTCAAGCGGATCATCCGCGTGGGAACGTGCGGGGGCATGGCGGCGAAGGTCAAGGTCGGCGACGTCGTCGTCGCCATGGGCGCCCACACGGACTCCTCGGTGACCGACGTCGTCCCCGGCATCAGCCTCTCGCACACGGCTTCGTGGAGGCTCCTCTCGGCCGCGGTTGCGGCCGCCGATGGCGACATGGCGGTCCATGTCGGTCCGGTCGTCTCACGGGACAAGTTCTACGGGAACGACCCTGCGCAGGTGCAGAAGCTCGCGGACATGGGAACCCTCGGTGTCGAGATGGAGACGGCGGCGCTTTACATGCTCGCCGCCCAGCACGGCGCAGAGGCCCTCACGGTCCTCACCGTGTCCGATCATCTCCTCGACGATTCACAGAACATGTCGGCCGAGGACCGCGAGCTTCGCTTCCAGGGCGCGCTCACGCTCGCCGCAGCCGCCGCTCACTGCTGACCCTCGCGTCGATCCCACTGACCAGCTCTTCGAGCTGCTCAGCACCAAGCTGACTGGAGGCGAGGTCTGCGCTGCGGTACCGGATCGCCTCGGCGCGATCGACCGTGGCCAGCCCCGCCTCCGTCGCATGGAACAGGCCCGTCGGTGCCGCGAGCACGAAGCCGCGCTCGATAAGCGAATCGACGATGGGGGCGGCCGCCTCGTCGATGAACCCAAGTCGGATCGACAGCGTCTCGAGCGTGCACGGGCCGCCTGCGATCACCTTGAGGGCATTGACCTGGGCAGGCTTAAGATTGAGGGCCTCCTCGACGGCTCGGTCGAGGACCTCGCCCATCCAGCGGGCCTGATCGATCCGATCGAGGAGGCCGACTGCGATCGACATGTTCTCGGTCGGCTCCTCACGTCGCAGCAGGCGGAGGATTCCCGATTCATCGGTGGCGTCTTCGTCACGTTGATCATTCACATACATACTCAACCTCAACAACCTTGGGTTTGTTCCCGGCGGGCCTGACAATAGCCTTGGAGTCGAAGGAGGGGCTATGGCGGAACTGACGAGGGCAACACAGGATTATCTCAAGCGCATCTGGTCCGCGACCGAATGGTCTGACGAACCGGTGACGACGGGACGGCTCGCACGTGACCTGGGGCTGTCGCCCTCGACCGTGTCAGAGTCGATCGCCAAGCTGGCGCGCGAGGGACTTGTCGAGCATCGCAGGTATCAATCGGTCACGCTCACCGAGGAGGGCACGAGGCACGCGCTGAGGATGGTGCGCGCCCACCGCCTGATCGAGACCTTTCTGCACAGCCGCCTCGGCTACTCCTGGGACGAGATCCATGACGAGGCCGATGCTCTCGAGCACGCCGTGTCGCTGCGCTTCATCGAGGCGATCGATGAGCATCTCGGCAGACCCGAGTACGATCCGCACGGAGACCCGATCCCGCGGCCCGACGGAACCGTCCCCCCACGGCAGGCGATTCCCCTGGAAGAGGCCGCCGACGGCGAGGCGACGGTCCTGCGGGTGGACGACTCAGATCCCGAGCGGCTGCGCGAGGCCTCGACCATCGGCCTCTACCCGGGGCAGGCCGTCAGGATCGACGATGGCGTCGTCTCCATCGATGACGCAGCCGCTGAGATCGGCCGCTTCGAGGGCGGCGTGTGGGTGACGGACAACCGCTGACGACGGGCGACTGTCGCCGTTGGGCCATCGCGCATGTCGCCGCGAAGGCCCAACGATCAGCGTCAACGCACGACGGGTCTCAGCGCCACTGATCGTGGCGCTTCATCGACCGCGTGGCTGTCAGCGGGCCGATCATGGCGTTGCGCGAGTAGTCGGTGATATCGCCGACGATGAGGTTGCTGCTCCGACCCCACGTGATGTACTTCATGCCGAGGTTGACCATGGAGGAGATCCTGTTGCGGCCGCCCATGAGCGTCGCAATGTGGACCGAATTCCAGATCATCCACGCGGTGAATCCCTTGAGGACGGGAAGGCCGGCCACCTCGGCAACAGCGTCGGCGCGGCCGATCGTGGCGAGGACGCCGAGATCCTTGTAGTCGAACGGGTCGGTCTGTTTTCCCTCGATGAGGTTGGTGATGACCTTCGCGGCGTGCGCGCCGGTCTGCTTGGCGGGCTGAGCCAGCTGCGGGAGCGGGCCCCCCTCAATGGCGGCAACGTCGCCCGCGGCGAAGACCCGGGGAAGACCCTCAACCTGGAGGGTGCCCGAGACTGCGATTCGGCCGCCGCGGACCTGGGGAAGGTTCCAGTTGGCGATCGGCGGGACAGCAACGCCCGATGCCCAGAGCACGGCCGCTGCCGGCATCCACGTCTCCTCACCCGACTCGTCCATGGACCGGAGCGTCACTCCGTCCGCACGAACCTCCTTGACGGACTGACCGAGAACGACGGTGACGCCGCGCTTCTCGAGCTCCTCGCGGGTGTAGGTCGAGGACGGCTCGCTGAAGGCGCCGAGGACGCGATCGGCCATGTCGACCAACATGATCTCCATCGCCTCCGGATCAAGCTCCGGATAGAGGACGGGCAGATCCTTGTCCTTGAGCTCCGCGAGCGCGCCGGCCGTCTCAACTCCGGTCGGCCCGCCGCCGACGATCATGATGCGCACCTTCTCATTGGGGCGCTTCGTCGCCGCATCGAGCAGACCATTGATACGGTCCCGGACGTCGATCGCCTCCTGGCGGGTGTAGAGGGGCAGTGCATGCTCCTCTGCGCCGGGGATGCCGAAGAAAGCCGCAGAGACGCCGCTGGCGACGATGAGGTAGTCGTAGCGGATCGTCCTGCCATCGTCGAGGACGACCGTCTGCTCCTCGTGATCCATGAACTCGACCGAGCCGAGCTCAACGCGGAGATTGGGCTGCTTCCTCCTGATTGCTCGGAGGAAGTAGGTGACATCTCCCGGATTGAGCGTCGATGTCGCGACCTGGTAGAGCAGCGGCTGGAATGTCGAATAGGGGTTGCGGTCGACGAGGGTCACGCGCATCCGCGCTCGGCGCAGGCCGCGGGCGGCGGCGATGCCGGCGAATCCACCGCCGACAATGACGACGTGTGGCAGCGAGGAGGTTTCGGAAGTCATAGCGTCGACATTAATGATGCGGGGAGATTTGCAACAGAGTGCGAAGTTTAACGTCCGTCACCTGCGCGAATACCTGCGGCCGGGATTCTGCGGAACTGCGTCGAAAAAGGACAACTCCGGCATTCGACTCGTTCTCTCACCGCTGAAACGGCGTTTGTGCTCCCTCAGGCCGTGGCGAGCTCCTGGATGTCGCGCGGTCGAAGCACCCTCGTCCATCGTCTACCGGAGTCGATGATGCCCTGCGCCTTCCACCTGCTCATCGTCCGCGAGACCGACTCGGGGGTCGATCCCGCCATCGCGGCGAGATCGACTCGGCTGAGCGGAAGGTCGATGAGGATGCCCTCCTCGTCGCGCCGCCCGACCTTTCTCATGAGCATGAGGAGGACATCGGCCAGCCGCTGGGGCACAGGCCGACTGCCATGGGTCTCACTGTGGCGGGAGCGGGCGAGCTTGTGGGCGAGATCGTCGACGACGTTGACCGCCACCGTCGGGTAGGTCAGCATGATCGACGTGAAGCGCTCCGCCTCGATCCGCAGGGCACAGGTCACCGAGAGGGTGGCCACCGAGTCGGTGTAGACGGGCGCGCCCAACTGGGGCAGGACACCGACAAGATCCCCCGGTACGGCGATGTCGACGATCCTCGTCGTCCCATCGGCCGACACCTTCTCGACCTTGGCCATGCCCTGGGCGATGACGTGGAGAGCATCCGCATGGTCCCCCTCGATCTGGAGGTACTCCCCCGGCGACCACGCATGCGACGTGATCTCTCTGCTGATGGCATCGATCTCGTCATCGCTGAGGTCCCTGAACCACTTGACCGCGCGCAGAACGCGCAGCCGCGTCTCCTCGGAGCACTGATGCGGCTCTCCGGCAGACTTCGTCACCGGCGATCGAGCCATCGACACACCCACCTTCTCTTCGATCATCTCCAGTGTAGGCGACTGCGCGTTGATTGACGCAGGTCATGGTCGCCCCGGAGCCGCCGCCATAGCCTGGGCACATCAGCACGTTCAAGGAAAGGACACACCATGTCAGCCACCACTCTTCTCCGCGCTCAGGGCTTCTCCTGCCCCTCCTGCGTCGACAAGCTCGAGAAGGCTCTCGGCAAGGTCGACGGGGTTGAGAAGGTCGAGGTCCAGTTCGCGACCGGGAAGATCACCGTCGATCACGCCGAGTCGGTCGATGCCCAAATCCTCGCCGACACGGTGACCAAGAGCGGCTATCCCGCCAAAGTCGCGGCCTTCTGACCGGACGCAGTCCGGCAGCGGACCGACGGTCGACCGCTGAGCTCAGGTGAGCCCCGCACCGCAGATCGTGCTGCCTCGTCCCGATTGGGCGAGCAGCCGGTCTGCGATCGCCACATTCATTGCCGTGCGATCGAGAGTTTCGAGGACGCTCGCGGGGAAGGCTCCGATGCCGGAGGCGGCTCCCAGCAGGGCCCCGGTGAGGGAGCCGATGAGGCAGCTCTCGCCACCGAGCTGGGCTGCGGCACACAAGCCACGGTACGGGTCGCGAGCATAGGCCTTGGCCAGCACAATCGCTGCCGGAACCGCCTCGCCCGCCGTGTTCGACAGGCCGACGATGTCATGGAGGTGGCCGATGAGCTCGACGATTCGCAGGTCGGCCGACCAGTCGATGGCCTGGAGTGTCCGGGCGATGACAGAGGCCTCAGGTGTCCGCTGGGCATTGTTGCCTGCGCTCGCGGTCTCGGCCAGAGCGATATCGACGGCATCGTGAATGGACGCCCCATCGACTGCGGCGCTGACCATGGCCGCAGCGAGCATCGCGGCCTCAATGGATTGGTGCGTTTCACCGGTCACGGAACACAGGCGTGCGACCGTGTCGAGAAGACGATCACGATCCTCCGCCAGCGACTGGGCGATGCCGATCGGCACCGCCATGGCCGCAGAATCAGCTGTCGAGGAGCCGCTGCGCTGGACCGGTTGCCCGTCAACCGCCGCCCATACATTCGGGCCGAGCACGTCGTCGCCGGCTCGGGTCGCATCGTGCCAGCCGCGCAGCGCGGTGATGGAGCGACGAGTGTCGATGCCGTTCTCGTCTATGAGGCCTGCGGTGAGGAGCATGAGTCCTGTCCGAGCACTGACGGATCCAGCCGGTGCGCCGGGACTGAGGGGATGTCCACTCCACGCGTCGCCGAGGCCCGTGATGAGGCCATACTGCGTGACGACGTCCTCCTCCGTCATCCCCTGAGTGGGGATCCCGAGGCTGTCTCCGAGAATGAATCCGGCGAGTGCGCCCCTCGCCCGGTCTGTGAAGTGGTCCATCTCTCTTCCTGCCGCTATTCGTTGATCGGACGCTATCACCGGTATTTTTCGGCCTCAGGGCATACGGAAACCTTCGGAGTGTCCTTCTACCTGCAGCCGCTCTGCGACACCCTCGAGCTCGTCAAGGGCAAGGCCGATCTGCGGAATTGAGCGGCCGGGGGCGATGACGCCGTAGCCCGGCAGCTGCCAGGGAAGGTCACCATGTCCGCCCAGAAGATTCGACGAGAGGAACTCCCCGCCCGCCTCCTGGACGAGGGCGATGCCGCCGGCGGTGTCCCAGGGGCTGGCGCCGACACCGTATGCGGCATCAGCCCAACCCGCCGCGACGCACGCGATCTCAATGGCGGCGCTGCCGAGATTGCGGACCCCGAGCACGCTGCCGCTCAGCTTCGCGGCGACGGCGAGGCCCTCGGGCCCCCATGTGTGGTGATCGCGCGCGCTGGGGAACCCTGTGAGGACGAGACTCTCGGGGGCCGTTCGCTCGATCGGCTCGCCCAGACGAATCGGCTCCTCCCGACTGAAGGACTGCACCCACGCGCCGTGCCCCGTCGCGGCATAGAACTCGTGTCCGAGCAGCGGCGCGTTGACGACGCCCGCGATCAGCTCGCCACCCGCCTCCGCGCCGACCGAGAAGGCAAAGGTCGGCATGCCAGCCGCAAAGTTCGCAGTACCGTCGATCGGATCGACGTAGAAGGTGACAGGGCCATCTCCCGGCCGTTCGCCCTGCTCCTCGCCGACAATCCGGCAGTCGGGCAGGGCGCTGCGGAGCGCCTCGACGGCGATCTCCTCGCTCTGCCTGTCATGCTCGGTCACCACGTCGTATTGGTCACGCTTGAGATCCCGCTCGACGTGCGTGCGGGCCACGCTCTTCAAGTAGTCTGCGACCCGATCTCCCGCACGGCGCATGGCGAGTAGAACGGTCATCGGGTCAGCGGCTTGGATGTCTGTCATGTCGCCTCCTCAGCGCCCAACCTAGCGAGAGAACCTGAATACTCGGTGGGCGCGCTTCACGCCAAGCGGAGGAACAGCTCCTCGAGCTCCTCGGGATCCTCGGTGCCATCGGGATTCATCAGGCATTCGGTCAGGGCTCGCGAGATGACGAGGTAACCCGCCCGGTCCAGAGCCTTCGACACCGCCGCGAGCTGGTGGACGGTCTCGCGGCAGGGAATATCCTGATCGAAGGCCTCGATCATTGCCCCGAGCTGACCGTGGGCGCGTCGAAGGCGATTGAGGATTTTTCGCTTCGCCTCTGCCCTACTCTCCTCACTGCTCTCCATCTGCGACATGGTTTCCTCCCCTTCACTTGACAGACAACATACCCCCGAGGGTATCCTGATCCGGACGCAGATAATACCCCCCGGAGTATTTCGGGCTAACACTGAAGGATAGAAGAATGTGCAGTGCAACCACCTGCCGCACCTGCGGGAAGACGACATGGACCGGCTGCGGCCAGCACGTGGCCCAGGTAAAGAGAACGGTCCCCGCCTCCCAGTGGTGCAACGGGAAGCACACCCAGGCTGAGATCGACGCCGCCAAAGCCGAGCGCGGAGGATTCTTCGCCCGGATGTTCAGCCGGTAGAAGGAAAAAGGAGAGAACCATGGCAACAGTGAATCTCACCGCGAACACCTTTGCGGACACCGTCGGCGGCGACGGCATGGTCTTCGTCGACTTCTGGGCAGCCTGGTGCGGCCCATGCCGCTCCTTCGCACCGACCTACGAGAAGGCCTCCGATGCCAACCCCGACATCGTCTTCGGCAAGGTCGATACGGAGGCTGAGCAGCAGCTCGCCGCCCAGTACCGGATCCAATCGATCCCGACCCTCATGGTCTTCCGGGACGGCATCCTCGTCTACGCCCAGCCGGGCGCGCTTCGCGCTCCTCAGCTCGACCAGCTCATCCAGGGCGCTCGCGATCTCGACATGGACGATGTCCGCCGGCAGCTTGCCGAAAAGCAGAGTGCCGCAGCCGACGCGTAGCCCCCCCACTATTCAACGATTCACCCTTCGAAAGGAAACCCCTATGTGTGCACGAACCACCTGCTCGAACTGCGGCAGGCCGACCTGGACCGGATGCGGTCAGCACGTCGACCAGGCCCTCCAGGGCGTCCCCGAGCACGATCGCTGCTCATGCAGGTAGACCACCTGCTCCACCGCTGAACCTCGAAAGGCATCACCATGCTCCTCGAACGCATCTACGATGAAGACCTCGCGCAGGCCAGCTACTTCGTCGGCTGCCAGGCCAAGGGCACCGCAATCGTGGTCGACCCGCGCCGCGACCTCGACGTCTACCTCAACCTTGCCAGGAAGAACGGCATGACGATCGTCGCCGTCACCGAGACCCACATCCACGCCGACTACCTCTCCGGAACCCGTGAGCTCGCCGCCGCGACAGGCGCGACCATGTACGTCTCCGACGAGGGAGGTCCCGACTGGACGTATTCCGACGCCTTCGACGCGGCGGTCCGCATGAAGGACGGCCACCGGATCACGCTGGGCAACATCACCCTCGAGGCGGTCCACACCCCCGGTCACACACCCGAACACATGTCCTTCCTCATCACCGACGGCGCGCAGTCTGACAAGCCCGGCTTCATGCTGACCGGGGACTTCGTCTTCGTCGGCGACCTCGGCCGGCCTGACCTCCTCGACGAGGCGGCCGGAGGCATCGATACCCGCTTCCAGGGGGCGAAGGACCTGTTCCGCAGCCTGCGCGACCGGTTCCTCACACTTCCTGACTACATTCAGGTCCTTCCCGCGCACGGCTCCGGCTCTGCCTGCGGCAAGGCACTCGGCGCGGTTCCGTCATCGACGATCGGCTACGAGAAGAACTTCTCCTGGTGGGGCAGATACCTGAAGAACGATGACGAGCAGGGCTTCATCGACGAACTTCTGAGCGGTCAGCCCGATGCCCACGCCTACTTCGCGCGGATGAAGACGGAGAACCGCGAGGGCCCCGCCGTTCTCGGCGACCTGCCCGAGCTCGTCGAGTACAGCGCGGAGGATCTGTCGTCCGCACTCGCCGACGACAGCGTCATCCTCATCGACACCCGGCACCACCGGGCCGTCCACGGAGGCACCGTCCCCCGGTCACTCAACGTGCCCGGTGTCGGCAAGGCGGCCAGCTACGGCGCGTGGGTCGTCGACCCGCAGCGCGAGAAGCGTCCACTCGTTGTTCTCGCAGATGATCGTGAGACTGCCGAGGAGCTGAGGGATCACCTCATCCGAGTCGGCATCGATTCCGTCCACGGTTACATCACCGCATTGGATGGTCTCGACCTCGTCACCCCGACCGTCATCTCCCCGGATGACATCGACGACTTCCCGCACGTCCTCCTGCTCGATGTGCGAAACAAGTCGGAGTTCTCCGACGGGCATGTGCCCGGCGCTGTGCAGCTCTCAGGCGGCCGCCTCATGTGGCACCTCGACGAGCTTCCCGAACCGGACGCAGGAACCGTCCTCACCTACTGCCAGAGCGGGGTGCGCAACAGCGTCGCCGCGAGCGCACTGCGCCGTGAGGGCTACGAGGTCGCGGAGATGGACGGCAGCTACGCCGCCTGGGTGTCGCGCCCCGGCAACGTGCCCGTCCTCGAGTCGGTCTGAGCCTGGAGTCTGAGTGGACCCCCTCCTCATCATCGCGTCTCTCCTCCTGGCCGGGCTGGTCGGGGTCTCACTCGGACTCCTCGGAGGCGGCGGTTCGATCCTCACCGTCCCCATCCTCACGTACGTGCTCGGCATGGAGCCGCGTGAGGCGATCGCCGCCTCCCTCTTCATCGTCGGTGCCACGAGCGCTGTCGGCATGATTGGTCACGGGCGGGCGGGCCGTGTCCGCTGGCGCATCGGGCTCCTCTTCGGAGCGGCCGGGATGGCCGGCGCCTTCACGGGCGGTCTGATCGGCGGTCGGATACCGGGCGGGATCCTCATGGTCCTCTTCGCCCTCATGATGATCGCCACCGCCGCCGCGATGTTTCGCGGCAGGCGGGACGCGAAGGCGGATGCCCCCGCTGGAGGGCCGCCCCTCGTCCGGATCCTGGTCGATGGCTTCGCCGTCGGCATCGCCACCGGCCTCGTCGGTGCGGGCGGCGGGTTCCTCATCGTTCCCGCGCTCAACCTCCTTGGCGGGCTGCCCATGGCGGTCGCGGTCGGCACCTCACTCCTCGTGATCACGATGAAGTCCTTCGCGGGGCTGGGCGGCTACCTGCTCTCGGTGTCCCTCAACTGGCCGATCGTCCTCGCCTTCACCGGGGCTGCCATCGCGGGCTCCTTCGCGGGTGTCGCCGTGGCCGGGAAGATTCCGGAGCGGGCCCTGCGCAGAGGATTCGGCGTCTTCGTCCTCATCATGGGCGTCTTCGTCCTCATCCAGGAAGTCCCCGCACTCCTCGGCTGACCGGCCTCGCGTCGGCCTCGCCCCACCCTCTGACTGACCTGCAGGAGGTCACCTATGGCGTCGTCCGCCCTCCCCCGCATCGGCACACATGTACCCGGATACCTCGTCCCCGTCATCGACGAGCGCGCCGTGCGCGCCGCAGCCGGCATCCTGCTCCTTGTCGGTGGGATCGCGTTCGGTGCCGCGCTCTCCGCCGGCTCGAGCGCCCCACTCACACCGTTCGGCATGCTCTTCATGGTCGACATGCTGGCCCGCATCGGGCTCGGCGACCGCTGGTCGCCCAGCCTTGCCCTCGGCCGTCTGGCGGTGCGCGGCCAGAGGCCCGAATGGGTCGGCGCTCCCCAGAAGGAGTTCGCGTGGATGCTGGGGTTCGGCCTCGCGTTCGTATCCTGCTCGACGATGGGGCTGGTGGCGGCGCCGCTCTGGGTCACGCTCGCGCTCTGTGCCACGTGCCTCACCCTGCTCTTCCTGGAGTCGGCATTCGGCATCTGTGTCGGCTGTGCACTCCAGCGGCACGTCGGCAGAGCCACACCCATGTACTGCCCGGGCGGTGTCTGCGAGACAGACGGCCCGGCACGCTCAACCACCGTTCTCCGGAAGGATTGACAGATGAGGCGAGTTCTCACGGCGGTGTTTGCCGCTGCCGCAGTAATATTTGGTCTCGGAGCCTGCTCCGACGACGGACAGGAGATACCAATGTCAGACAACGCCATCATTCTCGATGTGCGCACGCCGGGCGAATTCGCAGCAGGCCACCTCGATGGCGCACAGCTCATCGACTACAACGCCGGAGAGGTGCCGGCCGCGATCCCGACACTCGATCCGGATGCTGAGTACCTTGTGTACTGCCGCTCGGGAAACCGCGCGAGCCAGGCCATCGCCCTCATGGAGGCGGCGGGGTTCACCCAGGTCACCAACCTGGGCTCGCTGGAGAACGCGGCCGAGGCGACCGGCATTGAGGTCGTGCGGTAGCAGCGGTCCGTTCACGGGTCGTGACAGTGACAGCCCCGCCCGGCTTCACCCCGACGTTCCGTCAGGCCAACGTCAGCACGCTGACCAGCTCGGCGCGAGAAGCGGTGCCGGTCTTGCTGAGGAGCGCTTTCACGTGATCCCTCACCGTGTGTTCGGAGATGTGGAGCCGCCGTGCGATCTGCGCAGTCGAGGAGCCATGGAGCAGCGCGCCGACGACATCGCGCTCACGCGCGGAGAGTCCGTAGGCCAGGGCTCGTATCGGCAGGATCTCGCTCGGGATCGATTCCCCGATGATGAGAACGATCTCGGATACGTCGCCGCCCTCCGTCACCGTGCAGTCGCCACGCAGGGTCAGCCACCGGCCGGACCGCCCGACGAGCCGGGTCGATGCCGGGATGCGGCGTCTGTCCTGTGCCCGCGCTCGGGCCATCATCACGACCATGTACGCCTCACCGGGAAGCGACCATGCGCCGCCGTGATCGTTGAACGGGCACAACCACAGGTCCGAGAGAAACCGTTCCGCCTCAGGGGTCATGGCGATGGGAGCACCCATCTCGTCCGCGGTGACAATTCCCGGCCCTGTTCCCTCATGTCCCCCGACGCCGTTCCGCGCCGTGCGCCGCAGGCCCAGCGCAACGTCTGAGCGAACCGCGTCGAGAAGACGGAGATCCTCATTCGTGAAGTCCTCATCGTGCGCCTCCCTCACCAGATTCGCGACACCGAAGCATGCGGAACGTAGACGTCGTGAAAGCGCGGACTCAGATCCGGTTGCCCCTGCAGGGTCCGGTGGAGGGTCGCAGGTTTTCCGCCACTCATGTGCAGCGCTTCGAAATTGTTGACATCGGAGGTGAGCTACTCGTTCTGCATCCACGGAACAGCCATGACCTCCGGCAGGTTCTCCACCGTTGTTCCGGTGCCCAGCGCAGTCGTCTCGGGATCTGTTGCGCTCACCAGAGAGCCGGCGAAACCGAGAGCCGCCTCGAGATGGTCTCGCACCCCGGTGAGAAGCTCCGCCGTCGTGGCGGCCTCTGCGCACAGCCCGCGCACACGATCCGCGACACGGTCGGTCTTCGACATGGGCACCCCCGGTGACCTGGCCCCTGCACGCCTGTAGTCCGATACCAGTCGCGGCGGCTGAGGCGTCGGGCCTCCTCTGATTGCCTCAGATTATCGTCGCCTCACTGCGCATCGTCAATGTTCCTGCGGCCATCCCCGCAATACCCCCCTCATCTGAGGGGGTGATCCACCAGGATTTCGGTTGAACGGGAGTAGTGCCCCTTAGAGTGGATGCTCCTATTGTTGTCAAGCTGCTTTTTCCAATGTGAGTTGGTTGATGGTGGCGGTGGCGAGAGCTTCGAGTTCTCGGTCGGCGCGGGTGCCGATCTCGAGCCGTTGGAGACGCTGCCGGGGAACACCGAGGGTGTCGGCGAGAACAGTCAGCGGGATGCCGGCTTCTCGTCGTAGCTGGCGAAGCTCTTGGCCTACCGGGTTGTCGAGGCCGGGGCTCATGAGCACCTTGTAGATCTCGTTGGCGATGTGTCGTTTCAGGCAGCGCATGATGTCGCGGTCTGAGAGTCCTTCGGCGCGGCGTCTGGTGAAGTAGGCGACGGTGCGTGGTTCCCGGTGTCGCATGCGGAGGAGAACGATGCGGTGCAGGGCATTATTCGCATTCCTGTTTCCGCCGCGAGAGAGCCTGTGCCTGGTGCGCTGTCCGGAGGAAGCGGGAATCGGGGCGACGCCGGCTAGTTGTACTGACCGGACAGGTTGGTTGAGGCAGTGCGATGACACGCGCTGACTTGTGACGTGAAGAGAGGGCCTTCCGCGAGAGCCTGTCAAGTTTTTTGTGTAAGTGTGGTGGCTGGGGCTTAGAGGTAGGGCTGGATTCGGTCGGGGTAGGCGAGTGCGAGTTGGCCGAGTGCTTGTTTCCAGTTCGTGACGACGAGTCCTTCAACCAGACGTCCCTCGGCAAGTCGTTTGGATCCTCTGGGCAATCCGCGTTCTTTTGCTCGGTCACGAGCCCGTCTGTCTTCGATATTGCAGATCGCCAGCCACAGGAGCTTCACGGCTGCGTCATCGGAAGGGAAATGGCCGCGGTTCTTGGTGACTTTACGCAGCTGGTAGTTCAATGATTCGATGCTGTTAGTGGTGTAGATGACCCGGCGCAGCATCGGTGGGAAAGCCAGGAAGGGTGTGAACCGTTCCCAGGCTTCGTCGAAAACGCGCACGGAGTGGGGATTGGCCTGTCCCAGCTCGCTGGCTGCGAACTGATCCAAGGCCGCACGAGCCGCCGTGGCGTCGGGGGCCTCATAGATGGTCTTGAGAGCCGCGGCAACGGCTTTGCGTGACGTGTAGCTGACAAACCTCATCGCAGCGCGGATCAGGTGGACCACACAGGTCTGGACGGTGGCCTTGGGCCAGGTCGCCTCGATCGCCTCGGGGAAGCCGGTCAGCCCGTCACAGCACACGATCAGCACGTCGTGGAGCCCGCGGTTGGCGAGCTGGGCACAGACCCCGGCCCAGAATTTCGCTCCTTCTGTGGCTTGGATCCAGATCCCCAGCACGTGCTTGATTCCGTCCATATCCACGCCCACCGCGATGTGGGCGGCCTTGTTGCGCACATGGGCACCATCTCGGATCTTGATGATCAGCGCATCGAGATAGATCACCGGATAGAAGGCCTCCAGGGGGCGCTGCTGCCAGGCGAGCATCTCATCAAGGACCGCGTCGGTGATCTTGCTGATCGTCTCCCGGCTGAGCTCCACTCCCACAGTGGAGGCCAGGTGATGTTCGATATCGCGGATCGTCATCCCGCCCGCGTACAGGCTGATGATCATCTCATCGAGCTGATCCAGGCGCCTGGAGCCTTTAGGCACGAGCATCGGGGTGAAGGTCCCATCGCGATCACGCGGTATCGCCAACTCGATGTCCCCGACGCTGGTGGCCACCGTCTTGGAATACGAGCCGTTACGCGAATTTGGGTACAAGCCGGCGTCCGGGTCGCCCTTGTCATAGCCGATATGGTCGCTCAGCTCGGCTTGGAGGCCACGCTCCAGGCCAGCCTTGATGATCTGCTGGATCAGGCCGTCCTTGCCCTCCAGCTCAATGTGGCCAGCATCGATAGCGGCATACAGGTCATCGAGAACACCTGCCGCTTCCAAGGCCTGAACGCCCTCACGCTGGAAATGACGACGCTCCGAGCGGTCCTGCTTATCAATCATGGACATCAGTATCACTGCTTTCGTGTCGGACACCACCCCTTACACAAACAATCTGACACCTTCGTCCGCGATTGAGTGGGAGTTGCGAAACCAGCACTCCGAGGAAGGCCCTCCGTATGTCCCACGCTAATGCAGCCCTGACCCCTCGCGCCCGTTTGACCGTCGCCCGGCTCGTCGTCGACCAGCAGGTGCCGATTGCCGAGGTCGCGGCTCGGTTCCAATGCTCCTGGCCGACGGTCAAACGCTGGGCCGACCGCTACAGGTCTGGTGAGTCCATGCAGGACCGTTCCTCTCGCCCGAAGACCTCGCCCCACCAGACCCCGTTGAAGATCAGAAGACGAATCGTGAGCCTGCGGCTGCGGCTACGGGAAGGACCGGTCCAGCTGGCCGTCCGGGTCGGGCTGGCACCCTCGACCGTTCATCAGATCCTGCGCCACTGCCGACTGAACAGACTCGCTCACGTAGACCGCGCCACCGGGGAGCCGGTGCGCCGCTATGAACACCCCCACCCCGGCTCGATGATTCACGTCGATGTGAAAAAGCTCGGCAACATCCCCGACGGCGGCGGCTGGCGCTTCGTCGGTCGCCAACAGGGAGGCCGCAACCGCATAGCAACGCCGGACAAGGCCCGCAACCACCACCACAACCCGAAGATGGGCCACGCCTTCGTCCACACCGTCATCGATGACTACTCCCGCGTCGCCTACGCCGAAGTCCACAATGATGAAACCGCTCTCACTGCC
Organism: Flaviflexus salsibiostraticola; assembly: GCF_003952265.1. Classification (NCBI taxonomy): domain Bacteria; kingdom Bacillati; phylum Actinomycetota; class Actinomycetes; order Actinomycetales; family Actinomycetaceae; genus Flaviflexus; species Flaviflexus salsibiostraticola. The sequence goes on from NZ_CP034438.1 coordinate 811,983, forward strand.
GTCGGGGTGTTGGAGCGGGCCACAGCCTGGTTCAACACCCGAGGCGTCACCGTCGAAAGAGTGCTCTCCGACAACGGTCCGGCCTACCGCTCGATACTATGGCGCGAAACCTGCGCCAGGCTGAAGATCACAGCAAAACGGACCCGCCCGTACCGACCCCAGACCAACGGGAAGATCGAGCGCTTCCACCGCACCCTGGCAGACGGGTGGGGCTACGCCCGCTGCTACACCTCAGAAACCGAGCGACGAGACGCCCTACCAGGATGGCTGCATCACTATAATCATCACCGACCCCACACAGCCTGCGACAGGCTCGCCCCAATCACCCGCTTAACCAACCTCCCCGGACAGTACAGCTAGTGCCGCGAACGAGGCGCTACTGGTGAGGCGTTCGGGATTGTCGCCTGCCGCGACCAGCAGCGTTGCAGCGGTCACTGGTCCGACACCGCTGGAGGCGTAGAGGGCAGGATTCACCGCTCGGATCAGTGGCACCATTTCCCGTTCGATGATGGCGATCTCCTGGCTCAACGCCGAATGCCGGACGGCAAGACGTTTCAACACGCGGCGGGCCGTGTGTTCAGGGCTTGTCCCAGAGCCCGGCCGGGTTCGACATAGCGTGGCGACCAAGGCGATGGTGCCAAGCCTGCGGTAGTCGTCTCGGACAGTGTCAGGGGCGGTGATCAGCAGCGCATGGATCTGGTTCATCACCTGGGATCTCGCTTTGGAAGCAGACCTGCGTTCTGTCAGGAGCATGCGCAGCGCCTCGACCTGGCCGTCGCCGGCCTTGGGAATTGCCGTGTCGATACCGGCCAAGACGGTCAGCGCGGCCTGTCGCGCATCGAGTGGGTCTGATTTGCCGCGCATGCGCCTGACCCGCCGGTTCGGGCGAGCCACCTCGGCGACGTCGAACCCGGCAGCGGTAAGTATCCGCGCAATTCCTGCGCCGTAGGATCCGGTCCCCTCCACCCCAACTCGGCTGACCGTTCCCGCAGTCCGCAGAAACTCAATGATCTGCTGGTAGCCGTCGGCGGTGGCCGCAAACTGCTGGTCGCTGATCGGTCGGCCGAGCTGGTCGACGACGGCGACATGGTGCGTGTTCTTATGCGTATCGATGCCCGCCACCAGCTCGTTTGGCGCCGTATCCCATGTTGCAGCTAGAGGCTGCAGTGTCATGCTTGTCATAGACGGGTTCCCTTTCCATCGCAGTTTTCGTCGTCGCGGGTCGGGGTGGGCAGACAGCACAAAGGCGAGACGACTTCCCGGTCAAGCTCCTATCAAGTCATGTCCCTCCCGCCACCGCGGGTTGGTCCCGATGTCGATGGACAGATCCACTAAAAGACAACCCTCACGGGTGTCGGTGTAATTGAGAGTCACACCGACACCGGGAACATGTCCATCATCTCTGTGGAGCCGCATGGTGGTCGTGTGCGTCGTTGCTGACATGAGCGCGGTCACAATGGTCGACAACCACAGGAGGATGACATGAAAGCGACCAGACCCGTGACGACCCAGGCATCCGTGCTTCGCCCCGGTGAGAGCGGCTACGAGGAGCTGTGCGCCGGCTGGAACCTTGCGTGGACCCAGAGGCCCGCCGTGGTCATCGGTGTCGAGACCGAGAGCGATGTCGTGGCCGCTATCCGGCTCGCGGCGGATGAAGATCTTGCCGTCGCAGTCCAGAACACTGGACATGGCATCGCAGTTCCGGCGGATGGCGACACAGCGCTCATCGTCATCTCACACCGGGATGACGTCACCATCGATCCACGTGCTCGTACAGCGACAGTCGGCGGCGGCGCCTCGTGGCAGCCAGTCCTCACCGCGGCACAGCACCACGGGCTTTCACCGCTTCTCGGATCCGCCCCACATGTCGGCGTCGTCGGCAACACGTTGGGAGGAGGGTTCGGATGGCTGGCGCGCAGGTACGGGCTTGCCGTCGACTCGGTCCGTGCCCTCCGTGTCGCGCTGGCCGATGGTCGGATCGTCACCACGAGTCCCACTGAGGAGGCTGAGCTCTACTGGGCCATGTGCGGCTCGGGCGGCAGCTCACTCGGCGTCGTCACTGAGATCACTCTCGACCTCACCCCCGTCGCGACGGTGGTGGCCGGCAACCTCTTCTTCCCACTGGAGGACGCACATGCTCTCTTCGAGCACTACCTCGACTGGACGGCATCGGCGCCGGAGGAGCTGACGAGCGCCTTCAATATCACCGCCTTCCCACCCCTCGAGATCGTGCCCGAGCAGCTCCGCGGCCAGACGTTCGCCATTGTCCGCGGATGCTGGTGCGGCGACCCGCGTGAGGGAGACCGCCTGCTCGACCACTGGCGCTCATGGCGAACGCCGCTCATGGACACGTGGGGACCCATGGAGTTCTCACGATCGGCGGAGATCTCCATGGACCCAATTGACCCACTCCCCGCGGCGTCGAGCGGGAAGTGGCTGACGGAGATCAACACATCTGTACTCGAGGCGATGCTGGAGACGGTCACCGGTCCGATGCTCTTCGCAGAGACTCGCCACGCCGGGGCGGCCGTGTCCCGCCCGAATCCGTCAGTCAGCTTCTCCGCACGCCACGGGGAGCGGATGCTCGAATTCGTCGGTCTCATCACCGGTCCGGGTGCCGATGAGGAGATCGACCACCGCATGGAGGATGCGTGGGCTCGCCTTGGCGCCAGCCTCGCACCGCTGCCCGGCTATCTCAACTTCGCCGAGGGCCACGAGAAGGCTCAAGCCGCCCACGGCGCGTTCGACCGGCCGACGGCTCAGCGCCTCGCGGCGGTCAAGCGTCGCAACGACCCGGAGAATGTCTTCCGGCACGGCATACCGTTCGCCGAGCTCGGTCGAGACTGAGCGGCGCGACCGGCCGATCAGTGTCAGCCGGCGGAGCCGCCCATGGACGCAAGTGCCGCCTTCAGCCTGCGATCGGCGTCATCGGCCACCTCGCGGACGAGGGGACTCTCGCTGAGCTCGACCATTGTTGCCGGGTCGATCGTCTCGATCGTCGTCTGCTCGTCACCGTCTGAGCGCCTGATGACGACATTGCAGGGCAGCAGTGCGCCGATGTGGGGGTCGCCCACCAGTGCCCTGCTCGCCAAGGTCGGGTTGCAGGCTCCCAGAATGAGGTAGTCGCCGACCGCGTCGGCGGCCTCGGGTCCGAGTTTCGCGGTGAACGTCGCCCGCATATCGACCTCAGTGATAACACCGAAGCCCTGGTCCGTGAGTGCCTGGCGGGTCTGGTCCACGGCTTCCGAAAAGTCCAGATCCACAGAGATGGAATGAGTGTAGGTCATGATGTCTCCTCTCGGTCGGCAGTCGGGCCACGCATCGGAGAGCCGGCGCCGCTGCCGCCTCCAGGGTATGACACCAGTCTGGGATTGGCCCCATGTACTGAAGGGCCGCGTGGGTGGGCCGAGGCATGCAGGGCCGCGACCGTCACTCTCGCGCACCTGCCGATCAGATGTCGGGGTGCTTCTGTGCCTCCGGGTTGACCGGCTCCTCGCTCATGACAATGCTGACCATGCCGTTCGGCTCGATGAAGGCCCGCTCGACCCGGGACATGTCGCGGACACCGTGGAGTCGCAGCTGAGATTCGACTTCCGAGGCTGACATGAGCTCTCTCCGCATCGCACTCCAGTTGAGCCGGCCGTCTTCGATGATGGGCCGCGGGCGGGGCTTGAACAGGAGTCCAAGCCGTGGCCACCTGAAGGACACCGCGTCAATGACGACGCTCCAGAGAATCACCGTCACGACGAGGATGGCGCTGTCGCCGATGGTCGATGCCTCGCCGAGCAGCCCAGGGCCAGCCGCATCGACAACAAGGAGTATGACGAGAAGGTCACCAAGCCCAAGACCTCCCGCTTCCCTGCGCCCGACGATCCGCAGGAGGAATGTCAACCCCAGATAAGCTGCCGTCCCCCGGAGAAAAAGCTCGGCATATCCCATAGTCGGCGTGACGATCTCGCCCCAGTTCATCCCATTCTCCTTCGGGTGCTCCACGATAGATTTCCACATGCTCCGGGAAATGTCGCCCGATGGCGCGCCAGGGGCAGGTCCGGTCTGCGGCACCGGCGTCGGATGGCTGCGTACAGCCGAGGCCTCAGAGAACGCGCTCGAAAAGGTGGAACTGGTTGAGGTCCGTGGTGGGGTAGTCGATTGTGTGCAGTCCAAGGTCCCTGAACCCATGGCGAGCATAGAGGGACCGGGCGGGAATATTGTCGACGAGTACGTCGAGCCGCACCGCCACGCAGCCCCTTTCCTGGGCAATACGCACAGCAGAGTCGATGAGGAATCCCGCCACGCCCCGCCCCTGGAACAGCGGAGTCACTCCGAGGGCGTGGACGATGAGGGCCTGCCCCTCCCCCGCTTCGACGGACCATGCGGCCGTATCGTAACCCTCGCCCGTTTCGTGGTCGAGCACCATGACGCCGGCAACGTCGGTCCCAGACTCTGCGATGTAGAGGTTCCCCTCCTCGATCCAGTCGGTGATCATCTCCGGCGTGGGATGGCCCTCAGTGTGCCAGTGCCGATAATCGACCGTCTGCGCGAGGTGGGACTTGATCTGCTGGTACGCGCCCTGTACAGCGGCAATATCGTCCGGCTGTGCGATCCTGAGAATCACGGCTCCACCCACTCGTCAGTCACGCGAGCCCCGCTCGCTCAGCTGCCACAAAGCAGAGAGCCCGGCTATCAGCCGGACTCTCTGTGCGATCCACTGGATCTGTGGTGGACGCGGGTGGACTCAAACCGAACACCTGGCAGCGGTTCGAGCGGCTGAGTTCCGCGTGGAATCAGGCGAGACTGGGTATCAGCGATGAGCCAACGGGCGACTTCGAGGCAGAATCCGGCGTGGTCACGAAGCCAAGGGGACGAGCTAGAACACCGTTGACGGAGAGTGAAGTGGACTCTATCCGAACTGCCCGGATGAACGGCGAGAGCGTGGTGTCAATCTCGCGGCGGTTCGACGTGCACCGGATGACCGTATGGACGCACACCAAGGACTTGATGTCGTAGCCGGCTCCGGAACGCGCCCGCAACGCCTCGTGGACATGTACCCCACCGGACGCAGGTTGATGCTATCATCAAGCCATGGGTTCATCGAGGCTACGAGCGTGAGGGCAACGTGACAGGCAGCAAGTTTGGGCAGCTCGCGGATCTCGGCAACGAGTCCAGTGTCGAGCAGTTTTTCGTCTCCCGCTTGCTGAAAGACCTTGGTTACAAGGACAGTCAGATCAAGCCGAAGGCAAGTATTGATGAACTCAAGATCTCCAGAGGTCGCAAGAGTGAGAAGTGGCGACCCGACTACGCGGTAATCGTCGGCAGCAAGGTCCGCTGGATCTGCGAAGCGAAGGGCGTGGAGGAGAATCTCGATGACTGGGTTGGCCAGTCGCAGAGCTACTGCCTCGCACTCAACAGCACCCAACCGGACAATCCGGTCGAGTTTTTCATGCTCACGAACGGTGTCACTACGCGCGTGTACCGATGGGACGATTCAACTCCAATCACCGAGGCGTCATTCGGCGACTTCGTAGACGGGAATCAGGCATACTCGAGCATCCGCACCCTGCTCGCACCCGAATCATTCAAGGCCGCACCGGCGTCAGATCCGGTAGCCGAAGGTGAGCACATTCTTCGACGACGCTCGGTCTCTGATCTGAACTCCGACTTTGCTTGGGCTCACCGGCTAATCTACAAGCGGGATAATCTGAGTTACAACGCGGCCTTCATGGAGTTCGTTAAGGTCATCTTCCTCAAGCTTCACTCTGATCGAGAAGCGCACGCCGATCCGAATTTGCGAGAACTTGACGACAAGTCCATAGTGGTCCCCGCTGAGGCCGTTAAGTTCTCGTCCGCGTGGATCAAATCCCGCGAGGCCGACACGCCGAGCCCACTCGACTCGATTCTTTTCCAGAAACTGCTGAGCGACTTCGAGATCGCAATCACGAATGGGCGCAAGAAGCGCATATTCCCAAAGGGCGAGCGACTACTTCTCTCCCCTGACACGCTTCGCGTCCTTGTCGGTCGACTGGAACACGTTGACCTCATCAGCATTGACGCTGATCTCAACGGCCGCATGTTCGAGACGTTCCTCAACTCGACACTCCGAGGGAAGGCCCTCGGGCAGTATTTCACTCCTCGTAGCGTTGTGAAACTCGCGACAGGACTGGCGCAGTTGCGCGCAGATGATAAGCATATCGACCGGGTGATCGACGCGTGCTCGGGAACCGGGGGCTTCCTCATCGAAGCTCTCGCTGACATGTGGTCGAAGCTTGACGCGAATGCTTCACTATCGAACAAGCGCCGCGAAGAGCTTAGGATGCAGGTGGCCGAGCGATCACTGATCGGCGTTGATGTGGCACGCGACCCTGCGCTCGCGCGCATTGCCCGCATCAACATGTATCTGCATGGAGATGGCGGCACAAGTGTTTATCAGCTGGATTCCTTGGACAAGAAGGTCTCGCCCCATCCGACTGATGAACCGGAAATCGTTCAGGAGAAGGCAGAGTTTCGAAAGCGCCTGAAGGAGGCCTCAACCGCTTCTGGAGGCTCCGAGCCTCTCGGGTTGGCCGACGTCGCCCTCACAAACCCTCCATTCGCGAAGGAGTACACCCGCGACGAGGAGGGCGATGCGAAACTCCTAGATGACTACATGTTGTCGTATGACACGAGCGGAGGCGCAAAACGGCCGCTCAAGTCCCTCAGCTCGATGATCATGTTCCTCGAACGCTACTTCGATCTACTTGGCCCTCGTGGTCGGCTCGTGACGGTCGTAGACGATAGCATTCTCGGTGCTCCGAGACACAAGAAGGTACGTGAGTGGATTCGGAAGAACTGGATCATCCGCGCGGTCGTGTCGCTGCCTGGCGATGCGTTTCAGCGGTCCCAGGCGCGAGTCAAGACCTCGCTCATCGTGCTAGAGAAGAAGTCCTCCGAGGACGAGATCCAGCCCAACGTGTTCATGTACTACTGTTCATGGGTCGGAGTTGACGACCCATCCCGTCAGCGGATACTTCCAGTAGATGCCGAGAATCGCGAGCGGGCTCGCAAGGAGATCGAGCAGGTCAGCGCGCTGTACCGAGCGTTCCAGGCAGGCCAACCTGAGGCCGTTCCCTGGACGGTAAGTGCCGCGTCAATCACCGACCGTTTCGATGTAAAGGCCTGTTTGCCGGAGGCGGAGGCGAGAGTGCCGGATTGGGAAGCGGCCGGCTTCACAATTCAGCCACTCGGAGAACTTCTCGAACTAGCCGTAAACGAGGAGAACCATGTCGATCGTGTGATTGACACGTCAACCACGGATGACCTCGTTACCTACCTCAGAGTGCGCTACGACGGCTTCTGTGAGGCCGGTGATGAAGTGGCCACCGTTGAGATCGCAAAACAGACCCTGACTCGCGTCCGAACTGGTGACTTCGTGTTCAGTCACATCAACGCGATCCACGGTGCGGTAGCCGTGGTGCCAGAAGAGTATGACGGCCTGGTTGTCACCAACGAGTACACGGTCTGCAGACCAAGCAGCGACCTTAGTGCCAGCGTCATCTGGGCGCTTGTGCGATCGTCCGAAGCCCGCGCCGAGATGCTCCTACTTGCAACCGGAATCGGGCGGACCCGAGTTCGTTGGGACGAGCTAAAGAAGCTACGGCTGCCTGTACCAGGCGAGGAGGTGCGGAGTCGAATCGACGACGCAGTGAAGCGAGCAAACGAAGCTGAGGACGCCATGCGTCGCCTACGTGCCGAAGCGAGCCGCACGGCGTCGATCGAGATGCTCCTGGATAGCGAGCGCTCACGGTCAATAATCGCGGCGTTCAAACCACCCCGTTGAGCCGTGACTGACATCACTGAGTTCCTACGAGATGCGGCCGCATTCGCGGGCGTCACAACCGACGACATACTTGCGAAGGCGTTGCATATTGAGGATGGCGCGATCGCGCCGCTTGTAGACGGGATGGATGACACGACCAGAGCGCTCGTTGTTCGTCTGGATCGTGAACTTCGTATTCGAAATCCGGGTCTGCACTACGTGACAAGAAAAATGTTCATCGGCTATCGCAGAGAGGGCACCACGAGCACGCCCGTGGGCGAGAGGTCGCAGATCTTCGCAAGCATCATTCGCAGCCCCTCCCGTCTCGACGTGGTATTGCCGGTAGACCCGGATAGATTCGGTTCAATCCCCAACGCGAAGGACCTCCGGGGCAAAGGCCACCACGGTGTTGGTGACCTACGCGTCTCGCTCTACTCAGTCTCGGACATTGAATCGCTCTGGGTTTGATGGAGGCTCTTTTTATTTGATTCCGATCAGCACGTTGGGGGTGCTGGTAGCAGTGTAGTGGGTGTTCTCGAACTCGATCGGTGGTACGTCTCCGAGGTAGCCGTGAAGGCGTTCAGTGTTGTGCCAGTGGACCCAGCCCAGGGTGGCCAGTTCTAGATCCTCGATCGTCTTCCACGGACCCGGATGTGCCGGCCCGCGCACGAGCTCGGTCTTGTAGTATCCGTTAACCGTCTCAGCCAGAGCGTTGTCGTAGCTATCGCCAACAGTACCGATCGAGGGAACAGCGCCGATCTCCGCTAGTCTCTCGCCGTAGCGAATGGACGTAAATTGACTGCCTGCATCGCTGTGACACCGAAGCCCGGGCAGGTGAGTCCCGCGCGACCAGCGGGCCATCTCGATCGCATCGAGGACCATGGGTGTGCGCATATGCGAGGCGACTCGCCAGCCGACGATCATGCGGGAGTAGACGTCGATGATGAAGCACACATACGCGATCCCGGCCCAGGTGGCAACGAATGTCAGATCGGTGACCCACAGCTGATTCGGGCCTGTGGCGGTGAAATCACGGTCGACCAAGTCAGGATGCCGAGGGACAGTCGCATCACGGTGAGTGGTTCGGACTTTCTTGGTCCGTCGTGCCCCTTCGATCCCTGCTGCTCGCATAAGACGGGCGGTCTGATCGCGGCCGATATCGATTCCCGCACGGCGTGCAGCCTTCCACAGCTTCCGCACTCCATAGACGCTGTAGTTCGCTTCCCACAGCTCAAACAGCTGGGGAATCAGCTCCGCGTCCCGGATCGCACGAGCAGAGGGGCCACGTTTCTTCGCGGCGTAGTACGTGCTTGGAGCCACCTGCAATACCCTGCAGATGGACTCGACTCCAAGACGGCGCCCGGCCACAATATCGTCCCTATTTAAGTCGATGAAGGCCACTATTTCTTGTGTTGGCGGTCGAGTTCCGCCCCGAAGAAAGACGCTGCGCGTTTGAGGATCTCGTTGGCCCGGCGCAGCTCGCGGTTCTCCTGCTCAAGCTCGAGCAGACGGCGGGCCTCATCAGTGCTCACACCAGGGAGGTGGCCATCGTCGATATCGGCCTGACGCACCCAGGTGCGTACCGATTCTGGGCCGTATCCGAGCTGATCGGCAACTCTTTTGACCGTGCCGTTCTTCGTGCCCAGCTCTTTACGTAAGGCGCGCACCATGCGCACCGCTGCCGCCTTTTCCTCTGGTGAATACCGCCGCTGCGAGGCGCGTCCGGGATTGTTCATAACTGACATTATTCCATCCTTGTTTCCAAGCTCAGGAATCTCCATCAAACCCAGAGCGATTCACATCGAACGCTTCCTGAGTGACTTCGACTATTGGCTAAAGCCCAGTATTTAATCTCTTGATGCCGTGGAGGCTCGGGCTGGTCCGTCATGATGCTGTCTTCGCAGCGGGCAGCGATGAAGTTGGCATGTGCTATCAGAAGTCGTAGAGGCGTTTTCGTGCATCGAACGCCGCACGTCCTCCTTCGAGCAGGTCTTCCGCGTACTTTCGGACCGTCTGTCGGCGGCAGTTGAATTTGGTGCATTTCCGGCGATCGAAAACTGAGCGGTTTTAGTTTACAGTTCCTTGTTCTTGTCGGTGTCTGATCCGGTAGGAGGTTCCTTTCGTGGTCAGGACTTGGGCGTGGTGGACGAGCCGGTCGATGATGGCTGTCGCAATCGTCTCGTCGTGGAAGATCGTGGACCAGGACCCGAAAGCGAGGTTTGAGGTGATCAGGATGGATGATTGCTCGTATCGGTCCGAGATGAGCTGGAAGAACAGGTTCGCGGCTTCTGGCTCGATGGGGAGGTAGCCGAGCTCGTCGATGATGATGAGCTTGTAGCGGCGAATACGCCGCAGCTCTTTCGTCAGGTCTCCCTTGTTGTGAGCGGCAGTGAGCGACTGGATCCAGCCGGCTGCGGTGTCGAACAGGACCGGGATTCCGGCCCTGGTCGCGGCAATGCCGAGCCCGATCGATATGTGAGTCTTCCCGGTGCCTGGTGGGCCGAGAAGGATCATGTTCTCCGCGTTGTGGATCCAGGTCGAGCGTGATGCTGCTTGAACGTCTGAGCGCAGGTGGGGCTGGTGATCGAAGGTGAAGTCCTCAATCGTCTTCATGGACGGGAAGTGTGCTCGTTTCCGTCGTATCTCGGCCCCAGATGCTTCCCGGGCGGTGACCTCGGCTTCCAAAACCGCGGCTAAGTACTCCTCGAACGTCCAGCCCTGTGCCCGCCCAGTGTCAGCCAGGCGAGCGAAAGAAGCTTGAATACGTGGTGCTTTCAACGCACTCGTGTAGTACGTGACGTCTTTGATCGCCTCCATTTAGGCCACCTCGATGTCAAAGATCTGGTCATATACTGCCAGGTCCCCGCCCTGGACCGTCACTCCGTAGCCGGGCAGGCCCTGGCGCTGCTGAAAGGTCGCACGCAGCTTCCGAGCGGTCTCCACGTGGTCAGGGTCGGTCACCTGACCGCCGCTGCCCCAAAGACGCTCATGAGTCGTGATGACCTTCCCGCCCGTACTGACTTGGACCGTCGACAGGTCCATGGTGACGTCGATGCGGTGCCCGATCCACCTGGGGTCAACACTGTAGGCGTTCGCGCCGATCTCGATGTAGTAGTCACGTCCCAACCGCGTCTGCACAGTCCACCTCGCTGCGGGATCAACCGGCGGCAACGCACCCATATGCTCGAGCTCGACGGTCAGGCCCTGGCCCCGAGTTTGGTCTTTCCCTCGTGGTTTCTTCCCTCGGATCACCTCGAGCCAGCCGGCGAGTTGAGCATTGAAATCCTTGGGACTGGCGAACGTCCGCCCGGGCAGGAACGAGGTTTCCAGGTAGGAGTTGAACCGTTCGACCACGCCCTTGGTCTCCGGGTCATAGGGTTTGGCTTGGACGAGCTTCACTCCGAGGGTTCCACAGAACTCCGCGACTTCCTGCCCGAGCTTGCCGTATCGTCCGATTCCGGCCTCGTTGTCCCACAATAGGCGTCGAGGAACCCTGCCAAAGGTGCTGATCCCGTCCCACATGCCCAACAGCAGGTCCGGGCGTTGCCGGCTCGGGATCATCAAGGCAACGGGATACTTTGACCAGGCCAGGATCATCGTCAGCACAGGGAAGCGTGCCGTCTTGCCGTTCCCGATCGGGATATCAACATTGGGGAACCACAGGTCACACTGAGCCACATCCCCGATCTCCCACTCCAACCGGTCCGCAGGATCGAGACGTCGTGGCGCATACTCAGGACGGATCCGTGCCACATTCTGCCGCAAGGCCCTCTCCGAGTAAGGCCAGCCCACCCGCTCGCCGATCACCGAGGCCGGCATCGTCGGACACTCCTCCAGCAGCCACCGTATCCGGGCCTCATACTCCCCAAACTTCGTCGGTGTCCTCGTGCGGACATAACGCGGCGGCTGATCAGACTTCACCGCCCGATCCACCGTATTGCGTGAGATACCCAGCTCAGCAGCAATACGAGCCTTCGGTACACCCTCGCGGGCAAGCACCCGGATCTTTTCCCAATCGTGCATTGAAATCACACTCCACATCGTTAATCGAAGTGCTCACTTTTCAAATGCCGAAACTGCTCACTTTTCAACTGCCGCCGACACCGTCGGGTCATCGAGCGATCCGACGCCATCGGCCACTGTTCGCCCGTGCTGTCCATCGGCTTCGAGCGTTACAACCAAATCGGCGTCCCCAAGAACAGGAACATTAGCATTGTGCGTACTGACAATCAGCTGCCGGCTTCCTTTCAACGATCGCAACTTCTGGAGGGTGAGTCCCTTAGTGTGGTGTAAATTCCTGCGGGGTTGCCAGCAACGGTGATGGTGAAGATTGTTGGGAGTCATCGTGGGAGACTCAAATGTTCGACCAAGATACAAGAAAGCGACATCCCACGATGACTCACCACCAGTCTGCCCTGACGACCCTGATTTCTGAAGTCCTCACCGACCCTGATCTTGCTCACAACGATGTCTTCCGCCGCCTGCTCCAGGCCGGCCTTCAAGATCTCATCGATGCTGAAGCCACCGTCAAGATCGGCGCTGGCCCTCACGAACGCACCCCTGACCGGGTCACTCACCGTAACGGCACCCGGCCCAAGACTCTTGCCACCCCGGCGGGGGAGGTTGATCTACAGATCCCTAAGCTGCGTCAGGGCTCTTTCTTCCCGGCGCTGCTGTCCCCGCGCCGTCGGGTAGATAAAGCGCTTTATGCAGTGATCTGCCAGGCATGGATCGATGGTGTCTCCACCCGCAAGGTTGATCACCTGATCAAAGCCCTGGGCAACGACACCGGTATCTCAAAATCAACCGTCTCGCGTATCTGTGCTGACATTGACGAGGGCGTGAGCCAGTTCCTGGGCCGGCCCTTGGATCACACCTGGTTCCCCTACCTGTTCCTGGATGCGACCTATCTCGACGTGCGTGTACGTAACCGAGTCGTCTCTCAAGCACTTGTCGTAGCCACCGGCGTCAGCGGTGAGGGTAAGCGCGAGATCCTGGGGATGGCACTGGGTGATTCTGAGACCACCGATTTTTGGACTGAGTTCCTCCGCTCCCTGCGAGAGCGCGGCCTGAAAGTCGCCACAAGCGCTGATCCGCTCGGGGTGGCGGTAGTGACCTCGGATGCTCATGCGGGGTTGAAAGCCGCAGTCAAAGCGATCCTGCCTGGAGCGGCTTGGCAGCGGTGCCGGGTCCACTTCGCCCGTAACATCACCCAACGAGTCGGCTCAGCCCGATCTAAGCCTGTCAACGCCCTGGTCTCAACGATCTTTGCTCAGACCACCGCGCAGGCTGTCAGAGCTCAATACCGCACCGTCATTGACGGTCTATCTGGCTCGTTTCCCGAGGTAGCAGCCATGCTCGAACAGGCCGAAGCAGAGCTGACAGCTTTTGCTGACATGCCTCAAGAGCATTGGAAGAAGATCTGGTCCAATAATCCGATCGAGCGGTTGAATCGGGAGATCAAGCGTCGTGTTGACGTGGTCCAGATCTTCCCCGACCCTGCCAGTGTCACCCGCCTCGTCGGAGCTGTCCTTCAAGAACAGCACGAAGAATGGCTCTACGCCGAACGGCGCTACTTCTCCGAAGTCTCCATGCGAAAACTCATCCACACCCTCAACGCCCCCACCGGGCAAACCGATCACCATCCCGGCCAGGAACTCTTCCTCACCGCCTAACCCAACCCCGAAAAGTTACACCACACCAAAGGACTTGACCCTTCTGGACAACTCCGTCGTAAACGAATCGGTTGTCTAGATCGTCCTCGGGTTGGTCGATGATCAGAGGGCTCATCGACGCTCCGAGCAGGAGCAGCAGGAGGGCAGTCGCTCGTTGGCCCTTCGACAGGTCTTCAAGGCGACGCCAGGTCGCTGGCTGACCTTTGACGGCGACGTTCAGCTGCACCTCCACTGCCAATCCCACGGTCTGCTCTTCGAACTCTCGGAACAGAGGTTCACCGCACTCGACGATGGCTTTCGCTTGAGCCCCAGTAATGCCGAGCGCAGAGATGGCGTCTAAGCCTGATCGCGCAGCCGCCACGAATGCCGCGACACTGAAGTCATCTTTATCGATGGCCGAGAATACTTGACTACGTTGGGTCGAAAAGTGCTTGGAGATCACCGCTTTGATCTGGCTTCGATCCGGCGAGGCGATCGGCTTCACTATGACAGCACCCGCAGTTGCCTCGTTTGACGCTTTAATTGCCTTCTTGAGATCGGACGCAGTCTTCTTGTCGATATCGGAGAGCTGACGGAGCAACTTGGCTCGCACCTCCAGGAACTTCTTTTTTTCCTTATCGAAGACAGCCCGCTTTTCCGCTCGCTTCTTCAGCCGAATCAGATTTGACTGCAAAGTGAGGTACTCATCAGGCTTGTGCCCCTGTTCGACCAACTCACGCAGAACGGCCGCGACACCGTCGCTCTCAGTCTTGGTCCCGTCTTTCCAAGCCTGCTCGGTCGCTTCGATCTTCTTCTTCGCATCGTCAACGGCGGAACGCGCCGTTGCGGCAGTCTGCTCCAACACTTTGGCGAGCGCATCAAGCACTGGCTTGAGTTGCTGCAAAGTACCTTTACGTGGAGAGTCATCGACATCAGCGAGCTCAGCGCGAAGCTCTTCACTCAGGGCCTCAAGCCCCCATCCACTAGTGAAGTCCTCAACCTGCTGGACTCGCTCAGACGCCTCGGTGAGCACCGCCTCGTCCTTATCAAGCCGGGTCTTCTGGTCGAGCTTCGCAGCAAGGTCGGTCTTCTCGAAGGCTTCCATGCTCTCGGTAAGGCGCGGAATGTCTGCGAGTTCGTTCTCCAACGCTTCGCGATCCCGCTCGTGCTTAGCGAGATCGTCCCGGTTGTCGGCCAGGTCTTTCAGAAGCTGGTCTCGTTCGGCGGACGACGTTGGCTTTCCTGCCACTCTCGCGACCAGTTCGGCCATGAGATCTTTGTCCTGGGCCAGCTCGGCGAGTTCGTGTTGACCAAAGATCTCAAGGTTTCCGACAACATCGCGTGGCCGCTGACTTGTTTGCGTACCGCTGGAGTCACGGACTACTGCCGGGTTGTTGGTGATGCGCTCGATCGTGAAACGTGCGGGACTGGGAGTTACCACGTCCACAACAAGCGAGACTACCGTTCCAGCGCCAAGCACGTTTTTGACCATGTCTTTATGGTCATCACTTGATGCTTGACCGATAGGTGAAATCTCCAACACGTAGCGGAGACTTTCAATAGCAGTGGACTTACCAGTACCTCGACCGCCTATGAGCGCCGTGAGGTCTTCGGCAAGATAAATCTTCTGGCCGTCGAGGTAGCCGCCATCCCATGAAATCTCGCGGAGCAGGACGCGTGACGTCGATGCCGGATCGACTGTGCTAACCCGCGTCTCTGGTGTCTTCACTGCGTGGCGAAGTCCAAGCAAACTCGGACTACTCATCTTGAACCAAGTGCTCGCACCAGCAGAGGTCAGAGTCGCAGGATCGGATACATCATCCGCATGAATGGCAACGAGCGAGTGCGGCCGATCGTAGGGCCTGGTGCCCTTGAGGATCTTGACCTGATCGCCAAGCGGGGCTGCAGAGGGGGTGATGCCGATGGTGAGTAAATCTGGGTGCTTAACCATCTCGGCGAGAGTGTCGCCCTTGGCTCGACTCAGGAGCCCGGCATTTGCGACGTTGGCATGCGCCGGAACAACTAAAGCGCCTTGCTCGCACATATCCGTCAGAATGTCGCCGTAAGACTTCTTCGTAGTCCCCTTCGCCGCACCGGGCGTCAACCCACAAGCGCCGATCGCCGCAGTGATCTGCTCAATCGCTGTGCCACGTTCGAATATCACCAGCAAGTGGATGCCTTCAGAGGTGTTCGCCTCGAAGCCAGGAAGCGCGACGATGCCTGCCGCCTCCACATCGACGATGAGCTGAGACGCACTACTCGCGTTCCAGTGGTCCGTGATCGCGATTAGCTCGATCTGCTGAGCCTTTAGTTCGGCGATCAGTGCAGCGTTGTAGGCCGCCTCATCGGCGAACGTCTTGGAGGGCGAATGGTTGCCAACATACCCGTATGGGTTCACCTGCAGAGCCGCACGAACCCAGCGCGCACCACGCGACCCGTCGTCTCCAGATGATTGTGTGCCAATCACTTCAGCCACCGCCTCGCTCTGTCCCCACTGGAAGTATCCACACCAGATGGGCCTAAGAGCTGGGAGCCACCCTGTCCGGAGGCGTCCGCTTCTATCGACATGGAACTCCTCCTCGCGAGCACGGTCACATATCATCAGTGTACGAGAGACACACGTCCTCGCGCAGGAAGAACAGACCCCCACCTAGAGTCGGCGTACACGGTCGATGCTCGGGCGCTGGAAGCTGTCGGTGCGTGTGCTGAGCTGCCGGAGGTGAGCGAAGGCGGACCGCGCTGTCCGGTGTTCGGCCGCTTGTTCGCGCGTACGGACGCTCTGGACCTGTCCCAATGGCGAGGAGCCGGTCACCTCGTAGCGGTATCGATACAGCGCTATGGTGACCGCGTGCGCCTGCCACTGAATTCGCGCTCTTGGCTGGGTCGGAGGCTTGCCAAGTCGTGAGGCCCAGCTTGCTCCGACACGCTGTGCCTCATCTACGAGTCGCCTTGCGGCGGCTTCGATGAGTCTTTGCCGTTCAGTGAGTGCGGTCTGCATGTCGTCTGCGATCGGCTCGGCGGGCGTCGGGATGAGTCCGGCTACTCGTGCCCTGGTTCGTCTACCGGGCCGGAGTTTCTGGGTGGCTTGGTCGAGCATGTCGGCGAGCTGCCCGGCTGGGTCGGCCCGCCCCTCACCAGGAGTGAGCTTCGGTGCGAGCGCGGCGAGCGCAACCGCTGCGAGATGTCCGGCGTCTTCGTGCCGGGCGAGCGCTGCTTCGAGGCGTTCGTAGTAGGGGCTGGTGAACACGTCGTCAGCCACGTTCTCGGGGAACGGTGCGACGTCGAGCAGCGCGGCCCAGCGGTCGGTCTGTGCTTCGCGGGCGAGCACGTCGTACTCGGCCAGCAGCGTGGACAAGGAGGCGTGACGCTCTACCTCGAGCTTCAGGGTTTCGGTGGCGGACAGGTCGGCATCGGTTCGGGCGAGTACCTTGGCGATCCGGTCTGTCAGGGCCAGCGGCTCGGGCTGGTCGAGATGCGGCTCGACCTCGTGCGAGTCGGGCACGATGACGTAGGCGTGGTTGCGGTGCTTGCCTCGGGTCATGGCTACGTAGAACAACTCCCGTGATGATGCTTCGGGGTCAACGAGTGCGTGCGCGGTGTCGACGCTGGCTCCTTGGGTACGGTGAACCGTGGAGGCGTAGCCGAGTTCGAGTTCCTCACGGACATACTTCGCGGGCAACACGAGTGCCTTGCCCTGAGGTTGATCGCCGCGCCCCAACCGGCGCACAGCGAGAGAACTGAATCGTCCTGGGTTTGGTGGAGATTCCTGAGCTTGGAAACAAGGATGGAAGAATGTCACGTATGAACAATTCCGGGCGCCCTTCTCAGCGGCGGTATTCACCAGAGGAAAAGGCGGCAGCGGTGCGCATGGTGCGCGCCTTACGCACCGAGCTGGGCACGAAGAACGGCACGGTCAAAAGGGTCGCCGATCAGCTCGGCTACGGACCAGAGTCGGTCCGCACCTGGGTGCGTCAAGCCGATATCGATGACGGGCAGGCCCCCGGTGTGAGCACCGATGAGGCCCGCCGCTTAGCCCAACTGGAGCAGGAGAACCGTGAACTGCGCCGGGCCAATGAGATCCTTAAGCGCGCAGCGGTGGATTCAACCGGTCAGCGCAACAGTGCTTCAAGCCTATCGGCTGGGGTATCAAAACTGAGTGTCTTACGCGGTCGTGAGTTCAACCGTGCCGCCACTTTGTTGAGGTCGTCCTGGGTGAGATCTTTCATGCTCACGCCTTTGGGGAAGTACTGACGGAGCAGACGGTTCGTGTTCTCGTTCGTCCCACGCTGCCAGGGGCTGCGAGGGTCTGCGAAATACACGTCAAGCCCGGTGCTGCTCGTAACGGTCTTGTGGTCCGCGAGTTCCATTCCACGATCCCAGGTGAGTGAGCGGCGCAGCTGCTCGGGCAGGAGATTCATCTCTCGTGAAAGGCCCGCAGTCACCGACGCCATATCGCGCCCATCTACGTGAACGAGCACAGTGAACCTCGTCGCGCGCTCGACGACAGTTGCGATCTGAGAAACGCCCCGGCCGAGGAGAAGGTCTCCTTCCCAGTGCCCAGGAATCGCACGATCCTCAGCTTCGGCGGGTCGCTCCGAGATCGATACGGCATCCTTGATCTGTGACCGCCACTGACCGGTCACCGTGTTGTGGATACTGCGCCGGATCGGGCGGCCTGATCGCAGATGCTTCTGCAGTTCCTTTGCTAGTACCCCGCGGGATTGAACATACAGAGACTGATAGATCGTCTCGTGTGACACCAGCATCCTGCTTCCCGCTGGGTAGCGCTTTTTCAGAGTCCCGGCAATCTGTTCTGGTGACCAGTCTTCCCGCAGACGTGCCGCGACGTACCTGCGAAGCACGGGGTTCTTCGCGAGTTTGCATTTCTTTGGTCGTTTGGCACGCCGCCAAGCACGATCGTCAGCGTCAACCCCGCGATACCTTGCCGCCCCTCGATTCTTTGCGATCTCACGACTGATGGTCGATGCTGAACGGCCGAGTCGTCGTCCAATCGATCGGAGCGACTCACCAGCTGCAAGCCCCCTGGAAATCTCTTCGCGCTCATGAAGAGTTAGTGTGCCGGAGCGACGTCTTTGAGGCGGCTGATAGATCCCGCCATAGGGTAACAGGATCGAGAAGATTGAGCCTGGAGGGGAGCCCACGGTTCGACCGATCTCGCTGATTGATGCCCCTGTCTTCCACATGTCCCACACTTGCTGCCGTCGATCCGACGGGAGTCCTGGTCTACCGATCTTTGCCACATCACACCTCTGAGTACATTATCGATGGTGTTGCGCTGACCGGTTGAATCCACCCAACGAAAAACCCGGATCCCAGCAACACGAAATGTCCTATACGCCCCAAGGAGCTATAGGTCAGAAAGTGTGTCTCTGATCCTGGTTTATCGTTGAGGGCATGGGAGAAGGTCTGACATTTAATACTTCTGGAGTATTAAATCCATGCCTTCTCCCACCTACCGGCGTACGTGTGATATCTGCTCTGCTTCACTGAAGAAGAATGGCTACACCACAGCAGGTGCCCAACGGTTCCGATGCACTCGCTGCGGCAGCTCCACCACCCTGACCAAGCCGGCCCTGACCGACCGGCACGTGCTGCGCTGGTTCGTGTCCTGGCTCCTCGATAGCTTCGACCCGGCAACAGTCGGGATCTCACCGCGCACGTTCCGGCGCAAGATCGCACACCTATGGCAGATCCAGCCGCGCCCAATCCTCACCGGAGAAGTCCATGACGTCCTCATTCTCGACGGGACATGGATCGGGAACATGGTCTGCCTCATCGCCTCCAGCCCCACCCATGTCGTCGCCTGGCACTGGGCCACTCAAGAGAACGCCCACTCCTGGCAGGTACTGATGGATACCCTGCCCCCACCACGCATCGTCGTCATTGACGGCGGCTCCGGCATCGCCAAAGCCCTGCGCGCCAGCTGGCCCACCACACACATCCAACGCTGCCTGTTCCACGTCTTCCTCAACGTCAAACGACAGACCACGTTCCGGCCCGTGTTCGGGCCCTCCAAAGACGCCCTGTCTCTGACCAGAGCCCTCATGCAAGTCACCACCCGCGACGAAGCCATCGCCTGGCAGAAAGAACTCGCCCGCGTCCACGCCCACCACAAGCCCACGCTCAACGAAAGAACCATCAGCCGGGACAGATACGGCCACCCCACAACGGACTACACCCACCTGCGATCACGGCGAGCATTCGCAGTGCTGACCACACGGGCACGGGCCGGTGACCTGTTCACCCACCTCAACCCAGAGCTCCACGCAGTGACCGGCACAATACCGCGCACCACAAACCGGCTCGAGGGCGGAATCAACTCACCCCTCAAGGCGCTGATCGCCACACATCGAGGAATGCCACCAGCTCACCAACGCGCCCTGACCGACTGGTACCTGTACTACCGCACCGAAGCCCCCGAGGACCCCGCCACAACAGCCGCTCGCTACCACGACCACCACGCCCACATCCGCGCCGACGCGGCACACCAACAGAACCAGCCCCGCCAATACGACACCGCCCTGGACTGGACAGAACTACGCTAGATGTACTGTCCGGGGAGGTTGGTTAAGCGGGTGATTGGGGCGAGCCTGTCGCAGGCTGTGTGGGGTCGGTGATGATTATAGTGATGCAGCCATCCTGGTAGGGCGTCTCGTCGCTCGGTTTCTGAGGTGTAGCAGCGGGCGTAGCCCCACCCGTCTGCCAGGGTGCGGTGGAAGCGCTCGATCTTCCCGTTGGTCTGGGGTCGGTACGGGCGGGTCCGTTTTGCTGTGATCTTCAGCCTGGCGCAGGTTTCGCGCCATAATATCGAGCGGTAGGCCGGACCGTTGTCGGAGAGCACTCTTTCGACGGTGACGCCTCGGGTGTTGAACCAGGCTGTGGCCCGCTCCAACACCCCGACGGCAGTGAGAGCGGTTTCATCATTGTGGACTTCGGCGTAGGCGACGCGAGAGTAGTCATCGATGACGGTGTGGACGAAGGCGTGGCCCATCTTCGGGTTGTGGTGGTGGTTGCGGGCCTTGTCCGGCGTTGCTATGCGGTTGCGGCCTCCCTGTTGGCGACCGACGAAGCGCCAGCCGCCGCCGTCGGGGATGTTGCCGAGCTTTTTCACATCGACGTGAATCATCGAGCCGGGGTGGGGGTGTTCATAGCGGCGCACCGGCTCCCCGGTGGCGCGGTCTACGTGAGCGAGTCTGTTCAGTCGGCAGTGGCGCAGGATCTGATGAACGGTCGAGGGTGCCAGCCCGACCCGGACGGCCAGCTGGACCGGTCCTTCCCGTAGCCGCAGCCGCAGGCTCACGATTCGTCTTCTGATCTTCAACGGGGTCTGGTGGGGCGAGGTCTTCGGGCGAGAGGAACGGTCCTGCATGGACTCACCAGACCTGTAGCGGTCGGCCCAGCGTTTGACCGTCGGCCAGGAGCATTGGAACCGAGCCGCGACCTCGGCAATCGGCACCTGCTGGTCGACGACGAGCCGGGCGACGGTCAAACGGGCGCGAGGGGTCAGGGCTGCATTAGCGTGGGACATACGGAGGGCCTTCCTCGGAGTGCTGGTTTCGCAACTCCCACTCAATCGCGGAAGGCCCTCTCTTCACGTCACAAGTCAGCGCGTGTCATCGCACTGCCTCAACCAACCTGTCCGGTCAGTACAGCTAGACACGCCCAACCCAGACACACTTTTTGGCCTATAACTCTCACCGACGGCATCGAGATCAGCGAAGACGAAAGGGCGACGATCCGACTCGCTGAGCCCTTCGCCGCCCTCACACCAGAGCCGACATCGACTGATGTCAGGAGTTCTAGTACGTCTTCAATTGTGGAGCTAAGGGGATTCGAACCCCTGACCTCTTCCATGCCATGGAAGCGCGCTACCAACTGCGCCATAGCCCCGAGTGCTTGATAAGTCTAAGCCGAGACACCCCCTCATTGCCAAATCCGTCGGGGTGGTGACCGCCACAGGGGGAGATCCTAAACAGAGTTCGCTGACGGTCAGTTGAGGTTGTAGGCCATGAGCCGCCATGCCGGCGTGCGATTGGCCTGCGGGGCGAGGACCGCCCAGTGGCAGTTATCCATGCCCGCCAGCGGCTGGGACAGAGACGGATTGGTCCCGAGCAGCGACATGATGCCGTTCGAGATCGCACCGCCGTGGGAGACGATGACGAGCACCGCGTCGTCATGATCGGCGAGCCTGCCACTCCAGTCGGCGATCGATTCGACGACGCGGCGGCCGCAGGCCTCGCGCGTTTCGACGTCACCACCGGGCTCCTGGCCGGCACGCCACTTGGTGAGCCCCTCGCGGTCGACCTCGGCGATCTCGTCGGCGGTCAGCCCTTCCCACGAGCCGAAGCTGCGCTCCTGCACCCGCGGATCGACAACAATCTCCAGGTCGGTCCGTCTCGCGAGCCGGGCCGCCGTGTCGTAGGCGCGGCTCAGATCTGAGGAGACGATATGGGTTGGGCCCAGGTCGGCGATCTTCTTCGCGGCCGCCTTCGCCTGGGCGATCCCCGTGTCGTTGAGCGGATAGTCGCTGGAGCCCTGAAGGCGTCTCTGCCTGTTGAGATCGGTCTGCCCGTGCCGCCACAGAATGATCCGAGAGATCAACGCTGACCTTCCAGGTCGGCGACATCAATCGACGGGCAGTCGGCCCAGAGCTTCTCCAGCGCATAGTATTCGCGGTCCTCGTCCTGCTGGACGTGGACGATGAGGTCGCCGTAGTCGACGAGGACCCAGTGGGCCTCGCCCTCGTAGCCCTCCCTGCGAAGCCTCCTCACCCCAACCTTGTGCAGCGCTTCGTCGACTGCGTCGACGATGGCGCGCACCTGCCGGCCTGTCTCGCCAGAGGCGACGACGAAGACATCGGTGAGGACGAGCCGCTCGGACACATCGATTGCCACGACGGATGTCGCGACCTTCTCGAAGGCGGCCGAGGCGGCGGTACGGGCAAGGGCGACGGAATCGGGGGTGGCTGTCACAGCGCTCCAGGGTAGAGGTAATCGGTGAGGTGGGGCGCGGAGGCGGAGTCGCCACCCGCGAAGATCAGGGAGCCGAGGAAGATGCCGACGCCGAAGCCGACAATGATGAGGATGAGGAACAGAAGGATGGTCTTCCACCGGCTCGGCTCCGGCTCGTCGACATCATCATCGACCAGCCCGTCCTGGACGGGCGGCTTCGACTTGAGCCGGGCCCGGAGTGCACCTGCGTAATCCTCGTCGCCTGCCTCGCCGTCCTGCGGGACAGCCGGTTCGGCGAGCTCTGCCCTTTCGGCGCTCTCGGTCGGCTGCTCAACGCCGACAACTGCGCGGGACTCGGTATCGTTCGAGGTGGAGAATCGGTCGAAGACGCTCGTCCGCTCAGGGCTCGCCTGTGACGGGCTGCCGTCGTCCGGCTGGCCCGAGGCAGGGCTCTCTGCCCCAACTGGCGCGGGAGCCTCAGTCTCGGCAGTCTCGCCCAATTCGGCCTCACGGTCGGCGCCGGGCCGCGATGACTGCGCTTCCTCGTAGGTCGGCTCATCATCGGGGCGGTCAATCGTCGCGCGAGCAGGACCCGCAGGTGCGTTGTCAGACGCCTCGGCCGTGTCGGGCTCGTTGGCGAGCGCAGCCCGCTCTCGCTCTTCTGCCTCGCGCTTGGCCTTGAGAAGCCCGGCTTTCCGCATCTCGCGCCGCGACATCCGTTCGCTCATCGGTTCTCCTTCGCTTGAATGATTCTCATCCTATCGTCCCTGCCGCTGACGTGCCGCCCTTCCCGGCTGGGACACGCGAGGGATGCGGCTGGGCGAGTAGAGTCCGTACTTGCGGATGTATTGGACCACGCCGTCCGGAACGAGATACCAGATGGGAACACCGATCCGCTCCCGCTCGCGAACGTCGGTTGACGAGATTGCCATGGCCGGGACCTCGACGACGGTGACACGCTCGGCCGGAAGCCCGTTCGACGCGATCGTATGGCCCGGCCTGCTCACACCCACAAAATGGGCGAGCTCCCACAGGTCGGAGGCATCCTTCCAATCAAGGATCTGGGGCAGGACGTCCGCGCCGGTGATGAAGAAGAACTCATCGTCTGGATAGATCTCCCGAAGGTCGCGCAGCGTGTCGATCGTGTACGTGAGGCCCGGCCTGTCGATGTCCACTCGTGACACGGAGAAGCGGGCGTTCGACGCTGTGGCGATGACCGTCATGAGATAGCGATATTCGGCCGGCGATACCTCGCGCTCCTGCTTGTACGGCGGCTCGCCGGTCGGAACGAAGATGACCTCATCGAGCCCGAAGCGATGCTGGACCTCGGATGCGGCAACGAGGTGGCCGTGGTGGATCGGGTCAAAGGTGCCGCCCATCACACCGATTCGGCGATGCAGCTGATCGTTCGGATGCGGAGCCTCGATCCATGCGAGGTCGTGCTCCGCGGTGACCGGGAAGCCGCTAGCGGACATGCCCCGACCCTTCAACGACACACGTCGTCGTCGTGAGCTCAGCGAGGCCCATGGGCCCGCGTGCGTGAAGCTTCTGGGTTGAAATGCCGATCTCGGCGCCCAGTCCGAGCTCGCCCCCATCGGTGAAGCGCGTCGAGGCATTGACCATGACCGCCGCTGAGTCGATTGCGGCGACGAACCTGTTGGCGTCTGCGACGGAGTCGGTGACGATTGCCTCCGTGTGCCCGGACGAGTGGCGATCGATGTGGGCGATCGCCTCATCAACCGACGAGACGACAGCGACTGCCATATCGAGCGACAGGTACTCCGTGTCCCAATCCTCGGCTGTCGCATCCTTGATCAGCTCGAGGCTGACGCCCGCCTGCTCGGCGAGCGATCGAGCCGCCTCATCGACGTGGAGCGTCACTCCCCTGTCGGCCAGAGCGGCGAGAACTGCACCCCCGTGTTCGAAACCCTCATGCAGCAGGAGCGTCTCTGCCGCATTGCAGACACCGGGGCGGTGCGTCTTTGCATTGACGGCGATGGCCACGGCCCTGTCCCTGTCGGCATCCGCGTTGATGAAGACATGGCAGTTGCCGACGCCGGTCTCGATGACGGGCACGGTCGAATTCGCGACGACCGATTGGATGAGGCCGGCTCCGCCGCGCGGAATGAGGAGATCGATGTAGCCCCGCGCGGCCATGAGCTCCGTCGCGCCCTCGCGGCCCCACTCGTCCACGGATGCGATGGCGTCGGACGGAATGCCGACAGAGTCGATCGCCTCCCGCATGAGCGCGACGAGAACGACGTTCGTCTGCTCGGCGGCGGAGCCGCCGCGCAGCAGGACGGCGCTTCCCGCCTTGAGCGCGAGACAGGCCGCATCGACCGTCACGTTCGGACGGGCCTCGTAGATCATTCCGACTACGCCCATCGGCACGCGCACGTTCCGCACGGTGAGCCCATTGGGAAGTGTCCTGCCTGCAACCACCTCGCCGACAGGGTCCGGCAGGGCGATGAGCTGGCGCACGGCATCGGCGATCCCAGCGATCCGCGATTCGTCGAGGGTGAGCCGATCGATGAGCGCATCGGTCAAACCGACCTCGATACCACGGGCGATGTCCTGCCCGTTCGCCTCGGTGATCTCTTTCGATCGCTCCTCCAGGAGCACGGCGATTGCCTCCAGCGCGGCATTCTTCTCGGTCGTCGAAGCGCTCCTGAGCACGCGTGCCGCGCCGCGCGCCTTCGTCGCCAGCTCCCGTACAGCGTCTCGTGTGTTCGTCATGAGAGTAAGCGTATAGGGAATTATTCACGGGTCCAGTCCGTTACAGCCGACGTATCACCATTCATGGGAAGCAGACGACAAGAGGAAGCTGGACATGGCGACAGTAGAGATCACGAAAGACAACTTCAACGAGACCATCAAGGAGGGCACAGTCTTCCTCGATTTCTGGGCAGAGTGGTGCGGCCCGTGCCGCCAGTTCGCGCCCACCTTCGAGGCGGCCTCGGAGAAGCACGAGACCGTGACCTTCGGCAAGGTCGACACGGAGGATCAGGTCGAGCTCGCTCAGGCGTTCCAGATCATGTCGATCCCGACGCTCATGGTCTTCCGGGATGGCATCAAGCTCTTCGAGCAGGCCGGAGCCGTTCCCGCCTCGGCTCTCGAGGACCTCATTGCCCAGGCCGAGAAGCTCGACATGGACGCGGTCCGCGCGCAGATCGCGGAGCAGCAGACCACCGAATCCTGATCACAGACATGAAGGAGCGGGCCCCGTTCGGGGCCCGCTCCTTCATGTCGGGCATCGATCGACGCGATCTCCGCTGTCGCGTCAGCTCGCCTGCTGACGGCAGGCCTGCGGTTGACGAGAACTGCTGAGCGATGCAGAGATTGTCGACACTCCCCTACTCTGCAGATTCAGCGGTGCGCCGCGCCTGGAGAAGTGGCAGCACTCCGCAGACCGTCGAGGCGAGATCGGTCGGAAGCGAGCCGGGCAGAATCGTGAACGCGTCGGCCGCACCGAGCGCGAGCCAGGACTCGATATGGTCGGCCACGTCGTGCACGGTACCGAGGACTCTCGCCGAGCCCTCTGCGTAGCGGTCGGCGCCGATGGCAGTGATGAGGTTCGCCCGCTCCTCCGCGTCCATCGCGCATGCGGAGACGATCATGAACAGATCTGAGGTCACCTGGAGATCGCGGCCCTCCTCGAGGGCAGCCGACCGCAGCGAGTAGCGGATCTCGCGGGCCGTATGCGGATCGGCTTCACGCAGGCGGACGCTGTCGACGACCGCTCCGAGGGCGCCGAGGTCGATTCGCGAAGCGGTGTCGCCGGTCAGGGCCACCGTGACGGGGTTACCGTTCCTCCGCGCCCTGTCGATCAGGGAGAGAGCCGAGTCGAGGTCGCCGTCGGCGACATGGATCTCAAGACCGACCTCCGTATCCTTGACGGCGGCGAGAGCCTCCTCGCAGCCGCTCGCTGCGGTCACCGCCGCATAGATCGGGCCCGTGATCCTCGAGGTGAGCTTGACGGCAGCGCGCACTGGATCAAGCCGGCAGTCGCGAATGTGGAGATCGGAGCGGAGCAGGAAGCTCGAGCCGAGGGTGACAGCGGCGAGACCATCGGAGATGGCGGCGCTCGTCATCGAGGCGAGTCGGTGCAGGTTGCAGGATTCGACGGGGAAATCCTCCCCGAACTCGGAGGAGGCGTCAAAGACCTCCGCTCCGAGGGTCGACAGGTCAATGCTGATCGACGGGATCTTGTAGCCAACGCGGGATTGTCGTGATGAGGGCAGCTGGATTGTCATCGAATGTTCCTTGGGTATAGCAGAGCCGCTCCGTGAGGAGCTGAATGAAGGTGCATAGAGCGATGCGGGAGATTCTCCCGGGCGGATCCAGTTGGCCGGATCAGGCCATGGACTTATGCCACATACGCATTCGACGAAGATGGAACGGAGCCGATACTCGCTGCCCGGCCGTCTGGATGTTATTCGTCAATGCCATGTTATTTTCCTTCGTGCTATCCACCGCGGACGGTGCGTCGCTTGCCGATTGAGGCCTGGTCGTCACCCGGGGCACCCCTCGCACGTGAGGGGTTGTCGACCAGCTAGCCGGGGCTTGTTGCTGGTTCTCTGGACCGCCGCCAGGATAACACGGGCACTGGTCCAGATGTCAAGATGCTGTTGACCAGCAATTGAGATACCTTCCAGTAGGGCGCCTGTTTGCGACTGAAACCGCTGCGGTACGCACTGTCGGGCCAGACCTAATCCACCAGATAACGGACAAACCCACCCGCTATCGGGGTGGGTCTGTCTTCTGCAAATCAGTGCAAGTGAACTACATCACATAGTCGCGCTTAGGACACCTGCTTCTTGAGTGGGCCCGAGAACATGAGCGCATGCATGTACAGGATCGCGGCGGGAAGGATGATGAGGTTACCGAAGACGAGTAAACCGAGCACATCGATCGACAGGTACAGGATAAGCGGCTGAACGAGCAGCAGGCCGAGAGCGGCGAGGGTGCGTGGGAGGTGGCGGATCGCGAGAAGCGCCGCGCCGCGCACCACGCGTCCGAGTGGACCCATCTGCTCGCTCAGCAGCGGGAAGATCCATACCGCGAAGCCGGCCAGAAGGACGATGCCCGTGAGGACGACGACGATGACTGCATTGCCTGCCACGCCGAGGTTCATGCGGCTGATCGCCCAGATCTCCCAGGCCGACACGGTGAAGAGGGTGAGGAGTACGAGCCAGACGAGAGTCGACCGCCAGAACGTCGACCGGAATCCGGACCAGAACGCTCTCGCCGGCGACGAACCTTCTTCTCTTGCCTGCTGCAGCAGCGCCCTGTGGGCTCCCGTGACGGCGGCACCCGCCGTGACGATCGGAATGCTGAAGGCGATGAGCAGCAGGTTGACGATGACGGTGTCGGCGACAGTGACGAGCCCGTTGTAGAGCTTCGAGTCGGGTGCGAGCCACCCTCCCATATCAGCCCTTGACCGAACCGGCGACGACACCTTCGATGATGTGCTTCTGCGAGAACAGGTAGAAGATGACGATCGGGATGATGGCGAGAACGAGCATGGCCATCATCGCCCCCATGTCCCTATTGCCATTGGAGCCGACAAGCATCTGAACCACGACAGGGATCGTCTTGTACCGCGTCGAGAGTCCGATGACGAGATAGGGCAGGAGGTAATCGTTCCAGATCCACATCGCGTTGAGGATCGCGACGGTGACGGTCGTCGGCTTGAGGATCGGCAGGACGACGCGGAAGTAGTTCTGAAGCGGTCCGCACCCGTCGATGTAGGCGGCCTCTTCGATCTCGAGCGGTATGGATTTGACGAAGCCCGCGAAGATGAAGACCGACAGTCCGGCGCCGAACCCAAGGTAGAGGACGACCATGCCGGCCGGGTTGTTGAAGTGGAGCATGTCCGCAATCTTCACAGTCGGGAACATGACCATCTGGAACGGGATGACCATGGAGAAGACGAACATGTAGTACAGGAGCGAGGTCCACCAAGTTTTGACACGGGTGATGAAGTAGGCGGTCATCGCCGTCAGGAAGACGATCGTGGCGACCGAGGAGACGGTGATGACGAAGGACCAGAGGATCGCCTCGAAAAAGCCGGTCCGTGCCAGCCCCGTCGTGTAATTCTGCAGCCCAGCCCACATCTCCCCGAGCGGAAGGGCGAACGGGTCGGAGCTGATCGAGAACCGCTGCTTGAAGGAGTTGAGGACGATGAAGACGATCGGCCCGAGGAAGACGATGAGGAGCAGCGTGAGGACCACGTAGTAGAACGAGTGCCGCGCCTTCGACCCGCTCTCCTGGACGTTCTCGTCCGGTGTGAGTGTCGGATCTCCGATCGATCCGACCGGCTGTGCGATGGTGCTCATGCTTCGACCTCTCTGCTCCGGGTGGCCCGTAGCTGCAGGAACGCGATGACGACGACGACGATGACGAAGACAACTGCCTTGGCCTGGCCGACGCCCTCCTGGCCCATGCGGGCGAACATCGTGTTGACGATGTTGAGGGCGACCATCTCCGTCTTGGCCTGCGGCGCGCCGTTGGTCAGCGCCAAGTTCTGGTCGAACAACTTGAACGAGTTCGACAGCGTGAGGAAAACGCAGATCGTGATGGTCGGCATGATGACGGGAATGGTCACGTGCCTGAGCGTCTGCCAGCGGGTTGCGCCATCGATCTCGGCCGCCTCCGTCAGCTCAGGTGGGACAGCCTGGAGTCCGGCGATATAAATGATCATCATGTAGCCGACCTGCTGCCAATTGATGAGGAGGATGAGTCCGACGAAGCCGTACTCCCATCGAGAGATGATCGTCGTTCCGTAGTTGGCGAGGACGGCGTTGATCATCGACTGCCATGTATAGCCGAGGACGATTCCGCCGATGAGATTCGGCATGAAGAAGACGGATCGGAAGAAGTTCGTGCCTCGAAGCTTCTGCGTGAGAAGCCTGGCGATCGCGAAGGCGAATACGTTGACGGAGATGATCGCGACGATGACGATGAGGAGGGTGAACTGGAAGGAGTTCGTGAATCCCTGGCTCTCGTCGAAGACCCGGCCATAGTTCTCGAGGCCGACCCATTCGGCATCGGTGATCGTTGTGAAGCTCGCGAACGAGAGATAGATGCCGATGAGGAAGGGCAGGAGGAAGGCGATCGTGAACGCGATTCCTGTCGGCGCTACGAATATGGGGACGTATTTCTTAAGTGTTCTCTGCATCGCTTTCGTCTCCGCTGGTGCTGTCGCGACTGTTCAGACGGTGGTGTGCCGGGGCGGGCGGCGCCCGCCCCGGCACTCGAGGGGTCATCAGCCCAGGTTGGCCTTTTCGCGGGCCCAGGAGTTGACGAAGGTGTCGACGACCTCGTCCCACTCGACA
This sequence comes from Flaviflexus salsibiostraticola, assembly GCF_003952265.1. Classification (NCBI taxonomy): domain Bacteria; kingdom Bacillati; phylum Actinomycetota; class Actinomycetes; order Actinomycetales; family Actinomycetaceae; genus Flaviflexus; species Flaviflexus salsibiostraticola. The sequence continues at coordinate 841,738 of NZ_CP034438.1, forward strand.
TTGCCGGAGGCGTACTGAGCCAGAGCCTGGCCGAAGTCCTCCTTGAATGCCTGCGAGGGGAACGTGGTGAACACCCACGGGATGGGTTCACGGTCGGGATCCGTCATGTAGGCGTTGATCTCGACTGCGAGCGGGTCGCTCGGAGTGCTGTCGCCGAAGGACTTGAACGGCGCGATGAAGCCGAGGTCCTCCGTCACGTACTGCATGCCCTCCTCCGAGCTGAAGAGCCAGTTGACGAAGTCGATCGTGGCCTGCTGGTCAGCCTCAGAAGCGCGGGCGTTGACCGCCATGAAGGCCTCGGTGCCGATGTTGATGCCCTTCGACTCCTCCCCCTCGACTCCGGTGTAGATCGGCATGAACTTGATGTCCTCTTCGGCCACCACGTTGCCTTCGATGTCCTTGATCTGGCTCCAGGCCCAGTTGCCGTTCTGGACCATGGCGACCTTGCCCGTCGCGAACTCCTGCATGGAGTCCGTGACGGTCTTGGACGGGGTGAGCGCGGGCTCGACGGTCGAATTCTCGAGGTAGAGGTCGAAGATGTTCTTGTAGTTCTCAGCGTGGGTGAAGCCGATCTCCTCCATGTCCGTCACACCCGCCTCCTCGTACTCCCAGTAGACGGGAATGTTGGCGAGGTGAGTCTGCCAGCGCCACTCCTCGCCCGTTGCGAGCGAGGTTGCCGCGAAGACACCCTCGATCCCGAGCTCGTCTGCGCGGGCCTGCATGTCCTCGACGACCGCCTTGAAGGAATCGAAGTCGCTGATGTCGTCCATCGACGACGCCTTCGCCCCGTCCATCGCGAAGTAGTCCTCGAAGATGGCCTGGTTGTAGATGAGGCCATAGCCCTCAACTGCGAGCGGCACACCGTAGATCTTGCCGTCCTCGCCCTTGAGTGCGAGGCCCGGATCGTTGAGGTCCTGCGCGAACTCAGTGTCGTCGAGCTCGAGCGCGTAGGACTGCCAGTTCTTGAGGCCCATGGGGCCGTTGATCTGGAAGAGCGTCGGAGCCTCAGACTTCGTCACCTCAGACTTGAGGGTCTGCTCGTAGGTTCCGGAGGCTGCGGTCACAACCTTGACCGGCACGCCGGTCTCCTCCGTGTAGGCGGAGGCGATCTCGTTGTAGGTCTCCTCAGATTCGGGCTTCCAGTTGAGGAAGTAGACCGAGCCGTCTGCGGCGTCGCCGGACCCGCCCTCGTCATCGTTCCCGCACGCGGCAAGGCCGCCGAGAGCGAAGGCACCGGCGGTGACCAGTGCAAGCGCCCGCTTTGCGTTTCTCATGTGTGTCCTCCCTTGGACATCAAAAGGAACCAACGGCACCATTGCCGTCAGCATGTCTGCCGGACGCCCTCCAACGCTTCTGTCAAGGATGTCCAGAACATGATTGCCATCATAATGGCACACGAAAGGCCACCGCTCCAAGCCGTTGGGCCCACGCCGCTTCGGACCTTTCTGCAGGGCCGACCTGGGAGAATACCCCGCGAGAATTCCCTGCCATCGTGCGACTTCAGCCGTGCGGGGCGATGGCTTCAGCGCCCGGGCGAGCCGACTGTGGTGAATCTCATTCGTCTGGGGCGGCAGTGCCCCGGAGGCCCCGCCTAATGGCGCAGGAGAACCATGTCATCGACATGGACGGCAGGGCGACCCGCGCCGGACTGTCCGGCCGATTCCCGCAGCCGCTCCGAATCCCAGCCGGCCAGGCCTCGAGCCACGAGATCGCCGCCCGGGCCGATGATGTCGATAGGATCCCCCGGGTCGAACGTGCCGACGACGTCGGTGATGCCGACGGCGAGCAGCGACTTCCCGCCGGACTCGAGCGCGGCAACCGCACCCGCGTCGAGACGCACCTGACCGTGGGACTTCGCCGCGTGGGCGATCCACAGTGCTCGCGCATTCGATTTCTGTCCCGTTGCCGCGAACCACGTGCCGACCGACTCGCCATCGAGTGCGGGACGCAGATTCTCGGCCGAGGTGACGAGTGTCGGAATGCCGAAGGCGGTCGCCATGCGTGCGGCCGTCACCTTCGTCGCCATGCCCCCGGTCCCGAACATGCTTCCCCGCCCGGTGATCGAGTAGTTCTCCAGCTCCGACATGTTGCCGACGAACCGGATGGGCCGTGAGCCGGGCTCCGTTGGGGGCCCCGAGTAGAGCCCGTCGACATCCGTGAGAAGGATGAGGACGTCGGCGTTGATGAGGTGGGCGATGATCGCGGCGAGCCTGTCGTTGTCGCCGAGCCTGAGCTCGGTCGTCGCCACGGCATCGTTCTCGTTGACGATCGGGACGATCCCCATCGTAAACAGCTTCTCGAGTGCGAGACGGGCGTTGCGGTAATGGGTTCGCCTGATCACATCATCGGCCGTGAGAAGAACCTGGCCGATCCCGATCCCGCGCTGCGCGAAGCGCTCACCGTAGGCGCTCATGAGGTGGGGCTGGCCGACCATGGCAGCCGCCTGAAGGCCGGACATATCCGTCGGCCTTGTCGCGATGCCGAGGTGTCCGACACCGGCTGCGACGGCGCCGGACGAGATGAGGGCGAACTGCTGGCCCCGGTCATAGGCGTCGGATAGTGTCTCCGACAGCGATTCGAGGGCCGGCCAGTTGAGCGTTCCATCCACCTTCGTCAGCGACGACGAGCCGATCTTGACGACGAACCGGGGTGCGCTCGGGACGAGCGCCCGGTTGGCGAGCGCCCGGTTCATGCGTCGGGGTCCGTCCAGACCCCGGAATCCCGCTCCATCCAGAGCTCCTGCCGGGCGGCTTCCTTCGCGTCCATGCGCTCGTGGAACGATTCGCGCTTATCGCGCCGCGTGGGACGGTCAGCCTGCTCGAAACGGAGATCCGTGCCTCGAGGGCCGAGAAGCTCAGCACCTGTCGACATTGTCGGTTCCCAGTCGAAGACGACGCCACCCTCGACGGGGCCGATGACGACCGCGTCACCCGCAAGCGCCCCCGCCTTCGCAAGGGCCTCCTCGATGCCGAGCTTCGCGAGCCTATCCGAGAGGTATCCGACCGCCTCATCGTTGGCGAAGTCGGTCTGGCGGACCCAGCGCTCGGGCTTGTCGCCGACCACCTGGAACAGGGGGCCGTCCGATCCGCCGAGCCTATGAATGGAGAACTCCTGGACAGAGCCCCGCGGCCTCGGTCGCAGCATGATCGGGGCGGGCTCCTCCTCCGGCATCTCCGCCCGAGCCTTCTCGACGAGAGCGGCCAGGGCGAAGGAGAGCTCCCTCAACCCGTCTCGGGACACCGCGGAGACGATGTGGACCGGATACTTCTGTCGAAGGTCTTCCGCCACGAACTCGGCGAGCTCACGAGCCTCGGGAACGTCGGCCTTGTTGAGGACGATGAGGCGGGGCCGCTCCATGAGCGGCTGGTGACCGAAGGTTGGCGGGATCTGGCGCGAGTAGATCTCGAGCTCGTTCTCAATGATGTCAAGGTCAGACTCGGGATCGCGTCCGGGTTCGAGTGTCGCACAGTCGAGGACGTGGACGATGACCGCGCAGCGCTCGATATGGCGGAGGAACTCGAGGCCGAGGCCACGTCCTTCGGAGGCTCCCGGGATGAGGCCGGGCACGTCCGCGATCGTGTAGCGGACACCCTCAGCATCGACGACGCCGAGGTTCGGCACGAGCGTGGTGAACGGGTAGTCCGCGATCTTGGGCCGCGCGGCGGACATGGCGGCGATAAGGGAGGACTTGCCTGCCGACGGGAAGCCGACGAGAGCGACATCGGCGACAGACTTGAGCTCGAGGACCACGGAAACCTGCTCGCCCGCGTCACCCAGCAGAGCGAATCCCGGGGCCTTCCGCTTCGGCGAGGCGAGGGCCGCGTTGCCGAGACCTCCCTGGCCGCCCTTGGCCAGAACGAATCTGGCGCCGGGACCGACCAGGTCGGCAAGGACATCGCCGTCGAGGGTCTTGACGACCGTGCCGGACGGAACGCCGAGGACGAGGTCGTCACCGCTCTTGCCGACCCGCAGATCGCCCTCACCGGGCTTGCCGGAGTCGGCACTCTTGTGTGGCGAGCGATGGTAGCTGAGAAGAGTCGTCACCTGAGGGTCGACTGCAAGAATGACGTCGCCGCCCCTGCCACCGTTGGCCCCGTCGGGGCCGCCGAGCGGCTTGAACTTCTCGCGGCGCACCGATGCGCACCCGTTGCCGCCGTTGCCCGCCTGAGCGTGCAGAACGACCCTATCGACGAATGTCGACATCGTGACCTCCTGATATGGCAGGAGGGGCGGGCGGCACCAGGCCGTCCACCCCTCACTGAAGTTTTGTTCAGGCAGAAACCGGAACGATGTCGACAACCTTGCGGTCGCGACGAGTTGCGAACTCCACGGTGCCCGCGGAGAGCGCGAAAAGCGTGTCGTCCTTGCCGCGGCCGACGTTGTTGCCGGGGTGGAACTTGGTGCCGCGCTGACGGACGAGGATCTCGCCCGCGCTGACGAGCTGGCCGCCGAAGCGCTTCACGCCGAGGCGCTGTGCATTCGAGTCGCGGCCGTTACGGGTTGAGGAAGCACCCTTCTTGGTTGCCATGGTTCAGCTCCTATGATTCTCTAGGCGATCGACGTGATCTTGACACGGGTGAGCTGCTGGCGGTGGCCCATGCGCTTACGGTATCCGGTCTTGTTCTTGTACTTGATGATGTCGATCTTCGGGCCCCGCTCGGCGCGGATGATCTCGCCGGTCACGGTCGCGGAGATCCCGTCCGCAAACGTAGTGACCTTATCGCCATCGACAAGCAGAATCGGCTCGAGCTCGACCTTGTCACCGGCCTCGCCCTCGATCCTGTTCATGACGACAATGGAGCCGACGGACACCTTTTCCTGGCGGCCGCCAGCTTTGACAATCGCGTAAGCCACGTTGTTGCTCATCTCTGGTTGACGTATGCGGACAAAAAGTCTCGTGCCCAGGTCGGGCACCGACGTCCTATCGTACGCGATCGGGGCCGGGCGAACCAAGCCCCAGACCGCGCATGACAGGCATAGACGCTGTGGTTTTCAGCACTACTTGACCGGGAAGGTCATGATGCCGGGGGCCGTGCTGGCCTTCGGGATGATCGTGCCGGACGAAACCGCCCTGCGGGTCTTCCGGGCATCATCCTCCGGCTTGACCTCGACCGGCTTCGGCTGCTGGACGGGCGCACGCTTCGGCTCGGCCTTCTTCACCGGCGTCTCCGACTTCGGTGCGACGATGATGGCGCTGCCCGAGGTCTTTGTGACGATGGTGCCTGAGGACGCGACGCGCCGCGACTTCCGCTCCTGCACCGGAGCAGGGGCAGGTTCCACCCTCTCCACCTTCGCGGCGGAAGGCTCTGCGGACGTGCCCGGCGTGATCCTGCCGCTCACCCTGCCGGACTGAACAGCCTTCTTCGTCGGCGCCTCGACCTCAGCCGCCGCCTCAGCCTTCTTGGTCGGAGCCGCGCCCTCAGTCGCAGAGCCGGCCTTCTTGGTCGGAGCCGCGTCCTCGGTCGCAGAGCCGGCCTTCTTCTGTGCGGACTGGCGGCCGTCGCCTCGACGGTTCTGCCTCGACCCCCGCTTGGGAGCGGGCTTCTCCTCGATCTCCTCATCGCGATGATGCTGCGCAGCGGCGGCGATCGACGCGAGGGCCGACTTGACCTCCTCGCGCTTCGAGTCGTCCTCGTCGGGTTCGGGAGCGGGCGCTGCCGCCTGGCGTGCGGGCTTCGTCTGCTTGGGAGCGGAATCGCCCTTCTCGACCGGATGGGAGTGGATGAGGTATCCGCGGCCGCTGCAGTGCTCACAGGTCGAGGAGAACGCCTCTGTGAGGCCCTGACCGACTCGCTTGCGGGTCATCTGCACGAGGCCGAGCGAGGTGACCTCGGCGACCTGATGACGGGTGCGATCCCGTCCCAGGCACTCGATCAGCCTGCGCAGCACGAGGTCGCGATTCGACTCGAGGACCATGTCGATGAAGTCGATGACGATGATGCCGCCGATGTCGCGAAGGCGCAGCTGTCGGACGATCTCCTCGGCGGCCTCGAGGTTGTTCTTCGTCACCGTCTCCTCGAGCGTGCCGCCCGAACCTGTGAACCGGCCCGTGTTGACGTCGACGACGGTCATGGCCTCGGTGCGGTCAATGACAAGTGAGCCGCCGGAGGGCAGGTAGACCTTGCGGTCCATCGCCTTCGCCAGCTGCTCGTCGACACGTGCCTCCGAGAAGATGTCCTTGTTCTGGACCCACTTGTGGACCCGGTCGTCGAGCTCGGGGGAGAGCTCGTGGACGTACTCGGAGATCGTCTTGTACGTGTTCGTCCCCTGGATGTGGAGGGATTCGAAGTCCTCGTTGAACACGTCGCGGACGACGCGGACTGCGAGCTCGGGCTCGCCCTTGAGGAGAACGGGAGCGCTCTTGGCAGACGTGACCTTGGCCTGGATCTCGTCCCACTTCTTGGTGAGGCGCTCGACGTCCTTGCGCAGCTGATCCTCTGTCGCGCCCTCGGCGGCCGTGCGGACGATGACGCCGTGCTCGGCGGGGACGATCTCCTTGAGGAGCTTCTTCAGCCGCTGGCGCTCACGATCCGGAAGCTTGCGGGAGATGCCGGTCATGGCGCCCGATGGCACGAGGACAAGGTGGCGTCCGGCGAGGGTGATCTGCGCGGTGAGGCGCGCACCCTTGTGGCCGATCGGATCCTTCGTGACCTGGACGAGGACCGTCTCTCCCGACTTCAGGGCAGATTCGATCCGGCGCGGCTTACCCTCGAGACCGGCGGCCTCCCAGTTGACCTCACCCGCGTAGAGAACAGCATTGCGGCCCTTGCCGATATCGACGAAGGCGGCCTCCATCGACGGCAGAACGTTCTGCACCCGTCCGAGGTAGACGTTGCCGACCATCGACACCTGGGTGTGGCGGGCGACGTAGTGCTCAACAAGAATGTCATCCTCGAGGACGGCGATCTGATTGAGCCCATCCTGCTCACGCACCAGCATCGTGCGGGCGACGGCCTCGCGGCGTGCGAGGAACTCGGACTCGGTGATCGACTGCCTGCGACGGCCGGCTTCGCGGCCATCCCTGCGTCGCTGACGCTTCGCCTCGAGGCGGGTGGAGCCCTTGAGCGCCGTCACCTCCTCGGAGGAGGTTGAGCGGCGGCGGCGGCGACGACGGGTGACCGTCCCAGATGAGGACTCATCATCCTCAGAGTCCTCGGCCTGCGAAACGGTCTGCTCATCGTCTCCCGAACGCTCGGCCCTGCGCGGCTGCGACTGTCTCGACCGGGTCCGGGTCGGGGTCTCGTCGTCGCCGCCCTGCTCCGTCTTCGGGCTCTCATCGGGCTGATCAGTCTGATCGGCAGCCTTGCCGCGCCCACGAGAGCCTCGCCTGCGCGGCTTGCGCTCCTCATCGTCCTCGCGTCGATCGTCGGTGCGGCGATCGTCATCGCGCCGATCATCATCGCGGTTATCGACGTCGCGGCGGCTGTCGCGATCCTCCTGCTTCTTGACCGGGCGCCGAACGACCCTCGTCGGGTCGGGCTCCTGGAAGAGAAGGTAGGTGGCGGGCATCGCCACCCTGGTCGGTTCTGACGCGTTATCGGCCTGTTCTTCGGCCATTGGGACTCCTGTCCGGAAAGACGGCACGGAAGCCTTCCCACGTAATCGCCGATGTAACGGCGGAAGCCTGTGACATCACCCGCTCGGCAGCACACCCGGACGGCGGCGCTCAGCACGTGGTGACGGCGGCCCCGCGCTCCGTGCTCGCGCGGCCTCTCACGATTCTCTCACACTTTGGCAGAACGAGTGCTCCCCGAGTTCCAGCACACGCTCGGACGATGGCAGTTCGCCCGCCCCGCGACCATGCGCCCGCCCCATTCGGCGGCGCGGCGGGAGTGGCACCAGAAGCCGTCGGTGGCCGGATTCCGGGAATGAGCCGTCGGCGAATAATGAGGTTAATTTTTTGGACACTGTGACTGAAAGAGGGACCTTGGTCCCAGGTCTCCCAGTCGGCTCCCAGCGAAAATTAGGACCAAATCTCTACCACTTTAGAAGGGGACCGTAGATGGAGGCTCTCGACCTCGCGCGATGGCAGTTCGGCATCACGACCGTCTATCATTTCATTCTCGTCCCGCTGACGATCGGGCTGGCTCCCCTCGTGGCGATCATGCAGACGAAGTGGCTGCGGTCGGGCGAGGAGAAGTGGATGAGACTGGCCGAGTTCTTCGGCAAGATCCTCATCATCAACTTCGCCCTCGGCGTCGCCACGGGCATCGTTCAGGAATTCCAGTTCGGCATGAACTGGTCCGAGTACTCCCGCTTCGTCGGGGACATCTTCGGCGCTCCCCTGGCCTTTGAGGCGCTGCTCGCGTTCTTCCTCGAGTCGACCTTCCTCGGCCTCTGGGTCTTCGGCCGCGGCCGAATGAGCGCGAAGCTCAATACCCTGTGCATCTGGCTCGTCGCCATTGGCGTCAACCTGTCCGCCTACTTCATCCTCGCCGCGAACTCGTTCATGCAGCACCCGGTCGGCGCGATCTACAACGAGGAGACGGGCCGCGCCGAGCTGGACGGCGTCGGCGGGTTCCTCGAGGTCCTCACGAACGTCAAGGCGCTGGCGGCGATCTCCCACGTCATCACAGCCTCCTTCATGGTCGCCGGCACGGTCGTGGCCGGCATCGCCGTGTGGTGGATGGTCCGCTCGACGCGGCGCAGCATCGAGGGTCAGCCGGAGATGTGGCGCTCGGCCGCCCGCTTCGGCGCCGTCACCATCCTCATCTCGGCCGGGCTCGTCGGTCTGAGCGGCCACTGGCAGGGTCAGCTCGTCTACGCCCAGCAGCCGATGAAGATGGCATCCGCGGAGGCCCAATGCCACACGGAGGAGGGCGCACCACTGTCGCTCATCGCCATCGGCGACTTCACCAACGACTGCGAGAATGTCCTCCGCATCCTCGACATCCCCTTCGTCACGTCCTTCATGGCAACGAACCACTTCACCGGCCCTGAGTCCGAGGTCGCCGGAGTGGCAGAGGTGCAGGAGTTCTACCAGGAGCAGTTCGCGGAGCTGCACGGCGAGGACTACGACTACCGCCCCAATCTCTTCGTCACCTACTACTCGTTCCGCGGCATGATCGGCTTCATGGCCTTCCCCGTCATTCTCGCGCTCGCCACGCTGTGGAAGACGCGGGAGAACAGGATGTGGGTGTCCGACCGCTGGGCGACGTTCGCGATCCTCACCATCCCGACGCCGTTCATCGCCTCCAACTTCGGGTGGATCTTCACGGAGATGGGCCGCCAGCCATGGGTTGTCGCGCCCAACCTCGAGAACCTCGACCAGCCGACTGCGACCGGCGTCGACAGGGTCATGCTGTTGACCGACTGGGGTGTGTCCCAGGTGACGAGCCCGGGCATGGTCCTCGGCACGCTCATCGGATTCACGGTCCTCTATCTCATGCTCGGCATCGTCTGGTTCCTCCTCGTCCGCCGTTACACGTATGAGGGAATCAATCTCACCGGCGGCGAGGCTCCACAGCCCGACGATGAGAACCAGCCCCTGAGCTTCGTCTACTAAGGAGAGATGACATGGAATTCCTCCCCTACGTCTGGTTCGTCCTCATCGGTGTCCTCTGGACCGGATACCTCACGCTCGAAGGTTTCGATTTCGGCGTCGGCATGCTGTTCACCCGACTGTCCCGCAACCCGAAGGAGCGGCGCGTCTCGCTCAACACCATCGGCCCGCACTGGGATGGCAACGAGGTCTGGCTTCTGACCGCCGGAGGTGCCACCTTCGCAGCGTTCCCCGAGTGGTACGCGACGATGTTCTCAGGCATGTACCTCGCGCTCTTCCTCATCCTCGTCCTCCTCATCGTGCGGATCACCGCCCTCGAGTGGCGCGGCAAGATCAACGACGAGCGCTGGCGCCGGCGCTGGGACGGCATCCACACGACCTCGGCCTGGGGCGTGTCCATCCTGTGGGGCGTCGCCTTCGCCAACCTCGTCCAGGGCATGGAGATCGAGGTTCTGCGGATCACCGACGCCGCGACCCAGACCTTCGAGACGGTGTCGGCGAACGAGATCGAGTCGGCGACGGTCGCTGAGGCGGCCTCGTTCACCCACCACCTGACCGGCGGATTCTTCTCGCTCCTCACTCCTTTCACGATCGTCGGCGGCCTCGTCACGCTCTCACTCTTCCTCTCGCACGGCGCGATCTTCCTCGCGCTCAAGACAGCGGGCGAGCTGCAGGTGCGCGCCGAGAAGTACGCCGCACGCCTGTCCCTCGTCTCCCTCGTCATCACCGGTGCGTGGGCGCTGTGGGCACAGCTCGTCTACGCGACGAGCATGTGGTCCTGGATTCCCCTGATCATCGCCGCGCTCTGCCTCGTCGGTGCGGCCGTCTTCGCACAGCGGGGCGACGAGCTGCGCGCGTTCATCGCGAACTTCGTCGGCATCGCCGCCGCGGTCGCGTTCATCTTCACCGCAATGTTCCCGTACGTCATGCGGTCGTCGATCAACGAGGCCTACTCACTGTCGATCGAGCAGGCAACGGCGACCGGCCCGACGCAGATCATCATGCTCGTGGCGGCGCTCATCTTCGTCCCCATCGTCATCGGCTACTCGGCCTGGTCCTACAAGGTGTTCGCCAAGCGGATCTCCGTCGACGACATCCCCGACACGGCGGCCGGCCTCAGCAGGGTAATGGACGACAATAGGCGCTGACCATCCAGGAGGGCGCGGTCATATCGGCCGCGCCCTCGTCGAATCTAAGTGAGTTCCGTGAAGCCTCTGGACCCCAGACTCCTCTCGCACGCCGCCCCCGCCCGACGGTATGTCCTCCTCGTGACCGTGACAGGGATCCTCTCAGCGGCTCTCATCATCGCCCAGTGCTTCCTCATCTCCTACGCGATCTCCCCCATCATCGACGGAAGCGCCGACGCGGCGGATTCGCTCCCCTTCGTCGGATCGCTCGCCCTCGTATTCCTCGGACGAATGGCGGTCACGTGGGTCCAGGAGTCATTCGGCCATCGTGCCGCCCTGGCGACGATCTCCGAGCTGCGCGGCAGCGTCCTACGCCGTGCGGGCGAACTCGGCCCCCGCTGGCTGGCGACACGTGCCTCCTCCATCGTGACGTTCACGACCCGGGGACTGGAGGATCTGGAGCCGTACTTCGTCAAGTACCTCCCCCAACTGCTCCTGACGGCGACCGTCACCCCGGCCTCGCTCGTCGTCGTCCTCCTGCTCGACTGGCCCTCGGCCCTCATCATCGTCTTCTGTATCCCCGTCATCCCCGTCTTCATGATCCTCATCGGGAAAATGACGGAGTCGACGTCGAAGAGGAAGCTGGCCGCGATGGAGAGCCTGGGCGACCAGGTCCTCGACCTCATCGCCGGGCTTCCGACCCTCAAGGCCCTCGGCCGCGAGCGGGGCCCGGTCACGCGTGTCGATTCCCTCGGGACGAGCTACACGTCGACGACGATGGCGGCGCTGCGGGTGGCCTTCCTCTCGGGCTCCGTGCTCGAATTCCTGGCGACTCTGTCAACGGCCCTCGTCGCGGTCGAGGTCGGCTTTCGCATGGTCTACGGTCACCTCGATCTGACGACAGGGCTCATCATCATCATGCTCACGCCCGAGCTGTTCAAGCCGCTGCGCGAGGTGGGATCCCAGTTCCATGCGTCGACAGACGGCCTCGCTGCAGCCCAGGAGGCGATCGATATCATCGAGACACCGATACCCGAGAAGGGCACCCTGCCAAGCCCTGATCTCAGCCGCACCGATATCAGCATTGATCACCTCTCCGTGGCGGCCGAGGGGCGCGGCATCGTCGCCCCCGCCGGTCTCAGCGGCGTCATCCGACACGGTCAGATCACCGCTCTCGCGGGGCCATCGGGTTCCGGGAAGTCGACGACCGTGGCGGTCCTGCTCGGCCTGCTCGAGCCGACGGACGGGTCCGTGACCGCGGACGGCATTCCGGTCGGCGACATCGATCCGGAATCGTGGCGCTCCCAGATCACGTGGGTTCCCCAGCGTCCCGTGCTCGTGCCCGGCACCGTGGCTGACAACGTCGGAGGCATCGACGACGTCGCGGCGCGCCTGTCCGGCTTCGACGAGGTGATCGATGAGCTTCCGCACGGCTGGCAGACGAAGATCGGCCAGGGTGGCGTGGGGCTGTCGCTCGGTCAGCGCCAGCGGCTCGCTCTCACCCGCGCGCTGCGGGAGCGCCGCCCGCTCCTCGTGCTCGACGAGCCGACAGCGCACCTGGACGCAGCGTCAGAGAGCACTGTCGTCGCCGCTGTCCGCGCCGCGAAGGCGAACGGACAGACCGTCCTCATCATCGCCCACCGGCAGACTCTCCTCGAGATCGCCGATGAGGTCATCACCGTGAGTGCAGTGGAGGTGGACGGATGATCCTCGCCAAGAAGGAGCGGGTGGCACTGCGCCGCTGCCTGGCCGCGCTCGAGCTCAGCAGAGGCCGGTTCGCCCTGTCCGTCCTCTTCGGGTCGATGGGGCTCGGCAGTGCGATCGCCCTGTCGGCGGTATCGGCGTGGCTCATCGCCCGCGCGTCGCAGATGCCGCCGGTCCTCGAGCTGTCGATCGCGGCCACGTCGGTGCGCATGTTCGGCATCGGCAAGGCTGTCTTCCGGTACCTCGAGCGACTCGCCTCCCACCGGGTGGCGCTTGCCGGCATGGGCAGATTGCGGACCAATATCTATGCCGCACTTGCCGAGTCCTCGGCCTCGCGCGTGGCCGGCATCCGGCGCGGAGACCTGCTCGCGCGGACCGGTGCGGACGTCGACACGATCGGCGACACGGTCGTCAAAGCGATCCTCCCCGCCTGCGTCGCCTTCGTCAGTGCCTTCGTCTCGGTCGGGATCGTCTGGTTCCTCTCCCCCGCCATCGCTATCGCCCTCGTCATCTGCCTCCTCATCTCCGGCGTGCTCGGACCGTTCGTCTCGGGATTGGGCGCCCGGCGCGCAGAACAGCGCCGGATCGACGACGAGGCGGAGCTCTCCGCACTCTCGCTCGCCCTTCTCGAGGGTGCGGGCGAGCTTCGCATCTCAGGACGCCTGGGGGAGATGGAGGTGGCCGTGCGACGCACCGAATCACGCATCCACGCCCACCGTGACCGCGCCGCGAAGCCCCTTGCGTGGGCGGCCGCGATCGACACGATGGCTCTCGCCCTCGCGGTGCTCGCAGCGATCATCATCGGCATCGGCCAGCTCGACGCCGGACTGCTCAACGGGATCGAGCTCGCCGTCTGCGTCCTCGTTCCACTCGCCGCATTCGAGGGCACGGCGGCACTCGGTCCGGCAGCCCTTCAACTCGTCCAGTCCGGGCAGGCTGCCGTGCGAATCGTCGATCTCATCGGAGAGAAGGGGACGGAGGAGAAGCGACACGAGACCGGCCTCGAGCCTGTCATCGAGGCACGCGACCTCGTCGTCGGGTGGCCGGGTGGACCGGATGTGGCAGGGCCGTTCACCCTCACAGTGCAACCGGCCTCGAAGATTGCGATCGTCGGAGCGTCTGGCATCGGCAAGTCGACCCTGCTCACCACGCTCGCCGGTCTCATCGAGCCGCACGGCGGCAGTGCCACACTCGGCGGAGCGGACCTCTCGACCCTCGACCGGGAGTCGATCTCACGGGCCCTCATCCTCATCGCCGAGGACTCCCACATCTTCCAGACCACCGTCATGGAGAATCTGCGAGTCGTGCGCAGGGATCTGACGGAGGATGAGGCGCGCGACGCGCTCGACCGAGCGGGGCTGGGCGACTGGCTCGCCCGCCTCCCCGACGGTCTGGGGACGATGCTGGGCCAGAATGCCACGACCATCTCCGGGGGCGAGCGTCGCCGACTTCTCCTCGCGCGCGCCCACGCCTCCCACGCCCCGATCATCGCCCTCGATGAGCCCGGCGAACACCTGGATCCCGAGACCGCCGACCGCCTCCTCGGCGAGCTCTACGCCTCCGATCTCGGCATCATCGTCGTCACCCACCGACTCACCGGACTCGAGCAGACCGACGTCATCGTCCACCTCGGCGATGATGGAGTGGAGATCGGCGCCTATGATGAACTCATGGAACATAGTCCCAGCTTCAGATGGGCGGTGCAGGAGGCGCGATGACAGATCCGATCGGGTACCACATCCCGACCGCACCCGACAGCGTCTCCGGCCTGTTCGACTCTGCGCTCGCCCTCACCTCCCGTCTTGACCTCACCGAGGCTCTTCAAGAATTCGTTGAAACGGCGCGCCGGCTGACGAGCGCGAAGTATGCCGCACTCGGCATCCTCGGCTCGCGCGGCGAGACCGTGGCCTTCCACTTCTCGGGGATGGAGGTCAGCGAGGCCGAGCGGCTCCCCCACCCGCCGCATGGGAGCGGGGTGTTCGCCGAGATCCCTGTCAATGCCCCCCTCATCATCAACGACCTCGCATCCCACCCTGCGTTCCAGGGCTGGCCCGAGCAGCACCCGCGCATGAAGAACTTCCTTGGTGTGCCGGTGCGCATCCAGGAACAGGTCTACGGCAGGCTCTACCTCGCCGACAAGAAGGGCGGTTTCGATGATGACGACGCCGCAAACATGGTGATGCTCGCGAACGCCGCCGCCATCGCCGTCCAGAACTCCCGCCTCTACGCCGAGTCCGAGGACCGTGCGGCGTGGATCGCCGTCTCTCAGGCGATCACGACTGCTCTTCTTGAGGGAACCGACGAGGAGGAGGCGCTCGAGCTCATCGCGAAGAAGATGAGGGTCGTCTCCAAGTCATGCACCGCCCTCATCGTCCTGCCGTCAGTCGGCGACGCCTGGGTCTGCGAGATCGCGGACGGCTATGAGGCCGAGAACATGATCGGGCTCGAATTCCCGCCCGAGGGCCGCGCCCAGACCGTCATCCGCGAAGGAAGCGGGGTCGTCGTCGATTCGATGACGAGGACGCGGACTATGAGGATTCCGGCTCTGCGCGGGTACGGCCCCGCGCTGTATGCGCCGATGATGGTTCAGGGTGTCGGCGCCGGTGTCATCATCCTCCTGCGCTCGCGCAGCCAGCCCGAGTTCGACTTGGCTGACCTTGCGATGGCGGAGTCCGTCTCCAAGCAGGCCGCCCTCGCCCTCGAGCTCGCCTCGGCACGGCATGCGCAGGACGTCGCGGCCCAGATCGATGAGCGGGCCAAGATCGGCCGTGACCTGCATGATCTCGCCATCCAGCAGCTGTTCGCAACCGGTATGCAGATCACCGCGATCCGGGAGGACCTCGAGTCAAAGAACGGCCCGCCGGATGTCATCGGTCTGCTCAACCAGGCAATCGAATCCGTCGACGAGTCCGTCAAAGAGATCCGCCACATCGTCCACCGGCTCCGGGAGCCGGATGCGAACGTTGTCGTCGTCGAGCGGCTGCGTCGCGAGGCCTCACTTGCGCGCACGTCACTCGGCTTCGCGCCATCCTTCGTCATCACCCTCCACGGGCAGGCCATTCCCTCCGACGCCGATAATGAGACTGTCGCCGAGATCGACAACCTCATCGGCGCTGACATCGCCGATGACATCGTCGCCGTCGTCCGCGAGGGTCTGTCGAACGCGGCGCGCCACGCGAAGGCATCCTCCGTCGGTGTGACGGTCAGCGTCGATGAGAAAGAGGTCCGCATCATCGTCTCCGATGACGGAGTCGGTCTCTCCCCCTCGCGCGCTCGACGCTCGGGGCTCGCGAACCTGGCGGCACGCGCCCGCCGCCACGGCGGCGGATTCGAGCTCGCCCGTGGCGAGCAGCACGGGTCGGTTGTTCAATGGTGGGCTCCGCTCGGCTGAGCTCGACTGAGCTCGGATAGACCAATCCCCGGGGCAGTGCCCCGGGGATGAGCGGTCAAGTCAATCAGTTCTGGGCGCGCCATCCGGCTGCGCGCTGACCTGCCACCCAGGCGGCGACCTGGGTGCGGCGCTGAAGACCCATCTTCGACAGGAGCGACGTGATGTGGTTCTTCACGGTCTTCTCGGCGACGCCGAGGCGCTCACCGATCTCACGGTTCGACAGCCCGTCACCGATGAGGTCGAGCACCTTGCGCTCGGAGGGGGTGAGATCCGCAGTCGGGTCATCGTGGTCCGCGCGGCGACGCGTGAGAGTCCGCTCGTCGAGAAGGACACGACCGGCGGCGACCGCCTTGATCACCTCAGTGATCTCGGCGCCCCGAACGGACTTGAGCAGGTACGCCTTCGCGCCGGCCTGAAGGGCCTCATCAAGCGCATCATCATCGTCGAACGACGTGAGGACGATCGGGCGCACCGAGGGTGCTTCGACGGCAAGCCGGTTGATGATGTCGATCCCGGTGCCGTCGGGCAGGCGAAGATCGACGAGGGCGACATCGGGGCGCACAATCCTGGCGCGGTTGACAGCCTCCTCGACGGAGCCTGCTTCGGCGACGACGGACAGACCGTCGGCGCGCTCGACCACCTCTGAGATCCCGCGACGAACCACTTCGTGGTCGTCGATGATCATCACGTTGATATCTTCCTTGACTTCGCTCATGAGTCGATTCTATCCCAGAGCCATATCCCCGACGATACGGTTTCATTGGTGGAATTGTCCCAGTTTCTGCGGCTCGTCACTGGCCGGTCAGGATCGCGTGTGGCTCGTGGCTCATCGACCGATGAACGGCTGGCAGATTGGGCAGAACGTCGACGACCGATTCATGAACTGGATACGCGTCATTGTCGCCCCGCACCTGCCGCATCCCGGACCTTCGCCTGCACCGCCGGTAGCGGTTTCCTGCGGCAGAAACGACATCTGCGCCCTGGCAATGATTTAGACTGTTTACTGTCTCTTAGTGGCAGTCGGAGCTTTTTGACTCCTCCACAAGAGTTGAGTTGCAGAATCAATGTCGAACCTGCACTCCTATGAAAGGTGCGTCAATGAAGATTCGCAAGATCGTCGGCCTGATGGCCGCATCGTTCATCGCGTTCACTATGTCTGCCTGCTCTGATGATTCTACTCCCGAGGACACCACATCCGTTGAGTCGTCCGCATCAGAGACTGAGGCTCCCGAGGAGACCGAGACATCCGAGCAGCCTGAAGCCTCTGGGCAGACGGCGGACGAGGCATGTCTCGCGATGATTGGACCTATGTCCGAGGCGAATAATGCCATGCTCGAGTCCGCACAGAGTTCGGCCTCAGATCCGCAGACGGCCGTGAACATGTGGAGCGACCTCGCCAACGGCTTCGAAGAGATCGCCACTGACACGGTGAACCCTGAGGTCAAGGCCGCAGCGACAACTGCTCAGGCCGATATTGCCTCCGTTCGCGACGCAATCCAGAAGGTCTTCGTGGATGAGGACATGGGTGCCATGGGCGAGTACACCACCGCCCTTGAAGAGATGAGCGAGTCATATACCGCGCTGATGGAGCTCTGCCAGTAGCCGTGTGACGTCTAGAGCCTCCGGCTCCCGTCTCGGCGGCCGGAGGCTCTCGCGTCCCGTCTTCGCATCGGCACGCCTCCCACGGGCAGTCGGCTGCTCGTCACAATCGCGACGAGGATCCACCACTGAATGGCTGGCAGATCGGGCAGAACGTCGACGACCGATTCATGAACTGGATACGCGTCATTGTCGCCCCGCACCTGCCACACGGCTTGCCGCCCTGCCCATAGGCCTGGAGGGATCGGGAGAAGTAGCCGGATGCGCCGTTGACGTTGACGTAGAGCGCATCGAACGTCGTGCCGCCCTGTTCGAGCGCCTCCCGGAGAACGTCCTTCGAGTGATGCCAGAGCGCCTCGATACGCTGGTAGGACAGCCCGTTGGTCTTTCGTCTGGGGTTGATCTTCGCCCGGTAGAGCGCCTCATCACAGTAGATGTTGCCCATGCCGGAGGCGAGCGTTTGATCAAGCATGGCCCGTTTGATCTCGGTGCGCCTCCTCCTCGTCCGCCGCGCGATGTCACCGACCTCGACCCATGGATCAAGGACATCTCGCGCAATGTGGGCGACCGGCACCGGGATGAAGGGGGACTCAGTACCCTGACCCGCTGGACGGCCGTCGGAGACCTCGGTGAGGGAGGAGCGCTGCAGGTAGCCGAAGGTGCGCTGGTCGAGGAAGCGCAGGACGCTGCCGTCCTTGAACATGATGCGGGCGCGCAGGTGCGGGTGGTCGGGGGCCGGGGCACCCGGCTCACTCACCAGAAGCTGTCCCGACATGCCGAGGTGAAAGTTGAGGGCGATCCCCTCCATCTCGAACCAGAGGAACTTTCCGCGGCGGACCACCGCCTCGACGGTGCGGCCGCCGAAGACGGCAAGTCCGGCGACGTCGCCTTCGGAGCGCTGGACGGCACGCGGGTGATAGACCGCGATGTCATCGATCCTCTCACCCTTCAGCAGCCTCTCGAGACCCTCGCGAACGGTCTCGACCTCGGGCAGTTCAGGCATCCACCGCTCTCTTCAGCTCCTCATAGGCGGCCTCCGCCGCCGCCATCTCAGCCTTCGCACGCGACGTTCCCCTGCCGCTGCCCCAGTCCCGGCCGTTGACGACCGCGGTCGCGACGAAACGCCGGGCATGATCCGGTCCGGACGCCTCAATCGTGTACGTGACATCACCGAGCCCTCCGGCGTTCGCCACCATCTGGATCGACGTCTTCCAGTCAAGCGCGGGTCCCGCCTTCGTCGCCTCGACGATGAAGGGAGTTGTCAGGCGCTCGACGACGCCGCGCGTCCTGTCGAGCCCGACCGTGAGGTAGGTGGCGCCGATGAGGGCTTCGAGGGCATCGGAGAGGATCGAGGACTTGTCCCGACCGCCGGTCACGAGCTCGCCGTTGCCGAGCAGAATGAACTCATCCAGCCCGATCTCCTTGGCGATGGCGGCGAGGGGCGCCTCCGACACGGCGGCGGCGCGAATGGGGACGAGGTCGGCCTCTGACTTGTCGGGATAGTCGTGGAAGATGCGATCGGTGACGATGATCGACAGGACGGCATCCCCCAGGAGTTCAAGACGCTCGTTCGTTGGGACTCCGCCGTTCTCGAACGCCCAGGACCGATGGGTGAGGGCGAGATCGAGCAGCTGCGGCTCGACCTCGACGCCCCACGCGGCGAGCAGGACCTCCCGGTCGGTCCTCGCCGGCGGGTTGACCTTGCGGCGTCCCTTGGACCGGCTCACTTCCCCTGCTCTTCGGCCGCCAGCTTCGCACGCAGCTCGTCGAGCGCCGTCATCTCACTCGGATCCTTCTCGTGCGCGTGGTCATCCGGCAGGTCGGCGAGCCGCTCGCCACACACGCTGCACAGCCCCGCACAATCCTCACTGCAGAGGGGAATGAATGACATCTGCCCGACGATGGCGTCCCGCAGGAGACCCTCGATGTCGATCGAATCGTTCTCGATGAGGGGGACCTCCTCCGCCTCCTCGTCGCCGGACTCCTGCAGCGCCTTGGCGCGGTCCTGATAGAAGTACAGCTCCGTCACATCGAGGTTCACGTCCTCCTCGACCTCGATGAGGCACCGCGCGCATTCTGCCACCGTCGTGCACTCGACGGTGCCGGTGATGAGGACTCCTTCGGAGACCGACTGCAGGGCGCCGTCGACGGTGATGTCGCCGATCGTGCGCACGAGGGCGGTCGCGAACGTGTCGGGCGCGGGAATCGAGCGGTGCAGCTCGAGCAGCGATCCCTCCTGACGGCGAAGGTCGGTGAGGGAGATGCGGAACGCATCAGACATTGATGTCTCCTGTGTGAGTCGGTGAGCCCGCCGAACGCGGAGCTCCTTCAAGTGTGGTCCAGTCGCGAGCCGCACTCAAGCGAGTCCGCTCACGCGCGTCAGGCGTTGCCGCGAGACGCCCCCTCGAACGGGAGCTCGAATTCCTCGTCACCGTGGTCCTCGAAGCGGACCTCGGTATACGCGGGCTCGGTCTCCTCGCGCTCCTCGTCGCGGCGGCGCTCCTCACGGTGCTCGTCAGCCTGCTCGGAGGCGACACGGGTCTCCTCCCTGCGGGAGAGCTCCTGGCGGCCGGCATGGACCTTCGCGAGCAGGGACTCGAGTTCACCCTGGAGGTGGGCGAGAGAGTCATCCGAGTAGCGGTCGGCGCCAGCGTTCATCCTGCTCGCCTGCAGGCGGGCCTCCTGCCTGATCCGGTCGGCGTTCTCCTCGGCTGCCCGGGTGAGGGCATGCTCGGAGACGAGCTCCGCCGCCCTCCGCCGCGCCTGTGCGATCGTCTCCTCGGCATCATCGTGCGCACGCTCGAGGATGGTCTTCGCACGCCGCTGTGCTTCGGCCTTGACCTCGGATGCCTCGGCGATGATCGTGTCCGCCGCCTCGATCTGGTCCGGAACGATGTCACGGGCGGTCTCGAGCAGGTCGAGAACCTCGGACCTGTTGATCATCGCTGAGGCCGACATGGGAACACCCCTGGCAGAGGCGACCACCTCGATGAGCTCGTCGAGGATGGCGATGAGGGAATCCCCCGCTTCGGCCCTGTCTGCGTCGTAGTCAGTCATTCCTATCCTTTCGGGTGAGCGCCTGCGCGACGGGCACGGGGACGAGGTCGTCGATCCGCCCACCGTGCGAGGCCACGTCCTTGACGAGAGATGAGGCGATGTGGCCGAGGCCCGAATCGCCCATGATGAAGATGGTCTCGACACCGCTCAGGTGCCGGTTGAGCAGCGCCATGGAATGCTCGTTGTCGTAGTCCGCGGATCCCCGCAGCCCCTTGACGATGGCTGAGGCACCGATCGATTTCACGTAGTCGGCGAGCAGGCCCGTGATCGGCTCCGCGCTCGCGCCCGGGAGGTCCGCGACGGACGCCCGCGCGAGAGCGAGACGCTCGGCCGGGCTGAAGAGGTACCTCTTGTCCGCGTTCTGTGCGACTCCGACGATGACCTGGTCGAACATGGTCAGCGCGCGACGGACCACATCGACGTGTCCAAGCGTGATGGGGTCGAACGATCCGGGGCAGACGGCGATGCTCATGCCCTTAGACTACGTCGATACTCGGCGTGAAGGGCTGTCCAGACGACGGTGTCGCCCCAGATCCTCCGGTCGTCGAGCGCGATTCCTGCCGGCCAGGGCGGCTCCCCCGCATGCTTGTCCCGCTCGACGAGGAGCACCCCGTCGTCGACGAGGTGCGGCACTGCAGCGGCGAGCACCGGAGTCAGCTCGTCGTTCGTCATCGCATAGGGAGGGTCGAGGAAGATGACGTCGTAGTCGGCCGCGCTCGACTCGAGGAAGGACGTCGCCTTCGACTGGACGATATGGAGATCGAGACCCGTCTTCTTCGCGTTCGAGGTCATGACGGACACGGCTTCGCGGCCGACATCGACGGCCGTCACCGAGCGGACGCCGCGCGAGGCCGCCTCGAGACCGAACGCGCCCGACCCGGCAAAGAGGTCGAGGACGTCGGTCTCGTCGAGGTAGCCGCGATGACCGAGGGTCGAGAAAAGGGCCTCTCGCACAAGATCAGGAGTCGGGCGAGCGGATTTGGGCACGCGGATGGTCATGCCTTTGGCGGTTCCAGCGACGATGCGGAGCATCAGCTTCTCCCCAGGTAGTCGGTCTCGGTCATCCTGCGCGCCTCATCGACGGCAGCTCTCAGCCCCGGCCACTCCTGCAGCGTGGGATCCTCGGCGATGTAGGCGGCCGCATTGTCTCTCACCATCTCGATGATCCGCACGTCCTTCCGAATCTCCAGGTGACGCAGGTGGGAGCGGACACCGGACTGGCTCGCACCGAGCACATCACCCTCCCGCCGCAGCTCAAGGTCCTTCTCCGCGAGCGCGAAGCCATCCCTCGTAGCCGCAAAGGCGGCCAGTCGCTCGTCGGCGACCGTGCCCTCGGGAGCCCACGACAGCGCGAGGCAGATGCCGGGGCGGGTGCCGCGGCCGATGCGGCCGCGGAGCTGATGAAGCTGGGAGAGGCCGAAACGATCCGCATCGAGGATGACCATGATGGTCGCGTCCGGCACGTCGACGCCGACTTCGA
This sequence comes from Flaviflexus salsibiostraticola, assembly GCF_003952265.1. Classification (NCBI taxonomy): domain Bacteria; kingdom Bacillati; phylum Actinomycetota; class Actinomycetes; order Actinomycetales; family Actinomycetaceae; genus Flaviflexus; species Flaviflexus salsibiostraticola. Next base: position 863,598 of record NZ_CP034438.1, read on the forward strand.
TCACGGTGGTCGCCACGAGAACGGGAGTCTCACCCGACTGGAGGGCCGCCATGGCGCTGTTCTTCTCCTCGGCGCTCATCGGCCCCGTCAGGATGCCGACGTCGATGCCGGCGAGCGCAGGGTGGTCGCGCAGCATCTGTGCTGTCTCAACGACGGTCGACAGCGGCGGCCTGGCCTCCTCGTCGGAGGCCTCGAGGCCCGCGGCCTCATCATCGGGGTTGATGCGGGGGCAGACGATGAAGGCGCGGCCGCCATCGGCCACCTCTTCCGCCACACGCTCCCACACCCGATCCACCCAGGCCCGCCTTCCCGCGGGGACGATTGTCGTCGATACCTCCTGACGGCCGGCAGGAACTTCCGTGAGCTCGGAGACCTCAAGATCCCCGAATACGGTCATGGCGAGGGTGCGCGGGATCGGGGTGGCGGTCATGACGAGGAGATTGACCCCGGCATTGGCCCGCAGTGCGTCCCGCTGGTCGACGCCGAACCTGTGCTGCTCGTCGACAACCGCGAGGGATAGGTAGGGGATCTGGACGTGGTCGGAGATAAGGGCGTGGGTGCCGACGATGATTCCCGTCTCTCCGCCGGCGAGGCGGCCGAGGACGCTCCGCTTGGCCTTGGCGCCGAGCGAGCCGGTCAACAGGTCAACGCGGGTGCCGATGTCGGACCCCCCGAGCATCCCACCGGCCGCGAGATCGCCGAGCATGGCGAGAATCGAGCGGTGATGCTGTTCGGCAAGGACCTCTGTCGGGGCGAGGAGGGCGGCCTGGCCTCCGCTGTCGACGACCTGGAGCATCGCCCGCAGAGCAACGATCGTTTTGCCGGAGCCGACGTCGCCCTGGAGCAGCCTGTTCATCGGCCTCGTCGATGCCAGGTCCGCCGAGATCTGCTCCCCCACCGCCACCTGGCCCTCGGTCAGGTCGAAGGGCAGACGCCGGTCGAACTCGGCGGCGATCCCCGCGGAGCGTCGGGGGCGGGGCTCGGAGTCGACCGCCGTCGCCTCGTGGCCGCGCTGGGCGAGTACTGTCTGGAGGATGAGAGCCTCCTCGAACTTCATCCGCTCACGGCCCCGCTGCCAGTCGGCGTCGGTCTGCGGCCGATGGAGGGCGACGAGCGCCTCGAATGCGCCGAGCAGTCCGTGCTGCGTGCGGAACGGTTCCGGCAGGGGCTCGGGGATGTCGCCCGGCCCCACCTGGTCGAGGATGGAGCCGACCGCCTTCTCGATCGTCCAGGTGGGGACGTTGACGGCGGCAGGATAGAGGGGAAGCGGCCGGGCGATATCCTTCTCGTCGACCTCACCCTCATCCTCGAGGAGCTGGTACTCGGGGTGGGTGAGCTGCAGCTCGCCCCGATAGGAGGAGACGGTGCCCGAGAACGTCGCGAGAGTTCCCGGCTGGAGTTTCGACTCATGGAACGCGAGCGGCCTCGGCGATTTCGCGAAGAATGTGAGCGACATGTCGTGCCGCCCGTCCGAGATCGTCACCTTGAGGAGGAAACCGCGCCTCGCATTCATCGGCCTCATGCTCGTCCCGAGAACGTGGGCGACGACCGTGACGCTCTCGCCCTCGACGGCCCTCGAGAGCGGAACCAGCTCACCGCGATGGACGTAGCGCCGGGGCGCGTGGCGGAGCAGATCCCCGGCGGTGTGCAGGTCGAGCTTCTCCAGCGCCTTGGCGGTGCGCGCGCCGACGAGCCGATCGAGCGGGCGCTCGAGCAGGGTGCGCCCATCCGTTGCTACAGCTTTCATCATCCCTCCCCGGACCAGACTAGCGGCCGACTCTGCCGATCTCCTCCACCCTGCATGTGTCCCGGGGACACGCACGGAGCGAAGAGTGTGGGATCCCACGTTTACCGCAGTGCCAGTATCTTGGCGCTTCGACCCGGGCTCGGTTAATATGAACAGGTTGCACCCCCGTGTGCATGTCAGGAGACGCCGCTGGCGTCTTGTCAGCGAGAAGATCAGGAGAGAACCGTGGCCTCAGTATGTGACGTCTGCGGCAAGGGCCCGGGCTTCGGCAAGAGCGTCTCGCACTCCCACGTGCGGACCAACCGCCGGTGGAACCCGAACATTCAGCGCGTCCGCGCGCTCGTCGAGGGTACCCCCAAGCGACTCAACGTCTGCACGAACTGCATCAAGTCGGAGCGGATCGTTCGCAACACGAAGTAGCCTTTGAACAGCCCTGAGCCCCCACCACGGTGGGGGCTCAGTCGTTGTCGGTCATGCGGTGAAGTGATCCCAGCCGCCGAGTTCACCCAGATCGGCTCCATCCACCGTCACACCGGCGCCGGCGTGAATGGAGCCGACGATGCTCCAACCCTCCGGAACATCCCCCGGCGGCAGGGCCGCCAAGAAGCCGTGGTCCTCTCCCCCGGTGAGGGCCTCATGCAGGCTGGCCCCCGGGCTTGCCGCGGCCGCCACCCGATCCGAGTCGAGCGCGATTGAGACTCCAGATGCCGCGGCCATGCGCCTCGCATCGCGCACGAGACCGTCCGACACGTCCATCATCGCCCGTGCGGGGACGGACAGCGCCAGGGCGACGGGCGGCACCGGCCGCCGGAAGAGGTCGGCCTCAGAACCGGTCTCGCCGGCCTCGAGAAGAGCGAGTCCATGGGCTGAGGCTCCGAGGTTACCGGTGTGGATGAGGAGGTCGCCCGGCCGGGCACCGGACCGGAGGACAGGCTCCCGTCCTTCCATGTCCCCCACGACGGTCCCCGCGGCCATGATGGCTGGGCCCCTCGACATGTCGCCGCCATCGATGGCGATGGGACCGGTCTGGTCGGCGATATGGTCGCAGGCCTGGCGCAGCCCCTTCGAGAAGCCTTCGACCCACTCGGTGGCGAGCCCCTCGGGGATGACCATGGCGACGACGAGCGACATGGGGCGGGCCCGCATCGCCGCCGCGTCCGCCACGTTGTGCATGACGCACCGCCAACCGACATCCTCGGCGCTCGACCAGTCCGTACGGAAGTGGACGCCTTCGACGAGGATGTCGGTCGAGATCGCCACATCCCCCGCGGGCGAGAGGACGGCGCAGTCGTCGCCTGTCGGGACGGTCGCCGTCGAGGCGGGCAGATGCCGGCTGATCACTGTGAGAAGGTCGTCTTCGCTCATAGATGCCATTCTCTCACCGGGCTGCGACTCCATCGACCCCGGCTACAGTAGGGGTGTGAAGCGTCTCAGCATCCTTACACTCCTCGGCCTTGCGGCCTGCACGCCGACCATCGGCCTTGATTCCACCCCCCATGCCTCCGACCCCGTGTGCGCCCAGATGCTCATGGCAACCCCCGGTGAGATCGGCGGCTATGAACGTGCGAAAACGACCGCGCAGTCGACGACAGCGTGGCAGGATGGATCGTCCTTCCGGTGCGGCCTCGACCAGCCCGGCCCGTCGACCGACCGCTGCATCACCGTCGGCGGCATCGATTGGCTCAGCCTGGACGCGGGCGACGAGAGGGTGCCGGCGAACAGTGGGGACGGCACGTGGACGTTCCTGTCCTACGGGCGCACGCCCACCGTCGAGATCGTCCTCACGACGGAGGCCGTGGGCGCCGGTACCGTCACCGATGTCCTCGCCCAGTTCTCCTCGGCGCTCGCACTCGTCGAGGCCGACCGCGAATGCCTCGCACTCGTCGACGCGCCGCTGGCGCTCGACGACCAGGGCTAGCTGTACAGCTAGCTGTACTGTCCGGGGAGGTTGGTTAAGCGGGTGATTGGGGCGAGCCTGTCGCAGGCTGTGTGGGGTCGGTGATGATTATAGTGATGCAGCCATCCTGGTAGGGCGTCGCGTCGCTCGGTTTCTGAGGTGTAGCAGCGGGCGTAGCCCCACCCGTCTGCCAGGGTACGGTGGAAGCGCTCGATCTTCCCGTTGGTCTGGGGTCGGTACGGGCGGGTCCGTTTTGCTGTGATCTTCAGCCTGGCGCAGGTTTCGCGCCATAATATCGAGCGGTAGGCCGGACCGTTGTCGGAGAGCACTCTTTCGACGGTGACGCCTCGGGTGTTGAACCAGGCTGTGGCCCGCTCCAACACCCCGACGGCAGTGAGAGCGGTTTCATCATTGTGGACTTCGGCGTAGGCGACGCGAGAGTAGTCATCGATGACGGTGTGGACGAAGGCGTAGCCCATCTTCGGGTTGTGGTGGTGGTTGCGGGCCTTGTCCGGCGTTGCTATGCGGTTGCGGCCTCCCTGTTGGCGACCGACGAAGCGCCAGCCGCCGCCGTCGGGGATGTTGCCGAGCTTTTTCACATCGACGTGAATCATCGAGCCGGGGTGGGGGTGTTCATAGCGGCGCACCGGCTCCCCGGTGGCGCGGTCTACGTGAGCGAGTCTGTTCAGTCGGCAGTGGCGCAGGATCTGATGAACGGTCGAGGGTGCCAGCCCGACCCGGACGGCCAGCTGGACCGGTCCTTCCCGTAGCCGCAGCCGCAGGCTCACGATTCGTCTTCTGATCTTCAACGGGGTCTGGTGGGGCGAGGTCTTCGGGCGAGAGGAACGGTCCTGCATGGACTCACCAGACCTGTAGCGGTCGGCCCAGCGTTTGACCGTCGGCCAGGAGCATTGGAACCGAGCCGCGACCTCGGCAATCGGCACCTGCTGGTCGACGACGAGCCGGGCGACGGTCAAACGGGCGCGAGGGGTCAGGGCTGCATTAGCGTGGGACATAAGGAGGGCCTTCCTCGGAGTGCTGGTTTCGCAACTCCCACTCAATCGCGGAAGGCCCTCTCTTCACGTCACAAGTCAGCGCGTGTCATCGCACTGCCTCAACCAACCTGTCCGGTCAGTACAGCTAGCGCAGGCCGGTCTGACGCTCGAGCGCGAGCGTCAGCAGTTCGTCGATGAGCTCCGCATAGGTCATGCCGGACTTCTGCCACAGCAGCGGGTACATCGAGTACGGGGTGAAGCCGGGGATCGTGTTGATCTCGTTGATCGTGATGTCACCGCCGTCGAAGAAGAAATCGACGCGTGCCATCCCCTCGCAGTCCACGGCCTCAAATGCCTCGACAGCCATGGTGCGCAGCCGCTCCATGTCGTCCTCGGGGATCTCCGCCGGGATCTGAAGGACGAGACCGTCGGTCTCGACGTACTTCGACTCGAAATCGTAGAAGCCTGAGGTCGGGTTGTTGAGGATGATCTCGCCGACGGTCGAGGCTCGTGCACGCTCGGTGCCGCGGCCGCCCAGGACCGCGCATTCAACCTCACGACCCGCCAGGCCCTGCTCGACGATGACCTTCGGGTCGTGCTTCTGGGCCTCCCGGATCGCCTCGTCGAGCTGGTCGAGGGACTCGATGCGGGAGATGCCGAGCGAGGATCCGGCACGAGTGGGCTTGACGAAGAGCGGCATCCGCAGCTGCGCGATCTGGTCGGTGAGCTCCTCGCGGCTGTTCTCCCACCCGCTTCTCGTCACGAGCACCCATGGACCGACGGGCAGGCCCGCGGCCTGAAGGATGATCTTCGTGAAATGCTTGTCCATGACCGCGGCTGACGAGAAGACGCCCGATCCGACGTACTTCACCCCCGCCATCTCAAACAGGCCTTGGATCGTGCCGTCCTCGCCGAACGGCCCGTGAAGGAGCGGGAATGCGACATCGATCTCGAGGCTCTTCCCACCCTCGTAGAATTCTCCGGTTCCGTACGAGACGGTGATGGGCTCGCCCGGACCGACCTCGGCCGTGCCGGTGCCGAGCAGCTCCGAGTCGGTCGTGCCGCTCACCCACGTGCCGTCCCGGCGGATGCCGATGGGCACGATCTCGTACCGATCGCGATCGATCGAGGCCATGACCGAACCGGCCGTCATGCAGGACACCGGATGCTCGCCGGAGCGGCCTCCGTAGATGAGGGCAACGCGAGTTGTGGAACCGTTCTTCACCGCTCGAGCCTATCAAGATAGTGTCGGAATCATGACGAAGCCAGCTACGATTCTCGCCCAGTCCGGCCGTCCCGACAGAGTTCAGGGCAGCCCGGTCAATCCCCCCATCGTTCTCTCCTCGACGTACCGCAACTCGGGGACGGAGCCGGGGAACATCTATGCGAGATGGGACACGGAGACGTGGAATCCCTTCGAGCAGACCCTCGCCGCCCTTGAAGGCGCCGACTTCCCCGCCCTCGTCCACTCCTCCGGCATGGCAGCCATCACCACAGCGCTCCACGCGGCGCGCCCCGGCCGGATCGTCGCCCCGCGTCACTCGTACCATGCCTCTCTCGTCGTCGCGCGGGAGATGGCCGAGCGGGAGGGCGGCGAGGTTGTCACGGTCGACATCGCCAATACTGACGAGGTCGTCTCCGCCCTGCCGGGAGCCAGCGCCGTCCTTCTGGAGTCGCCGACGAACCCGATGCTCGAGCTCGCCGACATCCCGACCATCGCCGACGCGGCGCACGAGGCTGGCACCCTCGTCATCGTCGACAACACGTTCGCCACCCCGCTCGGCCAGCAGCCCCTCAGCATGGGGGCCGACATCGTCGTCCATTCGGCCACGAAGTATCTCGCGGGCCACTCCGACGTCATCCTCGGCGCGGCCCTCGCCGCCACGGAGGAGCTCCACCAGACGATGTGGGACTACCGCACCCACACCGGCTCCGTCGCCGGGCCCTTCGAAACGTGGCTGGCGCTGCGCGGCATGAGGACCCTCTCCCTCCGCTTCGAGAGGATCACCGCGAACGCAGCCGAGCTCGCGCGGCGCCTGGCGGACCACCCGCTCGTCGAGGCCGTCGCCCATCCCTCTCTCCCCGACCATCCCAACCATGAGCGCGCCCCGAGGGGCTGTGGCGTGCTGACGCTGCGCCCGAAGGGCGGCCGCGAGGCGGCCGATCGTCTCGTCGAGGCGACGAGTCTCTGGCTGCCGGCCACATCGCTCGGCGGTGTCGAGTCGAGCCTTGAGCGGCGCCGCCGGTTCGCGGACGAGGCGGAGACGGTCCCGGAGGATCTTCTGCGCCTCTCCTGCGGAATCGAGGACATTGAGGACCTCTGGGAGGATCTCGACCGGGCTCTGGGCGTCGCGGTTCGGTGATCGCGCGTTGCAGTCGAGTAACGAGGGCCCGACGGTCCTCCCCGCACCGACCGACAGGCGGTAGATTGGCGTCATGAAACGTGTACTTGCCGCCGCAATGATGGTGAGCCTCGTCGCCGCCTGCACGTCGACGACGGACGAGACTCCAACGTCCACCGAACCGACGGACACCGCCACGACGTCTGAGACGACGACTCCGGCCGCTCCGACGACCCCGGAGGAGACAGAGGACGAGACCACGGCCCCGACCGACGATGAATCCGCACCCGCGGACACCATCGATGGATCGGGACTGACGACGGACCCGACTCAGTCCGACAGCTTCCCCGACCTTCTCGGCCAATTCCTCCCGATTGAGGCACGAGTGGGCGGGCATGGCAACTATGACCGCGTCGTCGTCGAGTACGACGAGGACGAGGGTGAGCTGAGCTGGTCCGCCTCCTATGAGGACGAGCCGATCCAGGACGGCTCTGGCCTGCCGGTCGATATGGCCGGACAGAAGTTCCTCACCGTCGTAGTCTCGGGTGTCCGCTATCCCGACGAGGGCGAGGCCACCGAGGGGATCAACGTCACTGGGCTCAACCAGGCGACTGTCGTCGAGGACGTTCACGTCGACTATCCCTTCGAGGGCATGCACATGATCTTCGTCGGCGTCGATGAGGAGCACCCCTACCGCGTCCAGGTCTTCAACGATCCGGAGCGGATCGTCATCGACATCCTCCACGACTAGACGTGATGTCCACGTTGTGAACGCTCAAGTTGGATGAAGACCTCCGGCGGGATGTGGTTTACCGCACTCGCATCCTGCCGGAGGTCTTCATGTCCCACGCTAACGCACCTCTCGCACTCCGAAGAAGACAACGCCTCGCTGCGCTGATCGTCGAGTAGGGATGGTCAGACGCGCAGCACAGCGGTTGCTGGGCGCGCCTGATCAGGGCCTGCCGAAAAGGCGCCTCACGCGGGCGCGGAGTTTCGCGCGGCGAACCTTTTTCATCGCAAGCCTCAGGGCTTTGGCATCCTGCCTGGCCTGGCGCCGGAGACGATGGTTGAGGGCCTCGGGCTCGAATCGCTCCGATGGAGGGGTGCCCATGGGCCTGCCGAGCTCGGCGCGCAGCCGTGCCACCTCGTGGGCGATGGTCGTCATCGCGGAGTCGGCCTGCTCGCGATAGGTCGCGCCGGTGAGCTCAATCGGTGATCCGAAATGGAGAAGAACCCGCTCGGTCCGGTGGAGGATGCGGGGCCAGCGGATCCGACCGGTCCACTGGTGGATGATCCGCTCGTTGCCCCAGTGGGAGACGGGGATGATGGGGACATTGGGCCGGGCCTCGTGAAGCCGGGCGAGTCCCGTCTTCGCCCGCATCGGCCACCCCGCCGGGTCGTGGGTGAAGGTGCCCTCGGGGAAGATGATGAGCGACCAATCCTCGTCGAGGATCTCCGCCATCTGCTCGATCGCACCGCCGGGCGCGTCCCGGTCGATCTCGACCTGGCCGAGGGCCCGCAGTGCCGTTCCGAGTGGCTCCGCGAACAGCTCCTTCTTCGCCATGAAGCGGGGCGGGATGCCCGCCTGGTAGAGCGCGACGGCGACGACGAACCCATCAAGGTGGCTCGTGTGGTTAGAGATGAAGATCGCCGGACCGGACGCGGGGAGATTCTCGGTTCCCGTGACCGTCAGATCCTGGATGAGACGCATGGCGGCGATGACGGGACCGGAGAGCAGTCTCATCGCCAGGGGGATCTCACGACCCCTCTCGGGTCGCCGCCAGAGCCTCATGGCTGCATGGTGACGTCCGCGCCGAGCTTGGACAGCTTCTGCATGAAGTGCTCGTAGCCGCGGTTGATGATGTCGATGCCTGCAACGTGGCTCGTGCCCTCGGCGGCGAGCGCCGCGATGAGGTGGGAGAAGCCGCCGCGCAGATCGGGGACAACGATGTCGGCCGCCTTGAGCTTGGTCGGACCCTGAATGATGGCCGAGTGGTAGAAGTTCTGCCTGCCGAAGCGGCAGCGCAGCCCGCCCAGGCATTCGCGGTATACCTGAATGTTCGCGCCCATGCCGCGCAGGGCGTCGGTGAACCCGAAGCGGTTCTCGTAGACGGTCTCGTGGACGATGGAGAGGCCGCTGGCCTGGGTGAGCGCCACGACGAGTGGCTGCTGCCAGTCGGTCATGAGGCCCGGGTGGACGTCCGTCTCGAGTACGGCTGCCTGCAGCTCGCCACCGGGGTGCCAGAAACGGATGCCGTTGTCCTGGACGTCGAAGGCGCCGCCGATCTTGCGGAAGTAGTTGAGGAAGGTCGTCATGTCCTTCTGGGCGGCGCCGCGGATGAAGATGTCGCCATGGGTGGCGAGGGCGGCGGATGCCCAGGAACCGGCTTCGATCCGGTCGGGCAGGGCCGTGTGCCGGTAGGCGTGGAGCTCGTCGACGCCCTCGATGCGGATGGTGCGGTCCATGTCGACCGAGATGATCGCGCCCATCTTCTGCAGGACGGCGATGAGGTCCATGATCTCCGGCTCCATGGCCGCATTCGACAGCTCCGTGAAGCCCTTCGCCATGACGGCCGTGAGCAGCGTCTGCTCGGTGGCGCCGACCGACGGGAACGGGAGACGAACCGGCTTGCCCTTGAGGCCCTTGGGAGCCGTCAGGTGCATGCCGTACGGGGTTGAGTTGCGCACAGCACCGAAGTCCTCGAGGACCTTGAGGTGGAAATCGACCGGACGGTCGCCGATGTGGCAGCCGCCCAGGTCCGGCACGAACGCCTCGCCGAGGCGGTGGAGCAGTGGGCCGCAGAAGAGGATGGGGATGCGGGAGGAACCGGCGAGGGCATCGACCTGGATCGGGTCCGGCAGCGTGAGCGAGCCGGGCGTGATCGTGAGCTCGCCCTCCTCCTGCTGGTAGTCAACCTCGACGCCGTGCATCTGCAGCAGCTCGGATACGACCTCAACGTCGCGGATCTGTGGGACTCCGCGCAGGGTCGACGTCTCCTGCGACAGAAGGGCCGCGACCATCGCCTTCGGAACGAGGTTCTTCGCCCCACGGACAAAGATCTCTCCGGTCAACGGTTTTCCGCCGCGCACTTCAAGCACTGACGCCATGGTCTCCTCCTCCAGCAGCTCCTCCAAGGATACCGGGCGGAGGGCGCCAGATGAGCTTACCGCTGGTCGGGGCGCGCCGGTAGGAGCTGTGCGCCAAGCGCGTAAAGGGTGCCCTCGCCCGACTCGTGGTTCTTCGTCGACAGCTCTCGAATGCGGCCATACATCTCAGACATCTGGCTCGCCACCTCTTTGCGCTGGTCAGGGGTGAGAAAGACGACACCGAGCATGACGACCTGGTGCTTGTCCTCGTCGGTGACGTCCGGAACCAGGCTCCGGAGGTACTCGAGGATGGCGAGGGACGCGGCGCGACTGTCCTCGGACTCTCGTTCGGCAGGGTCGGGCTGAGGCGGGTTGATCTTGTCCTCGTTGACCGACCACCAGGTCTCCCTCGCATCGTCGCCCACCCGCTTGCCGATGAAGCCGCCCGCTTCGAGGATCGACAGATGGTAGGAGACCTTGTTGGCCGCTGCCCCCAATTGGGAGGCGAGATCCGAGGTCCTCGCCTCCGACAGGGCATCGAGAAGGACGAGGATCTGCAGCCTAAGCGGATGCGACAGTGCCTTGAGACGACTCATCTCGGTCATAGCTCTCCCATTCTGACGGCCGGGGAATGCGGCGCACTCGTGGCGATAGTATCGCGATGACGGCGCTCACCGCTGAGATCGCGACGAAGATGACCGCGGCGAGGTGATAGCTGTGGGCCTCGAGCGTGATGCCCGCGATCAGCGGCGCGAACGCCGATAGAGCCTGGGCGACGACGCCGAGGAGGCTGCTGACCCGGCCCTGAAAGGACTGGGGCGTGCGGCCGAGAACGTATCCGAGAAGGGCGGCGTTGGTGATCGGCACGCACAGCCCGATCGCGAACGAGACACCCATCATCACCCAGTACCCATCGGAGAGGAGAAGCGGGGCCGTGCTCAGGGTGAACCAGGCGAGGGAGCCGACCGTGATGAGACCGGTGGGGTGCTCGCCGGCGATGCGGCCCGCCACCGTCGAGGAGAGGATGACACCGAGGCCGATCGCCATGCCGAGGTATCCGACCTCGACCGCCGGGTAACCCTGGACGATGAGGGAGAGCATCATGAGCGACTGGACGCCCGCCATGCCGAGATTGACAAGCGTGATGATGACGCCGAGCACGAGGAGTGTCCGCCTGCTCGAGAGGTAGCGAAGGCCCTCGACGAAGTCCTCGCGCATGGTCGACCGCGGCGGCTGGGCCTCGACGGGCAGGTCCTCGACAAGAACCTGTGCCGCTCCGCCTGCCGCAGCTGCCGCAGCCGGGACCGGCTGCATCTCGTCGGCGGGGACGAGAGACGTCTTCACACGCGTGAAGACGAGGCCCTGGGCGGCGGAGAAGACTGTGGAGATGAAGAAGGGCAGCCAGGCGAACAGCCCGTAGAAGAAGCCCGAGAGTGGCCGCGCGATGAGCTGGACGGCCGCATCCCTCCCCTGGTTCGCGGCCTGCGCCTTGACGAAATCCCCGCCCGACATGATCGATCGAAGAGCGGCGTTCGTCGCCTCACCGAAGAAGCCGTGGACGAGCGCAAGAACGCTCATGAGGATGGTGAATGCCAGGTAGGTGAGATTTCCCGAGTACACGTAGAAGAAGATCCCGCCGCTGACGAGCGACCCAAGGATGGCATAGAGGTAGATGAGACGCCGGCGGTCCATCCGGTCGACGACGACGCCGCCCGGGATCGACGCCACGAGCATGAGGACAAGGATGATGGTCTGGAGAGTGCCCGCGGATGCCTCGGAGGCCGTGAGGTCGAAGACGACGAAGCTGACGATGAGAAGCGAGAAGACCCGGCCGATCATTCCGGTCGTATCCCCCGCCAGCCACCACACGTAATCACGGTTCGACCAGATCGAAGCGGAGCCATGTTTCGTATCCATGGCACGACGGTAGACGCTCTCTCGCAATAGTTCAATACTTTTGCGCAAATTGCTTTGCGCAATTTATTCGGTGCAGTTCTATCGGAGGATGTCGGGCTCTCCGTCCCTTCCTGTGACCGCCTCTGCGAGGATGCGCTCGAACATGAGGTGGTCGCGCCTCTCCCCCGCAATCTCCATGTAGCTGCGGGCACGGCCGAACTCGACGAAGCCGCTCCTGCGCAGAACCTTCATCGAGGGCTCGTTGTCCGGCAGCGTCGCCGCCACGATCCTGCTGAGGCCGAGTTCGCTCTCCGCGACATCCAGAGCCTCGGCGACTGAGTTCGTCGCGAGACCTCTCCCGGTGGCGTGTTCAGCGACCCAGTAGCCGATCTCCGCCGAGCGGTAGGGACCGAACTCGATCCGATCGAGCGAGAGCTGTCCGACGATCGTTCCACCCTCGACAATGACGAAGGGGACACCGGAGCCCGACTCATAGGCGGCGAGCTTCGCGGTGATGACCTGGCGCTGAAACTCCAGCTCAAAATGAGAATCCTCGCGCCGCGGTTCAAACGGCGCGAGGAATTCTCGCGATGTCACGAGCAGTCTCGTGAGCTCTTCGGCGTCAGCGTCTGTGACGAGCCTGAGGTGTGTCATGCGCCTCAGATTAGGCGAGCGGAGCCTCTCCATCGACCGGACGGGCCGAGACGACCTCGACGGCCGGCAGGGTCTTGACCGGCAGAGTGGCCGGCTTGTAGGCCGGGCGGGACTTCTCGAACTCCGTGATGGCATCCTCCTGGCGCAGGGTGAGCCCGATGTCATCGAGCCCCTCCATGAGCCGCCAGCGGGTGTAATCGTCGATCTCGAAGGTCGTCGAGAAACCGCCGGCGGTGACGGTGCGCTCGACGAGATCGACGGTCACCTCGGTGCCGGGCTCGGTCTCGAGGATCTTCCAGAGCTGCTCGGCGTCATCCTGCGTGATGATGCCGGCAACGAGACCCTGCTTGGCGGAGTTGCCGCGGAAGATGTCGGCGAAACGGGGTGCGAGCACCGCGCGAAAGCCGTAATCCTTGAGCGCCCAGACCGCGTGCTCGCGGGAGGAGCCGGTGCCGAAGTCCTCACCGGCGATGAGGACGGAGCCGGACCTGTACTCATCCTGGTTGAGGACGAAGTCGGGGTCGTTGCGCCATGCGGCGAAGAGTGCATCCTCAAAGCCGGTGCGGGTGACGCGCTTGAGGTAGACCGCGGGGATGATCTGGTCGGTGTCGACATTCGAACGGCGAAGAGGGACGCCGATGCCGGTGTGGGTGCTGAACTTCTCCATGATCAATCCTTAGAGGTCCGAAGGGGTCGAGATGGTGCCGCGGATCGCGGTCGCGGCGGCGACGAGCGGCGAGACGAGGTGCGTGCGCCCGCCCTTACCCTGCCTGCCCTCGAAGTTGCGGTTCGAGGTGGAGGCGGCGCGCTCACCGGGCTGGAGCTGGTCGGGGTTCATGCCGAGGCACATCGAGCAGCCGGCGTTGCGCCACTCCGCACCGAAATCCTTGAAGATCTGGTCAAGACCCTCGGCCTCTGCCTGAAGGCGGACACGGGCAGAGCCGGGCACGACCATGACGCGGACGTCCGGGTCCTTCTTCTTGCCCTTGATGATCGCCGCAATGTTGCGCAGGTCCTCGATGCGGCCGTTCGTGCATGAGCCCATGAAGACGGTGTCGACGCGGATGTCCTTGATCTTCGTCCCCGGCGTCAGACCCATGTACTCGAGGGCGCGCTCGGCTGCGTGGCGCTGGCTCTCGTCGGCGAAGTCCTCCGGATCCGGGACCTCAGCCGAGATCGGCAGGCCCTGGCCCGGGTTGGTGCCCCACGTGACGAACGGTTCAAGATCGGCCGCGTCGAGATCGACCTCGGCATCGAACACGGCATCGTCATCCGTGCGCAGGGACTTCCAGTACTCGACGGCGCGATCCCAGTCCTCACCCTCGGGCGCGTGCGGGCGGCCCTTGAGGTACTCGAACGTCGTCTCGTCGGGGGCGATCATGCCGGCGCGGGCGCCGGCCTCGATCGACATGTTGCAGATCGTCATGCGGGCCTCCATCGAGAGAGCCTCGATGGCCTCGCCGCGGTACTCGAGCACGTAGCCGGCGCCGCCGCCGGTGCCGATCTTCGCGATGATCGCAAGAATGATGTCCTTCGCGGTGGTGCCGGGGCGCAGGGTGCCGTTGACGTTGATCGCCATCGTCTTGAACGGCTGGAGCGGCAACGTCTGCGTGGCGAGGACGTGCTCGACCTCAGAGGTGCCGATGCCCATGGCGAGAGCGCCGAAGGCGCCGTGCGTTGAGGTGTGGGAATCGCCGCAGACGACCGTGAGGCCCGGCTGGGTGAGCCCGAGCTGGGGGCCCACAACGTGGACGATGCCCTGCTCGGAGTCGCCGAGCGAATGGAGCCGGATACCGAACTCGTCCGCGTTCCTGCGCAGAGTATCGATCTGCTTGGCAGAGATCTTGTCCGCAATGGGAAGGTCGATGTTGAGGGTCGGGACGTTGTGGTCCTCCGTCGCGATCGTCAGATCGGGGCGGCGGACCGGCCGGCCCGCCAGCCGCAGTCCCTCGAAGGCCTGGGGGCTCGTCACTTCGTGCACGAGGTGAAGATCGATATAAAGGAGGTCAGGAGCCCCGTCTTCGCCGTGCGCAACGATGTGCGACTTCCAAACCTTCTCGGCCAGGGTCGTCCCCATGACTCTCTCCTTTGTTCCGTCGGTGTGATCAGGATCTGCCTTCGCGAAGTCTAGCGCACTTGCGTATCAAAGGGCGAGATGACAGTATCACTACATGGACAACTCTCAGGGATCCGGAGTCGGCGTTCTCGACAAGGCCGCTGCCGTTCTTGGGGCTCTCGAATCGGGGCCCCACACCCTTGCCCAGCTCGTCTCGGCAACGCATCTCGCCCGACCGACTGCGCACCGTTTGGCGGTGGCACTCGAATACCACCGCTTCGTCACGCGGGATATGCAGGGGCGCTTCATCCTCGGCCCACGCATGGAGGAGCTCGCCTCCGCAGCGGGCGGAGACCCACTCCTCGCCGCGGCCAAGCCGGTCCTCATCGCCCTGCGCGACCACACCGGCGAATCCGCTCAACTCTTCCGCCGCCAGGGCGATGTCCGCATCTGTGTGGCAGCCGCCGAGCGCAACCTCGGCGGGCTCCGGGACACGATCCCAGTCGGCGCCGCCCTGTCCATGCTCGCAGGCTCCGCCGCCCAGGTCCTCCTCGCGTGGGAGGAGCCGGACCGGCTGCACCGCGGCCTGCACGGGGCGAACTTCACAGCCACCACCCTGTCCGCGGTCCGCCGCCGGCGATGGGCCCAGTCGGTGGCCGAGCGCGAGCCCGGCGTTGCCTCCATCTCCGCCCCCGTGTGGGGCCCGAGCGGTCGCGTCGTCGCCGCCGTCTCGATCTCCGGCCCGATCGAACGAATGGGCCGCCAGCCCGGCCGTCAGCACTCCGTTGCGGTCGTCGCCGCCGCCAACAGGCTCACCGAGGTCCTCAAGAGGTCAGAGGATTACTGACCGCCGCCTCGACAGCATCTCTTCCCTCTCGTGCGCCCCGGAATACTCCGGGGCGCACGAGCGTCTGCAACGACCGCGTGGGAATCTGGGAGGATGGAGTCATGCAGCGCACTCTCCTCGTCACGAACGACTTCCCGCCGAGAACAGGCGGGATTCAGACCTACCTGGAAGGGTTCGTGGGCCAGCTCGATCCGCGACAGCTCATCGTCTATGCGTCGTCGCCGCCCGACGGCGGTGCGCAGGAGTACGACGCCTCTGTCCCCTACGAGGTCATCCGCTACCCCGGAACGATGATGCTCCCCACCCCAACCGTGCGGAGGACGATGCAGGGGATCATCCGCGACAGGCACATCGAGAATGTCTGGTTCGGTGCCTCGACCCCGCTGGGGATCATGGCCGGCGCGGCGAGGGCCGCCGGGGCCTCACAGACGATCGCCACGACCCACGGCCACGAGATCGGCTGGTCAATGATCCCGGGAGCCCGCCAGCTGCTCGGCAGGATCTTCCGTGAGAACGACGTCGTCACCTACCTGACGAAGGCGACGCTCGAGCGGCTGGAGCCGCTGCTCGGCGAGACGACGAGGGTGCGGA
Organism: Flaviflexus salsibiostraticola; assembly: GCF_003952265.1. Taxonomy (NCBI): domain Bacteria; kingdom Bacillati; phylum Actinomycetota; class Actinomycetes; order Actinomycetales; family Actinomycetaceae; genus Flaviflexus; species Flaviflexus salsibiostraticola. The sequence continues at coordinate 879,710 of NZ_CP034438.1, forward strand.
TGCCCGGCGGGATCAACCCCGAGGCCTTCGCATTCAATGCCGACTTCCGGCGTGAGCTGCGCGAGCGCTACGAAATCGCGCAGGACGCCCCCGTCGTCATCTGCATCTCGCGCCTCGTTGAACGCAAGGGTCAGGACCTCCTCATCTCCACCTGGCACCGAATCGCGGAACGGTTCCCCGAGGCTCGCCTCGTCATCGTCGGCAAGGGCCCGTACCGGGAGAAGTTGGATGCGATGCATGCAGCATCCCCCGCCAGGGATTCGATCATCTTCACGGGCGAGGTGCCGTACTCCGAGCTGGCCGGCCACTACTCACTCGGCGACATCTATGCCATGCCGTGCCGCACCCGTGGGGGCGGGCTCGACATCGAAGGCCTCGGCATCGTCTACCTCGAGGCCTATGCCGCGGGACTTCCCGTTGTCGCGGGCGACTCGGGTGGGGCGCCCGAGGCGGTTCTCTCCAGAGAAACGGGACTTGTCGTCAACGGCCGATCGGGCAACTCCCTCGTCGCGGCCCTCACCTACCTCCTGGAGGATCCCGAACGGGCCGCGGCCATGGGTGCGCGTGGTCGGCGCTGGGTCGACGAGTCCTGGCGCTGGGAGCATCTTATTCGCCCGCTCACGGAGATCCTCTGACCTGCGCGGTGACCAGCAAGAGGAGGTGCTCGACTAGGATCGAGCCATGAATGCCTGGGCGCTGTATGACGATCTCATCGACGGAATCTCCCCCTCCGCGACGGTCCGGGACTACCAGTCGAATCCGATATGGACGTGGGTTGAGGCGAGCGACGCCACCGTCGGAGTCGCGATGACGATCAACGTCCGCAGCCGCGCAGGAATTCGGGAGGCCTCCCTCATCGGGCGCCCGCTTCGGGAGGCTGCGATGCTCATCCGATCATGGAACCTCGTCGAGTCCAGCATCGGGGTCGCCGCGATCAATGCCTGGTACAACGTGCCATCGCGGGCGGATGCCTGCGGGGAGCGCGTGCCGGCGAGTGGAGCGTTCGACATCTACGCCGACATGATTGAGGGGAAGAGGGTGGCGACGATCGGCCACTTCCCATTCATTGAGAAGAGGCTGGAGACCGCCGGCGAGCTGACGATCATCGAGCGGAACCCGCGCAGAGGCGACTATATCGACAGCGCCGCAGAGTACCTGCTGCCTGAGCAGGACATCGTGTTCATCACCGGCTCGACGATGGTCAACAAGACGCTGCCGCGGCTCCTCGAACTCGCCCGCGGCGCCTACGTCGTCCTGACCGGGCCCAGCACGCCACTCTCTCCCGTGCTGTATGACTACGGGGTCGACGGCCTGTCGGGGATGATCATCTCCGACCCGACGGCCCTGAAGGATGCCCTGCGCGGGGCGGGCAACGGCGCCCCGAAGGATGCGGGGACGATGGTCGACTATGTCCGGACCGTGATGCCCTCAGGCAGCTGACAGCCCTGCGACACCGATCGCGCTACGGTGCGAGGCGATCGATCGTCCATCTGTCGTGGTCCCGGCGATACCGGATCCTGTCGTGGAGCCTGTCGGCGCGTCCCTGCCAGAACTCGACGGTCGAGGGGATGACGACGTAACCGCCCCAGTGGTCGGGGCGGACCACGGTCTCCTCACCCGCCTCGATCCGCGCGGTCAGGTCGTGGACACGCGACAGCAGCTCCTCGCGGCTCGCGATGACCTCGGACTGGGGCGAGACCATGGCGCCAATGCTCGAGGCGATGGGGCGCGAGTAGAAGTAGGCATCGGACTCGTCGGGATCCACACGCGTGGCGAGACCCTCAATGCGGACGACTCGGTCGAGCTCTCGCCAGTGGAAAAGAAGTGCGACGTGGTGATTGCGCTCGATCTCGCTGCCCTTGCGGGAGTCATAGTTTGTGTAGAAGACAATGCCGCGATCGTCGACGGCCTTGGCGAGGACCACCCTGTTCGAGGGCACTCCCCTGCCATCGACGGTCGACAGGACCATGGCGTTCGCGTCCCGCAACCCCTCCTCGAAGGCCTGTGCCAGCCACTCCTCGAAGAGATCCTTGGGCGCGGCCGGGAGTCGGTTCACATCCAGCGCCCCGCCGTCGTAGTGCCGTCGATCCCCGTTGATCTGTCCCTGCTCGAGTCCCATGGCCCCATTATCCGTCAGAATCGACGCCGCGGGTAGGCACCGGGAGCTGGGTTCAGGCCGACACCGGCCATGTGATCTTGACGACGAAGTGCGGCCCACTCGCCGGACAGCATGGATCGGCGAGCCTCTTCGACTTACTATCGAGTAACTTACTGTTTCGTAACTATGGAAGGCGGCCTGTGTCCACTCCCGCTCTCGCCACCGCCGGCGTCCTCACTGACCGGCTCCCGGTCTCCCGACTCCGCGATGTCGCGCTCGTCCTCGGCGGCACTGCCTTTGTCGCCCTGGCCGCACAGCTCGTCATCCCGCTCTGGTTCACACCGGTTCCGCTCTCGCTCGCCACCTTTGCCGTCATCCTCACCGGCGCGGCGCTCGGCCCCGCCAAGGGCGCCCTCTCGCTCGGCCTCTATATGGCGATCGGACTGGCTGGCGTGCCCGTCTTCGCCGAGGGCAGCTCGGGGTGGGCGGCCGCATCGTTCGGCTACATCGTCGGCTACATCCTCGCCGCGACCGCTGCGGGTGCGCTGGCCGACCGGGGCTTCGACCGCACCTTCGGACGGACCGCGCTGCTCGTCCTGGCCTGCTCCGCCCTCGTCTACAGCGTCGGCGTGCCGTGGCTCATGGTCGCCACCGGGGCTGATCTTGCGGCCGGCCTGCAGATGGGCGTGATCCCCTTCCTCATCGGTGACGCGATCAAGGGTCTCGCCGCCATGGCGCTCCTGCCCACCGCGTGGCGCCTCGTCGGCAGGCGCTGACAGCAGACCTCTCAAGAGGGGCAGTCCCAGCCGTTCGGTTGGGACTGCCCCTCTCTCTTGCCCGGCACTCACCCCCACGCGGCACATGGCCGCTCTGGGCTGCCTGAGCGTCGTGATCACACGCCTCGCCTTCCGACCAACGAGACGCGCGACACATTCCGCCGGCCCATTCGGTACCGTGTCCTCCACCACCGAGTGAAAGCAGGCCTCCCGTGACTACCTGGCGCATCCGCGATTTCCAGCCGAACGACCTCGACGGCTTCCTCCGACTCTGGGAACAGTACGTCGCACAGGTCGATGTGCCTGTCTATGCGCTGAATGAGGTCATCGCCTCCACCCGCGCAGACACCGCCGTCGTCGCCGTCATCGGCGATGAGATCGCGGGAGTCACGGTGGCTCGGGCGGCGCACGACCAGGCATGGATCGTGTTCTTCGCGGTCCATGAGAAGTGGCGCCGTCGCGGCATCTCTCGGGCGATGCTGGGCGCGATCGAGCAGCGCCTCGCATCCCACGGAATCAGCCGGGTGGCGATCCTCGTCCCCGACGGGATCGAGCACGTCGCCTCGCTCACACGCGCCGGCTTCGCCGACCAGCGCCACCTGCGCTACTTCGAGCGGACCATCCCCATCCGCCAGGAGGAGATCCTCCTGCTCAAGGAGCTCGGCGGCCGCATGCTCGGCAGGGACAGGTGGGACGCGATCGGAGGGATGACGACGGAGAAGGCGCTGCTCGAGCGGCGGCTCGTCCTGCCGCTCGGCGACCCCACAACAGCTGAACAGTTCGGTGTCGTGCCTCCTCGTGCGATCGTCCTGTTCGGGCCTCCGGGAACCGGCAAGACCACCTTCGCGAAGGCAGTCGCCTCGCGGCTGGAATGGCCGTTCATCGAGGTTTTCCCGTCACGGCTCGCGGCCTCGCCGCGAGGGTTGGCGGGCGAGCTGCGCGAGGCCTTCGAGAAGATCGATGGCCTCGACCACGCGGTCGTCTTCATCGACGAGGTGGAGGAGATCGCGTCCCGGCGCGGTGGCGAGCCGCCCTCCCCCACCCAGGCTGTAACGAACGAGCTTCTCAAGGTCATCCCGGACTTCCGGGAGAAGCCGGGGCGTCTTCTCATCTGCGCGACCAACTTCATCCGCGCCCTCGATCCGGCCTTCCTGCGGCACGGTCGGTTCGACTACGTCATTCCGATCGGACTTCCCGACAGCGAGGCGCGGCGCGCCATCTGGCTCACCTTCATCCCCGAGGCCGCTCAGGATCATCTCGACCTCGACGTGCTCGTGCGCGCCACCGAGGGCTTCTCACCGGCCGATATCGAGTACGCGGCCCGCAGCGCATCCCAGGCGGCGTTCGAGCGGGCTGTGGCGAACGGTCATGAGAACCACACCGGTGCTGTTGGACCCGAGCTCGAGGACTACCTGACCGCGGCCTCTCAGACCCGGGCGACTGTCTCGCCCGATGTGGCGAGGGAGTTCGAGGACGACATCACGAGGCTTATAGGACAAAATGTGTTGGTTTTGTTTGATCGGAGGGGTGTCAGTCCCAGGTTGTGATGTAGCTGGTCGAGTGGTGCAGCTCGTTCCAGACGGCTGCGGTGCCGATGCCCGGCAGGCCGATGTCCCGGGCGTGTTCGCCGCGGCTGGCCGCAGCTCGGTAGTAGGCCTGGATCTGGGTGTCGGTGGGCATGGTCCTGAGGATGCGTGCGGGACTGGCAGGGTATTCAGTGTGCATGTAGCACCACCACATGATCGCTTTGATCCGCCTGTCCAGGCTCATCCCGCGGTGATCGCGTAGCAGGGCCCGCAGTTGAGTGTTGATCCCACCCTCGATCCGGTTATTCGTCGCTGGCAGTGGCATGTGCAGGTAGGCGTCGACCGGGAAGTTGGCGGGATCGACGTAGGTGAACAAGGTCTTGGTCCGGATCAGCGTATCGAGGGCTGAGCGGGCCGTGACCAGACGCTGGTGAGTGAGTACGACCTGCCCCGTGGCGAGTCGAGTGCGCTCAGCCAGGAAGGCCTCCCATGTGGCGCGCCATTGGGTGTAAGCGGCCAGCCATGCCGCGGCCCCGGTGTTATCGCGGACGTGGAGCAGCGCTCTAGCCAGGCCGTAGAGTTCCACTCCGGCCTGAGTGCGGGGCCGGGTCGTGGTCTGGCGACGCACCTGGCTGAAAGCATGGAACGTACAGCGCTGGACCTTCGTGGTGGGCCAGTGCGCCCGGCGGGCTTTGGCAAAGCCTGATCCACCATCGGTGACCACTACCTGTGGCGGTGCGATCCGGGCCAGCAGCGCACCCCAGGCCTGGCTGTGTTCACTGCGTGCGAGGTACCAGCCCACGACATGGGTGTCGGTGGAGGCGATCAGGATCACGGCGCTGCGTCCGAGGTGGATCCCATCGACGTAGATCACCCGGTGGACCTCGTCGACCACCTCGGGGGTGGGCCACAGCTGCCAGAACCGTGCGGTGCGCCGACGGAAGGTCCGTCCCGCCCCGGGCAGGTCTCGCTGGCGCTGGCGGGAAAACAGAAAGGACAAGAACAGGGCGAAGTCTTTCGCGGAGGTGTCGATCGCCGCTACGCGACTCGTCCTGCACCCGGCACAGCGGTAGCGCTGACGTCCCGTACTGGTCTTTCCATAGCGTGTCATCGCCTGCTCGCACGGGCGGCAATAAGGAGTGTTCACCCTCCCTATCAGGCAACTTGGACCCGGCCTTTTCGGTGAGAACGCGCCGAAAAGTCGGGATCAAACCAACACGAAATGTCCTATAAGCCGGCCCCGTGAAACCAACTTCAACCCCCACTTTTCCGCGTCAAAGCAACCAAAGGTCGGGGTCAAGCCAACACGAAATGTCCACCCATCAAGTTCAGCCGCACGAACTTCAACACCGGCCTAATGGCGGCACAGCAACAAAAGATCAGGGTCAAACCAACACGAAATGTCCTATAAGCCCATCACGACGCTCGCCCGCGTGTGAGCGCAGCTCGCAGAATAGGAGAAAGGCCTGAGCAGATGCTCAGGCCTTCACCTTGTACCCCGTACCGGATTTGAACCGGTGTTACCGCCGTGAGAGGGCGACGTCCTGGGCCGCTAGACGAACGGGGCCCGTTGACAGCTTTCGCTGCCAGGTGGCAGCTCGCACTGCCGAGTGACAGCTTACACTGTCGCGATAGCTTGCACTATCTGTACCCCGTACCGGATTTGAACCGGTGTTACCGCCGTGAGAGGGCGACGTCCTGGGCCGCTAGACGAACGGGGCCTCGATCTCCGAGGAGATCTTGCTGGGGTACTAGGACTCGAACCTAGACTAAATGAACCAGAATCACTCGTGCTGCCGATTACACCATACCCCAAGGTATCTGCTCGCAACCGGGGCTGCGCGCAAGATAAGACTCTACCGGCTCCAGAATTTCTTGGCAAAAAACAGGAGGGTGAAGGGCATCACTGCCGTGGTTTTTCGTCGATCCATAGCCGTTTCAAGCAGTTTCTGGGGCTCATCCGATTTCAGGGTGTAGTTGGGGTCTGAATCCGCCTGCTTCCAGCAGGCTGCGGGCGACGTAGTTGGCGAGGTTGCGGAATCCGAGGGCGGAACCGCGGAGGTGCTCGAGCCTGCCGTTGATGGCCTCGGTCGGACCGTTCGACGTTCCCGGGTGGTCGAAGTACGCCAGGATGTCGCCGGCACGGCGTTTGAGCGTGCGTCCGAGCGTGATGACCTCACGGAGTGCCTTCGGCACCCCTTTGCTGATGTTGGCGATGAGCCTTGTCATGATGCGTTTGCCCTCGGCCGGGTCGGGATGCCGGTAGGCTGCTATGACCTCTTGGTAGACGCACCAGGTCGCTTCGACTTCGGCGTGGCGCTCATCGGTGAAGGCGACCATGAGCCTGGTCCGCTGTTTGTCCGTGAGCAGGTTGTCTCCGGTGTGCAGGGTTCGGCGGATGCCGTAGAGCGGGTCACCGGAACGGCCGCGGTGCCCGGTAGTCTCCTGCTGGATGCGCTGGCGGGTCCGGTCCAGGGCGTCCCCGGAGAGCTGGGTGACGTGGAAGGGATCCATGACCTCGATCGCGTCGGGCAGTTCGGTCTCTGCTGCGGTCTTGAATCCGGTGAATCCGTCCATCGCCACGACTTCCACGTTGTCCCGCCAGGCTTGGGGCCTGGCCTGAAGCCAGGCCGTGAACACGGCTTTGGAGCGGCCTTCGACCATGTCGAGCAGTCGGGCCGTCCCGGTCTTGTCCCGGGCTGGGGTGAGGTCGATGATGACGGTGACGTACTTGTCGCCCTTACGTGTGTGCCGCCACACGTGCTCGTCAACACCGATGACCTGAACCCCGTCGAACCGGTCAGGCTTGGCGATGAGCACACGCCGTCCCTCGGCGATCACTGCTGTGTTCGCGGTATCCCAGGACACGGCGAGACTCTCAGCGACACGAGCCACGGTCAGGTGCTGGCACACGATTCCTTCGAGTGCCCAGCGCAGTCCTGTGCGGGAGAGTTTCGCGCGGGGTTCGGCTGCAGTGCTCATATCCTGTCGCCACACGTGACCGCATTCTGTGCACCTGTAGCGGCGCACGCGCACGTGCAGAGTGGTCGGCCGCCAGCCCAACGGCTGGTGGGCAAGTCGGCGCACGAGGGTGTCGCGGGGAATCCCTGGGCATCCGCAGCGGTGGCACCAGTCATCCGGCTCGGTCACGGTGCAGGAGATGATCGCGCGATCCGGTGTCAGCGACTGGCCAACAGCACGTAGGCCAAGTCCGTCGAGTCCGGTGAAAGTCGTGAGGTCAGGGGCAGTGAAGGTAGGCTTGAGCATCGAAGGCCTTGTGGTGAGGAATCGGTTTCTAGACAATTCCCATTCTCACCACGAGGCCTTCTTCAAACCCTTACGACACACCTACCCCTGTCGGATACTTCACTACACCCTCAATCCGGAAGAGCCGTTTCTGGGCCCGGAGCGGTCGGGACTCTGTAGGGGTGTCCAGTCATCGCCCGGACACCCCCACAGACTCAGGATTCGGTCGCCACCGACTCACTGGCGAGGTACTCAGACAGCCTCGTCAGGTGGGCGATCGTCCGCTCGCGGCCAAGCAGCTCCATGGAGTCGAACACCGGCAGCGACACGTTCGATCCGCTCACCGCGACGAAGAGCGGGGCGAAGGCGATGCGGGGCTTGAGGCCGAGGTTGTCGATGACGACGGTCGACATGGTCTCCTTGATCGACTCCGCAGTGAAGTCCTCCAGCTCGGACAGATGCGTGATCGCCATGGCCAGCACCTCCGGGGCGGATTCGCGAAGCTTGCCGAGCGCCTTCGGGTCGTACTCGATCTCGTGGACCTCCTTGAAGAGGAACTGGATGAGCGGGCCCGCGTCCGAGAGCGTGTGGACGCGCGTCTGGGCGAGCGGTGCGGCAGCCTTGACGACCATCTGCTCATCGGCGGTGAGCTCGTCGAATGACGAGGCGGAGACGACATCGCCGAGGAAGGGGACGATCCGGCGCGCGAAGTCATCCGGGTCGAGGCGCCTGATGTGCTCGGCGTTGATCGCGATGGCCTTCTTCTCATCGAAGCGGGCCGGGTTCGGGTTGACGTCGGCGATGTCGAACGCCTCGACCATCTCCTCGACCGTGAAGATGTCATTGTCGGGGGCGATCGACCAGCCAAGCAGTGCCAGGTAATTGACGAGCCCCTCGGGGATCATCCCCCTGTCGCGGTGGAGGAACAGGTTCGACTGCGGGTCGCGCTTCGACAGCTTCTTATTGCCCTCCCCCATGACGTACGGCAGGTGGCCGAAGGTCGGGACCTCCCGGGCGATACCGAGCTCGACGAGAGCCCTGTAGAGGACGACCTGGCGCGGAGTGGACGACAGCAGGTCCTCCCCTCGGAGCACGTGGGTGATCTCCATGAGGGCATCATCGACCGGGTTCGTCAGCGTGTAGAGCGGCTGGCCGTTGCCGCGGACGATGACGAAGTCGGGAATCGAGCCGGGCGAGAAGGTGATCTCCCCGCGGACCGCATCAACGAATGTCACGTCCTCGTCGGGCATGCGGATCCGCAGAACAGGCTGCCTGCCCTCGGCGCGAAACTCCGCCTTCTGCTGCTCGGTCAGGTCACGATCGTGGCCGTCGTAGCCGAGCTTCGGGTCGCGTCCTGCGGCACGGTGACGCTCCTCGACCTCCTCGGGGGTGGAGAAGGATTCATACGCGTAGCCCCCGTCGAGGAGCCTCTGCGCGACGTCGGCGTAGATGTCGAGCCTCTCCGACTGGCGGTACGGCCCGTGCGGGCCCCCCACCTCCACACCCTCATCCCAGTCGAGACCGAGCCACCTCATCGCCTCGAGCAGCTGCTGGTAGGACTCTTCGGAGTCGCGCAGAGCGTCGGTGTCCTCGATGCGGAAGACGAAGGTGCCGCCCGTGTGACGGGCATAGGCCCAGTTGAAAAGGGCGGTGCGGATGAGGCCGACATGGGGCGTGCCCGTCGGAGAGGGGCAGAAACGAACGCGAACATCTGTCATGGGACAAGCCTACAGCGGCTGTCCCGGTTTGCTCGGCGCCGCTTAGGGTGGAGACATGTTCGACAGCATCACACCCGAGACCCTCCGAGCCGCAGGCTCGGTCAAGTGGACAGCGTTCCCCGACACAATCGGCATGTTCGTGGCCGAGATGGACTTCGGGGTTCCGCCCGTCGTCTCGGAGTGCCTGCGGGCCCGCGCCGACAGCGGGGCCATGGGCTACCTTCCGACTCACGTGGCCGAGGACCTGAGGGAGGCGACGGCGGAGTACATGGCGAGCAGCTTCGGATGGGCGGTCGAGCCATCCTCCGTCTACCTGTTCCCCGACGTGCTCGCAGTCCTCCGCGAGACGCTCCGGCGCCTGGTTCCAGAGGGTCCGATCGTCGTTCCGACCCCGGCCTACATGCCGTTCCTCACGCTCCCCGCCGAGGAGGGCCGCGACCTCATCGAGGTGCCGAGCCGCGTCGAGGGAGGCCGCTGGGTGCTCGATTATGACGGGATCGATCGAGCGCTGTCGGGCGGCGGTCTCTTCGTTCTGTGCAACCCCTGGAACCCGGTCGGCAGGGTGCTCGAACGGGATGAGCTCACCGCCATCGAGGAGATCGTCGCGAGGAATGGGGCGACCGTCTTCTCCGATGAGATCCACGCCCCCCACGTCTTCGACGGGACCCACATCCCCTACGCCAGCCTCTCCGACCGGGCTGCCCGGCACACCATCACGGCGACATCGACGTCGAAGGGCTGGAACACACCCGGGCTCAAGTGCGCCCAGATGATCGTCGAGGGGCCTTTCCGGGAGGCGATCGCCGCGCCCGCGGGCCTCGTCGAGAGGCAGATCAACACGATCGGCGTCGAAGCCGCGACGGCCGTCTACCGGGACTCGGGCGACTGGCTCCAAGCCGTCAAGGCGGAGCTCGACCAGCGGCGGAGGAGAGTCACCGACGTCATCAATACCATTCCGGGACTGTCGACCGTCACCCCCGAGGGCACCTACATCGCCTGGATCGACGCATCGGACCTGGCTGACCGCGTCGAATCTCCGGTCCGGCTCTTCCGCGACCACGGAGTCTCCCTCACCGATGGCGCACAGTGCGGTGAGGGCTACGAGAACCACCTCCGGCTCATCTTCGGCACCACCGGTCCGATCCTCGAGGAGGCCCTCGCACGGATGGCGGCTGCGGTCGCCGGGCTGGACTGATCTGGAGGCTGTTCGCTCAGCCTGCAGATCAGCCGACAGTCACAGGGGGTGGCGCAGCAGAGCCGCGACGAGGCCGCCGCCCGGGATGTCGTCGGCCCGCACGGCAAGGACTCGAGCTCCGGTGCGGAGGGCCCGCCGTGCGATCTCATCGCCGATGCCGTAGTCGTGAGCATCAGCGGTCTCGGCGAAGGTCAGCCCGCCATCGGCCTCGTCGAGGAGGCCCGCCTCCTGATTGTCGATGTCGACAAGGAGAGTCTCGACGGCACCGTAGGTGACCGCCCTGGCGATCTCGGCCGTATCGTAGGCAACGCGGTCGCGCGGATAATTCTCGCTCAGATTCTCGCGGACCTGGGCGATCTCGTCGGCGTAGATCCCGTCGAGCACGAGGCGCGCCGCGCTGGCCAGCTCGGTGACCTCGACGTCGTCAGGATTGCCGTCGAGACCCTGACTCGCCAGGCTCGTCGTCGACGAGACCGAGCGGTAGATGCTCGCCAGCGGCTCTGCGGCGGCGAGGATGAGCGGCCGCTCTCCCCCGCCGAGGAGCGGCCGCACCGCCTGATCAACGATCCGTGCGTAGTGCGTGAGCCGCACCCGCTTGGCGTCACCTGACGACGGGCGATCGAACGAGCTTCGATGGGGGTCATCGAGGCTGCCGACGGCATCCTCGAGGCTCGCCGGCATATCGGGCACCTCGACGACGACTGGCGGCGAGTCGGCGGTGATCTCGATGAGCCGCGCGGCCTTCTGGGACAGTGCCAGGACGAGGGCCGTGTGCGGGAAGGTGACGGCTCGCAACAGCGGCTTGATGTGGAACCGATCGGAGACCTGCACGGTGGCGGTCAGCTCATTCGGGAGGCGGAAGGTCACGACATCCTCTCGGGTGAGGAACACCGCCAAGGAGTGGGACAGGTAGGTCCAGAACCTCGCATCAGAGGTCAGGGCCTCAACGTGCCCGACGATGGCCTCGATGTCCGGGCGGGACAGACCCGCCTTTGACAGCTGGCCGGCCGCCGCATCCGCGGCGTTGCGCAGCTCGAGACGGGCGACCTCGTTCTCCTGCGAGACAGGGGAGGTCGGCACATAGATGGAGACGCAATACTCTTCTCGCGCAGCGGCGAGGCGCTCGATGTCAGCCGCCGTGGGGATGTCGGTATGCAGAGCCATGGTGGGGCCTCCTTCAAGGAGGGTCAGGGTGGCTCGCGCCACCGGTGGACAGCCGCTCCTGACCCACACATTACGCGCAACGCCTGACCCCGACCAGCGTTTCGGGTCGCCGGATCCTGGACCCTCAGCCTTCGCGCAGTTGATTGCTGAGCGTGCCGAGCCCGTCGATCTCGATGTCGACCGTGTCGCCCGGGCGGATCGTGCCCACGCCTGCGGGCGTGCCGGTGAGGATGACATCACCCGGGAGCAGCGAGAACGCATGGGAGATGTAGGAGACGAGCTCCGGCACGGGCCTGATCATCTGTGAGGTTCGGCCGTCCTGCTTGAGCTCGCCGTTGACGCGGGTCCGAATGCCGACGTCGGTCGGGTCGAAGTCAAGGTCGATGACAGGGCCGAGTGGGCACGACGTGTCGAAGCCCTTCGCTCTCGACCACTGCTCCTCCTCGCGCTGGATATCGCGGGCGGTCACGTCATTGGCGATCGTGTATCCATAGATCACGTCATCGACCCGCTCGATCGGCACGTCCTTGCAGGGTTTGCCGATGACGACAGCGAGCTCTGCCTCGTAGGAGATCTCGCTGGACCATGACGGCTTGACGATGAAGTCATCGGGTCCGATCACGGATGTGTTCGGCTTGAAGAAGAGGAGGGGGTTCTCAGGCGCGGTCGATCCCATCTCCTCGATATGGGCGGCATAGTTCCTGCCAACGGCGACGACCTTGGAGCGAGGGATCACCGGGGAGAGAACTCGAGTCCCCGCCATGGGCACGCGCTGGCCCGTCGTGTCGAGACCTTGGAAGATCGGATCGCCGGCGAGGATGACGTATTCGTCCGTATCGCGGTCGACGATCGCGTAGCGGGGGCCTGCCTGGAGTGAGATACGAGCAATCTGCATGGCCTCAGCCTAGCCCGGGCGAATGCCATCGACCGACTGATCCGCCCTCAGCGGCAGGCGCAGATCCGTTTCCCGAGCAGCCGTTCGGTTTCGTCGCCGGACGCTGGGTCCCATTTCGCCATAAACAATCACCTCTTCACATCAAGAGCAGGCTATCGCGAAGAAATACAGTCTTGTATTCAACTGCGAGTTAATATCACTTGTCCACTTCCCTTTCTGCGGTGACGTTCGGAGGCATGGACAGACATACAATGCTCAACTACTGGGCACTGATGGGAATCCACTAGACGAGGACCACATGACGCTCCAAGCCATGCGCCAGTCGCCCAAGGTGGCGTGGCTGTGCGACGTCGCCGAGGAGGCCAAGGGCCGCTTCCATGCCTGGGAAGCAGAACACCACCCCGACGCCGTGGCTGCGCTTGATCTGGTGCCGTTAAGAGACTAGATAAGTAGGTCGCGGGCGAATTGCCCATACTTCGCGGGGCTCGCGATTCCTTGAGCTAGCAGACGATTCTCTTGCAGGATTGGCTCGACCTTATGCGCGAGCCACGAATCTGCTATGCCAGTCTTGGTAGCGACGTCATCAAGGGCAACGAAGATCTTGTAAATCGAGTGATCCGTGAAGGGGCGATAGTTCTTCTTCGCACGAGTCGCAATGTTGGGGAGCAAGCCAGGAACATCGAGCACTGAATGATTCCACAGCTTTGCGCAATGGGCGATTCTGTTTCGAAGGTACACAAACGATCGGACCTGGCTGGGCAGAGTCTTCCTTGAAACGCTCATCGAGCCTGCGAGTGAATCCAAGACGCCTGACTCGGCGGATGCTTCGATAAGTCGAGATAGGCTTCCGAAGGAGAACGCTTCCACTGCGACCCAAATAGGCATGCGAGCGTAGGCGTCGGGCGAGTAGTGATTGCCAACCTTGATCTCATCACGATAGTGGGCGACGAACGTCTCTTTGCTCCTATCGAGGTTACGCAATACGTATTCCTGCACGAGCTCATCGTCAGGGTCACGAGGTTGGGTGAATCCTTCTCCGTGGGCGAATGCGCCTATTGCTGATACGTGCTCAGCGTAGTGATGGGCGAAGCGAGTTCGGAGCAATACTTCTATTGGATGCAATACTTCATCGCACACCAGGACAAGAGCTTGCTCAGCCTCATAGAGCTGTCGCACCTTTTCGAAGTTCGCTCCTTCGATAAAGCGGTTGTCGCCGGCTCCGGGCTGTCTCTGCCAGTAGCGGAAGTATCCAGATGCCCGGTAGTAGTTGACGCGGGACAAGAACTCAACGGCAGAATCAGGATCACGAACTTCTAATCCACGCTTCTTGAGCAAGTCAACCTGCTGCTCGTAGCTCAGCCAGCTCTTGCCCATTCGCTCTCCTGGAAATGAAAGGCCCCGGTCATTTATGCGTCACCCTATGAAACATAGGGGAGTGGCCTGACCGGGGATCTATCACAATCAATGTAAGCGAAGAATCGTGGCGGGTCAATCCAATGTCCACTGGTTGACCAATGTCCCGCGCGAGTAGGCCGGCCATGGCTGCCATACCCGCCCGCAAAGCAACTCCCTATTGGCGTAAGCCTTTGGCTCTCTGCGTCTCGCGCCGGGCAGTTTCTTGGATGCGGCGTCCATCATCTCGGCGGCGCCTGAGACTCGCGCTGCGTCGTCGTGTGTGTAGTACGGCCCGGCGGGGGCGGGGGAGCAATGGGGGGGAGTAGGCGCGATTCGCGTCCTTGAAAAAGTGTTCCCCGGCCCTCACTTCGCGTTGAGCTACCGGGGAATGGTGCGCGAGGCGGGACTTGAACCCGCACGTCCGAGGACACTGGAACCTAAATCCAGCGCGTCTGCCAATTCCGCCACTCGCGCGCGAACATTCAGGATAGTCCACGACGCAGTGCCCGGCCGAACTGCTATCCGAGGATGTTCTTCGCCACCCGCGCGACGTGGCCAGTCGCCTTGACGTTGTACATGGCCTCGGTGATTGTCCCATCCGGGGCGATGACGAACGTCGAGCGGATGACGCCGACGACCGTGCGGCCATAGTTCTTCTTCTCACCCCAGGCGCCGTAGGCCTCGAGGACCTCGTGCTCAGGATCGGAGCCGAGCGGGAAGTCGAGCAGCTCGGCATCTGCGAACGCCTGGAGCTTATCGATCGGGTCGGGAGAGATCCCGATGACGCGGTAGCCGGAGTCGGCGAGCCTCGCGTCCCGGAAGTCGCAGGCCTCCGTCGTGCATCCCGGCGTCATCGCCTTCGGATAGAAGTAGACGATGACGCCCTTGTCTGCGTCTGTGAGGAGGTCCGCGAGCGCAACCGTCCCGGTCGGTGTGTCGATGGAGAAGTTCGGTGCCTGATCGCCCGGCTGAAGTCGTGTCATTGCTCGATTCTATCCGCGCCCGGCCGCGGGTCAGCAGAATCCGCCGGAAGCTGATTAGGATGCGGGTGATGACAGCACGACACCTGCCGGAGGATGAGCCGTTCTTCGCTCAATGGAAGCAGCGGGGCGCCAGGCCGCGGACCCTCACCTCATCAATCGCGCTTGCCGAGCTCCTCTCGATCACCCCACCGCCCTCGCTGGCGGTCGTCGGCTCGAAGGGGAAGGGCACCGCCGCCGCGGCGGCATCGATGGCCCTCACCGGTGTCGGGCTGACGACCGTCACCATCACCTCGCCGGCCTTCCGCTCAAACCGCGAGCGGATCAGGGTCGATGGGGCCGAGCTGTCTCACGACGAATTTCTGAGACTTTCGGCACATCTATCACGTCTTCTGCCATCCCTGCCAGCGGAGCATTACCTCTCTCCCTCGGGAGCGTTCACGATGATGGGGGCGTGGTGGGCCGGCGAGGTCGGCGCGGACGTCCTCATCGTCGAGGAGGGCATGGGTGGGGCGACCGATGAGGTGTCCCTGTTCGACCACACCGCCCTCGTCGTCACCCCGATCTTCATCGAGCATGCGGGGATCATCGGCGATGACCTGGCCGCAATCGCCGAGAACCTCGTCGGAGCCGGCTCGGACAGCGTCCGGATCCTCGGCTCGGCACAGCAGGATGCTCTCGTGGATCGCCTCGTCCGGAGCGCCGCAGAGTCCTGGGGAGCCGGCATCGTCGACGCGGTTCCTCTGCCGCACCGGAACCCTCTTATCGGCGAGAACATGGGCGTGGGGGCGGCTGTGGGCGCGGCTCTGGCCGAGCATCTCGGTCACACACCGACAGCCTTTCGGATGCCGACGCTGCCCGGCCGATCCTCGCTCCACGAAGGATCCTCGGGCCGGTGGTTCGTCGACGCGGCGATCTCGCCCGCCGGCGTCGCGGCCGCACTCGACGCCTCACCGCTGCACGAGCCGACCATCATCGCCTCGTGGCCGGAGTCGAAGGACCGTGCCGGTTGCAGCGCTCTCGTGCCGAATGCGATCCATGTGCGCGTGCCCGGGCTGCCCTATCCCGATGGCCTTCCGCTCCTTGCGGACGTGGCGGGAGAGCTCGACGGCGACGTCGTGGCGCTGGGAACGATCTCCTTCATCGCCGAAGTCCTCGATCACCTGAAAGTCCCGACCGGCTTGTGGTAGGACACAATCCCCATGCGTGCCCCATATGACCGGATATTCTTGAACTCGTCAGTGTCTTTATTGAAGGGATTTACTGTGCGAATTGGCGTACCGGCCGAACAGGGCCAAACCCTGGTCGCGGCCACTCCCGACACCGTCGCCCAACTGATCAAGCTCGGCTACGACGTTGCAGTCGAAACCGGGGCCGGAGCTGAGGCGCAGTTCCCGGACGAGCAGTACATCAGTGCGGGTGCCCGGATTGTCGAAGCCGAGGAGGCCTGGTCCTCCGACATCGTGACCAGCATCAGGCCGCCGGCCGAGCTGGAGCGGATCCGCCGCGGCGGCATTCTCATCTCGAAGCTCTCCCCGGGCGCGAATCCCGCGCTCGTCGAGGCGCTTGCCGAGCAGGGTGTGACGGCGATGGCGATGGACGCCATTCCCCGCATCTCCCGCGCCCAGTCGATGGACGTGCTCTCCAGCCAGGCGAACGTCGCCGGCTATCGTGCCGTGGTCGAGGCCGCGCACGCCTTCGGACGGCTCTTCACCGGCCAGGTCACGGCCGCCGGCAAGGTCCCGCCCGCCAACATCTACGTCATCGGTGCCGGCGTCGCCGGCCTCGCCGCGATCGGCACGGCGGGCTCGATGGGCGCGGTCGTCCGCGCGACGGACATCCGCTCCGAGGTAGGCGAGCAGGTCGAGTCGATGGGCGCCGAGTTCGTCGCCATCCCCGCCCCTGCCCAGGAATCCTCCGACGGCTACGCGAAGGAGATGACCGACGCTCAGGCGGAGGCCGCCGCCACGCTCTACGCGGAGCAGACCGCGCGCGCCGACATTGTCATCTCGACCGCGTCGATCCCGGGCCGCCGCTCCCCCATCCTCATCACAGCCGACATGGTTGACGCGATGAAGCCCGGCTCCGTCATCGTCGATATGGCCGCCGCCGGCGGCGGCAACTGCGAGCTGACCGAGCCCGGCCGGACGATCGTGACCGAGAACGGCGTGACGATCATCGGCATCGAGGATCTCGCGGCCCGCCTGCCCGCCCAGTCCTCTCAGCTGTACGCGCAGAACATCGTCAACTACCTCAAGCTGCTCACCCCAGAGAAGGACGGCCGGGCCGCGATCAACTTCGATGACGTCATCATCCGCACCGTGACGGTGGCCGATGCGGGGCAGGTCATGTGGCCCCCGCCCCCGATCCAGGTCTCTGCCGCCCCCGCACCGAAGGTCGTCGACCCGGCCCCGGTGGCCGAGGAGGCACCCGCAGCGGGCGGTCTCAAGAAGTCGACGATCTGGCTGGCGCTCGCCGCCGTGCTCGGCGCAGCCCTCGTGCTCGTGAGCCCGGTCGGGATGACGGGGCACTACATCGTTCTCGCGCTCGCGGTCATCGTCGGTTTCTACGTCATCACGAACGTCACCCACGCCCTCCACACGCCCCTTATGAGCGTGACGAACGCGATCTCCGGCATCATCATCGTCGGCGCGATCATCCTCATCGGCTCAGGCAGCTGGGTCGTGACGATCTTCAGCTTCATCGCGATCGTCATCTCGTCCATCAACATCTTCGGCGGTTTCGCCGTCACTCACCGCATGCTCGGCATGTTCAGGAGGGCATGACATGGATGCTCAGAATTTCGTTGTACTCGCCTATCTGGTCGCCGCGCTCTTCTTCATCAACGCGCTGCGCGGGCTGTCCAAGTACGAGACCGCCCAGTCGGGCAATACGTCGGGTGCGATCGGCATGGGCATCGCCCTCGTCGCGACCATCTGGCTCGCCCTCGACTCCGATCCGGCGCGCGGCGTCGCCATCACCCTTATCCTCATCCTCGCGGCGCTCGCGATCGGGGCCGTCGTCGGCCTGCGCGTGGCGAAGAAGGTCGAGATGACGGAGATGCCGCAGCTCATCGCGCTGCTGCACTCGTTCGTCGGTCTCGCCGCCGTCCTCGTCGGCTTCAACACGTTCATCACCTCTGCGGGCGAGAGCGGCCCGGGCCACGCCTTCCACATGGGCGAGATCTTCCTCGGCATCTTCATCGGCGCCGTCACCTTCACCGGCTCGATCATCGCCTACCTCAAGCTGTCGGCGAAGATGAAGTCGTCCGCCCTCACCCTGCCGGGACGCAACCTGCTCAACCTTGCAGCCGTCCTCGTCTCGGTCGGCCTCATGGTGTGGTTCATGAACACCGCGACCCTCGGCGAGGGCCTTGTGCCCCTCATCATCATGACGGTCATCGCCCTCGGCCTCGGCCTGCACCTCGTCGCAGCCATCGGCGGCGGCGACATGCCGGTCGTTGTCTCCATGCTCAACTCCTACTCGGGTTGGGCCGCGGCCGCCGCCGGCTTCATGCTGTCGAATGACCTCCTCATCATCACCGGCGCCCTCGTCGGCTCCTCCGGTGCGTTCCTGTCCTACATCATGTGTAAGGCGATGAACCGCTCCTTCATCTCCGTCATCCTCGGCGGATTCGGCCAGCCCACCGCGGCGGCCGCGGAGCGGGACTACGGCACCCACACGGAGACCACGGCGGATGAGGTCGCGTCGATGCTGGCGAACGCCAAGAAGGTCGTCATCACCCCCGGCTACGGCATGGCAGTCGCCCAGGCCCAGTACCCGGTCGCGGACATGACGAAGCGACTGCGCGAGTCCGGCGTCGATGTCACCTTCGGCATCCACCCCGTCGCCGGCCGCCTTCCGGGCCACATGAACGTCCTCCTCGCCGAGGCGAAGGTCCCCTACGACGTCGTCTACGAGCTCGACGAGATCAACGAGGAGTTCTCCGATGTCGACGTCGTCCTCGTCATCGGCGCCAACGACACGGTCAACCCCGCCGCTGAGGAGCCCGGCTCGCCCATCGAGGGCATGCCCGTCCTCAAGGTGTGGGAGGCGAAGAACGTCATCGTGTTCAAGCGATCCATGGGCAACGCCGGCTATGCCGGTGTCGAGAACCCGCTCTTCTTCGCCGAGAACACCCAGATGCTGCTCGGCGATGCGAAGGCATCGGTCGACTCGATCAACGCAGAGCTGACCGTCTCAGCGACCAGCTGACTGTCGGCACTCGACGACGACACGTGGGGCGCCTCGAACGAGGCGCCCCATTGCTGTCGGTATCCGAGTTCCTCTTCCACCCAGCGGGCGCGCACTGACCGGGGCAGGAGATCGCGCATGGATCCCGTCAGGGCAGGAGATCGAAGTCCGTGACGTCCGCATAATCGCTTGGATGGCGCTCCACGGCGTGGACGTTCGCCACGAGAGCCGCAGGCGGACCCGAGGAGCACCAATCGAGCATCTGGGCGACGGCCGAATCGTCGCCGATGATGAGCGCACGCACGGTTCCATCGCGGGCGTTGCGCACCCATCCGCGAAGCCCGAGCTCTCGCGCTCGCCTGACCGCAGCGAATCTGTACCCGACCCCCTGGACGCGTCCGGTGATGGTGGCCTCTGCCGCTCTCATGCGCCCCACCTCCCTCCCGCTCGACACAGACACTATCGCGCCGCCGACGCGTCCGCATTGATCCCTCCGAGATCATCCACGGCGGGAGGTCTGCCTGCGAGCCCTCTCGCGGCAGGTCACCTCCACTCTCGACAGCGGCCGGGACGGGCGATAGATTCCGAAGAGAGGTCGAGGAGGGGCGATGAGCGAGCGGCACCGCGTGATCGAGGCGATGACAAGGCGTGATCGGACGCGCTTCCTACCCGAGCATGCCAGACGGTCTGCAGGGCTCGATTACCCGATCAGCATCGGCCATGGCCAGACGAATTCCCAGCCCTCGACCGTCGCGGACATGATGGTGCTCCTCGACGTGAGGCCGGGCCACCACGTGCTCGACGTGGGGTCGGGGTCGGGATGGTCGACGGCCATCCTCGGTGACCTCGTCGGCCCCACGGGCACGGTGACGGGGACAGAGATCGTCCCCCAGCTCGTGGAACGCGCCCGGAGCGTACTCGCCGAGGAGAGCATGCCGTGGGTGACGATCCACGATGCCGACCCGGAGGGTCTGGGATGGCCGGAGCTCGCCCCCTACGATCGGATCCTCGTCTCAGCCGAGGCGGCACGCCTTCCGATGGCGCTCGTCGATCAGCTCGCCGTCGGCGGCATCATGGTCATTCCCGTCGCCGGGACGATGCTGCGGATCGTCAGGCGGACGGACGGCCCACAGGTGACAGAGCACGGGCTCTACCGCTTCGTGCCCCTCATTGGATCCTGACGCCTGCGGACCTCTCGCCAGAGCAGGATCGAGACGACGAGGACAAGGGTGATGGCGATGATCATGGGCGCGATTCCCCACGTCGTGGGGGTGATGAAGCCGGTGAGGAGGACTCCCCCGGCCCACCACGCCAGATCTGCCCGCGACGCACCTCTGGAGGCGGCAGCTGCTCCTGCGAGCGAGAAGAGGACGGCGATGAAGAGCACGGGCGGAAAACCCGCCTGGATCGCCACAATGATTCCCACGATCGAATACCCGACCGCCGTGATCGCACCGGCCCAGTAGAGGCGACGAATGTTCTCCATGCGCTGACAATCTCATAGTTTCCTGGAAGTGCTGGCACAATCGAGGCGTGAGCGATATTGCATCTGGAGATATGGGGCCCTGGCTGTCGCCTGAGGAGCTCGAGTTCGTGCGGCGTCGCGTGCCGTTGGTCTACGTCGACATCGTCCCGATCCGCACGGACGAGGTCGGCAGGCTCGAGTCGATCGGGCTTCTTCTCGAAGCCCAGAACGATGGCATCTCGCGCGCACTCGTCTCGGGTCGAGTGCTCTACCACGAGTCGATCCGCGAGGCGATCGCCCGGCACCTGGAGAAGGATCTCGGGCCGATGTCGCTGCCGCAGCTGCCCTCGACGATCACACCCTTCACGGTGGCGGAGTACTTCCCCACCCCGGGCTCCGACAAGTTCGATGAGCGCCACCATGCCGTCTCCATGTGCTACATCGTGCCGGTCATGGGCGAATGCGATCCCGCGGCGGACACCCTCGACGTCACGTGGTTCTCGCCGGGTGATGTCCGCACCCCTGAGCTGCAGGCGGAGATGAATGAGTCTCATGCCCAGATCCTCCGGCAGGCCCTCGCGCACATGAGCGCGCTCTGAATGAGAGCCTTTCTCGCCGATCTCGCCCTGACGGCAGCCTTCGTCGCTGTCGGCCTCGCCTCGCACGACGGCGCGTTGGCCGACTACCCGCTCACGGCCCTGCCCTTCATCATCGCCCTCGTCGCGGCGTGGGCGATTCCCCGTGTGTGGCGGGAGCCCGCCTCGCTGGCCTCGGGGGCGATCGTCTGGTCGGTGACAACGGCCGGCGGGCTCGGCCTGCGTGCGCTCATGGGTGACGGACTCTCCGGAGCGTTCCCGATCGTCACAGCGCTTGTTCTCGCAACCCTGCTCCTCGGCTGGCGGATCGCCGCGCGTGTGGTCGAACGGCACTCCACGGGTGACCCGCATTCTCACCAGGGAAGATAACTCGGACAAATCAGGCTCCTCCTCCCCCGGAGTCGCTACGGTGTCCGAGAAGGAGGAGCCCCTATGACTCTCACGACCTATCTCGCTCAGCTCGGCAATCGCCGCGATCCCCGCACCGGTGCGATCAGCATGCCGATCCACATGTCGACGACGTTCGAGCATCCGGAGCTGGGCCGATCAACGGGCTTCGATTACACGAGGACGAACAATCCGACCAGGCAGGTCCTCGAGGAGGGCCTCGCCGTTCTCGAGGGCGGCACCCACGCGGTCGCCACGAGCTCGGGCATGGCCGCCATCCAGCTCGTCTTCGGCCTCTACCCCGCGGGATCGCGGTTCCTCGTCACACGGGACGTATACGGCGGCTCCTACCGGTACTTCCGCCACCTCGAAGACTCGGGGCAGGCGACATTCGGCTTCTTCGACACGTGCGAGGAGCTGGAGTCCGTTCTCACCGACGAGGTGACGGCGGTCTTCATCGAGACACCGACGAACCCGCTCATGAAGGAGATCAGCATCAGGCGTGTCGCTGAGCTCGCCTCGCGGGTCGGTGCGCACACGATCGTCGACAACACATTCTTCACGCCGCTGCGCCAGAAGCCGCTCGACGAGGGTGCCACCATCTCACTCCATTCGGCGACCAAGTACCTGACCGGCCACAACGACCTGCTCGCCGGAGCCGTCATCACGGGCGATGAAGAGCTGGGCGAAAGACTTCGCTGGTTGGCGAACACGACCGGGCCGACGCTGTCGGCCTTCGACTCCTGGCTGTTCGTGCGCTCGCTCAAGACTCTCGCGGTCCGTCTCGACCGTCAGGAGGCGACGGCCCGCGAGGTCGCCGCCGCCCTCGCCGAGCATCCTGGCGTGAGTGAGATCTTCTACCCCGGCCGCGGCGCCATGATCTCGTTCACCGTGCAGGATCGTAGCCGGATCGGCGCGATCCTCACGGGGCTGACCGTCTTCACCTACGCCGAGAGCCTCGGCGGGGTCGAGAGCCTCATCACCCATCCCGTCACCCAGACGCACGCGGACATCCCGGTTGAGATCAGGGAGGCCTACGGTCTGAGCGACGACCTGCTGCGTCTGTCGATCGGGCTTGAGGATCCTCGATGTCTCATCGAGGATCTCGACCGCGCACTATCGCTGTAGAGGGCTCGTTCCCGCCACTGTCGCTGCAGCGGGAACATGCCCGCCGGTCAGCCGAGCCCGAGCCTGTCGAGCTCGGCCCGCAGTGCCCTGAAGGCGTGGCCGCGGTGGGAGATGGCATTCTTCTGCTCCGCGGACAGTTCGGCGGCGCTGAGCTCATGGCCGTCGGGCAGGAAGATCGGGTCGTACCCGAACCCGCCCTCGCCGCGCGGCTCGCGCAGGAGCTGTCCCCTCATCGTGCCGGTCGCGATAACCTCACGCCCCCCGGGCTCGACGTAGACGGCGGCGCAGACGAACTTCGCGGCGCGGTGCTCGTCGCGCACATCGGCGAGCTGGTTGAGGAGAAGCTCGAGGTTCTCCACGTCCGCTCCGTGGCGGCCCGCCCATCGTGCCGAGAAGACCCCCGGCGCCCCGCCGAGCACATCGACGCACAGACCCGAGTCATCGGCGATGACAGCGGAGCCTGTCCGCTCCGCGACAAAGCGGGCCTTGATGAGGGCGTTGCCGGCGAAGGTGACATCATCCTCGACCGGATCGCCCACGCCATCGGGCGACAGCTCAAGGTCGTCGCGGCCGAGGATCTGACGGACCTCGCCGAGCTTGTGTGCGTTGCGGGAGGCGAGGATCACGCGAGCGCCTCCCTCTGCCGCTCGGTGAGCTCGGCGGTGCCGGCGAGCGCGAGATCGAGCATCGCATTCAGCTCGTCACGGTTGAAGGTGCCGTCCTCCGCGGTCCCCTGGATCTCGACGAAGGAGCCGGAGCCGGTGATGACAACGTTCATGTCCGTCTCCGCGCGCACGTCCTCCTCGTAGGGGAGATCGAGCATGGGGACGCCATCGACGATCCCGACAGAGACGGCGGCAACAGAATCCGTCAGTGGGGACGTCGTGAGGATCCCGTTCGTCAGCGCCCACTCGACAGCGAGTGCGAGGGCGACGTAGGCGCCGGTGATCGAGGCGGTGCGGGTGCCGCCGTCGGCCTGGAGCACATCGCAGTCGAGCACGATCGAGTTCTCGCCGAGCAGGCTCAGATCAACCACGGCGCGCAGCGAGCGGCCGATGAGGCGGGAAATCTCATGGGTGCGGCCGCCGATCTTGCCCTTGACGGATTCGCGCGGGCTGCGGGAGTCGGTGGCGCGCGGCAGCATCGCATACTCCGCCGTCACCCAGCCGGTGCCCGATCCCATCTTCCAGCGCGGCACGCCCTCGGTGAAGGAGGCGGTGCACAGCACCCGTGTTCTGCCGAACTCGACGAGGCAGCTGCCTTCGCCGGCCTCCTGCCAGTTCGGGGTGATCGTGATTGTGCGGAGCTCGTCGAGCCCGCGGGAGTCCTTACGTGTCGTCATGACTCCATAGTAGAGGGATGCGTGACGTGGAACGTCCCACCGGGGATGGCGACGGCGATCGGCCCGGCATACTCCTCGCGGGCCTCCGCACACACCGTGTCCGGATCGGTCCACGGCTGGAGGTGGGTGAGGACGAGATTGTGGGCGCCGGCCTCGGCGGCGATCCTGCCCGCACGACCGCCGGTCAGGTGGATGTCGCGCACCGTGTCCCGCGTTGCCTCGAAGGCCGCCTCGCACAGGTACAGGTCGGCATTCCTCGCGGCAGCGACCTGGCCCTCGCAGTAGTCGGTATCACCCGAGTACGCGAGTACCCCGCCCTCGGGACCGGTGATCCGTGTGGCCACCGCCGGCACGGGGTGGACCGCGTCGAAGAACTCGATCGACATGTCCCCAACCCTGATCGTGTCACCGGCGGCCACGGTGTGGAAGTCGAACTCTCCCGCATAAGTCTCGTCCGCCCCATCTCCGCCGATCTGTCTCGTGCGATGCAGTCCGTCGCCCGGACTGTAGACGTCGACAGTGCCGAGCGGTCCGCTCGGCAGCCACCGGCGATACACCTGCATGCCGATGATGTCGGCGCAGTGATCGGTGTGCAGGTGGGAGAGGATGATCGCGTCGATCTTGGCCGGGTCGATGTGGTTCATGAGCTGACCCATGCTTCCCGGACCGAGGTCGAGGAGGATCGTTGTTGTCGCCGTCTGGACGATGTAGCACGAGGCTGCGCCCTTTGGGCCGGACATCGAGCCGGTGCATCCGACTACTGTGAGTTTCACGGGACCTCCACGCGGTCGACGGAGCCCACCTCGGGCCCCAGGAAGCGACGTGCGAGAACCTGGAAGGACTCGGCGTCACCTGTTGACAGGAATCGGTGCTGCGGCGGGGATTGATCCACCCTCTCAAGGCCGGTGGCCACGAGAGCGCGGTAGGTGTCCTTCGCCGTCTCCTCCGCCGACGAGACGAGCGTGACGGCGTCCCCCATGACGTAGGAGATGACGCCGGTGAGGAGCGGGTAGTGGGTGCACCCGAGGACCAGGGTATCGACGCCCGCCCGCCTGATCGGATCAAGATACTCGTGGGCGACCTCTATGAGGTCCGCACCGGTCGTCTGCCCGGCCTCGACGAATTCGACGAATCGCGGCGCCGCCGCCATCGTCAGCTCGATCGATGGGGCCGCCGCGAAGGCGTCTGCGTATGCTCCGGAGTTGATGGTCGCCTCGGTGCCGATGACACCGACCCTCCCCGAGTGCGTCGACGTCGCGGCACGCCGGACGGCGGGGCGGATGACCTCGATGACGGGGATGCCCATGCCGGCCTCATATCGCTCACGGGCGTCGTGCAGCGCGGCGGCAGAGGCGGAGTTGCAGGCGATGACGATCATCTTGACCCCGGACTCGACAAGAGTGTCAAGGACGTCGAGGGTGAGTTCACGGACCTCCGCGATCGGCCGTGGGCCGTAGGGCGTGTTGGCGGTGTCGCCGATATAGGTGATCGCCTCGCCCGGGAGCTGGTCGATGATCGCGCGGGCGACCGTCAATCCACCGACACCTGAGTCGAGGATTCCGATCGGCGCATCTCTCATGAACCGACCTTATCCGCGTGGGCGGCGGAGCCGCACCGCGTCGATGAGTGAATCCTGCCACCAGGAGATCATGGCGTAGACGAGCATGAGCTGGTTCTCCACCTCGTCCTCCTCGCTCAGCGGGTGGGCATGCTGGCCATCGGCGATCTCGCCCGCACGTGCGGCGACCTCTTCGGCTCGCGCCGTGTCGTCGATGTCGAGCCGCGTGCCGAGTACGAGCCGGAGGTCGTTGAGGGCCGACATCCACATCGGGATCTCGTCCTCCGGCACGAACACGCGGCCAGTCGACGACGAGAGCGCCCGGTAGACGGCGGTGAGGTTCGAGACCTTCGTCGAGCGGACGCCGGATTCGCTGAGCTCACGCAGTTCGCGGGCCTCATCGGGATCCTCGCTCATGTCGGGCAGCAGCCGATCGACAACGGGATCGAATGACGGCTCGGCGATCGGCGCGAGTTCCTTCTCAAGCGTCGCGAGAGGATCGTCGGTGACGTCGACGACAGCGACGTCCTCACCGAGGATGGCGACGACGTCGCGCATGAGAGAGGCGACGAGCTCGAGCTCGAAGATGTCGCCCCCGGAGCTCACACCGCCGCGGACGCGCTTGAAGCCGAACATCAGGAATCACCCTCGATCGTGGCCAGCAGGCCGTACGTGTGCATGGCCTGGACATCGGTCTCCATCGCCTCGCGCGAGCCCGAGGAGACGACGGCGCGGCCGCGGGTGTGGACCTCCATCATGAGCCTGTTCGCCGTCATGGCATCGAACCCGAAGTACGACTCGAACACCCAGGCCACATAGCTCATGAGGTTGATCGGATCATCGTGCACAACGGTGCGCCACGAAGGAGCGGAAGTCTGCTCTTCGGAGGGTGCGGGGGAAGAAGTCGGCTGTGTCATTACCTGCCATTCTACGCAGAACGCGGGATTTTCACGTGTGAGGTTGGCCGTGGCCGATAGGCTGATGACCATGCATCAGTCCACCGCATTGCTCACCGACATGTATGAGCTCACCATGGTCGAATCCACTCTCCAGTCCGGCGCCGCCGACCGGGAGTCCGTCTTCGAGGTCTTCTCGCGCCGCCTGCCGGCCGGACGCCGCTACGGCGTCGTCGCGGGCACGGGCCGGATCCTCGAGCAGCTCGCCGACTTCCGCTTCTCGGACGCGGAGCTGTCCTACCTCCGGGAGCATCGGATCGTCTCCGAGTCGACGATCGACTGGCTGGCCGACTACCGGTTCACCGGTGACATCTACGGATACCGGGAGGGCGAATGCTTCTTCCCCGGTTCCCCCATCCTCACCGTGACGGGCACATTCGCCGAGGCCGTCCTGCTCGAGACCCTCATCCTGTCGATCCTCAACCATGACGCGGCCGTCGCCGCGGCGGCCTCGCGCATGACGATCGCCGCGCACGGCCGACCCTGCCTGGAGATGGGGGCGCGACGCACCCACGAGCAGGCCGCCGTCGCCGCGGCCCGCGCCGCCGTCGTCGGCGGTTTCGCGGGCACCTCGGTCCTCGAGGCGGGACGCATGTATGGCATCCGCGCCATCGGCACCGCCGCCCACTCCTTCACGCTCGTCCACGACACCGAGGAGGACGCCTTCGCCGCACAGATCGCCACGATGGGGACGGACACGACGCTTCTCGTCGACACGTTCGACGTGCGGCGCGGGGTCGAGCGTGCCGTCCGCGCCGCGCGCGATGCCGGAGGGGAGCTCGGCGCGATCCGCCTCGACTCGGGCGACCTCGTCGCCCAGGCCATCACCGTGCGCAGGCAGCTCGACGAGCTGGGCGCGACCGGCACGAAGATCACGGTCACCTCCGACCTCGACGAGTACGCGATCGCGGCCCTCGGCGCTGCCCCCGTCGACTCCTACGGCGTGGGGACAAAGCTGGTGACCGGGTCCGGGTTCCCGACTGCGGAGCTCGTCTATAAGCTCGTCGCCCGCGAGGACTCGCGCGGCCACATTCGCGAAGTCGCCAAGAAGTCCGCGTCGAAGGGCTCGGTCGGCGGGCTCAAGGTCGCGGGCCGCCTGCGGGACGAGGATGGCGTCGCCCGCGAGGAGCTCATCATCTCCTGCGCCTCGTGGGAGCAGGGTTTCGAGAAGCTGGACGAGATGGGGGCGCGCCCCCTCCAGGTGCCCCTCGTCCTCGCCGGTGAGGTCCAGTCGCATGTGACGGCCCAGGAGGCTGCGGCGCACCACGTGCAGTCCCGCAACGAACTTCCCTATCAGGCCTGGCGCCTGTCGGAGGGCGAGGCCGCCATCCCGTCGACGATGATCGACATCTTCCCGGGCGATCAGAACCCGTACGACGGGACCTGATCACGCCGTCACGCGAGTCGGTCCGGCCGCCCGCACACGGGACAACGGCAGCCACTCGGAGAAGAGGGCCGGTCGAGAAGAGGAGTGAGGGAGCGCGAATGCGCTCCCTCACGTCATATTCTCACGTCGGTCAGCTCTGGTCCCCGCCGCCCTTCATCTGCGCGTAGATCTCCTTGCAGACGGGGCACACCGGAAATGCCTCCGGGTTGCGCACGGGAATCCAGACCTTGCCGCACAGGGCGATGACCGCTTTACCGGTCACGTTCGATTCGGTCAGCTTGTTCTTGCGCACGTAGTGCGCGAACCGCTCCGCGTCGCCCGGCTTGAGCTTCTGCTCGTTGCGGGTCTCGGTCGATGTGCTGCCGGATGTCTCTTGACTCATGGTGAAAACTATAGTGCTGGCCCCGGTATCGGGGCCAGCACGACGAATGGACACTCTACTTGGCGACGGCCTTCTTGAGGGCCGAACCGGCCGAGAGCTTGACGCCGTGGCCCGCGGGGATCTCGATCTCTTCACCGGTGCGGGGGTTGCGGCCCTTGCGGGCGGCGCGCTCGGTGCGCTCGATCGACATGAGACCCGTGATCTTGACGGCCTCACCGGCAGACAGGGACTCGACGAGAACCTCCTGCAGGGCGTTGATCGCGGCATCGGCATCGGTCTTGGTCAGGTTGGCGCGCTCGGCGATCTTGGCAATGAGCTCGGTACGGTTCAGGGACATAGTGCCCACCTCTCCTCAGTTGTTCTTGCGGACCCTGGTTGGATCACTAGGTCGAATGTAGCGGAAACTCACCGCAAACGCGCGGAACAGCAGGCGATTCCATCGAATTCTCAGGTTGCTCACACAATGTTCCAGCCGAACTCAAAGCGACCTGGGTACCATTCGGTATCATTTGGCGCAAAACGTGCACAATGGGCACGTCAGGGAGCGATCGCTCGGTCCGCCTCAGAACGCGAGAATGGCGTTGACCAAGAGGATCTTCACAATGATGCTGAGGGCGAACAGCGCCGCATATCCCGACTCGATCCGCTCATCATCGCGCCGGCCCGTCGCGTAGGAGAGGATAGCGGGCTGGCCGATCATTCCCGCGATCGCCCCTGCGGTCCTCGGCGCCGACAGACCCGACAGTCGGCCCGCGGCTGCCATGCCCACCGCGGCGATGAGGACGACGGCGGCGGCGATGATGACGGACAGGGCGCCCTGGCCGGTGAACGCGGTCTCCATAAAGGCCGGCCCAGCGGTGATGCCGACGGCCGCGAGGAAGATGAGGAGGCCGAGCTGGCGGATCGTCAAGTTGGCCGCCTGAGGGACCTGCCAGACGAGGGGGCCGGTGCGATGGAGCGCCCCGAGAACCATGCCGACGACCAGGGGGCCGGCCGCAGCGCCGAGGGAGAATCGAGCGTCGCCCGGCAGGGCGATCTCAACCATGCCGACGAGCAGACCGAGGGCCATGCCCACGCCGACCGACAGCGCCGAGAAGCTCGACACACCCTTGACGGAGTCTCCGAAGAAGGCCGCGACCTCATCGAAGGACTCCCGCGGTACGACGGCGAGCGCCCTGTCCCCCAGCTCGAGGGTGAGATCGTCGCGGGCCAACATCTCGAGATCACCGCGGCTGACGCGGGTGACGACGCCGCCGAAGCGCGCCGCGAGGTTGAGCTCGGCGACGGTCCGGCCCGCCAGAACGTCGTTCGAGACGACGAAGTGACGGAAGTCGACCTGGCCGCGATCATGGGCAAGGTGCTCGGGGATCCGCTCCCCCACCTGGTCGACGGCCGCCGCGACGACCGGGGCGGTGCCGACGAAGAGGACCTCGTCGCCCGCGACGAGCTCCTCGCCGGGCGAGATGACGCGCGTGCGTCCCTCCCTGCGCAGGTAGCTCATGCGCAGCTCCTGCTCCGCGAACCCCTTGACCGCCCGGACGGGCATGGGGTTCTTGATCGCGACGGAGACGGCCTCGATGTCCTGCCCGGCGAGGGAGCCGGTGTCATTGCGGCTCGGCCAGTCCTTCCCGACGGTCCAGGCGACGACGAGGATGGCGAGGATGACGCCGACGGGATATCCGATCGCATAGCCCACCGATGGGAGGCCCGACGAGGTTACGTCGTTGGCTGCCGCGAGCGCCGGCGTCGAGGTGAGTGAACCGGCGAAGATGCCGGTGACCATGTCGGCGTCGAGGTTGAGGACGCGGCCGAGCACGATGGCGCCCGCGGCCGAGAGGAGGAGGATGATGGCGGCCCAGGCCATGATCGGGGCCTGCCGCCGCAGGTCTGAGAAGAACGTCTGCCCCGCCGAGAGCCCCACCATGTAGACGAACAGGGCGAGTCCCAGGGACTGAAGGAGGCCGAGGGCTGCGCCGATGTCGGGGACGAGGGCGCCGATGAAGAGGCCGACGAAGAGGGCGCCTGCGGCGCCCAGGCGAAGGGGGCCGAAGGGAACGGCTCCGAGCGCGGCGCCGAGGGCGACGACGATGAAGATGGTGAGCAGCGGTGATGCCGAGAGCAGGTCAACCACGGGATGCCTCCTTGAGCGTTCTCTTGTCCACGTTATCCCTTCGGAACTAGCGTTCGATCCCGTATCCGCGCAGCTTCTTCTTCGCGGCGTGGGTCCCCTCGTCCTGGAGTGCGAGCAGCTGGGCGTAGATGCCGCCGCTCTGTGCGAGCTCGGCCGGCGGGCCGATCTCGTCGACCCGGCCGTCCCTCAGGGTGATGATGCGGTCGACCGTCGAGATGGTCGACAGCCTGTGGGCGATGATGAGGGAGGTCCGGTCAGCCATGAGCGACTCAAGGCCCGCCTGGACGAGACGCTCGGAGCGGGTGTCGAGCGCGGAGGTGGCCTCGTCGAGGACAAGGACGGCCGGGTCCTTGAGGATGGCGCGGGCAACGGAGATGCGCTGCTTCTGCCCACCGGACAGCTTGAGCCCGCGCTCGCCGATGACGGCATCGAGACCACCGTTGAAGCGGGCGATGAATTCCCACGCGTTCGCCTTCTTCGCGGCCGCGACGATCTCGTCCTCGCCGGCGGCCTCGTCCGCGTAGCCGATGTTCTCGCGGATGGTCCCCGAGAACAGGCTCGAGTCTTGGAAGACGACGCCGATGCGGGAGCGGAGCTGGTGCAGCGACATGGCGGCAACGTCGGCTCCGGCAACGGCGATGCGTCCCTCGCGCAGCGGATAGAGGCCGAGAAGAAGATTGATGAGGGTGGTCTTGCCTCCGCCTGATTCCCCGACGAGGGCGACCCGCTCCCCCTTGGCGACGGAGAAGCTCACACCGTCGAGGACATTCCCATCGTCCTCGTACCCGAAGGTCACGTTCTCGAAGACGAGGGCAGGGCCCTCGTAGAGATCGAGCGCCCGGGCGTGCCCGGTCCCCGGTTCTCTGCGCGCCTGTTCGATGATCGGCGTCTCCTCGCCGGTCTCGATCTCCATGACCTCGAAGTAGTCGCGGGAGCCGGCGATGGCGCGCTGGGCAGAATCGACGATGTAGGACATCATCGTGACCGGCTGGCGGGCCATCGAGACGAGCTGGACGAGCAGGACCATGTCTCCGACGGAGAACAGGCCCCGGACGGTGTAGGTGAAGATGATGGCGTAGACGCCGAAGAAGATGACAGCCATGACCCCGCGCCTCAGCGCATCCATCCCATGCCAGTGGGTCGACTGCTTCCGGGTGGTGGCGACGGTGCGCTCGTAGCGCTTCGAGAAGTACCGGTATTCCCGCAGTTCGGAGACGAACGACTTGACAACCTTGATCTGGCCGACCACCTCGTTGAAGCGGCCTCCGGCGATGTCGATATCCTCGTTCTTCACCGCCTCGTGCGTCTGCCACCGCTTCGAGGTGATGGCCGTCAGCCACATGTAGACCGGGAAGACGATGAGGAGGAGAAGCGCGAGCGGCCACGCGTACCAGGCGGAGATGACGAGAACGGCGACGGTCGTGATGAGCATGGTGAAGAAGCTGTTGGCGAACGACTTCGCGAAGTTCGTGACCTCGGTGATCGACCTGTTGAGACGAGAGACGATCCGGCCCGTCAACTCATTATCGAAGTAGCGCTGGGGCAGCGAGAGGAGCTTCTCGTAGTAGCGGGTCGAGAGGATCTCCCTCATCCGCGCGCTCATGACATCACCGACATAACCGCCGACCGACGACACCGCAGTGGAGAACAGCTCGATCGCGAGGAACGCGCCCGCGAGGACCAGGACGGCCCGAATCGCGTCGGACTGTGTGCGGTCGCCCGCGAGTGCCTCGACGACGACATCGGTTGCCGAACCAATGATGAAGGGGACGGTCAGCGCCGCCACCGCTGTCAGCGTCGAGGCGGCGATGATGGCGATGTAGTGCCCTCGCAGCTCCTTCGTGAACCTGAGAATTCTCAACAGCGACTGCACGTGACCTCCAATGGTGTTGACACTGTGTGAACGGGTGGCGCGCTCGGCTTAGTCCGAGAGTTCTCTCACCGGTTGCGGGGGCGGCGGTCCTGAGTAGCGTTGTCCGCAATCGAGAGGAGCCATCATGACCCTACGCCACAGCCTGTACCTCACCTTCCCCGGCAACGCTGCCGAGGTGCTCACCTACTATCGATCCGTGTTCGGCGGCGAGCTCACCATGATGACCTATGGGGAGATGGGGAATCTGGACGAGTATCCGTTCGCACCCGATCCCGACTGGGTCGCCCACGGCGAGCTGCGGGGCACAGTCAACGTCTCCGGCGGCGACGGCGGCGATCATCCACTCGGATCTCCGGTCTATTCGATGGTCATCTACGGAGACGATGTCGAGGAGGGCCGTGCCCTGCTCGACCGACTGGCCGAGGATGGCGGGGAGGCGATCATGCCCTATGAGCAGGCCCCCTGGGGCGACTATTACGGCCAGGTGCGCGACCGATTCGGCGTCATCTGGGCTGTGGCCGCCTCCGTGCGGTAGAGGGGGAAGCGGAACAGGGGCGCCGAATCGGCGCCCCTGTTCTGTGGCGCCACCGTCGAGCGCGCGCCGTTCTCGCGGTCAGGACATGGTCCAGCCATCGTCGACCGGCAGGGCGTGGCCCGAGATGTAGCCGGACAGGTCGGAGGCGAGGAAGAGCGCCGCCTTCGCCACATCCTCGGGCTGGCCGAGGCGGTGGAGCGGGATCGGTGCGAGGAAGGCATCCTTGATCGTCGGATCCTCGAGCAGGCCGCGGGTCATGCCGGTCTCGCCGGTTCCGGGGCAGATGCAGTTGACCCGGATGTCGTGCTGGGCATAGTCGACCGCCGCCGCGCGGGTGAGCGAGACGACTCCACCCTTCGTGGCGCCGTAGGAGACGGCGTCGGGGAAGCCGATGATGCCGCCGGCTGAGGCGGTGGAGATGACATTGCCCTTCGTCTTCTTCAGGTGCGGCATCGCATACTTCATGCCGAGGAAGACGCTCTTGAGGTTGACGTCGGTCGACCGGTCCCAGTCCTCGATGGAGGTCTCCTCGACGTTGCCGGGTCGGTAGATGCCCGCGTTGTTGAAGAGGATGTCGAGCTGACCGAATTCCTCGACGGCGCGATCGATGAAGCCCTTGACCGACTCCGGGTCGGCCACGTCGGCGGCGACGGCGATGGCGGTGCCCCCGTCGGCCGCGATGGCGTCGGCGACAGCAGTGGCGGCTGCCCCGTCGATGTCGACGACGACCACCGACGCCCCCTCCTTCGCGAAGAGAACGGCGGTGGCCTCGCCGAAACCTGAACCGGCTCCTGTGACGACGGCAACTTTATCTGCGAGCAGCATGGCAACTCCTTTTAGAACGTCATGAACAGAACAAGGTTAGGTCAAGAGGCCGGGTCAGAGCGGAGTGTGGCCGCCACATGGACTGGATGAAGCGTACTCACCCACGACCGCTGAGTACATCCGTCCATCACATCGAGGCACCCACCGGCTCCTCCGACCTGGCCTCCGCCTCGACCTCGCCGGGCGCCTCTGTCGAGGCGAGCCTCGAGGGCCACCAGATCCTCCTGCCGATGTCGAGGCTGAGGGCCGGGACGAGCAGGGTCCGGACGATGAAGGTGTCGAGAAGGACGCCGAAGGCCACGATGAAGGCGAGCTGGAAGAGGAAGAGGATGGGGATGACCGCGAGCGCGGCGAAGGTCGAGGCGAGCACGATGCCCGCGGAGGTGATGACCGTGCCGGTGACGGCAAGGCCGCGGACGATGCCGCGGTGGGTTCCGTGCTTGACGGTCTCCTCCCGCACACGCGTCATGAGGAAGATCGTGTAGTCGATCGACAGGGCCACGAGGAAGACGAACGCGTAGAGCGGCACCGCCGGGTCCGCGCCGGGGAAGTCGAGGATCTCGTTGAACACGATGGCAGACACTCCCATCGCCGTCCCGAAGGACAGGATCGTCGTGAGGACGAGGATGATGGGCGCGACGATGGCGCGCAGGAGTGCCATGAGGATGACGAGGATGACGATGAGAACAATCGGGATGATCGTCTGCCGATCCTCGATCGAAGTGGTGATCGTGTCGAGATTGGTCGCCGACGGTCCGCCGATGAGCGTGCTGGGGGCGGATTCCGCCATCGCCGCCCGCAGCTCATCGATCGTCTGCAGCGCAGCGCCGTCGTCCGCCGGGTCGCTCAGTGTTGCCTGGAGCAGGACGCGCCCGTCGACGACCGTGGGTTCAGGGGTCGGCGTTCCGGGCGGTCCGACCGGCGCAATGCCATCGGGCGTGATGGGGGCCTGACCGCTCGGGGAATCCGCGGCGGTGATGGTGACCGAATCGACCCCGTCACTTGCAGCGAGAACGGCGACGGCCGCACTCACCTCACCCTCGTCGACGAGGACCGTCGCCGGACTGCCGGATCCCGCCGCGAACCTCTCAGAGAGGACCTCCTGCCCATCTCGGGCCTCCGAGGCGGTGAGCACCAGCTCGGTCTCAGCGACTCCGTCCGCACGGAGCTGGGTGACGCCGAGTGCGCCAATGGCGAGGGCGATCGCTGTGACGATCCAGATGGGGCGCGGGCTCCGCTCAACGAAGCGGACTGTCCTGCCCCAGATGCCGCCGTAGGAGAACTGGGACTCGCTATCTGCGCTCGCGTCGTAGGCGGGCACGCGGGGCCAGAATGCCCTCCTGCCGACCAGTCCGAGGACTGCGGGCAGGAGGGTGAGTGCGGCGAGGATGGCGAAGATGATGCCGACGGAGGCGACGGGTCCGAGGACGGAATTCGACTCGAGGTCGGACAGGAGCAGGGTCAGGAGACCGGCGATGACGGTGCCGCCGGAGGCGAGGACCGGCTCGATCGTCCCGCGCCACGCCCTCCTCGTCGCCTGCCACACGTCCTCGTTCTGCAGCAGCTCCTCGCGGTACCGCGAGACGTACAGCAGGGAGTAGTCGGTCGCGGCACCGATGACGAGGATGAAGAGAATGCCCTGAACCTGGCCGTTGAGGAGGAACACGCCCCAGTCGGCGAGGTTCCACACGACGAGGATCGCGCCTGCCAGCGCAAGGACGCTTGTCGTGAGGACGGCTAGGGGAAGGAAGATCGACCGGTAGACGATGAGGAGAATGATGAGGACGGCCGCGAAGGCGACAGCGAGCAGAAGTCCATCGACGCCGGCGAACGCCGCGCCGAGGTCGGCGATGAGCCCTCCCGGCCCGGTCACGTAGGCGGTCAGGCCGCCCGGCAGTTCATCGGCGATCGTCTGCCTGAGGGTCTCGACACCATCGGCGACCTCGACGCTGGAGTCGATGGGCACGAAGAGCTGAACGGCAGCACCATCCTCTGACGGGATCGGTGGCGAGACAGCACCCGTGACATCGAGGTTCGCGATCGTCTGCGCGAGACCGTCGATCGCCTCCATGTCCGCTCCGTCGAGCGTCCCGTCGTCGGCGACGATGACGACGACGGTCGGCACGTCCTCGGAATCATAGAAGTCCCGCGCCAACTCACCGACCGTGGCGGATTCCGACTCACTGGGCAGATAGGCGTTCTGATCGTTGGACGAGACCTCGTCGATTCGCCCGAACAGGGGGCCACCAGCGCCAGCCGCACCGAGCCAGGCGACGATGATGAGCGCGGGCAGAATGACCCGAGCCCACCAGCCTGCGCCGCGACGTGAACTGACTACTCGTCCCTCAGACTCTTCTGTCTTCACAGATGCTTTCCTTTGCCTGTATTCTCACGAATACTTTCGGTTTAATATTATTTACAAGGTGTAGTAAGCTGGCGACATGGTAAACAGCAAACGAGCGACGGCGCAAGGACGGCGCGTCGAGATGTACGCGGTGGGGTCGAACGACCCCGAGGGCAGGCTGCTCGATACGTCGGGGGTGAGCGAGTCCGATATCGATCAGATCAATCGGATCATGCAGGCCTTCAGCGCCCTCCGTGACGCCGAGCGCGCTGCCAGTGAGGCATCCGCAAAGTACATGGCGCTGAGCGAGACCGACATGAGGGCCCTCCACTTCATCATCGTCAGCGAGAACCAGCAGCGGATCGTCACCGCCAGCCTGCTGAGCGGCCACCTCAAGATCTCGCCGGCCACGACGACGAAACTGCTCGACCGGCTTGAGCGCGGTGGCCACATCATCCGCAAGCCGCACCCGACGGACCGCCGCTCCCTCCAGATCCAGATCGCCGAAGAGACCCGGTCCTCCGCCTACGAGACCGTCGGCAGGCTGCAGTCCCGGCGTTTCCATGCCGCCGCCCGCCTCACTCCCGATGAGCGCGAGGTTGTCATCCGGTTCCTGCACGACATGGCGAACGAGATCGACATGAAGAATGCAGATTGGGCGCACCATGACTGACACGCTCGGCGCCATCGACGATGTCTCCACGCCGCTCCTGCAGGAGCTGGGTCACCGCCGCAGCGTCACCGACCTGCTAGTTGACCGCGCGGCCGAGGCCCCCGACCACGTCGCCTTCCGCATCAGGAGTGCTCCCATCACGACGCGGGAGTTCGAGGCGACGGTCAAGCAGGTCGCCAAAGGCCTCATCGCCCACGGCGTCACGGCCGGCGACACGCTCGCCATCCACGGAGCAACGGCCTATGAATGGGCGGTCGCCGACTTCGCAGCGACCTGGGTCGGGGCCATTGTTGTCCCGATCTTCGACTCCGCATCCCCGACCCAGGTTCGCCACATCATGGCCGATGCCAAGGTCCGCTGGGCGTTCGCCGATTCGGAGGAGAAGCGTCAGACCATCGCCGACGCGATCGGCAGGCCCTTCCACGAGACCTGGCAGCTTGACGATGCCTCGATCCGTGCCCTCATCGAGGACGGCGCCCACGTGGCAGAGGACGAACTCGACACCCGCCGCGCCGCCGCGGGTCCCGATGACATCGCGACGCTCGTCTACACCTCGGGCACCGAGGGTCTGCCCAAAGGCGTGATCCTCACCCATCGAAACCTCATCGGCCAGATTCTCAACATCGGCGCCGACTATGCCGAGATCGTGCACGACCAGGGCTCGACCATCATCTTTCTCCCACTCGCCCATGTCCTCGCCCGAGCCCTGCAGCTCATCTGCATCGCGCAGGGCATGACGATCAGCTACGAAGCCGATCCGAAGAACGCGATCGGCGCGCTCGCGGAGGTCCGACCGACCTTCCTCGTCGTCGTTCCCCGCATCCTCGAGAAGATCAGAGAGCGCCTGGCCGGGGCGGCCGACGCGAAGCGGCTCGGCTGGCTGTGGCGGGATGCGGAGGCGACGGGAATAGCCTGGGGGCGCCACCTCGAGCGCCGCCAGACCGACTCGACCCTGACTCCGCCGCGCACGCTCGCGGTGAAGCACCGGCTCTACGATCGGCTGTTCTACCGAAAGGTTCGAAGCCTGCTCGGCGGCAGGATCGACTACCTGCTCAGTGGCGCGGCCCCGCTGGGAGCGACCGTCAATCTGCTCTTCCGCGGCATGGGTATCGAGGTCATCGAGGGCTACGGCCTCACAGAGACGACCGCGCCGCTCGCAGGCAATCGCCCGGGCAACAACTATGCGGGGACGGTCGGCCCTCCGAGCCCCGGCCACACCATCCGGATCTCCCCCGACGGGGAAGTGCTCGCCCGCGGAATCGGGGTCTCTCCGGGGTTCTTCCGCGAGGAGCACAACCGCGACGCATTCATCGACGGCTTCCTTCGAACTGGGGACCTCGGGCGGCTCG
Organism: Flaviflexus salsibiostraticola; assembly: GCF_003952265.1. NCBI lineage: Bacteria > Bacillati > Actinomycetota > Actinomycetes > Actinomycetales > Actinomycetaceae > Flaviflexus > Flaviflexus salsibiostraticola. Next base: position 917,828 of record NZ_CP034438.1, read on the forward strand.
ACAAGGATGGTCGACTGACGATCACGGGCCGCATCCGCGACACAATTGTCACAGCGGGCGGTAAGACCATCGCGCCGCTGCGCTGGCAGAGCATGGTGGAGGAGAATCCGCTGGTCGCACACGCCCTCGTCGTCGGCGACTCCCGGCCCTATCCCGCAGCCCTCATCCTTCTCGACCCGGACGAGGCCGCCTACCTCGACATCGTTCCCCCGTCGGGTGAGGCGACGATCGTGGATCGGGAGGATCTGGTCGCCCGGATCCTCCCCTCGATCCGCCACGCCAACCTCGACGTCTCGAGCCCAGAACGGGTCAAACGCTTCGCTCTCATCGCGGCGGACCTCAGCCCTGGCAGCGACTTCGTCACGCCGACGATGAAGCTGCGTCGATCTCGAGTTCTGCAGGACCTCGCGCCCCTGATCGAGACCCTCTACACGCACGGCCACTCCGTCTGACCGCAGCCGGTGACAGCCTCACCAGCGCACTCTCCACCTCCGACCGAGTCTCGGGCACGTTCCGCGGCTCCCTCACATGGGATACACGTGAAAAACAGAACCTCCATCATCGTCATCGCTGTCGTCATCCTCCTCGGCGCCTTCATCGCCTGGGCTGGCAGCCAGAATGGCGCCACCCTTGGCGCCATTCCCCTCTTCGCGCTCGTCGTTGCGATCGCCTTCATCATTCAATGGATCGTCTACATCCATGCGCAGCTCAATCGCACGGAGAAGTACTTCGATCTCACGGGCAGCATCACCTACACATCCATCTCGCTCTTCCTTCTCTTCGCTGTGCCTGACCTCAGCACGCGCTCCCTCATCCTCGGCCTCATGGTGATGACGTGGGCGCTTCGCCTCGGCCCGTTCCTGTTCCTGAGGATCAGGAAGGACGGCGGGGATTCGCGGTTCGATGAGCTGAAGAAGACCCCGATCCGTTTCTTCAACGTGTGGAACATTCAGGGCCTGTGGGTCACCTTCACCGCATCGGCGGCATGGATCGGCATGACATCCGCCGACCAGGAGCCGATCGGCTGGCTGTTCTTCGTCGGGGCCGCGCTCTGGCTCGTCGGGTTCACCATCGAGGTGACCGCCGATATGCAGAAGCGGATCTGGCGGAGGAAGCCTGAGAATAAGGGCCGCTACATCACGAGCGGCCTGTGGGCCTGGTCGCGCCACCCGAACTACTTCGGGGAGATCACCCTCTGGCTCGGCATCGCCCTCATTGCCCTGCCCAACCTGTCCGGATGGCAGTACATCGGCCTCCTCTCCCCCGTCTTCGTCGTCATCCTCCTGACGAGAATCAGCGGGATCCCACTGCTCGAGAAGCAGGGCGAGGAGCGCTGGGGCGACGAGGAGGGCTACCGGGACTATGTCGCACGGACCCCCACCCTCATCCCCCTCCCGCCGCGCCGCTCCCCGCAGCGATGACGAACCATCTGACAGGGCACTTCTCATGAGAATCTGGTCGCTTCACCCCCGCTACCTCGACCGGCAGGGCCTGCTGGCGGGGTGGCGGGAGGGTCTGCTCGCGCAGGCCGTCCTTCTCGGCAACACGAAGGGGTACACGAACCACCCTCAGCTCGTCCGGTTCCGCCAGTCCGCAGACCCGCAGGGCACGATCGGCAGCCATCTCCAGGCCATCGCCGAGGAGGCCGGACGCCGCGGCTACCGCTTCGACTCCACCAAGATCATCCGATCGGCAGATCCGGGCATCCGTCTCACCGTGACCGACGGTCAGCTCGACTTCGAGCGACGCCACCTGCTTGCCAAAGTGCTCGCGAGAAACCCGGACGATGCGGAGCGCATCGCATCCCTCCACGCACCGGTCGACCCGCATCCGCTGTTCGATGTGGTCCCCGGAGGCATCGAGGCGTGGGAGCGCGGAACACTCGACCCCTGACCCACCGAACGACGATCGTCATAAGCCCGTCGGAGTGAGGGATAGAGCCGCGCTGTCCCTCGCTCCGGTCAGCGGTTCAGCCGAACTGGCCTCGCAATCCCCATAGAATGGCAGAGGGCTCAACGGACGAGCCCATGTGAGGAGTGAACGTGGTCAAGCTGGGTCAATGTGAAGCGGTTGTCTGGGATCTCGACGGGGTCCTGGTCGATACGGAGCCCGATCTCAAGGCGAGCTTCCGGGCGGCGGCGCGTGCTGTCGGCTACGGGGAGCTCACCGAGGAGCAGGTCTCGAACAGGATCGGCGGGGGAGCGAAGAGGGCTCTCGAGCTGATCTTCGGAGGCGAGCATGCCGAGTATGTCGAACCCGCCCTCGCCCATTTCAAGGATTACTATCCGCGCCACTCCGCTGTGCACTCGGTCCTCTACCCGGACGTGAAGGAGACACTCGAGTCGTTGCACGGTCATGTGAGGTTTGCGGTCGCGACGGCGAAGATCCGCACCGCGACGCTCGAGATCCTCGACACCCTCGGCATCATCGACCTCTTCGACTACATCGTCACGGCTGACGATATGACGCGAATGAAGCCGGACCCCCAGTCCATTCAGATGGTCCAGGCGAGGTTCGGGGTCGCACCCGAGAGCGTCGTCATGATCGGCGATATGGCGACAGATATTCAAGCCGCACACGCTGCGGGCTCGACCGGAATCGGCGTCACGTATGGCTACGGCAGAGAAGAGGATATCCGTGCTGCTGGGGCCGACCTGATCATCTCCACCCCGAAGGAGATTATCCCCCTCATCCGCTGAGCACCGCGCAGCGGCCCACGCCCCGGCAGCGATCGCATGCGACAGGATCCGCACGGACGCGGGATTCAACCAGAACGGCATGGCCTCGACTTGCTCATTCCCGATGATTTCGCCGCGCTCCTCAGGGACCGCCCAGCCGACCGCCTGCTCTCCCCTGCTTATCCACGGCATGGGACAACGGGCGCTGAGTGGCTCGAAGTCCTGCCGGCGATCGTCGCGAAGTCCATGCGGCGCTGGGATCTCATGCTCGATGGCTCCTCGTCGACACCGGTGCGGACCGGGCAGACGGCACTCGTTCTCGATGTGCTCACGCAGTCAGGCGCCCCCGCCATCCTCAAGATCTCGTGGCCGTTCGTCGAAGCTGCCTTCGAGCACCTGGCATTGAGAGAATGGGACGGCCGCGGCATGGTCCGCCTTGAGGCCGCCGAGCCGAAGGACTACGCTCTCCTCCTTGAGCGGCTCGATGCCGACCGCGAGCTCTCGGCGATGGGCATCCTCGAGTCCTGCGAGGTGATCGGCACCCTCATCCGCACCCTCGATCGGCCGGCACACGCCAGATTCGAATCCCTCGTCGAGCGATCTGTCCGCTGGGAGGACGAGATGAAGGCTGCGAACCCTCGCGTGCCCCGCCGCCTCATCGCGCAGGCGCGCTCGCACATGACCGATCTGATCGCTGATCTCACCTCGGGCTCAGCCGACGGCGGGCGCCTCATCGACACCGACCTGCACGATCGGAATGTTCTGGCGCCGCTCGATTCTGGGCGGGGTGACTGGCTCGCCATCGATCCGCAGGCAGCCGCAGGCGAGCCCGCCTTCGCAGTCGCCCCTATGATGTGGAACCGGTTCTCGGAGACGACCCGCGCGCACAGTCCGCGCGCCCACGTCCGCATGAGGGCCGGCATCATCTCCGATGCGGCGGGGCTCGATGAGGACCGCGTACGAGCCTGGACCTTCGTCAGACTCGTACTCAACGCCATCGACGTCGCACACGAGGGCGACAACGAGACGCTCACCCGCTCGATAGCGCTTGCGAAGATGTTCGACCAGTAGGTCCCGACTTCGCTGAAGCAATTCCGTCTCGACAAATGGCGACGTCGGTCTACTCTGATCCTATGGATATCCCCGGGGGAAGCGACTCGCTCGAGCGAGCGTTCAATAAAGCGCACGATGCTGTCGAGGACGCCGCCGACAACCGATGGTTCGAGTACGTCTCCCGCGTCGGCTACGTCATGTCAGGCCTGGTCCACGCAATGATCGGATGGATCTGTCTCCGCCTCGGACTATGGGGGAATTCAGGCGAGTCGGCCGATCAGTCGGGCGCACTCGCATCCTATGCCGAGGCCCCCGCCGGCGCCGCGATTCTCATCATCGGCGGTGTTGCCATGGCAGCACTGTCATTCATGTACCTGCTCGACATCCCCTTCGGCACAGTGGGACGAGCGGGGCGCAAGGCGTTCGATATCGCCAAGGCTCTGGGGAAGTCAGCCGTCTATGCGGCACTTGCGCTGACCGCGCTGAGCTTCGGTCTGGGGGGCGGATCCGAGTCGGGGTCCGCTGCGGAGGAGGCCGCCGCGCCATTCCTCAGCTCGATGCTCGGCAGGGGCCTCGTGCTCGCCGTTGGGCTTGCGATCATCGCCATCGGCGTCTATCACGCCCACAAAGGTGTGACACGTGGGTTCAGAAAGGACCTCGACCCCGCGGGCGACCATCGCGTCAGCGCGGTGATCGACAAGACAGGGCTCGTCGGTTATGTCGCCAAGGGAATTGCCCTCGGCGGGGTCGGCATCATGGTCGCCTGGGCGGCGATCAGCGCCGACTCGGATAAGGCTCGCGGTATGGACGCGGCGTTCGATGAGATGCGGAGCCTGCCCGCCGGCGGGATCCTCCTCGCCGCGGTCGGCATCGGTTTCATGCTCTACGGCATCTACTCAGTACTACGGGCCAAGTATCAACAGATGTGACGCCTGGGCCGGGCGACGACCTGAGCCTGCCTCTCGGCGCCCACGAAATCGAGTGGCGTGTAGGCGCGGACACGCAGAGCCTGGAAAAAGAAACACCCCGGCGCTGAGGCCGGGGTGTTGTGGTGGAGGCGCCGGGAATTGAACCCGGGTCCAACGACGTCGATCAATGACTTCTCCGGGTGCAGTCTGGATAACGCTGTTTTCGGCCCCAGTGCTTGTACAGACTTAACACTGACAGACCTAGCATGCTAAGTGTTCCTCTTACCCCACATACAAAGGTAAGAGGCAGTGGCTCTTAAAACGACGTCAGATCCTGCAGCAAGAGCAGGCTACAGGCTGACGGATTTCGAGGCTCGCTTAGGCAGCGAGGGCGAAATCGGTGCGCTTAGAGTTGGCACCTATTGGTTTGCACAGAATCGTTTACGAGATGACTGTGCATCCTCGACCCGCTTCTCATCAATCTCGACCGTTGTCGAAACCGATCGCCCCCTATTCTGTTATTCAACAGCTCCACCCACGACGGGGTGGACATTGAGTATAACCCACGAACGGTGGCGTTTATTCCCTGCGACCCTTGCGGTAGTCCGACATCGCGCGCCTTGCCTCGCGATCGTCCTGCTGGCGACGGAGAGTCTCGCGCTTGTCCCATTCCTGCTTACCGCGCGCCAAAGCGATCTCGACTTTGGCGCGGCCGCGGATGAAGTAGAGTTCGAGGGGCACGATTGTGTGGCCCTTCTCTCGCGACCGCTGGCCGAGCCGAAGGATCTCGTCGGCGTGGAGAAGCAGCTTCCGCTTCCTTGTCGGCGCGTGGTTCGTCCACGTCCCCGCGACATAGACGGGGATCGTGGCGTTCTGCAGCCATGCCTCACCCGAGCGGTCGATCTCGACCCACGCTTCGGTGAGGGATGCTCGACCTTCGCGCAGCGACTTGACCTCGGTGCCGGTGAGCACGAGGCCCGCCTCGTAGGTCTCGTCGATGAAGTACTCGTGGCGAGCCTTCTTGTTCCGGGCGACGACCTGCCTGGCGTCAGCCTTCTCCTTGTTCTTCAACGCCTGGGATGTGGCGCCTGCTTTGGCCATGATTCCTCCTCAGACACTGGCATATCATCTTAGCGCACGCAGATGGGCGCTGCCATGACAACCCTGGCTTCTGGACCGAGTGCGAGTCCGCGCTCCCCCGGCGAACGCTCTTCCCTCAGTTGCGGCGAGTGAAGCCGGCCTGGGTCATCGGGTCGATGACGGAGCCGTCCCTCCAGATCTCGAAGTGGACGTGGCAGCCTGTCACCTGGCCGGTCTGTCCGGTGAAGCCGATGACCTGGCCCTGAGAGACACTCTGACCCGGCGAGACGGCGAACCCTCCGAGGTGGTTGTAGACCGAGACGTAGGATGAGCCGTTGATGATGCCGTGGTTGATCATGACCTGGTTGCCGCTCGTCCCCGTCAGGTGGGGAGGGCGCGTGGCGGTCACGACGCCGGCAGCAGTTGCAACCTGACCCTCGCCGCAGACAGACCGGAGATCGACGCCGTTGTGCATCCAGTAGCCACCGGTGATCGGGTACCACCGCATGCCGAATGGTGAGGTGACGTAGACGGGCGCGGGAACGGGCGGGACGAAAGCTGTCCTCGCCGGGGCTGGTGCCGGCGCCGGAGCTGGCGCAGGTGCAGGGCCGGGTGCTGGAGCGGGTGCCGGGGCGACGTTCTTCCGAGCCTCCTCCTCGGCCCGTGCACGGGCGGCGGCGTCCCTGGCGTCGGCCTCGTCACGTGCCCTGCGTGCCGCCTCTTCGGCGAGGCGCCTATTCTCCTCATCGATCTCGGCGATGCGGGCGGCGGTCGATTCCCTGTCGTCCTCGATGCGGGCCATCGAGGCTTGGAACTCACTGCGCCGTGCCTCCAGCTCCTCGGCGTGCTCGGCTTCGCTCTGCTCGAGGGCCGTCAGCTTGTCCGCCCGCTGCTGGGCGACCGCCTCCTTCGTCTCGAGCTCTGCGACGATGGCGTCCGCCTCTGCCTGGAGGTCGACGATGTCATCCTCGACGGCGGTCTGGCGGACGAGTCGGTTCTCGTTCATCGCGACCTGCGTCTGCGCCTCGAGGATGAGGGCCGATTCGGTTCGGGCGATGGAATTCGTTGCCGCGAAGGCGCCGAGCAGATCGTCGTTCGAGGCGACCGTCAACCACATGTCGACGCGGCTGCCGACCGTCTCCCCCCGGTATGCGGAGCGGGCCAGCTCGTTGAGCGAGGACTGCGTGTCATCGGAGAGCCGGCTGTCGGCGAGGATCTGATCCTCGATGATGAGAAGCTCTGCGCGGGCCGCCTCGAGCTGGCCGGTGATCCGCTCCTGCTCGCGCTGAGCGGCCGACAGCTCTGAGCGCGCCGTGGCGAGTTCCGCCTGCGCGCCGGGGATCTGGTTCCGGATGCCCTCGAGCGCGAGATAGGCCTCCTGCAGGTCGACGTCAACGCCTTCGAGGGAGGACTGCAGCTCCTCCAGCTGCTGCTCGCTCTGCTCCTGCTGTTCGACGAGACGCTCTCTCTCATCTTCACTGTCAGCGGTTGCCGCTGTACCGGACACGGCGAGCAGGAGGGCACTGGCGGCGGCGATCAATGCGGTGCGGATTCTCATGGATCAGACTTTCGTGTAGCGACGCAGGGCGACGTAGGAGGCGAAAGCAGTGACGACGAGCGCGCCGCCGACCAGCCACGGCGCGAGGCCGATGACATCGTTGGAGTCGATGAGGCGGATGAAGCGGATGGCCTCATCTGCCCCGGAATCGTCGAAGAAGTAGCGGACGGCGCCGTAGAGAGTGCCGACGGAGAGGAGGGACCCGATGAGGGCGGCAAACACGCCCTCAAGGACAAACGGTGTCTGAATGATGCCGTTCGATGCGCCGACCATGCGCATGATGCCCGTGTCCTTCTGCCGGAACATCGCCGACAGCCGGACCATCGTCACGATGAGGAGAAGGGCGGTGAGGATCATCGTTCCGGCGAGCACGGCAGCGATGATCGTCGCTCCGTTGAGGACGGAGAAGATCGACTCCAGCTGCTCTCTCTGGTCGATGACGTACTCGACGCCGGGCTGGCCGCGCAGCTCGTCGGCCACAATCTGGAACTCCTCCGGATTGACGAGCTTGACCCGGAACGACACCTGCATCCCGTCCTCATCAATGGCGTCGACCCAGGTCGTCCCCGCCATGATCTCCCTGAAGTTCTCCAGCGCGTCGGCCTTCGACTCGATATAGATCTCCTCCACGTACGGCGCCATCGCGTCCGACTGAAGGAAGCTGTCGACGGCGTCGATCTGCTCCTGTGTTGCCTCGCCGCCCGCGCACTGCGCGGTCGTGGGATTGGCCGGGCACATGAAGGCGGTGACCTCAACCTTGTCGTACCACTCGTTCTTCATGTTGCCGACCTGCGTCTGCAGGAGCGAGGCCGCGCCGAGGAACATGAGCGAGACGAAGGTGACGAGCGCGAGTGACGCGACGACAACCCTGTTGGACCGTATTCCTTTGAACGTCTGCGAGAGGATGAAGCCGATTCTCACGCTCTGCCTCCCCTGCCGTAGATGCCGCGCTCCTGGTCCGAGATGACGACGCCCTGATCGAGGGTGACGACGCGCTTGCGCATCTCATCGACAATGTCATAGGCATGGGTCGCCATGACGATCGTCGTCCCTCTGCGGTTGATGCGGTCGAGGAGTGCCATGATGCCGCCGGCGGTCTTCCTGTCGAGGTTGCCGGTCGGCTCGTCCGCGAGAAGGAGCTTCGGCCTGTTCACCATGGCGCGGGCGATGGCGACGCGCTGGAGCTCGCCACCGGACAGCTCGTTCATCTTCCGCTTCTCTTTGCCGGCGAGACCGACCATGTCGAGTGCCTCGGGCACCGCTGACTTGATGTGGTGCCGCGGGCGGCCGATCACCTGCATGGCAAGTGCCACGTTGTCGAAGACATTCTTGTCCTCGAGCAGGCGGAACTCCTGGAAGACGCGGCCCACCTGCCTCCTGAGCTTCGGCGTGCGCCTCGGGGAGAGCTCTGCGAGATTCTTGCCGAGGACAGAGATGCGACCAGAGGTCGCCTGTTCCTCGAGAAGGCAGAGCCTGAGGAAGGTGGATTTACCGGAGCCCGAGGGCCCCACGAGGAAGACGAACTCGCCCCGCTGGATGTCGAGACTCACGTCGTCGAGCGCTGGGTGGGCGCCCTTCTGGTAAATCTTCGTAACGTTCTCAAATGTGATCATGCGTCGCCAAGTTCGGTGGGCTGGAATTCAGATTTCAAGCTACCTGAACCCCGTCGACCCATCGGCAAGGCACGCCGTTATCTAATTGTCATCTTCCGAATGCTGGCCCACCCGCCAGCGGATGCCGGCGTCGATGAATCCGTCGATCTCACCGTCGAACACAGCATCCGGATTGCCCGACTCGTATCCGGTCCGCAGGTCCTTGACCATCTGATAGGGATGCGTGACGTAGGACCTCATCTGGTCACCCCAGGAGGCCTTGACGTCGCCGGCGAGCGCCTTCTTCTCGGCGGCCTCCTCCTCCTGCCGGAGGACGAGCAGGCGCGCCTGCAGCACGCGCAGGGCCGCCGCCCTGTTCTGGATCTGCGACTTCTCGTTCTGCATGGAGACGACGATGCCGGTCGGAAGGTGGGTCATACGGACCGCGGAGTCGGTCGTGTTGACCGACTGCCCGCCGGGGCCCGAGGAGCGGAAGACGTCGACCTTGATGTCCGCCTCCGGGATGTCGATGTGGTCCGTGTGCTCGGTCACGGGAATGACCTCGACGGCGGCGAAGGACGTCTGGCGCCGGCCCTGGTTGTCGAACGGAGAGATCCGGACGAGCCGGTGCGTGCCGGCCTCGACGGAAAGCGTGCCGTAGGCGTAGGGGGCGTTGACCTCGAGGGTGGCGGACTTGATGCCGGCCTCCTCTGCGTACGAGGTGTCGAGGATCTTCGTCGGGTACCCGTTGCGCTCCGCATATCGCGAGTACATGCGCAGGAGCATCTCCGCGAAGTCGGCGGCGTCGACGCCGCCCGCACCTGCCCTGATGGTGATGACCGCCTCGCGGGCGTCGTACTCACCGGACAGGAGTGTCTTGATCTCGAGGTCGTCGAGGTCACGGTGGATCTTCGCGAGGTCCGCATCCGCCTCCGCGTAGAGGGCCGCGCCGCTCTCGCCGTCGACGATGGACTCCTCCTCCGCCATCTCGACCATCGCCTCGAGGTCCTCGATCCGCGCGCCCATCGCCTCGATCCTGTTGAGCTCGGACTGGGCGTGAGAGAGCTTCGACGTGACCGCCTGGGCCTTCTCCTGGTCGTCCCACAGGTCTGGGGCTCCCGACAGCTCGGTCAGCTCAGCGATCCGCCTCCTCAGACCCTCGGGGTCTGTCACGAGTCGGATCTGTTCGTACGTCGAGCGGAGCTCAGCGATTTCGGAGGAGTAATCAGTAGCCACGCTTTCCAGGCTACGGCAAAACCTCGCCGTCGGCGTAGCCATCTTCACGGAGTGTGATCTGGCAGGTATCGGCTGTTTCGCCTAAGTTGATCATGTGACTCAGACATCCCTCTTCCTTGCCGCCATCGCCGTTTCAGCGCTGGGGGATGTCGAGATCGTCGCCACCCGCCCACCGTTCGAATCGACCCCCGACTACCACGTCGGCGGTGTCCTCGACTCGCAGGGCCGGCATTGGGTCGTCAAGTACCCGCGCCACCAGCTCGCGGGGACGGCGCTCGAGGCCGAGGCCTCACTGGCCGGTGGGCTCATCGACGCCGTCGATCGAGGAGCGCTCCCCTTCGATGTCATCCGCCCCAAGGCGTTCAGCACGGTCCGCGACGGCGGGCGGGCCATGGTGTACCGCGAGCCCTACGGCCGCAGCATCGACCTCGATGCCCTGACGAAGCAGGGGGCTCAGTCGATCGGGCGTGCGCTCGGCGCCCTGCATGAGCTCGACCCCCAGATCTACGCCTCAGCAGGCGTTCCCATCTATGACGCAGAGGGTCTTCGCCGCCGTCTTCAAACGGAGCTTGAGGACGTGGCACTCACGCGCATGGCCCCGAGCAGCCTGCTGGGCCGCTGGGATGCATGGATCGCCGAGGACCTGCTGTGGCAGATTGAGACGGTTCCGGTCCACGCAGACATGGACGAGGACAATGTCCTGTGGGCGAACGGGCAGGTGAGCGCCATCAGCGGATTCGGCCATGCCCACGTCGGAGACCCTGCCGAGGACTTCGTCTGGCTCGCGAACTCGCTGGATGACGACCTGCTCGATGTCGTCACCGAGTCATATGCCATGTCACGGGGCCGCGGCGGCGACGCCCACCTCCTCGAGCGGGTGCTCCTGCATTCAGAGTTCGCCCTCGCCCGGTGGCTGCTCCACGGTACGCGCATCGAGTCCGAGGAGATCATCCAGGAGGCGCGGGACATGCTCGTCGAGCTCGACGAGTCCATCGCGGCCGACCCTCATGAGATGACCGGGCCGCGATGGCAGATGGAGGAGCCTACGAGCGGAGGCTCGCCCAGCTGACCCCAGCTGCTGCGGTCCTCTCCCCGCGGGACCTTCCTGCTAACCGGACCTGCTCGAGGAGGCCCGCCACTCGCTCTTCGAGCTCCTCACTGCTGATGGGCTCGACGTCGTGGATGCGCCTGCTCGGGTCCTTCTCCCCCAGGTATGCGAATGCCGCTCGAATGTTCTCCGGCGGGGTTCCCGTCACCTTCGCCCACGCGAATCGGTAGAGATGGAGCTGGAGCTCGCGGGTCGGCAGGTCTGCGTCCCTCGGGCGGCGGCCGGTCTTCCAGTCGATGATGCGGACACGCTGCTCGCCGTCGGCCTCCCCGTCGTCGAACACCGCGTCGATGGTGCCCCTCAAGGGGATCCCCGCCACCGTCACGTCGACGGGCGCCTCGATCGCGATCGGGCGGACGCCGTCCCTCACCACATCGAGCTCCTCAAAGGCGGTGATAAGGGCCGACACCGCCGGGTTCTGCAGATCGAGTCCGAGCACCTGCTCGACCTCGCCGGACACATCGATGAGGTCTCCCGTGCGCGGCACCGAGTACTGCAGGGCAATATGCTCATGGACCTGCTGACCGATGCGGGCGGCGACGGCCGGCTCCCCGGGGATCGGGCGCTCGAGATTCCTGCGGTAGTCCTCGGGGCTGGCCGCCATGGCGACAACGCCGTTGGCGGTGAGGTGGCCGAGGTCAAGCTCGTCCGCGTCATCTCCGCCGAGCAGGGCGATGAGATCGGAGAGCGAATCGCGCAGCCAGGGCGAGCGAGTGGAGACCATCTCAACCATCTCGTCGACTGACCTCGGGGTCTGGGCGGCAACCCGGTCGGCTGCCCGCCTCAGGTGTTCGGTCGCACCGCGATCGAGGTCGTCGGGCCAGTGGGCGCTCAGGCTCTCATCCTCGGCCTCCCCCACGACCTCGGGCCATTCGTCGAGGCTCACGCCCATGACGTCCGCGTCGATCCCGAGCAGAAGCCGGGAGGGACCCTGCTCGGTATTCTTTCCCGCGCGGTGCTTCTCGAGATTCTTGCGGCCCTTCTCGCGGTCCTCGTACCAGTAGCCGGCGAGCAGGAGGCGGGACCGTGGTCTCGTCATCGCGACGTAGGCGAGGCGGCGGCGCTCCCGGTTCTCATGCTCGGCCATGTCCTCGCAGTCCCACCTCGTGAATGACTCGGCGAGCTCATCGCGATCCTGCGCCGCCTTCCAGCGCCATTCGGGGAGCGACGCGGCATCGGCCCGCAGCCACTGAGGGACCTTGCCGGGACACCCGACCCACGGCTCCGCCGGATTCTTCGTCAACAGATCGAAGCCTCCCCGGCGGAGCTCCGGGATCGCGACATAGTCCCACTCCAGGCCCTTGGCGCCGTGGACCGTCATGATCGTGACCGAATGCGGATCCTCGAGCTCCTCGTCGGTCACGTCGCCCGACTGCAGGGCGAGATCGGCGAGCGGCAGGTCGTCCGACTCGCTCTTCTCCCTGTCCTCGACCATGTCGAGCCATGTAAGGAATGCGTCCAGTCCCGCGCCCTCGGTCGCCTCCGAATAGCCGGCCGCCATGCGCTGAAGGATCGCGAGGCTCGCGCGGCCGATTCCGCCCTGGACCGATCGGGACGCGACCTCGGTTTCGAGTCCGGTGATTCGGGCCGCCATGCCGACGAGGTCCTCGATCCGCGCGTATCGTGCCTCGGTCAGCGTGCTGAGCCAACCGGCCAGGACAGCCAGGCGCTCACGCCCGGCCGCTGAGAGGTCGGCTCGGTCCCTCAGGGCGAGCGCCTCGACCACACTGAGCTCGCGCTCCTGCTCCTTCCCGGCCCGTCGACGGACGGCGTTGAGCGCCTCGATATCGGCGGGGGCAATGTTGAGGTAGGCCATGAAGCGAGTGAGCTCATCGCCACGGGAGGGACTGATGACGGCGCGCAGCAGCGCTCGGACCGTCTTCGCCTCCGGCTGCGTGATCGCTGATTGGTTCCCGTGGGCGATGTAGGGGATGCCGAGCTCGTCGAGGGCCTTCGCCATCGGCTCGAACGCAGCGCGGGCCCGGCAGAGGACAGCGGCCGACGGACCCCGCCCGCCGTTCATATCCGCATGCTTCTCCCGGTACTCGGCGATATCGCGGGCGATCGCACGATACGACTCGACCTTGAGCGTCTCGAACGAGATATCGACCTCGCCTCCGCTCGGAGTGAAGGGCGACAGCGGCGGGACTGTGAGTCCGGACTGCTGCGAGTGTCGGCGCAGGGGCGCGGCCACGGTGTTGGCGGCGTCGAGGATCTCGCCCCTATTGCGGAAGGCGGTCGACAGCGAGTATTCCGCGACCGGGCCCGCACCGCGGAAGCTCACCTTGAAGGCGGAGAGCGCATCGGCGGACGCCCCACGCCAGCCATAGATGGCCTGGTTCGGATCGCCGACCGCGGTCACATCGTGCCCGCCGCCGAACAGCTCCGCGAGGAAGAGCGCCTGATTGACTGATGTGTCCTGATATTCGTCGAGGAGGACGAGGCGATGCTCGCGTCGGTACTCCTCGACGAGCTGCGGGCGCGCAAGAAGCACACGGTGCGCAACGGCGACCTGGTCCGAGAATTCGAGGAGCCGGTTGGCCCGCTTGTACTCGAGGTACGCATCGACCATGTCGAGGATGATGAGACGCGTCGCGTACTTCTCCCTGTGCTGGAACAGCCGTCCGGCCTTCGTCTTCGTCAGGCGCTGGTAGTCGAGGGACTCCACATGCTCATCGAAGCCCACCAGGGCCTCACGCACCTCATCGGTTGTCAGCTGGTTGTCGAGGACCTCGGCGGATAGGCGCAGGACGTGCTCGATGATCGTCGAGAGCGCACCGTCCAGGCCCTCTGTCGAGCCTCTCCAGCCCCGGACGATGTCGTTGACGATCTGGAAGCGCTCAGCATCGGTGATGAGCCGTGAAGACGGGTCGACACCGACGAGGAGGCCATGCTCGGATGCGATGGCGGAGGCGAAGGCGTTGTACGTCGACACCTGCGGCCGCGAGAGGATGGCCGTCTCCTCATCGAGCGCCGTCGATCCGAGCCGCGCCGCCTTCCGAAGCATGGCTGCCACCCGAGAGCTGAGCTCATTTGCGGCCTTCTTCGTGAAGGTGAGGCCGAGTGCCTCCCCCGGCTCCACGCGTCCCGCAGCGACGCTGTAGACGACTCGAAGAGCCATCGTCTTCGTCTTCCCGGCGCCTGCACCGGCGATGACAAGGGCCGGCTCAGGCCCGCCCATGATGACGTCGAGCTGATCCGATGTCGGCGGGTAGCCGTCGATCTGTTCGAGGAAGCGGGATGCTCCCTCGCGGGTTTCGAGGTTCACGAGAACAGCGCTCCTTCGTCGTACAGCGGGCAGATCGTCTTGACGGTGCAAAACCCGCACCACTCATTCACACGCACGGGCAGACCCGATCCGCTGAGGTCCTCCTTGACACCCGTGAGGAGGTCGTCGACCGCCTGCCGGTCCTCGTCGGAGAGCGGCTTCTGGCTCCTCGTCTTCGGGCTGCCATTCCTGTAGGTCTCGACAGGAAAAACGAGCCGCGCCCCGGCCGAGGGCGTGCCGATGGCCTTCTCAAATGCCCACTGGTAGACCTTGAGCTGCGGGTTATCCTCTGCCTCCGCCTCTGACGGTACTCTGTTGCCCGTCTTGAAGTCGACGATGACGGGACCATCGTCAGAATGCTCGATGCGGTCGATGCGGCCGCTCACCGTGAAGGAGTCCGTGTCGACGCGGATGGCCTGTTCGACATCTGCGGGCGGGCTCGTCGCCAGGTACACGGAAAGGTTCTCGACCTTCGACCGCGCAGCCGCGTACTCCGAGTCCTTCTCCAGACCGTCCTCCATCGTGGCCGCGATGTCTTTCCAGCCCTCCTCGAAGGCCTCGAGCAGCTCGGCCCTGCCGCCGTTCGGGAAGCGCTCCGCGAGATCGTGGATGAGGATACCGATGTCGAGGCGGCGGCGATCATCTGTATCGCTGAAGCCTCGCGAGGTGAGGAACCAGCGCAGCGGGCAGGCGGCCACACTCTCGACGACGGAGGGCGAGAGCCACATCTCCGACCCCCACTTCGCATCGGTGCTCGGCTCGAGGATCGGCACCCAGGTCTGCGGGTCCACCCCGGCGATCGTGTCGTCGGTCCAGTGGGGCAGCGAGGCGAGTATGGCGGCCGCGGCCTCCTGATCCTCCTCACTCACCCCCAGCTGGGGGTCGGACAGGACGGAGCGAAGTCGGCCGACAACGCCGGGGATCGACATCGACAGCTCGCTCGCCTCAACCTGCTCGATGACATTCTCATCGGCGATGAGGTCGATGAAGCGGGAGCGCGACGTCTCCTCAGAATCGACGGCCGTGAGAACGAGTGCCCGCTTCGCGCGCCCCGCCGACGCGGCCAGCATGCGGAGCTCATCGTCGAGGATCGACCGGATCCCGGACGCTCCCCCCGTCAGGCGATCGAGGTGCAGCTCGGCGAGCCTGCCGGCCCCGAAGAGCCCGTCCCGCGCCCGGAGGTTGGGCCACACCCCATCATTGAGATCGGCGACGACGACGAGCTCGAACTCCAGACCGGTCGCCATGGCCGGGGTGAGGAGATGGACGCCGTTCTCACGGCCGGTGCGCGCGATGGAGTCCTCCGCGAACTCCTGGGCCTGAAGATCTTCGACGAGCTCGATCGAAGAGGCGCGGCCATCCCGGTCGACCATGCGCTGAGCCGTCCGGAACATGGTCATGACAGTGTCGAGCATGGCGTTCGCAGCTCTACCGCGGACTCCCCCGGAGAGCGCGAGGACACGCCACTCCTCGGCGCGGCCGGCTGCGTCCCACGCGGCCCACAGCACCGACTCGGCATTCCCGCCCTCGAGGACGGCCGAGCGCGCCGCGGCGAGAATCGCCGCGAGCCGCCTGATGGGCTCAGCCCATCCGTCCTCCGGTGCGTTCTCGAGGAGCGCGCGAACCGGGCGGTCCGTGCCCTGCTCGGCGGCCCACATCGACAACCTGCGACGCAGGCTTCTCAGCTCCTGGGGATCGATGCCGACGAGAGGGGACGCCAGCACGTCGAGAAGCGTCGCGTCATCGAGTTCGTCACCGTTCGCCTCACGGATGATGTCCATGAGTGCACGGATGACGGGAATGAAGCGCAGCGGCTGTTCGCGGGCGGCGGGACGAACGGTGACACCGGCATCTGTCAGCACCCGCTCGAGTTCCGTGTGGGCGCTTCTCGCTCGGGTGATGACAGCGACATCGTCGTACGACAGCCCGCCGCGAACGTGGCTGTGACGGATGATGCGGGCGATCCCCGAGTACTGCTGATCGCCGCTCGGAAAGGTCGTGATCTCGACGGAGTCGGCCACGCCCGCCGGCTGCGGGTTACGGTGCGAGCTGATGCCGGCAACGCCGATGCGGGAGCACAGCGCGTCCTGCAGGCGCGCAAGGTTCCCCCCTGCTCGATGCCGGGTGCGCAGGGTCTTAATCTCGCCGCCGAAGCCCAGACCCTCCCTTTCGCCTCGGGCGAGGCCCGGCAGATGGGCGATGCCGCCGCGGAAGCCCTCGACAGCCGTGTCCGGATCGGCTGCGAGGATAAGGCGGGCACCCTCCCGACGCGCGGCAGACAGAAGCGAAGCGGTCGCAAGCGTCGCGTTCTGGTAATCGTCGATGAGAATCCAATCCCAGCGCGGAATGCTGCCATCGGTCCACGCCTCCGGGGCGGACAGGAGCCTGGCCGCCTGATGGACGAGTCGAGCGTGGTCGAAGCGATCCGCTCCGCCGGTGGCCGTCGCATCCTCGAGGGCGAGGGCGCTCTCGTAGTGGCCGAGGAGCTCGCCTGCGGCCGTCCACATTCCATCGCCGTGCTCTCTGCCGAGTCCGACGAGGTCCGCGCCCGCCATGCCCAGCTCCGCGGCACGAGTGAGAAGGTCGCGCAGCTCTGCGCGGAAGCCGGGCAGGGCCATGATGTCGGGGGTGATCTCCGCCGGCCACGGTATGGCGCCGCCGAGTTCGACGAGGAGCTCACCGATAATCGCGTCCTGGCTGGGGCCGGTGATGAGTTCGGGAGTCTGCCGCTCCCGGTCGGCCGCATACTGCTGGAGGATTGTGAAGGCCCAGGCCTGAGCAGTCCGGACCGCAAGACCCTGGGGCAGCTGGCCGAGCTGCGCTGTGAGGCGCACGCGGAGATCATCGGCCGCCCTGCGACCGGCGGCGAGAATGACGGCGGACTGGCCGGCGTCGGCGATGCGGGACGCGGCCTCAAGGAGAACGGTCGTCTTGCCTGTGCCGGCCGCCCCGGCGATGACGGTCGCGCGTGCCGACAGGGCATGGTCGAGGGCTGCCGACTGCGATTCTTCGAGGACGAGGTTCTCCATATCACCCGACGATACGCGAGGCCTCAGGCCAATCGCCGCCACTTTTCGGCTGGTGACGAATCGCGGCGGGGGCGGCTCGCAGTTTTCCGTACGATGGTGACCATGGAACTGCACATTGGAATTCAGAACATTGCCCGCGAACTCACCTACGACGTCGACATGTCGCCCGAGGAGGTCGAGAACGCCCTCGCCGCGGCGGTCGCCGACGGCGGCATCTTCCGCGTCGAGGATTCGAAGGGTCGCCGGGCCTTTGTCCCCGTCTCGACGCTCGCCTACGTCTCGCTCGGGGAGGACGAGCCGCGCAGGGTCGGCTTCGGTCACGCGTGACACATATTCGTCGTGGGGTGTGGGCCGTGGTCTAGGATGGTTCCGAAGGTTGACCGGTCGTCCGTTGACATCATCTCTCCCGCCGGGTCCCCGGCCCTGCTCCTCTGCGATCGGCTGCCAGCGCGAACAGCGCATCATCCGCCGATCAGCAAAGGTGACGTATGTCTTCACACACTGGAAAAATTGATACCGACGAGGCGGCAGTGCCCGCCCTCAACGAGCCCGCAGCCGACATCGATGCGACGCCCGAGGAGATCGAGCAGAAGTCCTTCGCCGACTATGGCGTGAGCCAGCCGATCGTCGAGGCGCTCGCCGCGAAGGGCATCACGCATCCCTTCCCCATCCAGGCCCTCACGCTGCCGATCGCACTGTCCGGCCAGGACATCATCGGCCAGGCGAAGACCGGCACGGGTAAGACCCTCGGTTTCGGCATCCCCATGATCGAGGCCGTCGTCGGTCCCGGCGAGGATGGCTTCGATCAGCTGCGCGCCCCCGGGGCCCCGCAGGCCCTCGCGATCGCGCCGACTCGCGAGCTCGCGGTCCAGGTCGCCGGCGACCTCGTCAACGCATCGACCAACCGCAACATCCGCATCGTCGAGGTCTATGGCGGCCGCGCCTACGAGCCCCAGGTCGAGGCCCTTAAGAAGGGCGCCGAGATCATCGTCGGTACGCCGGGACGCCTCATCGACCTTCTCAAGCAGCGGATCCTCGACCTCTCGCACGTCAAGGTTCTCGTGCTCGACGAGGCGGACGAGATGCTTGATCTCGGGTTCCTCGAGGACGTCGAGACGATCATGTCCGCCACCCCCGCATCGCGACACACGATGCTGTTCTCGGCGACGATGCCGGGCCCCGTGGTCGCGATGGCCCGCCGCTTCATGACGCGTCCGACCCATATTCGCGCGCAGGATCCCACCGACGACAACCAGACGGTGAAGAACACGACCCAGGTCGTCTACCGAGCCCACCAGCTCAACAAGATCGAGGTCCTCGCCCGCATCCTGCAGGCCCGGGGCCGCGATCTCGCGATCGTCTTCACGCGGACGAAGCGCCAGGCCGCACGCGTCGCCGATGATCTTGAGGAGCGCGGCTTCGCCACGGGCGCCCTGCACGGCGACCTCGGCCAGGGTGCCCGCGAGCGCGCGCTCCGCGCGTTCCGCTCCGGCAAGGTCGACGTGTTGGTCGCGACTGACGTGGCCGCCCGCGGCATCGACGTCGACAACGTCACCCACGTCATCAACTACCAGTGCCCCGAGGACGACAAGACCTACGTGCACCGCATCGGCCGCACCGGCCGCGCCGGTCACAAGGGCACGGCGGTCACGTTCGTCGACTGGGAGGACATGCCGCGCTGGTCCGTCATCAACAACACGCTCAATCTCGGCACTCCTGAGCCCGTCGAGACGTACCACACGTCCGAGCACCTCTACGAGGATCTCGATATCGACCCGGAGGTCACCGGTCGTCTGCCGCGCTCGCAGCGCACGCGAGCGGGCCTTGAAGCTGAAGAGGTCGAGGACCTCGGTGAGACCGGCGGCAAGGCCTCGCGCGGTCGCGGTCGCGGCGGCAGCCGTGGTGGCGAGAGCCGCGGAGGTCAGCGTGGCGGCGGGCAGCGCGGCGGCGAGGGCCGCGGCCGAAGCGGCGACTCAGCAGAGCGTCCCCGACGTCCCCGCCAGCGCCGGCGCACGAAGAACGGCACGCCGCAGGGCGAGCAGGGCTGATCGGTCGTCAGCCGATAGTCGATGAAGGGTGGGTTCCGGAATAGTCCGGAACCCACCCTTGTCTGTTCAACGCGCACCGTCGCCGGCGTCCCCGACCCATCTGTAACGGGTCGCGAAGACCCTCCTACATCTCGGCGATGACGGCGAGAACGCCGTTGACCATGAGCTGAACGGCGATCGCCGCCAGGAGCATGCCGAAGAGCTTTGTCAGGAGGGTGATGCCGCCTTCGCCGATGAGGCGATGGATGAGGACGGAGAACCGCAGACTTGCCCACGTGATGATGTGGACGAGGACGAACGCGCTGATGACCGCGGTGATCGCGGGGACTCGCGTGCCGGCCTCACCGACCGCAAGCATGAAGGCGACGATCGTACCCGGCCCCGCGAGGAGCGGTGTGCCGAGCGGCACGAGCGCGACGTGTGTCTTGCCAGCCGGTTTGCCCGGATCGCTCTCCTCGCCGGTCAGCAGCTGAAGGGCGACGAGCAGGAGGAGAAGGCCGCCGGATATCTGCATCGCCTGGACCGAGATGTGGAGGAAACCGAGGATGTAGGTGCCGAACAGTCCGAAGGTGGCGAGCACCCCGGCCGACACCGCCGTGGCCTGCCACGCTGCAGACGCGCGCTCCTTCGGTGTCATTCTTCCGGTGAGGCTGAGGAAGATCGGGATCGATCCTGCCGGATCCATAATGACGAACAGTGTGAAGAAGGTGGATGCGAACAGGGTGAGATCCAGGACGCTGCTCACGGATTGATGACCTCCATCGACGCCTTGTAGGCGATCTTCTCGAACATCTCGGGTGAGGTGGTGTTCTCCCCCAGACGATTTCGCTTGCCGGTGCCATGGTAGTCGCTCGAACCGGTTCGAATGAGGCCCCGCTCTGTGACAATATCCGCCAGAATATCCCGATCCGACCGCGGGTTGTCTCGATGATCGACCTCGAGGCCGTCAATGCCCAGGTCAAGGCCCTCGACGATGGATGACCACGAGTGTGCCGCACCCCGGCCGACTGCTCGAGGGTGTGCCCAGATCGCCACGCCGCCCGCCTCGTGGATGAGGTCGACGGCCTCGCCCAGCTCGGGCGCCCAGTACGGCCGATAGTACGGAGAGCGCGCGGAGAGAAGCGTCGCGAAGGCATCATCGCGGCTCTCGACCGTGCCACGGGCCAGCAGCGCATCGGCCACGTGGGGTCTCCCGAGCGTCGCCCCGTCCCCCGAGGCATCGAGGACCTCCTGCCACGTGAGCAGACCATCCTCCTCCATCGCCTCCACCATGCTGTACAGCCTGTCGGTGCGTGCCTCGCGCAGGCGGATGCAGTGCTGGGCGATGCCCTCGTGGGGATCGAAGAGATAGCCGAGGAGGTGGACGGAGCGGTGCTCGTACCGTGCGCTGATCTCAATGCCACGGACCAACGACACGCCGGTCACCGTGACGGCGTCGATCGCCTCGCGGTGACCCGCGACCGTGTCATGGTCGGTGAGAGCAACCGTGTGGATGCCGAGGCTCGCCGCTTCGGCCATGAGCTCCTGCGGCGACTGCGTGCCATCCGAGTGCACGGAATGGGTGTGGAGATCGATCACCGAACCAGGCTATGACTTTTTCGCGGGATCTGCCCACAAACGTCGCCAGGACGAACCGTGGGCCGAAGGGGTGACAGAATGGGGTCCATGAGCACTGAGACTGAAGATCGTGGTTCCAACCGTTCGCAGCGCCCCGACAGCAGGGCGTTTCGAGAGTTCATCGGGGAGGACTGGGGGCCGCGCCCGGCGGGACCCGAACGTTCCGAGGCCGCTGACTACACGAAGGAGCGCAGGCGCGCCCTGAGCCGGAGGTTCGAGGGTCAGCGGCTGGTCATCCCGGCCGGCGAGCTCCGTGTCCGCTCGAATGACACCGACTATCGCTTCCGCGCGCATTCCGCCTTCGCGCATCTCACGGGCCTCGGCGGCGAGCTGGAGCCGAACGCGGTGCTCGTCCTCCATCCGGTCGAGGGCGAGGAGCACGAGGCGGTGCTCTATTTCCACCCCCGCAGCCCGCGCACCGCCGAGGAGTTCTGGGCGGACTCCCGCTACGGCGAGTTCTGGGTCGGCGCGCGCCCCTCACTCGAGGAGATGACGACGATGACCGGCATCCGCTCCGAGCACATCAACAGCCTGCCCGACGCGCTGGCGAAGGACCTGGGCCAGGTCCAGCTCGCGGCGATCGCCTCAGTCGATGCGAAGATCGACGCCCAGATCGAGGAGCTGCGCCGGCGCGAGTCCCTCACGGAGGGGCAGACGCTCGACGCGAAGCTGCTCGAGGCGACGAGCGAGATCCGGCTCCGCAAGGACGCCTGGGAGATCGCGGAGATCCAGAGGGCCATCGACGTCACGGCGCAGGGCTTCGAGGACATGATCGCCTCCCTCCCCCGGGCCGTCGACCACTGGCGCGGTGAGCGCGTCCTCGAGGGGGCGTTCGCCGCCCGTGCCCGCGAAGAGGGGAACGGACTCGGATACGACACGATTGCGGCCGCGGGCAACCACGCCAACACGCTCCACTGGATCGTCAACGATGGCCAGGTCAAGGAGGGCCAGCTCGTCCTCATCGACGCCGGCGCCGAGGTCGACTCGCTCTACACGGCCGACATCACCCGCACCCTCCCGGTGAACGGCACGTTCACCCCGGAGCAGGCCGCGGTCTACAGCGCCGTGCTCGAGGCGTGCGAGGCCTCCCTCGCCAAAGCGAACGAGCCGGGTGTCCGCTTCCGAGAGCTTCACGAGGCCGCCATGGTCGTCATCGCCCGCCACCTCGAGGAGTGGGGCTGCCTCCCCGGAACGGCAGAGGAATCGCTCGCACCCGAGGGCCAGTTCCATCGGCGCTGGATGCCGCACGGCACCTCTCACCATCTCGGCCTCGACGTCCACGACTGCGCGCAGGCACGCCGGGAGATGTACCTCGATGCCGAGCTGGAGCCGGGCATGGTCTTCACCATCGAGCCGGGCCTCTACTTCCGCGAGGACGACGAGAAGATCCCGGAGTGGCTGCGCGGCATCGGCGTCCGCATTGAGGACGACATCCTCGTGACCGAGGACGGCGCCCGGCGCCTGTCCGAATCGATTCCTCGCACAATCGAGGATGTCGAGGCGTGGATGACGCGCGTCTGGGCACAGAGGAGCTGACCATGCGGACCCGAGTCTTCGCCGGTCGACTTGCGGGCACGGGCGTCTTCGATCCGATCGGCGACCGGGTCGGCAAGGTCCACGATGTCGTCGTCCTCTTCCGCCTCGTCGGGCCGCCACTCGCGGTCGGCCTCGTCATCGAGGTGTCCGGCAAGAAGCGTGTCTTCCTGCCGCTCACACGAGTCACCTCGATCGCGAACGGCCAGGTCATCACCACTGGACTGGTCAACATCCGACGCTTCTCCCAGCGCTCGACGGAGACGCTCGTCATCAGCGAGATCCTCGACCGCCGCGTCAGCTTCAAGGACGGCAGCGGAAGCGCGGTCGTCATCGATCTCGCGATCGAGGAGTATCGCCGGGCCGACTGGCGGGTCTCGCACGCCTACGTCCGCACCGACCGGGACGGTCCGCACGGCGGGGAGTCCCTCATCGTCCCGGTGGGCGACGTGATCGGCCTGGCGACCGGGAAGGAGGGGCAGGCTGCGACCGCCCTCCTCGCCCGCATCGCCCACCTCAAACCCGCGGACGTCGCCGAGGTGTTCCGCGAGCTCCCCGGCGATCGCAGGCTCGCGGTCGCGACCGCCCTCAACGACGAGCGGCTCGCCGACGTGCTCTCCGAGCTCGGTGACGAGGAGCGCGTCGCCATCCTCTCCGATCTTGACCTCGACCGGGCCGCCGACGTCCTCGACGTCATGCAGCCCGATGATGCCGCGGACCTTGTTGCCGAGCTCCCATCGAGCCACGCCGCCCTGCTGCTCGAGCGGATGGATCCCGAGGAGGCGGAGGACGTCCGGCGGCTCCTCGCCTACGACGAGCGGACGGCCGGCGGTCTCATGACGACCGAGCCGATCATCCTCGGCCCCGACGCCACCGTCGCCCACGCGCTGGCCTCCGCACGACGGACGTCGGTGACTCCGGCACTCGCAGCGACGATCTTCGTCACCCGGCCGCCGCTCGAGAGCCCCACCGGGCGCTATCTCGGCGTCGTCCACCTCCAGCGGGCACTGCGCGAGCCGCCGTCGACGCTGCTCGGGCAGATCATCGATACCGACATCGATCCGCTCAGCCCGGAGGACGGGATGGGGTCGGTGGCGAAGCGGCTCGCGACATACAATCTGACCGCCCTGCCCGTCGTGGACGATTCTCGACTGCTGCTGGGCGCCGTATCGATCGATGACGTGCTCGACCACCTCCTGCCGGACGACTGGCGGACGACCGAGGATGACGAGACCGACATGAGAGTGGAGCGAAATGGCTGATCGTTTCAGTGAACCACTCGAGGGCCGCGAACGCCGCCTTCGCCGGCTCCGCACGCGCAGGGACTCCGATCGGGTCGGGCAGATCGCAGAGACGATCGCCCGCTTCACCGGCACGCCCCGCTTCGTCATCTACCTGACCGTCTTCGTCGTCATCTGGCTCCTGTGGAACTCTCTCGCCCCCGTGCATCTGCGTTTCGACAGCGCCGCACTCGGGTTCACCGCACTCACCCTCATGCTGTCGCTTCAGGCCTCGTACGCCGCCCCCCTCATCCTCCTCGCCCAGAACAGGCAGGACGACAGGGACAGGGTCGCCAACGAGCAGGACCGGCAGCGGGCCGAGCGCAACCTGGCCGATACGGAGTATCTGACGCGGGAGATCGTCGGCATGAGAATGACTCTGGGCGATATGGCGACGCGCGACTTCGTACGCTCCGAGCTGCGCGACATGATCGACGAGCTCGATCGCGAGCGAACCGACCGGCTGCGCGAGCGGGAGGAGCGCATCGCCCAGCTCCAGGCTGAGATCGAAGAGTTGAGGGGCTCGGAGGAGGACTGAGCCTGCTGACGGGCTCCCCTCGACAGCCATGGGATGCGCCGCGACTGGTCACGCCGGATCGGTGCGGCTCACCGAGGATCCACGGCGTCTTTCACCGTGTCGGCGTAGATGCGGCCGCCCTGTCTGCCGGGATGAATGACGTCGCCGGCGAGCAGGTCGGTGTGGTCGGCGATGGCCGAGTGCCAGTCGGCGATCCTCACACGGTCGGGGTGCATCTGCGCAGCTGCCACGATCACGTCGTTGGCGCTGGGAATCCACGATGCTCGAGCGGGTCCGAATGCGGTGGTGAGGATGACGGTCCGATCAGGGCCGGCTGCGTCGAGGATCCTGTCGACGTCGTCCTCTGAGACAGGCCCGTTCGTGGCGAGCGAGACGACGAGGAAGTCGCCGAGCGTACCCTGCGCCGCGTGGAGGGCGATGAGGTCGGGCGCCGTGTGGATGCTGCGGGACTCCTCGGCATCGATGACGATGCCCGGCATCGCCTCCTCCATCGCGGGCTTCGATGCGAGCGTGACGGAGTCGCCGATGACGGTCACCTCGTCCCAGCTGGCTGGAACCGCGGGCGTCTGCGTCGGCATCTCCGGCCCATCCGCAGAGGCATCTACGCTTGGCTCCGGGCTGGTGCGCGCGGTGGGTGCGGCGCTGGGTCGATCTGCGGGTGGCGGCTGCGTCATTGTCCCGCCGATGCTGTCAGGGTCGAGCCGCTCCGGCTCTCCTGCCCCCATGCCGCCCTCCACGATGCCGCTCCTGCCGTCCTCGACGGCCTGCTGGCCGGAGGAGACAGAGGGCGAGACGATGACGGCCGCGACGGCGAGCGCCAGGGCGAAGCCCGGCAGGGTGATGGCGCCGATGGTGGCCGCGGGGTTGATGGCGGCGAGGCTCTGACGTATGTGGGCGAACCACGGACCCACTCCCATCCGCCGTATCGGGTTCTCAACGTGACGGTAGGAGAGGTCGGCGAGGAGCACCGACGCGGTGACGACGAGGGCGGCGGCGAGCAGCGGGTCGAGCAGCGGGTACTGATAGGAGAGCAGCACGTAGAGCGGCCAGTGCCACATATAGATTCCGTACGAGCGCACGCCGACCCATGACAGCGGCGCGCTGCTGAGGAGTCCGCGCAGGGCAGCCGCCGGTGCCGAGTCCACATCGGGCAGGAGGGACCGGATGATGATCAGTGCGAGCAGGCTCGCGACCACCATCCCCCACGGGTACATGAGGGGCGAGTTCTCTGCGATGAGCCCCGCTGCGACAAGTGCGCACAGGCTCAACCATCCCGCCGTGCCCCACAGGCCGGACAGGCGGCTCGGCGATGTCTCGCACTCGACCACCGACCGCTCCGCGGCGAAGGCGAGGCCGGCTCCGACCATAAGCCCCCACAGGTGCGTGTCGGTACCCATGTACGCGCGCGTCACGTCCGTTGCGACAAGGACGGTGTGGAGGGCCACCGAACCGGCGGCGATGGCGAGGGCGGCAGCGATGCGCCAGCGCCTGCGCGTCTTGACGAGTGCGAGGACGATGATCGGCCAGAACAGGTAGAACTGCTGCTCGACGGCGAGTGACCACATGGTGGTGAGGAGAAGAGGGCTCGACTGGTCGAAGTAGGACGAGCTGTTCGCGATCTCGACCCAGTTGTAGGTCGCGGTCAGCGACCCGATGACCTGGCGACCGAGGGCGACGAGAGCATCGCCACCGACAAGCAGCGCGAGGGCGGCAGAGCCGATCGTGGCGAGCAGAGCGGCCGGGAACAGCCTGCGGAACCGGCGCGCCCAGAAATCCTTGAGGCCGCCCCTGCGGGCAAGGAGGAGGCTGGTGATGAGGAATCCGGACAGGACGAAGAAGACGTCGACGCCGATGTAGCCGATCCCCGCCCATCCCGGGATCAGGTGGTAGACGAGGACGAGACCAGCTGCGATGGCGCGGAGCCCGTCGAGGCCCTCGATGTGGCGGATCCGCGCACGTGGTTCGGTCGTGACGACCGCTGCTTGAGGCACTCCATCCCTCCCGTTCCGACAGACCATCGTACCGCCCGGGAGCGGCGATGGCTGTGGCACAGCAAACGTGAGAACGCCTACTGTGAGGCGGGGACCTGGATTACATACGGGTTCATCACTAGAATATTGAGTATGACGACACCCAGCGAGGAAGCAGTACGGGAAGCCCTCGGCACCGTTCTTGATCCTGAAATCCGCCGCCCAATCACCGACCTGGACATGGTCCGCAGCGTCGACATCAACAACGGCGATGTCACCGTCGGCATCGATCTCACGACGCAGGGATGTCCGCTCCGCGGCACGATCTCGACCGACATTGAGAATGCTGTCGGCAAGGTCGCGGGCACGACCTCCGTCGCCGTCGATTTCGGTGTCATGACCGATGAGCAGCGCAAGAACCTTCAGACGAAGCTGCGCGGCGGCGTCCCCGAAGCCGTCATCCCCTTCACTCAGCCGGGCTCCCTCACCCGCATCTACGCCATCACATCCGGCAAGGGCGGCGTCGGCAAGTCGTCGATGACCGCGAACCTCGCCGTGGCGATGGCGAAGTCGGGACTTCGGGTCGGCATCGTCGACGCCGACATCTACGGCCACTCGATCCCCGACATGCTCGGCGTCACCCAGCCCCCGACCCGTGTCGAGGACATGATCATGCCGCCCGTCGCACAGGGCGTCAAGGTCATCTCCATCGGCATGTTCACGCAGGGCAACACGCCCGTCGTGTGGCGCGGCCCGATGATGCACAGGGCGCTCCAGCAGTTCCTCGCCGACGTCTTCTGGGGCGACCTCGACGTCCTCCTTCTCGACCTGCCCCCCGGCACCGGCGACGTCGCCATCTCGGTTGCACAGCTTCTGCCCAACTCGGAGATCGTCGTCATCACCACCCCGCAGCAGGCCGCCGCACAGGTCGCGGAGCGCGCTGGGGCAATGGCCGCCCAGACGAACCAGAAGGTCATCGGTGTCATCGAGAACATGTCCTTCCTTGAGCTGCCGGATGGCTCCCGGATGGACCTCTTCGGCACCGGCGGCGGCGAGCAGGTCGCCTCGGAGCTGACGAGGATCCTCGGCTACGACATCCCCGTCCTCGCCGAGATCCCGATCGAGCAGGAGCTGCGCGAGCAGGGCGACGCCGGTACTCCCCTGGCGGGCACCGACTCCCAGTCCCCCGCCGCGACGAAGATCCGCGAGGTCGCGGATTCGCTCTCGCACAGGGCCCGCGGCCTGGTCGGACGACCGCTCGGTCTCAGCCCGATCAACTGATCTCAGACAGATGCTCCCAGCCGATTGGTTGGGAGCATCGTCATATCAGGGACGCATTGTCCTAGGGTGCTGGACGGCCCTGGTGCCGCACGCGCACTGCGGATGGACCGTGGTGGTCAGCGGCTGAGAGAGGCACCCGCGGGTCGCCGCTGTCGGCGATCGGTCAGGTTGCCTCGTCGTCGAACGGCACGGCCTCGCGGACAGGCTCCGCCTCCTCTGCCTGGACCGGCTGGTCCGCGGCCGCTGCGCCCGGATTCACCGGCGGCATGGCCTGGGACGCAGGAACGTCATTCGTACCCGGCGTGCTGTTCTGGGTGGGCGGTGGGACCGCGGCCGCACCAGCGGCAGCAGCGGCGGGCGCTGCCCGCGGCGTAGAGACTGGCCGGGCGGTGCGACTGGGCACCCGGGCCGGCGGCTCGTCCTTGAGTGCGTCCCGCACGATCCTGCGCGGATCGTACTGGCGGGGATCAAGGCTCTTGAGCTCTTCGAAATCAGGGCCGAGCTCTTCCTTGACCCGGGCCTTCGCACCCGTCGCGATCGCCTTGACCTCCCGGATGAGGCGGCCGAGCTGGGCTGCGAGCTCAGGGAGCTTCTCGGGACCAACGATGACAACAAGGATGAGCGCAATGACGATGAACTCAGTCGTGTTGATTCCCATGCCGCCCATCTTAGCGTGGGCGGGTCATACGGACAGGTACCGAAGGACTAGGCCCCACGCGTCGTGCGCCACATTGTGACGGCTTCGCCCAGACAAAACACGTCCGCCGATATCTCACGCCGGCAAAGGCGCGGGCGGGGGTCGTTTTCCACGTACGATAAGGCAGAGCGACCGTAGGAGGAATGCAATGGCGAGCGATAAGACCCTGTCCTGGGCCTATTCAGAGGAGCAGACAGCGGAGGATCAGATGATGGTCCTCGCGCGGGCTGCGGCCGAGGATCTCGGTGTCTCTGCCGTGTCGCCTGCGACGGGCGCGCTCCTGCGGCTCCTCGTCTCGATCTCTCACTCGCGCACCGCGGTCGAGGTCGGCACCGGCGCCGGGGTCTCTGGCCTGTATCTCCTGCTCGGCAATCCCGACCTCACGCTGACGACGATCGATGTCGAAGCGGAGGCGCAGCGCTCCGCCCGAGAGGTGTTCTCCCGCGCCGGCATTCGCGCATCCCGCACCCGCCTCATCAAGGGCCGATCCGCCGACATCCTCCCGAGGCTCGCCGACCGGTCCTACGATCTCGTCCTCGTCGACGGGGATCCCGAGGAGGCACCCGGTGATGCAGAGGAGGCACTGCGGATCCTCCGACCCGGCGGCCTGCTCGTCATCGCCCGCGCCCTCCTCGATGGCCGGGTGGCCGATCCTGCACGGCGCGAGCCCGAGACAGTCGCGATTCGCGGCCTCGTCCGCGATGTGCTCGACCGCAGCCCGCTGTCGTCACTGCTCCCTGTCGGGTCCGGGCTGCTTCTCGCCCAGACGCAGAGCTGAGCCCGGGTGCCGACCGAGTGGTCAGCGCCCGGGCTCACGTACACTGCTAGTTGACGATTGCGTCGAGAGCGGCCCCGAGTTCGGCTGCTTCTTCGGCGTTCAGTTCGATGACGAGACGCCCCCCACCATCAACGGGAATTCTCATGACGATACCGCGGCCTTCTTTTGCCACTTCGATGGGACCGTCACCCGAGCGGGGTTTCTGAGCTGCCATAGTCTATCTCCTTCAGTGAAGTTCACTTCACAGTTTACTTGAAACTGGCAGAGAGCGGGAGAAGATCGCTATTCGGCGTCTTCGGCACGCGCGCCCCTGTCGCCGCCGTTTCTGGCATGCACGACGGCCTTGAGACCGGCGTGGACGGCCTCGATGGCCTCCTCGGCTGTGTCGACCACGGTGAACAGCTTCTCGTCGCCGGGCGACATCATTCCCTCGGCGAGCACGCTCTTCTCCAGCCACTCGGCGAGCCCGCCCCAATACTCACGGCCGACGAGGATGACGGGGAAGGATTCCACCTTCCTCGTCTGGACGAGGGTGAGGGCTTCGAACAGCTCGTCGAGGGTCCCGTAGCCGCCCGGGAGGACGATGAAGCCGAGGGAGTACTTGACGAACATCATCTTGCGGATGAAGAAGTACCGGAAGTTGATGCCGAGGTCGACATAGTCGTTCATGCCCTGCTCGAAGGGCAGCTCGATGCCGAGCCCGACCGAGATGCCATCCGCCTCGACCGCGCCAAGGTTCGCGGCCTCCATGATGCCGGGGCCGCCGCCGGTGATGACAGCGAAATCGTCCGCGACAAGCCTCGCGGCGATGTCGCGGGCAAGCTCATAGTCCGGCTCCCCGGGGGCGGTGCGCGCCGATCCGAAGACGGAGATCGCAGGTCCCAGATCAGCGAGGGCGCCGAAGCCCTCGACGAACTCCGCCTGGATCCGCATGACCCGCCACGGGTCCGAATGCACCCACGCAGAATCCTGGCCCGGCGCGAGCAGCCTCGCGTCCGTTGTCGAATCCGGAATCTGGTGCCCGCGCAGGAGGATCGGACCGCGTCTGTAGGACCTCATCATCTGCCCCTTTCTACTGATCCAGCGTAACGGACGTGCGCGCCATCACGTTCCGGATGTGGTCGGCACCGATCGACCCCCGGAGCTGGCGCGCGGCTTCAGTGATGGAGCCGGACAGCGACGGGTAGACCGTGAACACCGATGCCACCTCGTCCGCCGTCATCCTCTGCGACACGGCGAGCGCGATGGGGAGGATGTGCTCGGAGGCCGACGGTGCGACGACGACGCCTCCGAGGATGACACGCGTCGACGCGTCGGCGAACAGTTTGACGAAGCCCTCCGTCATGCCCTGCATCTTCGCCCGCGGGTTGCGCGCCAGCGGAATGATCGTGACCAGCGCATCGAGGCCCTCATCGACCTCCCGCTGAGAGACACCGACACTCGCAATCTCGGGCGCGGTGAAGATGTTGGCGGCGACCCCTGTGAGATCGAGCGGCTCCACATAGTCCCCGAGGGCGTGGTTCATCGCAGTCCGGCCCTGCATCGCCGCCACGGAGGCGAGAGGAAGCGATCCGGTGATGTCCCCCGCGGCGTAGACGCGGAAAGCTGTCGTCCGGGACACCCGATCGACCTTAATGTGCCCAGAGTCTTCGAGCGCGACGCCGGCGAGCTCGAGTCCGATTCCGGAGCTGTTCGGGATGGAGCCGACAGCGAGCAGGCAGTGGGACGCCTCGACCTCACGTCCGTCGTCGAGCGTGACGACAACACCGTCCTCGCTCCGTCGCACGGTCTGCGCACGACTGCGGGACAGGATTGTCATGCCACGCCTTCCGAAGACCCGCTCGATGACCGCCGCACCGTCGGGATCCTCGTTCGGCAGGACCCTATCCCTTGAGGAGACGAGGGTGACCGGAACGCCGAGTGCGTTATACGCACCCGCGAACTCCGCGCCTGTGACGCCGGAGCCGACGACGACGAGATGGCGGGGCAGCTCGGTCAAGCCGTACATCTGCGTCCAGTTGAGGATCCGCTCCCCGTCCGGCTTCGCATCGGGCAGCTCCCGCGGTGTCGCGCCGGTGGCGATGAGGACGACCTCGGCTTCGAGGTCACGCACGGTGCCATCGGCGAGCTCGGCCCGGACGACTCGCGTCCCGTCGCGCCCAAGAGTGGAGGCAATCGCGCCACGGCCGTCGAGGACCGTCACGCCGACGGTCAACAGGCGGGCACGGATGTCGTTGGACTGGCGTGCGGCGAGGTCCCGGATTCGGGCGTTGATCGCGGAGAAGGAGGCTCTCCAGGGCTCCCCGGTGGCGACGATGCCGAGCTGGTCCGCGGACTCGACCGAGTACAGCCATTCCGCTGACGCGATGAGGGTCTTCGATGGCACGACATCCGTGAGAACAGCGCTGCCACCCACGCCCTTGTCCTCAATGAGCGTGCAGCGCGCCCCCAATTGAATCGCGGTCAGCGCCGCCTCGTATCCTCCGGGTCCCCCGCCGATGATGACGACCCGGGATCCCTCCCTCACCTGTGAGGCTCCGGGCAGGCGGGATTTCGGCGCTCCGGTCGCGGTCGGTCCTGTCGGCTGTTGCCCTTCGCTGTCGATCACCCACACATTGTGTCAAAGAACGTCGCTGGAGGGGCGTGATCCGTTGTGGCCTCATTCGCGAGGCCGAGAATGTAACGTGGTGCCATGACTTCAGACCCCTATGACCTTGCCTCCCAGGCTGCGGACCACATCCGGCGAGCAGCGGATATCGACGCGATCGATGTCGCTCTCGTTCTCGGGTCGGGCTGGCGCGACGCCGAGGATCTCCTCGGCGATGCAGTCGTCCAACTCCCCGCGGGCGACGTCCCCGGTTTCACGGTGTCCGGCGTCGCCGGGCACGGCGGCACGCTGACAGTGCGCCGACTGGCCGACGGTCGTCGCGCCCTCATCCTCGGCGCCCGCACACACCTCTACGAGGGCAGAGGCGTCGATCCCGTTGCCCATGGCGTACGGACGGCAGCGAAGCTCGGCGCGAAGGCCCTCATCCTCACCAATGGGTGCGGCTCCACCGTGC
This sequence comes from Flaviflexus salsibiostraticola, assembly GCF_003952265.1. Classification (NCBI taxonomy): domain Bacteria; kingdom Bacillati; phylum Actinomycetota; class Actinomycetes; order Actinomycetales; family Actinomycetaceae; genus Flaviflexus; species Flaviflexus salsibiostraticola. Next base: position 950,142 of record NZ_CP034438.1, read on the forward strand.
CCGAATGGACGCCCGGAACCGCCGTCCTCATCCGCGACCACCTCAACCTCACGGGAACCTCCCCGATCCGCGGCGCGAACTTCGTCGACCTGACCGACGCCTACAGCCCCCGGCTTCGGGAGCTCGCGAAGCGTGTCGACCCTGATCTGCCGGAAGGCGTCTACGCACAGTTCCCCGGACCGCACTACGAGACCCCCGCAGAGGTCCAGATGGCACGGCTGCTCGGCGCCGACCTTGTCGGCATGTCAACTGCGCTGGAGACGATCGCGGCCCGCGAGGCGGGCCTCGATGTCCTCGGCATCTCTCTCGTCACCAACCAGGCGGCCGGCTTCGCGCCCGCCCCTCTATCGCACAGCGAAGTGCTCCAGGCCGGCCAAGACGCCTCCGAGAGGCTCGCACGGCTCCTGTCCGACATCGTCAACGAAATGAAAGAATCATGATTGATATCGATTCCTGGATCGCCCACGACCCCGATGCTGTAACACGCACAGAGCTCATCGATCTCAAACAGCGCGCCGACAGCGGCGATTCCGCCGCCCGTGCGGAGCTGGACGACCGATTCTCGGGCCTGCTCGAGTTCGGCACGGCGGGATTGCGTGGAGAGATGGCGGGTGGCCCGTTCAGGATGAACCGGGCAGTTGTCCGCAAGGCTGCCGCCGGCCTCGTTGATTTCCTTCAGGAGAGGGTCGGCCGAGACGCGCTCCTCGTCATCGGCTACGACGCGCGCTACAACTCGCACGATTTCGCCCTCGACACGGCGGCCGTGGCGACCGCAGCGGGGGCCCGTGCCCTCATCTTCCCCCGCCACCTGCCGACCCCCCTGCTGGCGTGGGCTGTTCGCTTCCTCGGCGCCGACGCCGGCGTCATGGTGACGGCCTCCCACAACCCGCCTCGCGACAACGGCTACAAGGTGTACCTCGGCGGACGCGCTGTCGAACCCGAAGCACGCGGCGTGCAGATCGTTCCCCCTTTCGACTCTGAGATCGCCGCTCGGATCGCCGTGACGCCGCCCGCCGACGAGATCCCGATGGCGTCGACCGGCTGGAGCCTCATCGATGAGTCCGTGGTCGATGCCTATCTCGAGCGGACGAAGTCCCTCGTCGCCCCCGCACACGCCTCCGATCTCAAGATCGTCCACACGTCGATGCACGGGGTGGGCGGAGAGACGATGAGACGAGTACTCGAGGGAGCCGGGTTCACCAACGTCCACGAGGTGCCCGACCAGGCCGAACCCGATCCTGATTTCCCGACCGTGAGCTTCCCGAACCCGGAGGAGCCGGGCGCCCTCGATCTCGCGATCGCCGAGGCGAAGAGGGTCGGTGCCGACCTCGTCATCGCCAACGACCCGGACGCCGACCGGTGCTCGATCGCGATACCGACGAGCGATGGCTGGCGCCAGTTGAACGGCGACGAGATCGGCTCCATCCTCGGAGAGCAGATCGCGAAGATCGGCGCGATCACCGGAGGCACGTTTGCCTCCTCTGTCGTGTCGTCCCGACTTCTCAAGGAGATCGCGCACAGCCACGGGCTCAAGCATGCGACGACCCTCACCGGCTTCAAGTGGATCGCGCGCGCCCCGGAGATCATCTTCGGCTACGAAGAGGCGATCGGATTCTGCGTCGACCCCGAAGGGGTGAAGGACAAGGACGGTCTCACTGCTGGCCTCCTGTTCGCGTACGTCACGGCCCAGCTCCGCTCGCGCGGCCTCACCATCGAAGACCAGCTCGATAATCTGGCCAGAGCCCACGGCGTCTATCTCACCGCCCCGGTGACGATCCGCGTCAGCGACCTGGCGATCATGCCGGCCACAATGGCACACCTGCGTGCGAACTCTCCGCAGACGCTCGCAGGCCTGTCCGTCACTGAGGTCTCAGACCTATCTGAAGGCTCACCCGAGCTTCCCCCGACGGACGCCGTCGTCCTCCTCAACGAGAAGGGGGACCGCGCTGTCGTCAGGCCCTCCGGCACAGAGCCGAAGGTCAAGTGCTACCTCGAGGTCATCGAGCCTGTCGGCGAGTCGATTGAGGCCGCCCACGCCGAGGCTGCGCGTCGCATGGCACAGCTCCAGAAGGACATGTCTGCAGCACTGACACTGCCCGCGTGATCAGCTGACGCTTCCCGCGTGATCAGGTGGGGTGTGGGACTCAGTCCCACACCCCACTCGCATGTTGAGGACCGACCTCTCCTGCTCACACGGCCGCCGCGACCATCGCGCCCATGCCTTGTCAGGGATCACGCCGGCTGCGGGAGCACTGCCCACACGACGTGGGTCCAGTTACCGAGGGCCGGATGTCGGGTGGACCTGTTCACAAGGCTGTCGAGGGGAACATCGTAGAGGGCTCCAGCTGACGGCTCGTAAATCCGAAGTTTCCGCTCGCGTGCTGGCCCGGCGGGAGGACGGCGAGCACGACATGACGGGGTACGGCGCGCGCAATCCCCTGGCCGATGTTGCCGCCCGTGTACAGCGGGACCGGAAGCCCCGCCATCGTTGCATGCCACACCGCATGGAGGATCTCCCGTCCCTGCGACGTGCGATCATCGACTGCGATGGAGCGATAGGTGACACCGGGAAAGACCGCCTCCCGTGCCAGGGTCCACGGCGGACTGCCGAATCGACGCGGCCACCTCAGCGGGCCGACTGCGCGCGACCGAACACGGTCGAAGACGTCGAGCTGTCGCTCTGCGATCCTCTCCGGTTGATCGTCGAGCTCAGCCGCCAGCTGAGGGTCTCCTGACGCTCGGAGCATGAGAAGGACCGCCGCACCGCAGGTTGTGCCATCCACCTGGGTGACGACCCTGCCCCCGAGCGTGACGGGGACAGGGTCGATGAGCGATGGGGCTGCACGGACCGGATCTCGGCTTGTCACCGGCCGCTGGAGTGCAGCGACGATCCGGCCCACGTGCAGCCTCGACATGGCTAGCCGATGCGATCGAGAAGCACAGACTGCCGGGTCGACGCGACATTGCTCAAAGAGATGCCTCCGTCGAGGGCCTCCTTCGCCCGCTCGAATCGCTCCTCGTCGTCCGTGTGCAGGGTGAGGATCGGGTCGCCGGCCTTGACCTGCTCACCGATGTGGGCGTGAATGGTGATGCCGGCACCGGCCTGGACCGGGTCCTCCTTGCGGGCCCTGCCTGCGCCGAGTCGCCAGGATGCGACGCCGACCTTATAGGCATCCATGGCCGAGACGACTCCGTTGCTCTCGGCGACGACCGTCTCCGTATGCTTCGAGACGGGCAGAGGCGCGTCCGGATCGCCGTCCTGAGCGCGGATCATGTCGCGCCAGACATCCATGGCCCTGCCGTTGGCGAGGTTCTCCGCCGGATCCACATCGACCCCGGCGAGGACGAGCATCTCGCGGGCAAGTGCCACGGTCAGCTCGACGACATCAGCCGGTCCACCCCCGGCGAGCACCTCGACGGATTCCTCCACCTCGAGTGCGTTGCCGATCTTCCGTCCAAGCGGTACGGACATGTCCGTGAGGAGGGCAACGGTGGCCGTGCCTGCGCTCTGGCCGATGCGGACCATCGTATGGGCGAGCTCGCGGGCCTGATCGATGTCCTTCATGAAGGCGCCGGAGCCGACCTTGACGTCAAGGACGAGAGAGTCGGTGCCCTCGGCGATCTTCTTCGACATAATGGAGGAGGCGATAAGAGGGATCGCTTCGACAGTCGACGTGATGTCGCGAAGTGCGTAGAGCTTCTTGTCGGCGGGCGCGAGACCGCTGCCCGCGGCGCAGATGACAGCACCGATGCTCTCCAGCTGTTCCATGATCTCGTCGTTGGACAGATGCGCACGCCATCCCGGGATCGCCTCAAGCTTGTCGAGGGTCCCTCCCGTATGGCCGAGGCCGCGACCCGACAGCTGCGGCACTGCCACGCCATAGGAGGCGACGAGCGGTGCGAGCGGCAGGGTGATCTTGTCGCCCACCCCACCCGTCGAATGCTTATCAGAGGTGCGCTTCGTGAGCGAGGAGAAGTCCATGGTCTCACCCGAGTCGATCATCGCCTGGGTCCAGGTGGTGATCTCCTCGCCGGTCATGCCGTTGAGGAAGATGGCCATGGCGAGCGCCGACATCTGTTCCTCCGCCACGACGCCGCGCGTGTAGGCGTCGATGACCCACCGGATCTGATCCTCGGACAGGACCTGACGGTCCCTCTTCGTCCGAATGATGTCGACTGCGTCAAACCGTTCAACCATTGCTGTTCCTCTCGACCTTGTCCAGGTCTTCTGGTCCGAACCCGAAGGGCAGGACGTCGGACATGCGCATGATGCCCGCGGGCACCTCGATCTCCATCGTGGGACCGCCGTGCTCCCAGAGGAGCTGGCGGCACCGGCCACAGGGAACGGTGATCTCGCCGTTGCCGTTGACGCAGGTGAAGGCGACGAGCCTTCCGCCCCCGTTGCGAACGAGTTCGGAGATCATTCCGCACTCGGCGCAGAGCGCCACGCCATAGCCGGCGTTCTCCACGTTGCAGCCGGAGAAGATCCGGCCGTCCTCGGACAGCCCCGCCGCGCCGACTGGGTAGCCGGAGTACGGTGCGTAGGCCATTGTCATTGCATCTTTTGCTGCCTGGCGCAGCTCATTCCAGTTGATCATGACTTGATGTAGGGGATATTCTCCGCCGCGGGTGGGCGGGATCGGCCGACAAAGCCGGCGACCGCAAGGATCGTGACGATGTACGGGATCATGGCGAGCAGGCTCGGGTCGATCGGGTTGGTGGCGACGAGCGGGAGGAAGTCGACGATCGCCGAGGCGAAGCCGAACATGAGGGCCGCTCCCATGGCGCCGACCGGGTGCCACTTGCCGAGGATCATCGCTGCGAGGGCGATGTAACCGTTGCCGGCGGAGATGTTCTCCGTGAAGACGGCATTGGCGCCGATGGTGAACGCGGCACCGCCGAGGCCGGCGAGTGACGAACCGAGGATCGTGTTGAGAAAACGCGTCCGGTTCACGTTGATGCCGACGGTGTCGGCGGCCTTCGGATGCTCGCCCACCGACCTCATGCGCAGGCCCCAGCGGGACCGGAACAGCATGATCGTGAGGATGATGATGAGGGCATAGAGGAAGTACATGATGATCGTGTGCCGGAAGAACACTGGCCCGATGAACGGAATCTGGGAAAGCAGCGGGATCTCCCAGACCGGCAGCGAGTAGGCGATCGAGTTCCATGACGGGTTGGCCTTGACGACCGTCCCGAGCAGGAACGAGGTGATGCCGAGCACGAGGACGTTGAGAACGACGCCAACGATGATCTGATCAACCGCGTACTTGACCGAGAAGAAGGCCAGAAGAACGCCGATCAGAGCACCGGCGAGCGGTGCGGCGATGAGGCCGAGCCACGGGCTCCCGAACGCCGAGGCGACGATGATTCCGGTGAAGGCTCCAAACAGCAGCTGCCCCTCGATGGCGATGTTGACGACACCAACTCGTTCACAGACGACGCCTGCAAGCGACCCGTACACGAGCGGTGCGGCGGCGATCAGCGTCGCGGAGAAGAGGAAGGCAAGGGTGACGTACCTGGGGGAACCCGCACCCGAGTAGGTGAGGAACCCGAGAATGAGCGGCATGAGGACCAGCAGGCCGAGCCACAGGGGCTGGTGCTGGCGCTTGAGCGCTCGGACGACCGAATAGGCGGTTGCGGCGGCCATGACGGCGACGAGCACCCAGATGGCCGGGGCAGCGTGCAGGAGCAGGTCCGCACCTCCCCTCGGCCGGATGTCCTTCCACACGAACTGAGTGATGCCGTCCGCGTTGAGTGCGAAATACACCCCGAGCAGTGTGCCGAGCACGTAGATGATCGGGAGCTTCCACGAGATCGGGGCGAGAACCTCGTCCTTGGCGGGGACGGCCTGCGGCCTGTCGACGACGGTGGTCACTTTGCCTCCTGGTGAAGGGTGATGTACTCCCGGTAACCCTGCCCATCAGGCTTGGGGAAGCGGAACAGCCAGCGGATCAGCGGCGGAGCCGCGATAAGAAGAACGATGACGGACTGGAGGATAAGAATCATGTCGACGGGAACGCCCGCGCCCTGCATGCGGGGCGAGCCCGCCTTGAAGGCGCCGAAGAGCAGCCCCGCGCCGAAGATTCCGACCGGCTTGTTCCGTCCCAGCAGGGCGACGGTGATCGCATCGAAGCCGATCGAGCCCGCGGCGCCCTGTGTAAGGCTGCCGAGGGTGCCGAGCACCTGGTTGGCGCCGGCGAGGCCCGCGAGTGATGCGGAGACGAACATCGTGAGGGTGATGACCTTCGAGGTCGACATGCCTGCGGTTTCGGATGCATGGGCGTTGGCGCCAACAGCACGGAGCTCGAAGCCGAACTTCGACCGTTCGAGAAGCCACCACACAAACGCGGTCGCGAGAATGGCAAGGATGAACCCTGCGTGGAGATTGAACTCTCCACCCGGAAGGATGTCTGGCAGGCGCGCCTCCTCGGCGACGGGCTGAGACTTGGGCTGGTTATTGTTCGGCCCCTGGAAGACATCCTGGTTGAGCATGTAGAGCAGGAGGAAGCCGGCGATCGAGTTGAGCATGATCGTCACGATGACTTCGTTGGCTCCGGTTGTCGCCTTAAGGAAACCTGCGAGCCCGCCCCAGAGTCCGCCGATGATGACCGCGCCGATGAGGGCGACGAGCATGTGGACGAAGAACGGCAGATCGAGCGTAAAGCCCAGGTAGGTGGCGGCGATGGCACCGAGGATGAGCTGGCCCTGGCCACCGATGTTGAACAGGCCGGCGCGGAAGCCGAGGCCGATTCCAAGACCGGCGAGGATGAGCGGCGATGCGTCGCGCAGCGTATTAGTCAGCGGCCTGATCTGTCTGGTGAACTCGTCCTGATCCGGATCGAAAATCGAGCCCTTGAACAGTCGCCAGTATGTGTCGAGGATCGATGCGTCGGCGATCCAGATGAAGAAGGCGCCGACGATGAACGCGATGATGACCGCGAAGACGGAGATGATCCAGTTTGAGCGCAGGGCGACGTGAACCGCGGCCCTCGCCTTGAGCGACAGCGGTGCTGACTGCTTCTCTGTCTCAGTCGTGGTGCTCACTGAGCCTCCTTCTGCATGGCTTCCTCCATGGGAACGCCGGCCATCATGAGGCCGAGCACTGAGTTGGGCGTGTGTGCCGGGACGATGCCGACGATCCGACCGCGGTACATGACGGCGATGCGGTCCGACAGGGCCTGGATCTCATCGAGTTCCGAGGAGACGAGGACGACGGCGGTCCCGGTATCCCGCTCCTTGACGATCCTGTTGTGGATGAACTCGATCGAACCGACGTCGACGCCGCGCGTCGGCTGGCTTGCGACGAGCAGCTTGAGGTGGCGGGACATCTCCCGCGCGACAATGACCTTCTGCTGGTTGCCGCCCGACAGCGTCGTGATCGGGTTCGTGACGTCCGACAGTCGGATATCGAACTCATCGCGCAGCGTCTCGGCGTTCTCGAGGACCGCCTTCGGTTTGATCGACAGGCCACGCGAGAACTTCGACGAGCGGTACTGGTTGAGCACGAGATTCTCCGCCACAGAGAACTTGGAGACGATACCGTCCCTGATCCTGTCCTCCGGGATGAAGCCGAGTCCCTCGTCGACGCGCCTGCGCACGGGATGCTTGACGATCGATTCTCCATCGAGTTCGATCGTGCCCGTCGTGGGCTGGCGCAGGCCGAGGAGAATCTCGGTCAGCTCGGTCTGTCCGTTGCCCTGGACGCCGGCAATGCCGAGGATCTCGCCTGCCTGAACCTCGAGATTGATCCGTTCGAGGATCGTCACCTGATCGTCGTTGACGTAGGACAGGTTCTGGAGTGCAAGTGTGACGGGGCCGGGCGCGGGCGGCTCCTTATCGACCTTGAGCATGACGGAGCGGCCGACCATCATGGTCGCCAGTTCCGCCTCGGTCGAATCCGGGGCCGCCTCGCCGACAACCTTGCCGCGGCGGATAACGGTGATCTTGTCGGCGACGGCGCGGACCTCGCGAAGCTTGTGGGTGATGAACACGATGGACGTGCCGGCAGCCGCCAGTTCGCGCATGATCGCCATGAGCTCGTCCGTCTCGGCCGGTGTGAGAACCGCCGTGGGCTCGTCGAGGATGAGGACCTCTGCCTTGCGCGACAGCGCCTTGACGATCTCGACGCGCTGCTGCGCACCGACGGTCAGGTCCTCGATCTTGGCCTTCGGGTCGAGATCGAAGCCGAATCGCTTCGACACGTCCTCCACCAGTCTGTGGGCCTCTTTGACGTTGATGATGCCGAACGCTGGGTGGGTCGGTTCATATCCGAGCGCAACAGACTCAGCGACGGTGAAAACGGGGACGAGCATGAAGTGCTGATGCACCATGCCGATGCCCGCGGCAACCGCGTCACCCGGTCCGTTGAACCTGACGGGTTTTCCGTCGATTCGGATTTCGCCCTCATCCGGGTCGTAGAGACCGTAGAGGACATTCATCAGGGTTGACTTACCGGCGCCATTCTCTCCCAGGAGGGCATGGATCTGACCCGGTTCAACCTCGAGGTCGATATGGTCGTTGGCGATGAGGGAACCGAACTTCTTTGTGATCCCCACGAGCTCAAGCTTCACCTTGGCTGCTGCCTTTCTGTTGTCGGCGGTTCATCGTCGAACAGCCCGTCAGAGATAGGTGGGCGGGCCCCCGAACCATGCATGGCATGGTCACCGGGCCCGCCCTCCCGTTGTGTCCTACGGTGCGTTCGGCGTCTCGACGACGAGCTCGCCGGAGATGATCTGCTCGCGCAGATCCTCGACCTCAGCGATGAGGTCGGCCGGGACCTCGGACTCGAGATCGTGGAACGGAGCGATGTCGACGCCGCCGTTCTCAAGCGTGCCGATGTACGGCTCGGACGAGAAGCTCTCCTCGGCGACATCGGCGATGGCGTCGAGGACCGACGCGTCGATGGCCTTGAGCACGGATGTCAGGATGATGGACGAGAACTCGGATGCGGACTCGTACCAGTCGGAGTCGACGCCGATGATCCACACGTCGCCAGCGGACTGAGCGGCTGCAGCGGCACCGAGGCCGACCGGGCCGGCCACCGGCATGATGATGTCGGCACCCTGGTTGATGAAGCCGTTCGCGAGCTGCTGGCCCTGGGCCTGATCATCGAACGAGTTCGAGAAGGAGCCGGTCTGGGCCTCCTTGTCCCAGCCGAGAACCTGGACGTCAGCGCCATTGGCCTCGTTGTAGGCCATGACACCGTCGTAGAAGCCGTCCATGAAGATCTGGACGGACGGGATCGGCAGACCGCCGAAGGTGGCGACAACACCGGTCTCCGTCATACCGCCGGCTACGTAGCCGGCGAGGAAGGCGGCCTCAGCGGTGTTGAAGAGGAGCGGGCGGGCGTTGTCGGACGGGGTGTTGAAGCCCGAGTCGACGAGTGCGAACGAGATGTCCGGGTTCGCCTGTGCACCTGCACTGGTGGCCTCTTCGAGAAGGAAGCCGACGCCGATGACGATGTCACAGCCCTCGGCCACCATGGCCTGGACGTTCGGACCGAAGTCGGTGTCGGACGACGACTCTGCCGTCGAGCTGTTCACGCCCATGAGGTCAACTGCCTGCTGGAGGCCGTTGAAGGCGGATTCGTTGAATGACTTGTCATCCCAGCCGCCGGCGTCGGAGACGAGGCAGGCGGTGTAGTCGGAGGCATCGATCGATGCGTAGTCGCGGCCGGCATCGGCCTCGGGCTCCTCTGAGTCGGTCTCCTCGGGAGACTCGGTGTCCTCGGCATCCTCAGTGTCGGTGACCTCGGGCGTCGTCGCCTCGTCAGTCGCGTCGGTGTCTGCGTCATCTGCGCAGGCCGAGAGTACAAGAGCAGCGGCACCCATCAGTGCCATGAAAGACGTGGATTTCTTCACGTGTTACTCCTACGGGTAAGCCCATGCCGGTCGGCACGGATTCTCAATCAGCATAACTGTTAACAGGCGGTGAACATGCCATAAATGGACTCTTTCGGCGGTTACAGTTTCATGACGAGCGTGTAACACATTATTGCCGCAGATGACCTCCTCGTCCAAAATCTATCGAAGAGGCTCAAGATCGCCCGTAAGGCCCGTGACGACGCCACTGAGCCCCGAAGAGGCCTCCCTTGTTGTAACAAGTATCACATCGCCGCTGTCGACCACAACCGCCCCAGGGATCCCATGGATGACGATCGGGCGGTCATGCGCGTAGACGACCGAGCCCTCGGACTCGCTCACCATGACCGACTGTCGCGCACCCCCGCGAGAGATGCCGGACTCAGGATCGACGAGGTGGGCGGCGAGCGAGTCGTAGCCGCCGATGTCGGACCAGCCCATCGACACGGGCACGGTCGCGACGCCTCCCTCGGCCGCCAGGGGTTCGGCGATCGCGCGGTCGATGACGGAGATCTCGAGCGAGTCCCACGCGCTCATCGCCTCACCTCGATCAGGCCCGTCCCAGCGCGCGGCGATGCTCCGAAGACCCGCCGCGAGATCCGGCTTGTACCGCGCCAGCGCGTCGAGCAGCACGCCGGCCTTCGCGATGAACATGCCGGCGTTCCACGTGTACTCACCCGATTCAACGTAGGCTGCGGCGGTTGCCAGGTCAGGCTTCTCGAGGAACTCCTCGACCCCAAACACCCCGTCGACAGACGTCTCCGTGCCCTGGCGGATATAGCCGAAGCCCGTATCGGGGCCCGTGGGTGTGATGCCGACGGTGACGACGAGACCCTCCTGGGCCGCGTCGATCGCCCGCCGAACCGCCCCCTGGAACGCCGCAGCATCTGTGATCACGTGGTCGGCTGCGAAGGAGCCGACCACGGCATCCGCGCCATAGCGCTGCTCGACGATGGCGGCGACGAGTCCGATCGCGGGCATCGTTCCCCGCGGCGACGGCTCGATGACGAGATCCTCACGGTCGATGCCGAGCTGCTCGGCAACAGCCTCCGCGTGGGCCGAACCGGTGACGACGATGAGGTCATCGACGAGGGGCTCGAGCCGGTCGGCGGTGGCCTGGATGAGGGTGCGTCCCGCCCCCGTCATATCGATGAGAAACTTCGGGTGGGAGCGCCTCGACAGCGGCCAGAGCCTGGTTCCTGCCCCGCCTGCGGGCACAATGGCGACAAACGTCATGAGAGGTCCTTCTCCCGATCGAGCCTGTAGCTCATCTTCTCATTCTCGAGTTTGAGCCGGAGCTCCCGAATACGGGCGCGTCGCCTCACGCCCTCGACCGTGTCCCATTCGGGCAGGTCCTCTCTCTGCCGGTCCGACAGCTCCGGATCGGCGGTGAGGTCGGGCACGACGATGCCGGTGAACGGTTCGTGGTTCCACGATGTCGTCTGCGGAACCGAGAGGGTGACGTAGTTGGGCGTTTCCTCCGCATGGATGGATTCCGGCACCGTGACCTTCGCAGGGGCGGGCGGGTTGGCGGTGAAGGCCGCCGCCAGGAGGACGATGCGGGAAACGAAGTTGACCCACAGCAGCAGGGTCGCGATGGCGACGAACGAGCCGAGGATCGGATTGTCGGAGACGGAGCCGATGACGGACGTGCCGAGCAGGCGGACAACCGACGTGCCGAGGGCGCCGAGGCCGGCTCCCAGGAGAAGATCCCGCCGGGGCGGCCTCGCCCCGGCGGTGAAGCGGAACAGCAGCACGATGACGGCGAGATCGACGAGGAACGCCACGGCGAGTGAGGCGATGCGAATGAGCCAGAGCGCGACGGTCCCCTCGATGCCGATGAAGCCGAGGATGCTGTCCCCGAGCGTGCTCGCGGCCGAGGTGAGGACCGAGCCGACGAGAACACCGAGGGCGAGCGCCACGAATGCCGCGAGGTCGCGCACCTTGAGCATGACGGCGTTCTCCGGGAGCCGAGCGATGCCGAACATCGATCGGATCGACATCTTCAGCGCGTTCATGACCGACAGCGCCGTCCAGAGGAGCACGCCTGCCGCGATGATCGAGGCCGGGTTGAGCGCGGTGTCGAGGACCAGCGCCTCGGGATCGACGAGGCCGTCCGGGTTCTCGGCCGTCTGGAGGATCCCGGGCAGTGCGTCGTTGACACCGCCGAAGACGGTCTCGCGCAGGTCATCGTTCTGGCCGAGCACGGACATGAAGACGGTGATGCCGATCGTGAGGGCGGCCGCGATGGAGAACAGGGCTGAATAGGCGATGCCGCCGGACAGCATCGGCCCCCTCGCCGCTCCATATCGCTGGAATGCGCGGAGCAGCCGCAGATTCATCAGCTTATGGAGGATCGGTTCCTTCTCGACGGTGGCTGCGCGCGTTGAGGGCACAGCCGCCGGAGCGTCGTAATAGATCTCATCAGCCACGGACCCACCCTAACCAATGAGGGGGCGCATGGTCGTGCGGAATGGGCAATCAACGGGCAGATGTCCCGGCTGGCTTCCCAGCCCGCACGGATCGCCCCGCCCGCGATGTGCCCATGCAGACGCGGCCCCGCATGCGAACTGCCATGCGGGGCCGGTGTGCTGCCGGTACTAGAAACCGGCGATGTCGTAGTCGATGGTCAGCGGTGCGTGATCGGACCAGCGCGACGCGTAGTCATCCGCCCGGCCGACACTCGCGGCGAGCGCCCTCTCGGCGAGCCGCCTCGTCGCCATCTGGTAGTCGATGCGCCACCCGGCGTCATTATCGAAGGCCTTGCCCCTCTGGGACCACCACGTGTAGGGACCCTGCACATCCCCGGCGAGATTGCGATGGACGTCGTCGAAGCGAGAGAACCAATCCTCGAGGTACGCCATCTCCCGATCGAGCACGCCCGAGGTCTTGTTGTGGTTCGGCTTGAAGTTCTTGATGTCCTGCGGACCGCGGACGACGTTGAAGTCGCCCGCCATGAGCAGCTCCCCCTCGATCTCGCCGAGCCGCTCGGTCACCATATCGAGGTGGCGGTACTTCGCCGCCATCTTCTCCTCGTCCGTCGCCGTACCCGAGTGCAGGTAGGCGGAGATGAAGGTGACGGTTGATTCCCCGACGGTCACGTCGGCCTCGACCCAGCGGCCCGAGTCCACATCGGTATCCCCGGTCAGGCCGATGCGGGCGGCGGTGACGTCGAGTTCGGGGCGCACTGCGATCGCTACGCCGGCCCGGCCCTTGATCCGCGAACCCTCCTGGACGACTCTCCAGTCACCGGGCAGGAGGTGCTCGACGAGCTCCTCGGGTGCCCGCACCTCCTGCATGAGGAGGACGTCGGCATTGTTCTCGACGATCCACTCCCCCATGCCCTTGCGCATCGCCGCGCGAATTCCATTGACGTTGACGGTGGTGACCCTCACAGCGTCCTTTCTGCCATCGTGACGACATTCTCGAGGAGCATAGCCCGGGTCATCGGGCCCACTCCCCCGGGGTTCGGCGAAATCCATGCGGCGACGTCCCGGACGTCCGGAGCAACATCGCCCACGATTCGTGCGCGTCCGTCCTCAACAACCCGGGACACTCCGACGTCGAGGACGACAGCACCGGGCTTGACCCAGGACGCCTCGACGAGCCCGGGGGAACCGGCCGCCGCGATGACGACATCGGCCGCTCGGACTCTCTCCGCCATGTTCCTCGTGCCCGTGTGCATGAGGGTGACGGTCGCGTTGATGTCGCGCCGGGTGAGCAGGAGACCGATCGATCGGCCGACGGTCGTGCCGCGGCCGATGACGGCCACGTCCCTTCCGTTGAGATCGATGTCGTACCTGCGCAGCAGCTCGAGGACCGCGGACGGCGTGCAGGGCAGGGGCGACGTGATCGGCTCCTTGACGCGCAGTGCCAAGCGGCCCAGATTGGTCGGGTGGAGACCATCGGCGTCCTTCTCCGGGTCGACCGATTCGAGGACGAGGTTCGTGTCGATTCCCGCGGGCAGGGGCAGCTGGACAATGTAGCCCGTGCACGCCGGGTCCTCATTCAGCCTGCGTACGGCGGCGAGGATCTCGTCCTGCGTCGCGCTTGCCGGCAGGTCCTCGCGGATCGAGGTGATGCCGACCTCCTGGCAGTCCCGATGCTTGCCGGCCACGTACTTGAGCGAACCGGGGTCCTCCCCGACGAGCACCGTGCCGAGACCGGGGACGATGCCGCGCTCACGGAGCGCGGCGACGCGCTCGGCGAGTTCGGACTTGATCGCGGCGGCTGTCGCCCTGCCGTCGAGGATCTGTGCCGTCACCTCAGAGCCCCTCGTAGAGCGGGAACCTGTCCGCGAGCGCCTTGACGCGAGCCCGCAGCGAGTCGATGTCGGCCGCCCGGCCGCTGATGAGGGTCTCGGCGATGATGTCGGCCACCTCGCGGAACTCCTCGGCGCCGAAGCCGCGGGTGGCGAGTGCGGGGGTGCCGATCCGCAGCCCCGAGGTGACCCGCGGGGGCCTCGGGTCGAACGGCACGGCATTGCGGTTGACGGTGATGCCGACCTCGTGGAGCAGGTCCTCGGCCACCTGGCCGTCAAGCGGGCAGTCCCTCAGGTCGACGAGAACGAGGTGGACGTCGGTGCCGCCCGAGACGAGTGCGATCCCAGCATCGGCGACGTCCTTCTCGAGCAGGCGGTCGGCGATGATCCGAGCGCCCTCGAGGGTGCGCGCCTGGCGGTCCCGGAACTCATCGGACTGGGCAACCTTCATGGCGACCGCCTTCGCGGCGATGACGTGCATGAGCGGCCCGCCCTGCTGGCCGGGGAAGACGGCCGAGTTGAGCTTCTTCGCGAGCTCGTCGGTCTTGGCGAGGATCATGCCCGAGCGGGGGCCGCCGATCGTCTTGTGGATCGTCGTCGTCACGACGTGGGCGTGCGGGAGCGGGCTGGGGTGGAGCCCGGCCGCAACGAGACCGGCGAAGTGGGCCATGTCGACCCACAGGTAGGCGCCGACCTCATCGGCGATATCCCGGAAGGCCTTGAAGTCAAGGTGGCGGGGGTAGGCGGACCAGCCTGCGATGAGGAGCTTCGGCTTCTCCTCGAGCGCGATCCGGCGGACCTCGTCCATGTCGATGAGGCCGGTCTCCTTCTGCACGCCGTAGGAGACGACGCGGTAGTTCTTGCCGGAGAAGTTGATCTTCATGCCGTGCGTGAGGTGGCCGCCGTGCGCGAGCTCGAGCCCCATGATCGTGTCGCCGGGTGAGACGAGCGCGTGGTAGACGGCGGCGTTGGCCTGGGCGCCCGCGTGGGGCTGCACGTTGACGTAGTCGCAGTCGAAGACTGCCTTGGCGCGCTCGATCGCCAGGTTCTCGGCGACGTCGACATGCTCGCAGCCACCGTAGTAGCGCCGGCCCGGATAGCCCTCCGCATACTTGTTGGTGAGGACCGATCCCTGCGCCTCGAGGACGGCGCGCGGGACGAAATTCTCCGACGCAATCATCTCGAGCGTGTCGCGCTGGCGCTGGAGCTCGTTGTCGAGCACCGCTGCGATCTCGGGGTCGACCTCTGCGATCGAACTGGTGAGCATATCCATTTTTCCTCCACTGCCGGGCGGGCGAACATCCACCATCGTATAGTCCTCGACGGTCGCGACGTGTCCACCGTTCGAAAAATCCATCGACTGGAAGGCAGAACGGCTACCCTGTGGGGCATGCCATCTATTGTTCTCTCGCTCTCCTGTCCCGACCGTCCCGGCATCGTGCACTCGGTCACCGGCCTTCTCGTCGACCACGGCGGGAACATCACCGAATCGCAGCAGTACGGCGACCCCGACACCGGCCGCTTCTTCCTCCGCATCGAGGCCGACATCCCCGGGTCGATCGACGAGCTACGGGTGCCGGTCGATGAGCTGGCGGCGACGCTCGAGGGGACGATCGACCTGACCGAGTCGGGCCGGCCCATCAAGACGATCATCATGGCATCGACGACCTCCCACTGCCTCACCGACCTGCTCTACCTGCAGCGCATGGGCAGGCTGGCGATCGACGTGACGCGGGTCGTGTCGAATCACGACACGCTTCGACCGATTGCGGAGTTCTACGGAGTGCCCTACACGCACATCCCGTTCTCGAAGGACCGCCGTGACGAGGCGGAGGCCGAGCTCCTGCAGATCGTCGAGGAGACGGGCGCCGAGCTCATCGTCCTCGCCCGGTACATGCAGGTCCTCTCCCCCGAGCTGTGCGAGCGGATGGCGGGGTCGATCATCAACATCCACCATTCCTTCCTCCCGTCCTTCAAGGGCGCCCGCCCCTACCAGCAGGCCCACGATCGCGGCGTCAAGATCATCGGCGCCACCGCCCACTACGTGACTCAGGATCTCGACGAGGGCCAGATCATCGAGCAGGATGTCGAGCGCGTCACGCACGGGCACACTGCCGCTGACCTGCAGGCCATCGGCGAAGATGTCGAGCGTCGCGTGCTCGCCCGCGCCGTCCAGTGGCACGCCGAGGGCAGGGTCCTGCGCAATGGCGAGCGGACGGTCGTCCTGCCCTAGGAGCCGTGCCGTGCCGGCGATCCCCGGCATGGCTGAGAAGAGGAGGGTTTGCATGCCGGGCAGCATCCTCATGCTCGACTCCGTCACGTATCGCCGCAACGGGGTCGACATTCTGCGTGGTATTGATCTGACCGTCGGTGAGGGCGAGCACTGGGTCATGCTCGGCGAGAACGGCTCGGGTAAGTCCACCGCGCTCGCACTCTGCGGCGCCCGCGCGCACCCGACGTCGGGCACGGTCGACATCCTCGGCATGAGGGTCGGTCGTGTCGACCTGTCCCACCTGCGCACCTTCATCGGCCACGTCGACCCCCGGCACCCGCTGCGCGGCGCACCCACGGCACTCGACGTCGTCCTCACCGGCCTGACGGGGACGATCGAGGCACCGATGCGGTGGTCGCCCTCCGATGAGGCGATCGATCGGGCCCGCACCATGCTCGCTGACATGGGCATGGCGTCCCGAATCGGGGCCCGCTGGCCGACACTGTCCCAGGGCGAGCGCGGGCGCACCCTCATCGCCCGCGCCCTCATCTCATCACCCCGACTGCTGCTCCTTGACGAGCCGACGACCGGGCTCGATCTCGCCGCCCGCGAGCAGCTGCTCGATACGATGGACGCCCTGACCGTGACTTCACTGCTCGTCACTCACCACGTCGAGGAGATCCCGTCGACGACGACGCACGCGGCCCTCCTGCGCGACGGACGCGTGAGCGCCTCCGGCCGCATCGGCACCGTCCTGACGGACACGAACCTGACCGCAGCCTTCGACTACCCGATCCGCCTCGTCAGGGACGAGGGGCGCTGGGGCGCCCGGCGCGCCACGGCCCAGCGGGGCCGAACGGCCTTCAGCGAGACAGGCCCGCAGTTGCCGCAGGGCGGGCTCGGCTGTCCCGGCCCGACGAGCCCGACGACATCGTGACCGCACACCCGGATATGGCTGTGCGCCCGGCACTGCCGGGCGCACAGGCGATGTGCTCAGGTGAGTCAGAGGATGCCGAGATCCCTCACGGCGTCGAGCTCCTCCTGTGCGGCGGCGATGTTCCGCTTGATTCCGGCACGGGTCGCGTCGGAGATGTCGAGGTCGGAGACGATCTCCCAGGCCCCGCCCCGCGAGATCGTCGGGAAGCCGAAGATGAGACCCTCGGGGACGCCGTATTCGCCATGCGAGGCGACGCCGGCCGTGGTCCAGCTGCCGTCCGGTGTGCCGTTCACCCAGTCGTAGACGTGGTCAATGGCGGCGGACGCCGCTGAGGCGGCCGAGGAGGCCCCGCGCGCTTCGATGATGGCGGCGCCGCGCTTGGCGACGGTCGGGACGAAGTAGGACGAGAGCCACTCGGCGTCGAGCATCTCGAGAGCGGGCCTGCCCGCGAGCGTCGCGTAGGAGACATCCGGGTGCTGATCGGCGGAGTGGTTGCCCCAGACGACGACCTTCTCGATCTCGGAGATCGGGGTGCCGGTCTTCTCCTTGAGCTGGCTCATCGCTCGGTTGTGGTCGAGCCTCATCATCGCGTTGAAGCGGTCGGCCGGGACGTCCGGAGCGGAGGCCGCGGCGATGAAGGCGTTCGTGTTGGCGGGGTTGCCGACAACGAGAACCTTGACATCATCAGCGGCGTGGTCGTTGATCGCCCTTCCCTGGGGGCCGAAGATTCCGCCATTGGCCGCGAGCAGGTCCGCACGCTCCATGCCCTTCGTCCGGGGGCGGGCACCGACGAGCAGAGCGACGTTCGAACCCTCGAACGCCTGGTTGACGTCGTCGTAGATGTTGACGGAGTCGAGCAGCGGGAACGCCGCGTCGTTGAGCTCCATCGCCGTTCCCTCCGCGGCCTTGACGGCCTGCGGGATCTCCAGAAGGTTGAGGCGGACGGGCACGTCCGGGCCGAGCATGGCACCGGATGCGATGCGGAAGAGCAGCGCGTAGCCGATGTTGCCTGCAGCGCCGGTGACGGTGACGGTTACGGGAGACTTTGCCATCTGTTACAACTCCTATGTCGAATGGTCCCCTGGTGGGGGCAGCCGCCACCAGTCTACTGTCTGCTATTTCTCAGCGGCGGGTCTTGCGTCCCGGAAACGGTGGTAGTAGGCGATGAGGGCCCGCGTGGACGGGTCCTGCTCGCCGAGCGCCTCGTCATCGCCGGCGATCGCCGGGCCGAGGTCGCTCGCCATCTCCTTGCCGAGCTCGACGCCCCACTGGTCGAAGGAGTCGACTCCCCAGACGATCCCCTGGACGAAGGTGATGTGCTCGTAGAGGGCGATGAGCTGTCCGAGGACGGACGGGCTGAGGTAGGGGGCCATAATCGACGCCGTCGGCCTGTTGCCCGAGAAGACGCGCGCGGGCACGATCGCCTCGTCCGTACCCTCGGCGCGCACCTCATCGGCGCTCTTGCCGAAGGCGAGCGCCTTGGTCTGAGCGAAGAAGTTGCCGAGCAGCAGCTCGTGCTGGTCGTTGCCGTCCGTCTCGAAGGGGTATGTCGGGTTGGCGAAGGCGATGAAGTCGGCCGGGATCAGCTGGGTGCCCTGGTGGATGAGCTGGTAGAAGGCGTGCTGGCCGTTCGTGCCCGGCTCTCCCCAGAACACCTCGCCCGTCGCGGTCGTGACCGCGCTGCCATCCCAGCGGACTGACTTGCCGTTCGACTCCATCGTCAGCTGCTGGAGGTAGGCGGGGAAGCGGTGAAGATACTGCGAGTACGGCAGGACGGCATGGGAGGTGGCGCCCATGAGGTTGACGTAGAAGACGTTGAGCATTCCCATGAGGAGGGGGACGTTCTCCTCCGCGGGAGCCTTCGCGAAGTGCTCGTCCATGGCCCTGTGTCCCGCGAGGAAGTCGGCGAAATTATCCGGGCCGATCGCGATCGCGAGGCTGGTTCCCACCGCCGATCCGACGGAGTAGCGTCCGCCCACCCACGACCAGAAGCCGAACGCGTTCTCAGGATCGATGCCGAACTCCGCCACCTTGTCAAGGGCGGTCGACACGGCGACGAAGTGGGTGGCGACAGCATCGTCGCGCACCTCCTCGGGCAGGCTGTCGAGCAGCCAGGCCCGCGCCACCTTCGCGTTCGTCAGAGTCTCCATCGTCGTGAACGTCTTCGACACGATGATGAAGAGCGTCGTCTCCGGATCGAGCCCCGCCAGCTTCTCACCCGCGTCCGTCGGGTCGATGTTCGAGATGAAGCGGACCTCGAGGTCCTCCTGCAGGTACGGCTTGAGTGCCTCGTAGGCCA
The DNA here is from genome assembly GCF_003952265.1 of Flaviflexus salsibiostraticola. Classification (NCBI taxonomy): domain Bacteria; kingdom Bacillati; phylum Actinomycetota; class Actinomycetes; order Actinomycetales; family Actinomycetaceae; genus Flaviflexus; species Flaviflexus salsibiostraticola. The sequence goes on from NZ_CP034438.1 coordinate 969,714, forward strand.
TGACGGGCCCGAGGTCGGATCCACCGATGCCGATGTTGACGACAGTCTCGATCGGCCTGCCCGTCGCGCCGACCCACTCTCCCGAGCGGACCTTCTCCGCAAACGCGTAGACACGATCGAGGACCTCGTGAACCTGGTCGACGACGTTCTCGCCGTCCACGATGATCTCCGATCCGCGGGGTGCCCGGAGCGCCGTGTGAAGGACCGCGCGGTCCTCCGTCACGTTGATCCGATCGCCGCGCATCATCGCATCGCGCCGCTCCTCCACGGCCGTCTCCTTCGCCAGACCGACGAGAGCGTCCCTGACCTCACCGGTGAGGAAGGACTTCGACAGGTCGACATGCAGATCCGCCGCCGTGAAGGAGAACTCCTCGGCCCGACCCGGGTTCTCTGCGAACCATGCCCGGAAGTCTGGGGTGAAGTCCTGCATGATCTCGCCCAGCCTTGACCAGGCGGGGGTGCTTGTCGGATCGATCGGCGACGGAGGCATGGCTGTCCTTCTCACTCGGGGCTAACGGTGTTTCGATTCTCACACATCCCGAAAATCGGCGCCCGGTGTTCTCAGGGGGCGAAGCACCCGTCGAGATCCCCGACGAGCCCCTCGGGTCCCGCCTCGGCCGCCGCGGCGGCTGCATTGAGCACCGTTCCGACGAGGGAGACACTCCACCCCGTGTCGTCCTGGAGGACGGCGAACGCGCCGACAGGCGCGCCCGCCCCCAGAAAGGCGGAGACATCAACCGATTCGCACGTCCCGACGGTCAGCTGCCCGTCCTCGAGCACGACCTCCATCGCCTGACCGGTGAGGAAGGGGTTCGCCCGGAGAGTGAGTGACTGGAGGATGCTGAGCGCGGAATGGTCCGAGACCTCGTCCGTCACAGTCGAGAGGTTTGACAGTGTGAGGAGATCGCCGAGGCTGAGCTCCTGAATCTGCGGTATCCCCGCCAGGTAGAGCGAAAGTCCGAGGCCGCGCTGCTCGCCGATCGGGAGATGTCCGAGCGCGTCGTCCAGCGGCTTCTCCGCGAGCGCCTCCGCGAAGTCCGAGACCGCGGCCTCCGGTGATTCGGAGCGCTGGGGTGCGAGGAGGGTGAGCTCCCCATTGCGCTGGATGAAGTCCTGCCTCGCGGCAGGATCCGTGAAGAAATCGGTATTCGCATAGGCGGCGGCCGAGGCTGCCGGCGAGATGAACCAGCCGCGCTCGTCAACGGTGACAAGGATCAGGGGTGCGGTCGGGGAGAACTGCCGCGAGTACGAGGTCTGCCCGCCCTCCAGCTCCTCCGAGATGGCCTCCGCAAGCTCCTCGGTGTTGGAGACCCCGAGGCGTTCGAGCTGCTCATCCGGATAGTTCTCACTGATGATGTCTGCCGTGATGTCCGCAAAGCCATCGATGTCGACGATCTCGAGGGTGACCGACCCGTCGGTCACGACGGCCGCCGTCATGTCATCGGCCATGCGGACCTCCTCGACGTCCTCGACGACCATCGTCTGATCGATGACGTCCGCATAGCGCCCGAGATTGTCCTGGATGGTCTCGAATGCCTCGCCCTCGCTCATGGCGGGACCGCCCGAGTAGCGCATGAGGAGAAGGGTGAAGGAGGATGCGTGCCGCTGCTCGGCCGGCGACATCGTGTCGAGGACGCCCGGCAGATCAGCATTGACTGCGTCGACGAACCTCGTCACGGCCTCGTTCGAGCTTGGGGCGCCCTCGGCGGCGTCCGATGACCGGTCTGCCCACCACCAGATGCCGAGCGCGATGAGAAGGATCGTGACGACCGCGAGAACGGCGATGATGACGGCTGTCCTGCTGCCCCCGGAGGGGCCGGCCTGAGCAGAGCCGATGGCCTGAGCATCAGTCGCCGCGGCGGGCGGGCCGCCATCGGACCGGCCAGCGGCCGGGGGCCCGGTCGACTCCGGATCCTGCCGGTGGTCGGGCCGCTGGTCAGGGGCCTGCTCGCTGTCGCGTTCGTCGCTGTTCATGTCTGCATTATCGCGCAGCGGGACCACCTCCGGGAACCGAATGGTCGCTGAGCACCCGGCCGCATCGGCCCGGCGCGATCGCGCAGTCCGATGCGGCGCCGACCGGTCGTCCTGCACCGACACGGCCCATCATCGGGAACAATGGGGATCATGGAACCAGTGAAGATTGCCGTCCTGACATCGGGCGGCGATGCCCAGGGGATGAACGCCATTGTCCGCGCCGTCATCCGCACCGCACTCCACGAGGGCGCCCGGCCCTTCGCCATCCGGGAGGGGTGGAAGGGCGCCGTCGAGGGCGGCGACCTCATCCGGGAGATGTCGTGGGGCGATGTCTCGACGATCCTCCACCGGGGCGGGACCATCATCGGCACCGCCCGGTCCGACCGGTTCCGTGAACGCGAGGGCATGCGCGCCGCCGCGAAGAACCTCGTGTCGCTCGGCATCGATCGCATCGTCTCCATCGGCGGCGATGGAACCCTGACGGGCACGAACGAGCTCAAGCTCCAGTGGTCCTCGCTTCTGGCCGAGCTCGTCGAGCTCGGGGAGATCGACCAGGAGACGGCGGACCGACACCCGACCCTGAGGATCGCCGGTGTCGTCGGTTCCATCGACAACGACCTCGTCGGAACCGACATGACCGTCGGAGCCGATTCGGCCCTCCACCGCATCATCGATGCGGTGGATGCAATCTCGTCGACGGCGGAGTCGCACCGGCGCTCCTTCGTCATCGAGGTCATGGGCCGCCACTGCGGCTACCTCGCCCTCATGAGCGCCATCGCCGGCGGCTGTGACTACGTCTTCGTTCCGGAGATGCCCCCGGCGGACGGCTGGGAGGACGACATGTGCCGGGTCCTGCGGGCCGGCCGGAAGGCGGGCCGACGGGATTCGATCATCATCGTCGCCGAGGGCGCCACCGACCGGAGGGGCGAGCGGATCACCTCAGAGCGGGTGGCCCAGGCCCTCGAGGCGGGCCTCGGCGAAGAGGCTCGGGTGACCCTTCTCGGGCACGTCCAGCGCGGCGGGCCACCCTCCGCCTACGACCGGTGGATGCCGACTCTGCTCGGCTACACGGCGACGCTCGAGCTGCTGCGCAGCGACGGCGAGCCCGTCATTATCGGCACGCGCCGCAATCGACTCGTCCGCCTGCCGCTCATGCAGGCGGTGGAGGACACGCGTGCCGTCAAGACCTACACCGCGGAGGGCGATTACCGGCGGGCCGTTGAATCGCGGGGCTCGTCCTACGCGGAGATGATCGACGTCTTCTCGACGCTCTCCTCCCCGGTCCCGCGGAGAGCTCCCTCCGCGAAGCGACGCCGGATCGCCATCGTCCACGTCGGTGGGCTGGCGCCGGGCATGAATGCCGCCGCTCGGACAGCCGTCCGGTTCGGCATCGACCACGGCTACGACATGGTCGGGGTCCAGAACGGACTGCCCGGCCTCGTCGACGGGGACATCATCCCCCTGTCCTGGTCCGACGTCGACTCCTGGTCGGGTTCGGGCGGAGCCGAGCTCGGCACCCGCAGGACCATCCCGCCCGTCGAGGACTTCTACACCATGGGCCGAACCCTCGAGGAGCAGGAGATCGATGGTCTCCTCATCATCGGCGGCCTCAACGGCTACGAGGCGGCCGCGCTCATGAAGGAGGAGCGCCGGCGCTTCCCCGCCTTCCGGATCCCCATCATGTGTGTGCCCGCCTCCATCGACAACAACCTGCCCGGCTCCGAACTCTCGATCGGTGCGGACACGGCGCTCAACACCAACGTCGAGGTGCTCAACAGGATCAAGCAGTCCGCCTCCGCGTCCCGGCGCTGCTTCGTTGCCGAGGTCATGGGCCGCAACGCGGGCTATCTCGCCCTCATGTCCGCCATCGCCTCCGGTGCGGAGCAGGTCTATCTCGCCGAGACCGGGATCACCCTCAAGCAGCTCGAGACCGACACGAAGGTCATGATCGACGCCTTTGAGAACGGCAGGCGCCTCTATCTCGTCGTGCGGAACGAGTACGCCTCAGAGCACTACACGACGGACTTCCTCGCCCGACTGTTCGAGGCCGAGGGGAAGGAGCTGTTCGACGTGCGGCAGGCCGTCATCGGCCACCAGCAGCAGGGCGGCAACCCGTCGCCCTTCGACAGGCTCCTCGCCGTCCGGCTCATTCGGCGGGCAATGGAGAAACTCGACTCCCTCCTCGTCCAGGGCCGGGACGACTGCGCCTACGTCGGCATGGCGGAGGGGCAGATCAGCTGTCACCCGCTCTCTCGGATGGAGGAGCAGTGGGATCCGCGGACGCGCCTGCCGTACGACCAGTGGTGGCTCGGACTGAAGGACGTCGCCTACATCGTCTCCAACCCTCACCACAGCGGACCCGCGGAGGTCCTGCCGATCGTCGAGGACGCGTAACGGACTCGGACACGCTGGTTCTGAGGCCGAGCATCAGCCGTCGCGCCTCAGACGATCCTGCGCGCGGCGGCCCAGCGGGCCAGCTCGTGCCTGTTGGACAGCTGGAGCTTGCGGAGCACGGCCGAGACGTGCGTCTCGACGGTCTTGATGGAGATGAAGAGCTCGCTCGCGACCTCCTTGTACGCCATGCCGCGGGCGATGAGGCGCATGACCTCCTGCTCGCGCGCGGTCAGCCGGTCGAGTTCGTCATCCCGATCGGCGACATCGCCCGATCCTGCGCCGAACGCGTCGAGGACGAAGCCGGCGAGCCGTGCCGAGAAGGCCGCGTCCCCATCCGCCACGCGCCGCAGGGCGTCGGCCAGCTTCTCCCCCGTTACATCCTTCGTCACATACCCTCGGGCACCTGCCCGGACGACCGCGACGACGTCCCGGGCCGCGTCGGAGACGGAGATGGCGAGGAACTTCGTGTCCGGATAGAGGTCGCTGCAGGCGCGGACGACCTCGGCACCCCCTCCCCCGCTGCCGCCGGGCATGTGGACGTCGAGGAGGACGACCTCGGGCTTGAGCTCGCGGGTGATGGCGATCGCGGAATCGACGTCGTGGGCCTGGCCGACGACGTCGAAGCCGCCCACGCGGGCGAGCTCGCCGACCATGCCGGCGCGGGCAAGCGGGTGATCATCGACGATGATGACTCTCATATGTGACCTCGTGGGATTCTGATGTGGACTTCGGTGCCCGGACTTCGTCCTCTGATTGTCGCAGCTCCGCCGTGCCTGTGGGTGCGGGCGAGAATGGAATCCCGCACCCCATGCCGATCGTCCGGGACGGCCTCGATGTCGAAACCCTCCCCGTGGTCGCGGATGAAGACATCGGTCGCGTCCTTCGAGAACTCCGCATAGACGGAGATCGGCGCCGCCCCATGGCGGACCGCGTTGACGACAGCCTCGCGGCTGGCCGCGAGCAGCGCCCTGCTGTGCTCGTCCCGCTCACCGTCGCCGACCGCGACGAAGTCGACCTCGACGCCGTACAGGTCCTCCACCTCGCCGATCATCGTCCTGAACGCATCCGGCAGGGACGACTCGTCCCGGTCGGCCCCGTACAGCCACGTGCGCAGCTGACGCTCCTGGACACGGGCGAGGCGCGTGACGGCGGCGGGGTCCGAGGCCGCGTTGCGGATGAGGGTGAGCGTCTGGAGCACGGAGTCGTGCAGGTGGGCGGCGATATCGGCACGGGCCGCCTCGGAGGCGCTCTCCCGCCGCGCCGCGTCAAGCTCGCCGAGCATCCGCGCAACCGCCGGCCACATCGCGAACGCCGCGATGACGAGGACGCTGAGGGCAACGACGACGGACGTGACCATCGTCTGCGGGTCCTCGTCGCGCACGGCGAAGATGAGGACGCCGATGACGAGAAGCGAGATGCCCGAGAGGAGGCGGATGAGCTGGACCCGGACGGAGCTTCCGCCGATATTCGTCCATGCGAGCGCCGCTCCCGCGACGAGGCAGGCGAGCGAGATGACGACGCCGATGGAGATCGTGATGAGGGACTGGAAGACGACGAGTCCGATCGCGGCCACGACGGCGAGGACAGCGAAGGACAGCAGCCGCGTGCGGGGAGTCGGCGCGAACCTCGGCTCCACCCGATCCGGCACATCGTCGGAGGCCGGCACGGCGATCGTCAGCCACATATAGATGAGGACGCCGGCGAAGCGCGCCAGGCCGAGAAGGGCGAAGACGCCGCGGATGATCCACACGTTGACGCCGATGTGGTCGGAGATGCCCTGGCACACCCCGGTGACGATGCGCCCCGACTGGGGCCTGCGCAGGGGGTAGCGTTCCATGGCTCGATCTTCGCACGAGGCCACCCCCGATGGGACCCATGACCCCGTTTCTCAGGGATAGATCAGGGCTTTCCCCAGTTCCCCGGGTGCCAGCCCGGCGGGAGAATAGACACATGACTGGAGATACATTCTTTGACTCCATCAGATCACTGGGAATCCAGCGACCTGATGACGCGCCGCTCGCCGGCGTCTGCGCGGGACTCGCGAGGCGCTGGAACGTCGACCCTCTCATCGTGCGGGCCGTCTTCGTCGCCCTCGCCTTCCTCGGCGGGGCCGGCATCACCCTCTACGCCCTCGGCTGGCTCTTCCTCCCCGACAGCAGGGAGCGGATCCACGCCCAGGAGCCCTTCTACGGGAAGGTGTCCGCAAGCCTCGTCTTCGGCATCCTCCTCGTCATCATGCCGATGTCCTCCTTCAGCCTCGGCTTACGCGACGTCTACCTGTTCGGCCCCGTCGGCGTCCTGCTGACAATCATCCTCATCGTCGTCATCGTCATCCTGGCGAACAACCGCGAGTCGGGATGGCGCCCCGGCCAGCCCGGCATGGGCGCAGATGCAGCGGCCGCTCCCAGTGGCCCACAGCCCGCCGCCCCGCACGGCGATCAGCCCCCCGCGGCCGCGGAGCCGGACGCGGGTCCGGCAGCAGACCCCTATGCCGGCCCGCACACCAACCCAGCCACGAGCCCAGTCACCGACTCGACCAATCCGAGCGCCGGTGCGCCGATGTCGCAGGACCGCCCGTGGGCACAGCCCTCCCATCAGCCGACCGACCGCTCCGCCCTCTACGCAACGGTGGGCCAGGACATCGACGCACCCGATGAGAGGCCGGTGACCAGCTCCCGTGTTGTCCTGCTCGCCCTTGCCCTGATCCTCATCCTCGCCGCCGGCGTTGCGCTCCTCTACGACCGCGGCTTCGGACCGCTGACGGACTCCAATCTCATCATCGGCGCCTTCGCCGCCGCGTCGATCATCCTCGGACTCGTCGTCCTCATCTACGGCATCAGCGGCAGGCGCGGCGGCGGCCTCTCGGCTCTCGCGATCGTCGTCGCCGCCCTCACCCTCCCCTCCGCAGCCCTCACAGCGGTGCCCTCCGCCGAGCACCACGTCATCATGGGCGAAGGTTTCTGGGCGCCGACCTCGGCGCAGGAGGCCGCGGGCGGGTACTCGATGCTCATGGGAACGCTCGAGCTCGACGTGACCGGGCTCGACGAGGCGGAGATCGACGTGAGCGGCAGGCTCGGCGAGATCACCCTCGTCGCCGCCGATGACCAGAAGGTCGCCATCATCGCCGATTACGTCATGGCCGACCTATCCGGAGCGAACGGCCGGCAGGCCAACTCAAGCGGCTTCCGCGGCGATTCCACATTCTTCGTCGGCGACATCACCACAGTCGAGGAGGCCGACATCGTCATCAACCTCGACCTCATCGCCGGATCCTTCACCCTGGAGAGGCAGTCATGACCAAGCAGCCGGTCGTCGGAACGATCATCATCGGAATACTCGTCATCCTGCAGGGCCTCTGGGCGCTCGCACTCGCCCTCGACCTTGCCCTCGTGAGGGACATCAACCCGACCACTGTCCTCATCGCGACACTGCTCGGACTGGCCGTCCTCCTCATCATCATCGCGCTCTGGCCCCGCCCCTCGACGAGGGAGTCGACCCGGGAGACGATCCAGTTCTCCCCCGTCTCACTCGACCAGGCCGAGGCGGGCATGACCGCCAAGAAGCAGGACATCGTCGCCGACCTTCGGTGGCTCGACTCCGCCGAGGCGGTCACCGTCCCGATCATCACCCAGGCCAGGGCGACGATCCTCGCCGACCCGGCCCGCCTCGCGATCCGCACATCATCGCCGGACGTCGACATCGACACGAGCCTCGCGATGACCTGGGCGGGCCGCAGCGGCAGCCAGAACATCTACCTCGGACCAGGCCTGACAGACCCGGCGCAGGCCCACCTCACGGTCGACGTCGCCGCGGCCGCGCTCACCGTCCGACCACACTGACCACCCACTGACGAATGGTCCGCCCCTGCAGAGCAGGGGCGGACCTGTGTCGCTTCGCGACTCACTCGCGGTTGGCTCGAGGGTGCCTCGAGGTCCCCTCGTGGCGGAGGGGCCGCGGGCAACCTACTTCAGCACACCCTCCAGGAGGGAGGTCTGGTTGCCGAACCTGTGGTTGGTGGCAGAGATCGCCTGCTCCTGGACATACGGCAGGAGCTCAACCCGACCCGCCGGTGTGATCGGGTCGGAGTAGATCCCGACGTCGACGGAGCCGTCGATGGCGGCGGCGAGAGCAACCGGATCCTCACCGATGACGCGGAAGCGGACGCCGTCCGCGGAGACGGACATACCCTTCGCGCGGCTGTGCCACTGCTCGGTCGTCTCGACCGTGATGAGGACACCGTGCTCGGCCATGAAGCGCTCCACCTCGACCGGAAGCATGGTCGCGGTCGACGCCTCGACTCCGGCACCAAGGGCGACAGCGCCCGCGACAGAGGCGAGCAGATCTCCGACCGGCGCGCCCTCGCCGAGGCGGACGACGACGCGCGGGAAGCCGACGTAGCGCAGGATATTGATCTCGACACCGAGCTGGGACGGATCGTGCTCGGCGAGGAACTCATCCGCGAGCGCCCGGTCCATGCCGGACAGGATCTCCTTGGTCCGGGACGGGTCGTCGATCCTCTCCGCCACGGTCGCAGCCGCCTGCAGCACGCGGTGGCTGACCGGGGAATGGTTGCCCGTGAAGGTGGGGGCGACGTGGCCGAGACCGTACAGGTAGTTCGGACCGCCCGCCTTCGTGCCCGTGCCGACAGAGGAGCGCTTCCACCCGCCGAACGGCTGGCGGCGGACGATGGCGCCGGTGATGCCGCGGTTGATGTAGGCGTTGCCGGCGTGGACGTGATCGATCCAGTAGGCGATCTCATCCGTATCGAGCGAGTGGATGCCGGCGGTGAGGCCGAACTCGACCGCGTTCTGCCACTCGACGGCCTCGACGAGGCTGTCGGCCCGCATGACACCGAGGATCGGGCCGAAGTACTCCGTCAGGTGGTACTCGGAGCCCGGCTCGACTCCGGATCGGACCCCGGGGGTCCACAGGTGCTCGTCGATCTTCGTCGGCTTGAGCACCCAGGACTGGCCGGGTTCGAGCTGGGTGAGCCCGCGCAGGAGCTTCGCCCGGGGGGCCTCCGTCAGCGGTCCCATCTCCGTCGACAGATCGGAGGGGCGGCCGACGTTGAGCGAGCGGACAGCGTCGACCAGCTGGTCGCGGAATCTCTTCGAGAAACCTGCGGATCCGACGAGGATGACGAGGGAGGATGCCGAGCACTTCTGTCCGGCGTGGCCGAAGGCCGAGTAGACGACGTCCTTGACCGCCAGGTCGATGTCGGCGTGCGGGGTGACGATGATGGCGTTCTTACCGGACGTCTCGGCGAAGATCCGCAGATCGGGTCGCCATGAGCGGAACATCGCGGCCGTCTCGATCGAGCCGGTGAGGATGACCTGGTCGACCCGCTCGACGACATACTGGCCGAGTCCCTCATCGGCTCCCTCGACGGACTCGTCGAGGTTGAGCAGCTGGAGGACATCGCGCGGCACACCGGCCTTCCACATGAGATCGGCGATGTAGGAGCCGATCCGTCGGGTGAGACGGGCAGGCTTGAAGAGCACGCCGGACCCGGTCGCGAGCGCGGCGAGGACGCCGCCCGCCGGGATCGCGATCGGGAAGTTCCAGGGCGGGGTGATGAGGGTCGTGCCGACCGGGGTGAAGGTCGCACCCTCGAGATCGTCGAGGGCTGGCGCGAGGGCCGCGTAGTAGCGGGCGAAGTCGATCGCCTCGGAGACCTCGACGTCGGCCTGGTCGATTGTCTTGCCCGCCTCGGAGCCGGCCACCTCGATGAGCTCGGCGCGGTGGGCCTCCATCATGTCGGCGACGCCGACGAGGATCTCGGCGCGCTCGACGGACGGGCGTGCCGCCCACTCCCGCCCGGCGGCCGCGACAGCCTCGATCATGTCGTCGAGCTCGGCGAAGGTGCTCTGCGTGTGGTCGCGGACAACGTCGGACCCGATCTGCGAGGTCTCCATACGAGCCGCAATCTGCCTGGCCCATTCGAGGTTCGCAGGCAGCGACGGGTCGGTGTCCGGGGTGTTTGAGAACTCCATGGGGAATCCCGGGTGCTCCTCGAAGCGATTCTGGAGGCGGCGTGGGCCATGCTCCAGACCGTCGGAGAGTGCATGGGCCCGGCGGAAGCGGTCGGCCTCGAGCTCGAAGACGCTGGCGTCCTCGAGGGCGAAGACATTCGACATGAAGTTGTCGGGAGTCGCGTTCTCCTCGAGGCGGCGCACGAGGTAGGAGATCGCGACGTCGTACTCTTCGGGCTTGACGACCGGGACGTAGTAGAGGAGCTGCCCGACATCATCGCGCACCGCATGGGCCTGCGGGGTGGCCATCCCCGCCAGCATCTCGATGTCGACCTCGGTCCCGAGCTCGATGCCGCGATCGCGGCACAGGAGGACGCCATAGGCGAGCGTGAAGAGGTTCTGGCCGGCGATGCCGATGTGGACCGCGTCGATATTCTCGCGCGTCAGCGCGTAGTCGAGCATGGCGATGTAGTTCGCGTCCGTCGCCTCCTTGGACGGCTGAACGGCGAGGCTCCACCCGTGCATGATCGCGTCCACCCGCTCCATCGAGAGGTTCGCGCCCTTGACGACGCGGACCTTGATCGGCGCGCCGCCCGCGGCGCGGCGGCCCTTCGCCCACTCGGTGAGCCCGGCGAGGGCATCGAGCCCGTCGGGCAGGTAGGACTGGAGCACGATCCCGGCCCGGTAGTCCCTGAACTCCGGCATGTCGAGGATCGTCGTGAAGACATCGAGGGTGAGATGGAGGTCCTTGTACTCCTCCATGTCGAGGTTGATGAACGTGTTCGAGTCGCGGGCGACCCGGAAGACGGGGAGCAGCTGGGCGACGGCGTGTTCGACGGCCTCGTCGAAGCCGAAGGCCGCATGGGGGCCGATGACGGACGAGACCTTGAGCGAGACGTAATCGACATCGTCGCGGCGGATGAGCTCAGTCGTCGCGGCGAGCCTGCGGCCCGCCTCGGCGTCGCCGAGCACAGCCTCACCGAGAAGGTTGAGGTTGAGCCGTGAGCCATCCGCTCGGAGCTTCGCGATGGCCGGTCCCAGCTTCGACGGTGTGACGTCGACGACGAGATCGCCGACGAGCGCGGCGAAGATCTTCTGGGCGATCTCATCCGCCGCCTTCGGCAGCAGGGGTGCGAGCCTCCCTCCGCCCTTCGTCAACACACCGAGGTACGGCGGCAGGAATGACGCGTCCTTCGATGAGATCGCCGACAGGTTGTCGGCGACGACCTTTGAATCCTCGGGGCGGATCACCCCATCGACGAAGCTGACCGTGTAATCCAGGCCGCCCGGGTGGTCGAGCACCCGGGACAGCAGGCGAGAGGCATACGGAGTCGCGTACTTCTGAGCGTTGTCGGACCACTCCTGTGCCTTCGCGATCGATCGCGTCACAATGTCCATCTGCCTGATCTCCTTCTAGGCCACGTTCGTGGCATTTCCCCATTCGGCGAGCCCCAGCAGGGCCAGCCCCAATATCGTGAGAGTCGCTGCGTCCCACGCGCGCCCGCGCACATCGGGCACCGCCCCTGTCGGAAGGACGAGGCGGGCGGCCGCAAGGCCGACCATGGTGGCGCCGAGTGCGCGGATGGAAGAGACGGGTCCTGCAATGAAGCCGAGGACGACGATGGCCACGACCCAGAAAAACAGAGCTGTCAGCAGCGCGGGTGCAGGAACCCGGTTTTCTCCCATACGATCAACCTTAGTGGCTTGGAGGTCGATTGATTACGATTTGTGGAACAGGTTTAGCGGGTCTGCGCACCGCCGTCGAACTGCGCGGCCTGGGGTACGAGGGGCGGATCCGTGCCATCGAGCGCGAGGGTGTCCCGCCCTACGATCGGCCGCCGCTGTCGAAGGACCTCTTCGGCGACTATCGCCGCCCTCTCTCCGCCGACGGCCTCGGGCAACTGTCCGACGTCTGCGATGAGATCGTCACCGCCGAGATCGAGAGCCTCGACGGCACCACCGTCATCGCCGGCCCAGATCGCTTCGACTCGGACGTGACCGTCCTCGCCCTCGGGGCCGATGCCAGGCGGACGATCGACGGCGCGCTCAGCCTCCGCACGAGGGCGGACGCCGACCGTCTTCGCACCGTCTCGGGTCCGGTCACCATCGTCGGGGGCGGCTGGATCGGCTGCGAGCTCGCCTCCTCGTTCGCCGCCGCCGGACGCGCCGTCACCCTGGTCGAGATCGCCGAGCACATCCTGCCCGCGCTCGGCCGGGCGGCCCTGCCCGTCGCCGACGCCCTGCGGGCCATGGGCGTGCGGATCACCGACGAGATCCCCGCCGATGCGGGAACCCTCATCGAGGCGACCGGCGCTGTTCCCAACACGCTCGGCCTCGACCTGACGACGGACGGATGGGGTCGCACGGCCATGCCAGGTGTCTTCGCCGTCGGCGACTGCGCCACCATCGACATCGGGCCCGCCGGCGGCCACTGGAACACGGCCCTCCATCAGGCGACCCGTGTCGCACGTGCGATCATGACGGACCCACGAGACGAGCCCATCCCGCTCGTCCCCGACGTCTTCTCGACGATCGCCGGGAGGGAGCTCCTCCTCATCGGCCATCCCATCGGCGAACCCATCACGCTTCCGGACGGCTCGCGCTCACTGTGGCTGAGGGACGGCCGGCTCGTCGGCGGGCTCACGATCGACCGCCCCTCCGATGGTGTCGCACTGCGCAGGAACATCGGGGCCGCTATGACGGCCGAGGCCGCGGCCGACCCGCGGCCTCTCAAGAAGATCCTTCGAGAGACGGCCTGAGGCCGGCCGGAACACTCAGTGGGCGAAGTGGCGCGTGCCCGTGACGTACATGGGGATGCCGGCCGCGTTCGCTGCGGCGATGACCTCCTCATCGCGGATCGACCCGCCGGGCTGGACAACTGCCCGGACCCCGGCATCGGCCAGCACCTTGAAGCCATCGGCGAATGGGAAGAAGGCGTCCGAGGCCGCGACCGAGCCGCGGGCCCGCTCCTCGCTGGGCCTGTCGGACTGCTGGGCGCCGCCCGCTGTCTCAACATCGGAGTCGACCGGTGCGCCGAGGGTGTTGGCCCGCTCAACAGCGAGTCTGCACGAATCGACGCGGTTGACCTGGCCCATGCCGACACCGACGGTGGCACCATCCTTCGCGAGGAGGACGGCGTTCGAGCGGACGGAGCGGACGGCGCGCCACGCGAATTCGAGGTCGGCGAGCGTCTCCTCATCGGCAGCCGGTCCTGCCGCGTGGGTCCACCCGGTCGACCGGTCACCCGGCTCGTCGACGCGGTCCCGATCCTGGACGAGCCAGCCGCCGGAGATCTGGGTGATGTCGCGGCCGGTGAGGTCGGGCTGGACCGTGAGGATCCGCAGGTTCTTCTTCTTCCGCAGCACCTCGAGTGCCTCGTCATCGAAGCCGGGGGCGGCGATGACCTCGGTGAAGATTGGTGCGACCTGCTCCGCCATCGCCCGCGTGACGGTCCGGTTGGCGGCGATGACGCCGCCGTAGGCCGAGACGGGATCGCACGCGTGAGCGCGGGCATGTGCCTGCGCGATGTCATCGGCGACCGCGAGGCCGCACGGGTTCATGTGCTTGATAACGGCGACGGCGGGTCGGTCGTGGTCGTAGGCGGCCCTCACCGCGGCATCCGTATCCCGGTAGTTGTTGTAGCTCATCTCCTTGCCGCCGTGCTGGATGGCGGCTGCGACGCCGCCGCTCCCATCGGCCGACAGCCAGGCGGACTGGTGGGGATTCTCGCCGTAGCGGAGTGAGCGGGTCTTCGGCAGGGCCAGTCCGATGTGCTCATCGCCGACCAGGCCCGCCATCCACGTCGCCACTGCCGCGTCGTAGGCGGCGGTGTGGGCGAAGGCGCGAGCCGCGAGGCTCCTGCGCTCCTCATCGGTGAACCCTCCCCTGCCGACGGCAGCGATGGCGTCCGCGTACTGCTCGGGTGAGGTGAGAACTGCGACGGATGCGTGGTTCTTGGCGGAGGCGCGGACCATCGCGGGACCGCCGATGTCGATCTGCTCGATGATCTCGTCGACCTCAGCACCGGAGGCGAGGGTCTCGGCGAACGGGTAGAGGTTGACGACGACAATGTCGATCGGCTCGATCCCAAGCCTCGCCATCTGCTCGACGTGCTCGGGCCTGCGACGGTCGGCGAGCAGGCCACCGTGGATGAGCGGATGAAGAGTCTTGACGCGGCCGTCGAAACACTCCGGGAAGCCGGTCACCTCCTCAACGCCTGTCACGCTGATCCCGGCCTCCCTCAGGGCGGCCGCGGTCCCCCCGGAGGAGACGATGTCGATACCGGCCTGCGCAAAGGCGCGGGCGAGGTCGATGATGCCGGTCTTGTCGAATACGGAAATGAGTGCGCGAGCCATGGTTCTCCTCGGTGATCACCCACTGCCGTGCCCAGGCGTGCGACGCAGCGGTATCGGCCGCTCCCCGATGGTCCTCCATCTTGCGCGCCAGTCGCGGCCGTGACCCAGTTTAGCGGGTCTGGGACCGTCTCGACGAGGTGATCAAGCCCATCCCACCGACGAGGAGACCAGCACCGATGCCGAGGAGGCCGCCGCTTCCGATGCCGGTCATCGGCAGCTCCACCTGCTCCTGATCCTGCTGCTCCTCCGCGTCCTCACCGCCGACCGGGTCCGCTGCGGGCCGCCCGGTGATGATGATGTCGCGAGCCGCTTCGGCGCCGTTCCCGTGGGAGTCGGTGACAAGGTAGAGGATCCGGTAGGTGCAGGGGAACCCGCCCGGGCACTCGGCTGCGCCGAACCAGTCGCCCCAATCGGAGATGACAGGAGACAACCGAAGGTCGACATCGTCGTGGACTTGGACGCCCTCCCACAGGTCGGATTCGCTCACGTCCGCTCGCGACTGCGCGGTGATGGTCGGGATGGGGGCGAAGATCGGTGCCCTGCTGAAGCCGATGTCGGGTGGGGCGACGGGGAAGGGGTCGCCCAGACCGCCGTCGTTCGACGTCGACTCGTCTGTCGGCTCCTCCGTCGGATCCTCCGTGGGCTCCTCTGTTGGTAGGTCGGTCGGGTATTCGGTGGGGTCCTCGGTTGGAATAGTCGGCTCGTCCGTCGGGTCCTCGTCCCCAGGCGGATCCGGAGTCGGCTCCTGCGTCGGCGTGGCCGACTCTGTCGGGGAGACCTCGACAAGATCGTCAACGCCCGGCAGATCGAGCTCAGTGGCGTCTGACTGGAGGACCGCTGCGTGGGCTGGATCCTCGATCTCTGTCGGCTCGGCCGGGGCGGCAACAGCCGACGCTCCGACGAGCAGTCCTGCAATGACAAGTGCTGTCCCTGAGGCGCTTCCCCTCACCCACTGCTGCATCCTGCTGTATTCCCATCGTTGTTCGTCGCCACACGTGTGGCCCAAAGCCATTCAAGCACGCCGGGTGGCGTTCCGCGCGATGTGGCGCCTGCCGTCACGGTCGGTTGAGGAAGGCCCTGCGGCCCTCGACCCGCCACCCGTCCCTCATCATGGCGCCGACGGTCCGGACAAGCTGCGCCCGCTCGGCGATCTTGATCCGTTCGAGGAGAGTCTCCTCGGTATCCTCCTCGAGCACATCGACAACGCACTGGGCGAGGATCTGGCCCGTGTCCATGCCCTCATCGACGAGGAAGAGCGTTGCCCCCGCGACCTTCACACCGTGGGCGAGGGCATCAGCCGGGCCGTGAATGCCGGGGAAGGACGGCAACAGCGAATTGTGGGTGTTGATGATCCTGCCGGGGAATGTCCGCAGGACGGCCGGGCCGAGCATCTTGAGGAATCCCGCCGACACGACGAGGTCCGGAGTCGGTGCCGCCAGTGCGTCCGCGAGCGCACGATCCCAGTCACTCCGATCGGCGAAGTCCCCCACCTTGATGATTGCGGTGGGAATTCCCGCCGATCGCGCGGTCTCGATTCCGCCGCAGCCGTCGCGGTCGGCGACAACGAGGACGACCTCACATCCGTACTCCGGATCATCGCAGGCATCCATGAGTGCCGAGAGGTTCGAGCCTCCGCCGGAGATGAGGACAGCGAGCCTGCGCGGGCTACTGCTCATGAATCGTCCCTTCGATCGAGCCCGGGCTCTGCAGCCGTCTGGGCGGTGGCGGGTGTGGGCGGTGTCGGCGCCTCACCATAGAATCCCACATCTGCCCAGTCCTGCCCGTCGAGTCCGCGGTCGGACTGTTTCTCGCCGTTCGGTCCGGCGCTGTGCACCGGCGGCTCGGAATCGGCGAGCCCGCCGCCCTCCTCATCCGCCATGCCGCCAGCCGCGCCCCGCGGAGGGCCGCCGCGGCCGGGCGATGCCGGAGCGCTATCCGCAGATGCGTTCCCGACGCGTCGGTCGGGCCAGTCGGGACTGAGGGGGTCGTTCGCGACGGCCGAGACCATGTGAATGTCTCCGCCCAGGGGTTCCGATCCGCCGTGGGAGCTCTTGCCGTTCCGGAGGCCCCTGAGACTGGATCCGACCGATTCCATCCAGGAGCGGTAGGCCGCGACCGAGCTGCGGTGGCCGATGATCATGCCGAGCACGAGCGGGACGCCGATGACGACCGCTCCGTGGAGCGCCATCGTCAACGCCTCGGGGCCGACGACAGCGAGCCGGTCGGGGCCGATCGAGCCCTGGGCGAGGACCGCGAGGAGCGCGCCGATGAGCGCGGTGAACGCGATCTGGATGAGCCCGGTGATGAAGACTTCGACCATGTCGGGAAAGGCACGGGCCTGCCTAATGCCCTGGATGAGGAGTGCGACGGCGACGATGGCGAGCAGCCACGCGCTCGCATCGCCGGGCTGCGGGAGGGCGCCGAGGATGGGGATGGCCGGCAGGGGTGCTGCTGTAATACCGAGTGCGGAGAAGGCCGTGCCGGCTCCGACCGCGAAGCCGGCGCCGATGATGTAGGCGAGCGACCACAGGATGAGAGTGGGCAGGTACGCGAGCTGGAGGAGCCACATCATGAGGCCCGAATGCCATTCGACGATGTAATAGCCGTTGATCTTGAGGATCTCGGACCAGCCGAGCACTGTCGATGTGACGAGTGCGAGGACGGCGAGGACGAGAGCGGTGGCCATCCCGCGACGCGCCAGCATGAGCCCGTCGTAGATGGCGCGCCCCGCGGGGGAGCTGACGATACCGGCCGCGAACCAGTCCGACCTGTTCTTCGACGTGAGAATGGCGAGGAGCGCAACCGCTGCTGCTCCGAGGCCCGCCGGCCAGACGTACGAGCCCGTGGGCGCAAGGAGCCCGAGCAGCGCCGCCGTGCCGCCGGATGCTCCGCAGACAATGAGGACGTCGATCCAGTCCTTGACCGGGTGCCTGCGCAGAAGGGCGAAGGAGGCGAGGTAGGTGAGGAGCGTGATGGTGAGCGGCGGCAGGGAGATGCCGACTCCATCAAAGTGGAGGGTGCCGCCTAAGGCGGTCAGCCACCATCCAGTCGAGACCGCCGCGACATCCTGCCACGTCGTCGATCCGAGCGCCGGCGAGTCTGCCATGAGGGTGTAGGAAAAGATTCCGAGAATGACGACACTGGCCCAGCCGAGGAGGATGGGCTGAACTGCGGCCGCGGCGAGTCGGAGCGGGTGTGTTCGTGTGTCGACAGTCATCGTGACCATCATTCCAGCTCACGCCGATCGGGGCGATGAGCAACGCTCCGAAGATGAGAGGACTCTCATCCAGCTATCCTGATCGCCTCATGCGTGACTGATTCACTGGGTGCAGGCAAGGGAGGATCATATGTCTAGGAAACTGTGGATCGCCGTCGGCTCGCTGGGGGCCATCGGCATTGTCGCCGGCACCGGCCTCGCGTCCGCCGACACACCCGAGGTGAGCGTCCCCATCGTCTCCGAGGCGCCCTCGACAGACGACCCCACCACAAGCACTCCCGACCCGAGCGATGATGCAGCGGACGATCCGTCCGATGAGCCGACTTTCTCGGCCCCGACGGCGCAGACGCCGGCCGCTCCGCAGACCGCTGCTCCGACGGTCGAGAGACCGGTGATGCCCAAGACGGTATCGCCCGCTTCGCCGATCTCCGTCCCGACTCCCGTGAGCCCGCCCTCGCCCGCAAGCCCGATCTCGGCCCAGTCGGTGGAGTCGGCCGACTGAGCCCGCGCGGCGAGGTCGCCAAGCAACCCAGTCGCCGAGCAGCACGGTCGCCAGGCAACCCAGACATGACATGGGGCGGGAACCATTCGGTTCCCGCCCCATCACCGTCTGCTATCAGCCGTTGAGGATCTCCCTCGCGAGATTCGCCGTCTCGGTGGGGGTCTTGCCCACGCGGACGCCGACCGCTTCGAGGGCCTCCTTCTTCGCCTGAGCGGTGCCGGCGGAGCCTGACACGATCGCCCCAGCATGGCCCATGGTCTTGCCCTCGGGCGCCGTGAAACCGGCAACGTAGCCGACAACGGGCTTCGTTACGTTGGCCTTGATGAACTCGGCCGCGCGCTCCTCGGCGTCGCCGCCGATCTCGCCGATCATGACGATGAGGTCGGTATCGGGATCCTCTTCGAACGCACGCAGCGCGTCGATGTGCGTCGTGCCGACGATCGGGTCACCGCCGATGCCGATGCAGGTGGAGAAGCCGATGTCCGACAGCTCGTACATCATCTGGTACGTGAGGGTGCCCGACTTCGAGACGAGACCGATGCGGCCTGGCCCGGTGATGTCGGGCGGGGTGATGCCGACGTTGGACTGGCCGGGGGTGATGATGCCGGGGCAGTTCGGTCCGATGAGCTGGACGCCCTTCTTCTCGGCGTAGGAGCGGAACTCTGCCGTATCGGCGACCGGGATGCCCTCCGTGATGATGACGACGAGCCTCATGCCCGCATCAACCGCCTCGATGACGGCGGCCTTTGTGAAGGCCGGCGGGACGAAGATGACCGATACGTCGGCACCCGTCGCGTCCTTCGCGTCCTGGACAGTGCCGAAGACGGGGACCTCGACAGGCCCGGCCTGCGCGCTGCCCGGGCCGATCGGGACCACGTCGAAGTCGACTGTCTGGCCGGCCTTCTTCGGATTCGTGCCGCCGACGATCCTCGTGCCTGCGTTGAGCATCCGGGCCGTATGCTTGCGACCCTCGGAGCCGGTGATCCCCTGGACGATGACCTTGGAGCTGGAGTCAAGAAAAATTGCCATAGTGCTGTTCCTTATGCCGCGATCTCAGCGGCCCTGGCAGCCGCGCCGTCCATCGTGTCCATGATCGTGACAAGGGGGTGGGCGGCCTCTTCGAGGATGCGCCTGCCCTCCTCCACGTTGTTGCCGTCGAGGCGCACCACGAGCGGCTTGGTCGCGGCGTCGCCGAGGATCTCAAGTGCCTTGACGATGCCGTTGGCGACCTCGTCACAGGCGGTAATGCCGCCGAAGACGTTGACGAAGACCGAGCGGACGTCGGGATCCCCGAGGATGACATCGAGTCCGTCGGCCATGACCTGCGCCGAGGCGCCGCCGCCGATGTCGAGGAAGTTCGCGGGTCCGACCCCGTACTGCTCGCCCGCGTAGGCGACGACATCGAGAGTCGACATGACGAGGCCGGCGCCGTTGCCGATGATGCCGACCTGGCCGCCATCGAGCTTGACGTAGTTGAGGCCCTTCTCCTTCGCCTTCGCCTCGAGCGGATTCTCCGTGTCCCGGTCCTCGAGCTCGTCGTGATCCGGGTGCCGGAAGGCCGCGTTCTCATCGAGGCTCACCTTGCCGTCGAGCGCAAGGATCGTGCCATCGACCGTCTTGACAAGCGGATTGACCTCAACGAGCGTCGCATCCTCCTTGACGTAGACATCCCACAGCTTGAGGATGACGGCGGCGACCGCGTCGGCGTCGGCCTCGGGGAAGCCCGCCTCGTCGACAATCCGGCGGGCCATCGCCTCATCGATCCCCTCATCGGGATCAACGGGGATGCGCGCGAGCGCCTCGGGGCGCTCAACCGCGAGCTGTTCGATCTCCATGCCACCCTCGACCGAGCACATGGCGAGATAGCGCCGCTCGGAGCGGTCGAGGAGAACGGAGAAGTAGTACTCCTCAGCGATGTCCGCACCCTCGGCGATCATGACACGGCGGACCGTGTGTCCCTTGATGTCCATCCCCAGGATCTGGGAGGCGGCCTGTTCCACCTCCTCGGGGGTCCGCGCCAGTTTGACGCCGCCGACCTTGCCACGGCCGCCGGTCTTCACCTGAGCCTTGACGACGAACAGCGCGCTGCCCATGCTTTCCGCTGCTTCGCGGGCTTCCTGAGGGGTTGTGGCCACGATCCCGGCAAGCACGGGTACACCATGCTTGGCGAAGAGATCGCGAGCCTGGTATTCGAAGAGATCCACGGAGGAGGTCCTTCCCATTCACGACAGGTGTCTCGACTTCGAGACACTTTGACCACGGTATCAAACGCGGACGTGACGCGCGCCCCATAACCGTGAAATCGTGCCGCTCAGAGCGAAAGGGACTCCAACGCGACGCGCACCGTTTCGGCGAAAAGGTGCATGCCGCCGATGTCGGGATGGGTCTGGTCGGCCTGGAGGAGGTGCGGCTGGGCGCTGATCGCCGCATGCCAGTCCGCGACCGCCACGTTGGGGTAGTCAGCCGCGATCTCCCGGATGATGTCGTTCGCCGCGTCGATGAACGTCGACTGCCCGTAGATCGTCACGAGGACGATCATGCGGTCTGGGCCGAGCATGTCGATCGTGTCGCGGACGACCTGCGAATCGGGAATGCCGGCGTTCGTCCCGTAGTCGAGGATGACGGCCCGGCGGATCGTCCCCGTGGCGAGACCCTCCTGGACAAGGGCGGGCGCCTCGTGCCACTGCCTGTTCGACTTGGCGATGAAGTTGATCCCGGGGAAGGCGACCTCGAGTCCGTCGGCCGAGGTGACGATGATCGAGTCGCCGATGGCGGTGATCTCCTCACCGCTCGGCATGGCGAACTGGGCCTTGTCGACCTCGGCCGGCGGCTCTTCCGTCGCGCTCGACGTCTCGGCCGGATCTTCGGGCTCGGGCTCCGTCGCCTCCGGCGTCGCTTCACCGCCGCCGGTGGTCGGTTCCTCCGTGGGGCTCCCCGCCACGGAGTCCTCCTCCGGGGGCGCTGACGCCTCGAAGCGCTTCTCGTTCTCCTCGATCTCGAGCTGGACGGAGGACTTCTCGGGGGCGACGGCCACGGCGACACCCGTGCCGATGATCATGAGCCCCGTCGCCGCCGCGATGCCGACGTGGACCGGCCGGCGTGTGAGAAGACTGCTCCTCAGGGAGGCGACGCTTGCACGAAAGCCGTTGACCCGGATCGGGGTCTCGATGTGGCGGTGGGAAAACTCGCAGATCGCTGCGGTGATGGCGACGGCTGCTGCGGATCGCGCCCAGAAGAGCGCTGTGCCCGGGGCGGCCGGCACGATCAGTCCGACCATGACGAGAATGGGCCAGTGCCACAGGTAGATGGCGTAGGAGCGTGTCCCGATCCACCCGAAGACACGGTTCTCGGACGCCCGCGCGATCGGCGAGCCCGGCGCGATCATCGCGCCGATGACGAGGAGGGTGAGGATCGAGGAGAGGAGGATGCCGCCGCGGTAGGCGAAGGCCGACTCGTCGCTCAGCGTCGCCATGAGAGCGAGGAGGCCGATGAGCGCACCGAGCCCGGCGACCTGGCTCCACCGGCTCCAACGGCCGGCCAGCCACGTGCCCGAGGCCGGTGACCACGAGAAGGCGAGGGCGATGCCGAGAGCAAGGCCGAAGAGGTGCGTATCGGTGCCGTAGTAGACGCGTGTCGCATACTCCGGGTCATAAAGGATGGCCATGAGGAGGGCCGAGAGCCCGGCGAGGCCGACCGCGATGCCGACCCGTGCCCGCCATCCCTTGACGAGGACGATGACGAGGAGGAACAGCGGCGGCCAGATGAGATAGAACTGCTCCTCAACCGCCAGCGACCAGAAATTCTTGAACAGCTGCGGGGAGGTCTGGTTGAAATAGGAGCTTCCGTTGGCGATCTCGAGCCAGTTCGAGGAGAACGTGAGGGCTCCGAGCACCTGTCGGCCGATGCCGACGAGGAGGTCTCTGTTGATGAGCCCCGCCACCGGCACGACCGTGAGGACGAGAAAGACGAGCGCCGGCAGGAGCCTGCGCGCGCGCCGCTTCCAGAAGCCCTTGAGATCGATGCCCTTCGTTTTGCGCAGCTCTCGCAGCAGGAGGGTTGTGATGAGGAAGCCGGAGACGACAAAGAAGACGTCGACGCCGAGGAAGCCGCCGGGCAGGGCGGTGGGCGTGATGTGATAGATGACGACCGCGCCGACGGCGAGCGCACGCAGGCCGTCCAGGCCGGCGATGTAGCCGCCCGGGTCGGCCATGTGGTGGCGTCGGCGTCGAGTGCCCGGCTCAGCTGCTGTCAAAGCCGCTCCTCCCCTGATGAGGTCACTCTAGTTTGCAGGGATGACCAGCGCGAGAGGCCCGCGGCGCGCCGCGGGCCCGTGGGCGCTCGGACTACTTGGGCAGGCTGAGGGGCGCCATGCCGAGCATGAGGCGCTTGGACTTGCCGTCGAACTCGATCGTCGCCACCATGTTCGCGCCCCTGCCCTCAACGGCACGCACGGTGCCCGCACCGAACTTCCTGTGGATGAGCGTGTCACCGGGCTTGACCGAGGCGAGCGCACCGAGCTTCTCCTCCTCCTCCTGAGCGGCCTCAGCCCGCTTGCGCTTAAGCTCCTCGGCCGCCGCCGCCTGCTCGGCGGCCTTCGCCGCCTCGGCGGCCGCAAGCTTCTCCCGGTCCTCAGGACTGAGCGCCTCGGCGGCCGCCTTCTTCGCGGAGCCGCCGTCGAGACGGCCGGACCCGCTGTCGAGACGACCCGGCTTGACCGAACCGCCGGTGCGCGCCCCGTCGAAGCTCGGCTTCGAGTAGCGGGTCGAGCTCGAGCGGCGAAGCACATCGGCGGACGAGTGGGCGCGGCGCCAGTCGACGAGCCCCTCGGGGATCTCATCGAGGAACCGGGAGGCGGGGAGCTCCTGGGGTGCGCCCCACTGGCTGCGCACCGAGGCGCGGGTGATGTAGAGATTCTCGCGCGCCCTCGTGAGGGCGACATAGGCGAGGCGCCTCTCCTCGGCCAGTTCGACCGGGTCGGCGAGCGATCGCATGTGCGGGAACGTGCCGTCCTCGAACCCGGTGACGAAGACGACCGGGAACTCGAGGCCCTTCGCTGTATGAACCGTCATGAGGGTGACATCGCCCTCGTCGGCCACGTCGCCATCCGGCAGCTGGTCCGTGTCAGAGACGAGAGCGACATGCTCGAGGAAGTCACCGAGAGTCGCGTCGGGGTTCATCTTTTTGAAGTCGGCCGCGACGGCGTGGAGTTCGGCAAGGTTCTCGACCCGTGCCTCGTCCTGCGGGTCATCGGACCGGCGCAGCTCTTCGGTGTAGCCGCTGCCCGCCATGAGGGAGTCGAGCACGTCAGCAGGCGCTGACCCGCTCTCCGCCTTCTCGCGAGCCACATGGAGGATCGTGCGGAAGTCGATGATCGCCTTCTCCGCGCGCGGGGTGAGCCCGTTGACCTGGCCCCGGGGCGACTCGGCCGAGCCGACGTCGTCGAGGGCCGCCCCGAAGGACATGCCGTGACGCTGGGCGTGGAACGCCACGGCGTCCTCGGCCTTCGCCCCGAGTCCGCGGCGCGGGGTGTTGAAGATCCGTCTCATCGCCACCGTGTCATCGGGGTTGGCGACGACCTGGAGGTAGGCGAGCGCATCCTTGATCTCCTTGCGCTCGTAGAAGCGCGTGCCGCCGATGACCTTGTAGGGGATGCCGGCCCTGATGAGCATCTCCTCCAACGCACGCGACTGGGCGTTCGTCCGGTAGAAGACGGCAATATCGGACCAGCGGCGCTTCCCGCTGAGAGCCTGGAGCTCTTCGACGAGGAAACGCGCCTCATCGTGCTCGGAGTCGGCCACATAGCCGACGACCTTGTCGCCGGCGCCGGAGTCGGTCCAGAGCCGCTTGGCGCGCCGATTCGGGTTGTTGGCGATGACCGCATTGGCGGCGGAGAGGATGTTCTGTGTCGATCGGTAGTTCTGCTCGAGCAGGATCGACTCCGCATTGGGATAGTCATCCTCGAAGGATTCGATGTTGCGGATCGTTGCGCCGCGGAAGGCGTAGATCGACTGGTCGGCGTCACCGACGACGGTCAGCTCCCCCATGCTCTCGCCCCGGCCGGTCAGCTCACGGATGAGGACGTACTGGGCGTGGTTCGTGTCCTGATACTCGTCGACGAGGATGTGGCGGAACCGGCGCTGGTAGTGCTCGAGGATCGCCGGGTGGGACTGCAGGAGGCCGACGGTCGTCATGATGATGTCGTCGAAGTCGAGCGCATTCGCGGCCCGCAGGCGGTTCTGGTAGCCGCGGTAGGCGGCCGCGACCGTCACATCCGCCTCGTCATTGATGCTGCGCGCGAAGTCCTCGGGGTCGATGAGCTCGTTCTTGAGGTCGGAGATCCTCCGCAGAAGGCCCTTCGGGGTCGACACCCGAGAGTCAATGGCCTCCTCCCTGCACACCTGGTTCATGAGGCGCAAGGAGTCGGCCGAGTCATAGATCGTGAACGTCGACCGCATGGCAAGGGCCTCATGCTCGGCCCTGAGGATCCGCACGCACGCGGAGTGGAACGTCGAGATCCACATGCGATTGGCGACTGGGCCGAGGAGGGCGCTGAGGCGTTCCCTCATCTCCTTCGCGGCCTTGTTCGTGAACGTGATCGCGAGGATCTCGCCCGGCTGGGCGCGGCCCGTCTCGACGAGGTGAGCGATCCTGTGGGTCAGCACTCGCGTCTTGCCTGAACCGGCGCCGGCGATGACGAGGAGGGGGCCGCCCCCGTGGACGACGGCTGCGCGCTGCTGCGGGTTGAGTCCCGCGAGAAGTCGGCTCTCGCCCGCCTCCGGCGGGCCCCCGGACGGGACCGGCGAAGGTGCCTGCGGCTGGGACGCGGCGGTCTGGGCGGCGACCCGCTGCCGCAGTCGGTCAAGTGCTGAGAGAGGAGGCTCTGTTGTCATAGGGCTACTAGGATAGCCCCTCAGACGAGGACTGCGATGGCGACGTTCGCCGCAACGAGGCCCGCGATCGCACCGAAGAAGGGCTTGTCGAGCTCGTCCTTCCTATTGCCCCAAAAGACCAGGCCGGTGATGGCGAGTGCGATGACGAGCTTGATGGCGATCTTCACATGGTTGACGTCGTAGTCGCCCATCTCGAGCACGCCGACGAGCAGGATGCCGGTGATGAGCGCGCCGAGCGCGCCGTGGAGAAGACCCGCCGGCATGACGCGCTGACGCAGGCCGGCCAGTGCGGTTCCGAAGACGACCGCCCAGCTGAGGAGGTGGAGGATGAGAAGAAGAGAGCGCAGAATATCCATGATTCCCACACTATCCGCAAGCCCAACCGGTCCCGAAATAGGACCTTAGGCCCACGGCGAAAGGTGGGGGACGCCACGGGCCCGGCGGTTCCGGTGAGCCGACCGCGAGAATTCCCGCCTCGCTGAGCCGTAGGCCGCCGATTGACGATCGCGCGCCACTGATCGCGCGCCACTGATCGCGGCAACTCCACCAGATTCCGGGGAACGCGAAAGCGCGCGGCCGAGGCCGCGCGCTTTCAGGTGGTCGGATCAGTAGGTATCGGCGCGACGGTCCGCGACGACATCCTCGGCCCTCCTGGAGGAGGAGAGGAAGGTGGCTCCGGCGAGGAGCATCCATGCACCGACGCCGATCGCGAAGAGCGCGACGCCGAAGGAGAGAACGGAGGTGAAGAGCGAGGAGCGGAGGAACGACGCGTTCATCATGGTCGTGCGCTGCGCGTTGTACTCTGCGGCCGCCTCCTCATCGCCGGCCTCTTCAGCCTGGCGGGCGAGGCCACCGAGGGTTGCGTAGGTCTCGCCACCGGTGATGTTGAGGGCGTGCTCCTGAATGATCTGGGCCTGAGCGAAGGCGGAGATCGGGCCGGCGACCTGGTCGCCTGCCGCGAAGTCGGCGTCCTCGGCCACGGTGATGTTCTCAGCCTTGAGCTGGTCCGAGACGACGAACCACGCCGCCGCGCCCGTGCCGATGAAAAGGACTCCGAAGATCAGAGTGACGATGCCGGTGATCTTTGCGAGCTTGGTGTTCATTACTTCCTCCTTGAGCGGCGGATGTGCCGCTCTTCTGCTGTAAAGAGCCAGCCCTTGCTTGCCCTCTGGTTCCCAAATCTAGAGACTCCGCGAACCTGCAACAAGTATACAATTGTTACCGCAACACAGTCGTTACGTATATCCGCATGCTGTGAGCGTTTTCTCCGACTCGCTGTGCCGACACTCACGTTTCAGGTGCTTATGGTACTCATTTTTATTCAGTCAATTTTGGGCATATCGGGCCTTTCTCTGCATATTCTTTGAATAGTCTGCAGACCTACCCGATAGACCAAAGTCCCACTTTTAGGTGATCCTTCCAACTCGCAAATCCTTGCGCTGA
The DNA here is from genome assembly GCF_003952265.1 of Flaviflexus salsibiostraticola. Classification (NCBI taxonomy): domain Bacteria; kingdom Bacillati; phylum Actinomycetota; class Actinomycetes; order Actinomycetales; family Actinomycetaceae; genus Flaviflexus; species Flaviflexus salsibiostraticola. The sequence continues at coordinate 996,461 of NZ_CP034438.1, forward strand.
CAGTGCGAACGGCGTGTCACAGGATCGGGCAGCCACCGCTGGCCGTCGCTTCATCAATATCCACTGATAATTCTGCTCTGAACTGCGCATTCACCAACGCCTCGCCGCGGCCGCCATGATCCGGGGCCTGTTGAAGCCGGAGCGGCCTGAGCAGACGACGAGCAAAGCCGACAGCCTTCGAATACGGAGAACCGCCCCTGCGAATCGCAGGGGCGGTTCAGGTCAGCGGAGGTTCCCCGCTACTCCCACTCGATGGTGCCGGGCGGCTTGGAGGTCACGTCGACGACGACGCGGTTGACCTCGGAGACCGTGTTGGTGATCCGGCTGGAGATACGGGCGATGACGTCGTAGGGCAGGCGCGACCAGTCCGCCGTCATCGCGTCCTCCGACGAGACGGGGCGCAGGACGATCGGGTGGCCGTAGGTGCGCTGGTCACCCTGGACACCGACGGAGCGGACATCGGCCAGAAGGACGACGGGGCACTGCCAGATCTCAGAGTCCAGGCCCGCCGACGTCAGCTCCTCGCGGACGATGAAGTCGGCGCGGCGAAGGATGTCGAGGCGTTCTCGCGTGACCTCGCCGATGATGCGGATGCCGAGGCCGGGACCGGGGAAGGGCTGGCGGCCGACAATCGCCTCGGGGATGCCGAGCTCACGGCCGACGGCGCGAACCTCATCCTTGAAGAGCTCGCGCAGCGGCTCGCAGAGCTCGAACTCGAGATCGTCGGGAAGGCCGCCGACGTTGTGGTGGGACTTGATGTTGGCCGCGCCCTCTCCCCCGCCGGATTCGACGACGTCCGGGTAGAGGGTGCCCTGAACGAGGAACTTGACGCTCCCCTCCTCCTCCGAGACGAGGCGCGCGGCGCGCTCGAAGGATCGGATGAACTCGCGGCCGATAATCTTGCGCTTCTCCTCGGGTTCGGTGATGCCGATGAGCGCATCGAGGAAGATCGACGAGTCGTCGACGGTGATGAGGCGGACACCGGTCGCCGCGACGAAGTCGCGCTCGACCTGGGCCCGCTCGCCCGCACGAAGGAGCCCGTGATCAACGAAGACACACGTGAGCTGGTCGCCGACCGCCTTCTGGACGAGCGCCGCGGCCACGGCGGAGTCGACACCGCCCGACAGCGCGCAGATGACCTTCTCGTCCCCGATCTGAGCCCTGATCCGCGCCACCTGTTCATCGATGATGCTGCCGGTCGACCAGTTGGCCGTGAGGCCCGCACCTTCGTGGAGGAAACGTTCGATCAGTGCCTGACCGCCGGGCGTGTGGCGCACTTCGGGGTGCCACTGGACGCCGTAGAGGCGGCGATCCGGGTCCTCGAACGCCGCGACCGGGGCACCCGCCGATGTGGCGGTGACGGAGAAACCCTCCGGCGCCTCCGACACGGCGTCTCCGTGGCTCATCCACACCGTGGCCTGGCCCTGTCCGAGCAGGCCTCCGGACGTCTCGATATCGGTGTTGCCGTACTCGCGCTCGCCCGTCCTGTCGACGGTGCCGCCGAGGGCGTCCGCCATGGACTGGAAGCCATAGCAGATCCCCAGGACCGGAACCCCGGCGTTGAGGATCGCCGGGTCGAGACGGGGTGCACCCTCTTCATAGACAGAGGACGGCCCGCCGGAGAGGATGAGGGCGGCCGGGTTTCTGCCCAGAAGATCGTCCGCCGCAACAGAATGCGGGACGATCTCCGAATAGAAGCCTGCCTCACGGACTCGGCGAGCGATGAGCTGTGCGTACTGTGCGCCGTTGTCGACCACATAGACGGTCTGATGATCCATGTTCTCCTACTTTCCGCGCTCGGACTTGAGGCGCGAGATCTGTGCGCGCCGGAGGGCACGGCCCTCGGCAGCATCGAGGACGTTCGGGAGGTCCTCATTGAACCAATGCGTCGCCCTGCGCTCGAGAACGAAGGACAGAACGGGGACAACGCCGGCGATGACGAGATAGACCATCCGGCCAAAGCTCCACCGCATGACGGACCACAGGTTGAAGACTGCAACGACGTAGACAACATAGATCATGCCGTGGACGATCGCGATCCACGTTCCGAGGACCGGCGCGTGATTGCCATTGACGTCGATGATGTACTTCAGCACCATCTCCACGACGAGGAGAAGGAGCCAGGCACCTGTCACGTAGGCCATGAGCCTATAGAAGGTGAGTGAGAGAGATGCCTTCGTCTCGGAGTTGGCTCGCACCAGGCGCGCCTGGCTGAGATCCTCGTCGGTCGGTTCGGGCAGAGTTGCGGCCACGCGGTCCATCCTTCAGTCGGCGTCAGCGGTCCTGGCCCATTCTACGACGCAGAGGGTCCCATGGCCGACTTCCACCATGTGGACTATGCTGTCGTGGTGTTTTCGTTCCCCCGCGTCGTTGATAAGCCGCTCCCGGTCGGCCGCCCTCGGGCGATTATGACTGATTTCTACACCTCCTCTCGTTCAGAGATGACGCTCGCTGTCGTCTCCCGTTCGATCCAGGAGGTCATCGGCGCGCTCACACCTGTCGTGCTCGGCATCGCCCTCGATGCAGGCATGGAGAGTGGAGCCACCTCCGCCATCTGGATCATCGCGGGCTGGCTCGCGCTGCTCGCGCTCATCCAGTCGCTCACCATGGCCTACGGCCACGGCGTCGAAGTCCTGCTCTGGCTGCGCACCGCCATGCGCTCGATCAACCAGGTCCACGGCCACGTCACCCGCTCCGGTCCTGCCATCCTCCGCAGGAGGTCAACCGGCGAGGTGGTCGCGACGACGATGAGCGACTCCGAACACGTCGGCAATCTCGTCGAGGTGACCCCGCGCCTCATCGGCTCCGTCATGGCCTTCGGCACAGTCGCCGTCATCCTTCTCATGCAGCACACGGCCCTCGGTCTCGTCGTTCTCATCGGCGTGCCCGTCATCACCGCGGCAGCCGCTCTCCTTATCCGGCCGCTGCAGAGCCGCCAGCAGGCACAGCGCGATGAGCAGGGGAAGCTCACCTCGCTCGGCACCGATACCGTGGCTGGACTGCGGGTGCTCCGCGGCATCGGCGGCGAGGCCCAGTTCGCGTCTCGCTACGCGGAGCAGTCTCAGCGTGTGCGCCTCGCCGGCAACGAGGTCGCCCGGCTCCAGTCGTGGATCGATGGACTGCAGATCCTCATCCCCGGCGTGTTCACCGCGTTCGTCATGTGGCAGGGCGCCCTGCTGACAATGGACGGGAATCTCACCATCGGTCAGTTCACCGCTCTCTTCGGGCTCACCATCTACCTTGTGCGCCCGCTCCAGATCGTCATGATGGTCATCACCCAGTTCGGCCGCGCCCGGGTCGGCGCGCGGAAGATCTTCAACGTCCTGCGGATCACGCCGATCTCCGGGACGCTCGATGAGCGGATCGCGGCCGAGAGCGGCGACGTGTCGGAGGCCGCCGATCAGAGCCCGTTCGACGGGCCGCTCGTCGACGGCCGAACGGGAGTGCGCATCGAGCCAGGAATCATGACCGCCATCGTCTCCAGCACCCCGGAGGACTCTGCGGCGCTCGCCGAGCGGCTCGCGCGCATCGACGACGAGCAGGCCGACGTCACGGTCTCCGGCATCGACATCCGCACACTTCCGATCTCCGTCGTCCGGGAGAACATCATGCTCACGCGCGCGACCCCGGAGCTGTTCGGCGGTCAGCTCCGGGCCGTCATCGATGCGAGGCGGCCCTACGACGTCGCCGACCGTCCCCTCGTCGAGGCGCGGGCGACGATCTACGGCCCGTCTGCCGTCAAGCCGTTCCACCCCGATGAGGAGCGCGATGAGCAGCTGCTCGATGCGCTCTCGGCGACGGATGGGCACGATGTGCTCGCCTCACTCGACAACTCGCTGTCCGGCGAGGTGACGGAGAAGGCGCGGTCCCTGTCCGGCGGACAGCGCCAGCGCGTTGCACTGGCCCGCTCCCTCGTCGACACTCCGCGCATCCTCATCCTCGTTGAGCCCACCTCGGCGGTCGACTCCCACACGGAGGACAGGATCGCCGAACGGCTCCGCGAGCGCCGGGCCGGGCGGACCACGGTGCTCACAACCGGCTCGCCTCTCATGCTCGACCGCGCCGATGAGGTCGTCCTCGTTGAGGGCGGCCAGGAGGTGGTCCGCGGCTCGCACTCGGACCTGCTCGCCCGAGCCCGCGGCGGTGACCGCGCCGCGCAGCGCTACGAGTGGGTCATCACCAGACAGACAGGGGCAGCGGAATGAACCAGGTCCTTCCCATCGCGGGCAATCGCGAGGTCATCGCCTACGCGAAGGAGATCATCTCGCGCCATCGGTGGCGCTTCCTCGCCATCGTCATCATCCACGCGCTCGCCTCGGTCAGCGCGCTCGCCGTGCCGTACATCGTCGGCCGCATCATCGATGCGGTGGTCGATGGGACGACTCGCGGCTACATCAACGGTGCCGCCCTCATCGTCGTCCTGTCCTACCTCATCTATGCCTTCCTCACCCGCGAGGTGCAGCTGCGGACGAGGGTGCTCGGCGAGCAGGTCTTCGCCGAGGTGCGCGAGGAGTTCCTCGATACGGTGACGACCCTGCCGCTGTCGACCGTTGAATCGGCGGGCACGGGCGACCTGCTGTCCCGCACGACGAACGATGTCGACCGGATCCAGTGGGTCATCCGCTTCGGCCTGCCCGCCCTCATCACCTCCGCGATCACAATCATCGTCACAGTTGTCATGGCGATCGTGGCCTCGCCGCTCGTCTCGCTGGCCTTCCTCCTCGGCATGCCCTTCATCGTCATCTCCGCCTACCGCTACCTGTCCCGGGCACGGGCCACCTACCTGTGGGAGGCGCAGGCCTGGGCGACCCTCAACTCCGTCGTCGCCGAGTCCGTCGACTTCGTCGGGACGATCGACGCGATGGACCTGGGCAGGGCCCGCAGGTCCCGGATGAAGTCCGTCCTCATGGGTGACGCGTGGGACGCGAATGTGCGGGCGACGAAGCTGCGGATGGAGCTCTTCTTCTTCCTCATCTTCGGCTGCGCCGTACCGACCGCCGCGGCGGTCGTGTGGGGCGCCCACCTCGTCGGGGCCGGGTACGCGACGATTGGCATGGTGACGACGGTGGCCCTCTACACGGCCCAGCTGCGCAACCCGCTCACCGAGTTCCTCATGTGGCTCGACGAGCTCCAGGTCGCGTCCGTCTCCCTCGCCCGTATCGTCGGCGTCCGCCTCGTCGACACCGACAGGACTCCCTCTGGTGCCCGGCCCGCCGACGACAGGATCGTCGCAAAGGACGTCCGGTACGCCTATCGGGAGGGTCGGGACGTTCTGCACGGGATCAGCCTCGAGCTGGCTCCGGGCGAGCGCCTCGCGATCGTCGGCCCGTCGGGGGCCGGCAAGTCGACGTTCGGACGGATGCTCGCCGGCATCCACCCGCCCACGGGCGGGACGGTCACCGTCGGCGGCGTGCCCCTCGTCGATCTGAGCGAGGACGAGCTCCGCAGCGAGGTCGCCCTCGTCACGCAGGAGCACCACGTCTTCGTCGGCACGATCGCCGACAACCTGCGCCTGGCGAAGCCGGGTGCGGATGATGAGGAGCTCATCGCCGCCCTCGCCTCGGTCAACGCCCTCCCGTGGGTGACGGCACTGCCGGAGGGGTTGAAGTCTGAGGTCGGCTCCGGCGCGCTCGTGCTCAATCCGGCTCAGGCCCAGCAGCTGGCGCTCGCGCGTCTTGTCCTCCTCGATCCGCACACGGTCGTCCTCGACGAGGCGACGTCCCTCATCGACCCGCGCTCCGCGCGGACGCTCGAGGCGAGCCTGTCGGCCGTTCTCGCCGGTCGCACGGTCGTTGCCATCGCCCACCGGCTCTACACGGCGCACGACGCCGACCGTGTCGCCGTCATCGAGGATGGCGTCATCCAGGAGCTCGGCTCGCACGATGAGCTCGTCTCCCAGGGCGGTGCGTACGCACGGCTCTGGGATACGTGGCACCGAGAGAGATAACATGCCTGACCAGGTCTAACACGGTATATATTCGGTGTACTATTTCCGAAGGGACGCGCATCATCAGCGCGTCCCTTCAGTGTTTTCTCAGCCATCTCAGATGTTTTCTCCAGTCACCCTGTTAATTTCTCTGGCCTCCTCGCTGGCCCACAACTGCATAACCTTCGCATCGGCATCGACGTCGCGACGACCGTCGAGGATCAGGCCGGCGAGGCCGTCTCGGTCCTGACCGAGGCCGACAGCGCACAGCCCTTCACCGCCGAGGTCACCATCACGTTCCCCGAGACCGCCCCCGACGGTTCGGACTGGAACCTCGATCTCCAGGGCGAGACGCTCGACCTCACGAACCTGCAGCTCGAGCTCACGCAGAACGCACGCTGACCGATGGCGAACGCACTTACCGTGAACGGACCGGCAACCGCCGGTCCCTTCCGGCGTGCTGCGTTCGCCAGTGCAGCACTGGTCGCGTTCCTCGTTCTGCTTCCGCAGAACCCGACGCAGGCCCGCTTCTTCGACGCGCAGAGCGTGTCGGCCGCCCCCGTCGTCACGGGGCACCTGACCGTCGACGCTGTCCCCGGTACCGTTGAGGCGATCCACACCACCCCCGAGGAGGCGCGTTCCGTCTCCGAAGAGGAGCTGTCCACGATCGTCATGGCTCCGGGGGACAGCGCCGAGATCGCACAGAACGTCGTCCTCTCGGCCACGGGTTCGACTCTTGCGGTCGACCTGGTCACGAGTGTCGATCAGACTCCCATGCCCGAGGGCATCGCCGTCCGCGAGGTCAGCGTCTCGGCGATTCCGACCCCGACGTCCACCACAGGCACGCCGCTCGCCCAGACGGCCACAGGCGACGTCATCCTCGAGTCCCTCCCCGCGGAGGGTGACCGGTACTTCCGGATCAGCTATTCACTCGAGCACGATGGGACGGTGTGTGCGCAGGAGTGTCACAGCACCGGCTCGCTCCCCCTCGTCACGGTCGACGCCGTACAGGTGACCCGATGACGGCGAAGCTCACGTCGGGACTCGCCGCCCTTCTCCTTTTCGGCCTCGCTCTCGTCGCCCTCTCCCCTTCGGGCGCCAGCCTCGCGCGATGGTCCGACAGCACCACCCTTGTCCAGTCCGACCTGACGGCAGAGCTCGCCCCCGACTCGCGCGGCGTAACAGTCGAGCCGGTCGACCTGCCGCCGGCGCCTGGATCCCAGCATTCGACACCCGGGTTCTCGTTCAACAATGGCTCAGCCGTGAGCCCCGCGGTCGTCAGACTGTCGAACCTCCGACTCGACCAGAGCTCGGGTGGCCTGAGCGCACAGAGCTACATCCAGCTCGCGCTCGCCTACGATAATGGGCATGGCCCTCGCACCTGCGAGGTGCTCACCGGGGAGCTGCGCGGCGGCACCGCCGATCCGGGCTCCTACACGTTCCTCACAGAGCCGATCAGGGGCAATGCGGTCCACACGGGCAAGGGATACTCCTTCCGCCCGAGCCTCTCGCTCGAGGTGCCCGCCGGGCAGACCGCCTACGTGTGCCCGCTCATCCAGTACAACGACGATCCCCAGCCCGGCAGGGCCGGCGGATTCCCGATGCCGAAGTTCGACGGAACCTCGACCGACATCATCCTCACCTACAGCCACTCCTTCGAGGCACAGGACGGCAGCGGAACGTCGACGGCCCGATTCTCGCTGGCGAATCCCCTCGTGGTAGGCATGCGCTCAGCCGTCGAGCCTGAACCGACAGAGGCAGTGCCCGCGCCAGACTCCCAGAGCCCTGCCTCCACTCCGCCGAGCCATGAGGACGACCCCGCTGCCGGACAGCCCTCCGAGACGGGCGCGGCTGTGGATCCCGCTCCGGAGGAATCGACAGCCGCCGGGCGGGGCGCGTCATGACCACCGACAGCACCCGCAGGCAGGCCGGGCCCGTCACCTGGATGCTGCGGGTGGTGTGGACCATCCTCGCCGTCTTCGTCCTCATTATTCTGCTTGCCAGCGTCGCCGTTCCTGCCGTGCGCGGCTGGGTGCCGCTGACAATCGCCTCGGGATCGATGGAGCCGACCTATCCCGTTGGGTCCATGGTGATCGCCGACCCCGTCACCCAGGAGGAGAGCAGGTCTCTCATGACGGGCGACGTCATCACCTTCATGCCCTACCCCGACGACCCCACGCTCGTCACCCATCGGATCATCGGCATGAGCAGGGGCGTCGATGGAACGGTGTCCTACACGACGCAGGGGGACGCCAATTCGGTCCCGGATCCCGACCCCGTCAACGACTTCCAGGTGAGGGCCGTGGTCAAGTACCACATCCCTCGCCTCGGCTACGTGGCAGGCTGGCTCTCCGGGCATCAGAAGCAGGCGCTGGTCTACGTCATCGTCGGCGGCCTCTCCCTCTATACGATCTATCAGGTATCGGCAGGAATCCGTGAGAGAAGGAGGAGCCGTGCGTAGGTTCATGCCGGCAATTCTCCTCGCCTCGCTCGTGTCCCTCCCGCTCGCGTCGGTTCAGCCGAGTCGTGCCGCGTCCGCGCTGCCTGTCTGCGCGGCGGAGCCGGACCTCTCCCACATCACCATCGCAACTCCCCCATCGGACCCGGTCCCCCTCAACCAGGCGGGTGCCCTCGACCTGTTCTCGAACACTCTCGTCGAGGGCGACATCTACCACCGCACGCTCACGCTCGAGAACACCGGCCTCGTCGACATGGCGCTCAGCGCCCACGTCAAAGGCGTCGACGTGCCGGAGTTCTTCACGACCGATCCCACGCCCGTCACCTTCAAGGTCGACGATTCCAGCTGGATCATCTCCCCCGGAACCGGTGAGCAGGTCAGCTTCAGGCTGGAACCGCTTGATGCGGGCGAGCGCAGGGAGGTCGATGTGTCGATGTCCCTTCAATGGAGCGACGACCTTGTCAAGAAGCCCGAAAGCCTGTCTGGCATATACGGCCTCTCCGTGGGGGCCACCGTGTACTGCGAGGCCCCCTCAACCGCCGCGAGTCCTGAGTCCGGGCCGACGCCGGACGTCGGCTCCGGCAACACGACAACGGAGGATGGGCTGGTGTGGACCGGGGTCAACGTCCGCTCGCTGTCGCTCATCGCGGCCGGGCTCCTCGCCCTCGGGCTCTTCATCAAGCGGCGGAGCAGATCCGAGCGCGACTCCACCGCGCAGGCGAACCTCCCGTCTTAGTTGTGCCAGCTGTGAGGCCTCCACGGTCGGTCTCGTGGTGACCGAGTCCCCCACTCGCACAGGACTCTCGTCATCTCCTCAAGCCAGGTAGGGGGTCGCGGGGCGGCGGCATCCCTCTGCCTTACGTCTCGACAGCCCGGCGTCGACATGCCATCATCGTGCGATGACAGTGAGTGACAAGGACGCGACCGTCGACGACGACAGATCAACTCCCTGGCTCGCCGCATTTACGACGGAGATGGCCCTCGATGTCGGACTTGGGTTGGCGGCCTACTGGATTGCGGTGATGGCCGGCTGGGACCTTGTCTACGCGCTCATCCTCGGAGGTGCGGTCGCGGCGCTTCGCGCCGTCTGGACCGCATGGCGCTCACGCACCGTCGACACTTTCCTCCTCCTCGTCGTCCTCACTTTCCTCCTGACCGTCGCGCTGTCCTGGTGGTCCGGTGATGTCAGGGTGCTCCTCTTGAGAAGCGCAGCCACCAGCGGAATGTTCGCCGCAGTGGCAGCTGGAAGCCTGCTCTGGGGAAGACCGCTGATGCTCTTCATCATCCGACGATTCGCGGCTCCCGGCCCGGCCGGTCGAGCCGAGTGGGACATGCTGTGGCGGGAGAGCACTCCGTTCCGCTGGCTGCACCGCCGCGTCACGGCCGTCTGGGCTGTGGTCTATCTTCTGTCCACGGGCGGCCAGGTCCTCACCATCCTCCTCGTACCGATGGAGATCGCCGTCCCCCTGCTTCGCATCGCGTCCCCCGCTGTGACGGTGGCGATGGTCGCCTGGACCGCCTGGTACATGTCCCGCGCCGAGCGGAACCTCAACCGCCCGCTGCGGGATTCCGAGGCCGCTGCCGCCGAATCCGGCTGAACACCGGCCGCCCAGCGGCTCAGTGCGGCTCAGTGCCGAGACTGACGCTCAGCAAGCTCGTCCGCCCACTCCTCCAGCATCTCGTCTTCCCTCCGACGTAGGACCGCACCGCGGAGGACTCGGAACCAGATGAAGAGCGCGAACCCGGCGAAGATCACCCATTCGACCGCGTAGGCCGCGTTCTGCAGGTTGAATCCGCCTTCCTCGATCGGACCGGGCGGCGGAGCGTGCCGGACGCCGTCAGAGGCCTCCTGCGGCTCCACATCGATCGGATTCCCGGCCGCGTCGAGTTCGGCGGCGTCCTCGTCGACACCGAACTCGACGATATAGCCGGAGAGGATAGGGCCGCCCCAGGCGTTGACGAGCTCGGCTGCGGAGACGGAGAGCGCGGTCGTCTCTGTCAGTCCCCCAATCGAGTCCTCCGGATCGGCGAGGTGGCCGAAGATGGTCTGTTCCCCGTCGGGAATCGGTGGCAGGTCCTGCCCCGCGGGCACCCAGCCACGCACGACGGGCACGCTCCCGCCCGCGTCGGGCCCGTCTGACAGGACGAACTGGGCGAGGATGAGGTCGGCAGCCTCGCCGCCGACCGAGCGGTCGATAACACGAAGCTGGTCGACGAACGTTCCCGTCGCGTAGACGGGCCGGGCATATTCCTCGCTCGTCATCGTCGTCTGCAGGCGAAGGACATCGTGCATCGCCTGGGCCGGCTCGCCGAGCCTCTCCTCGTGCTGGGCGATAACTCGGTCGGCGCCGCGGGATGTCGCCCGCTCGAGCTGCCAGTAGCCGAGTCGGATGCAGACCGCGGCGGCGAGGACGAGAACGATGAAGAGGACAATCATGCGGGGGGTCAGTGCTTCGCGGACCCAGATGTTCGTTCGCCCGTCCGTTTCCATGGGTAGATACTATGTCACATTTGCCGCTAGTCAGCCCTCGCCTGGGACTTATGGCGGATAATGGTGGGGTACTGGAGCGTTTTCGGGAAGGAACAACGTCGTGACTGACTCTCTCTATCTCACATCGACCGAGCAGACCACCGGGGGCATCGGCATCGCTCGTCAGATCCTGGAGATACTCGGCAGGGCCTACGCAAACGTGGGCGTCTTCCGGCCCTACGTCAACGGCGCTCCCGAGGATGATCCGATCGTGAGCGAGTTCGGCGCCTGGCACGGCACCACCCGGGACCACTACTTCGAGGACGAGGCATCCTCCCTCAACACGATCATCCGGGCCTACCGGAAGAGGGCGCTCGACTACGATGCCGTCCTCATCATCGGCCACACCGAAGGCGATCCAGTCAACCCCGGCCTCATCGCCCGCTCCGGCCGCACGGCCGCGAACCTCGGATCAACCGTCGCCCTCGTCGTCGACGGGGCTCGGCGCAGCGCCGACCGTCTCGCCGGCTACGTCGACCTGGCACGGGTCGAGATGTCGGGCTCTCGAGTCAAAGTGAACTCCGTCTTCGTCGTCAACCCGCCGGAGGGCGTCGAAGAGGAGATCGCCGAGGATCACCCGGACATGCTCGTCTTCACGCACGGCGCGGACGAGCGGGTCCTCGAGGCGTTCCGCGAGAAGCCCACCCTGCGCACCCCCCTCATGTTCCAGACCGAGCTCATGGAGCGGGCGAGGGTCGAACGCCGCACGATCGTCCTTCCCGAGTCCGAAGACGATCGCGTTCTCCAGGCCGCGTCGATCATCCTCGCGAACGATGTCGCCGATATCGTGCTCGTCGGAAACCGCAACGAGGTGCTCGCCCGCGCCGCGGAGCGGGGCTACAGCCTCGAGTCGGCTCGTTTCGTCGACCCGTCCGATCCCGCCCATCTCGACCGCTACATCCCCGAGCTCGTGAGGCTGCGCCAGAAGAAGGGCATGACCGAGGAGCAGGCGCGCGAGAAGCTCACGGACGTGTCCTACTTCGGGACGATGATGGTGCATCTGGGTGACGCCGACGGCATGGTGTCCGGCGCGACGCATACCACCGCCGAGACGATCATCCCCTCCTTCCAGATCATCAAGACGAAGCCCGATACCTCGATCGTGTCCTCCGTCTTCCTCATGCTCATGGCCGACCGGGTTCTCGTCTACGGCGACTGCGCGGTCAACACCAATCCGACCCCCGAGCAGCTCGCCGATATCGCTGTGAGCTCGGCGGAGACCGCCGTCCAATTCGGCGTCGACCCCCGGGTCGCGATGCTCTCCTACTCGAGCGGCGCCTCGGGCACCGGCGCCGATGTCGAGGCCGTCGTCGAGGCGACGCGGCTCGCGCGGCAGAAGAACCCGAACCTCCTCATCGAGGGACCGATTCAGTACGACGCTGCGGTCGACCCCGCGGTGGCACGGAAGAAGATGCCGGAATCGCCGGTGGCCGGCAGGGCCAATGTCTTCATCTTCCCCAACCTCAATGCGGGCAACATCGGCTACAAGGCCGTTCAGCGCTCCTCCGGAGTCGTTGCGGTGGGCCCGATCCTCCAGGGCCTCAACAAGCCCGTCAACGATCTTTCCCGCGGCGCCCTCGTCGACGACATCGTCAACACCATTGCCATCACCGCCGTCCAGGCCCAGAACTAGCCCGAAAGGCACCTCAATTGACAGTACTCGTCATCAACTCCGGCTCCTCCTCCATCAAATACCAGCTCGTCGATCCGGAGTCGGGTGACGCGATCGCTGTTGGCCTCGTCGAGCAGATCGGTGAGGTCTCCAGCCGCGTCAAGCACACGTACAACGGCGTCAAGCACGAGTTCGAGCAGAGCCTGGCGGACCACGGCGAGGGCCTCCGGTTCGTCCTCGAGCTGTTCGAGAGCGTCGGCCCAAACCTCTCCGAGGCCGGGATCGTCGCCGTTGGCCACCGCGTCGTCCAGGGCGGCAAGCACTTCGACGGGCCCACCCTCATCACCGAGGACGTGCGCAACGTCATCGAGGAGCTCGCACCCCTCGCCCCGCTCCACAACCCGCCGAACCTCCGCGGCATCGACGTCGCCCGCGATCTGCTCGACGTGCCCCACGTCGCCGTGTTCGACACGGCCTTCTTCCAGACCCTCCCGGAGGAGGCTGCACGCTACGCCCTCAACCGTGAGGTCGCCGATCTTTACGGTGTGCGCCGTTACGGCGCCCACGGCACCTCTCACCAGTATGTCTCCCAGAAGGCGGCGGAGTGGACCGGTCGCGACGACCTCAAGCAGATCGTCCTCCACCTCGGCAACGGCGCGTCCGTCTCCGCGGTCGTCAACGGGGAGGCCGTCGACACGTCGATGGGCCTGACACCCCTCGAGGGACTTGTCATGGGCACCCGCACCGGTGACATCGACCCCGCCGTCATCTTCCACCTCAGCCGGGTCGGCGGCATGAGCATCGATGAGATCGACGATCTCTTCAACAAGAAGTCCGGCGTCAAGGGCCTCGCAGGTGAGAACGACATGCGGGCGGTGTGGGCGATGGCGGACAGCGGGGATGAGAATGCCCGTGAGGCGCTCGACATCTACATCCACCGCCTCGTCAAGTACATCGGCTCCTACGCCGCGGTCATGGGCGGTCTCGACGTCATCACCTTCACCGCCGGCATCGGCGAGAACGATGATCTCGTGCGCGCCGAGGTGCTCGAGCGGCTAGCCCCGTTCGGGTTGACGATCGATCCCGAGGTGAACTCCGAGCGCGGGGACCACATCCGGAGGATCTCGACGGACGAATCGTCGGTCACCGTCCTCGTCATCCCGACGAACGAGGAGCTCGCCATCGCACGCCAGGCCATGGACGTCGTCGCGACCCTCGCCTGATCTCGAGAGTGGGAATGCCGCCGGTGATCCGGCGGCATTCCCCTATCCTCTCGCCGCTGCTTCGGCGTGGTTCCGCTATCGGCGTCGATGCCGCGGGGCCCGCACCTCGGGGTCCCGATAGAGTGGGAGTGACCCAGTAGAAAGCGTGTGACCGTGACCTTCCTCAGCCCTGACCTGCTCGACCGCATCCATTCCCGCGCCGAGGAGACGGATCGACTGAACTCCTTCCCCCACGAGGATCTGGCGGAGCTGACCGCCGCCGGCTACCTCACGGCCTTCGTCCCGCAGGAGTTCGGCGGAGCGGGGCTCACCGCCGAACAGATCTGTGCGGAGCAGACCAGGCTCGCGCAGGCGGCTCCCGCCACGGCCCTCGGCATCAACATGCACCACATCATCGTCGGCCTCGGCCGCCACCTCGTCGCGAGCGGGATCGACTCGGGGCGGCAGATCCTCGAGGGCGCCATGAACGGCGACATCTTCGCCTTCGGGATCTCAGAGCCCGGCAATGACCTCGTCCTGTTCGGATCGATGACGGAGGCCCGGCCGGACGGCGAGGGCGGCTACTCCTTCCATGGCCTCAAGGTCTTCACGTCGCTGTCGCCCGTGTGGACGAAGCTCATGACGTTCGGCCGGGATGATTCCGGGGACGATGGTCCGCATTCAGTCTTCGCGATCCTCGACCGCGAGCGCGGCGGGTTCACGGTCAGGGACGACTGGGACACGCTGGGCATGAGGGGGACGCAGTCGAATTCGACGATGCTCGAGGGCGCGCACGCGCCCGCCGAGCAGGTCCTTCAGCGGGTGGAGCCCGGCCCGTCGAAGGAGCCCGTCATCTTCGGCATTTTCTCCTACTTCGAGGTGTTCCTCGCCGCGACGTACCTCGGCATCGGCAACCGTGCGATCGAGGTCGCGGCCGAGAAGGTGAAGACGCGTCGCTCCGTCCTCCACCAGGATGTGTATGCCAACGATCCCGACATCAGGTGGCGCCTGGCAAGCGCGGCGCTTCGCATGAACTCCGCGGCAGCCGAGGTCACGCTGCTCGCACGCGATCTCGACGCGGGGCGCGATCGTGGCGACCTCTGGTACCCGCAGCTGTCGGCGGCGAAGAACGCCGCCTCGGAGGCCTCGCTCTATGCCGTCGAGCAGGCGATCCGCTCGACCGGTGGATCCTCCTACTCGAATTCGAACGAGCTGTCCCGCCTCTACCGGGACGTCCTGGCCGGTCTCTTCCAGCCCTCCGATCAGGAGTCCCTCCACTCCTCCTGGGCGAACGTCGTCCTCGGCCCCATCACCGAATGAGTGCGTGAGGCCGTGCCGCAGAGCGTGGTGTTCGGCTCAGGGTCTGCTCTCGTCCTCGATCCCAGACCACGGCTATGCGGAGGAGCAGGACACCGCGCCCACGCACGCCTACTCCGAGGCTCCGGCGCGGAGGCTCGGCATGCCGAGCGGGACCGCGGTCGACGGGGTGGCCTCCCATTCCTCCTCCGACTCGTGGCCGAGGAAGGCCGTCGAGATCATGAGCTTGATCCGGTTGAGCTGGTTGACGGGTGAGGCGCCAGCGTCGTAGTCGATGGAGACGATGTTCGCGTTCTCATACCGATTCCGCAGGGCCCGGAACATGCCGCGGCCGACGACGTGGTTCGGCAGGCAGGCGAAGGGCTGGGCGCAGATGATGTTCGGGCAGCCGCGTTCGATCATGTCCATCATGTCAGCCACGAGGTACCAGCCCTCTCCCGCCTGATTGCCGAGCGAGACGATCTCCTGCGCCTTCTCGCGCAGCTCCTGGATGGTCGAGCCCACCTCGAACCGTTCGGAGTCGAGGAAGGCGCTGCGGGCGACGTTCTCGTACTGCTGCAGGATCCACAGTCCGATCGTGTGGAGGTTCGCCTGCTTCTGCGTGAGCGAGCCGAGCGTGTCGTGCTTCCACTGGGCGGTCGCAAGTGAGTTGTGGAAGAACTGGGCAAGGGATGGCAGCTCCGCCTCGCAGCCTTCGGCCTCGACGGTGCCGACCACATTGTTGTTGGCATCCGGGTCGTATTGGACGAGGATCTCGCCGACGATTCCGACGCGGGGTTTTCGGGGGATGTTGTGGAGTGGAAGCTCATCGAAGTCGCGGACGATTCTCCGGACGAGCCTCGTGAACGTGAGGCGCCGACCGAGCGTGGGCGACTGTCCGGTCTCGAAGAACTCCCGTGCGATCTGGTCCCACCGCTCATACAGCGCCGTGGCATTGCCGTCGATCTCGTAGGGTCGGGTGCGCAGCAGCACCTTCTGCAGAACGTCGCCGACCGTGGTCGCCTGGAGGATGCGGTGGATGAGGGGGATGGACATGGTGAAGCCCGAATTCTCCTCGAATCCCTGCGCGGAGGCGGCGATGACGGGGACCTGCGGATAGCCGGCATCCCCGAGCCCCTTTCGGAGGAGGGCCGCGTAGTTCGTCGCGCGGCACATCCCGCCCGTCTGCGTGATGATGACGGCCGTCGCGTCCGGATCCTCGATCCCCTCGGTGAACTGGGAGATGAGCTGGCCGATGACGACGATGGCGGGATAGCAGGCGTCGTTGTGGACGAAGGTCAGACCCGTCTCGATGGAGTCGCGGGAGGCGTGCTCGAGCAGCCTGACCCGGTAGCCCGCCCGGCGCAGCGCGGGCGCGAGGAGCCGGAAGTGGATGGGTGCCATCTGCGGCGCGAGGATCGTGTACTCCTTCTTCATCGCCTTCGTGAATTCGACCGCCGGGTACCTCTCGTGCAGGCGGGCGGGCGCGCTCTCCTCCGGGCAGGTGGAGATGTTCGCCGACTCCATCCGCTCATCGGCCGCTGCCGCGAGCGAGCGGAGTCTGATGCGGGCGGCTCCGAGGTTGGAGATCTCATCGATCTTCAGGCCTGTGTAGACATCCCCCTTCGCCTCGAGGATCTCGAGAACCTGGTCGGAGGTGACGGCGTCCAGCCCGCACCCGAAAGAGGTGAGCTGGACGAGCTGGAGGTTCGGTGCGTCCCCGACGGTCGACGCCGCCTCGTAGAGGCGCGAGTGGTAGGCCCACTGGTCGCGGACCCGCAGGGGACGCTCGAGATCGCCGAGGGCGACCGCATCCTCCGTCAGCACCGCCATCCCCAGCCCGATGATGACATCGGGGATTCCGTGGTTGATCTCCGGGTCGAGGTGGTAGGGCCGGCCGGCGAGAACGATGCCGCGGATACCGTGGGCGGCGATGTAGTCGAGCGTCTCACGGCCCTTGTCGAGGATGTCCTGCCGGTATGCGGCGTCCTCCTCCCACCCGGCTTCGCACGCAGCCCGGGCCTCGCCCTCGGTGACCCCGAAGTCGGCGAGGAAATCCGCCACCCGTGTCGGGAGGAGCTCCCTGTCCAGGAGGGAGACGAAGGGGGAGATGAAGGTGACGTCCTCACCCGCGAGCCTCTCCATGTTCGTCCGGAGCACCTCGGGATAGGTGGCGACGATCGGGCAGTTGAACGTGTTGTCCTGGCCGGCCGAGGTCTCCTTCTCGTAGGACACGCACGGATAGAAGATCGTGGTGACGCCCTTGTCGAGGAGCGATTCGATGTGGCCGTGGGCGAGCTTCGCCGGGTAGCAGACATTCTCCGAGGGGATCGACTCCATGCCCTGCTCGAACAGGTCGTGGCTCGAGCGGCCTGACAGCATGACCCGGAAGCCCAGCTCGGTCAGCACCGTGAACCAGAACGGATAGTTCTCGTACATGCCGAGCACGCGGGGAATGCCGATGTCGCCGCGATGGGCCTTCGCTTCGGTCAGCCTGCGATAGCCGAAGGTCCGCTTGTACTTCCAGTCGACCATGTTGGGGATCGGCGACTGCGGCGGACGCCTCTCAAGCGATGCTCCGCGGTCGCACCGATTGCCCGAGACGTGGCGCTGGCCGGTCGAGAAGTCGCTGATCGTCATCTTGCAGTGGTTCTGGCAGAGCCTGCACACCTTCGTCGTCGTAACGACCGAGAGCCTCTCCAGCTCCTCAAGCGGCAGCACGTGCGGCCCGGGCGAGCCGTCATCATTCCGCTTCGCAGTCAGGGCAGCGCCGTAGGCGCCCATGAGTCCGGCCAGGTTCGGGCGGACGACCTCACGCCCGGTCAGCAGCTCGAAGGTCCGCAGGACCGAGTCGTTGAGGAAGGTGCCGCCCTGGACGACGACCCTCTCCCCCAGATCCTCAGGGCTCGTCAGCTTGATGACCTTGTAGAGCGCATTGCGGACGACCGAGTAGGACAGTCCGGCCGCGATGTCGGCGACCGAGGCGCCCTCCTTCTGTGCCGACTTGACGGAGGAGTTCATGAACACCGTGCATCGCGTGCCCAGATCGACCGGGGCTGTCGCCTCGGTCGCGACACTGGCGAAACCGTCGATGCTCTGCCCCATCGTGTGCGCGAAGGTCTGGAGGAACGATCCGCATCCCGACGAACAGGCCTCGTTGACGGAGATGGAGTCGACCGCGCCGTTCCTGATCGTCAGGTATTTCATATCCTGACCGCCGATGTCGATGACCGAGTCCACCCCCGGCATCATGTGCTCCGCGGCCCGGTAATGGGCGATCGTCTCGACCTCGCCGTCGTCGAGGCCGAGCGCGGTCTTGACGATGCCCTCGCCGTAACCGGTCGCACACGACCGTCTGATCGTCAGTCCCGGCGGGAGCTCGCTCTGGATCCGCCGCACGATGTCGACAGCCGCCGTCACCGGATCGCCCTCGTTCGAGGCATAGTGGGTGAAGATGATGGAATCGTCCTCGTCGATGAGGACGGCCTTGATCGTCGTCGACCCGGCGTCGATACCGAGATAGCAGGCGCCCCGCGCCTCCGTCATCTCCTTCGTCGGAATGACGGCCCGGGCATGCCTGCGATCGAAGTCCTCCTTCTCCTGGCGATCCGCGAAAAGCGGCCTCAGCCGGTGGGATGTCAGCCCGGTGCTGTCGAGCGTCAGCATCCGATCGAGCAGGTCGCTGATCCGGGTCGTCCGCCCGTCGGCCAGGAGGGCGGCGCCGATCGCGACGTACAGCTGTGCATTGCCCGGTGATGTGAAAGTCTCGACCCTGTCGAGGACACGACGGAACGCCTCGCGCAGCTCGGGCATGAAGTGGAGCGGCCCTCCGAGGAGCATGACGCTACCGCGGATAGGGCGCCCAGCCGCAAGGCCGGCGACCGTCTGGAGCGCGACCGCCTGGAAGACGGAGGCGGCGATGTCCTCATGGGGCACGCCCTGATTGAGGAGCGGCTGGACGTCCGTCTTCGCAAACACCCCGCAGCGCGACGCGATCGGATAGAGCTCCGTGTATCGAGACGCGAGGTCGTTGAGCCCTGCCGCGTCGGTCGCGAGGAGCGACGCCATCTGATCGATGAAGGCGCCGGTGCCACCGGCGCACGTCCCGTTCATTCGCTGCTCGGGCGTTGGGTGAAGGTAGGTGAGCTTCGCGTCCTCACCGCCGAGCTCGATGATGACGTCGATATCGGGATGCATGCGCCGTGTCACCTCGGTCTGGCCGATGACCTCCTGGACGAACGGGAGGTCGAGCTGTTCCGCGAGCTGCATGCCGCCCGAGCCCGTGAACGCCGCCTGGACTGGAAGGTCGCCGAGCTCCCGGCTCACATCCTGCAGCAGTTTCGCCAGTTCTGCCCGCACGTCGGCATTATGGCGCCGGTAGTCCTCGAAGAGCAGCCGACTGCCGTCCCACACCACCGCTTTGACCGTGGTCGAGCCGACATCGATTCCGAGCTTCAGATCAGTCATCACACTTCCTCCGCCCTTCACGCTAACGACCCGCGGGCTAAACTTTCATTCATGATGAAATTAGACGGCCGACCCGTTTCTGGGCCCGAGAATGTGTCGATTGCGAGGCCCTCCTGCCCCCTCCTGAAGCAGGGCGCCCGAAACTTTGGGCCGAAGGTCCCGGAGCTGTCGTGAGCCGGACGAGGGGGCCGCGGGCCGCCCGCGGGGAGGTCAGACAGCGGCTGTTGACGGCCGCCCGGGCACGTTTCTGGCAGCACGACTACAGCGCGGTGACGATGAGGCAGATCGCCGGCGACGCGGGTGTCGATGCCGCCCTCATCAACTACTACTTCGGCGGCAAGGCGAACCTCTTCCGCGAGTCGATGTCGCTGCCGGAGGATCCCGTTCAGCTGGTCCTCGACCTCTTCAAGGGCGACCGCACCACCCTCGGGTATCGCGCGCTCATGACGGCGATGGAGATCTGGGAGCTCGGCGGGATGTCGACGACCGTCAAGGTCCTCATCCGCTCACTCCTCGGATCCGACCAGACGCTGAGCGACTACCGGGACTGGGTCGATTCAGCCATCGTCACACCCGCGGCATCCCTTCTCGGCGGCCGCAGCGCCAAGTACCGGGTCGAGGCCGGCCTCGCCCACATCGTCGGGCTCATGCTCGTGCGCTACATGTCGGAGGCCGAGCCGATAGCGAGCATGCCGCGCGAGGAGCTCGCGCGGCTTCAGGCCCCGATCGTCCAGGCGCTCTTCACCGGGCAGTACGGTCCGTCTACCGGACCATTCGGTGGATGAGGGCTCCCCCAAGGCGCTCCGACTGTTCGCTGACCCCATCGCGCTCAAAGCCGTGGGTGCGGTAGAAGGATTCGGCGGCACTGCCGTCGAGCACCCACAGCAGGCACGGTGCGGTGCCGATCGCGTAGTTGAGCAGGCGGGCGCCGATGCCGCGCCGCTGAACGGCGGCGAGGATGTAGAGCGAGGTGAGCTCAAGTGGCCGCACGTCACCGGGGCCAAGCGCCCGCGCCGCCGCGAAGCCGACAGTCTCGCCCTCCCAGGTCGCAATCCAATGCGTCGTGGCCCCGTCGGCCAGCGCCTCCGGATAGATCTCGAGCATGCGCTGCTCCTTGCCGGCGATCAGCTCCTCGTCGAGCAGGCCGGTGAAGGACTCCCTCCACGACTTCGCGTGCACGCGTGCGAGCGCCTCCGCATCGAGCACCGTGGCGGCCCTGATTCCCAGACTCATTCATCCTCCGTTACGTGTCCGTCAGCATCGATCAGCGTAACGGAATCCGGCGACCCGTACGTGCCCGGTTCCAGCCTGGCACCGGTGTCGACGATGCAGCGGCGCAGCTGAACGCCGGCTGGCACGTGCACCTCGTCGAGGAGGATCGACTCCTCGATGATGGCGCCGTCCTCAACGACACAGCGGGTGGCGAGCACACTCGACCGCACGGTCCCGCTCACGCGGCACCCCGGGGCCACATAGGAGGTGTCGATGCGGGCCGACTCCTCGATTCGAGCCGGGAGGAGGGGCGGCTGGGCGGAGTAGATGGGCCAGGCAGGATCATCGAGTTCAGCCCCCGAGCCATCGAGCAGGTCCATGTGCGCCTGCCAGTAGGCGCTGAGGGTGCCGAGGTCCTTCCAGTAGCCGCGGAGCCGATACTCCATGACCGTCCGGTTCTCGACGTACCAGGGCAGCAGGTCATCGCCGTAGTCGCCGAGCTCACCCAGGTCGTCGTGGAGGCTGTCGAGTGCCTTGACGAGTGCCTCGGCGGTGAAGCAGAAGATCTCGGCGGCGACGATAGTCGACTTCGGATCGTCCGGCTTGTACCAGAAGTCTGT
Organism: Flaviflexus salsibiostraticola; assembly: GCF_003952265.1. Lineage (NCBI taxonomy): Bacteria > Bacillati > Actinomycetota > Actinomycetes > Actinomycetales > Actinomycetaceae > Flaviflexus > Flaviflexus salsibiostraticola. The sequence continues at coordinate 1,017,784 of NZ_CP034438.1, forward strand.
GACACGGCCGCCGTCGACCTCAACGACGCTGTAGCGGGAGGGATCCTCGGACACCTCAGTCGTCACCATCGTGAGGTCGGCACCGGAGTCGACATGGTCGGCGATGACGCCTGCGAAGTCGAGGGTGTAGAGATGATCGGCGGACAGGACGAGCACGAGATCGGGTGCATGCTCCTTGATCCGGTCGTTCTGCCGCCACAGGGAGTCGCTGTTGCCCTGGGAGAACCCCGCCTTCTCGTCGTCCCCGCTGAACGGTGGAAGAAGCACAAGACCGCCGTGGCTCCGGTCGAGATCCCATGCCCGACCGCCGGCCAGATACTGGTTGAAGGAGTGGGGCTGGTGCTCCTCGACGATCCAGACATCCGACAGGCCGGAGTGGACGAGGTTGGACAGCGACACGTCGATGAGGCGGTAGGAGCCTGCCATGCGCAGCGCTGGCTTCGCACGTGTCTCTGTCAGCGCCCCCATGCGCGAGCCGCTGCCACCGGCGAGAACTAGGGCGAGTACCTTCGGAGCTGACATGGAGAACCCCTTCTGTGGACCTGTGCTGGACATCGTATTCCAGGCGGCCGCACCGCGCATCGGGGCGGCGTCCGGCGTCGAGCCGACCCGGCCGTGGGCGGGCGTTCCCGCAAGGGATCAGCCTCCCACCAGCAGCTGCCGGATCCTGTCGCCTGCCTTCATCCCCGAGCCGGTCAGGAGAATGACGGTGCGCTCCCCCGCTGTGATCTTCCCGCTGTCGAGGAGCATGCGGTGGGCGGCCGCGGCCGTGGCGCTGGTCGGCTCGACGTAGAGCCCCATGCCGCACAGTTCCGCCAGCGCGGCCACGATATCCGCCTCCGGGACTGCCGCAGACCCGCCTCCGTGGAGCGCCTCGATCATGTGCGCACGTCGCAGAGGTGCGGCGATCGCCGTCCCTTCGGCGACCGTCTCGATCACCGGCCGCTCCTCGTCCCCTGTCAGTGCGGCATCGACGGGCGAGCAGTTGAGCGGCTGCGCTGCGAACAGCCTGGGCATGGCCGCGATCGACCCTGCCCGCAGGAGCTCGGTGAAGCCGAGCCAACAGCCGAGCAGACTGGAGCCGGCACCGACCGGAAGAATAATGTTGTCCGGCGCCTCAAAGCCCAGATCCTCCCACAGCTCGTAGGCGAGCGTCTTCGTCCCCTGGAGAAAGAACGGCTGCCAGTTATGACTGGCATAGAAGGCGTCGCCATCGCGACGAATCGCCTCATTCTCAGCCTCGTGGCGCGGGCCGGGGACGAGGACGACGTCGGCACCATAGGCACGGACCTGGGAGATCTTGCCGGGAGAGGTCGAGGCTGGGGCGACGATCGTCGCCCGGAGTCCACCCGCCGCCGCATAGCCTGCTGCCGATGCTCCGCCGTTGCCCGAACTGTCCTCAACGATGTCCGTGATGCCATGCTGGCGCAGATAGGAGAGCATGACGGATGTGCCGCGGTCTTTGAAGCTGCCTGTCGGGTTGAGGAAGTCGAGCTTGAACAGCACACGGCTTCCGTGGAGATCCGATTCCACCAGCGGAGTGAGTCCCTCGCCCATCGTGATCGGACGATCGATCGAGACCGGCAGCGCAGCCCGATACCGCCACAGGGAACGGACGTCCTCGATCTCAGTCGGCCGGATGGCGGGGCCCGGTTCGATCCACAGCGGCCGCCCCGCCTCAGAGCGCCATCGAGGTTCAGCAAGAGGAAAGCGCGCACCGTCGACGGGATCGATATAATCCATGTCTCGATTCTAAAACACGCCTATTCTGGTAGGCGACAGACCCCGCCCGGTGATACAGACACTGCCGGCGTGGACGAGACCGAATGAGGAGCACAGCCCATGACCGATCATCTGCCCGACGTCTATGTCGCCTTCCGTGAACGCTTCCCCGAGGTTGCCGAGAGCCAGGACGCCCTCGCGGCCAGCATCGACAGCGCCGGCCCCCTCGACGAGAAGACCACGAGGCTCATCAAGCTCGGCATCGCCCTGGGAGCCCAGGCGGACGGTGCCGTCCGCTCAAACGTGCGCAAGGCCCTCCAGGCCGGAGCATCCGAACAGGAGGTCGAGCAGGCCGTCCTCCTCGGCCTCACAACGCGCGGCTTCCCCGCGACCGTCGCCGCCTGGCAGTGGATGAGCGAGGTCATCGACGAGTCCACGCGCTGATCCGCGACACAGAGAGGGGCGCCCCGCAGCTGCTGCTGCGGGGCGCCCCTCGTGGTGCTCGAGACTACTCGGTGCCGACGCGGACGCGTGCGAAACCGGTGACGGTCGCGCCAGCGTTCTGGGCGATCTGTCCGACCGACATCTTCGGGTCACGTGCGTAGGGCTGATCGAGAAGGACAACCTGCTTGAAGAAGCCGCCGAGACGACCCTCGACGATCTTGGCGATCGCCTGCTCGGGCTTGCCCTCTGCGCGGGTGACCTCTTCAGCGATGCGACGCTCGTTCTCAACAACGTCAGCCGGGACGGAGTCACGGTTGAGGTAGGAGGGGTTGAGCGCGGCGATGTGGACCGCAATATCGTGCGCGATCTCAGCGCCGGCCGCGTCGGTGGCGACGAGGACGCCGACCTGCGGGGGCAGGTCGGTGGCGGTGCGGTGCATGTAGGCGGCGACGTGCTCGCCCTCGACGACTGCCACGTTCGAGATCTCGATCTTCTCGCCGATCGCGGCCTGCATGGCGTTGACCTTCGACTCGACGGTCTCACCCTCGGAGTCGGCGGCGAGGACCTCGTCGACCGTGCTCGCGCCGGCGGCGACGGCTGCGGCGAGAACCGAGTCGGCGAAGGCGATGAACTTGTCGTTCTTCGCAACGAAGTCGGTCTCGGAGTTGAGCTCGATGACGATGCCGCGGGCCTTGTCACCCGAGGTGTCGACGTTCGAGACGACGAGGCCGGCGGAGGCCGTGCGGCCCTCGCGCTTGGCGATGGACTTGAGGCCCTTGAGTCGGAGCAGCTCCTCGGCCCTGGCGGAATCGCCCTCGGCCTCGGCAAGAGCGTTCTTGACGTCGAGCATGCCTGCGCCGGTCTTGTCGCGCAGTGCCTTGATATCAGCGGCGGTGTAGTTTGCCATGGATAGTACCCTCTCAGGCCTGGTCGGTGCTCTCCGCGGGGGTCTCCTCCGCGGCGGGCTCGGTCTGTGCGTCGGCGGCCGGCTCGGCAACCTCGGCGGGCTCTACTGGAGCCTCGGACGGCTCGGTCTGCGCGGGCGCAGCCTCGGCATCCGCCTGCACGGGCGCAGCCTCGGCGTCCTGCGCGGCGACGGCCGCGTCGTGGGCGTCAGCCTTGGCGAGCATCTCGCGCTCCCACTCGGGCATGGGCTCTTCCTCGGTCGCGGCTTCGCCACCGGAGCGCTGGATCTTGCCGGCGGCAACGGCGTCGGCGACCACGCGGGTCAGCAGCGAGACGGAGCGGATCGCATCGTCGTTGCCGGGGATGCGGTAGTCGACCTCGTCCGGGTCGCAGTTCGTGTCGAGGATGGCGACGACGGGGATGTTGAGCTTCTGCGCCTCGGCAACCGCGAGGTGCTCCTTCTTCGTGTCGACGATCCAGATGGCGGAGGGAACCTTGTTCATGTTCCGGATGCCGCCGAGGGTGCGGTCGAGCTTCTCCTTCTCACGGGACATCATGAGAAGCTCCTTCTTCGTCAGGCCGGAGCTGGCGACGTCGTCGAAATCGACGAGCTCGAGCTCCTTGAGGCGCTGAAGGCGCTTGTGGACCGTGGAGAAGTTGGTGAGCATGCCGCCGAGCCAACGCTCGGTCACGTAGGGCATGCCGACACGGGTCGCCTGCTCGACGATCGTCTCCTGGGCCTGCTTCTTCGTGCCGACGAAGAGGATGGTGCCGCCGTGCGCGACCGTCTCCTTGACGAAGTCATAGGTGCGCTCGATATCCTGGACAGTCTTCTCCAGGTCGATGATGTAGATGCCGTTGCGCTCGGTCAGGATGAAGCGCTTCATCTTGGGGTTCCAGCGACGGGTCTGGTGCCCGAAGTGGACGCCGCTCTCGAGGAGCTGGCGCATGGTCACGACTGCCATGAATAGCCTTTCGTTGCGCGTACTGCGCGGTTTCCAGTTATCTGACGCTCGCCGGTCGGCTGCGTCCCTAGTGCCCGGCGACAGGGGACCGCGATGCGGACTGGACCTGCCGGTGTATTCGGACACGCGAAGTCACCCGGATGAACCGAATGCCCACCCATCGTACCGAACCGGCGGCGTCCACCACCATGCTCGAACCACTCCCATCATGTGATCCTCGTCCTCAAAAGCCCGATGCGTTGCGGATTGTCCCCCACCGAACTCTGATCGAGCACCCTGACCGCACACGTACTGGGCGACCCGTCACTCCTGGACGGCCCGAACGACGAAGCGGCGCCGGATGGCCACCCGGCGCCGCTTCAGTCACCGACTACGCACTCCTCCTGCGGAGCAGGTAGACGCCGGCAGCCACGAGGAGCAGGGCCGCCCCGAACATGACTCGAACATCAGCGCCCGTCCACGGCAGATTACCCACCGGTTCGGCATCGAAGGTGTTATCGAGCGTCATCGACACCTCCGCTCCGGCGGTGCCGGTGACGACGATGGTGGCGACGCGGCCCTCGGACTCAAGGTCGATGGCCGACGAGTCGGCCGACCACTGCGCACCGGTCCACCGGACAGGAGTGTCGGCGTCGCCCTCGGTGAGGACGACCTCGGTTCCGAGCGGAATTCCGCCGATGACGACCGGCTGACCGGCGATCAGCTCGACCTCAGCGATCTTCTCGTTCCCGAGCAGATCGGTCCACTGTGCGGTCACGGGGAAGACCGTGTCGGCCGGGACGTCCGCGGCACCGTCACCCGAGAGCACCTTGACGAGGGTCAGGCTGCCGAGCGACGCGGAGGCTGCGTTCGTCAGCGTGAGGCTCGGGTCCTGGGCGGCGCTGATGGTGAGCGTCGCTGACCCGTCCCCGTGGATCTCAAGGCCGTCGACGGCCGTCCACGCCGGAGTGGTCCACGTGAAGGCGGGGCCCCCGGCGATGGCCTCCTCGGTCAGGGTGACCTCGGTGCCATGGGGCAGGTCCTCACCGAACGCGATGGGAGTGCCATCGGTCGGGAGGTCGATCGTCCGCGATACCTGCTCGGCGCCCTCTCCCATCCAGCTGGCGGTCACCCTGACGGTGTCCGGCACGTCGGGATTGTCGAGGAGCACGCCCGAGATCTGCTTCGCGAGCGTGAAGGTGCCCGGCGCCCACGTCGCCTCGTTCGTCACGGTGACGAGCGTGACGTCGCCCTGGAGGTCGGAGACCACGACCTCAGCGGTGCCGTCCCCGCCGTCGGTGACATGTGTGCCGCCGATGACGATGGAATCCCAGATGACGGTGTCGAAGCCGGGCCGCTCACCCTCGGTGAGGGTGACAATCGTGCCGGCAGGAAGGTCGACACCGAGCGGGGTGGGCTCGACCGCGTTGATGAGGAGCTCACGCGACTGCTCCTCGCCGTCCACAGTCCATGTCGCCGTGACGGGGAACTCCGTCTCCGGGGCGACCTCGTCGGCGGCTGGACCGGCGATGGCCTTGAGGATGCTGAGGCCGGCAACCGACACCGCCGCATGATTCTCGAGACTCACGGAGGCATCCGCGTCACGGGTGACCGAGACGAGCGCGTCGAGTCCGTCGATCTCGACGCTGTCGCCGCTCCAGATCGGCGTCGACCAGGCGATGCCCGAATGATCCTCGAGCGGAACCTCGGTCAGTCTCACCTCGGTGCCGATGAGAAGGTCGACACCCAGCGGTACCGCAGTCCCGTCGGTCGGCACCGTGAGCTCGGCGCTCCCGGGCTTCCCATCCTTATCCCATGAGGCGAGGACGGTGACGGACTCCGGGACGGCCGGGTTATCGGCCTGCTCGCCGGTCACCGTCTTCGAGATCGAGAACGTGCCGACGGTGCGCTCAACACTGTTCGTGACGGTGACGCCAGCAGGCGTGTCCACGGCCTCGACAGTGAGCACGCCGGGCTCGATGACAGGGGTGCCCCACGTGAGGATGTCGTCGTCGACGAGCGGGGACTCGGTGACGGTGACGACCGCACCGATCGGCAGGTCATCGATGATGGTCTGCTCCCCCGTGATCAGCTCGACCGTTCGATCAGCCTGCTCGGGGACGTCCGCGCCGAGGCCGGTCGTGTCGATCGTGACGGTGACCTCGAAGGTGCGATCCTCCTCGACGAGGTCGGCTGCCCCGCCGACGATCTCCTTCGTCAGAGCGATGGAGCCGAGCTCGGGCGTGTTCGTGAGGACGAGTGCGACATCCTGGCCGGGCATGTAGGCCACAGTCGCCGTCATGCCATCCTCCGACACGGTCACACCATCAGTGGGGCCGAAGACCGGGTCGCCGAAGACCACACCGGGGACCTCGGGGAACGTCGGCTCGGTGAGAACCGCCGTCCATCCCGGCCCGAAGGAGTTCGATGCGGTCACAGGACCTCCGCCGAGCGGCACCTCGAGGTCATACTCCGATCCGAGCACGCCGTCGGGGTCGTACTCGGCCACGTGGACCGTGAACGACGTGCCCTCCGGGACGAGATCAGCGCCCGCCGTATCGGCAAGTGCTTTCGTCAGGGAGAACGTGCTCGGCGCCCAGGTGGCCTCGTTCGTCACGGTCACGGTCGTGACATCGTCCTGCTGATCGGAGATCGTCACCCGAGCGACGCCATCACCCAGGTCGGATACTCCGTCACCGGAGATCGTGATGGCGCCCCAATCGACGGTGTCGATCCCGGGGCGCTCGCCCTCGGTGATCGTCACGACCGTGCCTGCCGGCAGGTCGACTCCAAGAGGCGTCGGCTCGACCGCGTTGATGAGGAGATCGCGAGACTGCTCGCCATCGCCGTCCGTCCACGTGGCCGTCACGGGGAACTCCACATCAGACCCCACGTCGCCGGCGGCGTCGCCTGTCACGCTCTTCATGAGCTCGACTGTGGCGGTCGACGTATCTGCGCGGTTCTCGATCGTTACCGTCGCATCCCCATCCCGCCTGACAGGCACCGTGAACGAGGCACCCTCGGTGGCGTACCCGCCGCTCGACCACGTCGGGGTACCCCACGTGATGCTCGAGCCGTCCTCGAGCGGGACCTCAACGAGCCTCACGCGGGTGCCGATGAGAAGGTCGACGCCGAGCGGTACCGGCGTACCGTCCGTTGGCACTGCGAGCACCGTGGAACCCGGCACGCCCTCCTCGTTCCACGAGGCCTCGACGGTGACCGTCTCCGGGATAGCGGGGTTATCGGCCTGCTCGCCGGTCACGGTCTTGACGACCGACAGGCTGCCGACCGTGCGCTCGACCGAGTTCGTCACAAGGACCTCGGTGGGAATGCTGACGGTCTCTGCTCCGACGACGACGCGGGCGGGCGAGAAGACAGGCGGCAGCCACGTGAGGATGTCGTCGTCGACAAGACCGGTCTCCGAGAACGTGACGATCGCACCGATCGGCAGTCCGTTGATGGTGATCGGCTCGCCCGGGGTGAGTGTGACCGTCCGATCGTCCTGGTCGGGAACATGCGCCCCAAGTGCGCTCGTGTCGATGTGGGCGATGACGTCGTAGGTCCTCGCCGGAAGGACGATGCTCTCATCGAGCACGTCGACGTCCTTCTCGAGGGTGAGGGAGCCGAGCCTCGTCGAGTTCGTCACCGTCACCTCGACGTTCCGGCCGGGAGTCAGATCGACCGTCGCCGTGCGACCGTCAGCGCTGACCGCCACATTCTCCCCGCCGCTGAAGACGGGGTCGCCGAAGGCGACGCCGGGGACCGACGGGAAGGTGGGCTCGGTCAGCACTGCCGTCCACCCACGACCGCGGGCGTTCAGGCCGGCGACGGGATCGCCGCCGAGCGGAACCGCCAGGTCGTATGTCGCCTGCGGTGTGCCGGTCGGGTCGATCTCAGAGACGCGGACCGTGAACGATGTGCCCTCGGGGACGAAGTCCGCGCCCGGGGCGGTCATGTCGAGGTCCTTGGAGATGACGACGGAGCCGCGGGCGACGCCCGTGCCGCTTCCGCTGCCGCGGTTCCACTGGGTGATCGACTGGGAGAAGGAGACTCCGGTGCCGACGATCGCGTTCCCGTACTCGGTGCCCGGGGCATCCATGCCGCCACTCGCCGTGCACGTCGTGTACGTCAGGAGGTACTGGTATTCCTCGCTGAATCCCGTGGCCGTGCCGCCGCCGGGCATGGGCAGCGCCGGTGCGGGGATCGTCATGATGATGTCGCGACCCTCCTGGCGCACCTGAGTGGACGCAGTGAGATCCACGGTGGCGAGTCCGCCGTTGGAGATCTGGTCGCGCGCCGTAACTGCGAGATTGAGCCTGTCGGCCAGATCCCCGTCTCCGGCGACGCAGGCGTCATGGCTCGCCGTCAGGGTATCCGTCAGCGTGAGATCACCCTCGACGTCGGTGAGGAGCTCACCGGGGATGCGGACGGTCCAGTTCATGGTCGTCTGCGGAGGATGATCGACGCCGTCGATGCTCACGACGCTGCCGTTGAGCTGGCCGCTCTTGCCCTGGCTTCGGCTGGGAACGCGAGTCGACCCCGTCGTCACGCTTCCATTGACGTCGACGGCGTTCGAGTAGGAGGTGCCCGCCGCCGGCAGTCCCTCCTGGCTCACGTACGTGCGGTAGGTGATGACGTAGCGGTGGTCCGACGGCTTGAAGGCGAAGTCGTCGGACGAGATGTCGAATCGGACCGTGAACGAGTCCGCGCCGCTCGTGAGGACTGTACTCGTGAACCGGTCCGTCACGACGCGATCGCGCTGACTGCTCGGGCCGTAGCGTTCGGTGATGGCGATGGTCGAGATCGTATCGGGGCCAACCTCGTGGCCGGCGCCCAGCACCTCGGTCAGGGTGAGGGAGTCGTGCCCGACCAGCGCATCGCCCGGCACCGTCACCGTCCAGGCGATGGTGCCGTTGCGGGACGCGCCGCCGAGAACGCTGCCGCTTTTCGAGATGGTGCCGTGCCACGGCCTGTTCGTCACCCCGATGACGCCCGAGCTCGAATTCCACGCGGCGATGTAGGCCTCGTTGCTGTATTCGGTATTGGCAGGGTCGATCTGCCGGTCGGGTGTGCAGGTGTCATAGGTGATGCGGTAGATGACGCTCGAGTCGAATCCGGCATCGGGCGCCTCAAGATCGATGGTGAAGACCTGCGGGCTCTCGGACGGGGTGAGTTCAACCGCTCCGGTGAAGGCGCTCGTCGAGTCCCCGCGGACAGTCTGCACACGCAGGTTCGCGGGTTCGCAGAGGACATGGTTGGCGCTCAGGGTGTCCTGGATCGTGATCGATTCTCGGCCCTGGAGGTTCGAGCCGGGGATGTCGATCTGCCACGCCATAGACCAGTTGTTCGCGTTCATCGCACCGGTCTTCGACCATTCGTCGGGCAGGATGACGCCGTCGCCGATGCCGCCCTCACCCGGGACCCGGACCGGGGTATCGATCCCATTGAGGTCGAATACGATCTCGACTTCTGTCGTCGTCTGCTCGACGCCCGCTTCGAACTGGAATTCACCGCGAACCTGCTCGGGGTAGTCCGCGACGATATCGGTCAGCGTGCAGACGAGGTCGTCGGCGGCCGGGTCGCTCACGCAGGTCGCCCACGTGACATCCTCGCCGTCACCGGTCAGTCCCGTGAGGCTGAAGATCACCCCGGTGTCGAAGCCGAGTTCCGGCGGGAGCCCGATGCGGAAGCTGTCGCCCGGCTTCGGATTCGCCTCAGACGCATCCCATGTTCCCGCGACCCCGACGGTGTCGCCGACGATCAGCTGCCCACCGGGTCCTGACCCTCCCCCGAGGGAGATCTGGTCAACCCTGATGGCGGTGTTGGGTGCGGCGGATGCGTGGGTCGGCATCGCTGCGATTGTCATCAGGGCGACCACCATGGCTGCCACCATGGCGATCAATCGGCGCACTGCGCCCTGTCGGGATGAGCCGTCGACGTGACGGTGCATCGGTCCCATAGATTCCCCTCGTTTCGGTGTGGTACGGGTGTTCTCAGCGGCGCGGAGGTGATGCGGGTGCGCAGCTCCTGTCCGCGGCCGCCAAGTCTTGGCCGGAGATGGCTCGCTCCACGCCGGGCTTTCGGCCCAGCAGGCGGCGCTGATGTCAACAGCGTTCAGACGGATCAGATGCTCGACGATCTGCGCCCGCCGTTCAAACGAGATGACGCGAGACGCCACGAAATCATCAAAAAATGGGTAGGAGGGCAGCAAACGCTGACGAGGTGGGCTTCGTTCTGCCTCGCAAGCGGCGAGGGGAAACGCAGCGTGCACGGCGGACGCGCAGAATCGCGCCACATTGTTAGCATGGGGCCATGGCACAGCAGCCCCTCCATCGCCTGGCGACGACGCCGTGGTTCCTCACCGCCATTCCTGAGACTCGCTCTGATTCCCTGCCGCGCCCGCGACTGACCGACATGCTCGACGCCGCCGTCGAGGATTCCGCCATCACCATCGTCGAGGCGCCATCGGGCTTCGGGAAGACGACTGCCCTGGCGACCTGGGCGCACGCGCGGACGAGAACGGCGTGGCTCACACTCACCGATCAGCACCGCACCCCACTCCCCCTTCTCGCGGGAATCATCTCCTCGCTCATCCGGATCTACCCCGACAACGCCGTGCTGGAGGCAGGGATGCTCCGTGTTCGGACCGGAGAGGTGCTGCTCGACTCCGCGATCGAACGGATCATTGATGCCATACCGGAGGGATCTCCCACCGTCGTGATCGTCGATGATGCGCAGGAGACGACGCGGGAGGCTCTCGTCGCGGCCGCAGTCCCTCTTGCTCGACACAGCAGGGGCCACCTTCGCTTCATCATCGCCGGCACCTCCTCCCTCAGCCGCTCGCTGAGCCGGGAGCTGGCGAAGGGAGACGCGCACCGCCTCGCGCCTGACGCCTTCGCCTTCACCCATGAGGAGATGGTGGAGATCGCTTCGCGGTGGGGCGTCGACGACGAATCCCTCCATGAGGCGGGCCGATGCCTATGGGAGGAGACGCGCGGGTGGCCGGTCGCGGTGCAGCTGCTCTTGAGGACGGGGCACCTCACCGAGACGAGCCTCGTCGATCCCGAGGCGCCGAATATTCTCACGGACTATATCGAGCACGAGGTGCTCGGCGTGCTGTCGACTGAGCTCCGCGAGTTCATCCTCGATGCGACGTCGAGCGACCGCGTCAGCGCCGACTACGTCGTTCACCTGACCGGTGACGGGCACAGCCCTGCACTCCTCGACGAATGCAGGCGCCTTGGGCTGTTCCTTGAGCTGTTTCAGAACGACGATGGCAGGACCTCGCTGCGCTGGCACACGCGGTTCGCGCAGAGCTGTCGGGAGATCGCCCGCCGGCGTGACCGCGGCCGCTTCCATCGCAACCACCGGCGAACGGCCCAGTGGCTCGTTCCCGACTTTCCATCCGCAGCCATCTCCCACGCTCTCGAAGTCGATGACGAGGACTTCGCGCTGGCGATGCTGGAGGACGTCTGGCTCCAGATGATCACGACGGGTCAGGCCTCGGTTCTCGAGAGCCGGTGCCTCGACGTGCTCAAGGGCGGCGCGACGACACCCAGCCTTCTCTACATCCGGGCGTGCTGCCGGGAGATGGAGAGCGACAGCATCGGGGCCCAGATGCTCAAGTCGCGAGCCGATGATGGGCTCGCCGCGCTCGCCGGGGATGAGCAGCGCCGAGCACATATCACTCGCACGTTCGCAGACCTGCTCCTGGCCAGCAGTCCGGAGCATCTCCAGACAGCGCTCACGGAGGCGGAAGAGCTCCTCACAACCGCCCATCTGGGTCCGAGCCTCTTCATCCACGGCACCTTTATCGCCGCATGGAATCATCTGAAGCTGCGGAGCAGGCCCGCCCACGCGCTTCGACTCATGACAACGGCTGCCGCGAGCGCGGAGAAGGCGGGTTTCACCGCAGTCTCTCAGCGCGCGAATTCGCTCATCGCCCCCGCCCTCACCCTCTCCGGTCGGTTCACAGCCGCCATGGAGATCCTCGCCGCCACGCCGGAGTCGGCCGGCCAGGGCCCCTGGGATCCGTTTGAGGGGAACCTCAATCGCTGGTCGAGAGCCTTCATCTCCTTCTGGCAGGGCGATATCGAGAAAGCGCTCGCCGGGTTCAGGTCGATCGATGCGACCGAGGCCCCCGCGTCCTCCGATGCGGGCGTCGCCCGCATGTACTTCGCCTTCGCCGCCGCACTGTCAGGCGAACGCGACCTGCTCGATGAGGCCGCCCGGATGGTGGGGAAGCTCGACGATCGGGAGCGTCACGGCCTGCCCTGGCCGACATACAAGAGTGTGGCCTCGGCGGCTCTTGAGTGGGCTCGCGGCGATAATACGGCCGCGACGAGAACCCTGTCCGATATGAGAGAAGGTCCGGGAGCGACGACAACCCGGATCATCGGAGCCGCTCTGTGGCGTCGGTTGGGCCGCCCGGACAGAGCTCTGCAGATGCTGGGCCGGATAGACCAGGACGTCCTCGTCAGCTTCAGCCGAGCCACCATGCAGGTCACTCTGGCCGTCATCGCGTGGCAGCGAGGGCAGGCGGACAAGGCGCATGAGATGCTCGAGCGAGCCCTCGACGTCGCGTCGGCGGAGGGAATCACCGCCCCTTTCCTGTGCCTGGACCAGCCCGCCCGTGAGCTGATGACGATGCATGCGGGTTGGGGGACCAAGCACGAGGAGTTCGTCGCACTGCGGCTTGGGGAGGATGCCGCCCGAGCGGATTACGCTGGGCCCGCAGCCCTTCTGTCGGAACGGGAGCTCGATGTGTACGGATTCCTCGGAACCACGATGACGCCCGAGGAGATCGCACAGGCCCTCTTTGTCTCAACCTCGACTGTCCGCACGCACCAGCGCTCGATCTACCGCAAGCTCGGAGTCACCAACAGGCGAGACGCCGTTCGAGCAGGATTGTAGGCAGTCCGCTCAAAAGGGCTCGCAGTACTGACACCCACAGGCCAGCCGGAGATAGGACGGAATCGGTCACGAGACGCAGCACTGCGGGATTTTACGTCCACACGGTGCTTCCGCGAAGCGGTTTCCACTGAGGCGCACCCTCCGCGGACAGGTCTGCGGTGCGCCGGGAGACTGGTGTCATGAAACTCTCCGCCTTCATCGCCGCCGCCATCCTTCCCTTCGTGCCTGCGCCGTACACGCCCACCGACACGTTCGACTGGCCCCTCCCGTCGAAGACGGTTCTGCGCGAGTACGACCAACTCGACAACAACTGGCTGCCTGGACACCGCGGCGTCGACATCGCCGGCACCCCCGGCGAGACAGTCCACGCGGCGGGCGCCGGCATGGTCGTCTACGCGAGACGCATGGTCGACACCAACATCATCTCGATCGAGCACTCGGACAGGTTCCGCACCACGTACCAACCCGTCCGAGCCACGGTGAAGGAGGGCGACATGGTGGAGCTGGGTGACATCATCGGCACCCTGGACGATGGACACTGCCTCGTCGGCGCCTGCCTCCACTGGGGCGCGAAGCGGGGCGACATCTATTACGACCCGCTCTCTCTGCTCACTCCGGACGAGGTCAGAGTGCGGCTGTATCCGGTCAGTGATCCGTGATCTCGTCCGACTCGGACGGCTCAGGGGTCGCCTCGCCCGCACCATCGGTCCGCACGATTCCTGAGCGCCACACGAAGGTCGCGAGGGCGATGAACGAGACGGCGAGTATCACGCTCCACCAGGGGAACTTCGGGATGTCCGGGACTGCTGTCGCAGCCTCGGCGTCTTCGACAGGCGTCGGTGTCACGCGTTCGGCAGTGACGAGGATGCGGTGCGAGTTGATGCCGAGCGGGGTGCAGGTGACCAGTGTGACGAGATCCCGGTCCTCGACCGCGAGGATGGCCTGGGTCTGGTCGGGCTCGACCACCTGAACATCGATGACCTCATAGGCGAGGACCTGGTCGAGGACCGCAACGGTGAATGAGTCGCCGACCTCCGACTGGTTGAGATTGTCGAAGAGAGTCGCCTCCGGCAATCCCCGATGAGCGGTGAGGACTGACCGCGTCCCTACTCCGCCGACAGGGAGCGACGTCCCTTCGAGATGCCCGACGCCCCTCTCGAGGGTTTCGTCGCTCGTGCCGTGGTAGATCGGCAGGTCGATCCCAAGGCTGTCGTAGCGGAGCCTGCCCATGAAACCACCGCCGGCAAGGTCGAGGATCTCCTCGTAGACGAAGGGACTGTCTGCGCCGCTCCCGCCGCCGGTCGCGATGTTCGCATTGGCCTCGAAGATCGCGCCAGAGGCGAGCGCGTCGTTGTATGCGTGTGCGAGGGCCAGCTGCGCTCGGCGCGCGTCCGAGCTGTTGTTGGGAGGTTCGTCGAGCCGCGCCTGCGCCGCTTCGATGGCTCGGGACTGCTCTCGCTGGGAGAACCAGGAGGCCGCCTGCGGGTAGAGGATGATGGCGATCCCACCGAACATGACAAGACAGGCGATCAGCTGCAGCCATGGCACCCGCCAGCGGCGTCCTGTCGACTGTTCCGCGTTCATGTCTCCTCCTCAGAGAGCTGCATCACACCTTGTAGGTTAGCGGACAAAAGACTGGTGGCGGCGCTTGCGCGCCACCACCAGCCTCTGATCAATCAGCAGTTAAGGGAAGTGCCGAAGGATCAGGCATTGTCGCGGCGCCGCGAGAGAGCGAGTGCTCCACCGCCGGCTCCGACGAGAGCGAGGCCGCCCAGGGTCAGCAGCAGCGTTCCCTGTGCACCGGTCAGCGGGAGGTCCGGACCGTCCTTCTTCGCGTTGACGACCGTGACGGTCGTGAGTCCGTTGACTCCGGGCTTGATGTTCACCGGGTTGGTGATGACGCCAGCCGTATGGCCAGCGGGGACTATTGTCTCGTAGAGGCAGTAGTCCTTGCTCGGGTTGGTCTGAGCGGTGTTCGAGTTGGCGATCCACAGGCCGAGCGGCGAGGATGCCGGGGTGGTGTAATCCCACTGGACGAGGCCGGTGGAATCAGAGACGCCCGTCGCGACCACGCCGGTGGCCGGGGCCGTCGCAGGGCAGGTGGCTGCAGTCATCTCGAAGACCTGGAATTCGGCTCCCTTAAGGGGCTTGACGGGGGTCGAATCGTCGTTCTTCTGAATCTTCAGCTGGCCCCAGTAGGTGTAGGGGATATCGGTTCCGACCACTGCAGTGCCATTGAACTTGCTGTTGTACGTGTCGTTGGGAATGTTGCCATCGCCCACGTCCAGAACCTCGGTCTTGAACGAGATCGTCATATCCTTACCCATATTGGCGTCGAGGACTGCTCGACCGTCTTCGGTCAGCGTCCACACAACGTCGCCGGACACTGTGTAGTGGTCGCCCTCCGTTGCCAGCGTGGTGCCGATCGTGAGGACCGTGCTGCCCGCCACGTAATCGAGCCTGGAATCGAGAACATCGGTGATGACGGCCTCCGTGAACGTCTCCTCGTTGTTGAGGGTCGGAATCGGGACAGTCAGCTCCCAGGTCACGTCCGAGCCGACGACGAGGGCATCCGGACGCTCCGTGATGATCTTCGACGGCTTGTCCATGAGCTGGTTCTTCGGGTCGGCTACGACGTCGTAGTTCCAGCCGGCTCCGGCCTCACCCATGGAGGTCGGGATCGAGACGTAGAACTCGGGCACCGGGGAGACGATGTTGTTCGGACCCGGGTCGGTCTCCTGCGCGACGTAGACGCCGACGGGCAGGTCGAAGATCACCTGTCCATCAACGGTTTCGTCGACGTAGGTCACACCCGTGAGGCAGAAGTCCCCGCCGGGCAGGGCCGGGGCCGAAGCGAAGAGGCCGTCGAGACCGTCCCAATCGGCAGCGTCCGTCAGGTCGATCGCCGTACAGGTGCCCTCGACCGATCGGCCGACTTCCCAGATGGTGAATTCGACGCCGTCCAGCAGGTCCGCCGTGTCAGGCATTTCGCCTTCGCCGACGGGACTGCCAGCGTACTTGTTGATCGTCAGAGTTCCTTCGGTCGGTGCCCCGGGCTGATCGGGGCCTACATCAGCGGAGGCCGCTGTTCCAGCTGCGACGAATCCCGCGAGCGAGAGCGCCAGTGCCCCTGCTCCTGCAGCGAGACGCCGTAGCGCGGTGTGTGTGGTAGTCATCTCTACCGCTTCCTTTCTTCACCCTCCACCGGAGTGCTGAGGGGCTGGTGTTACGTGGTGGCTATCCGGCACAGGGCCGTGTGGTGGTGAGCAGGCTGCTCATGATGCGAAGTACGAGCCCTCCTTACGGTTCTTACGGAGCTGCGCGTATCCTGCGCCGCCCAGGCCGAGGAAGAGGATCCCTGCCCCCATGAGGGGGAAGAACTCGCGGCCGATGCCGCCTGTGAGAGGGAGAACCGGGCCTTCTCTCTCGATATTGACGATCGGGTCGAGATTGACCTCAAGCGAAGCCGGGGAGGTCTTGCCGATCGTGAACGTGACGTCGTCGTCGCTCAGGTAGTAGCCGGCCGGCGCCTTCGTCTCAGTGAGCGTGTAGTCGCCCCACGGCAGGTCTTCGAGGAGGAAGGCTCCGCCAGTCGGGTCCATATCGGGCCCCGTGCAGGGCGCCTCCGTGCAGTCCGTGATCGCGAGCGCCTCGCCCTCGTTGAAGAGGCTGGGGCCGGTGAGCGTCCATTCCGAACCGCTGAGCAGGATGTCCGCCGCGTCGACCTTGGTCCAGGTGACGCTGCCGAGCTCGCGCTTGGTCGTGTTGGTCACGGTGATCTCCGAGGGGATCTCCGCGGCATCGACCGGGGTGCCGAGATCCGGGTCGCCATCCCAGCTGTAGGACGGGTCACCGTCGACCGGCACTGCGGGCAGTCCTTCTTCATTGACCACCGAGCATTCCGCGCCGAGAGGGATCTCGTCCGTCGCGCTCGACGTCCAGGTCTCGCCGTCGACGATCGGGCCCCACGTGCCTGAGACGGTCTCGTCGTCGAGGAGCTCGTCGGTGAGAACACACTGCCAATCGCCCGAGTACTCGAGGCCATCGTCGGCCGTTCCCACGACCTCCTTCGTCACTGAGAAGGAGCCGTAGACGCGGTCCACTGTGTTCGTGACGGTCAGGGTCGAGATCTCCTGCGTCACGATGGTGCCCGAGCCCGTGACAGCTGGGGCGCCCCACTCGTATGAGGAGTTGGGAAGTCCCGTGCTGCCGGTCGGCGGTGTCTCCATTGCCGAGCACTCCGCGCCGGCGGGAATCATATCCGCGGCGGGCATGCCCTCATCGGGTGTCAGAACAGCGTCGCCCGCACCGGTGGACAGCCACGTGCCTGACGCGACGGTGGAGCCGTCGAGGGTACACGTGTAGGTGCCGGAGAATTCAAGCTGAACAGGGCTGGGCAGGGTCTGATCGAGCACCTTCTCTATTGCGAGCTGCCCCACCATCGGCTTGTTCACGTATGTGCAATCGACATTGTCTCCAGGCTGCACATCGGTCAGGATCTGCTCATCTGCGCTCGTAAGATCCGTGACAGTTGTCGACCCGTTGAGGTGGGTGATAGTGCATTGGCCGCTGAGGAATTCAAACCCGTCCTGTTGAGTTTCGGAAACCACCAGGTTCGCGCGGTCCGTGTACGAATCGAACTTGAGCTCCCAGCGCGACTTCCCGTCCGAATCGGTTGCTTGAGAACCCGCAGATGGCGTCTGCGCCACGGCACCCTCAGTAGAAGTCGCCGTCGCAGCGACCAGCCACGCTTCCTGCGGTTGCGGATTCTCACCAAGCGGGTCAGTGACCTGCTTCTGGATTGTCACGTCCGCAACCAGAGGGGCGTTATGGAATCGGCATAGTACGGATTGTCCGCCCGGCGGAATAGTAATGGTTCCGAAGGTCCCATTTCCACTGGCAGAGTGATCTTGCACGCCGTCGACTTCACAACGGAAGCTCGACGCGTAGTTCGTCAGATCGGTCGTACCTGCTGCAATTTCGGAAAAGGTGAGCGGGACGCCTCGCACCGTGGGCAATGGGCCGATGCGCTCGCCCTGAAGCCCATTGGCAGTGCCGGTCGTGGTGGTCTCGCCGATTGTCTGCGTACCTTGTGCCAGCCTCAACCTAAACTGATCCGAGCTGTTTACCCTACCGTTCTCGACGAACTTTTCGATCGTTATCGTGGGGGGCGACGAACACGTGGCCAGATCCGTGCTGCTCAAACCCGAGCTCGTGACGGTGGTCGAACCACTCCAGTTCGGCATGTTGTACGAACGAATCTGACCTCCCGACCCCAGGTAGGCCTTGCCGCTGGCATCGAAAGCGACACCGTTGACATCGCTCATCGTCGTCACAGTCGCGGACTGGGAGGACGTAATATTGCCGCCGGACGCAGCGACGAAGTTGTCCCTTGTCACACTGAAGACCGTTGTGGTGCTTCCCGAGCCACGGACTATGAAAAGGTTCCCTGCCGCATCGAACGCCATGTCACCATTTGCACTGGAAGTCGCGGAGGTCCTCACCGTTCCCTTCAGCTGGAGTGAGTTGAATCCAGGATTGTATTCGTAGATTTTGAAATCACCATTGCTGGTGAAACCACCGAAATAGTAAAGGCCTGTAGAAAGATCAACGGCGCCAGCGACCAGGTTTGTGCCCGTATTGCCCCCGAGAGCGGACGTGCTCCTACCTGTTGATGTCCAAACCCCCGCTGTGACGTCATATGTGTAGACCGTACCGTTCGCCGATGTGCCCGAGCTCGACGTGCGCTCGATTGCGTAGATAGTGTTTCCTCCCGTGGAGATTCCAAGACCGTTGAAGTTCGAGACACCTGACGCCGCCGTTCCGAGAGTGGATACCGTTCCGTTCGGGCTGACCTGCTGAAGCTGGCCTCCTCCCGAAATCGCGTAAACATATCCAGCGGTGCAGACGGGGGCCGTCTGCTGCTTTTGCACTTCGAAGGTTGCTACCTCGTGCGTCTGGTCTCCTCCGAGATAGTTCCAATCCGCAGTGTTGCTGTTCTCGCCGCCGAGAGTCTTCCAGCTGGAGGGTTCGACCCAGTCATAGCCCGCCGGCGCATCGACGGCCCTCACTCGGTAATTGTCACCCTCGACAATCCTGTTGGACTCGTTACGATTCGTTCGGTAATGCTCGAGCAGGAACTCGCCGCCGTCTGTGTCGCGGTCCAAAACGTTGCCGAACTGACTCGAAGAGCACGGTCCCACACAGTCGATGATTGAACCTGCACTGGTGCCCGTCGTCCATGTCCAGCCCAACCAGCTGCGGGAGCGGTACTGGAATTCGAAAGACGCCCCGGCAACGAGCTCTCCGGTGTCGGCATCCTTCACGTCCCAGTAGATGTATGGAGGAGTCGCACCGTCCGGTCCAACGGCCATCGGAGATACCTCTCCATCCAACTCCGATTCGCTATCTGCGCCTGCAACGGGAACATCGTCATCTGACGCGAGAGTCTCGGAAAGATCGGGCTCCGTCCGCGACGCCTGCTCAGATGGGACCGCAGGTGCGGATTCAACGTCGACCGGCTCCAACGGTGCCGGCTCAACAGGTGCGGGCACAACGGTCTCCGTCGGCAGCGGCTCGGGCTCGGCGGTCTCCGTCGGCTCGGTCACCGGTTCGTCGAGCGTGGCCGCCTCGACCGGTGCCTCGAGCGCAGTCAGGTCTGACTGTGGAGGCTGGCTTTCATCCGCGATGGCAACGCTGGCCGGGGCAAGCCCCAGTCCCAGCGCCAGGGCGACCGAGAACGCCGCAAATCCCTTCGCCAACGCGCCTTGTCGTGTCGATTTTCGGCTCATTTCACACACCTCGAACTCTGCTCTTGGGCTTCTGTGGTGGGCGTGACCTGCGGAAGAGTCCTGGCATGCGAACCCTGACTGTTCAGGCGTCGGAAAGATGGCACAGCGAACACTGCCGTGGTGGAGTCACATCGATGCCACAGGCTACGATTACGCATGTCGCAAACCCCCTTCAGCTGCGGACTATGTGCGTTGGTGGCGAGGTCGGTCGGTGGCGTCTGGGACCTTCACTCCGTCGAGAGATCCACGTAGAAGTCGAATGTTCGGCTCCAGACCAGACATCGGCCGGCGACCTCGCCTTGCCTCGAATACTCCGAGAAGCGGGTGAACTGGACCACTCGATTCGGCCGAAATCGCCAGGAATTCATTGGGTTCTGATGATGTTCGGACTCTCGAGCGTGGAGTTGCCGAGAGCCCCGTTGATGACCGGGCTACCATTGATGAGTGGGCCTTGAGCGGCCGAAATACAGGACGGCGCAGGTTGAGCACGCACGTGCCAGATGACACCCTCGCTCGCGAACAGTGTTCACATAATGCACTTTGGCGCGCTTTAGGGGTGGATTGTGCCCATTGGGCGGTGTACGGTGGCTCTACCCTCGATCGACAGTGAGTCACCGATGTCCCACGATCATCTGCAGCACCTTATTCCCGTCCCGTGGTTCCTTCTCACACCTCCCGACCCGGGCTCGCATCTGCTCGACAGGCCCCGCCTGACTGAGCTCATCGAGTCCTCCATCGAGCGTTCGCCGATCACCGTTGTGGAAGCGCCTTCCGGTTTCGGTAAGACGATCGCGCTGGCGGCGTGGGCTCAGCAGCATGGGGACACAACCGCATGGCTGACACTTCGCCCTCTCGATAGGATCCCGATACAGCTCCTTGCGGACGTCATCGCGGCACTCCTGCACGTCTACCCGGACAACTCGGCGCTCGAGTCAGAGATGGCACGGCTGAAACATAGGAAGGAGCCGTTCCACTCCGTGTTGGAGGCCGTCATCGGCGCGCTTCCCGAGAATGCGCGCACGGTGATGGTGATCGACGACGTGCACAACTCGAGCCGAGAGGCTCTGTACAGTTCGGTGGTTCCACTCGCCCGCTACAGCCGTGGCCGTCTACGCTTTGTCCTCAGTGCCACACGGTCTGTCACCCGGTGGTTGACGAAGGAGCTCGCCGCCGGGGATAGCGAATCCCTGCCACCCGGAGACTTGAATTTCACCCGCGACGAGGTCCTCGAGCTCACCCGCCGCGCCGGCATTGATATTGAGTTGATGCACGCCAAGGGCTTCTGCGTCTGGGAGGAGTCCCGAGGTTGGCCCGTTGCCGTCCAACTGCTCATCAAAGGCGGATTTCAGGGCAGCGCGATTCCGACTAGTCCCACCGCGCCCAACATTCTCACCGACTACATCGAGTCAGAGGTGCTTGTTTCGCTGCGGCCTGAGCTGCGGAGCTTTGTTTTGACAGCGACCGCCAGCAACTGGGCGACGCCCGAGTTCATCGCCTATCTGACCGGAGATCCCCACAGCGCCGCCCTGCTCGAGGAATGCCGGAACCATGGTCTTTTCCTCGAACTTCACCAGAGCCGCAGCGGCAATACGCGAATGCGCTGGCATTCCTCATTCGCTCAGAGCTGCCGGGAGATCGCCAAACGCACCAATCCCCAGCACTTCGATGACATCCAGCGCAAGGCGACGGAGTGGGTCTCGACCCTTTACCCGGCGGCGGCGATCCAGCACGCCGTTCTCGTGTCAGACCCCGACTACGCAATCGAGACTGTTGAGCGCCTATGGCTTCAGATGATCACAACCGGACATGCCTCCATTCTGGAGACTCGAACCCTGCAGGTCTCCAATGAGCACAAGGCCACACCGAGCCTTCTCTATATCCGAGCGTGCTGCCGCTTCCTCCAGGGGGACCGCAAGGGCTCCGAAATGCTCAAGGCACGGGCAGATCACGGCCTCGCCCAGCTATCCGGCGAAGCACTCAAGCGCGCCGAGGTCGCCCGAGCCTTCGCTGATCTCCTGCTTCTCGACAGTCTCGAGGAACTTGACGTGGCGTTGGATGCCGCTGAGGAGTATTTGGAAACCGTCCAACTCACCCGAAGCCTCAGCGTTCACGGCACCTTCCTTGTCGGCTGGTCGCACCTCAAGCTCTGCCGCAGGCCCGACCGAGCAATTGGACTTCTGAAATCCGCCGCCTCAAACGCCGAAAAGGGCGGCTATTCCCCCATCGCCCGACGAGCGCAGGCCGCCCTCGCTGCGGCATACGCCCAAGCCGGAGATTTCACGGTTGCCGCTCAGATGCTCAATGCCTGCAGCGATGCGCCCGTATCATCCGGTCCTGATCCGTTCGAGGGAAGCTTCAACTCCTGGTCAATCGGCTTTATTGCGTTCTGGCAGGGAGACACCGCCAAAGCCCTTGAGATCTTCCGCGATTTGGACGAGACGGGTGGCCCCACGTCCACTCTCGCCGGCCTGTCGAGGACGTACTTCGCCTACGGCGCAGCGCTCTCAGGCAATCCAGAGAGTCTCGATGAGGCGTGGAGAATGATGGAGCGCATCCCCACCGAAGCGAGACACGACTTCCCGTGGCCGGCGTATCGGTGTGTGGCTGCCGCGGGTCTCACCTGGGCGCGCGGCGATCGCCGCGCGGCCATTAAGACTCTCGCAACCCTCGACAGCCACGCGCTGGACCTCTCAACCCGCGTACTCGGATCCGCACTCTGGCGCCGGTTGGGATTCCCAGACGAGGGCATGCGTATCCTCAAACCATTGGAGCAGGTCGAGCTGGCCAGCTTCAGCAGCGCGAGCAAGGACTTCACCCTCGCCTCCCTTGCATGGAGTCGAGGGGAGAAGGACACCGCCCACGCCATCCTCGAGCGCTGTCTGACAACGGCGGAGCGGGAGGGAATCAACAAGCCCTTCATGCGGATGGACGACGCGTCAAGGACCCTTCTGTCGGAGCACGCTACGTGGGGGACGAAGCACGAGAAGTTCATCGCCGCCCGACTCATCTCCGACTCTGCGCGAGCGGCCGGGCACTCCAGCCCCGAAGACCTGCTCTCCGAGCGCGAACGCGAGGTCTACGCCTACCTGCGGACAACCCTCACAGCCGAGGAGATCGCGCATGCGCTTTTCGTCTCCCCCGCCACAGTGCGCTCCCATCAGGCCTCGATCTACCGCAAGCTCGGAGTGACGAGCCGCCGAGAGGCGATCCGGATCCGAATCTGACCGGTTCGCGCCAGGTGTCACGCGCGGGGTGGGCCTGACCGAACGCTGAGCGCAGCCGCTCTGGAGAGACGTGCGTGTATCGCTGTGTGGTACCAAGAGAGCTGTGCCCGAGGAATTCCTGAACGGTTCTCAGGTCCGAGCCGCCCTCCAGCATGTGAGTCGCTGCCGAATGCCTCAGGTCGTGCGGAGCGGTGTCGGCGACTCCCGCGGCAGAGCTGAGCCGGTGGAGGATCCCCCGCAAGGTGCGGGGGTCGAGCCTGCCGCCGCGGTCTCCCAGGAAGAGCGCATCGGTCGGCGTGACGATGAACTGGCTTCGCACGTTCAGGTAGGCATCGAGCGCAGTCCGTGCGGGAGCGCCCACGGGCACGACCCGTTGGACGCTGCCCTTACCGAACACCCTCACGCTGTCCGACTCGAGGTCCGTCGTGTTGAGCCCTGTGAGCTCGCCGATCCGCAGACCGGACGAATAGAGGAGCTCACACGCGGCCCAGTTCCGGATCTTCGATCGGTGTCCGCTTTCGGCGACGTCCTTCGCGTAGTCGAGCAGCCGTCCGGCGTCCCCAGCTGTCAGGACGTGCGGCAGACGGGACTCGGGCTTGGGACTGGCCAGCCTCGCCCCCGCATCCTGGTCCGTCACTCCCCTGTCGGCCAGCCACGCGGTGAAGGCTTTGATGGCGGCTGATCGACGAGCCAGCGAGGACCGCGAAGAGCCCGCACGCTGCTGGGCAGCGAGCCACGACCGCAGATCGGCGATCTCGAGGTGGCCCAGCCCCAGGTCCTCAAGCGTGCTCGACGCCGGGTCGACATTGACGAGGGAGGCGAGATAGTCGATGAGATTGCGAGCATCGGAGAGGTACGCAGACACCGTGTGATCCGACAGCCCGCGGCGCACGGAGAGCTCGCGCTGATAGGCATGGAGCAGGGAGGACACTGCAAGGGAGCTCATACCGCCACCCTAGTCCACCGGCCGGCGATGGATCTGGCCATGCCGATCGAGCGGAGGAACTCGAGCGACGAGACCGTCTCAGAGGCGGTGAGTCCGGCGTCGCGGGCCACGCCTGGCAGCGAGCGGATCGAGGCCGGTTCAAGGGCGTTCCACACCTTCTTGTCTCGTTCGGGCAATCGATCATAGGACGAATCAGGTGTTGCGGGGAGCTGATCCGGCTCGATCGACCCCAGCAGTTCGAGCACATCCTCCGGGCTGGTCACGCAGATGCCGAAGTCTCGCAGCAGCTGGTTGGTGCCGCTGCTGGCCAGAGACGTGACCGGTCCCGGCACGGCGCACACGTCCCTGCCGATCTCGGCCGCCCGCCGCGCGGTCGCGAGCGCACCCGAGCGAAGCGCCGCCTCAACGACGACAGTCGTCCGTCCCAGTGCGGCGATGATGCGGTTGCGGGAGAGGAATCTGTGACGGGCAGGTGCCGCTCCGTGCGGCTGCTCGGAGATGAGGGCGCCGCCGGCAACGATGATCGTCTCGACGAGATCGCGGTGTGACGTTGGATAGATCCGGTCGATCCCGCCCGCGGCGACGACAATCGTGCGACCCCGCCGCGACAGAGCGGTTCGGTGCACGGCGGCATCGATCCCGTAGGCCCCGCCGGAGATGAGCACGTGCGATGAGCAGAGAGCCGCCGAGAACCGGGTGGCGA
Organism: Flaviflexus salsibiostraticola; assembly: GCF_003952265.1. Taxonomy (NCBI): domain Bacteria; kingdom Bacillati; phylum Actinomycetota; class Actinomycetes; order Actinomycetales; family Actinomycetaceae; genus Flaviflexus; species Flaviflexus salsibiostraticola. The sequence continues at coordinate 1,042,377 of NZ_CP034438.1, forward strand.
TCTCCACGCCGTATCCAGTCGCAGCGCGCGCTCCGACAATGGAGATGCCCGGCATGGTGAGAATGCCGGAATCACCGCGCACCCACAGACCAATCGGGGCGAGGTCTCCAAGATCATCGAGTGACGCGGGCCAGTGCTCGTCTCCCGGGATGAGGTAGTCGGCGCCGTCCGGGAAGTGCCCGGCGAGCATGCTCGCCTCCAGGCCCGCCAGCCGCATTCGCCACCGCTCCGCGTGGATGGTCAGATTGAGTCGGCCTGATGCGAGGTCGTCGAGGGCCTGCTCCGCGCCACCCGCGAGGAGCTGCTGAACCGGGTCTCCGGGCTCGCAGAGATAGGACCAGATGGCGCGAGCCATGCGCTCGCCGGTGAATATCGTCATGGGTTCGCCTTTCCGCGCCCATGATCACCCATGTCCTGCGCCCCGCTTCGCTGCGGAGGAGGAATGCTGGAGGAAAGTGATCGGCCCGTCCTATGTGGACGGGCCGATGTGACTACTTGTCGAGACCAAGGTCTTTCATAATGTCTGACTTGTTCAGCTCTTCGACGTTGACGTCCTTGAAGGTGACGATCCGCACCGACTTGACGAAGCGCGTCGACCGATAGATGTCCCAGACCCAGGCGTCGTTGAGCGTGACGTCGAAGAAGACTTCACCGTTGTTGGATGACCGAATCTTCACGTCGACATCGTTCGCGAGGTAGAAGCGCCGCTCTGTCTCGACGACGAAGCGGAAGAGATTGAGGACGTCGCGATACTCGCGATAGAGCGCAAGCTCCATATCGCCCTCGAAGTTCTCCAATTCACTCATGTACGACTCCTGGTAGTTTCCACGCGGTTCGGTGATGATCGTGAGGTCCGAGGCGGGTCAGCGCCTCGATGTGGGACCGTGACCCATAGCCTTTGTTCGAGTTCCAACTATAGCCCTCTGCCCCATCCAAACCTGACATGAGGGCATCCCTCTCAACCTTGGCGAGGATCGAGGCTGCGGCGATCACAGTGCATGTGAGATCGCCTTTGACGATCGTGCGGACGGGCGGCACCGCGGACTCCGTGAACAGATCATCCGCGGTCAGCCAATCGGCGATCCCATCGAGGAGAACAAGATCCGGCACCCGGGGAAGCTGGGCGAGGGCGCTCATCCCCGCTTCTCTCAGTGCGGCGATGATGCCGAGCCTGTTGATCGTCGCCACGCTCCCGTAGCCGACAGCGCCCGGCGCCCATGCTCTGATCGGGGCGACGAGATTCTCGCGCTCCGCTGTCGAGAGAACCTTCGAATCGGCGAGGCCATGAGGCGGTGCAGGAGTGTCCGGCGTGATGAGAACGGCTCCAACGGCGACGGGGCCGGCAAGAGCCCCGCGGCCCACCTCGTCCATCCCGACGATGCAGGGGGGCCTGCCGAGACGGCCGGTGAGTTCCGACAGTACGCTCTGTTCGACGTCAGGGGTGGCGAATCGGATCACGGATTGGGAACGTCCTCGAACACGGTGGAGCTGTCACCGAGCCCGCCGAAGCGGGACAGTGGATACATAATGAGGGAGACGCGGCCCTCGACGTTCTCGATGGGGACGAATCCTCCGCCGGGCGCACCCATGTGTGCCCGGGAGTCCTCTGAGTTCGATCTGTTGTCACCCATGACCCACAGGTGGCCACTTGGCACGATGACCCGGAACTCCATCCCCGACGGGACTGTTCCTTCGCGGATGTAGGGCTCGTCAATCGGCTCGCCGTTGACAACGATCTGTCCGCCCTCGCTGCAGCAGGCCACCTCGTCGCCTCCCACGCCGATGACGCGCTTGACGAGATGCTGACCCGAGTTGCGCGGGAGGAGACCGATCGTCTCCCCGACCGTGTAGAGACCGTCGACGAGCGCGGAGCGCTCCTCGTCATCCTGATCGGCGAGCCACCCACCCGGATCGACGAAGACGACAACGTCGCCCCGTTTGATGTCCCCAACCGAGTCTGCGAGCTTGTTGACGATGATCCGGTCCCCGATTTCGAGCGTGTTCGTCATCGACGAGGAGGGGATGAAGAAGGCCTGGAAGAAGAAGGTCTTGATGAGGATGGAGACGACGAGGGCGAACGCGACGACGGCCGCCATCTCGGCCAGGTACGACCTGATGCCGGAGCGGCGAGCCTCTGTGATCTCGTTCTGCGACGGCTCGGCCTTCTCAGCGGGAGCGTAGCTGGGCGGCATCTCACCGTCGGGTATCTCGTCCTCAGCCATCTGTCCTCCTGCCCCACCAACTCTAACAACCCTCACGGGGCAAAGAATACGACCCGCCGGATGTTCCAGCGGGCCGCGTTCGATGTCACCTGTCTGTGCGCTTCTCGCGGATCTTGGCAGCCTTGCCGTGGCGATCGCGCAGGTAGTAGAGCTTGGCGCGACGGACGCGACCACGGGTGATGACCTCGACCGACTCGATCGACGGCGAGTGGAGCGGGAAGGTCCTTTCGACGCCGACGCCGAAGGAGACCTTGCGGACGACGAAGGTCTCACGGATGCCGGAGCCCCGGCGGGCGAGGACGACACCCTGGAAGGCCTGGACGCGCGAGCGGTTGCCTTCAACAATGTTGACGTTGACCCGGACGGTGTCGCCTGCGCGGAAGTCGGGGATGTCAGTCCGGAGCGACTTGCTGTCGACGATATCGAGGTTATGCATATTTCTCTTCTATTCCCGCCCGTGCACACAGGTCACAAGCGATTATCAGGGCAGGCGCACCTGCCGAAGATGTGGATGTCTCGCCCATGCACGTCCCCCTGTGGCAGGACCTGCGCACTGTTCCGGCGAGTGATCAGCGCGTTCTAGTATGACACATCGAGGGTTCGCGCCATAACGACGTCGTCGTTATTCTGCTCACCCACCATGAACTGCCGACGGCCGACGAGCTCGAAGCCAAGCTTGCTGTAGAGGCCCTGAGCACGCCTGTTGCCGGCGTTGGTGCCGAGCCAGATGTAGGGGCGCTCCCACTCCCGCGTCTGCGCGGACAGCGCCTTGAGGGTGGCGGTCATGAGCTTGCCCGCCAGGCCCGATCCGCGCCACTCCTGGTCGAGATAGAACTTCGACAGTTCGATGAGGGGGCCGATACGCTCGCCGTCGGACAGGACCGCATCGACGGGCGCACCGTCCTCGATTCCCGCGGCGCCGTCGCCCTCGGGCAGCAGCGACAGCGAGTAGGCGATGAGCCGGCACTGCTGGTCGCGCAGTCCCACGAGGACGTGGCGCGGCGAGGCGATGTAGCCGGCGAAGGCCTCCTCCGACAGGTTCCCTGCGATGAAGGCCTCGATATCCTCGGCAGCCATCGTCTTCGGGCACGCATCGGGAAAAGTCCGCGCCGCGAGGTCGGCATAATCAGAGGCGAGTTGTCTCTTGTCCGTGATCTCGAGGACAGGCTTGATCGGGTGCTCGCCGAGCTCGGGCTTGGCGCGCCAGTACCACCCGTGCTGTCCGAGTGCGGCGCGGTCCCGCCGGTCGAGCTTTTGGGCGTCGAGCGCGGCAATCATGTCGGGCCTGCGCAGGGCCGTCCGCCGGAGCGCCTCGTCACGCCGCCAGCGCGCCACGCGCCCATGATCTCCGGAGGTGAGGATCTGGGGAACCGATTCACCGCGCCAGTCGAGTGGCCTCGTATAGGTCGGGTATTCAAGCAGCCCGGCACTGCCGTGCGACTCTTCGACGAGCGACTCCGGGTTGCCGATGACGCCGGGGACGAGCCGTGCGACGGCCTCGACCAGCGCAAGGGCGGCGACCTCTCCCCCGTTGAGAACATAGTCGCCGAGGCTGAACTCGAAGACCTCGACCTCCTCGCGGGAGGCGTAGTGCTCGGCCACCCGACCATCGATGCCCTCATAGCGGCCACAGGCGATGACGATCTGATCGCTGTTCCTTGCCAGGTCGGTGCAGATCTCTTGGCTGAGCGGATAGCCGGCCGGGGTGGGGATGGCGAGGATCCGGCGCGGGTTCTCCCGGCCAAGATCGATGTCGAACGCGCTGTCGAGCGCCCTGCCCCAGATGTCGGCCCGCATGACCATGCCTGCTCCGCCGCCGACGGGCGTGTCGTCGACCGTGCGGTGCCGATCTTCGGTCCAGTCCCGCAGGTCATGGACGGCGATGTCGATCGCGCCGCCCTCGCTCGCCTTCCCGACCAGCGACAGCTGGAGAGCATTGAGGTAGGCCGGGAAAACCGAGAAGATGTCGAACCTCATGTCAGGCGTCCCGGCCGGACTCGTCGGGCTCGTCGGAATCGTCCGAGTCGTCACTGCCATCGGCGACGACGATCTCATCCTCGGAGAACAGTCCCGGAGGCGCATCGATGACGACGCAGCTGTCGTCGATGTCGACCTCGACGACGATCTCTTTGACGAAGGGCACGCGGGTGACTCGGCCATCGGGCTCCTCGACAACGAGGAGGTCCTGGGCCGGCATCGGCTCCAGCCCGGTCACGGTTCCCAGCGTGTAGCCGTCGGGATCGAGTGCCTCGAGGCCGACGAGCTCATGCTCGTACCAGGAGTCGGACTCGCGGTCCTCCTCCTCGTCGGTCTCGATGACGAGGGCGACGCCGCGCAGGCGCTCCACGGCCGTCCGGTCTGTGACGCCGTCGAACGCGACGAACCAGGAGTCCTTATAGACTCTCGCCTTCGTGATCGTGAGCGGCCCCGCCTCGGCAGGATCGGTTTCAAGCACCGACCCGACGGCGAGCCGCTGCTCGGGAGAATCTGTCCGAACGTCAAGGCGAACCTCGCCCCGCAGGCCATGAGGCTGGCCGACCACCGCTACCCGTAATTGCACCATCTCAGGGTACAAGAAGGGGCCGACACGATGGGAATCGTGCCGGCCCCCTCACAGTGCTATGCCTGGTCAGTCTCGACGACGTCGACCCGGACTGAGCCGCGGGCGACGAGAGCTGACATGACGGAGCGCAGCGCGCGTGCCGTCCTGCCGGAGCGTCCGATGACGCGGCCGAGGTCGTCCGGATGGACTCGGACCTCGAGTGTCTCTCCGCGCCTGCCGCGCTTCGAATCGACACGAACATCGTCGGGGTTATCGACGATGCCGCGCACGAGGTGCTCGAGAACATCGGCCAGCATCAAGCGTCCTCAGCCGGTGCTTCTGCCTCGGCCGACTCCTCGGCTGCTGCCTCTGCTTCGGCCTGGGCGGCAACCCTGGCCTCGGCCTTCTTGGCGCGCTGCTTCTCGGCCTCGTCCTGGATCTTGGCGATAGCCTCGTCGCGAGCCTTGGTCTTCTCGTCGTCGGAGATCTCCTTGACCTCGAGAGCACCTTCGGTGTTGCCCTTGCCGCGGAATTTGGCCCAATCGCCGGTGATGTGGAGCTGGCGACGGACGGCGTCGGACGGCTGTGCGCCGACCGAGAGCCAGTACTGTGCGCGCTCGGAGTCGATCTCGATGAGCGAGGGCTCCATGAGCGGGTTGTACTTGCCGATCTCCTCGATGACGCGGCCGTCACGCTTCTTGCGCGAATCGACGACGACAACACGGTAAACCGGCGCATGGGTCTTGCCCATGCGCTTCAAACGAATCTTAACTGCCACTTGTGTGGTCACTCCTGGTTCTGAGTTGTGGATCGCGCGCGTCTCGGTGGGGCCAAGATGCTTGTTCTCCGGGACACGGCGTGAGCTGGAGAGAGGGGCCAGAGAACACGCCGGGTACAGCGACCAATTCTGCCAGAGAACCGGCCTCCGCCCAAGCGCGGAACCACGTTCAGTCCGTGGCCTCACTCACGAGCCTGCCGTCACGGATGATGGCAAGGGGGGAATCGAGAACACTCATGTCCGACCTCGGGTCGTCCGAGTAGACGACGACGTCGGCTGCGCTGCCCTCCTCGAGCGCGCTGAAGCCGAGCCTGCGCCTGCCCTCCCAGGAGGCGGCTGCGATGACCGCCGATGCGGGGATGCCCGCGTCGACGCAGGCCTGCAGCTCGCTCGGGAACGTACCGTGGGAGAGCGTGCTGCCAGAATCTGAGCCCATGAGCAGGCTGATTCCGGCATCCGCCATTGCCGCCATGTGCTCGACGCGGTTCTCGTACATCCCCATCATTCGCCTTGCGTACACGGGGTACTTCGCACCCGCCTGCTCGGCGATCGCTGCGAATGTCGCAACCTGGTTCGCCGTGGGGGTGACGAGGATGCCGCGTGCAGCGACCTCCTGCATCTGGTCCGGGGTCATGCCCGTCCCGTGCTCGATGTCGTCCACGCCGGCCTCGAGGAGATCATCGATCGTCTCGGTCGCGAACGTGTGGACGGCGACCTTCGCACCCGCCTCGTGGGCGGCCTGGACGGCGTCGATGAGGATCTCGCGCGGCCAGAGCGGCTCGAGGTCGGCATCGGCGCCCTTCGAGCGTTCGATCCAGTCCCCGACAAGCTTGACCCAGCCGTTGCCGCGCCTCGCCTCCTCGACGATGACGTCCGGCAGCTCGGCCGGCTCGATGTCCCTCGAGACGCCGCGGATGTAGCGCTTCTGCCGTGCGATGTGGGTGCCGCAGTGGATGATGTGGGGCACGTTCGACTCCGCGTCGATCCACGTCATGTCGGCGGGCACACCGAGGTCCCGCACGAGGGTGACTCCCGTCGCGAGGACGGTCGCCGCCTGGGCGAGGGCCTCACTCCGTTCGACGACGATGTCGGCCCCGAGGCCAATGTGGCAGTGGACATCGACGAGGCCCGGCATCGCCACTCCGCGGATGGTGTGGGCGCGGTCCGCGCCCACGGGCCTCGTATAGGTGATGGTGCCGCCGTCGATCCAGGCGTCGGATGCTACTCCGTCGCCGTGCAGAACCGTGCCGGTCAGGTGGATCATCGGAGGAACTTCGCGAGCTCGTCGAGGTTCGGTGCCTCGCCGGAATCCTTGCCGACACCGAAGGCGGAGCCCTTCGGTGCGTTCGCGGCCTTCTGGGCGGCCTCACGCTCCTGCTGAGCGCGCTTCGCCGGGTTGCCGGAGCGGCCCTTCTTCGTGGCCGACTTGCGCTTCTTCGACGCGGCGGGCTGACGCGCCTTCGACCGCTTGCCCATCCCCGGCATCGATCCCATGCCGGGGGCTCCCCCGCCGCGGGACATGTGCTGCATGAGCTTCTTCGCCTGCTCGAACCGGTCCATGAGGGAATTGACCTCCTGGACCGTCGTCCCGGAGCCGGCGGCGATGCGGCGGCGGCGAGAGCCGTCGAGAATCTTCGGCTCGTTGCGCTCCTTCGGAGTCATCGAGCGGATGATCGCCTCGACACGGTCGACCTCACGCTCATCGAAGTTCTCCAGCTGGTCGCGGAACTGGCCCATGCCCGGCATCATGCCGAGCATCTTCTTCATCGATCCCATCTTCCGGATCTGCTGCAGCTGGGCGAGGAAGTCGTTGAGGGTGAAGGAGCCCTCCGCCATCTTCTCGGCGAGGTCCTCGGCCTCCTTCTCGTCATAGGCCTTCTGCGCCTGCTCGATGAGGGTGAGGATGTCGCCCATGTCGAGGATCCTCGACGCCATGCGGTCGGCATGGAAGCGCTCGAAGTCGTCGAGCTTCTCGCCGGTCGACGCGAACATGACGGGCACGCCGGTCACGCCGCGGACCGACAGGGCGGCACCGCCCCTCGCGTCGCCGTCGAGCTTCGACAGGACGACGCCGGTGAAGCCGACACCGTCGCGGAAGGCGATGGAGGTCTGGACGGCGTCCTGACCGATCATCGCGTCAAGGACGAAGAGCGTCTCGTTCGGCCTGACGGCGTCACGGATGTTCCGGGCCTGCTCCATCATCTCCTCGTCGATGCCGAGGCGGCCCGCGGTATCGACGATGACAATGCTGTAGTGGTTGGCCTTCGCGTGCTCGACACCGCTGCGGGCGACGTGGACGGGGTCACCGACACCGTTGCCCGGCTCGGGTGCCCACACGTCGACACCGGCCTGCTGGCCGACGATCTGGAGCTGGTTGACGGCGTTCGGGCGCTGGAGATCGGAGGCGACGAGGAGGACCTTGTTATCCCGTTCGCGCAGCCACTTCCCGAGCTTGCCGGCGAGGGTGGTCTTACCCGCGCCCTGGAGGCCGGCGAGCATGATGACCGTGGGCGGATGCGAGGCGAAGTGCAGCTCTCTCGTGTCGCCGCCGAGGATCTCGACCAGCTCATCATTGACGATCTTGATGACCTGCTGGGCAGGGTTCAGCGCCTGCGACTTGAGCGACTCGGCTGCCTTCTCTCGGACCGCGGCCGTGAACTCGCGGACGACGGGCAGCGCCACGTCCGCTTCGAGCAGGGCGCGGCGGATCTCGCGGATCGTAACGTCGATATCCGACTCTGAGAGCCGGCCCTTCCCTCGCAGCTGCTTGAAAGAGCCGGTTATCCGATCAGAAAGTGATGTGAACACAGTCTTCCTATTCCTTCGACTCCGTCCAGCGTAGCCGTTTGGTTGGTTCATCCACTACCCGAAGGAGCGTGATGTGGGGGGGGTCGATGCGGGCGGCCCGGAGCCGCGACCGTCCACCATTCTACTGCGAGTGGACGGAGGCGATTCGCCGCCTCCGTCCACTGACGTTCGCAGTCCCGCAGGGCGTGGCTTCAGGAGATCAGCGCGTCGACGAAGCCCTCGGGGTCGAACGGTGCGAGATCATCGGCGCCCTCCCCGAGGCCGACGAACTTGACAGGCACACCGAGCGTGCGCTGGACGTTGATGACAATCCCGCCCTTAGCTGTGCCGTCGAGCTTCGTGAGGACGATGCCGGTGATGCCGACAACCTCGGAGAAGATCTTCGCCTGGGACATCGCATTCTGCCCCGTCGTGGCGTCGATGACGAGGAGGACCTCCCGGACGGGGGCCTGCTTCTCCATGACCCGCTTGATTTTGCCGAGCTCATCCATGAGGCTGCCCTTGTTCTGGAGGCGGCCGGCCGTGTCGACGATGACGACGTCGGTCTCGCGGCGGCGGCCCTCAGCGACTGCCTCGAAGGCGACGGACGCGGGATCGGCTCCCTCGATGTCGGAGCGGACGACGTCGACTCCGACTCGCTCACCCCACGTGGCGAGCTGGTCGGCCGCGGCGGCGCGGAAGGTGTCGGCCGCGCCGAGGAGGACCGTGCGATCCTCAGCAACGAGGACGCGTGCGAGCTTGCCGATCGTGGTTGTCTTACCCGTGCCGTTGACGCCGACGACGAGGACGGTCGCGGGGTGCTGGCCGCCGTCTTCGCCGATGCCCGGCGTCGTGTCGAGCGTGCGATCGAGGGAGGGGTCGACGAGCGCGAGGAGCTGCTCGCGCAGGATCTCGCGGACGACAGCCGGATCGGTCGTGCCTCGCACCTTCGTCTGCGTGCGCAGGTTCTCCATGAGCTCATCGCTGGCCTCAAGGCCGACATCGGCGACAAGGAGGGTCTCCTCGATCTCGTCCCAGTCGTCCTCGGTCAGGTCACCGCGGGAGAGGATGGCGAGCAGGGCCTTGCCCATGCCTCCCGAGCGGGCGAGACGGGCACGCAGTCGCTCCATACGCGAGGGGACGGACTCGGGACGTTCGAGCGTCGCCGTGAAGGTTTGTGGATCGACCGGTTCATCGCCGAGCGGGACCTCCTCAGCGGCGACCTCGGCCTCGGCCCGTTCGAGGGCCTCCGCCTCCTCCTCGGTGAGGACCGGGGTGATGGATTCGTCGAGCCGGAACGTGTCGGACTTCTTCTTCCTCGACCCGGCGTACAGGCCGATGCCCACGACAAGGACGAGGACGACGGCGAAAATGATGATGAGAGTTTCTGGCATGGCTTCAGTTTCCCCCATTGCGACCCGTGAGTACACCGGGACGACGTCCTGGTGTCACGAATCGGTGACTCGGTGACAGGTCATGTCGCGTGCGGGATGACGCGCGACTAGTGGGTGTACCTCTTCGTCACTGAGGGGTTAGCCATGATCTTCAGATCAGCCCAGGACTCTGCGGACTTCACATCTGACTCGAAGGCGATGAGATACCCCCAGGACGTGTTGTCGAAGTCTGGGTGGCTGATCAGCTCATTGACGAGGCTGACGGCCGCGTCCTTCTTGCTTTGGACAGTCTCATCGTCCACGCCACGATCGGACTTACCTTCGATGATCCAATGGATGCCCTCGCGGTCGAGTGCAACGAAGTCTGGGTAGTAGTTGTCCCGAGTCGAGTACGCGATCGAGGCGCCGTCACGCCGGTAAAGACGCTTCCACCAGACGATGTCACTGGAGTAGTTCAGCATCAGTGCAAGCAGGTACTCACCGCTCCACGAATCGAATGTTGCGACTGGGAAGAGACCCTTTGACCACTCGCCGTAGAACCCGCGGACCTGGAAAGCGGCCTGCTGGTCCTCCTCGAGAAGCGCGCGTACGTCCTCACCTATAGGAAGTGTGAATGTCTGGTCAATTGGAAGGCGAACCGGACGGATGGTTATCTCAGTCCGAGTGCTGCTCGCATGCTCACGAACTGCCTGAAGGATAAGCGTCTCGAGCTCGCTGACTGCCGAATCCTTCGCCTTCTCCGTCCACTCCGCGATTGGAGACGCTTCCATGAACTCCGGAATGATCCGTTTCTGCAACTGGGCAACGTTCGTCTGGTTCTTCGTCACCTGGCGCAGTCCGAGAACACGACGCGTCAGTTCCCTGACGACATCGTCCTTGTTCACGGGTGCGCTGGCGACCTGAGCATCCTCGATACGTTCTGTCTTGAGCGACGAGTCGCTTTCGGATGCAACGAGCTTCTGCCGCTGAAGCACCTCACCTGTATCCCGCACCCGCCTTGCTGCTGCTTGGATGGCATGGTCATGCACCTCGGACAGCCGGAAGGGCGCAATCGTCTCTTCCATGGTTGATGTGGGAAACAGGAAGGTGGTCCCTTCGAATGCCGGGTTGATACGGATTTCGAGCGGTTCAACCGGGGGTGCCAATTCGATCTCTTCGCTATCCTCAAGCTCCACGGCCTTGATAGTCACAACCGTATCCCCAGCTTCAAGCTCAGCTCCTCCATCGAGTCGAAGATCCGGCTCACTCTCACTCCAGGCACGCTTCTCGGCCGCCATGTCTCGTTCAGCCGACGATGGCACGTAATCAGTTCCCTTCGGTTGGGGCTGGGCATGGGCAGCCAATTCCTCGCCGGACAGCTCACCGTCGACAGCCTCATCCAAACCAAAAGTCTTAAGGATGTTCTCGTCATCGAGCAGCTCCGCGAACGATGTATGGGCGAGAATATCGAGCTGATCGATCGTAGGAACTCCAGTTCTCGTGCCGAAGGGCAGTCGCAACCCGCGGCCCATCGTCTGTTGGGTCAGGACTTCGGAGGCCATTGCTCTGAGCGTGCACATGACCGCAATACGCTTCGTGTCCCATCCCTCCTTGAGCTTGTCGACGGAGACGACGACTCGAATAGGCGAATCCGGACTGTCCAGCCCGTCGAGCATCTTCCGCGTCTCTTCGCCATCGTGCTGATTGTCGACCTGGAGGACTGACATTTCCGAGGCATAGCCAGGACCACGAAGAAGCTCCGCGGTCTGCGTCGCGTGCTCGACGTTTGCGCACACGACGAAGAGGGCAGGCTTCGTCTCTGGAGCGTCCGGGTGATCGTTCCGGAAGGCAGCGTACGCAGCCTCCTTATTGCGGAGAAGTGACATCGCATCCCTCAGCTGGCGCTCTTCGGCCTGCTCGCCGTGGTAGCCCGACTTGCGATAAACGAGCACTGGAGTCTTGACGAAACCGTCGCTGATCGCCCGGTGGAGCGGGTAGCGGTAGATGACGTTGTCTCCACGGGAAGCTGATGCAGTCAGCCCAATGGTCGCCGCGGGCGTAAGGTCCCTCAGCGCCTGATTGAACGCCTTCGCACTCGCTCCATAGAGGTGGGACTCGTCGGCGATGACGACGAGATCATCCAGCTCCCGCAGAAACTCGTACAGCGAACCGGCATCCTCCTGGAACTTTCTGATTTTCGTGCGCTGGGCATCCATCGTCGCACCGGTCGAGCTCGTCGTTGACCTTGGGGCGACGAGCTGGTGCACGTTGAAGATGTAGACCATGGACGGGTCTGAGGCGCTCTCAAAGAAGTTCCCCGCCTGCCGCACCCGCCACGCATCGTATGACTGCGGGCTGACGACCTCGGGGTGGACCGCAAACCCACGAACATAGCGATCGAAACCGAATGAGAAGTTCTGAACCGTCTTGTTCTGCACAACGAGCGAAGGCGTGACGATCATGACGTTATGGATGCCATGGCGCCGGAAGTACTCAATTGCCGCCGCCATGAGGTAGGTCTTGCCTGCCCCGGTTGCCATGTTCATGACAAGCGGGTCCAGCGGATCGAAATCGCCGGTCAGCTGGAAGATCAGCTGCCGCAGTCCCTCCTTGTTCGGTGCGCGCAGGTCAAACTCTTTGGCGATCTGGTCGATCATTCCCTGGTCAAGCGAAATCGGAAGCGTGGCCATCGTCAGTCCTCCTCCGAATAGCTGAAGATGTCATCGGGAATATGCACCGCACGACAACCCTGCCCCAGTGAGCGGATGTACTGACGCACGCCATCCTCAATCTCTGTGGCTGCAATCGTGAGTCCTTCGTCGGCGTCCAGGTGCGCGACGAGATCATCAACCTTCCGCCGGTCGAGCCGCCCCTCGACGACAGCGAGTCGCATCGACCCGCGCACACCCTGGAAGTGAGGATGCTCCGGAGTCAGGCGGAAGTTCAGATTCGCAGCAATCGAGTTGATCAGAACCTCACCGGTCGCGGCCGCCGTCAGCACGACAAGTCCAACCTCAGGGTCGTAGTCAAAGCAACTTGGTGAAAGACGCGCCGTTCTGAACGCTCCTCCTCCACGCCAGTTGATCGCATCCGGATACTTCCTGGTCTTCACACGCGCCTTCAGAGCACGAATATCCTCTGAACTCTTGAGCTCATCGGAATCTCGGATCGCCTTATTCAAGAGAGATGTCAGCTTCTGTGCCTCTTCAGCCGTGAGGCCCTCAGGCAAACCTTCCTCTGTCGCATCGACTCTCTCCCCGGCCGTGACAGTGATTCCGCCGGGGTCCTCACCTCTCACAACCTTCTCCAGCCTCAGTTGCGTGAAACGCCTCAAGGTATCTTGCACCAACTCACACGTGATCCACCGGCGGCCCGTCTTCTGTGCGACAGCAGCCGTAGTTCCTGATCCGGCGAAGACATCGAGAATGATATCGCCCGGCTCTGTGGCGATATGGATAATTCTCTCAAGAAGCCGCTCAGGCTTTGGCGTGGAGAAGGGAATCTCGTCCGGGAATAACGCCTTGATTTCCGATTTCGCCGTGCGATTATGCCCGACCTCCGTGTTTGGCCACCATGTCCGAGGAGGTTGACCCTGCGCGGGCGGATACGCCTTGCGTCCGATGCCACCGGTCCCCCCTTGGCCTCGCAGAACTAGAGTTGGCCAATCGCCGTCGGCAAGACGCTTTCGAGCTGCGAGCCTGGCTTCGTCCAACGGAATACCCAAGACAATTGCCGGCACGTCCTTTCGCACTTCCTCAAGAGCAACTCCACATCGACGCGCGCGTTCTTCGGCGTCGTCGATCTGTCTAAGCTCGTACGGCGCCCAGCCGCGCATGATGTCGAGAACATCGGTTTGCCCAAACGTCCAGTGTCGGCCGGGTGCAGGGTAAACTAAGTGCCCAGTTATTGGATGCTGTATCGCGTAGACCATTCCCTGGTGCGTTGATGCACCTGGGGCAGTTGGGTCCCCATCCCACCATGCCCCGAGCTGGTCATTGTCTGGATTGGAGAATCTGGCGTTTTCTACCGCAGTCCGCTCCATCCTCTTAAGCCTTGTCGAAACAGAACGGCCATAGACCATTATCACGTCGTGATCTGAGGAGAAGCCTCTCGCGTCCGAACGAGGAGAATCGGCCTTTTGCCATACGACTTCCGCTTTGAAATTCTCTGCCCCAAACACTTCGTCCATCAAGACTCGCATCCGATGGTTTTCAACGTCGTCCAGATGCACCCAGATCGACCCCTCATCCGAGAGCAGCCTTCGCAGGTGGATGAGACGGTCCCGCATCATCGTCAGCCAGATGGAGTGCTCGAGATTGTCTTCGTAGTTGGCGAAAGTCTGGGCAGTGTTAAAGGGCGGATCGATGTAGATGCACTTAACCTTGCCAACGTACTTCTCTGCGAGTTCAGGAACTCTGGTCAGGGCTTCCAGGACATCGCCCGACTCTCCGAGAATTAGAAGGTTGTCATCCGTCGGTTCGAGGTCGGCTCGGTCGGAATACGTCCTGCCCTCCTCTTTAGGGGCCTGAGTGCCCACAACCGCCTCACCATAGATAAGAGTATGAGTTTCGCAGTACCGGGGATCCCGCGGGTCGACCCAGGTGTAGCCGTACTTTCCGGTTTCTGTTGGGATGAGCGCCTTGTCCTTGTTGAACCAAGTCAGCTCGAGCTTCTGCGGTCTTCTACCCAACTGGATCTCCTTTGATGTTCACTGCCATCTGGACTTTATCAACTGCATCGGCCAGATTCCGGCGGACCCTTTCCCCTGATCCCCCCGAGGTCAATCTCAAGTCGCACGCAAGAACGTCGCGGCCTCTACGCAGCGCTAGGCGTGTTCGCTCCCCCGCGAAGATCCCGCCCCTTTCCCGCTAGTGTGGTCCCATCGCTACAAGGAGGTAGGTATGCGTGCTCTCATCAAGCCGGCCAGCGGGCCCGGCTTGGAGCTGACAGATGTTCCCGAACCCTCGCCCGGAACCGGCGAGGTCAAGATCAAGGTTCAATGGGCGGGGCTGTGCGGCACCGACCTCCACATCCTGTCCTGGGACGATTTCGCCGCTGAGCACGTCTCCCCCGGACAGATCATCGGACATGAATTCTTCGGTGAGATCGTCGAGCTCGGCGACGGAGTCGAGCAGGATGATCGCGCCGATGTCCTTCGGGTCGGCGACCTCGTCTCCGTCGAGGGTCATGTCGTATGCGGCCGGTGCCGCAATTGCCGCGGCGGGCGCCACCACATGTGCATCCGCACCTCCTCGATCGGTGTCGATCGGGACGGCGCCTTCGCCGAATACGTGACCGTGCCCGCACACAATGTCTGGGTGCAGCCCCCGGAGATCGATCCCGAGCTGGGTGCGATCTTCGACCCGTTCGGCAACGCCGTCCACACGGCTTTCCAATATCCGCTCACCGGCGAGGACGTTATCATCACCGGGGCGGGCCCGATCGGCATCATGTCCGCCCTCATCGCCCGGCACTCCGGTGCGCGCCATGTCGTCCTCACCGACATCGCCGAACCCCGACTGGAGCTCGCCCGGAGGGCATTCGAGGACTACGGGGCCGTCGAGCTCGTCAATCCTGCCGAGGAGAGCCTCGCATCGGTACAGGAGCGGCTTGGCATGAGGGAGGGCTTCGATGTGGCGTTCGAGATGTCGGGCAGCCCGAGGGCGATGGCCTCCATCATCGACAGCCTCACCCACGGCGGGAAGATCGCCATGCTCGGCCTGCCCGCCTCGCCGTACGAGATCGACTGGAATCGGGTCATCACCCGCATGTTCACGATCAAGGGCGTGTATGGCCGGCAGATGTTCGACACGTGGTACACGGCGACGACGATCCTCCTCTCCTCGGAGCCGCTGCGCGAAGCGCTCCGCACCCTCATCACCCACAGATTCCCCGCGGCCGAATGGGAGCGGGCCTTCGAGGCAGCCGCATCCGGCTCCGCAGGCAAAGTCCTCATCGATTGGAGAAACGCATGATGAATTTCGGTGACCAGCTGAGAGACGAGCTGGACCAGATCGAGGCAGCCGGCCTGACGAAGCGCGAGCGGCTCCTCACCTCACCGCAGGGCGCCCACATCATGACCATCCAGGGACCTGCCCTCAACTTCTGTGCCAACAACTATCTCGGCCTCGCCAACCACCCCGACGTCGTCGCCGCCGCCCATCGCGGCCTCGACGCAATGGGATTCGGCACGGCCTCGGTTCGCTTCATCTGCGGCACCCACGCCGAGCATCGCGAGCTGGAGAAGGAGATCGCCGACGTCGTCGGAATGGAGGATGCGATCCTCTTCCCGTCGGCCTTCGACGCGAACGGGGCCCTGTTCGAGGTGCTCCTCACCGACGAGGATGCCGTCATCTCCGACTCCCTCAACCACGCCTCGATCATCGACGGTGTCCGCCTGTCGAAGGCGAAGAGATTCCGGTACGAGAACAGGAACATGGAGGAGCTGGAGCAGCGCCTCCAGGACGCCCAGGGCTCCCGCCGCATCCTCATCGTCACGGACGGCGTCTTCTCCATGGACGGCTACTTCGCACCGCTCGAGCAGATCACCGCGCTCGCTGAGCAGTACGGCGCCGTCGTCGCAGTCGACGACTCTCACGCGACCGGCCTCATCGGCCCCTGCGGCGCGGGCACGCCCGCGCGTGCCGGTCTGACCGATCGGGTCGACATCATCACCGGCACGCTCGGCAAGGCGCTCGGCGGAGCCTCCGGCGGTTTCGTCGCGAGTACGGCCGAGGTCGTCGCCCTGCTCAAGCAGCGCGGCCGTCCCTATCTCTTCTCGAACGCGGTGGCGCCATCCCTCGTTGCAGGCGCACGGACGGCTCTTCGCATCGCCCGCGAGGGCGATGATCTGCGCGAGCGTCTTGCGGAGAACGCCGAGCATTTCCGTGCCCGGATGACGGAGGCTGGCTTCGACCTGCTCCCGGGATCGCACCCGATCGTCGCCGTCATGTTCCCCGGCGAGGACGGTGCGCGGCAGGCGAGCGCGATTGCGGAGGACATGCTCAAGCTCGGCGTCTATGTCATCGCGTTCTCGTACCCGGTCGTGCCCACGGGTCGGGCCCGCATCCGCGTCCAGCTCTCCGCAGCCCACTCGACAGCCGATGTCGATGCGTGCGTCGATGCCTTCATCGCCTCCCGCGACCGGGTGGCCGGCTGATTAGAGTGCTGGCCGGACAGTCGTGCCCGGTTGCTCCCCCTCAGTCGAGGGTGATGATCCTGTCGGCGCGGTCCCGATGCTGGGCGACCAGCTCGGCATTGGCCTGATCGGGACCCAAGGTCCACGCGCGCGCCCGCTCGGGATCTTTGCCCGACTCGATGTGCCGCGCGATGAGACGCTCGACCCGTATCTCCTCGGGCACCTCGACGTACCAGACCTCGTCGAGCAGTCCCCGGACGCTGGACCACAGCCCTTCGTCGAGGAGCAGGTAGTTACCTTCGGTGATGACGAGAGGAGTGTCGGCGGGGACGCGGATCGCGCCCGCGATCGAGTGGCCGATTCCTCGCTGATACTCGGGCGCGTAGATGTCACCCGGTTCGTTTCTGATCCGCCAGAGCATGGCCATGTAACCGTGCACGTCGAACGTGTCGGGCGCACCCTTGCGGTCGCGCCGACCCAGCCTGAGGAGCTCATCATTGGTCAGATGGAACCCGTCCATACCCGCGACAACCGCCCGGCCGTCGAGCGCAGCGACGAGCCTGCCTGAGAGGGTCGACTTGCCGGCTCCGGGGGCACCAGTGATGCCGAGAATCGATCGGTTCGAAGCCATTTCCTCGGCAAGCTGGACAAGCTCCGACAACCCCTCACCGGTACGGAAATCAACGTGCTCCGGCATCTGCCCCTCCGTTTCTCTGGTATCGACCGGACCATTATCCCATTGAGAGATGGGAAGAGAGGGCGCGTCGGGAGCGTCAGCGATTCGCATTGTCAGATGCGAATCGCCACCGCCCGAAGGTCTGCCTCAGGACACCGCTGGCCTGGAATCGAGCACGTTGGGGCGGCTCGACCTTGCAGGGCGAAACGAGAAAGTTCCCTGCTCCCGAGGGGGCAGGGAACTCTCGGAGAGGTCAGGCGAGTTCCGTCAGGAGCTCCTTGATCTCTGCCGCCTTCGGGACACGGCCGGAGACGAGAACTTTCTCGTCCACCACGAGGCCCGGTGTCGACATAATGCCGTACGAGGCAATCTCGGAGTAGTCGGTGACCTTCGTGATCTCCGCCTCGAGGTTCATCTCGTCGAGGGCCGCCCTCGCGTTCTTCTCGAGATTGACGCAGTTCTTGCAGCCTGGGCCGAGGACTTTGATGTGCATGATGATCCTTTCGATCAGTTGGTTGGTTTGATAGTCAGACGAACATGTTGAAGGCAAAGCCGATCACCATGATGGCGAGGCTGACCGATCCGAAGAAGATGACGAGCAGCCTCGGCTTGAGGACCTGCTTGAGCAGGATGAACTCGGGCAGAGACAGCGCGACCGTCGCCATCATGAATGAGAAGACCGTGCCGAGCGCCATTCCCTTATCCCACAGCGCCTCGGCAATGGGAATGACGCCTGCGGCATTGGCGTAGAGAGGTGCCCCGGCGAATGTGGCAAGAACGACCGCGAACGGATTGTCAGGTCCGGCGTGTTCCGCGAAGAAGTCGGTCGGCACCCAGCCGTGGATACCTGCACCGATTCCGACGCCGAGGATGACCCACTTCCATACTCGACCGAAGATGTCCGCGGTCTCTTCCTTGGCGGCGTCGACTCGCTCGCGCAGGGTCGGCTTCGCCCCGTCGACACCCAAGCGGCCAACGGGAGAGTTGAAGACGAATGGCTCCACCCAGCGGTCCAGATCGAATCTGCTGAGCACGGCGCCGATCACGACTGCGGCAGTGAGTCCTGCGGCAATGTAGGCGATCGTGTTCGCGAGCCCGAACGTGTCGGCCAAGAGCACCACGGCGACCTCGTTGACCAAGGGCGACGCAATGAGGAACGTGAGTGTCACTGCCAGGGGAATTCCTGCGCCGACGAATCCGATGAAGAGGGGGATGGAGCTGCAGGAGCAGAAGGGAGTCGCAGCCCCGAAGATCGCCGCGAGCAGAAGCGCCGCCCACAGGGGCTTGCTCTCGAGGAATGCTCGGATGCGCTCCGGTCGAAGCGTTGTCCGCAGCAGTCCGATCGCAAAGATCATTCCCGCGAGGAGGAGGAAGATCTTCGCGACGTCATAGAAGAAGAAATGGAACGCGCCTACAGTCCGGTCGTCCAAATCCAGGCCGAGCCACTGGGCGAAGATGACGTCCCAGAGAACCTCGTTCAGGGCGTAGAGGCCTACCCAAGCGGCGGTGCCGAGCGCGAGACGAGCTGCGAGGCGGCGGCCGGTGACAGCGCTCGTGGTCGTTGCCATCAGCGACTCACCCCACCCTGGGGACTGTTGACGACCTGCTCCGAAGAGCAGGCGGAATCGCTTTCGTCAGCAGAATTCACAGGCAGCGCGGCGATCAGGGTGTCGTAGACGCCCGGCGCAAGAGCGTAGTCCATCCAGCGACCTCGTCGCGTCGCCGTCACCAGGTTCGCGTCGCGCAGGACCTTGAGGTGGTAGCTGAGTAGATTCGGCGCTACGTCCAGGGCTTCCTGGAGGTCACAGACACATTCGTCCTTCAGGCTGAGGCGTCGGAGGACCGACCATCGCACGGGATCAGAGATCGCGCTGAGGATCCGCAGGGAGTCCTCCATCGCATGAGGGGGATCCCGCCTCATTTCAACCACGATTGAATCAGTCATGTTTGAACAGTAGACCTGGACCGGCCGCCCGTGAGGGGACGAAAGGCCTGGGCATTGTCGGGCTCGTACGGCCCGGTCCAGACCCCTCGTGAGCGGGCACGGACAGCGTTGGCCAGCGGATGCATCGCCTCCAAGAGAGCAGCGCGGCGGCGCCGCCGACGATGGCTCACACCATGTCCGAATTACGCATCGACAAATATCGATACGTTGTTCTATCATCGAGCCATGACCTGTAAACCTGAGCTGTACACCGCTCCGGCGGTGGCGGACAGCGACGCTGCGCGGCCGCTCGCCGAGATCTTCAAAGCTCTCGGCGATGTCACTCGCCTTCAGCTTGCGCTCTTCGTTCACAGCTCTGCCCCGTCACCCGTCTGCGCCAGTTACATCCCCGAAGCCTTCGGAATCTCGCAGTCCACCGTCTCGCACCACCTCGCGAAACTGGTCGATGCGGGGATCCTCGGCAGGGAGAGGCACGGCAAGTGGAGCTATTACTCCATCTCCCCCTCGTTCGATACGAACCTTCTCGATCTCGCCCACACCCTCGTGGGTCACGAACACCAGGAGTCACCCATGACCGATAAGCCGACCACGATCCTCTTCGCCTGCCGCAAGAACGCCGGACGCTCGCAGATCGCGGCCGCAATCGCGCAGTCGCTCGCACCTGAGCATGTGACAATTCTGTCCGCCGGAACAGAGCCCGCCTCCGAAGCCCATCCCGAAGCCGTCGCCGTCCTCGAGGAGATCGGCCTCAAGCCGACCTCCACCCCCTCCAAACTCGATCCCGCCGACGTCAAGGCTTCCGACTGGGTCATCACCATGGGGTGCGGCGAGAGCTGCCCGATCTTCCCGGGTACTCGCTACGAGGACTGGCCGATCGACGATCCTGCGGATCAGCCGATCGAGACGGTCCGCAGAATCCGCGATGACATCCGAGCCCGCGTCGAGGATCTCCTCGAGCGAGCTCTGGTCACGGCCTGACACGGTCGGACACGACATGACAGAGGAGCGCCCCGGCTTCGTCACCGGCATCATCGACGACCTCACCTATGTCTACAGCGATAGCTTCTCCCCACAGGAGGTGCAGGAGACCGTCATCGGCGTCTGGAACCGAGCGAAGGACGCGCCAATCGCCCTTCACCTGCCAGTTCTGATCCGCAGCCGCTCACGGGAGCTTCTGATTGCCCGCGCACAGGCAGAGGGTCGAATCCCGAAGAGGATTCCCGAGATTCTCTTCATCTGCGTCCGCAACGAGGGCAGATCCCAGCTGGCCGCGGCGCTCGCCGAGCACCTCTCGGGACACCGGGTCCACGTCCGGTCAGCTGGCACCCACCCGACGGGAGAGGTCAGCCCGATCACCGTCCAGGCGCTTGCCGAGCGGGGCATCTCGCTCGATGCTCCGTACCCCAAGCCCGTGCACACGAGCGTGGTCGATGCGGCTGATGTCGTTGTCACCATGGGGGTCAGGCAGGATGAGGCGGCCTTCCCTGGGAAACGCTACGAACACTGGGATGTCCCAGACCCCGCGGGTCAGCCGATTGAGGCCGTGCGGGACATTCGGGATGACCTTCAGGCTCGGGTGACGAGGCTCCTCCGGGAGATCCTCGACTGACGACGCATCAAGATCGTCCACTGTGCCTCCCACCGGGAGGCACAGTCAGCTCAGGCGCTTCCTGTCATCTGGAGTGAAGAAGTCGCCGAGCGAGACGTCGTCGATGCTGTCCTCGAGGCTGCCGAGCTCCTTGTTGCGGAAAGCCGTGTAGGACTCCTGGACGAAGCTGCGCGACTCATCCCACACCTGCGCCGCGTCGGGGTCGCGGCGCACGAGCATGACGACCGCGACGATGAGAGCGGCGAGGCCGAAAGCGGCCATGATCATTCCAAGGGTCACGGTCCTAGTATGGCCGTGACCTCGGGTTTTATCGACCTGGGGACGCGCCGAGTGACCAAATTGTCATCAAACTGCCTCATTGGGCCGCAGATCCTTCAAACGCTGTGAGATGACGGTCGAGACGCCGTGCTCCCGCATCGCCACCCCGTAGATGGTGTCGGCGATCTCCATCGTCCGCTTCTGATGGGTGATGACGATGAGCTGCGAGGAGTCCTGCAGCTCCTTGAACATCGTCAGCATCCGGCCGAGGTTGATGTCGTCGAGTGCGGCCTCGACTTCATCGAGGACGTAGAACGGCGACGGTCGGGCTTTGAAGATGGCGACGAGGAACGCCAGCGCCGTGAGCGACCGCTCGCCACCCGAGAGGAGCGACAGTCTTTTCACCCGCTTGCCGGGAGGTCTCGCCTCAATCTCGAGTCCGGCCGTCAGCGGATCATCGCCCGTGAGAACGAGTCTGCCCTCCCCGCCGGGGAAGAGCGTGCTGAACACGTGGACGAATGCCTCCTGGACATCTCGGTAGGCGTCCGTCAGCACGGACTGCACCCGCTCATCGATGTCGGCGACGATCTGGATGAGGTCGGCCTTCGACCTGCGCAGGTCATCGAGCTGGTCCGACAGATAGGTATGCCGCTCCTCCAAGGCCGCGTGCTCCTCGAGGGCGAGAGGGTTGATCCTGCCGAGCCGGGCCAGCTTCTTCTGCGCCTGGTCGAGCCGCTTCTGCTGCTCCTCGCGCACGTACGGCACAGAGCCCTCGTCGGTCGGAACATCGACGAGGGGGCCGAACTCGGCCACGAGCTCATCGGCGCCCATGCTGAGGTCGGCGCGTGCCCGCTCCTCGAGCTGGTCGAGGCGGATCCGCTGTTCGGCGCGAGCCACATCGCGCCTGTTCACCGCATCATCCACCTCGGCGATGCGGGCATCGACCTCATCGAGTCGCCTGCGCGCCTCGATGAGGGCCGCGTCCCGGTCCGCACGGCCGGACTCCGCCTCCCGGCGCAGCCGTGCCGCCGTATCTCGAGCGGATTCGACCCGCTCGAGCGTGCGTCCCGCGAGTTCGGCGACCTGGAGTGCGATGCGGGCGTGGTGGGCGCGTCGGGTCTGGCGGCGCTGCTCCTCGATGAGCCGCGCCTCCTCGGCGCGAGCATGGCGCTCAAGCGCATCGGCCTTGCCGGAGATGACGGAGACGCGCTCCTGGGCGATCCTAAGCGCGAGGCGTCCTTCCGTCTCGCCGGATCGGGCCGCGACCGTCTCGGCGTGGCGCGCGGTCTTCCTCTCCTGGGCGTGGGCGAGCCGCTCCTCGAGCTCCTTCGGGTCCGTGTCCTGTGCCTTCTGGTCCGCCTCGAGGGAGGCGAGCTCCTCCCTCCGGGACGCAAGCTCGAGAGCGATCTTCTCGAGCCGCGCCGTATTCCTCTCAACCTCGGCGCGCGCCGCGGTGAGCGACTGGCGCAGCACGCCAAGCTCGGCTGTGGACGCCGCCAGCTGCGAATCCCTCGCGTGCATCTCAGCCCTCGCAGCCGCCGCCCGGCCCTCAATGTCATCGAGGTCGGCCTGGGACTTCGCGACCCGGACCCCTGCCGCGGCAAGATCCTTGACGGCCGTCTCCGCCTCGGCGCGGGCGGCGCGTGCCGCGGCCTGTCGGGCGAGGATCGACGCCTCGGCGACTGCGCCGCCGCTCGCGGCATCCGGCCCGATCGAGTCCCCATCACGGGTGACGACCCGCGGTGCGCCGGCGGCGACGAGCCTGCCCGCGAGGGTGAGATCAGCGGCGAGAATAGTGCCCGCGAGCGCGCGGTCGAGCCCCGGCCATCCCGTCACCGCGTCGGACGCGAGTACGGCGTCACCCTCGTCGATGCCGACGGACGCAAGGGCGGCCCGCGCAGCGTCATCGAGGGTGCGGTCGGAGGCCCCGACTGTCTGGTCGGCGCCCTGTCCTGCGGTGGTCCTGACAGCGATGACGACGCGGCCGCTCTCGCCGTCGCGGACGTGGCGGATGGCGGCGATGGCGGCATCGACGTCCTCGGCGGTCAGGGCCTTGGCGGTGTCGCCCAGCGCCGCCTCGGCGGCCGCCTCCCATCCTTCCGCCACGTCGAGGGATTCACGGAGCCAACCGGTGATGCCTGGAACACTGTCGAGCACGCCGGCCGACCCGTCCTCGGGTTCGAGGGAGAGCATGAGGGTCTCAGCACGGGTCTGGGAGATGTCGCGCCTACCCCTGGCCTCCGACTGCTCGTCGCGGGCCTCGGCGAGTGCCTGCTTGGCGGCGGCAAGCATCCCCGCGAGCTCCTCGTAATCCTTCGACAGCTCGTCGTTTCCGCCGTCGTGGGCGACGATCGCCTCCTCGGCGGCGGCGACCTTCGCCTGGGCGTCGGCCTCCCGCTCGAGTGCCGACTGGCGCGCTGATTCGACGCGATCCTTCTCCTCGGTGAGGGATTCGACCCGGGAGGCTGCGGTGACGATGCGGCCGGACAGCCGGGCCGCGTCCTCCCTCCGATCGGCGATCGCACGGGACAGCGCGGAGATCTCCCTATCGAGCTCACGCTCGACGTCCTCGGCCTTCGCACGCCTGTCGACCGCCTCCTGAAGTGCGTGTTCGGCGCGCTCCTTCGCGTGCTGGAGGTCTGTCTCGTCGGCTCGGATGGAGGCGGCGCGGGAGCGGAGCTCCTCCGGGCTCTCCCTGCGCTGGGATTCGGGTTGGACGGAGAGCGCGCGTGCGCGCTCCCCCGCAAGGCTGACGAGCGACGTGAAGCGCTCAGCCTGCGTCGACAGACGCTGCCATGACTCGGTGAGGTCGGCGATGACGGGATTCGCTTTCGCCCTCTGCTCCTCGAGCTTGGCGACCTCGTCTCGCACGGCGCTGCGCTGGGCCGCGAGTGTCTCACGCTCTGCCCGCAGCCTCGACTCGTCCTCGACTGCCGCGCTGAGGCGAGCCTGGACCTGGGCGATATCGTCGGCGAGCAGGCGGGCCTGCGCGTCGCGCACCTCGGCCTGGATGACCTGGGCGCTGCGGGCGGCCTGTGCCTGGCGTGCGAGGGGGCCGAGTTGCCTGCGCAGCTCGGCTGTGAGATCGGAGAGCCTGTTGAGGTTGCCCGTCATCGACTCGAGCTTGCGGAGCGCCTTCTCCTTGCGCCGGCGATGCTTGAGAACGCCGGCGGCCTCTTCGATGAAGGAGCGGCGCTCCTCAGGGGTCGCCTGGAGGACGGCATCGAGCCTGCCCTGGCCGACGATGACGTGCATCTCCCGCCCCATGCCGGTGTCGGAGAGGAGCTCTTGGATGTCAAGCAGGCGGACCGGTGAGCCGTTGATCGCGTACTCGGACCCGCCCGAGCGGAACAGGGTGCGGGAGATCGTCACCTCGGTATAGGAGATCGGCAGCGCCCCATCCGAATTGTCGATGGTGAGCGAGACTTCGGCCCGGCCGAGGGCGGGGCGGTTCGCTGTGCCGGCGAAGATGACATCGGCCATGGAGCCGCCGCGGAGCGTCTTCGCCACCTGCTCACCCATGACCCACGCAAGGGCATCGACCACGTTCGACTTTCCCGACCCATTCGGGCCGACGACACAGTTGATGCCGGGCTCAAAGGTCAGTGTCGTCGCGGTCGCAAAGGACTTGAAACCGCGAAGAGTCAGCTGTTTGAGATGCACGCGTCCAAGGATATGCCAGAACTGGGGCGCGGGCGGGTTGATGGCTCGGCCGGTCACGTCCCTGCTTGTGGCTGGCGCCCGCCGCTCCGCCTGCTCGCAGCAGTGGACGCTCATGCGCGTCTCAGGAGGCCCTGCTCCCATATCGGCCATGCCCGCGCTCAAGATACGGCCAACCCTCTCCGCAAATACTGAGCGCCAGCTCTTTTCGTCTACCCTTACTTCGTGTCAGACTGTTCTGGGACAAACTGGGAGGTTCCCCATGGATCGGTCATCACTTCCCCAAGCGGAAGCCCTCTTTGATCCTTGTTTCGACAAGGATGCGTGCGGGATCGCGATGGTTGCGACGCTGCGCCGCTCGGCTGGACACGATGTCGTCGAACGCGCTCTCAGCGCCCTTCGCAATCTCGAGCATCGTGGCGCCGTCGGCTCCGACGCGGGCACCGGTGACGGCGCGGGCATTCTCACCCAGGTGCCGGATGACCTCTTCCGAGCACTATGCGATATGGACCTGCCTCCGGCAGGCGGCTACGCCACCGGCCTCATCTTCCTTCCCACCTCCACCGAGGAGCGAGCCGCCTCAATCTCGGCGATCGAGGCCCTGGCGGACGAGGAGGGGCTGACCGTCATCGGGTGGCGGGACGTGCCGATCGATCCGTCGCATCTCGGCACCCAGGCGCGTGAGGCGATGCCGCATATCTCCCAGCTCTTCGTCTCCCATCCCGACGGACTGTTCGGCGTCGACCTGGACCGACGGGCGTTCCGCCTGCGGAAGCGCATGGAGAACACCGTCGACGCCTACCCGGTCTCGCTGTCGAGCAGGACCATCACGTACAAGGGAATGGTGACGACGCTGCAGCTGGAGCCGTTCTACCCAGACCTCTCCGACCCGCGCTTCGCCACGAGGTTCGCCATCGTCCACTCCCGCTTCTCGACCAATACGTTCCCCTCGTGGCCCCTGGCCCAGCCGCTGCGGATGATCGCGCACAACGGCGAGATCAATACAGTGCGCGGGAACCGGCAGTGGATGAAGGCCAGGGATTCTGACCTTCAGTCGGATCTCCTCGGCGATATGGCGCCATTGCTCCCGACACTGTCGGCTGCGCTCTCGGACTCCGGGTCGTTCGATGAGGCCCTTGAGCTTCTCACGCTCGCCGGGAGGTCACTGCCCCACGCCGTCATGATGATGGTGCCCCAGGCATGGGAGTCGGCGACCGACCTTCCTCGTGAGCTGCGGGACTTCTACGAGTTCCACTCGCTCCTCATGGAGCCGTGGGACGGCCCCGCGGCGATCTGCTTCACGGACGGATCCCTCGTCGGCGCCACGCTCGACCGCAACGGTCTGCGGCCGAGCAGGTGGATGAGGACGACGGATGGGCTCGTCATCTGTGCATCCGAGACCGGCGTCCTCCCCGACATCCCGCCGCACATGATCGAGGCGCGCGGGCGCCTCAAGCCGGGCGAGATGCTCCTCATCGACACGGAGAAGGGGCTGGTCCTCGACTCCGACCAGGTCAAGCTCGAGATCGCGACGATGGAGAACTGGGGCGAGTGGCTCGAGTCCTCGAGGATTGACCTCGCGGACCTGCCCGACCGTGAGCACGTGGCCCATACTCTCGCGTCTGTTGTGCGGCGCCAGCGCACGTTCGGATACACGGAGGAGGACCTCAAGGTCCTCATCGGGCCGATGGCGACAACGGGCGCGGAGCCTGTAGCCGCCATGGGCTCCGACGTTCCGATCGCCGTCCTCTCCGCGCGCCCTCGCCTGCTCTTCGATTACTTCTCCCAGGCCTTTGCCCAGGTGACCAATCCGCCGCTCGACTCGATTCGGGAGGCCCTCGTGACCTCGCTCCGTTCGGGGATCGGCCCGGTCCGCAACCTGCTCTCAGCGACGCCCATGCACGCGAGTCAGATCATCACGAACTTCCCGGTGCTGACGAACGACGAGCTCGCGAAGATCAAGCGGATCGACCGCTCCCCCGGCTCCCGGCGCACCGTCACCCTGTCTCTCCTCTTCACAGGCTCACTGGAGGAGCGCCTCACCGAGCTCTTCGACGAGGTTGACGAGGCGATTGAGGATGGCGCGCACTACATCGTGCTCTCCGACCGGGATTCGGACAGCCTTCGCGTTCCGGTGCCGTCGCTTCTCGCCGTCTCTGCCGTCCACCAGCACCTCATCCGCACCGGTCGTCGGATGAGGGTCGGCCTCGTCGTCGAGGCCGGCGATGCCCGGGAGGTCCATCACATCGCGCTCCTTCTCGGCTACGGGGCGAGCGCGGTCAACCCCTATCTCGCCATGGAGTCGGCCGAGCAGCTCTCGCACACGGGAGAGATCCAGGTCGATCCCGACACCGCGGTCGCCAACCTCATCCAGGCCCTCGGCAAGGGCGTCCTCAAGATCATGTCGAAGATGGGGATCTCCGCGATCGGCTCCTACATCGCCGCCCAGACCTTCGAGGCGGTCGGACTCTCCCCCGAGGTCATCGACCCTTACTTCACCGGCACGCCCTCTCGGCTGGGCGGCATCGGGCTCGATCAGATCGAGAAGGATGCCCGGGCTCGCCACGCGTTCGGCTACCAGGCGGAGACTGCGGCGCACGCCCACCGCCGGCTCACCCCGGGTGGAGAGCACCAGTGGCGCCCGGACGGCGAAGTCCATCTCTTCACCCCCGAGACGGTCTTCAAGCTCCAGCACGCGACACGGACCGGGCAGTTCGACATCTTCCGCGAGTACACCCAGCTCATCAACAATCAGGCGCGAGAGCTCAAGACGCTCCGCGGACTCTTCGCGTTCAAGGCGCGCACCCCGATCAGCATCGACGAGGTCGAGCCCATCGAGTCGATCATGGCCCGTTTCCAGACGGGGGCGATGAGCTATGGCTCCATCTCAGCCGAGGCACACGAGACCCTCGCCGTCGCCATGAACCGGATCGGCGGCAAGTCGAACACCGGCGAGGGCGGAGAAGATCTCGAGCGGCTTCTCGATCCCGAGCGGCGCTCGGCGATCAAGCAGGTCGCGTCCGGCCGGTTCGGCGTCACCTCGATGTACCTCACCCACGCCGATGACATCCAGATCAAGATGGCGCAGGGCGCCAAGCCGGGCGAGGGCGGCCAACTGCCCGGGAAGAAGATGTACCCGTGGATCGCCGCGACGCGCGGCTCGACGCCCGGCATCGGGCTCGTCTCCCCGCCCCCGCACCACGACATCTATTCGATTGAGGATCTCAAGCAACTGATCTTCGATCTCAAGAGGGCGAACAGCCGCGCCCGCATCAACGTCAAGCTCGTCGCCCAGTCGGGCATCGGAGCCGTCGCCGCAGGCGTCGCGAAGGCGAAGGCCGATGTCATCCTCATCTCCGGCTTCGACGGCGGGACGGGCGCGGCGCCGATCAATTCGCTCGGGCATGCCGGCATCCCCTGGGAGATCGGACTGGCCGAGGCGCAGCAGACTCTGCGCATGAACAGGCTGCGGGGCCGGGTCACCCTCACGGTCGACGGTTCCCTCAAGACCGGGCGGGATGTCATCATCGGTGCTCTGCTCGGCGCCGAGGAATTCGGGTTCGCCACGGCACCGCTCGTCGTCTCGGGCTGCATCATGATGCGCAAGTGCCATCTCGACACGTGCCCGGTCGGGGTCGCCACGCAGAATCCTGAGCTGCGGGCCCGGTTCTCGGGCCAGCCGGAGTTCGTCGAAACATTCTTCCGCTTCATCGCATCCGAGGTGCGGGAGATTCTCGCCGAACTCGGCTTCCGCACCCTCGATGAGGCGATCGGCCGCGCCGATGTCCTCGAGGTCGACGAGGCGATCAGGCACGTGAAGACAGACGGTCTCGACCTCTCTCCCATCTTCGCCGTCCTCGGCGACGGGCCACTCCGCCGCACGGAGCCGCAGGATCACGAGCTGGACGACCAGCTCGACAGCCGGATCGAGGCCGACGTCTGGTCGGCGATCGCCAACGAGGGCAGGTACGAGGGGTCCTTCTCGATCAAGAACACGGACCGGGCGATCGGAACGATGCTGGGCGGGGATCTCACGCGGCGCCACGGCGACAACGGTCTCGGGCCCGGCACGATCACCCTTCATCTCGACGGCTCAGCGGGACAGTCCCTCGGCGCCTTCCTGCCCCGCGGGATCACGCTGCGCCTGCTCGGCGACGCGAACGACTATGTGGGCAAGGGCCTGTCCGGCGGGACGATCACGATCGCCCCGCACCCCCAGTCGCCCCTCACCGCCCACGAGAACGTCATTGCCGGGAACGTCATCGGATACGGCGCGACGAGCGGCAGGATGTTCCTCCGCGGGATCGTCGGCGAACGCTTCCTCGTCCGCAACTCGGGAGCGACCGCGGTCTGCGAGGGCGCGGGCGATCACGCACTCGAGTACATGACCGGCGGCACCGCCGTCATCCTCGGACCGACGGGCCGCAACCTCGGTGCGGGCATGTCGGGCGGATGCGCCTACGTTCTCGACCTCGACGAGAGGCTCATCAACCGCGAGGCGCGCAGCGAGCTCGCCTGCCAGCAGCTGACCGCCGCGGATATCGATGAACTCTCCGACCTGCTTACGGAGCACGTCAACGCGACGGGGTCGGGACTGGCCTCAGAGCTCCTCATCTCACCCGATTGGCACCGCTTCACGAAGATCGTTCCGAAGGATTGGGCCCTCGTCACGCAGGTGCGCTCCGAAGCCCGCGAGCGCGGCGAGGACCCGAACGGGGCGCAGACGTGGGCACAGATCCTGGAGGTGACCCATGGCTGACTCGCATGGTTTTCTCACATATCGCGAGCGCGAGCTCCCGCCGAACCGGCCCGTGCCCGTCCGCATCGCCGACTACCGCGAGATTCGGGAGCGCCGCACCGACGGCGCCCTCCTCAAGCGCCAGGCGAGCAGGTGCATGGACTGCGGCGTGCCGTTCTGCATGGCCGGGTGTCCTCTGGGGAACATCATTCCGGAGTTCAACGATTATGCACGGCAGGGCCTGAGCGGGCTGGGTGCGGAGAGGCTCCTCGCGACGAACAACTTCCCCGAGTTCACGGGACGGATCTGCCCGGCACCCTGCGAGTCATCCTGCGTGCTCGGCATCAACCAACCGCCGGTCACCATCAAGGCGATCGAGCGCGCGCTCGCGGATGACATCGTCGAGAGGGGGATGACGCCGCAGATCCCCGGACGCCTCTCGGACAGAAGCGTCTGCGTCGTCGGCTCCGGACCGGCCGGCCTGGCGGCCGCCCAGCAGCTGACCCGGGCGGGCCACACGGTCGTCGTCTATGAGCGGGATGACCGCCTCGGCGGACTGCTGCGCTACGGGATCCCCGACTTCAAGCTCGAGAAGCACATCATTGATGCTCGGCTTGATCAGATGAGGGCGGAGGGCACCCGGTTCCGCACCGGCGTCGAGATCGGCGTCGACCTCTCCTGGACGGAGGTGCGGGAGCGCTTTGACGCCGTCATCGTCGCCACGGGCGCCCTGGCCCCCCGGGATCTCGACATCCCCGGCCGGCATCTCGACGGGGTCCACCAGGCCATGGAGTTCCTGACCGGCTCCAACCGGGAGGTCGCAGGCGCCCCGCCGCAGGGGCAGGTGCGCGCCGACGGGAAGCATGTCGTCGTCCTCGGCGGCGGCGACACGGGATCCGACTGCATCGGCGTCTCACATCGCCAAGGAGCGGCCTCCGTCACGAACGTCGCCATCGGCATCCGCCCGCCGGATGAGCGGGCGCCCCACGAGCCGTGGCCCATCGATCCACGGCTCTTCGAGACGCAGCCCTCCCACGAGGAGGGCGGCGAACGCGTCTTCCTCACCTCGACGGTCGAATTCGTTGACCGGGGCGACGGCTCGGTCGGCGCGATCCGCGTTGCCGACACCCAGATCCTGCCGAACGGCCAGCGCATACCCACACCCGGAACCGAGCGAGATCTGCCGGCCGACCTTGTCCTTCTCTCACTCGGCTTCACGGGCACCGATGCGAACATGTCGGGACTGGATCTCCCCGTCGGCCGGGGCAGCCTGATCGCGCGATCCTCCGACTACTCGACGGATCTTCCAGGCGTGTTCGTCGCAGGCGACGCGGGGCGGGGCGCCTCCCTCGTGGTCTGGGCGATCGCCGAGGGCCGAGCCGTCGCGCACGAGGTGGACGCCTACATCTCCGGCTCATCGTCCCTCCCATCCCCCACCTTGGCCACTTCTCGCGGCCTCCACCTGTAGACCAGGTGCAGGCGGGTCAGTCAGACCGGCAGTCGCGACGTCGGTCGGCCAGGAAGTCGGGCAGACAGTCGGACAGTGGGGCAGGCGCGAGCCTGCGCGCTCGCCGTGACCGGGTACTGTCCAAGCCCCCACCACACCTGACTCGATCAGTCCCATATTGTGGACATCTCTTTACTTCGACCTGGTGATAATTTTACGCTTCCACGCATCACACATACGGCATCAGCCGCAGTGATGAACGACCGGCCACACCGCGTCCGGTCGAGATGCGGAGATCGCGGAGTTAACAGCTTCACGCCCTCCCCCATCGAATAGGAGTTCCCATGGACCCTGGAAGCATCGCGTTCGGCGTCATCGCCACAGCGCTTGTCCTCGTCATGACACCCGGCGTCGCCTTCTTCTACGGCGGCCTCGTCCGCGCCCGCAGCGTCATCTCCATGATGATGCTGTCCTTCGCCACCCTCGGCATCGTCAGCGTGCTGTGGATCCTCTACGGCTACGCCATGTCATCCGTCGGCTCGGAGCTCGGCTTCGCCGGCAACCCGTTCTCGGACTTCGCCCTGTCCTCGACAGTCGCCTCTGATACCGCGAATGTCGACCTCGTCGGGGTCGCCTACGGCGCCACGTTCGCCATCATCACCGTCGCCCTCATCTCCGGCGCCATCGCCGACCGTGCACGATTCGGGCCCTGGATCGTCTTCGTCATCGCCTTTGCCACCCTCGGCTACTTCCCCATCGCCGCGTGGGTGTGGGGCGGCGGATGGGTCGAGGCGCTCGGCGGCTGGCTCGGTGCCCCCGGTGTCATCGACTACGCGGGCGGGCTCGCAGTCCACACGAACGCCGGCGCGGCCGCCCTTGCCCTCGCCATCGTCCTCGGGCCGCGCCTCGGCTTCGCCAAGGGAAGCCACCGTCCCCACAACGTTCCCTTCGTCGTCCTCGGCGCAGCGATCCTCTGGTTCGGCTGGTTCGGCTTCAACGTTGGGGCGGAATGGACGAATGAGATGGAAGGGGCTGGCCTCATCGTCATCAACACGCTGGGATGTACAGCGGCGGCCATCTGCGGCTGGCTCGTCATCGAGAAGGTCAAGGGCGGGAAGCCCTCCGCCGTCGGTGCGGCCTCCGGCGCCATCGCCGGACTCGTCGCCATCACCCCAGCCTGTGCGAACCTCACCCCCGGGTGGGCTCTGCTGCTCGGTGTCGTCACCGGCGCCATCTGCTGCTGGGCGATCGAGCTGAAGTATCTCTTCCGCCTCGACGACTCCCTCGACGTCGTCGGCATCCACCTCGTCGGTGGCCTCATCGGCACCATCTACGTCGGCTTCTTCGCGATCGACACCGGCCTCTTCACCGGCGGCGGCTTCGGCCAGGTCGCCGTCCAGGTCATCGCCAGCGCGGGAGTCTTCGCCTACTCGTTCTGTCTCGCCTACGTTCTCGGGAAGACCATCGACAAGACGATTGGCTTCCGGGTGGACGACGCCTCGGAACTCGCCGGAGTCGACGTCACGCTCCACGGCGAGATCGCCTACGAGCTCTCAGACGCCCGCTCAGACGGCGCAGGCTCCCCGTGAGCCGCGCTGGGGCAGTCGGCTCCCCGTAGGGAGAGCCGTCCAGCGAAGAAGCCGGTGGGGGGCTGATGCTGACTGCATCAGCCCCCCAACAGGCCTGTACTACTGGGACCAGGTGACGGTCGAGGCGCCGCTCCGGTCAGTCGAGCCCGGCCGAGATCGCGTCGGCGATCCGGTCGACTCCGCTCCAGCACTTCGCATCGTCAGTCGTCACCGCGACGGCATCGCCCTTCTTGATGCCGAGCGACATGATCGACATGATCGAGTCCGCGGGAACACCATTGAGGAGGATCTCGCCCTCGAACTGGCCGGCGAGGGCGGCGATCTGCGCGGCGGGACGGGCATGGAGGCCCGCCTCGTCCGCGACGATGACCTCCCGCTTGAAGACCCCATTGGGATCCTCCCCATCGCGCTCCGGCTTGGGATCCGTGTCGATCTTCTCGACGAAGATCGCGGCGGAGGCGATTGCCGCAGCCGCCGCCTCCCACAGGTCGGCGCCCTGCTGGGCAGAGACGGAGGCGGCCACGGTGCCCTCGACGAAGGGGGCATCCTCAAAGACGACCTCATGATCGTCGTCCGCCTCGAGGACCGCCTCGACGGTCATCGTGGCGGAGCCGATGTCGGTGAGCACAAGTACGGAGAGGCCCTTCGAGCGCAGATCCTTGATCGCACCCTCGATCTTCTCGTAGGACGTGCCGATGGAGCCGTCGTCCAGACCACCCGCGGGGATGATCGAGACATCGGGTGCCATCTGGCCCGCCAGCTCTGCGAGGCCCTTGGCCAGCAGATCCGAGTGGGAGACGAGGACAAGACCGACGCTGATGCTCACTGCTCTCCTGCCTTCGCAGCCGCCTCAAGGATGTAGGCGCTGGATGTCGCTCCGGGATCGCGGTGCCCGATCGAGCGCTCTCCCAGGTAGGAGGCGCGCCCCTTCGTCGCCTTCATCGGACCGGTCGCGACCGCGCCGGCCTGTGCCGCGTCGGCCGCTGCACGAAGGACGGCCTCGGGTGCGAGACCATCATCGGCGGCCTTTTCGGCTGCCCTGACGGCCGGCGCCCATGCGTCGACCATGGTCTTCTCGTTCTCGTCGGCCTTGCCGCGGGCCTGAATGCCCGCGAGCCCTGCCTCGAGCATGGCGACGATGTCGCGCGGGCCGAGGCTCTCAGCCGTCACCTCTTTCGAGGCGCGGAGGAAGGCGGTTCCGTAGAGGGGCCCTGCGGCACCGCCGACGGTCGACATGAGGGTGGTGGCGACGAGCTTGAGCACGTCGCCCGCGTGCGCCGGATCGGCATCGGACAGCTTGGCCTTGACTGCCGTGAAACCGCGGTCGAGGTTCTCGCCGTGGTCGCCGTCGCCGATGGCGCGGTCGAGCTCGATGAGCTCCACCCGATGCTCGGAGGCCATCTCAATGCAGCCTTCGATCCAGGCGATCGCCCAGTCTTTGCCAAGTGTCATGTTCACATTCCCTTTCGGTACGCCACCGTGTTCACTGGTGCATCATACAGATCGATCATCTCATCGTCCGCTCGAAGGATCGTGACCGAGCAGCCCTGCATCTCGAGGCTCGTGATGTAGGAGCCGACGAGGGAGCGGGTGACATCGACGCCGAGATCCTTGAGGCGCTTGGCGACGCGGCCGTAGACGATGTAGAGCTCGGACAGGGGCGTGCCGCCCATGCCATTGACGAAGACGACCGTCTTCTCGCCGCTCGTGAGGTTGAGATCCTTGAGGATCGGATCGACCAGCTGATCGGTGATCTCGTCCGCGGTTGCCATGGGGATGCGATGGCGACCGGGCTCGCCGTGAATGCCGATGCCGATCTCGACCTCATCCTCAGCAAGGTCGAAGGACGGCGTCCCCGCGTGGGGCACGGTGCAGGCCGACAGCGCGACGCCCATCGAGCGGACGTTATCGATGACGCGCTGGGCGATCGCGGTGACCGCCTCGAGGTCATCGCCGCGCTCGGCTGCGGCGCCGGCGATCTTCTCGACGAGCATGGTGCCGGCGACGCCGCGGCGTCCGGCCGTGTAGAGGGAGTCCTCGACCGCGACGTCATCGTTGACGATGACGGAGGTGACCTTGATGTCCTCAGCCTCGGCGAGTTCGGCTGCGGTCTCGAAGTTGAGCACGTCGCCCGTGTAGTTCTTGACGATGTGGAGGACGCCCGCACCGCGGTCGACATCCTGCGTCGCCGCGAGGATCGGATCCGGGGTCGGCGAGGTGAAGACGGCGCCGGGGACGGCGGCGTCGAGCATGCCGTAGCCGACGAAGCCCGCGTGGAGGGGCTCGTGGCCCGATCCGCCGCCGGAGATAAGGGCGACCTTGCCGTCCTCCTTCTTCTCGGCTCGTGCGACGAACATGGGATCTTCGTGGACAGCGACATGCTCGGGGTGGGCGAGGGCGAAGCCGCGGACCGACTCGAGGACGACGTTCTGCGGATCGTTGATGAGCTTCTTCACTGGGACTCCTTTGAACCAGATGGACAGTGTGCCACTCCACACTATACGCCCACTCGGCACCGCGGGGCAGGGTAGAGGGGCGCTCAGTCCACGGCTGAAACCCCTTGTCACGGCCATGTCTGGGGATGCAGCGACACGTTCGAGCGCCCCCGTTCGCCGCGCGGCAGGCACGCATTGAGCGTCGCCGGACCAACGACGCGGTCCCCTCCCGTGCGGGAGGGGACCGGTGTTGCTGCGCTAGAACCAGAGAGCGATCTCGCGCTCCGCGGATTCGGGAGAATCAGAGGAGTGGACGATGTTCTCGATCTGACCCGTTCCCCAGTCGCGGCCGAGATCCCCGCGAATCGTTCCGGGGGCGGCCACGGTCGGCTCCGTCGATCCGGAGAGCGAGCGGACGGCTTCGACGACGCGGGCGCCCTCGAGAATGGCGGCGACGATCGGGCCGGCGGTCATGTACTCGACGAGCTCGGGGAAGAAGGCCTTCTCCCGATGTTCGATGTAGTGCTCGCCGAGGAGCTCCTCGGTCGCGGTCACCATCTTGAGGTCGACGATTGAGTAGCCCTTCCGTTCGATGCGGGTGAGGACGTCACCGACGAGGCCGCGCTTGACCCCGTCCGGTTTGATGAGCAGCAGTGTTCTTTCCATGCCCACCAGCTTAACGACAGCCATGTGATCGAACCGGCACTTTGGGCCCGGCTAGTCGCCCGATACGTCCTGTTCGTCCTGGTCTTCCTGCTCGGCCTCCCAGGCGGCCTGCTCGGCACGCCTCTGCTCCCGCTCCCGGTCGAGCCTCATGCCCCAGTAGATCGAGGCGGACCACAGCACGAGGAACGACAGGCCCACCGCGAAGCCCGCTGGCATCCACACCCCGGTGACGAGGACAACGGTCTGCGCAAAGGAGCCGAGGATGATGCCGGCCCGCTGGGAGCGGCCGAGGACAATGGCGGCGATGAGGAGAACGAGCATCCCGATCCCCGTCAGCGCCCACACCGTCCCCGGAGCCGCGAGGCGCAGCCCGAAGGCCGCGACGCCGGCGAACAGGACGACGAAGATCTCAAGGATCAGCATCGTCATCGTGAACTGGGAGAGCGCCGAGCCCTTGGGGATCGGTGCGGTCCTCGGGTCTCGCGCCACTACAGACTCCTCGTCGCCTTGCCGAACAGCTCCCGCACCCGGCTCGCGAGCTCGATCGAGCCGATGGCGAGGACGGCGGGCGCCGTCATCTCCTCCCGGTTCATCGACTCCGCGAGCGAGGCCGCCATGTCGACCGCCTCGAGCAGGTCGTACTCCTCCCGGACCCTCTCCTCACCGAAGACCTCCTCGGCGATCTGCCGGGCATCCTCAATCGGAAGGGCCCGCGGGTTGCTCAGGCTGGTGACGACGACGGCGTCGAGCAGGGGCTCGAGGATGCCGAGCATCGCCTCAACGTCCTTATCCGCCATCGCCGCAAACACACCGACGATCGGGCCGTGGAACGTCTCCTTCATCGCCGCGGCCGCGGCCGCGAGGCCGGCGGGGTTGTGCCCGCCGTCCGCGACGACGGCGGGCGAGGAGCGGACCAGCTCGAGACGCCCGGGCGACTGGACCGACATGAGGGCGTGCTCGATGACGGTGCCGTCGAGCGCTCCGCCGCCGAAGAACGCCTCGACCGCCGCAATCGCGAGAACAGCGTTGCGGGCCTGGTGGTGACCCAGGAGGTTGAGCGGGATCTCCCGGTAGGAGGCAGCGGGCGTGCCGACGCTGATCATCTGCCCGCCCACGCCGGGCGTGCGATCCTCGAGGCGGATGTCCCGACCCTCGAAGAGAAGCCTGGCTCGGTGGCGGGAGACGGCCTCGGCGAGGATCGGCAGGACGTCCTCGTGCTGGGCGGCGGAGACGACGGTCGAGCCGTCCTTGATGATGCCGACCTTCTCGGAGGCGACCTCGGCGCGCGTCGTCCCGAGGTAGCGGGCGTGGTCGACATCGATGGTGGTGAGGACGGCGACGTCAGCGTCGATGACGTTCGTCGCGTCCCACAGTCCGCCCATGCCGACCTCGATGACGGCCACATCGACCGGTGCATCGGCGAATGCCGCGTAGGCCATGACGGTGAACAGCTCGAAGGTCGACAGCGGCGGCCCCCCGTGCTTCGCCGAGGCGGCGTCGACCATGGCGACGGCCGGCTGAACCTGCTCCCACACGTCGATCCACTCCTGACGGGAAAGGATCCGGTCGTCGATGGAGATCCGCTCCCTCATCGTGTGCATGTGCGGTGACGTGTACCGGCCGACCCGCAGGCCCTTCTCCGCGAGCAGCGCCGCGATCATCCGCGACGTCGACGTCTTGCCATTGGTGCCCGTGATGTGGATGGTCCGGTAGGAGTTCTGCGGGGTGCCGAGGATATCGAGGCAGTCGACGACCCGCTGGGTCGACGGCTGAACATCGTGCTCGGGAGCGCGGGACATGAGGTCGGCGGCAATGTCCGCCATCTTCTCCTCCAGTCCCACCTCCTCGGCAAGCTCCGCTGTCGCGTCCGGCTCGGCGATGACATCGGCGATGACCTCGGAGTCGCCGAGCAGGCCGGATGCCGCGATGGCGGCAACGGCCTCCCCATACTCCTGGTCGGCATCCTCCTCGGCGCGCACGTCGGTGACCTCGAGCTCCTCACGGTCGCCGATGTGAGGGGCAGTGCCCTCTGCATCGCCCAACGGCGAATCCTCGTGCCTGCCGCCGTTCACGCTGACTTCTCCGTGATGACGGCGAGCTCGCCCTCGAGGATCTCGGTCTCAACCGCCAGCGTTTCGGCCTTGATGAGGTCGAGGTTGGCCTCGACTGCGCCGCGCTTCTCGGCGGGGACCGTCATGGTGAGGCGGATCCGGTCGGCGACGTGCAGTCCGGTCGACTTGCGGGTGTCCTGGATGGCGCGGATGAGGTCGCGGGCGTAGCCCTCCGCGAGCAGATCCTCGTCGAGCTCCGTGTCGAGGACGACGAACGAGCCCGAGTCGAGAACGGCTGCCGCATCACCCTCGGCGGCGTTGACGACCGTCGTGAGGACGAACTGGTCCGGGGTGAGCGTGACCGGCTCGTCGAGCTCCATGACGACGTTCTCACCATCCCGGTGCCAGGCACCCGACTTCGCGGCCTTGAACAGGCTCGACGTCAGCTTCCGCAGATCGCCGGGGAGCTCGCGGGGCTGGACGGCGAGCTCCTCGGAGACCGCGAGGCCAGATTCGGCGGGGCGCGTGACCGTCACGGTCTTGACGTTGACCTCGGCGGCGATGAGGTCCGCAAACGGTGCCAGATCGAGGGTCGTCACGCATTCGAGCGCCCGCAGCGGCTGGCGCACGCGGAGCTTCTCGGCCTTGCGGAGCGAGTGGGCCGCCGAGACGACGGACCGGACCTCGTCCATGACCTCGACGAGGACGTCGTCCTCCCAGGAGGCGGGAAGCTCGGGCCAGTCGGTCAGGTGGACGGAGCGTCCGCCCGTGAGGCCTCGCCAGATCTCCTCCGAGACGAGCGGCGCGAGCGGGGCGATGACCTTCGTGAGGGTCTCGAGCGCCGTGTAGAGCGCATCGAAGGAGCCAGTGTTCTCCTCCCAGAACCGGTCGCGCGAGGTTCGCACGTACCAGTTGGTGAGCAGGTCGAGGAACTGGCGGATCCGCTCGGCCGCGTTCGGGATCTCGTACTTCTCGAGGTCGGCGCGGACCGCGTCTGCCAGCCTCTTCGTGGACGCAAGGAGGTAGCGGTCCATGACGTCGAGCCCGGACGGGTCGGTCACGAGCTTCGCCTCATAGCCCGCACCCTTATTGCACGTGCCCGCGTAGAGGGAGAAGAAGTAGTAGGTGTTCCACAGCGGCAGGAGAACCTGGCGGACCGTGTCGCGCAGGCCCTGCTCGGTGACGATGAGGTTGCCGCCGCGGACGATCGGCGACGCCATGAGGAACCACCGCATCGCGTCCGCGCCGACCTCGTCGAACATCTCGTAGACATCGGGGTAGTTGCGCAGCGACTTGCTCATCTTCTGGCCGTCGTTGCCGAGCACGATGCCATGGGAGACGGACGTGCGGAAGGCCGGCTTGTCGAACAGCGCCGTCGCGAGCACGTGGAGGGTGTAGAACCAGCCGCGGGTCTGCCCGACGTATTCGACGATGAAGTCACCCGGGTAGTGGTTCTCGAACCAGTCCTCGTTCTCGAACGGGTAGTGCACCTGCGCGAACGGCATCGACCCCGAATCGAACCAGACGTCGAGGATGTCCTCGATCCGGCGCATCGTCGACTGGCCCGTCGGATCGTCCGGGTTCGGGCGGGTGAGCTCATCGATGTAGGGCCGGTGCAGGTCCACCTCGCCCTTCTCGTTCATCGGCAGTCGGCCGAAGGCCTCCTCCAGCTCCGCCAGCGAGCCGTAGACGTCGATGCGGGGGTAGTTCGGGTCATCCGACACCCAGACGGGGATCGGGCTGCCCCAGTAGCGGTTGCGGGAAATCGACCAGTCGCGGGCCCCTTCGAGCCACTTGCCGAACTGGCCGTGCTTGATGTGGTCGGGAACCCACGTGATGTCCTCGTTGAGCTCGACCATGCGGTCGCGGAACTTTGTGACCGACACGAACCACGACGTTACGGCCTTGTAGATGAGGGGCTCGCGGCAGCGCCAGCAGTGCGGGTACGAGTGGACGTAGGAGGCCTGGCGGACGAGGACCGGGCGATCCTCACCCCGGCGCTCCATGGGGCCGGTGCCGTCCCGCAGGTCGCGGATGATCGGCATGTTCGCCTCGAACACCTGCATGCCCTCGTAGTCGGGCACAGCGGAGGTGAAGACGCCGCGGCTGTCGACCGGGACGACGGGGGCGATGCCGGCCTCCCGGCACACGAGCATGTCGTCCTCACCGAAGGCGGGGGCGAGGTGGACGAGGCCGGTGCCGTCCTCGGTCGTGACGAAATCGCCGGCGATGATCTGAAAGGCGTTCGGTCCGGGCGCCTCGGACTCGCCGACGAAGTAGTCGAAGATCGGGGCGTAGCGGCGGCCCGCGAGGTCGCTGCCCTTGAGGGTGTCGACGACCTCGGGGTCCTCCCCGAGCTCCTTGGCGTACGCGGAGACAAGGTCGGCGGCGAGGATGACGCGCTCGCCGGCGAGGTCGCCCTCGGCGGGGGCGACGACAGCGTAGTCGACGTCGGGGTGGACGGCGACGGCGAGGTTCGACGGCAGCGTCCAGGGTGTCGTGGTCCAGATGAGGGCGAGCTCGCCCGTCTCGAGCCGCATGCCGACCGTCACCGTCTGGTCCTGGCGGTCCTTGTAGACATCGTCGTCCATCTTCAGCTCGTGGTTGGACAGCGGCGTCTCGTCGTTCCAGCAGTAGGGCAGGACCCGGTAGCCCTCGTAGGCGAGGCCCTTGTCGTAGAGGGTCTTGAACGCCCAGAGCACCGACTCCGTGTAGGACGTGTCGAGGGTCTTGTAGTCGTTGTCGAAGTCGACCCAGCGGGCCTGGCGGGTGACGTAGTCCTCCCACTCCTTCGTGTACCGCAGGACGGACGAGCGGCATTCGGCGTTGAACACGTCGATGCCCATCTCCTCGATCTCGTCCTTCGTCTCGATCCCGAGGAGGCGCTGCGCCTCGAGCTCGGCGGGCAGGCCGTGCGTGTCCCAGCCGAAGCGGCGCTCGACGCGGCGGCCGATCTGCGTCTGGAAGCGGCCGACGAGGTCCTTGACGTAGCCGGTGAGCAGGTGGCCGTAGTGGGGCAGACCGTTGGCGAAGGGCGGTCCGTCGTAGAAGACGAACTCGTTCGAGCCGTTCTCACCCGCGTCTCTGTTGTCGATCGACGCCTGGAAGGTGCCGTCCTTCTTCCAGTAGGCGAGGATCTCATCCTCGAGTGCGGGGAAGCTGGGGGACGCCGCGACATCGCCGTCGCGGTGAAGGGGGTAACGCACGGACTTCTCAGTCATGGACAGCCATCTCCTACTCGGTCTGCGCCGGGACGAGCGGATCGGTTTCGATCCTCCCGCGGTACCACCCCGCTTGCCGCATTGCGGCCGCTTCATTAGGAGACGATGACGGGTCCAACCGTCCGGTTCTACTGGGCGCGGAGCCGTTCTTCCGGATGCTCGCCGGTGATATCCCTCGCGGGCCGGGTCATAGCGTTCGCCAGTCTACAGCGTCCCGGCCATCCACTTCCAGGAGGATCCCTCCCGATCTGTGTCACACGGACGCAGCCCGCGGGGGTCGAGATGCCGCACAGCAGGACCCGGCGCATGCCAGAATTGTGCCCATGATCATCGCACAGATCGCACTGCCCGCCTCCGCCGCCCCGTCGCGGGCGATGACGGAGCTCCGCCGCATCGTCGAGCAGAACGTGGCCGAGATCGACGGGGACGCCGAGACCGTCTACTCGCCGGAGATGTTCACTCGGCACTACCGCAGCCAGCACACGTGGAGGGTCATCCACCTGCTCGCCATCGACGGCGAGATCGGCCCGCGGATGGAGTCCTCCTATGGCCTGCCGCTGCTCGCCGGCTCGGCCGAGGGGATTGCCCTGTGGGGCGATGACCCGGCCACCCCTATCTCTCTCACCCCCGAGGCGCCCTGGACCGGGGAGGTCATCGGCATGGCGAGCGTCGAGGCGCCGCTGCGAGAAACCGTCGACGCCGCCTACGTCGACATCAATGCGGTCCTCGGCCGCGAGGATGCGTACAGGCCGCTCTGGGAGGCCGCGAAGGCGATCTGCCTCGCCGAGGGCCGCACGAAGATCACCGCCTATGCGGATCACCCGTTCGGCGATGAGCTGTCGGCACCCAGCTCCGAGCTGACGCTGGCGCGGACCCGATACTCCAACTTCCTCGAGAGCGCGGGTTTTGAGCTGACCCAGACGGAGACGTGCAGCAGGCTCCCCCTGCCCGCCGATGAGACCATCGCCGCCACCCTGACGGCCGAGGCGCTGGAGAAGTCGGGCGGGTACCGGACCGTGTCCTGGGCAGGGCCGACCCCGGAGGAGCACCGCCGGGATCTTGTCACCCTCATCAGCGCCTTCCACCTCGACATGCCGGCGGCCGGCATCGTCGAGGCCGAGGTCAACTTCGACATCGATCGGCTCATCGAGGGTGATCGGCGTCTTGAGGCGCTCGGCATCGTCTCGCTGACGACGGCGGCTCAGCACATCGAGTCCGGCCGCCTCGTCGGCCACACGCGGCTCGACCTGCTGCCGGGCTCCCGTGCCGTCGTCCAGGAGGACACCCTCGTCCTCAAGGAGCACCGCGGGCACCGACTGGGGCTCCTCATCAAGATGGCGAATCTGCGCCAGCTCAACGCGATCGCACCCGAGCGGACCTTCATCCAGACGTGGAACGCCGGGGAGAACGCGTGGATGTGGGCGATCAATGAGCGGATGGGATTCCGCCCTCACAACGGGGCGGGCCAGTGGCAGAAGGACATCGCCGCCGGCTGAGTTGCTAGGATGCGGGTGGGAGGGAAGCCATGCATCACGCACACGCGGTCGAGAACCGCAGGCGGCTCATCATCGCCTTCACCGCCACATTCACCGTCCTCATCGCCGAGGTGATCGGCGCGCTGTGGACCGGCAGCCTCGCCCTGCTCGTCGATGCTGGCCACATGCTGACCGACACGGTCGGCCTGTTCATGGCGCTGGTCGCCACTCATCTGACAATGCGGCCCGCAACGAAGACGCGGACGTGGGGGCTGCGCCGGGCCGAGGTTCTCGCCGCCTTCTTCCAGGCCTCGATCCTCTTCGCGGTCGGTGCCTTCGCCCTCTTCGAGGGCGTGCGGAGACTGTTTGATCCAACCGACATCGAGGCCGGCGGCCTCCTCATC
The DNA here is from genome assembly GCF_003952265.1 of Flaviflexus salsibiostraticola. Lineage (NCBI taxonomy): Bacteria > Bacillati > Actinomycetota > Actinomycetes > Actinomycetales > Actinomycetaceae > Flaviflexus > Flaviflexus salsibiostraticola. Next base: position 1,085,391 of record NZ_CP034438.1, read on the forward strand.
TTCGGCATCGTCGGCCTCGTCGCCAACCTTGTCTCCCTCGCCGTACTCAGCGGGGGCCGCTCCTCGAATCTCAACATGCGGGCGGCGTTCCTTGAGGTGCTGAACGATGCGCTCGGCTCCGTCGCCGTCATTGCCGCCGCCCTCATCATCACCTCGACCGGGTGGACGCAGGCCGACGCGATCGCCGGCATCCTCATCGCCCTCTTCATTCTTCCGAGGAGCCTCATCATCATCAAGGAGTCGATGTCGATCCTCCTCGAGTCGACGCCGCGGGGCCTCGACCTGGAAGAGGTCCGCGCCCACATCCTCGCCCTCCCCCACGTGCTCGCAGTCCACGATCTCCACGCCTCGCTCATCGCCTCGAACCTGCCGACCCTGTCGGCCCACGTCGTGCTCGATGAGTCGTGCTTCTTCGACAATCACGCCTCCCAGATCCTCGACGCCCTGCAGGAGTGCGTGCGGGACGACTTCGGGATCGAGCACACGACATTCCAGCTGGAGACTGCGGCACACACCCACCACGAGTTCGAGACCCACGACTGAGTCCTGGACACCATCCCTTAACCGACCGGCCACGCAATGACCCTCGAGGCGTCGCCAGGGTGACACATCGGCTCCCTAGCGTGGACCTGTGCGCATAGCAATATTCACTGAGGTATTCGCCCCGAAGATCGATGGCATCGTCACACGGCTCACCCACACGGTGACCGAGCTCGCCGACCTGGGCCACGACGTCTGCGTCGTCGCACCCGGCCCCGGCCCGGACAGCCACGGCGGCATTCCCGTCCTCCGGCTGCCATCCGCCCCCTTCAAGCCCTGGTACCCCGAGGTCCGGGTCGGCCTGCCGACCTTCGGCGTGCACGCCCAGCTGCGCCGCTTCAAGCCTGACATCATCCATGCGGTCAATCCCGTGGCCGCGGCGGCCTGGGGGATCCTCCTCTCCCGCACGCAGCGGCTGCCCCTGCTCGCCTCCTACCACACGGCCCTCCCCCAGTACACGGAGGATTTCGGGCTGCCGGCGCTGCGCAGACCGTCCGAGGCGTGGATCCGCCAGCTCCACAACCGGGCCGACGTCAACCTGTGCCCCTCGGAGCCCATGGTCGAGGAGGCTCGCCTGCTCGGTATCGAACGCGTCGGCCTGTGGCCGAAGGCGGTCGACACGGAGCGCTACCATCCGTCGAAGTTCTCGTCGGCCATGAGGGCGAGGCTGACGGATGGGAATCCCCGCGATCCCCTCATCCTCTATGTCGGGCGCCTCTCGGCCGAGAAGAACCTCCTCTCCCTGCGCCCGGTGCTCGATCGCCTGCCCGGCACCCGGCTCGCCTTCGTCGGGTCAGGACCGTACGAGGGTGAGCTCAAACGGGCCTTCGCGGGGACCCCGACCGTCTTCACCGGGTACCTGCACGGCGAGGAGCTCGCCTCGGCCTTCGCCTCCGCGGATGTCTTCGCCTTTCCGTCGCTCACCGACACGCTCGGCAATGTGGCCTTCGAGGCGATGGCGTCCGGGACTCCCGTCGTTGGGGCGAACGCCGGGGGAATCCCCGACATCGTCCAGGACGGCCTCAACGGCTACCTCATCGACCCGTCCGACGCCGGCGCGTTCGCCGACCGCATCAACCGCATCCTCAGCGAGCCCGATCTGCGCGGCGCGCTGACAGCCGGGGCGCTCGCCTCAGCCCGGGGCAGGTCGTGGCGGAAGGCGACGATGACCGTGGTCGACGCCTACGAGGAGGCCGCACGACGGTCGCACGTCGAGCGCGGCAGCGCGCTTCCCGCCGGGGTCGAGCTGCTGATCGACGCGTAGCCGATCAGTGCCGTTCACCGCTCAGGCGGCCAGCGCAGCCATCCATCATCAGCCCTGCCGGGCCGCGGGTCAGTCCTCTCGCGACCTGTCGAGGAGCCGCTGGACGAGGTCCCGATGGGACGCGGTGTCGGCGCCGGACAGGTAGGCGCTCGCCATGCGGAGCGGATCGCCGTGGTAGTAATACTCGAAGAGCGCCTGCCGCCCCGCGAACGAGGACACGGCCGCATCGAAACCGAGGTTGAAGAGCCTGACCCGGTCGCTTCCCGGCAGGGTCCTCCCGTGGAGGTAGCGATCGACATCGGCCTCGAGCTCACCGTGCAGATCTCCTTCGAACGGGAGGGCGGTGAGGCCCGATGCGCCGAACTTGCGGATCGTCTGGGACAGGGACTGGAAGTACCGCGGGTACCACGTGCGGACCGCCGCGAGCGGCTCCATCGCCGGCTGGAAGAAGCCGAAATCATTGACGAAGCCGTCGGCCTCCGCGGCCCGCAGGGCGGACCTTCCCATCTGGACCGCGACGAGGGCCTGGGCGATGTCGTCCTGGACGTGGCCGTAGGCGTCGATCCCGATCGCCTCCGCCATCTCCTCCATGAGGCCCGCATAGAACTCGGTCTTCACCGTCGTGCGGGTGACGGACTGATGGGCCATGAGCGCCGTGGCACCCGTGTGGGTGAACATCGTGTTGGACTTGGCGGGATGCCCGAGGAGGAACACACGATCCCATGGGACCATCACCTCGGTGAAGATGCAGACGGCGTCGATCTCCTCGAACCGCGCGGCGAGCGGCTCATCGACGATCGAGGTTCCGCGGCGCATCGGCCTGCGGCACAGCAGGGTGAGCCCCTCGATGTCGGCTGGGACGGCGAAGGCGAACGAGTACGGCATGTCGTCCATGCCGCTGCGGAGCACCGTCTGCGGCATGACGAGGATCTCGTCAGCGATCGGCGCGTTCGTCGCGATCATGCGCGCCCCTGATACGACGATGCCCCGGTCGTTCTGTGAGACGACGCGCAGCGTCGTCTCTCCGCCGCCCTGCTCCGAGGTCGACACCGAGCGGTTGGTCTGGGGTGAGCCGACCGTGGACGTGAGGAGGAGGTCGTTCGCCTTCACCCAGCGGGCGTAGGCGAGGATGTTCGCCTCGAACTGCGGGTCCGCATCCGCGAACCACGCACCGGCCTGGCTGAAGGCGGTCAGCGCTGCGTTGAGATGATCGCCGGTCCTGCCGAGCATGCCACCCGAGTACTCGGCCCGGATGCGGGCGGCCTCCCGGCGGGCCACGAGGTCCGCCTCCGACCGGGGTACTCGGAAGGAGGCCGCATACCGCTCGCCGTCCTCGACGACGGTCAGACGCTCATCCTCTCCCTGCATGTCGTACAGCTCGGCGTAGGAGGCGATGACACCGGCGAACGCCGGGTGGTCGGCGACAGATTCGACCCTCCCGTCCATGTGAACATCGGGCGTCATCGCCCGCAGGGCGGCGACGTAGTCGGCACCGGTGCGCACTGCCATGGAACTCCTTAGATGAGGTGCTCGCGGCCGAGCACGGTCTCCGAGATCTCGGTGAAACGCGAGCCGTTGAAGCCGAGCGGGTCGCCGCGCCGCGAGCTGAAGGACTGGATCTCGCCGAGGACGAGCGTGTGGTCGCCGCCGTCATAGTGCGCCCACGGAGTGCACTCGAACCAGGCGAGAACGCCGGCCAGCCGGGGGGTCTCGGCGCCCTCGATCCACACAGGTGAGGCATTCGGCCGTCCCGCGAAGTGCCAGGCCACATCCTCCTGGGATGAGCCGAGCACGTTGACCGAGAACGGTCTGTCGAGCAGGAGGTCGTGGGAGGAGGCGGAGCGCTGGATCGAGACGAGCAGGAGCGGAGGGTCGAAGGATACCGACGTGAAGGAGTTGACGGTGATGCCGCGGGGGCCGCCCTCGGCCTCGAACGCGACGACGCAGACGCCGGTCGGAAACCGCGAGAACGCGGTCCGCAGACGCTCGCGCTCGGTCGGCTCGCGAAGCGGCCGCGGCTCGCTGCGCACCCGCAGCTGATCGACGAACCTATCCATTCCCATCATCCTCTCCTCCCCCGACACTGCCAGCACCCGCCGGTGGGACACAACAGCTCCCAGCCACGGGCGGAATCGGGTCGCGTGAGCTCGCGCGGTGCCGGTGTGGCGCGCACGCGAGGCAGTGCCGCTGCCGGTCAGTCGCGCGCGACGAGCGTGTTGCTCGCCTGGGCGACGGGGCGCATGACGAGGGAGTCGATGTTGACATGGGCGGGCAGTTCGAGCGCCCACATGATCGCCTCCGCGACATCGTCGCCCACAAGCGGCTCGGCGACACCCTCGTAGACCTTCTCGGCCGCCTCGGCTGAGCCGAGCCTGTTGAGGGAGAACTCCTCGGTCCGCACCATGCCGGGCGCGATCTCGATGATACGGATAGGCTCGCCGACGAGTTCGAGTCGCAGGGTGTTCGGCAGCATCCGCTCGGCATGCTTCGCAGCCGTGTACCCCGCACCGCCCGGGTAGGTGTCGTGGGCGGCGGTCGAGGTGAGGAAGACGAGCGAGCCGCCGCCCCTCTCCCGCAGGTGCGGCAGGAGTGCCTGGGTGATGCGGAGGGTGGCGAGGACATTCATGTCGTACATCGCCTGCCAGTCCTCAACCCTGCCGCTCTCGACTCGGTCGGCGCCGCGGGCGCCGCCGGCGTTGTTGACGAGAGAGTCGACTTCGAACTCGCGGGCCCTCTCCGCGAGCGCGGCGACATCCGCCGCATCGGTGAGGTCGGCGGCGAACCAGTTGCAGCCGGTCTCATCCGCGAGCGCCCGCAGGCGGTCCTCCCGCCGGGCGGTGGCGAGCACCTCCCAGCCGGCGCGTCGCGCCCTGCGGACCGTCGCCGCTCCGATGCCGGTGGATGCTCCTGTGATGAGTACGCGTTTCGCCATGTCGCCAGTCTGCCCATATTCCCTCGGTTAGGCTAGCGACATGATTGGATTCTTGGGTTCCGGAAACATGGCTCGCGCGATCGTCATGGGTCTCGTCGCAGGCGACTATGACCCCAGCGAGATCGTCGTCTCGGCGCGCGATCCGCGCAACGCCGAGCGTCTTGCGCATGCCGCGGGTGTCGATTTCGCGGGCTCGAATATGGAGCTCGTCGACATGATCGGCACGGACGGCACCCTCATCCTCGCAGTCAAGCCCCACCTCATCCCCGGCGTTCTCGAGGAGGTGCGCGACGCCCTCGAGGGAACCTCGATCCTCGTCGTCTCTCTTGCGGCCGGCACGTCGCTCGCCATGCTCGAGAAGAGCCTGCCGGAGGGTCAGGCCGTCGTCCGCACCATGCCGAACGTCAACTCGCAGATCGGTGCGGGCATGACCGGCATCTGCGGCAATGACCACACGACCGAGGCTCACCTCGACACCGTCTTTGCGATCTTCGATGCGATCGGCGAGGTCGCCCACATTGCTGAGCGTGAGTTCCCTGCCTTCACGGCGCTGGCGGGATGCTCGCCGGGCTACACGTTCGAGTACATCGAGGCACTTGCCCGGGGCGGGGTCGCCAATGGCATCCCGAAGGCCCAGGCCGTCCGGATCGCCGCCCAGGCTGTGCTCGGCTCTGCGCAGATGGTGCTCGAGCGGGCCTCTGACGGCCTCTCCCCCGCGAACCTCCGCGACACGGTGAGCTCGCCCGGCGGCACGACCATCGCCGGCATGATCGCGATGGAGGATGCGGGGTTCTCGGCCGCGGTCGTCCGCGGCGTGCAGGCTTCGGTCGATCGCGATCTGGAGATGCAGAAGGAGTCCTGACTCCCCCGGTGGAGGATCCGTCGGCTCGTGGCCGGCGGACCTGGATCCTGCGCTGAACCCGGAGCCTCAGCCCCTCATCGCCACACCCTCGCGCCAGTAGCCCATGAAGGCCACCTGACTGCGGTCGATGCCGACCTCGCGGACGAGATGGCGGCGCAGGCCGGTGACGATGCTGCTCTCGCCCGCGATCCAGTAGTACGTGCCCGAGGTGGTCGCTCTCGGCGTGATGGCCTCACCGGAGGCCGAGTAGGCTGGCGTCTCCCAGATGAGGTCGGAGGACTCCTCCGACTCAGCGGAGTGCTCCTCCTGCTCGGCAATGTGCCAGCCGAGGGCCGCGGCGAGCAGGTCACCGCGGGCCGCCCCATCCCGCGGCAGCCACCGGACCTCGACCGAGGCGGGTCCGTCGATGGTGAGCCGGTCCGCACTGGTCGGGACTTCGATGAAGGCTCGTCCCCCGGTGACGGGAGTGTCGTGGGCAGCGAGGTCTTCGAGGATGCGGGCGATCGCGGGTGCGGCCGTCTCGTCGCCGAGGAGGACGATCTCACGGGCCCCACCCGGATCGAACTCGAATCCTCCTGACGCGGGTCCGTCGCAGGGGGCGACGATGAGTAGCTCCTCGCCCTCCGACGCGGCGGCTGCCCAGTCCCCCGCGGGGCCGCAGGCACCCTCGTGAAGGGCGAAATCGACGACGAGGCGGGTGCCCTCGCTGCCGCGGATGACACCCCTGATCGAATACGTCCGCATGCTCCCCCGCTCCTCCTCCGGCAGGGCGAGCCACGACCGGTACCACTCGGGAGAGTCGAGGACGGGCAGGCGCCCGGACGCGGGCGGGAGGATGAGCTTGATCCTCTGGTCATAGACGGGGCTCTCCGCCTCGAGGGCATCGAGATCCGGCCCGGTGAAGACGATGCGCCGGAAGGAGGGGGACAGATCGGTGGCCGTGCGGACGGCGGCGCGCAGCGGGGCGTACATTGTCACTCCTCCCCTGTGTGGTGGCGGCCGATCGGCATGACGAGAGGCGTTCCCGAGACCGGGTCGGGATGGACCTGGCAGCGGATCCCGAAGACTTCCTCAATGTGAGTGGGGGTGACGACGTCCTCCGGTGTGCCCTGGACGAGGATGGCGCCGTCCTTCATCGCGACGAGATAGTCGGAGTAGCGGGCGGCGAGGTTGATGTCGTGGAGGACCATGACGATCGTTGTTCCCTGCTCCCTGTTGAGGTCGGTGAGCAGGTCGAGGATCTCGAGCTGGTTGGCGACATCGAGGAACGTCGTCGGCTCGTCGAGGAGGAGGACCTCCGTCTCCTGCGCGAGGGACATGGCGATCCAGACGCGCTGGCGCTGGCCTCCCGACAGCTCATCGACCGCACGCTCCGCGAGCGCGGTCGTGTTCGTCGCCTCGAGGGATCGGGCGACCGCCTCGTAGTCGCGGGCCGACCATCGGCCCATGAGGCCCTGGTGGGGGTGCCGGCCTCGACCGACGAGATCGGTGACGACGATGCCCTCGGGGGCCACCGGTGACTGCGGCAGCAGGCCGAGGATCCGGGCCAGCTGCTTCGCCGAGCGGGACGAGAGGGGATCACCGTCGAGGAGCACCTCCCCCGCACCCGGGGTGAGCAGCCGAGAGAAGGCGCGGAGCAGTGTCGACTTCCCGCACCCATTGGGGCCGACGATCGAGGTGATCGCGCCGGGTGGGATCGTGAGGTTCATGCCGTCGATGACGTGGCGCTCCCCATATCCGAGCGAGATGTCTCTGGCGGCGAGAATGCGGGTCATAGCGTGCTCCGATTCGAGCGGATGAGGAGGTGGATGAGGAAGGGCGCGCCGAGCGCGCCGGTGATGACGCCGACCGGGTACCGGGTGCCGAGGGCGTACTGGCCGACGAGGTCCGAGGTGAGGATGATGAGGGCTCCGATGAGGGCGGAGGGGATGAGGAGGCTCCCGCCGGGGATGAGGCGGGCGGCGATCGGGCCGGAGAGGAAGGCGACGAAGGCGACCGGCCCGCATGCCGCCGTGGCGACGGCGATGAGGATGACCGAGCAGACGATGAGGCTGACCCGGGCGAGGGTGACTCGCACGCCGAGGGCGGCCGCGCTCTCGTCGCCGAGCCGGAGCAGGTCGAGGCTGCGGCCGAAGGAGAGCATGACCGGCAGGAGCAGGCAGGCCGTGACGACGAGCGGCAGTGTCCGCTCCCATGTCGCCCCGTTGAGAGACCCGGTCAGCCACCGCGTCGCACTCGGCAGGTCCCACGTGTTCGCCTGTGACAGGGCGTAGGTGACGACGGAGTGGAGCATGGCGGCGACGCCGATGCCGATGAGGATGAGCCGCGTCCCGACGAACCCGTCCCGGTAGGACAGGAGGTAGATCGCGAGGGCGACGAGGAGGGAGGCGATGAGGGCGAGTACGGAGACCTGCGATTGGCTCATGCCGAAGATGACGATGCCGATGACGCCGGCGGCCGAGGCTCCGGCGGAGATGCCGATGATGTCGGGAGAGGCCAACTGGTTGCGGAGCATCGTCTGGAAGGTCGCGCCCGCGGCGCCGAAGGCGAGGCCCGCGAGGAGGCCCATGGTCGCCCTCGGCAGGCGAAGCTCCCCGACACTGTAGCTCGCCCCCGGGACCTGCTCGCCGCCGATGACCCGCAGGATCTCGGACGGGCTGTAGACGATCTCGCCCCACATGAGGCTGACGACGTAGACGGCGGCGACAAGAAGGACGAGCACGGCGGTCATGAGGGTGCTGCGGCGCTGGCGGGAGCGACGGGCGGACCGGATCTCCGACGCGGACTCGGACAGCGCCGGCGCGGTACTCTCGGGCCTTCCCGCCTGCTCGACCGCCCCGGCTTGATGGGTGCGCAGGGTCATAGCTCTCTCACCCGCTGGCGTCGGACGATCCAGATGAAGACGGGAGCCCCGATGATCGGCATGATGATGCCGACGGCGATCTCGCTCGGCCGTGTGAGGACGCGGCCGAGGGTGTCGGCGCTGATGAGGAGGGCCGCGCCGGCCAGCGCGGAGAACGGCAGGAGCCAGCGGTGGTCCGTGCCGACGAGGAGCCGGCACAGGTGCGGGACGATGAGCCCGACGAAGGCGATGGGGCCCGCGAGGGCGGTGGCGACGCCGCAGAGGATGACGGCACCGAGCGAGCTGATGATCCGGGTGCGGAGCACCCGCTCCCCGAGACCGGTCGCCATCTCGTCCCCGAGTGCCAGGGCGTTCATCCCCCGCGCCGAGAGGAGACAGATGATGGCCCCGGCCGCGAGGAGCGGACCCGCCATGGCGAGCCTGTCCCACGAGGCGCCCGCGACGCCGCCGATCTGCCAGTGCCGGTAGCTGTCCATGACGTCGATTCGGGGAAGGAGGATCGCGGAAATGAGGGCCGCGAGCGCGGCCGAGGTGGCCGCCCCGGCGAGCGCGAGCTTGAGCGGTGTCGCGCCCTCCCGACCGAGGGACCCGACGACGTAGACGAAGACGGCCGCGGCGGCCGAGCCGAGGATCGCCAGGACCATGATGGTGACGGGGTTGACGACGCCGAAGAAGGTCATGCCGATGACGACGGCGAGGGAGGCACCGGCCAGGACTCCGAAGATCCCGGGATCGGCCAGGGGGTTGCGGGTCACGGCCTGCATCGTCGCCCCCGCGATCGCGAGTGCGGCGCCGACCGCGACGCCGAGGACGGTGCGGGGCAGCCGAGCCGCTGCCGCGGCCTGGTCAGCCGTGTCGGTGTAGCCGAGCAGTCCCCCGACCGCATCCGACACGGTGATCGAGCGGACGCCGAACATGATCGAGCAGGCGAAGGCGACGAGGAGGAGAGCGGCGAGCAGCAGGAGGAGAAGGTGGCGGCGCGCCCCGCGCCGAGCGGTGGGGGCGGCCGCCGTCAGCTGGCCGGGCATCGCCTCAGCTGCCCGCATCCTCGAGCAGCGCGAAGTAGTCGCCGATCCCCCAGCCCACCGAGAGCGGCGACGGGTTCGCGGCGGCCGCGAGCGGGCCGCTGCCGAGGAAGGCGACGCGGCCGTCGGCGATGGCGGGGATGCGGGAGAGGAGCGGATCGTCCTGCCATGCCTCGAGGCTGGCCGCGTTCTCGGCCTCGTCGTCCGCGCCGTAGGTGATGAACAGGTCGACGTCCTCGAATGCCTCGGGATTCTCGGCGGAGATCTCGATGTAGAAGGACTCGGACTCAGCATTCTCCGCGAGAATGTCGGCCTGGTCGAAGCCATTGTCGAGGAGGAATCCGACACGCGGATCGAGCGGGGCGTAGATGCCGATCTTCGACGTGTCGGAAGGGTCGATGAAGACGAAGAGAGGCTTCGTCCCCTCAAGGGACGTGCGCTGGGCGAGGGCCGCCTCGATGTCGGCATTGATCGAGTCGATGAGATCGTGACCCTCCTCGGCAAGGCCGAGGGCGGTGGAGTTCATCGTGATCATCTCGTCGAGGGAGGTTCCCCACGCGACATCCGGGTACGCGACGACGGGTGCGATCCTGCTGAGCTGGTCGTAGTCGTCCTGCGTGAGGCCCGAGTAGGAGGCGAGAATGACGTCCGGGGCCGTGTTGTTGACGGAGTCGAAGGGGATCGAATCAGTGGCGTCGAAGAGGACGGGAGTCTCGGCGTCGAGCTCGGCCAGCCGGTCTTCGACCCACGGGAGGACCCCGTTCCCATCGTCGTCACCCCATGTCGCCTTCTCCATGCCGACGGGAACAATGCCGAGGGCGAGGGGCACCTCGTGGTTGCTCCACGCCACGGTGGCGACGCGCTCGGGCTTCTCCTCGATGGTGGTCTCGCCAAAGGCATGGCTGATCGTCACGGGGAAGCCCTCGTCAGCCGCAGGATTGGTGCTGTCCGCGTCGCCCGCGCCCGGGCTGTCCGCATCAGAGCCGCCAGAGCATGCGGCGAGCGTGAGAGAGAGTGCCGCAGCGGCGAGAGCTGCAGCAGGTCGGCGTGTTGTCATGGGTGCTCCAGTGGTGGAATCCAGCACGCTGGCGATCCAGCGAGGCCAACCCCTCAGGTTAGGCTTGCCTAACTTTACACAGAATTACGCAACGCTCATAGGACGTAATTCCCAAGTAGGTCGACTGATGGTGGGGCCCTCGGCGTGCTCGCGGATGCTCGGCGGCTGAGACGCCGCCCCAGAGGAAATCCGGGAGCTGACGCCGTCGCGCTAGTCCTGGTCCTCGTAGGTGAGCAGGTGCCCGAGGCCGCGGATGGCGACGACCGGGTGGTCGGGGTAGGCGTTCATGAGCACGTCCGCCATGCGCGCCAGATCCTCGCGGAGATTCGAGGATCCGACATGGGCATCGACGCCCGCCGCAACGACATCGCCGGTGATGATGACACCCGGCCGTCCGCCGAAGCGGGCATCCAGCCCCCGCCTGATCTCCCGGGCGCTCGCGACCGGATCCTCGGGTGGGAGGACGGCGATGCCACGGGGCGTATTGCCCTCGCTCAGCGCCCCGGCCGCGCCGGCCTTGACCATGCGGCCCTCGCACTTGGCGACCAGCTTGCGGGCGATGACGATGATGTCGCCGCGCATGATCCCCACCCGACCGTCCGGCCAGACGAGCCCATTGAGGGCGGGAGCGATGAGGGCAGGGACGTCGTCCGTCATCGTGGCCTGCGGGATGCCGGGGACGGCGACTGCGAGAAGCGAGGACTGTGGTGCATGCATGTGTTCATGGTGACATAGCGTGCGCGAAGGCCCCGTCCCGTTTATGGAACAATTGGCACCATGACTGAGAACGCTTCTATCGTCGCCGCGGTGAATGCTCCCGACAGGGTGAGCCTGGATGGACTGGAGACCAAGTGGGGTGCCGTATGGGAGGAGAACGGCACGTACACCTACGAGCCGACCTCACGTGAGAACACGTACTCGATCGACACTCCCCCGCCCACGGTGTCGGGTTCGCTCCACGTCGGTCACGTCTTCTCCTACACCCACACGGACGTCATCGCCCGATACAAGCGGATGACCGGCAAGCATGTCTTCTACCCGATGGGCTGGGACGACAACGGCCTGCCGACCGAGCGTCGCGTTCAGAACTACTACGGCGTCCGCTGCGACCCGTCGCTGCCCTACGAGCCGGACTTCGTGCCGCCGCACGATGGCGGCGATGGCAAGTCGATCAAGTACGCCGACCAGAAGCCGATCTCGCGCCGCAACTTCATCGAGCTGTGCTGGAAGCTCACCGCCGAGGACGAGGCTCAGTTCGAGCACCTGTGGCGCACACTCGGCCTGTCAATCGACTGGAAGCAGAACTACCAGACCATCGGCGCGAAGGCCCAGAAAGTCGCCCAGGCCGCGTTCCTGCGCAACCTCGATCGCGGCGAGGCCTACCAGGCGCAGGCCCCCGGCCTGTGGGACGTCACCTTCCAGACCGCCGTCGCCCAGGCCGAGCTCGAGGCCCGCGAATACCCGGGCGCCTACCACAAGATCGCCTTCCACGGTGCGGGCGAGGATGTCGTCATCGAGACGACCCGCCCGGAGCTCCTCCCCGCCTGTGTCGCCCTCATCGCCCACCCGGATGACGAGCGCTACCAGCACCTGTTCGGCACGACCGTCACCTCGCCCGTGTTCGGGGTCGAGCTGCCCGTCCTCGCCCACCCGGCCGCCGAGAAGGACAAGGGCGCCGGCATCGCCATGTGCTGCACGTTCGGTGACCTCACCGACGTCCAGTGGTGGCGCGAGCTGTCGCTGCCCATGCGATCGATCCTCAACCGCGACGGCCGCATCCTCCCCGAGACCCCGGACTGGATCGCCGCTCCCGAGGGTGTTGCTCTCTACGAGGAGATGGCGGGGAAGACCATCTTCTCCTCCCGCAAGGCCGTCGTCGAAAAGCTCGCGGAGACCGGCGAGATGATCGGCGAGCCCGTCACTACCCAGCGCATGACGAACTTCTTCGAGAAGGGCGACAAGCCGCTCGAGATCGTCACCTCGCGCCAGTGGTACATCCGCAACGGCGGGCGCCCCTACACCGAGGCGAACGGCCGGGACCTTCAGGCGAACCTCCTCGAGGCCGGCACGGAGCTCGAGTTCTACCCCGACTTCATGAGGGTGCGCTACGAGAACTGGACCCGCGGCCTCAACACCGACTGGCTCATCTCCCGCCAGCGCTTCTTCGGCGTCCCGATCCCCGTCTGGTACGCGGTCGATGAGTCCGGCGACCCGGACTACAGCCGCGTCATCGTTCCCACCGAGGACCAGCTCCCCGTCGACCCCTCGAGCGACGTCCCCGCCGGCTTCACGGAGGACCAGCGGGGCGTCCCCGGCGGCTTCGTCGGGGAGGTCGACATCATGGACACGTGGGCGACATCGTCGATGAGCCCCCAGATCGCGACCGGCTGGCTGACGGACGAGAAGCTGTTTGAGGCGACGTACCCGATGGACCTGCGCCCCCAGGGCCAGGACATCATCCGCACCTGGCTCTTCTCGTCGATGGTCCGCGCCCACCTCGAGTTCGGCGGGCTGCCCTGGAAGAGCGCCGCGATCTCCGGATGGATCCTCGACCCGGACCGCAAGAAGATGTCGAAGTCGAAGGGCAACGTCGTCACCCCCATGGGACTGCTCGAGAAGCACTCCTCGGATGGGGTGCGCTACTGGGCGGCCTCCGCCCGCCTCGGCACCGATGCGGCGTTCGAAGAGAACCAGATGAAGATCGGCCGCCGCCTCGCCATCAAGCTCCTCAACGCCTCAAAGTTCGCGCTGACGATGGGTGGGGACACAGTCGAGTTCAACCCGGCCAAGATCGTCCTCGACATCGACCGCGCCATGATCGCGAAGGTCGCCCGCGTCGTCGGCGAGGCGACCGAGGCGTTCGAGGCCTACGACCACACGAGGGCCCTCGAGGTCACGGAGTCGGCCTTCTGGTCGTTCTGCGATGACTACCTTGAGCTCGTCAAGGACCGCGCCTACAACAGAGACGGTCTCTTCACCGCCGAGCAGAGCGAGTCGGCGCGCGCCGCCCTCGCCCTCAGCGTCGACGCGTTCGTCCGCCTCCTCGCCCCCGTCCTCCCCTACGCCGCCGAAGAGGTCTGGTCCTGGTACGCCGAGGGCTCCGTCCACCGCGCGTCCTGGCCCGTGCCAGCTCCCCTGGAGAAGGCTGCCGGCGGCGCCGACGAGAGTCTCCTCGGCATCGCCGGTGAGGCGCTCGCCGCGCTGCGCCGGGTGAAGAGCGAGAATAAGGTGTCGCAGCGCACAACCTACGCCTCAGTAGTTATGATGGCTCCTGAGGCCCAGCACGAGCAGATCAACGCAGTCCTGCATGATCTGCGGCAGGCCGCACACGTACGGGGACCACTCGACATCGTCGCGGGCGACTCCATCGCCGTCGCACAGTATGAGCTGGATCCCGCACCCGCGAAGAATTGAGACCAGCCCCTGACCGGGCGGGAAGGCAGAAATGACGGATCACGACCGCCCAGTCAGCTACGCGGAGGCCCGCGTCAGAATCGAAGATGATGACAACCTGGCCAAGCTTCTCCAGCGACGCACGGAGGAGAGGGCCGACCAGGTGCTCATCCAATTCAAGTCGGCGCTCGGCGAGCGCTGGAGTCCGATCACCTACCGACAGTTCGAGGATTCGGTCCGGGCACTGGCCCGAGGGTTCATCGCCCTCGGGATCCAGCCCGGCGACCGGGTCGGCATCATGTCCGCAACCCGCTACGAGTGGAGCCTCACCGACTTCGCGCTGTGGTACGCGGGCGCCTCCGGCATCCCCATCTACGAGAGCTCCTCGCGGAGCCAGGCGGAATGGATCCTGTCCGACTCGGGCTGCCGCTTCGTCATCGTCGAGAACACCGCGCTGCGCGACACCGTCAAGCCGCTCCTCGACACGATTGAGAGCCTCGAGAAGGTGTTCGTCATCGACGATGACTGCCTCGGCGACATCGTCGCCCTCGGCGAGGGCCTCGACCGCGACGAAGCCGACCGCGAGATCGACTCCCGCATCGCCCACATCAAGGCCGATGACATGGCGACGATCATCTACACCTCGGGGACGACGGGCCGCCCCAAGGGCGTTGTCCTCACGCACAAGAACCTGCTCCACGTCGTCATCAACGGCCCGGCCGATCCCGAGCTCAACAAGATCATCGCCCACCCGAACGCCAAGACGCTCCTGTTCCTGCCGATGGCCCACATCTTCGCCCGCTTCGTCTCCATCCTCGCGATCGAGGCCGGCGCGATCCTCGGCCACTCCCCCGACACGAAGAACCTTGTGGCCGACATGCAGTCGTTCAAGCCCACGTTCGTCCTCGCAGTCCCCCGGGTCTTCGAGAAGGTCTACAACGCGGCCGACGCCAAGGCCAACGCCTCGAAGATCAAGGGCCCGATCTTCCGCCGCTTCGCCAAGGTCGCGATCGGCTACTCCCGGGCCCTCCAGACCCCCCAGGGCCCGAGCCCGTGGCTCAAGGCCCAGCATCACCTCGGCGAGAAGCTCGTCTACTCGACCCTCAAGGAGCTGCTCGGCGGGGAGCTCAAGCACTCGATCTCGGGTGGCGGTCCTCTCGGTGAGAGACTCGGTCACTTTTTCCGCGGCGCCGGCATCACCATTTACGAGGGTTACGGCCTGACGGAGACCTCGGCACCGACGACGGTCAACCGCCCCGGCAACCTCAAGATCGGCACGATCGGCCCCGCTTACCCGGGCGCCCTCGTCACGGTCGACACGGACGGCGAGATCCTCGTCAAGGGCGACCACGTGTTCCCCCGCTATCACAACAACGAGGAGGCCACCCGCGAGGCCTTCACGGAGGACGGCTGGTTCAAGACCGGTGACCTCGGCTCACTCGATGAGGACCTGTTCGTCACGATCACCGGCCGCAAGAAGGAGATCATCGTGACGGCGGGCGGCAAGAACGTTGCGCCCGCGGTCCTCGAGGATCGGCTCCGCGGCCACCCGATCGTCTCCCAGGTGGTCGTTGTCGGCGACAACCGCCCCTTCATCGGCGCCCTCATCACCCTCGATGCGGACATGCTGCCCGGCTGGCTCTCGAACAAGGGCCTGCCTCCCATGACCATCGATGAGGCTGCCGAGAACCCCCAGGTCATCGCCGCCCTCGACCGCGCCGTGAGCCGAGCCAATGAAGCGGTCTCTCGTGCGGAGTCGATCAGGAAGTTCAGGGTCCTCACGACCGACTTCAGCATCGACAACGACTACCTCACGCCCTCGCTCAAGGTAAAGCGCCACAAGGTGCTCACCGACTTCGAGAACGAGATCGAGAAGATCTACGCGAAGTAGAATTTCTCAGCGGGAAGGGTGGTGGCGCACAGCGCTGCCACCCTTCTCCGTCTCTGACAACGTGCTGGGACATGGGCGGGGATGATGAGATGCGTGGTGGCTTCGGCGTGGACAGTCCCCTGCCACCCAAGTCGCCAGCGGTGCCGCATGCCGTCCGTGACCATCCTGCGCTCGAGGACACGTTTGACGACGGAACTCGATAGGGAGAGTGTGCGGGCGGCTCAGGAGCCTTTCGCGAAGTCCTCGTGGTGACGGATGACCTCGGTGACGATGAACTTGAGGAACTTCTCCGCGAAAACCGGGTCGAGGCCGGATTCCTCCGCGAGGGTCCGCAGGCGGGCGATCTGACGCTCTTCACGCTCGGGATCGGAGGCCGGAAGGCCGAGCTCGGCCTTGAGCCTGCCGACCTGCTGCGTGCATCGGAATCGCTCCGCGAGGATGTGGATGAGTGCCGCATCGATATTGTCGATGCTCTCTCGGGCTGTGCGCAGACCCTCAGGGATGTCCTGCGGCTCGTCCATTACTCTCCTAGGCAGACTTCTTCGAACGCTTGAGCACGAAGGTGGGCTCCCCACCGTCGAGCACCTTCTCGTCAATGATGACGCGTTCGATGTCGGTCCGCGACGGGATCTCAAACATGAGCTCACGCAGCAGATGCTCGAGGATCGAGCGGAGTCCGCGCGCACCCGTGCCGCGCTCGAGGGCCTTCGCGGCAATGCCGGCGAGAGCGCCCTCCGTGAACTCGAGCTGGACGCCGTCCAGATCGAACATCTTCTGGTACTGCTTCGCCAGAGCGTTGCGCGGCTCGGTGAGGATCCTGACGAGGTCGTCCACCTCGAGGGCGTCGACGGTGGCGATGACGGGGAGGCGGCCCACCAGCTCGGGGATGAGGCCGAACTTGTGGAGATCGTCAGGCTCGACATCGCTGATAAGGGCGCCGGGGATGTCCGAGGAGGGCAGATCCGAGCCGAAGCCGATCGACCGGCGGCCGCTGCGGGCCGAGACGATCTCCTCCATCCCCGCAAACGCTCCTGCGACGATGAAGAGAACGTTCGTCGTGTCGATCTGGACGAACTCCTGGTGGGGGTGCTTTCGCCCGCCCTGCGGCGGCACAGAGGCGACCGTTCCCTCAATGATCTTGAGAAGGGCCTGCTGGACGCCCTCGCCTGAGACGTCGCGCGTGATCGACGGGTTCTCGGACTTGCGGGAGATCTTGTCGATCTCGTCGATGTAGATGATGCCCTGGGCGGCCTTGTCCGTGTCACCGTCAGCGGCCTGGATGAGCTTGAGGAGGATGTTCTCCACATCCTCACCGACATATCCGGCCTCAGTCAGCGACGTCGCGTCAGCAATCGCGAAGGGAACATCGAGCATGCGGGCGAGGGACTGTGCGAGGTAGGTCTTGCCGGTGCCGGTCGGGCCGATCATGAGGATGTTGGCCTTGCCGATCTCGACGGCGTCCTCGCCCTTCTTCGGCACCTCGAGTCCGGAGCGGATCCTCTTGTAGTGGTTGTAGACCGCGACCGACAGCGTGCGCTTGGCGCCCTCCTGGCCGACGACGTACTCGTTGAGGAAGTCGAAGATCTCCTTCGGCTTGGGGAGCGCTTCAAGGGAGAACTCCGGCTCTTCATGGCCGAGCTCTTCTGCGATGATCTCGTTGCACAGCTCGATGCACTCGTTGCAGATGTACGCGCCCGAGCCCGTGATGAGCTTCTTGACCTGGCGCTGCGACTTCTGACAGAACGAGCACTTGAGCATGTCCGCTGCGTCTGCGGTTCGAGCCATGAGCGTACCTCCCCCTGAACTGTGACTAACTCTAGCGAGAACAGCGCGGATGCGCGAATGCACCACGCGGAAACGGGAGCCCGCAGGGGCTCCCGTTCACGTGAGGCTGTCAGCGATGTCAGGCTTCGATTCTGGGCGTCTTGCGCGAGGTGAGAACCTCATCGACCAGACCATATTCCTTCGCCTGCTGAGCGGTGAGGATCTTGTCACGATCGATATCGCGAGAGACCTCTTCCTTCGTCTTGCCGGAGTGGTCGGCAAGTGTCTGCTCGAGCCAGTCCCTCATACGGTCGATCTCGTTCGCGACGATCTCGATGTCCGAGGCCTGGCCCTGGACGCCCTGCATGGCGGGCTGGTGGATGAGGACACGGGCATTCGGCAGCGCGAGACGCTTGCCGGGGGCACCCGCGGCGAGCAGCACGGCGGCCGCGGAGGCGGCCTGGCCGAGGCACACGGTCTGCACCTCGGGCTTGATGTACTGCATCGTGTCGTAGATCGCCGTCAGAGCCGTGAAGGAGCCGCCGGGCGAGTTGATGTACATCGTGATCATCGCGTCGGGGTCCTGCGACTCGAGGACGAGCAGCTGGGCCATGACATCATCGGCCGATGCGTCATCGACCTGGACGCCGAGGAAGATGATGCGGTCCTCGAACAGCTTCGCGTAGGGATCCTGGCGCTTGTAGCCGTAGGGCGTACGCTCCTCGAAGGTCGGCAGGACGTACCGCGCCTCCGGCATCGCCGGCGCCTTCATGGACGGAAAGTTCAACATGTGCTCCTGATTCACTTGGTGCCACCGCCGCCCGACACGAGGTCGGAGGTTTCGACGACGTGGTCGACGAAGCCGTACTCGAGCGCCTCCTGGGCGGTGAACCACTTGTCGCGGTCCGAATCCTCGAGGATCTGCTCGACAGTTTTGCCGGTCTGCTGTGCCGTGATCTCGGCCAGCTCGCGCTTCATCTTGACGATGAGGTCCGCGTTGATCCGGATGTCCGCAGCCGTGCCACCGGCACCGCCTGAGGGCTGGTGCATGAGGACGCGCGCATGCGGGGTGATGTAGCGCTTGCCGGGCGTGCCGGACGTGAGGAGGAACTGGCCCATGGAGGCCGCCATACCCATCGCCACGGTCGCGACGTTGGGCTGGACGTACTTCATCGTGTCGTAGATCGCCATGCCCGCCGTGACGGATCCGCCCGGCGAGTTGATGTAGAGGTAGATGTCCTCCTCGGGATCCTCTGCCGCAAGCAGCAGCATCTGCGCGCAGATCGAGTTGGCGATGTCATCGCGCACCTCGGAGCCGAGCCAGATGATCCGCTCCTTGAGAAGGCGGTTGAAGATGTGGTCGCTGAGGCCAAGATTATTGGCCTGGCCCTGCGCCGTGGGAAGTGTGCTCAATGGACAGCCTCCTGAATAGTCCTTGCGTTCACTCGAGGTTAACGCACCTTCAGAGAGAGACCTTCCCTCCCCTTCGTTTGTTTCGCTGATGGCGCATATGGTAGGCGCCCGCAGGGATTTCCCCGCGGGCGCCTCACCGATCGATCGGACTACTTCTCGTCCTCGTCGACCTTCTCAGTCTTCTTGGCCGGAGCCTTCTTGGCAGGCGCCTTCTTGGCCGGAGCCTTCTTCGCCGGAGCCTTCTCGGCCTCCTCGTCGGCCTTCTCAGCCTTCTTGGCCGGTGCCTTCTTCGCGGGCGCCTTCTTGGCCGGAGCCTTCTTGGCGGGGGCCTTCTTCGGCTTCTCCTCGGCCTCAGCCGGCTCGTCTGCAGACTCCTCAGCCGGGGTCTCGTCGGCTGCCGGGGTCTCGTCGGCATCGACAGTCACGTCCGCCGGTTCCTCGGCGACCGCGGCAGCGGCCTTCGCGTTCTCCTCGACCGCGTCCTCGTTCTCGTCGATGACCGACGTGACATCGACAGGCTCGCCGTCGGTGTCGACGACCTTGACCTCGCGCAGGGCGAGGATGAGGGCCTTGTTGCGGGTGAGCTCACCGGCGAACGCGCTGACCTGGTTGGTCTGGACAGCGGCCTGGAGGAACTGGTTCGGGTCCATGCCGTACATCTGTGCCTGCTGGACCATGAACTCAAGCAGCTCGTCCTGGCCGATGGTGACGTCGAGCTTCTCGCTGACGGCCTCGAGGATCATCTGATCGCGGAAGCCCTTCTCGGTGTCCTCGCGGATCTCATCGCCGTGGGGGTCACCCTCTTCCTTGCCCTCGGCCTCGAGGTGACGCTTGATCTCGGCGTCGATGACGCGGGCGGGAACCGGAACCTCGACGAGCTTGTTGAGCTCCTCGAGAAGCAGATCGCGGGCGCTGTAGACGACCTCGGTGGTCTTGTCCTTTTCCGCGGTCTCGCGGAGGTCGGCCTTGAACTCGTCGAGGGTGTCGAACTCGGAGGCGAGCTGAGCGAAGTCGTCGTCAGCCTCGGGAAGCTCCGATTCCTTGACCGACTGGACCGTGACGGTCACCTCGGCCTCTTCACCCTCGTGCTCGCCGCCCGCAAGGGTGGACGAGAACGTGGCGGTCTCGCCGGCCTGGAGGCCCTCGAGGGCCTCGTCGATGCCCTCGAGCAGCTGGCCGGAGCCGAGCTGGTAGGAGATGCCGGAGACAGAGTCGACGACCTCGTCGCCGATCTTCGCCTCCATGTCGATCGAGACGTAATCCTTCGGTTCGACCGCGCGCTCAACGGACTTGAGGGTGGCGAAGCGCTCGCGCATCTCCGTCAGACGCGTCTCGACGTCCTCGTCGGTGACGACGGGCTTCTCAACGGTCACGGTGATGTCGGAGAACTCGGGCAGAGTGATCTCGGGGCGGGTGTCGACGGAGATCTCGACGACCAGCGTGCCGCCGGGCGTGCCCTCCATGTTCGGCCACTGGGTGATGTCGACCTCGGGCGGGCCCATCGGCGCGAGCTCGTGCTCGGCGATCGCGGACTGGTAGTAGCCATCGAGGGAATCGTTGACTGCCTGCTCGACGATGGCGGGGCGGCCGATCCGGCTCTCCAGGACGCGCGTCGGGACCTTGCCACGACGGAATCCGGGGATGTTGATCTGCTGGCTCAGCTTCTTCGCCGCCGCCTCGACGGCCGGCTTCAGCTCCTCATACTCAACCTCCGCGGTGATCTTCACCCGGGTCGGCTCGAGCTTTTCAACATTGCTCTTCACGAAAGTTACTCCAGTCATTGGCGGTGTGGCAGGCAGCCACTCACGATCTCCCTGCAGCGTGTGCAGACATACCGCGTTATTCTACGACACAGGGGCAGTCAATTCACACTGCATCTGCCGGTTGCCTACGCCACTGCAGAGCGGCGTACAGCACAATCTCGCACCGTTGCGAGTCTCCGACCATCCCCCGGCTCATCCTACGCACCGCGCTGAGTGGCAATACGCTCCATGGACGCAGCGATCACATCTGGTCGGGGTGGCGGGACTCGAACCCACGACCTTCCGCTCCCAAAGCGGACGCGCTACCAACTGCGCCACACCCCGATGCCGCCTGCGCAGCAGGACTCATCTTATGGTGAGGCCGCGGCCGATTGGAAATCAGTCCCACGATATTGCTATTCTCAGAGCCGTGCGGGTGTAGCTCAATGGTAGAGCCTCTGCCTTCCAAGCAGATGGTGCGGGTTCGATTCCCGTCACCCGCTCCGCAGCCCCGATGTATCATCGGGGTTTTTTCGTGCCATCGAGACCGACTGCTGAACAGCCGTCATCGGCACGGCGCTCCCGGCGCTCATCGTGCCCCTGACCTGCAGATTCGGACCACATGACCCTTGTACGGGGATGCTGAAGGGCATACTGTGGCGCCACAGCGGCAGCACATGGAGGTGCGAGATGAAGGCCATGGTCATCTATGAATCGGCCTGGGGCAATACAAGGACAATCGCCGACGCCATCGCGGAGGGCCTCGACACGGATCCTCCGATCAGCGTCGAACACGCTGACCCACTCTCAGGGCTCAAAGTCGACCTCCTCGTCCTCGGAGGTCCGACGCACGCCTTCGGCCTCTCCCGGGCGAGCACCCGGGAGGACGCACACCGGCGCGGGGGCGAGCTGCTGAGAACCGGCCTGAGGGAGTGGATTGAGGAGGCCTCCTCCTCATCTCTCAGGGTGGCGATCTTCGACACGAAGGTTCATCGGCCCAACCTCCCCGGGTCTGCCGGCAAGAGCGCCTCGAGGAAACTGCACCGCATCGGATGCCGAGTGGTCGCGGGCCCCGAGCACTTCCTCGTCGAGGACTACGGCGGCCCGCTGCTGCCCGGCGAGGTGGACCGTGCTCGCGAGTGGGGCCGCGATCTCCGCGGGGTCACCTGAGCGGTGCACCTAACCACGCTCGCTCCACCGGGAGCCCTGGGAGCGTGCGCCGCCGGACCATGCGCAGGTTCGCCGGCTCCGGGTATGGTCAGTCGTGTTCAACCGCTGACATTGGAAGACCATGGACGACCTGCATATCCCACCCGGACCCGGCTCGCCGGGCGGTATGGTCGTGCCTGCGGCCGACCTCATCGAGCAGTTCTCCCGGTCATCCGGCCCGGGCGGCCAGGGCGTCAACACGGCGGACTCGCGCGTCCAGCTGTCACTCGACCTGGCAACGACGACGGCGCTCACGGACATCCAGCGTCAGCGGGCGCTCGCACGGCTGTCGAGCCGCCTGACCGGTTCCGTCCTCACAATCACCGCCTCGGAGCATCGGTCGCAGCTGCGCAATAGGGCGGCCGCGCGCGAACGGCTGTCTGCCCTTCTGCGGGAGGCACTCATGCCAGAGGTGCCGCGCAGGCGTACGAAGCCGACCGCGGGTTCGCGGCGGCGCAGGCTCGAGGGCAAGAGGATGAGAGCCGAGATCAAGCGGAATCGGCGCAGACCGCTTCCCTGACGGAGTCACTGTCCCCGCCCGGGCAGTCGGTGCAGCCACCGCTCCCAGGGCGGCATCTCCCGCCAGTTGACGCTGATCGTGTTGAAGCCCCTGTCCATGCGGCGCCGCCACTGGCTGCCGATGTGAACGGACCGGCCGGATACGTCGACGAGGAGATTCGGGACGAGGGCGATCTTCGCGTCCGGTCCAAGGACGAAGGCGAGATCCATGTCATCGTGCAGCTCAGGGTCATCCCTGTGGATCCGGTGTGAGACCTCCTCCCAGGCTGATCTTCGGATTGCCATCGAGGATCCCCAGAGGAGATGGTGGCCGGCGGCAAGCCCGCCGAAGGCATAGTAGGCGCCGAGGTACAGGACCGTCAGCATTCTGCTCGCGGGCCCAGGAACGTCGTAGAAGCGGCCCCATCCGGTGACCGCTGGGGAGTGGGGGCGGGCCGCGAGCGCCTCGATAATCGACTCAACCCAATCGGGTCCGACGATTGAGTCCGCGTCACAGCGGGCGATGATGTCACCGCGTGCCGCGTCGTAGCCGGTTGCCGCGGCAAAGGGAATTCCGATGCGGCTCTCCTCGATCACGCGGGCGCCGTAGCGCCTGGCGACCTCGGCCGACCCGTCCGTCGAGGCGTTGTCGACAATGATGATCTCGGTCGGCGGCGTGCTCTGCTCCGTCAGCCGGCGCAGGCAGCGGTCGAGGAGGATCTCGTCGTTGCGGACGGGGATGATGACGCTGACGGTGGTCACTGCGGGCCTCCCCGTCGGCGGGCGAGGAGGATCCCGGCGATGAGGGAGCCGGCGACGCCGGCCGTCATGTCGCTGATCGTGTCGTCGTAGCCGACTCCGATGGACTGCTCGAGGTAGGTGTGGCCGAGCCACTCCCCCATCTCCCAGATGACGGCGAGCAGAGCGCCGAGCGCTGTGGTCACGATGACGATGGTGTCGCCCGGAATCCCGCGTGGCAGGCGGCCCGTGCGCCACAGGACCACCATGACAAGGACGGCGAGCAGCCCGTTGGCGGCGACGTGTACGACGAGATCGAGCCACGCGTACGTGTCATACCAGTCGAGGAGGGAGGCCCAGGCGGCCCCGATGAGGGTGAGACCGGTGAGGATCTGGAGGACGGCCGGCAGGGCCGCGACCCGGGCGACTGCCAGCCCGAGGAGGACGAGCGCCATGAGGGCGACGGCGACGCCGTCGAACCAGAACGCGGCGATGAAGGAGGCGAGGCCGGCGAGAGTGACGATCTCAGTCCCCGCCCGCGCCCACGCGGGGCCGTGCACGCGAAGCTCAGAACGCAAGGGCGATCCAGATGAAGAGCTGGGTGACGAGGAAGCCGGTGAGCAGGTTGAGCCAGATGAAGCAGCGCCAGGCGGCGTTGGCCCTCTCGCACTCCTCGTCGCTCAGATTGAGATAGGGGGCGACGTTGGCGATGTAAGGGATGACGAGAAGCGACGACAGCGCCCCCGGCCATCCCGTCCCCAGCAGGAGCAGTCCTGCAAGGAGGTAGGCCGCGGCGGCGGCGCGGACGGTCCACCGGGCACCGAGCCAGGTGGCGATGGAGGCGATGCCGCCCTCCCGGTCTGCCTGGATGTCCTGTACGGCCCCGAACGCCTGGGATGCCATGCCCCAGAGGAAGAACGCGATGAGGGCGATGGTGATGGGAGCCGTGAATTCGGCCCCGGCGAGCGCGATGCCGAACACGGCGGGGCTGACGAAGTGGGTGGCGGACGTCGCGGAGTCGAGGACCGGCTTCTCCTTGAACCGCAGGCCCTTGGCCGAATAGGCGACGACCGCGAAGACGCTGATGAGGAGGATGACGGTGGACAGCGCGTTGCCCATGATGATGAGGGCGACGATGAAGGGCAGGTTGGTGAGGACGGAGGCCTGGAGGGTGAGCCGGTGCCAGCGGGTCGAGAGGACGACGCCCTCGATGCCACCCTTCCTCGGGTTGCGCAGGTCCGATTCGTAGTCGAAGACATCGTTGACGCCATACATGAGCAGGTTGTAGGGGATGAGGAACCAGAGTGTGCCGATGATGAGCTCGGCCGTGATCCCCCCGCCGACCATGAGGTAGGCCGCGGCGAAGGGATAGGCCGTGTTGATCCAGCTGACCGGGCGGGAGGACCCGATGAGGTTGGCGAGCCCCTCTCGGAATGGTGAGCGGTCCGGAGTCATCGGTCCCCTTTCTCGGCGGTGAGGGCCGCCAGCGATGGAAGTAGGAAGCCCGCAGCAATGGGCCAGGCGAGATCCTCGACCGGGGCGTGCCAGAGCCGGATACCCAGCAGATGGCCATCATCGAATCGGAACAGGTCCGACAGGATCATGAGGGAGTCGAAGATGATCGTCAGCACGACGAGGATAGCAATGGTGAGAGCGGTCGCCATCCACCAGCGCGGGCCGAGACCGAGTCGGATAGAGACCAAGACAGCAACCGCGGCGGATGCTGCGACGAAGGCCGCGGCGACGACAGCGTATGTCACGTGTCCCCCCGGCGGTCCATGGCGAGGCCAATGAGGGCGTGGAGCACGAGGGTGATGTAGCAGAGGAACGTGATGAAGAGGAGCTCCTCGATCGGAAGCTCGGGGGCGAGGAGGATCCCGGTCATCGCCTCGCTCTCTCCGCGGTAGTAGAAGCCCATCTCGATCGCCACGACATCCCAGACGAGGAAGAAGGCGATGCCGAGGAGGAGGGCGATGGCGCCGCGGCGGGGGGCCCGCCACAGGACGAGCCGGAACCGCGCGTCGATCATCGCCATGCAGCCGATCAGCAGGAGTAGGACGCCGCCGTAGACCAGCGCCATCATCCGAGCGATGCCAGCGGAGCGGACGAGGTGTCTCCCCGCAGCCGCTTCGCGACGAGCTCGGCGCTGATAAGGCACATGGGCAATCCGATACCGGGGATCGTGCTCGACCCCGCGTAGTAGAGACCCTCAACCCTGCGCGACTGGTTCGTGCCGCGGAACATCGCGCTCTGGCGAAGCGTGTGCGCCGGTCCGAGCATGCCGCCCCGCCACGCGAACAGGTCCTCGGCGAAGTCGCCGGGCCCGATCGTGTGCCGCACGACGATGCGGTCGGCCAGGTCGGGGATGTCCGCCCACTCCGCCATCTGACCGATCACCTCATCGGCGATCCGCTCGACCGAGGAATCTCCCGTCCCGTCGGGTCCGCCCTTGCCGATGGCGGGGGCCGCCGGCACTGGAATGAGGATGAAGAGGTTCTCGTGCCCCTCCGGCGCCACCGACGGGTCCGTCGCGGAGGGTTTGCACACGTAGGCGGACGCCGGTGACGGCATGCGACCCTCCCGGATCGCGGCGAAGTTCTCGTGCCAGTCCCGGGTGAAGAACAGCGAGTGGTGCGGCATCTGCGGCAACTCACCCTTGACTCCGAGGAGAACGAGGACGGCGCCGGGGCTCGGCGTGCGCCTGTCCCAGTACCTCTGCGGATAGGTCCGCAGCTCCTTCGGCAGGATTGTCGTCTCGAGGTGGTGCAGGTCGCCTGCGCCGACGACGATGTCGGCCTCGTGCCGGTGCTCCACGCCATCGGCGTCCCGCCAGACGATCCCGGTCGCGCGTGCCCGCCTGCCCCGCTCGGTGAGGATCTCGGTGACCGTCGCCCCGGTCGTGATCGTCGCACCGGCCTCGAGCGCCCTGCGCTCGACGGCGCTGATGAGGGTGACGAAGCCGCCCTGCGGGTACATGACGCCGCCGGTCAGGTCGAGGGCGCTCATGAGGTGGTAGAGGCTCGGCGTCAGGTCGGGAGAGGACCCGAGGAAGACTGCCGGGTAGCCGAGGATCTGGCGCAGCCGGTTGTCTGTGAACCTGCGGCCCACGAAAGTCTCCAGCGACTGCGTCAAGAGAGGAAAGAGCTTGTTCAGCCGGGTGAGGACGTCCTTCGAGAGGAGGTTCGCCGGGTTCGTGAAGCTCGTGTAGAGGAAATGCTTGAGCGCGAGATCGTAGGACTCTTTCGACGACGCCAGGTACTCCCGAAGCTCGGCCCCAGCGCCCGGCTCGACCGCCTCGAATGTCGCAATGTTCGCCTCGGCGTCGCGCGCGATGTCGAGGACTGTCGCACCCGAGTCCTGTTCGGAGAACACCCGGTAGGCGGGGTCGAGGACCTCGAGGTCGAGCTCCTCCTCGGCGGAGGACCCGAAGAGGCTGAAGAAGTGGTCGAACGTCTCGGGCATGAGATACCACGAGGGTCCCGTGTCGAACCGAAATCCGTCGATGGTGAGCGAGCCGGCACGGCCGCCCACCTCATTCTTCTTCTCGAACAGCGCCACGCTGTGCCCATCGGCTGCGAGGAGGGCGGCGGTGGCGAGACCTGCGATGCCGCCGCCGATGATTGCGACCCTCATTGTGCTCCCATCATGGTTCGGGCGATGATCTTCGCCTTGACCGGGTTCGGAACCCGGACTCGTGTCGTGAGAACCTGTTCGGCCGGGGTGGCCCGCAGCCTGCGGGACAGCTCCTCGAACAATCCATGCGCCGCGCCCACCGCGCGCCGGCTCCTGCGCGGCAGCTCGGCAATCGCCAGCGCCGCGGCCGCCAGATCGGCGTCGACGTCGTCGAGGATCCGGTCCTTCTCCGCCTCGGTCAGGTGCTCAGCATCAACGCCGGCGAAGTACGTGCGGCCGAGGTCCTTCCTGTCGCGCGCGAGATCGCGCATGAAGTTCACGTTCTGGAAGGCCGCACCGAGGCGCTGCGCCGCAGGGGCGAGCCTGTCGTAGAGGGAGTCGTCACCGGCGACGAACACGCGCAGGCACATGAGGCCGACAACCTCCGCCGAGCCATAGAGGTAGCGGGCATGACTCTCGCCCGTATGCTCCGTCACCGACAGGTCCGCCCTCATCGAATTGAAGAATGGGTCGATGAGGTCCCGTCCGATTCCGTACTGACGGGCCGTGAGGGCGAAGGCGTGGACGACGAGATTGGGACTGCCGCCGACCTCGACGGCACGGTGGACGTCGGCCTGCAGCTCGCTGAGCATGGCTCCCCGGGCCTGCGGGTCCCAAGGCTGGCGATCATCATCGACCAGTTCGTCCGCGACACGGACGAGGGCGTAGATGCAGCGGACATGCGTGCGGTCCGGCTCGCCGAGCAGCCGAGTGGCCCACCCGAAGGAGGTCGAATAGCGGTCGATGATGACGGCGGAACTGCGTCGTGCAACGTCATCGTAGAGCGACGAGGAGGGTGCCCTCCTCGACCCGCCACGCGCCATCAGGCCACGCCCACGGATCGCACGCCCGACTCGCCGGGCAGGATGAGTGCGATCGCCTTCCGCACAACATCGCCCGCCGCCTGCGGCAGCGACATCGCCTCGGCAAGGGCAGCCTCGCGGTATTCCTGCGCGAGTGCGGTCACCGAATCCCGAGCGCCGCTCTCGATGAGAAGAGTGCGGGCCCGGTCGGCCTCCTCCGCGGTCAGCTCGCTGCGGCCCACACACCGGGACAGCTCCTCCCACTGCTCGGAGTCGCGGGCGAACGCCATGAGCCCCGTGAACTTGCCCTCGCGCAGGTCGGAGAGTGGATCCTTGCCGGTCTGATCGGCGGGGGCGAAGACGCCGTCGATGTCGTCGAGCAGCTGGAAGGCGATGCCGAGGCTGCGGCCCGCGCGGCCCAGACCGACGACGATGTCCTCCTCGGCACCAGCGAGGATCGCTGCCGCCTGCAGCGGCAGCTCAAAGGAGTAGGCCGACGTCTTCCAGGCGGCGATGTCGATGATCTCCTCGAGCGTCGCCCCCGTGAAGGAGACGCGGACGTCGGCGAGCTCACCGGCGGCACTGCGCCGCAGCACGTCATCAAGGAGGTCGATGAGGCGGTTGAGCATGCTCCGGGAGGCGCCGCTCGTGGCGATGACCTTGAGAGCCCCGAGCAGGGCGAGATCGCCGGCGAGGATCCCGGCGGATTCTCCGTAGCGCTTCGCCCGCTCCGGCGAGGCTCCCGCGCCGTCGGCATAGGCCGAGAACTGGCCGAGGACGTTGGGCCTGCCGCGCCGGATCTCATCGCCGTCGATGACGTCGTCGTGGATGACGAAGGCCGTGTGGAGGAGCGCGACGGCATCCGCCGCCGCCGCGGCGAGGTGCTCATCCTCGCCGCCGAGCGCGGCATACATCGCCAGGAGGAGCCGCGGCCTGAATCTCTTTCCCCCGCTCGCCTGATCCCAGATCGCGCTCCACAGGTTCCTGTCATGCTCGTCGAGACTGCGCCTCAGAGCATCATCGAAGAAGCTGTTGAGCGAAGATGGCTGGGACATAGACGCCTCGTCTCGTGGGCCAGAAGGGGTTCATTTCTAAGCGTGCCTCATCGCACACTCAATGACAAAGGCCACAGCGCCTCAAAATAACGGCATACAATTCGCCCTGAGGCTCCCAGAGCGTCAGACGACAGCAAAAAGCGGTGCCGAGGATACTCGGCACCGCTCTTCACATGCGATTCAGTCGATCGCGCCAGTCTGGTAGGCCTTCGCCAGGCGGCGGGGAATACGAACCTCGCGACCCTGGACCGTGACCGTGACGAGCTCGGTCATCTGCGCCTTCCACTGGGACCGGCGGTTGCGCGTGTTGCTGCGCGACATCTTATGCTTGGGAACTGCCATGACGCCGCTCCTTTCCTAATTCAGGCGGCCGGGGCCGCGGACAAAATGTTTACCAGGAGGACTTGGTGACACCCGGGAGCTCACCGCGAAGCGCCATGTGGCGCATACGAACGCGGGAGAGACCGAAGGCGCCGATGTAGCCGCGGGGACGGCCATCGATGGCGTCGCGGTTACGCAGGCGGACAGGCGACGCGTCGCGGGGAAGGGCGTGCAATGCGGCCATCGCCTCATCGCGCTCCTCCTGCGTCGAGTTCATATCCACCGAAGCCTTCTTCAACTGTGCGCGACGCTCTGCGTAGCGCTCGACGATCTCGCGGCGCTGCTTGTCACGCGCAATCTTCGACTTCTTCGCCATGCTTACCTCTCTTTGCCGGAGCACTCTGCCTCGGCAATACTCTTCAACGTGCTGGACCTGCCGGGAGTTTCCTCGCGCGATGGGGATCACCCGGAGGGACAGCGGTCCGACAAATCATCGTAACGCAGGACAGTGGGAATGCCCTAGTTGTCTGCGCCACGAAATCCGCGCAGTCCGTCACACTCCACGAGCATCGCGCTGGTGCTCGTACGACCCCACTGGCGTCCTAGAATAGCCGAATGGCCCGCACGATTCGAGACAGTGTGAGAACCGAGCTGGTGATCTCCCGCTCCCGGTTCATCACCCACCTCTCCCCTGCCGCGGGACCGGATGAGGCGCGGCAGGTCGTGGCGGAACTGAGGGCGGAGTTCCCCGATGCGAGGCATCACTGCTCCGCCTGGATCGTCCAAGTGCCCGGCGAGCAGGACCGCGAGCACTCCTCCGACGACGGAGAACCCTCCGGCACCGCGGGCCGCCCCATGCTCGACGTCCTTCGAGGTCACGGCCTCACCAACATCGCGGCCGTCGTTGTCCGCTACTTCGGCGGGATCCTGCTCGGCACCGGCGGCCTCGTGCGCGCCTACTCTGACTCTGTGGCCGGGGCGGTCGAGGCGGCCACGCTCTGGACCGTGGCGGAGGTTCCGCGCTGGGAGCTGTCCGCGCCGGTCGCCCTCGCGGGCCGGCTCGAGGCCGTGCTCCGCGCCGAGGGCTGGGACGTTGAGGCGGAGTGGGCTGCGGAGGTCACGCTGCGCGTGACGACCGCCGACCGCGCCCGTTTAGCCGAGATCGCCGCCTCTGAGCTGGGGCGCGATGTCGACCCCCGCCCGGCTGGCACTGTCCAGCATTTCTCTCGGTGAGTGAACGGACTTGCCGAGTGTCGTGGCTCATGAAACGATGACACCAGACAGTTAGCTGAATCGTGAACTATCTTCGGGAGGCGAATATGGGCGCATCGCTCATCGTTCTTGTCTCCTGCGCCTGTCTGAGCTGTCTGTAGAGTGCCGGGCCCTAGGGTGCGCTCATGCACGCCCGGCACTCCCCCTGCATCTGCAGCCTCAATCATTCATCGCCTCCGAAGGAACAGTTATGTCTCGAATCGCATCTGACGCCACCGCACTCATCGGCAACACCCCCCTCGTCCGCATCAACAAGCTCTTCCCGGGCGCCAGGGCCAATGTCCTGGCCAAGCTCGAGTTCTACAACCCGGCCAACTCGGTCAAGGACCGCATCGGCGTCGCCATCGTCGACGCGGCCGAAAAGTCCGGCGCGCTCAAGCCCGGCGGCACCATCGTTGAGGCCACCTCCGGCAACACCGGTATCGCCCTTGCCTTCGTCGGGGCAGCCCGGGGTTACACGGTCGTTCTCACGATGCCGTCCTCGATGTCGAAGGAGCGGCGCGCGCTGCTCCGCGCCTACGGCGCCGAGCTCGTTCTCACCGAGCCGTCCGAGGGCATGAGGGGCGCCGTCGAGAAGGCCGAGGAGATCGCCAAGGAGCGCGAGGGCGCTGTGCTCGCCTCGCAGTTTGCCAACGAGGCCAACCCCGCCATCCACGAGGCCACAACCGGCCCCGAGATCTGGGCCGACACGGACGGCGAGGTCGCGGCACTCGTCTCGGGCATTGGCACCGGCGGCACCATCACCGGCGCCGGCCGCTTCCTCCGCTCGAAGAACCCGGACGTCAAGCTCTTCGCCGTCGAGCCGGCCGAGTCCCCCCTCCTCTCCAAGGGCAAGGCCGGCCCGCACAAGATCCAGGGCATCGGCGCGAACTTCATCCCCGAGGTCCTCGACACCGAGCTCTACGACGAGGTCATCACCGTCCCGACTGAGGATGCCTTCACGTGGGCGCGTGCGGCTGCGACGAAGGAGGGCCTCCTCGTCGGCATCTCGTCCGGCGCCGCGCTCAAGGCCGCGGGAGAAATCGCGGATCGCGACGAGTTCGCGGGTCAGAACATCGTCGTCATCATCCCGTCCTTCGGCGAGCGCTACCTGTCGACGCCGCTGTTCGAGGGCCTGGTGGACTGAATGATCTTCTCGCTGGGCGCATCCCTCACCACCCTTCTCAAGGAGGATCTTGAGGCGGCGCGCAGGCGTGACCCCGCTGCACGGACCTCCCTTGAGGTTGCTCTCGCCTACCCGGGCGTGCACGCCCTGTGGGCACACCGCATCGCCCATGCCATGTGGACGAAGTCGGACCTGCTCAAGCTGCCCGCCCGCCTGCTCTCGCAGGTGGCCCGGTCGATCACCGGCATCGAGATCCACCCCGGTGCGAAGCTCGGCCGCCGCATGTTCATCGACCACGGCATGGGAGTCGTCATCGGCGAGACCGCTGAGGTCGGCGAGGATGTCATGCTCTACCACGGCACGACGCTCGGCGGTGTCTCCCTCAGCAAGGGCAAGCGTCACCCGACCGTCGGCAACCGGGTGACGATCGGCGCCGGCGCGAAGGTCCTCGGCCCGATCACCCTGGGTGATGACAGCCAGATCGGTGCGAATGCCGTCGTCATCCGCGACGTGCCCGCAGGGGTCACCGCCGTCGGCGTCCCAGCGAAGAATCGGTCGGTTCCCGTGCTCGAGCCGGCCATGGATCCAGCGATCTGGATCTGACCGGATACGACATCGCCCCGCCTGACAGGCGGGGCGATCGTCATTGTCTGGCCGACGGCAGATCACCGTCGGTTGGGGTCAGCCCTCGTACTCGGTGAGGAGGTCGATGCGGTCCTGGTGGCGCTGCTCGCCGGAGAACGGCTCCTCGAGGAAGGCGTCGACGAGTGCGAATGCCTCCTCCTGGGAGTGCTGGCGGGCGCCGATGGCGATGACGTTGGCGTTGTTGTGCTCGCGGCCGAGGCGGGCGGTCGCGTCCGACCACGCGAGGATCGCGCGGACGCCCTTCACCTTGTTGGCCGCGATCTGCTCGCCGTTGCCGGAGCCGCCGATGACGACGCCGAGGGAGCCCTCGTCGGCGACAACGGCCTCCCCCGCTGCGAAGCAGAACGGCGGATAGTGATCGAGCGCGTCGTAGTCGTGCGCGCCATGGTCGACCACCTCGTGGCCGGCCTCCTGCAGGTGCTTGACGAGAGCCTCTTTGAGCTCGAAGCCCGCATGGTCTGTACCGATGTGTATACGCATAGCTCCCAGCATAACCCGACCCGAATCGGTTCAGGTGCGACCACTGGTCCCCCTAGACTGGTCGAATGACTGATCCCATACTCGACAGCGTCCTTACCGACGCCAAGCAATCCGTCCGCATCCAAGACGACCTCTTCCGCTGGGTCAACGGCACGTGGCTCGACACCCATGAGATCCCCGCCGACCGTCCGAGTGACGGCTCCTTCTACCTCCTCAATGAGCAGTCGGAGGAGCGGGTCAAGGCCATCATCGACGAGCTGTCACAGGGCAGCCCGGAGGGTGACGCGAAGAAGATCGCGGACTACTTCCGCTCGTACATGAATCTCGATGCGATCAACGAGGCCGGCATCGCCCCTCTCGAGGGCGACCTCTCCCTCATCCGCTCCGCCGACACGAAGGAGGCGCTGGCCGGGGTGACCGGGACGCTGATGCGCACCGGCGTTCGCGTCCCCTTCAGCTTCGACATCGACGCGGACCTCAATGATCCGGACACGTACGTCCTGTTCGCCGCGCAGTCTGGACTGTCCCTGCCGGATGAGGCGTACTACCGCGCCGAGCAGCACGCACCTACCTTCGAGGACTTCCGGGCGTTCGTCCCCGAATTCCTCGAACTCGCGGGCCTCGTCGATGACCCTGAGGGCGCCGGCGCCCGGATCGTCGGCTACGAGACTGCACTCGCCTCGCACCACGCCGACGTGGTGACGACCCGCGACACCGACAGGATCAACAACCCGATGCCGTGGTCCGACTTCGTCGAGTCCGCGCCGGGCTTCGACTGGGACGCCGCCCGCGAGGCTCTGGGCGTGCCCGCCGACCTCGTCGACCGCGTTATCGTCCTCACCCCCGACGCCCTCGCGGGCGCCGCGACAGTCTGGTCGGAGACCGACCTCGATACCCTGAAGGAATACCTGTCCTGGCAGGTCCTCCTTGCACGCGCCTCCTACCTGACCGAGGAGATCGACAACAAGAACTTCGAGTTCTTCCGCAGGAGGCTCACGGGAACGACCGAGCAGAAGGAGCGCTGGAAGCGCGCCGTTGCGGTCGTCTCCGGTGTGCTCGGTGAAGCACTCGGAAAGATCTATGTCGAGCGTCATTTCCCGCCCGACCACAAGGCGAAAATGGAGCAGCTCGTCGCCGATCTGCTCGAGGCCTACCGGGAATCGATCCAGGGTCTGGATTGGATGGGCGAGGAGACGAAGGTGCGTGCGATGGAGAAGCTCGCCACCTTCAATCCGAAGATCGGCTACCCCGACAGGTGGCGGGACTACGCAGCCCTCGAGATCACCGATGACCTGCTCGGCAACGTGCGGGCCGCGAACGCCTTCGAGACCGACCGGGCGATCGCCAAGCTCGGTAAGCCGATGGACCGCGACGAGTGGTTCATGCCGCCTCAGATGGTCAACGCCTACTACAACCCGGTGTGGAACGAGATCGTCTTCCCCGCCGCGATCCTCCAGCCGCCCTTCTTCGACCCCGACGCGGATGACGCCTGGAACTACGGCGGCATCGGGGCCGTCATCGGCCACGAGATCGGCCATGGCTTCGACGATCAGGGTTCGAAGTACGACGCGACGGGACGCCTCAACAACTGGTGGACAGATGAAGACCGTAAGGAATTCGAGAAGCGGGCCGACGCCCTCATCGCCCAGTACAACGCCTACACACCCGCCCAGCTCGAGGACTCCGAGCACCACGTCAACGGCGCCCTCACGATCGGTGAGAACATCGGTGACCTGGGCGGTCTGACGATCGGGCTCAAGGCGTACGAGATCGCCCTGCGCCGCGCAGGGTACGCGGGCCTGGAGGATGCCCCTGTCATCAATGGCGTCACCGGCGCCCAGCGCGTCTTCTACTCCTACGCCCGCATCTGGCGGTCGAAGTCGCGCGACGAGATGGCGATCGTCCTTCTCTCGGTCGACCCGCACTCGCCCGCCGAGTTCCGCTGCAACGGCGTCGTCAAGAACCTCACGAGCTTCCATGAGGCGTTCGACGTGACCGAGGGCGACGAGCTCTACCTGCCGCCCGCCGAACGGGTCGCCATCTGGTGACCACCGGGCGGGTCATGGTGATGGACAAACGGGTCACGGTGACAGCCCAACGGAGCACCGACTGAGAAGGGTGTGGCGCGGAGGATCACCTCCGCGCCACACCCTTCTCGTGGGTCAGTTCGACTGAAGCGATGCGAGCATCTGCCGCACATCCTCGAGGTTCTCCTCGAAGATCTCCGGTGTCGCCGAGAAGGCGACCTCCTGCAGTCCGTCCTCGGCGAAGATCGGGTAGACAACCTGGCGGATCTGCACACCGTCGGCATCCCGCGAGACGATGATGCCCTCGACCGAGGTGCCCTCGACCTCGATCGGGTCGGCCTCGTCGACCGTCACGCCCTCACCGGTGAAGACATTCCCCGTCGCCGAGCGCCACTCCTCGTAGCTGGTCGGCACGCCGGAGATCGTGTTCGGAGCCCACGTGCCGATGATGTTCGCCGCGAACTCGGCGTTGTTGACATCGGAGACGAGCAGGACGGTCATGTTGACCGTCTCGTCGAGCGGGGCGGGGTACGCCTGCCAGCCGTCGGCCAGAGTCAGGCTGTATCGCCCGTCGGTCGACGTGGCGACGCCATCCTCAACAACCATGACGTCGCCGGCATCCTCAGTCGGCTCCTCGGCCGCCGCCGAGTCGTCGCGCGTGCTCTCCTCGACGGTTCCGTTCGCCGGCTCCTCATCGGATGAGCAGGCCGCGAGCCCGGCGAGGGCGATGATCGCGGTCGCTGCCAGTCGTCTCATCATTCGAAGGACGGACCCTTCTCGCGGGAGCGCTTGAGCTCGTAGAAGCCGGGAACGCTGGCGACGAGGAGCGCGCCGTCGTAGAGGCGCAGCGCATCATCCCCGCGAGGGGCGGGGGTGACGACCGGCCCGAAGAAGGCATTGCCGTTGATGGAGATGGTGGGGACGCCGACATCGTCGCCGACCAGGTCGGTCGCCCCCTTGAGGTCGGTCACGATCCCCTCATCGAACTCGCCGGCCTCGGCGCGCTCGACGAGTGAGACATCGAGATCGAGTGCTTCGAGAGCCTCGACGATGGCGGAGCGCTCGTTGAGCCGCTCACCCGGGTGGAAGCGCGTGCCGACCTCGGTGTAGAAGCGGCCGAGCGTCTCGTTGTCGTAGGTCTGCCCGACGCCGACGGCGACCTGCGCACCGAGGCGGGCGTCCTCCATCATCTGGGCGTAGCGCTCGTCGAGATCGCGTCCCTCGTTGAGCTTCGTCAGGGAGAGGACGCGCCACGTGACGTCGACCTCGCGGTTGGGGACGATCTCTTCAGCGATCCAGCGGGATGTCATCCAGCACCAGGGGCAGGAGGGATCGAACCAGAATTCAATAGTGTCAGCCATGTGACCATCGTCCCCCACGAGCGGCCCTCGGACAAAGGGGGCGCGCTCCGCGGTCAGCGTATTCTCGCGCCTGGCAGTAGTGTGGAGGTCATACTCCCATCACCCCGAAAGGACATTCATGCCAGGAGAGAACCTGACCAGGTCGGAGGCCATCGAACGCGCCGCAGCGATCGCGACCGAGCGATACCGGATCGAACTCGACCTGCGAGGCGATGACACGTTCTCC
Organism: Flaviflexus salsibiostraticola; assembly: GCF_003952265.1. Lineage (NCBI taxonomy): Bacteria > Bacillati > Actinomycetota > Actinomycetes > Actinomycetales > Actinomycetaceae > Flaviflexus > Flaviflexus salsibiostraticola. Next base: position 1,121,549 of record NZ_CP034438.1, read on the forward strand.
TCGATCACGACGATCGAATTCGCGGCCACGGCGGCCGAGACCTTCGTCGACCTCATCGGCACCGTCAACTCGATCATGCTCAACGGCGAACAGATCGATCCGTCCGTCCACGTCGATTCCCGCATCCACCTCACCGGGCTCCGTGACCACAACACCCTCGTGGTGGACGCGACGTGCCGGTTCATGAACACCGGTGAGGGCATGCACAGGTTCGTCGACCCCGTCGACGGGGAGACCTACCTCTACACCCAGTTCGAGGTCGCCGACGCCCGCCGCGTCTTCGCGGTGTTCGAGCAGCCCGACCTCAAGGCCGAGTTCACCTTCGACGTCACTGCACCCAGCCACTGGCAGGTGTTCTCCAACTCCCCCACGCCCGAGCCGACCACCGTCGACGAGACATCGAGCCGCTGGGAGTTCACTCCCTCGGAGCGGATCTCCTCCTACCTCACCGCGATCGTCGCAGGCCCTTACAGGGGCGGCACCTCGGAGCTGGTCAGCTCCGATGGCCGGACCATCCCGCTCGGTGTCTACTGCCGCGCCTCGCTCGCCGAGCATCTCGATGCCGACGAGGTCATGGACATCACGAAGGCTGGCTTCGCGTTCTTCGAGAAGGAGTACAGTCACCCGTACCCGTTCCGCAAGTACGACCAGATCTTTGTTCCGGAGTTCAATGCCGGCGCCATGGAGAACGCGGGCGCCGTCACCATCACGGAAACGTACGTGTTCCGCTCCCGGGCCACCGGCGCCGTCATCGAGCGCCGCGCGATCACGATCCTCCACGAGCTCGCCCACATGTGGTTCGGGGACCTCGTGACGATGAAGTGGTGGGATGATCTGTGGCTGAACGAGTCATTCGCCGAGTTCATGTCCCATCTCGCGCTCGACGAGGCGACCCGATGGAACCAGGCATGGCAGACCTTCCTCGCCTCAGAGAAGTCGTGGGCGATGAATGCGGACCAGCTGCGCTCGACCCACCCGATCGTCTCCGGCGTCAGCGACCTCGAGGAGGTGTGGGCGAACTTCGACGGCATCACCTACGGGAAGGGCGCATCCGTCCTCAAGCAGCTCGTCGCCTATGTCGGCCGCGAGACGTTCATGGCCGGCCTGTCGGAGTACTTCACGAAGCACTCGTGGAAGAACACCGAACTGTCCGACCTGCTCGCGGAGCTCGAGACCGCCTCCGGTGTTGACCTGTCCGAGTGGTCGCGCCTGTGGCTCGAAGAGTCCGGACTCACCCTCGCTCGACCTGAGATGACGGTCGAGGGCGGGACCATCACAGGGTTCTCGGTCGTTCAGGAGCTTGGCAACTCTGCGAACCTGCGTCCGCACCGCATGGGCATCGGCCTCTACGATCTCGAGGACGGCCGCCTCATGCTGCGCCGGCGCGTCGATGTCACCGTTGCGGGCGACCGCACGGCGGTCGACGAGCTCGTCGGGGAGGCCTCCGCCGATCTCGTCCTCCTCAACGATGGCGACCTCGCCTACACGAAGATCCGTCTCGACGAAACGTCGCTTGAGACGGCGGTCCGCCACATTGGGGCGTTCGACGACCCGCTGGCCCGCACCCTCGTCCTCGAGGCCGCCTGGGACATGTGCCGGGACGCGGAGATGTCGGCCTCGTCCTACACGGAGCTCGCGCTCGCCGCGATCGAGACGGAGGATCACCCGACCGTCCTGCGCATGCTCCTCCTCAACGTCGCCCAGGCCGCGACGATCTACTCGAGCCCGGCCCACAGGGACTCCCTCGTCGTCACGGTCGCGGATGCTCTGTTCGCCATCGCGGACCGCGCGGAGGGCGGGTCGGAGCTGCAGTTCCAGGTCGCACTCGAGGCGGCCCGCCGCGCGAAGAGCGACAGCCAGCTCGATCGCATCGACTCCTGGCTCGACGGAGCCGAGCTCCCCACCGGCTTCACGCTCGACACGGATGGCCGGTGGACGGTCATCCAGAGCCTCGCCGCTGCCGGCAGGATCGATGAGACTGCGATCGAATCCGAGCTGAAGAACGACGACACGGCGACGGGCCGCGAGGCCGCCTGGCGGGCGAGGGCCTCTCTCCCGACCCCCGAGGCGAAGGAGAGCGCCTTCGGCGCCCTCGTCGCGGGCGAGCTGCCCAACATGCAGCAGCGCAGCGCCCTCTTCGGGTTCCAGGCCGGTGACCACCGCGTCCTTGAGCCGTTCTTCTCCCGCTATCTCGACTGCCTGACGACGGTGTGGAGCGAGCAGACGTACGAGATGGCGCAGCAGCTGGCCACCCGCATGTTCACCCCGTCGATCATCGGTCGCGGCATTGATGTCGAAGGGGCACTCGACGGCTGGCTCGAGGAGCATGAGGATGCGGCACCGGCACTGCGCCGGATCATCATCGAGCACGGCGACTACACGCGCCGCGCCCTCGCCGCGCAGGAGGCCGACGCCTAGACAGTCCCGAGCAGGGAGCCGAGATCGACGTGGGTGCCTGGTGCCGCCATCTGGCGCCAGGCACCCACCTCATGTTCGGGGAGAGTGATGAGGATGATAGAGGACAGCTTGCCCATCCTCGCCCTGTCCATCTCGATCAGAGGGGTGCCCACCTCGACGCGTGCACCGACCTCGGTCAGGCAGGTCAGCGCATCGCTCTTGAACGTGTCGATGCCGGCGTGGACGAGGCAGGGACCGATGATGACGGCATGGGCACGGGCCGCCGTCACCGTGCCTGCGACCGGCGAGCAGACGGTGACGACGCCGGTTTCGTCGGGTTCGACCGCAGCTCCCGGCCCCAGCAGGAGCTGGGCGAAGACAGGATCGGGGACCGACTCGAGCTCGAGCACGGTCCCCGATAGAGGCGAATGAAGGTTCACACCATGTGTTCCGCGACGTCTTCGGCATCGGGGCCGACGACGATCTGGACAACGTTGTTCTGCTGAACGACGACGCCGTGGGCGCCGGCTTCCTTCAGCTCGTCCTCCGACACGGGGTCCAGCGCATTGACCTCGACACGGATGCGGGTGATGCAGGCTTCGACACGCGTAATGTTCTCCCTGCCGCCGAGGGCGGCAACGAGCGAATCAGCTTTCTCCATGATTCCTCCTTGGTCTCAGAGTAGCCGGTTATCGGGTCCAAGTGCGCTCCTGAATGCAGTGAGAAGCGACGTGACGCGAGCGTGTTCCGGGATGTCGCCGACGAGGACGACCTCCTCTGTGCCATCCGCGAGAGGAATCCGCCAATTCGGGTATTCCTGGTCGGTTCCCGGCTGGTTCTGGATGCGGCGCTCGCCCACCGCGTCGACGAGCGAGACCGACAGGAAGGTCGACGGGGTGCGGGCGATGTAGCCATGCAGCGCCTCGACGATCTCGCGCTCGGTCGGCTCCTCTCCGACGAGCCCATACTCACGGAGCCGGCCGATCGTCTCATTCAGCTCACGCTCGGCCGACGCACGGACCTCCTCGATCGGCTGGGTGAAGAGTCCGAGCCGGTCACGCAGGTCGACATGCTCCCCGGCGATGTAGCCAGCGGCGGGAGGCAGATCATGTGTCTCGACCGACGTAAGGACCTCGGGTCGGTAGTGCTCGGGCCGGAGCGGGAGACCGTCGCCGTCCTTCTCGAACCAGAAGACGGAGGTGCCGTAGATGCCGCGGGCCTTGAGGTAGTCGCGCACCCACGGTTCGACAGTCCCGAGGTCCTCGCCGACGAGGATCGCGCGGGCCCGATGGGCTTCGAGAAGGAGGATGCCGATCATCGCCTCGTGATCGTAATTGACGTACGTTCCTTCGGAGGCCTTGGCGCCGTCCGGGATCCACCAGAGCCGGAAGAAGCCGGCGATGTGGTCGACGCGGAGCATGCCAGCGTGGCGGAGGACGGTGCGGATCATGTCGCGCAGGGGCTCGTATCCGCTCTGGGCGAGGGTGTCGGGGCGCCACGGCGGCTGCGACCAGTCCTGGCCGTGCTGGTTGTACATATCGGCGGGCGCACCGACCGTAACGCCGCGCGCGAACGCCTCGGGATTCGACCACACGTCCGCACCGAGGGGATGGACGCCGACGGCAAGGTCCGTGCAGACACCGATGTTCATGCCTGAGGTGCGGGCGGTCTCCTGGGCACGTTCGAGCTGCTCGTCGGCGATCCACTGCAGCCACGCCCAGAAGTCGATCCGGTCCGCGAGCTCGCGCCTCTCGCGCGCGACAAAGACCGAGTCGGCACCCTCGAGATTCTCCGGGAAGCCCTCGGGGTACTTCTCGCACAGTGCGCACCACAGGGCAAAGTTCTGCAGACCCTCGCCCTCCTCCTCGAGATACTTGTCGAGCGCCGCCTGGCGGGCGAAGGACCGTGGGACGCTGAAAATGACCTCAAGCGCCTCGCGCTTCGTCTGCCACACCTCGTCGCGATCGATGTGCTCGTTGCGCAGTGACGCCGCGCGCTGCTCCTCGCCGCCCCAGTCGATGAGGGAGCGCTGGGGGCCCGTCAGGTAGGCCGTCTCGAGGATCGCCTCAGGGCGAATGTAGATGGGGTTGATGAACCGGCGGGACACGGGCAGATACGGGGAGGGCGACATGTGGCCGACCGGCTCTGCTGCGTGGAGCGGGTTGATCTGGAAGAAGTCCGCGCCTTCGCGGCCGAAGATCGCGACAAGGTCGGCGAGGTCCGAGAAGTCTCCGATGCCCCAGGATTTGGAGGAGCGGACGGAGTAGAGCTGTGCGGCAACGCCCCAGGCTCGCGTCGTCTCCAGTTCCGGGTCGTGGAGCCGGTCCGGGGTCATGATGAACGGGCATTCCGCCGTCGTGCCATCATCGAGGACGGCGCGGAGGGTGTGATAACCGAGGGGGATGTCTCCCGGCAGGCGGAACGAGGCCTGCCCTGTCGGCTGGCCATCGATCTCCCTGTCGGCCGCCCAATCCTCAGTCTGCGACAGCGGCCATTCCCCGCCATCCTCGAGGATAACGGCCACGCGGGCCTTCTCCCCGGATGGCAGGTGCACCTGAACGGTTCCCTCTTTGTTCTGTCGGTGGACCACAGACGGTGGCAGGACAGAGCGCCACGCCTCGAGGTCGCGTTCGAGCACTGCCGCGCTCGCCGCCTCCTCCGTGCTTGCATCGACACCCATGGCCGACAGCACCTTGGTGAGCACCTCGTCGGAGATGTCCCGTTGGACTCCGTCATATCCCCAGAACTGGGTGGAGATCCGATACGCTGCCGCGAGCTCCGTGAGGGTGGATCGAGAGGGCGGGACACTCATAGGGGCAGCCTTTCGCGACGACATCGTGCTTCCTGTTCATTCTCACACAAAAGATCAGGTCCCCCGCGCATTCCCACAGCCCGTGGGCCACGCCCCGGCCGAGGAGGGCGGACGTCGACTGAGGTCGGCTAAAGTTGGCCGAGGAACAGGAGAATGATGGACAAGAAGATCTACGTGCCCGCAAGTACAACTGAGCCGCTCGCCTCCCTTCTCAATACTCTCCGTCTCGAGCGGCTTGGGGACGGTCATTACCGAGGCAACGACAATCTGCCTCAGCTCTCGAAGAGGGTCTACGGCGGCCAGGTCCTTGCTCAGGCCGTTGTCGCAGCGGCCGACACGATCGACAACTGCGACGAACGACCGATCCACTCGAAGACCGCCGCCTTCCTCGCCCCCGGCGATGTCGATAAACCGATCGACTTCGAGGTCGAGGTCATCAACGACGGCCGCTCCTTCGCAACCCGCCTCGTCCACGCAAGACAGGAGGGCCGGATCATCTTCACGGCCAGGGATTCGTTCCAGCTCCGCCAGCCCGGCTTCGATCACGCCGACGCGGCCCCCGACACTCCCGGTCCCGACAATCTCCCTTCGTCGGTCGATCTCTTCGCATCCGTCGACCACCCCGCGGCACGGTTCATGTCCTCGACGAACGCTCTCGACATGAGGCATGTCGAAGGTCAGATCTACCTGCGGCCGCCCGCCGAGGCCAGGCCCACGACCCACATCTGGTTCAAGACGCGCTCACCGATGCCGGAGGGCGTGTGCCAAACCCTCAGCCGCGCGGTCCTCGCCTATGCCGCCGATCAGTTCATGCTCGAGCCGATCCTCCACGCCCACGGCCTCTCGTGGATGAGTCCGGGACTCTCGGCGGCGACCCTCGATCACACGACGTGGTGGCACCGGGACGTCGACCCCTCCTCGTGGATCCTCGCAGAGCTCCACAGCCCTTCAGCGCAGGGCGGGCGGGGGCTCACGCTCGCAAAGTTCTTCCAGGACGGCAGGCTCGTCGCCACGATGGCCCAGGAGGGCATGGTCCGCTCGCCCGAGATGAAGTGACCGGCGGCGACGCAGCGCATAGACGATGAATATGGGGGATGCCCGCTCGATATCGAGCGGGCATCCCCCATGTCAGCCGTCAGTCGCGCGTGAGCTTGCGGTAGGTCACCGAGCTCGGGCGGGCCGCATCGGCGCCGAGGCGCTCGACCTTGTTCTTCTCGTACGAGTCGAAGTTGCCCTCGAACCAGTACCAGTTCGACGGGTTCTCCTCGGTGCCCTCGTAGGCGAGGATGTGGGTGGCGACGCGGTCGAGGAACCAGCGATCGTGGGTGACGACGACGGCGCAGCCGGGGAAGTCGAGCAGAGCGTTCTCGAGCGAGCCGAGCGTCTCGACGTCGAGGTCGTTCGTCGGCTCATCGAGGAGCAGGAGGTTGCCGCCCTGCTTGAGCGTGAGAGCGAGGTTGAGGCGGTTTCGCTCACCGCCGGACAGGACGCCGGCCGGCTTCTGCTGATCGGCTCCCTTGAAGCCGAAGGCGGAGACGTAGGCGCGGGACGGCATCTCAACATTGCCGACCTGGATGTAATCGAGCCCGTCGGAGACGACCTCCCACAGCGTCTTATCCGGATCGATGCCCTCGCGGGACTGGTCGACGTACGAGATCTTCACGGTCTCGCCGATCTTCAGATCGCCGCCGTCGAGCGGTTCGAGGCCGACGATCGTCTTGAACAGGGTGGTCTTGCCGACGCCGTTCGGGCCGATGACACCGACGATGCCGTTGCGGGGTAGGGAGAACGACAGCCCGTCGATGAGAACGCGGTCGCCGAAACCCTTCTTGAGGTCGTTCGCCTCGATGACGACGTTGCCAAGCCTCGGGCCGGGCGGGATCTGGATCTCTTCGAAGTCGAGCTTCCGAGTCTTCTCGGCCTCAGCCGCCATCTCCTCGTAGCGATCGAGACGCGCCTTGGACTTGGCCTGGCGGCCCTTTGCCGAGGAGCGGACCCAGTCGAGCTCGTCCTTGAGTCGCTTTTGGAGCTTGGCGTCCTTCTTGCCCTGGACGGTCAGTCGCTCCTGCTTCTTCTCGAGGTACGTCGAGTAGTTGCCCTCATAGGGGTAGAGACGACCGCGGTCGACCTCAGCGATCCACTCCGCAACGTGGTCGAGGAAGTAGCGATCGTGGGTGACGGCGATGACGGCGCCGGGGTACTTCGCGAGGTGCTGCTCGAGCCACAGGACCGACTCGGCATCAAGGTGGTTCGTCGGCTCATCGAGGAGCAGCAGATCGGGCTGCTCGAGGAGGAGGCGGCACAGCGCGACGCGGCGGCGCTCGCCGCCGGACAGGTTGGTGACCGGAGAATCGGCGGGCGGGCACCGCAGCGCGTCCATCGCCTGCTGGAGCTGGGAGTCGAGGTCCCACGCGTTGGCCGCGTCGATCTCGGTCTGGAGCTTGCCCATCTCGTCCATGAGGGCATCGAAGTCGGCGTCGGGATTCGCCATCTCTTCGCCGATCTCATTGAAGCGGTTGACCTTGGAGAGGATGTCGGCAACGCCCTCCTGGACGTTGCCGAGCACCGTCTTCTCCTCGTTCAGGGGCGGCTCCTGGAGAAGGATGCCGACCGTGAATCCGGGGGTCAGCCGGGCCTCACCATTGGACGGGGTGTCGAGCCCGGCCATGATTTTGAGGATGGTCGACTTGCCGGCGCCGTTGGGGCCGACCATGCCGATCTTGGCGCCTGGCAGGAACGCCATCGTGACGTCGTCGAGGATCAGCTTGTCGCCGATCGTCTTGCGGGCACGAACCATCGAGTAGATGTACTCAGCCACATTTCTCCCTTGTAAACGAAATTTATTCCGTCCCAAGGTTACCGCAGGATCAGAATTGGGCGGACTCCTCCGCCGCGGGCGGATTCCTCGTGTAGGCGACGGTGCCTCGGCCGATCTCCACCCCGACGGAGTCAGCCCGGATGATGAGGTCTTTCCTTGTCTGCGCCGGGTCATCCTTCGCCTGATAGGTGTCCGTCTCGAGCCTGCCGCGGATGAGCAGCGGGATACCCTTCTGCACCGACATCGCGCAGTTGCGTGCAAGCTCACCGTAGGTTCTCACCGTGAACCACTCCGTGAACTGCTCCCGCGCCTCGCCCACCCCACGCCAGGACGTCGACCCGACTCGGAAGTAGGCGTACGGCTTCTTGCCCTCGTTCTCGATGAGAGCGGCGTCTGCACCCGCGAACCCCATTACTGACACGTTGATCTCGTTGTTCATGTGTCCTCCTTCCCCATAAGAGAACCGCAGGCGATGAGTGAGACGGATGCACGGAAGCCCCTCTGTTGAGGGGCTTCCGTGATGTCGTGTCTGGGTGCTCAGGCCGCTGCTGTGGCCAGCGCCTCCCGGGTGCGCCTGTGCTGGGTGAGAACCACCTGCGCGGGCTCGCCGAGGTCGGTTCGAAGGGTCTGAAGGATCTTCTCCTGCACCGCGCGTTCATAACGGTCGGCGGCCCGCACCGCGGATGACCTGCGGACGGATCTGGCCATGACGATTGCCCAGATGCCCGAGAGGATGAGGACGCCGGCCGCGATCCAGCTGGCTGCGGTGTCGCCGAAGAGAATGGGAGCGCCAACCACCGCGGCGACCCGAGTGCCGATCCCGGCAAGGATAAGGAGCACGCCCAGCCAGATGAGGATCGTCGAATTCCTCGACGACGGCTTGGAAACCGGGACCGAGTCGACGGCTTCGGCGACGTCCCGGCGGAGCTTCTCAGGTCCAGCGACAGAGTCATGGATTCCCTTGGCCCACGTGGGCGGGAGATCCCGCTCGACGGAGTCCAGCCAGGTCCCCCGGATCGCGGTAACGGTCGACGTCGCAGGCTGTTCGGGTTTGGCCAGCGCGAACTCGCGCCAGGACTCACCCGAGGCCCTCATCGAGGATCCAACCGCTCCGATTCCTGCGGCTCGCGCGAGCTGCTGGGCGACGGGACGAAGACTGTCGTCCGACACCTCGGCCTCAGACTCTGCCACCGAGTCCCACAACCGCCCGGCAATTGCCGCGATCTCGGCCTTGGCCGTCACCGTGTTGATCGACGTGCGACCGACCGCGGAGGCGATGTGAATCTTGATCTCGTCGATTCCCTGATGGTCGAGGGCCGAGGCCGTGATGACGGGAATCCCGTCGAGACCGTCGGCCTTGAGCACGTCCTTGACGTCGTCGACGATGCGCTCACGCTGGTCGAACGGGACGGTGTCGATCTGGTTAAGGACGACGATCATCGAATCCTTCCGCCGAGCGAGGCCCTGGAGATAGCCGGCGTGGAGTGCCTGGTCGGCGTACTTCTGCGGGTCGAGCACCCAGATGAGGAGGTCGACGACGGGCATGAGCTGGGTGACCTGGACCGAGTGCGAGACCCGGATCGAATCATGGTCGGGCAGGTCGAGAAGGACGAGACCCTCGAATTCCGGCTCCTCATCGGTGAGCAGCGAGCCCTTGCGGATGCGCCGGTCCTCGTCGACGCCGAGGAAGTCGAGCATGGGCTCCGCACCCTCGCCCCAGGCGCACGCGGCGGCCCGCTCGGTCGTGGGACGCAGCTCGCCGGAGTCGGCGAAATCGAGGCCCGAGATGGCATTCGCCATGGTCGACTTACCCGAGCCCGTGCCTCCGACGAGGGCGACAACCGTCAAGTCCATGCCCAACCCCATACGGTGCTTGACCGCCTTGAGGTCGTCGGCAGCCCTGGCAAGCCGGAACGGTTCGATGTAGCCCGCGCCCTGCTCGATTGCGCTCTCCAGCGCTTTTCGGCGCGTTTCGACCTCTGCACTGACGTCGTTCATCACTTCTCCCATACCGCTTCAACAAGTTCTCGCGCCCGGATCCGAAGGACCGAGCTGTCCGGCAGCTCCAGCTCATCGATAATCGCAGCATACGCGGCGACGACTGTACCGATTGCCTCGTCACAGCGCTGGCGAAGGGCCCTCTCCACGCGGGTGACCCCGCCTTCGGCTCCGCCCGAGACAAGTGCCGACCGAACGCCGGGGATGCCTCCAGCCCCGGCCCGCAGAAGATCAGCAAGGCCCTGCTGCGACACCTTCTTCGTGATGGGGCCCTTGACGCGGCCCGCAGCGGCACGTGCGTCCCGATGCCATTCCTCGATCGCGTGCTCGACGGCGGTCGCGATGTCCGTCTCCACTCGGATACCGCTGGTGTCGACGTACGACATGGACCAGCTGCAAGCAGCCCGATCCCGGGTGTCGATCAACGCCTGGGTCAGCGCAATCCGCAGAGCGTCATCGATGGCGGATGCGATCTCCGCCGCCGCACGGTCCCTCTTGGCCACGGAGCGGCTGGGGAATAGGAGGGCTCGGCCGCCTGCGAGCGAGGCAAGCGGGCCGCCGGTCGAGGCGAGCGACAGCCACTGCGTTGTGGGGGCGCCAGCGGCGAGCCGCCCGACATCAATCGCCGTCATGATCGCGGCAGCCGGCTCGACCCCTGCTTGGGATGCTGAGTCGCGCAGGCTCTGCGCGGCATCGCTCTGCGCAGATGCCGCATCGGCAAGATCGAGAAGCTCCCTGCGGATCGCAGGCATAAGAGCGCGGGATGTCCTCGCGACAAGCGATTTCGAGGCTCGCGTCGAGCGCATGAGCTCAAGCCATGATCTGAGCTCGGCAATGCTCGACGGGTCGAGGTGGCCTTCGATGGGACCGGCGTCATCCATGATGAACAGCGGTGACTGCCCCATGCCGGACTCCGCCATGCGCTTGAGCAGATCGACACGAACGGGCGACTTCGCGCGCTCCGGGACTCGGTTGAGGACGACGGCCGTTGTCATGCCCCGGTCGAATGCCTCCGTGAGTGTCGACCACGCGATGAGGTCGCCATAGCGCGCGGCGGTTGTGACGAAGATCCACAGGTCGGCCGCATTGAGCAGCTTCTGGGAGAGGACTCGATTCTCGTCCTCGATCGAGTCTAAGTCTGGAGCATCAATAAGGGCGATGCCGGGAATCGCGTTCTCAGTGATGACGACCTCGCACATGCCGAGCAGCATATGGTCCGTCATAGCCATCTCATCGTCCGGGTGGAACGCGAGTACCGGGGTTCGAGTCGTCGGTCGGATGACGGAAGCCTCCGACACTTCCTCCCCTAGGAGGGAGTTGAGGATCGTCGATTTTCCAGCCCCAGAGGAACCGCCGAAGACGACGATCGCGGGGACGGCCTCTTGGAGCAGATGCGGCAGTAGCCGCGTCGAGAGTTGGGTCTGCAGTGCGCGGTGCGAGTCCATGAGCTCGTTGATGCCGGGGACTGCGAGGGGAAAGGAGACGTCCTCAAGCGCCTCGAGCGTTTCGACAACGAGGCGGGCAAGTCTGGAGGCGGCATAATGGGAACTCACACCCCTATTCTTATCGCAAACCGCCTTGCGTTGGTGGACCGCCCCCGCCGCGTCGGTGCGCTAAGATCTAACGGGCGCAAGCCCACGCCTCCATAGCTCAATGGATAGAGCAACGGCCTTCTAATCCGTAGGTTGCAGGTTCGAGTCCTGCTGGGGGCACTACAACCCGTCAACGTCGACGCGTTTATTTGCCGCAGGAACCGTACTTCTATCCCACATTGTGAGCGCGAGCTTGTCGAATGTTGCCCGTGGGATTTGTGACCGCGATATGCTGATGGCGTGGCTTCACCGACACGAGGCAGGTGCGTGCGAACCTCAACCGAGGCGGCTCAGCCCTGATCGACGTCGAGGACAAGGAGGAGAGCGGGCCCGGCCCGCTCGTGCGACTCGCCCGAGCACTCACGCCCGACACTATTGTCCGCGTCCTCGAGCGGCAGCATATGTTGGCGGGCAGCCCGCAGTCATGGCCGGTGGATCGACTGCTCGTCCTCAAGCTCCTGTGGATCCCGTACGCCATTGTCGAGTCCATTATCGTCCTGCCCGTGTTCGGCACGCCGCTCTTCAGTGCGATGTGGGTGGTTAAGAGCATCATCGTCTACTTCCTGCCCGAGCTGCTGCTCAACAGCGAGGGGACGAAGCGCAACGAGCGCATCCAGCTTGAGCTCGCCGACACGCTCGATCAGATGACGATCGCGGTGGAGGCGGGACTCGGCTTTGATGCGGCGATGGCGCGATCGGCGAAGAACGGTCGCGGCCCCCTCGCCGAGGAGCTGAGCCGCACCCTTCAGGACATTCGGATCGGCCGCTCTCGTCGACAGGCCTTTGAGGCGCTCACGATGCGCACGACCGTCGTCGACCTGCGCCGCTTCCTGCGGGCTGTCATCCAGGCTGATGCCTACGGCATCTCCATTGCCGACGTGCTGAGGACGCAGGCTGGGGAGATGCGGCTCAAGCGCCGCCAGCGTGCGGAGGAGAAGGCACAGAAGCTACCGGTCAAGGTGCTCGCGCCGCTCATGCTCTGCATCCTTCCTGTCCTCTTCATCGTCATCATGGCGCCCGCGGTCATCAACATGATCGGGGCGTTCTCAGGGCTGTGAACTCGTGGATCGCGCTCGCTGCGGCCCTTGCCTGTGCAGCATCCGGAGCACTGCTCGTCGGGCAGATTCGTCCCTTCGTTCAGGACGCGTCCAGGTGGGCCCGCTCCCCCATCCTCCCAGCAGTCCTTTCTGGAACGGCCGGCCTCGGAGCGGCGGCCCTTGCGGACGGATGGGCGGAGCTCGCCGCCTTCGCGGCGGTCGGCGTGGGAAGCTCGCTCCTCATCGTCATCGACCTCGCCGTCAACCGACTGCCCGACCGCCTCGTCGCCGCAACCCTGGTCGCGCTCGTGGCGGGACTCCTTGTGGCGGCTGCGACGGCGGGCGACTGGTCCTCCTTCGGGCGGTCGCTGCTAGCCGCGCTCGCCCTCTGTGCCGGGTATTTCACCCTCGCGTTCATCTCCCCGTCGGGCCTCGGGCTCGGTGACGTCAAGTTCGCCGCCGTCGTCGGTGCCTTCCTCGGCTGGTTCAGCTGGCAGCACGTCGCTGTCGGGACCCTCCTCGCCTTCGCCCTCAACTTCGCCATCGCCCTCGGCGTGCTCCTCAGCAGGAGGGGCGGTCGGCACACCGACATCCCCTTCGGTCCCTGGATGGTCGCCGGCGCCATCCTCGCCGTCCTCATCCTCGGACGCTGAATCCGGAGGCGTCAGCGCTATCCCGTTGAGATAGTCCTGGGGAACGCGCAGAACATAGAAGTTTTCGACAGGGTAGTTGCCGGGGGTCGAGCGGATCCCGCCGGTCCGCGCCACGAGGATGTCGAGCTGACCGAACCGCTGCCAGCGGGCAATGTCGAACACCGGCTCCCAGTACCTGAGCGAATCATCGGTCAGAGCGAGCGAGGACCACTGCTCGCTGCCCACGCGGGAGCTGAGGAGCGTGGCAGCACTGCCGTAGAAGTCTCGGTCGCGCACGATGAGGTGGACGATGGCATCGGCGCCGCTGCCAGTCACGAGGATTTTGGGCCGGCCCATGATGGCGAGCTTGCTACCCGATGTGTAGTGCGTAAAGTCCGTCTGCCTCAGGCGGGTGTTATGGACTGTCCATTCGCCCTCATCGAGGTACATGACCATGTACTGGATCGGTTCATCCGGCTCGGGCCGCCAATACGAGACGACAAACGGGTTGTCGGCATCGTCGATGGCCATCGCCGTCTGGTTCATGAGTTCGCTGCCCTCGGGGATGGCGACGATGAGCTCCGCCTGCTCCGCGGTGATCGGCGTACTGTACGTCTCTCCGGTCGACGTCTCCCATGCTGAGCCTGTCGCGTCGACGGACCGGGCGTACATAAAGTCGTGGTTCGTGTAGATATCGGGGGTTGTGCGCCAGTTCCAGGCGACGTGCAGGCGGTCCTGCGAGTCGACGGCGGCCTGCCAATAGGGCGACTTCCCCTGACTGCGACCGTCGATGAGGTTGGACTGGACCTGCGTCCACTGGCGGGCAGCCGTGTCGTAGTGATTGACGACGAGGTTGCCATCACCCGACAGGCCGGAGCGGTAGAGCATGTAGAGGTTGCCGTTCGCCTGCTGATGGAACTCGGGGTAGGTGACCTGGTTCTCCTGCAGTCCGGTCAGCGGCTCGATGGGACCGAGGAACATCGACCACGGCTCGAGCGATCGCGCGTACTGCATCGGCTGCCCGTGCATGCCCCACGAGACGTGGAGGTACCCGTCGCCGTCGACGGCGATCGAGATCGAGTTGTGCCCGTCGAGCACCTGACCGGAGTACTGCGTGATGTGGCGCTCCCATTCCGTGCCGCGCGTGAGGTTCTTGCGTGCGATGACGAGGTTGGCCTGCGGGTCGTAGTAGGCGACGGTCTGGATCTCGTCGCCGCTGTCCGTCCGGGCCGAGGTCACGATCGGCGTCTTCGAGAACGCGGTGGCGTTGACAGAGTTGACCGCCCAGCCGGGGCCGATCTCGTCGCCGACGCCGACCGGGAAGCCGAGGTCCGCCGGCGGCTCCGAGGCCGTGTTCCGCTGGATCTCCGGGGGTGCCTTCATTCCCGGGTGCTGATTGTTCTCGGGCAGCGTCGGCTGCGCATTGTCGTTCCGTCGGACCATGAACGTATCGGTGCCGTTCCCGTCCCAGTCTCCGAGGAACACCTGATCCCCGGCCCTGCCGTAGACGAACTCGTAGTCGGCGATGCCGCTTGTGAGCTCGTTGCGGACGTAGAAGCGGACACCGCGGACCACGGCGAGGCTGTCCGTCCCGTCGCTGTCCCAGTCGCCGACCAGGACACCGTCAGCGGCGCGGCCGTAGTTGACGACCCTGTCGGCCCAACCACTCCTGTTCGAGTTGACGATGAAGTACGCGTTGCCGCGGCGAACTGTGATCGTGTCGGTGCCGTCACCATCCCAATCCCCGACGACAACGCTGTCCCCGCGGCGGCCGTAATGAATGGTGTCGGTGCCTGCGGCACCGACAAGGTCGCGCCGAAGCTCGAACCTGTTGCCGCGCCGCACCGCGAACGTATCGAAGCCATCGCCGTCCCAGTCGCCGACGTGAATCTCGTCGCCCGGCCGACCGAACGTGAACTCGACCGGTACCTCGCCGCCGCTCACTGAGTTGTTGACGATGAAGCGGTTGCCGCGCCGGACCGCGAGGGTATCGATGCCATCGCCGTTCCAGTCGCCGACGAAGACCTCATCCTCC
Organism: Flaviflexus salsibiostraticola; assembly: GCF_003952265.1. Classification (NCBI taxonomy): domain Bacteria; kingdom Bacillati; phylum Actinomycetota; class Actinomycetes; order Actinomycetales; family Actinomycetaceae; genus Flaviflexus; species Flaviflexus salsibiostraticola. The sequence continues at coordinate 1,136,870 of NZ_CP034438.1, forward strand.
GCCCGCCCGTACCGGACGACAAGGTCGGCTTCACCGCCAGCCATTGAGTTCTTGAAGTAATAGGTATTGCCCGCCGCTCGCTTTGGAGCCGCCACGGACTCGGCGGGGGCGAAGAGGACAGGCATCGCCGTGAGGACCGCGAGCCCCCAGAGCAGAAGTCGATTCACAGAACACCAACAGCTTTCATTCACGTTCAAATTGCGTCTTTTAACATCTTTGTCTGTTTGACTATGAGGTTAACGCTAGGTGACGTCTCGGACAGAAGATCCGTCATAATCGTGACGATCTGCACGTCAACGTTGTTGGGTACGCAGATCGTCAGAGATCTTCACGACGTCCCGCAGAGGGCGGCGGCGGCCTCGTGCCATACTGATCAGTGGCCAGCACGGCCTCAGAATCGTGGAAGGTTTGTACGTGAATCAGCTCACCAACCCCATCGTGTGGATCGATTGTGAGATGACAGGGCTCGACATCGTCAACGACGGTCTCGTCGAGATCTCCGTCGTCATCACCGACTCCGATCTCGTCCCGGTCGACGAGGGTCTTGATCTCGTCATCAAGCCGACGCCGGAGGCGCTGGCCTCGATGGGCGACTTCGTGAGGAACATGCACACGGAGTCCGGCCTCATCGACGAATGGGATGAGGGCCTTGACCTCGCCGAAGCTGAATCGCGAGTCCTCGAGTACCTGCGAGAGCGCGTCCCCGCGAAGCGGGCCCCGCTCGGCGGCAACTCGGTCGGCACCGACAAGGCCTTCCTCGAGCGGGACATGCCCGCCGTCATCGACCACCTCCACTACCGCGTCATCGACGTCTCCACCCTCAAGGAACTGGCCCGCCGCTGGTACCCGCGCACCTACTTCGCCGCCCCGGCGAAGTTCGGCAACCACCGTGCGCTCGGCGACATCTACGACTCGATCGATGAGCTCCGCTACTACCGCAGCGTCCTCATGCCCGAAGGCGATGGCCCGTCGTCCGAGGAGGCACGGAAAAAGGCGAAGGCGATCCTCGACTCGCGCACCCAGCTCTCCGTCCAGTCCTCCACGGAGGCCTGAGGACCGACCCGCACATGATCCATCCCATCGTCATCACCGGTGATCCGGTGCTCCACTCCCCCGCCGACCGCGTCACTGAATTCGACAGCGCACTCTCCGACCTCGTCGAGGACATGGTCGAGACGACCATTGCCGCGCCCGGCGTCGGCCTGGCCGCACCCCAGATCGGCATCGGGAAGCAGATCTTCGTCTGGGTCTACGGCGACCAGGATGAGGCGCCGCCCCGCGGGGTCGCCATCAACCCCCAGCTCTTCATCGAGCCGATCCAGCCGGATACACCGACCGCGGCGGACCGGGAGGGGTGCCTGTCGTTCCCGGACGAGAAGTTCGCCCTGCTCCGCAGCCCCAGGGCGATCCTGCGCGCGCAGGATGTGACCGGCCGAGCCTATGAGCTTGAGGCAAGCGGCTGGTTCGCTCGGATCCTCCAGCACGAGTACGACCATCTCCAGGGCACCCTCTACGTCGATCGCCTGACTGGCAGCGATGCCGAGACTGCCTCGCGCATCACCACCGAGCGCGGTTGGGGGCGCCCGGGACTATCGTGGATGCCGTGACAAGGCCAACCGCCCTCGAGGACCACTCCGACGCTGCCCTCTCGATCGAGCCACACCACGCGGTGCATGACTCGCGCACCCGGATCTTCGAGGACGCGACGAAGCGGCCGGTTCACCTGCGTGCCCGATTCATCCTCCTCGTCTTCCTCGGCGGTGCTCTCGGCACCGCGGCGAGATATGGTCTCGGATTTCTTCTTCCCGTCGACGCGGGCATCCCCTGGTCGATCCTCGTCGCCAACCTGGCCGGATCGTTCCTCCTCGGGATGCTGCTCGAGTCCCTCATTCGACGCGGACCGGACGTTGGGCTTCGTCGCGCGATCCGGCTGTTCGTCGGGACCGGCTTCCTAGGCGGCTTCACCACCTACAGCGCCCTCGCGGCGGATACAGCGAGTCTCATGGGAGATGACGGGGTGGGGCTTGGGCTTCTCTATGCAACGGGAAGTGTCCTCCTCGGAATCGCGGCGGCAGGCATCGGCATCGCCGTCGCCTCCCTCACCCGGAGGGCACGGCGGTGAGCGCGCTGCTCCTCGTCTCCCTCGCGGGCGGCCTCGGTGCGAGCGCCCGGTTCGTCCTCGACGGCCTCATCCGCGCCCACAGCGACGGCCCGACACCGCGAGCGACGATCATCATCAACGTGACCGGCTCGTTCCTCCTCGGCCTCCTTATCGGCGTCACCGCAGGCGTTCTCCTTCCCGCGAGCGCCCTGCTCGTCGTGGGCACCGGCTTCCTGGGCGGGTATACGACCTTCTCGACCGCGAGCGTCGAGACCGCCCGCCTCATCCAGAAGCAGGAGATCGGCCCGGCCCTGTTCTCAGGCCTCGGCACGCTCGTTCTCGGCACGGGCTCGGCGGCGCTGGGCCTGTGGTTGGGCAGCCCCTCCTGACGGCTGTCGGGCGTCGTGCGAGCCGAACTTGGGTGGCTGCACTCGCCGCTCGGCCTCGTTGCCAATGTCTCATCGCCGCGTCGCGCTCAGCGTAATCTCCTCCGTGACTGTTGAATCGCGGCGCACTATCCGGCTAGTGTTCTGGCTGTGACTTCTCCGTTCAACACATGCCTGCTGCCGTGGTTCCCCACGAGCAGGGCCGCCACGCACGGCGGCACGAACGGGTACACGACGTCATGGGGGCCCCTCCTTGCAGGGTCCGCCCCCTCAGCGGCCGCCTCCTGATCAGTCGACCGATTGCCCCCGGGTGTCGGTTCGAGTAGACCGTCGATCCGAGGTGGACCCATGCTTGTCGCGAGCTCAGCGATTCTTCTCATCACCACGTTGGCCGCCCCTCTGGCAACCCGTTATCTGGGCAGAGGCGCCGGCTGGCTCCTCGCGCTCCCGCTCGCGCTGACCGCGGTCCTTCTCGGATCCTCCGGCGCATGGGAGGCTGGATCCGAGATCAATGAGGTTGTGCCGTGGATGCCCACGCTCGATGTCGGCCTCGCGCTGCGACTCGATGGCCTCTCGCTCCTCTTTGCGCTACTCGTCCTGCTGATCGGCGCGGGAATCCTCATCTACTCGACGAGGTATCTGGGAGCCAAGGGTCGGCACGGGTCCTTCTATCTCCTCATGACGGCCTTTGCGTTCGCGATGCTCGTTCTCGTCCTCGCGGACGACCTCGTCCTGTTCTTCGTCGCCTGGGAGGCGACGACGCTGTGCTCGTTCTTCCTCATCGCACGGTCGGGACCCGACGCTCGCGAGCCCGCCATCCGCACCCTTCTTGTCACGGTCGCGGGCGGGCTCAGCCTCCTGACTGCCGTGTCGATCATGGCGGTCCGCACGGGCACGACCCGGATCTCCGAGGTGCTCACCCACCCCTTCTGGCAGGACGAGCCGGGGTACGCGATGGCGGCCATGGTCCTCCTCGCCGTCGCCGCGTTCACGAAGTCCGCCCAGTTCCCCTTCCAGGCGTGGCTGCCGGACTCGATGGTGGCGATCACCCCCGTCTCCGCCTACCTGCACGCGGCCGCCATGGTCAAAGCCGGCATCTACCTCCTTCTCCGCTTCTCGCCCGTCTTCGCGGGCAATGACGTGTGGACGGGCATGCTCGTCATCAGCGGTCTGATCACGGCGCTCTTCGGCGCCGCAGCAGCGCTGCGCCGCTTCGACCTCAAAGAACTCCTCGCCTATTCGACGATCAGCCAGCTGGGTCTTCTCGTCGCCATGATCGGCGTCGGGACGACCGAGTCACTGACGGCGGCCGTCCTCCATACGGTGAGCCACGCGCTCTTCAAGTCGGCGCTGTTCATGCTCGTCGGGGCGGTCGACCATCAGGCAGGCACGAGGGACATCCGGCATCTCGCGGGCATGGATGTGCGCATGCCGCTGACGACGGTCACGCTCGCCCTGGCCGCGGCGTCGATGGCCGGCATCCCGCTCCTCCTCGGATTCGTCAGCAAGGAGCTCATGTTCACGGCCTTCCTCAACGCACCCGGTGCACGGCCCATCGTCTTCGCCCTCGTCGGGGCCGCGGCCATCGCGTCGATGCTGACCTTCGCCTATTCGGCCCGTATGGTGCTCGGGCTGCGGACCGGCACCTCAGGCCCCGTTGTGCGGGAGGCCTCGCCGGTGCTGTGGGGCGTCCCCGCCGTCGCGGCGATCCTCGGACTGGTCTTCGGCGCCATGCCGGCGCCGCTCGACGGGATCATCGGATCCGCCGCGAGCGCAGCGAGCGGCGAGGTCCTCGATCCCCACCTGGCACTCTGGCACGGGTGGAATGCGGCCTTCGCCGTCACGCTTGTCGTGCTCACCGCCGGCACCCTGCTCGTCGTGGGTCGACGCCGGGTGGAGGTGCTGCTCGCACCAATGAACCTTCCCCTGTCGGGCCTGCGGGCCGTCGATCGGATGCGGGCGGGGACGATTGCGCTCGGTGGTCAGATGGGCAGGCTGACCGGCACTCGGTCGCCCTGGGTTCACCTCGGGATCCCCGTCGTCTCGCTCGTCGGCATCGCCATCGCCGGCACCATCGGCATCCGGGAGCTCGCGCCGGCACCCGCGCCGAGGTCACAGCCCGCGGATTGGGTGCTCGTCGGCCTCATCGGCCTTGCCGTCCTCTCGGCGATCCGTGCCCGGACCCGCATCGCCGCCGTCGTCGTCACGGGTGTCGTCGGCTTCTCCATGACGCTGTGGTTCTTCGTTCTCGGAGCGGCTGATGTCGCCATGACTCAACTGCTCGTCGAGATCCTCACGGTCTGCGTCATGGTCCTCATCCTCAGTCGCCTGCCCAACCGGTTCGAACCGGCCTCGACGCGTCGACGAATCGGAGCGGGGACCATCGCCGTCAGCGCCGGCTTGGCGACAACCCTCGGGGTGTGGGCGCTGACGGGGCGCCGGGAGATCTCGCCCGCCGCGGAGTATCTCATCACCGAGGGCGAGGCCGTCACCGGCGGCAGCAACATCGTCAACACGATTCTCGTCGAATTCAGGGCCTTGGATACGCTCGGTGAGCTCACCGTCCTCGGCGTCGCGGGCCTGGCGATGGCGGCTCTGCTGCGGTCCCGGGCCCCGTCCGAGCCGCTCACGGCCGAGTTGGTCGAGGAGACTCCGCTGACGGATGGGGCTGCCAACTCCGTCTTCACACGCACGATCACCCGCGTCATCGGCCCCGGCATCATCCTGTTCTCGCTCTTCCTGCTTCTGCGCGGCCACAATGAGCCGGGCGGCGGCTTCATCTCCGCGCTCGTGGGCGGTGCCGGTGTTGCCCTGCTCTACCTGTCGGCCCGCTCCGATGAGTCGGCGCCGATCCGAGCCCCCTACATGGGACTCATCGGCGCAGGCATCCTCATCGGCATCGGCACCGGCCTGCTCGGGTTCATCGACGGATCCTTCCTGGCCCCGATCAGCATCGAGGTCGCCGGGACGAAGCTCGTCAGCTCGCTCATCTTCGACGTCGGCGTCTATCTCGCGGTCATCGGCGTCATCTACGCCGCGTTCAATCTTCTCGGAACACGCAGGCCGACCGACGCAGACCACGTCACACCAGTGAGGACTCAGCCATGACCACAGCTCTCATCGCCGGACTGCTCATGGTCGGCGCCGTCTATCTCATCCTCCAGCGGGAGATGCTCCGCATCGTCCTCGGCTTCGTCCTGCTCAGCCAGGCCGCGAACGTCGTGCTCTTGGCCGCCGGCGGGACATCGCGTCGCGAGCAGCCGTTCGGGGCACCCGACGTGGCGACGACGGCGGATCCATTGCCGCAGGCGTTCGTCCTCACCGCGATCGTCATCGCCTTCTCCATCACCATCTTCATGCTCGCGCTGTCGATCATGGGCGGCTCGAACGATACGACCGCGGATCCGGGCGACGGTGGGGATGAGGCGCCCGTGGGCGCGGATGATTCCCGCGAGTCGGGAGGTGCCGCGTGACCGCCTCACTCATCCCCCTCTTCATCATCGTCCCGCTCATCGGCGCGGGCCTCCTGACGATGATCTCGAACAGCCCCCGGCTGCACGCCGCGGCGGCGATCGCCGTGCCGCTGGCCTCGACCATCGGCGCCGTCGGCATGGTCTGGCTCTTCACCTCCGAGGGACCGGTTGCCCACGGGGTGGGGCTGTGGCCGTTCGGGATCTCGATCCCGCTCGCCGCCGACATGTTCAATGCCCTCATGCTGACCGTGACCGGGCTCTTGACGGTGGTATGTGCGTGGTTCGCGCTCGCGACGGGTATCGGGTCCTCGCGGTTCTTCACACCCATGCTGCTCGTCCTCCTCGCAGGCGTGAACGGGGCCCTGCTCACGGTCGACCTGTTCAACCTGTTCGTCTTCGTCGAGGTCATGCTCCTGCCCTCGTACGGGCTGTTCGTGCTCTCGGCCCAGCGGGAGGCACCGCTCACCCGCATCGCCGGCCTGCGGCTCTACGTCACCCTCAACCTGCTGACGTCGACGCTGCTCCTCATCGGCATCGGCTTCGTCTACGGGACTGCCGGGACGGTCAATGTCGCCCAGCTCGCCGGCGCGGCGACGGACGATCCTCTCGTGGCGATCTCCATGGCGGTCTGTCTCTTCGCGCTGTCGATCAAGGCCGCGATCGTGCCCGTGTACGGCTGGCTGGCTCGCGCCTATCCGTCGACCTCACCCGCGATCACGGCCCTCTTCTCGGGCCTCCACACGAAGGTCGCGATCTATGCGATCTACCGCCTCTACGCCGTCGTCTTCGACGGGGATGCGCGGTGGCTGTGGATCGGCGTGCTCCTCTTCAGCGCGACGATGATCATCGGCGTGCTCGGCGCGGTCGGAGAGTCGACCACCCGGTCGATCCTGGCCTTCCACATGGTGAGCCAGATCGGCTACATCCTCCTCGGCGTCGCCCTCTTCACGCAGGCCGGGCTGACCGCCGGGATCTTCTACCTGCTCCACCACATGATCGTCAAAGCCTCCCTCTTCCTCTCGACGGGCGCGATCGAGGTCCGCTACGGCACAGGCAGAATCGGCGCGCTCTCCGGCATCGCCCGGCGCGAGCCGCTCATCGCCGTCGCCTTCTTCGTCGCGGCGCTGTCGCTCGCAGGGATCCCGCCCTTCTCGGGCTTCGTCGCGAAGCTGTCCCTCATCTTCGCCTCCGTCGAGGCCGAGCAGATCGGAGCCGTCATCGTCATGGTCGCCGTCAGCCTCATCACGCTCCTCTCCATGTTGAAGATCTGGTCGGGCGTATTCTGGGGGAAGCCGAGCAGCTCTGAGACACAGGGCGGCGGTGGGACAGCCACACTGGTCGAGGCGGATACTCGCCGGCGCGTCAGCCTCAACCTCGCCATGCCGGCCGTCGTCCTCGCACTCATCACAACCGGCCTGGGACTCGGCGCGGAGCTTCTCCTCCACCTGTCCGACATCGCCGCCGCTGGTCTACTCGACCCGTCGGCCTTCATCGCGGCGGTGGCCTCATGAGCTGGCTGACGTGGCCGTTCCGGCTTCTTCTCTTCATCCTGTGGTTCGCGGGTCAGATCATCGTGACGAACGTGGCGGTGCTCCGCGATAACCTCACCCCCGGCCAGGACTCGACAACGGGAATCGGCCGTTACGACACGCGCTGCGCGACCGACTGGGAGCTGACCCTGCTGGCCTCCCTCATCACCCTCACCCCCGGCACCCTCACGCTGGGCACGCAGAGTGAGGGCGGGCAGCGCACTCTCTTCGTCCACAGCATGTACAACCCTGACGCCGACGATCTGCGCGCGGATCTCGCCGTCCTCGAGAACCGGATGCTGCGCGCTGTCCGGAGAAGGGAGCGGAGCTGATGGCAGGATTCACCATCGCGATCGTCGTGCTCGCACTCGCGGGAGCGACGTCGCTCTATCGCATGCTCGCGGGCCCGACGGATGCGGATCGGGCAGTCTCTGCGGATCTCGTGTTCTTCGGCATCGTCGGCCTCATCGCCCTCGTCGGCGTTCGCTTCAGCCACGGGTTCACAGCCGACCTCGTCGTCATCGCCGCACTCGTGGGCTTCCTCAGCGCACTGTCGCTGGCTCGGGCCCTGACAAGGGGGAAGAGATGAGCACCCTCGCTCTCGTCGGCAACATCCTCGCGGTACTCGGGTCGCTCGTCTTCGCGACGGCCGCACTTGGGCTCGTCCGCTTCCCCGACACCTACACGCGCCTCTCAGCCGTCGGCACCGCCGGTGGCCTCGGAATCATCCTTATCATCACCGGCGTCGTGCTCTACGACCCGAGCCCGACCGGGTTCATCCTGCTGCTCCTCATCATCGGCCTGCAGCTGTCGACCTCCTCGATCGGCAGCATTGCGATCGGCCGCTCCGCCTACCTGACGGGCTCTCCCCTGGTCCGGCCCCACTTCAACGAACTCGACCAGGAGCCGAGCGAGGCCAGCCCGAACACTGAGTCGGAAAACGGTTGAGGATCACTGACCCTGCGAGGCCAAGCGTAGTGAGAGAGGACGCGCACCCACCGAGGCCTAACCTGCCTTCCTGGGTACGAGCGGCAGCGCGCTGATTCAGGCGTCGGCCGTCAGCCCGCGCTGCTTCCCGAGTGCGGCAAACATCCGATTATCCGGGTCCAGTTTCTCCAGGAGTCTCGTCGTAATCTCGGACAGCTCGCGCACCTGCTGCTCTGTGAGCTGGTCGAAGATCATGCTGCGGACATAGTCGACGTGGCCGGGGGCGGCTCCGACCAGTTTGGACCAGCCGGCCTCCGTCAGGGTGACATTCTTGGCGCGCCGGTCCTCCGGGCATTCGCTCCGCTCGACCAGACCCTTCTTCTCGAGCCCGGTGAGGACGCGGGAGAGGCGCGGCAGCGTCGCGTTCGTCTGTGAGGCGAGGGCGGTGATCCGCATCGTCCGGTCCGGCGCCTCGGAGAGGGAGGCGAGCGCGAAGTACTCGAAGTGCGTGAGATCCTCATCGCGACCGAGCTGGCCGTCAAGGGCCGATGGAAGCAGCTCCAGCACCGCCGCCATCCGCTTCCACACGTCCTGCTCGTACTCGCTCAGCCATTTCGTCATACATCCATCTTACCAGATACTTGCACTTACAACCATCCCCTGCTAGCGTATTGGTTGTACCAACAAGTAATTTCTGTAGAGGAGCTCGATATGACGTCATTCACCATCTTCGGCACGGGCAACATGGGCAGCGCGATCGCAGGGGTCGTCGCAGCCGGCGGCGCCTCGGTTGAGCACATCGACTCATCCGCTACCAAGGCCGTCAACGGCGACATCGTCGTCCTCGCGGTCCCCTACCCCGCCCTCTCGGACATTGCCGCCACGTACGGTGACCAGCTCGCGGGGAAGATCGTCGTCGACATCACCAACCCGCTCAACTTCGAGACCTTCGATTCCCTCGTCGTCGCCCCCGACAGCTCCGCTGCCGCCGAGCTGGCAGCCGCGCTTCCGAACTCGACGGTCCTCAAGGCCTTCAACACCACCTTCGCCGCGACCCTCGCATCCACGACCGTCGGACAGAACCAGACCACGGTCCTCATCGCGGGCGATGATGCGGAGGCGAAGAGCACCCTCGCCAACGCCATCAAGGCCGGCGGCGTCGACGCCGTCGACGCAGGCTCCCTCGCCCGCGCACGCGAGCTCGAGGCCCTCGGCTTCCTCCAGCTGACCCTCGCCGCTGGCGAGAAGATCCAGTGGACCGGCGGCTTCGCCCTCGTCCGCTGACGCACTGACCACGGTGTCCCTCTGGCACCGGAGCACACGGGCCGCGCCCACTGCACGGCCGAACCACACACCCAAGAAATGGACACAATGAACAACCCCGCACTGAACACCGCTGCCCGCACGATCCTTCGCGTCGTCGTTGGATTCCTCTTCGTCGCACACGGGTGGCAGAAGTTCAACGAATGGACGATCGCCGGCACCACGGCTGCCTTCGGTGACATGGGCGTTCCGCTCGCCGACGTCACCGCACCCGTTGTCGCAGGGCTTGAGCTCGTCGGCGGCATTGCCCTCATCCTCGGCTTCCTCACCCGCCCCGTCGCACTCCTGCTGACCCTCAACATGCTCGGTGCGATGTTCCTCGTGCACCTATCCGCCGGCGTGTTCGTCGCCAACAACGGCTACGAGCTCGTCCTCCTGCTCGGCGCTGCCGCGCTGGCACTCGCACTCGTCGGCCCCGGCCGCGTCTCGCTCGACCACGCGCTCTTCGCCAACCGGGACTCCCGCGTCACCGTCCTCGCGTAAGCACCCGCGCAGAGGGAGGTGAACCGATACGGTTCACCTCCCTCTCGTCGTTCACGGGATCCCACCTGGTCGAGTCGACGTGGTTCTGGCTTTCAGCTCGGTTGCTCAGTCTCGGCTCTCGCTTCCGGGCCTCGGTTCCGGACCGCGCTTCCGACCGTCGACCGCCACCCTCGACCGCCACCCTCGACCGGCGCCCTCGACCGGCGCCCTCGACGGAGGCTCTCTCCCCCATTCAATCCACCGACAGCTCTCGGCAGTCCCAGCGCGACCCTTGGCTGGGTGCCCGCAGGTTCGTAGACTCTCGCCATGGCCACGCACTTCTACACCGCCGCCTCCCTCGACGGATTCATCGCCACAGCTGATCACTTGCTCGACTGGCTGTTCGCACAGGACTTCGATATGGCAGGGCCGATGGCGTATCCCGCCTTCATCGAGCGCATCAGCGCCCTCGTCATGGGGGCGTCGACGTACGCGTGGCTGCTCCGCCACCAGGACGCGTGGGAGTACAGCCAGCCCGCCTGGGTGTTCACCCACCGCAAGTTCAGCGTGCCCGAGGGTGCCGACGTGCGGTTCGTCCAGGGCAGCCCGAGTGAACACATCGACCTCATCAATGCCTCGGCCGAGGGGAAGGATGTGTGGGTCATGGGCGGAGGCGATCTCGCCTCCCAATTCGCTCGCGACGGACTGCTCGACGAGCTGTGGATCCAGATCGCACCCGTCACCCTCGGTTCAGGCCAGCCGCTCTTTACGCGAGCGCTTCAGCTCGACCTGCTCGAGGTGGCTCGCACTAGGGATTTCGTCTGCACGCGGTATCGAGTACCCAGGTAGGGGTCCCGGCCACGGGGTTATGCTGGCCGCAGGATTCTGCGGAAGGGCAAGACAATGTCAGACGCGGTCATCGATGTTCAGGGGCTGACGAAGTCGTTCGGCAGGTTTCGGGCGCTCGACGGTCTCGACCTCACGGTCGAGCGGGGGCAGGTGCACGGCTTCGTCGGGCCGAACGGGTCAGGCAAGTCCACGACGATCCGCATCCTCCTCGGCCTGCTCAAGGCGGACGGTGGAACCGCGACGGTTCTCGGCCGTGACCCCTGGCGGGACGTCGTCGACCTGCACCGCCGGCTCGCGTACGTCCCGGGCGAGGTCTCGCTGTGGCCGCGGATGTCGGGCGGCGAGGCCATCGACCTACTCGGGACACTGCGGGGCGGACTCGATGAGCGCCGGCGCGCCGAGCTGATCGAGCGATTCGAGCTCGACCCGACGAAGCGCGGCCGGCAATACTCGAAGGGCAACCGGCAGAAGGTCGCGATCATCGCCGCCCTCTCCTCGAACGTCGAGCTGCTCATCCTCGATGAGCCCACGAACGGGCTGGATCCACTGATGGAGCAGGTGTTCCAGGAGGTCGTCGGCGAGGCCAAGGGCCGCGGCACCTCTGTCCTCCTGTCGAGCCACATCCTCGCCGAGGTCGAGAGCCTCGCGGACCGGCTCTCGATCATCCGCGACGGGACGATCGTCGAGACGGGGACTCTGGCCGAGCTGCAGAGCCATGCACGCACGTGGATCCACGCGACACTCGAGCGCGTCCCGGACGCGGCCGCACTGTCGATGCTCCACGACGTTCACGTCGACGGGAACCGGTTGACGGCCTCGGCTGATGCCGACCGGATCGGTGAGGCGATGACGGCGCTCGTCCCCTATGGGTTGGCCGCCCTGACTGTCGATCCCCCGTCGCTCGAGTCGCTCTTCCTCCGACTCTACGAAACTGATGCCTCGTGAGCGCGCTGACGGGGGCGGGCCCCCTCCTCCACACCTCGCTCAGGCACGAACGCCGATCCTTCGCGCCCTGGATCGCGCTCGCCACCCTGCTCTCAACCTCCTCCGTGCTCTTCTACCCGGTGATCTTCCCCAACCTCGTTGACCGCCTGGCCCTCGCCGTCGCCGTCGGATCGAACCCTGCGCTCGGACTGCTCTTCGGACCCGCCTTCGATCTGTCGACCGCTGACGGCTTCAATGCTTGGCGCTCACTGGCACTCGCGGGCTTCCTCACAGCGATCGGCGCGATCTTCACGGTCGTTCGAACGACCCGCGGCCAAGAGGACTCCGGCCAGGCGGAGCTCCTCGCCTCTGGCGTCATGGGCCGCGGGACACGCCTCGCCACCGGCGTTGGCCTCGGCCTCCTCGGTGCACTCGCCGTCGGCCTCATCGCCGGCATTGCGACAGGCCTGTGCGGCGGTGGGTGGGAGTCATCGATGCTGCTCGCTGCGACCTTCACGGCGACCGGATGGATGTTCACCGGCATCGCCGCCATCACCGCCCAACTCGGCGCCGACTCCCGCACGGCGAGCTCCCTCGCCGTCGGGACCCTCGCTGTCCTTTTCCTCCTGCGCGGCTTCGCATACTCGCACAGCGCCCCGTCGTGGACGATCTGGGCTAATCCGCTCGGCTGGATGACGGAGACTCGGCCAGCGAGCGGCGATCACTGGTGGCCGCTGCTCCTGGCCCTCGCTCTCACGGTCGTCACGCTCACCATCGCCTTCGCACTGCAGGCGCGCCGCGACTTCGGGCAGGGCGCGATCCCGTCCCGGCCCGGGCCCGCCCGCGGCCGGGTGCGATCGACATGGCGGCTCGCACTCCGCATCAACACCGGCCCTCTTCTCACGTGGACGATCGCGTTCATCGCCCTCGGCACCGTTTTCGGCTACTTCACGACCTCCATCCACGACATCCTTCGTGAGGACAGTGCCGTCGCCCGGGTCCTTGCGGCCGGAGCGACGACGCCCGAGGAGCTCACGGCCGCTTTCATCGTCACGATCCTCAGCCTCGTCGGCATCCTCGCCGCCATCCCCGGCGTGCAGACCATGCTGCGAGTCCGCACGGAGGAGATCGAGGACCGGGTCGAGCCGCTCCTCGCGGGCGCCATCAGCCGCCCGCGCTATTACGCCGGCAATGTCCTCATCGCCCTCATCGCACCCACGGCCTACACCCTCATTGCCGGCACGGCGATCGCGTGGCTCGCCTCGGGCGCCGATATCGGCGTCGGTTTCGCCGACACCCTGCTGCAGGCTGTCGTCACCGTGCCGGCCGTGTGGACGGTCGTCGCCATCTCGATCGCCGTCATCGGCGCCCACCCATCAGCCCCGATCGCGGCGTGGGCGGGCGTGCTGCTGTCCTACGTCCTCACCATTCTCGGGCCGACCTTCAAGCTGTGGGACTCGATCCTCGCCATCAGCCCTTTCTGGCACGTCCCCCGCGTCACTGAGACGGACCCCGCGTGGTGGGGGCTGGTGTGGATCAGCATTCCCACATTTCTCTTCATCACGATCGGATTCGTGGGGTTCCGTCGTCGCGACCTGGCACGCTGACGAGAATCCGTTCTGGGGGTGAAGGGCTCCCCGTCGGGCACTCCTGAGTGTCGTTGTTGTCGACAGCCGTGCTCCGAAAGTCCCGTACCGCAATAATCGGGTGCATTAGAGTATCGGTAGGCGGAGGGGCTCGCCTTTACACAAACTGTCGCTTCGGCGACCAACGGTCCCTACCTCACGCGCAGTCCGACTGGCGGGGGTGGGACTCTCTCACTCCTGACAAATTTCCCAGCCGGATTGGGCAGATCCCGGGTTCCAAAGAGGAATCCGGGCGACCGGAAGGACTGAGAGCGATGAATTTCGAAATCAAGGACATCCAGGCAATCGAGATCTTGGATTCCCGCGGGCGTCCCACGCTGAGCGTCGCCGTTGAACTGACGGACGGAACTCGTCAAGAGGCGGGAGTTCCGTCGGGTGCATCCACCGGCACTCGCGAGGCGGTCGAGCTGCGCGACGGTGACTCCTCCCGGTTCGGCGGTGCCGGAGTGCTCACTGCCGTCGCCAACGTCAACGGTGAACTCCGCGAGACTCTCGCCGGACGGACATGGAGCAGCCTCGACGAAGTCGATGAGGCGATGCGCGACCTGGATGCCACCGAGAACAAGTCGCGATTGGGCGCCAATGCGCTCATCGGCACCTCCATGGCGCTGGCTCGAGCTCTGGCCGCCGCGCAGGGCAAGCCGCTGTACGAGTGGCTGACCGGCTTCGGAGAACCAGCCCGAATGCCGGTTCCCTGCTTCAACGTCCTCAACGGGGGCGCGCACGCGCCGAACGATCTGGATTTTCAGGAGTTCATGGTCTGCCCGCTCGGCGCGCCGAGCATGGCTGAGGCTGTCAGGGCCGGAGCCGAGGTGTACCAAGCTCTCCGCAAACGGCTCGTCGCCGGCAGCCATGCGACCGGACTGGGGGACGAGGGCGGCTTCGCACCGAACCTGGCAGAACCCGAGGAGGTTCTCGACCTGATCGTCGCGGCGATCTCCGATGCGGGCTACCCGCTCGGCTCCGACGGGGTGGGGATCGCTCTCGACCCCGCGGCCTCCGAGTTCTATTCAGACGGCGGATACGTGGTGAACGGTTCCCACCTCTCCAGCTCGGACATGATCGATCGCTACGCGGCAATGCTGGACAGGTTCCCGATCTGGAGCATCGAGGATGGGCTCGGCGAGCAGGACCCGTCCGGGTGGAAGCGGATGACTGAGACAATCGGAGAGCGCGTGCAGCTGGTCGGGGATGACAACTTCTGCACCAACCCGGCGATCATCGCAGCCGCCATCGACGACGGGATCGCTAACGCAGCGCTGATTAAGGTGAACCAGATTGGCACCGTCACAGAAACTCTCACGGCGATGCGGATCTGCCACGAGGCAGGATATGGACAGATGGTCTCCCACCGCTCCGGCGAAACGCCAGATACCTTCATTGCCGACCTGGCCGTCGCAACCGGCTGCGGGCAGTTGAAGACTGGAGCACCCGCCCGCGGCGAGAGGGTAGCCAAGTACAACCGACTCATCCAGATCGCCACCGAGCGCCCCGACCTGCCCTACGGTCTCGGCAGATAGGCCTCACCCCTCCACTGCTACCCAACCCGGTGCGATGAGCAGCTTCGGTCAAAGGGATCAGTGGCGCCTGCGCTGGCGATTCGGTCATGGACCTCCGGGTCCATGACCGTCGCAGGGGCGCTCGCGCCCGAAGCGTCGATCATGGGGACCCCCTACGCCGTCGGGGACCTCCACCTTTCGATTGACCCGAAGTTCAGCCACTTCCACGATGTTGGGAGCCCACCCGCCTGGTGGAGTAGATGGCATGGACCATTCCTCTCTCCGCTATCGCATTTCCCACCGGCTGACCTCCCCTCGGGGAGCATGGGTCACCCTCGGCGGGGCCGCCCTCGTCATCCTCATGATGTTCCTTGTCGTCGGCGGAGCCACTGCCCCCGCCCGAGTCGGGCAGGCGCCCGCTGGAGCAGAGTCGACTCAGGTGGAGGAGCTGATGGAGAGGCTCCCCGGCGCGGACCAGCAGGCAGTCCTCATCGTGGCCTCCCGTGAGGATGGCGCCGAGCTGTCCGATGCGGAGGTCGACGCGATCTCGCAGCTGGCTCCCAGCCTGTCGGACCACGTGACCGGCGAGCCGACTGGTCCGATTGTCAGCGAAGATCTCCGCGCGGCGCTCGTCAGCGCTCCCATCACCGTCGGCGCGGATAACACCGAGACGGCGACGATCATCGACGACCTCCGCTCGGATATCGCGGACCTCGCTCCGACGGGCCTCACACTCCAGGTCACCGGCGGCCCGGCGTTCGGCGCGGATATCGCCAATGCCTTCGAGGGCGCGGACGTCACTCTTCTACTCGTGACGATCCTCGTCGTGGCCGTGCTCCTCATCATCACGTACCGGTCACCGGTGCTCTGGCTGATCCCCCTGCTCGTCATCGCACTCGCCGACGGCCTCGCCGGTCGGGTCGCCGCGGCAGCCGGGTCACTCTGGGGACTCGAATTCGATGCCGGCATCGTCAGCGTCCTCGTGTTCGGGGCAGGCACCAACTACGCGCTCCTGCTGATCTCCCGGTACCGCGAGGAGCTGCAACGCACGGAGGATGACCGGGCGGCGCTCGGCGCAGCATGGCGCGGGACCGTGGACGCGATCCTCGCCTCGAACATCACCGTCGTGTTGAGCCTGTCCGTTCTCCTGTTCGCAACCATGCCGATGACGCGCGGGCTGGGCGTGCCGGCCGCACTCGGGCTGCTCATCGTCCTCGCCGCCGTCCTCATCGTCCTGCCCCCGGTTCTCGCCATCTGCGGACGGAAGGTGTTCTGGCCGTTCATCCCCCGCCCGCAGCACGCGCCGACGCAGGGTCGGAGGTGGCGGGCCATTGCCGCCCACGTCTCGGCCAGGCCGATCCGCAGCCTGCTGGCCGGGTTCACGCTCCTCGCCGTCATGGCGGCCGGACTGCTCGGCACCTCTGTCGGCCTCGGTCAGCTCGAGAAGTTCCGTGTGGAATCGGAATCGGCAACCGGATTCGAGACCCTTGCGGCGCACTTCCCGCCCGGCGAGGCGCAGCCCATCTGGATCGTGGCCGACGCTGACTCGGCACGGAACGTCGTCTCCGCCGTCGTCCAGGTCGACGGCATCACCCGGGCCCACCCCGCCGGGCAGGCCGGTGGTCTGACGAGAATCATGGCAGTCAGCAAGCACTCCCCGGGCTCGGAGCAGAGCCTCGATCAGATCACCACGCTGCGGGAGACGGTGGGCAGCATGGAGGGCGCGAATGCTCAGGTCGGCGGGGCGGTCGCCATCGACCTCGACGCACGGGCGGCGAGCGCCGCCGACCTGCTCCTCGTCGGCCCGCTCGTCCTCGCCGTGAGCTTCATCGTCCTCCTCATTCTTCTGCGCTCGATCGTCGCGCCTGTACTCCTGCTCGTTGTCAACGTCGCGAGCGCGGCTGCCGCCATCGGCGCCGGGGCCTGGCTGAGCCGCGTCGTCTTCGACCAGCAGGCACTCGATGTTCAGGTGCCGATCCTCGCGTTCCTCTTCCTCATCGCGCTCGGCATCGACTACACGATCTTCCTCGTTCACCGGGCACGCGCGGAGGCCGCTCTGCTCGGCACGAGAGCTGGCATGGTCGAAGCGGTCGCCCATACCGGAGGGGTCATCACGAGTGCCGGGATTGTGCTCGCCGCTGTGTTCGCGGCGCTCGGCGTGCTGCCGCTCGTCACTCTCGGCCAGCTCGGCCTCATCGTCGGCATCGGCGTCCTCGTCGACACGCTCGTCGTTCGCACCGTCATCGTTCCCGCCATCTTCAGCCTCGTCGGCGACCGGATCTGGTGGAGCGGAAAGCCGAATGCCCATCAGGGAGAATCGACCCATGAGTCTCATCGACATGCCGCTCACGCACACTGACACCTCCGCCGTCGCGCGGCGGACGGTGGGGGCGATGGCATGGGGCCAGCACCTCATGGCCATCGCCCTCACCCTCATCGGCTCCATCCGCGCCGTCGGCGACGGAGCGTCGCTGCCGGCCGTCACCGTCGCCGCCTCCGCCATTCTCGTCTGGCACACGGCAGGGACACTGCTTCCTGCGATGACGACGCGCCGCCGAGCAATCTGGTGGATCATCGCCCTGACGGCGATCTGGATCGGCTCGGTCGCGGTCTCTGCCGAATTCGTCTGGCTGGCCTTCCTGCTCTGGCTTCTCGCCGGTCACCTGCTGCCGCTCGGATGGGGAGTGCTCTACTCGGGTCTCGTGTTCGCCATAGTCGTCATCGCACCGATCCTCCACCAGGGCGCGACAAGCTACGCCAACGTGCTCGGCCCCCTCATCGGCGGGATCTTCGCCTTCGGCATCTCCCAGGGGTACCTCCAACTGCTGCGCGATGCGACGGAGCGGGATCGGCTCGTCTCCTCCCTCACCCGCGCACAGACGGAGATGGCGGAGCTTCAGGACGAGCTCGCGCTCGCACAGCGGCACTCGGGTGCCATCGCCGAGCGGACCCGCCTCGCCCGCGATATCCATGACACGGTAGCCCAGGCCCTGTCCTCGATCCGGCTCCTCGCCTACGCCGGTCGGACTGGGGATGCGGATGAGGGCCGGACGCTCGCACAGGTGGAAGCACTGGCCGGTGAGAGTCTCGCCGACGTGCGCCGCATCGTCGCCGCCCTTGCTCCCACAGAGCTGGAGGATGATGCCCTCGCCAGTGCCTTGCAGCGGATGCTTGATCGCGTCCACGACGAAGCCGGACTCCAGGTCGACCTGCACGTCGACGACTCGCTCCCGCTCCTGCCCACCGAGGTGGAAGTCGCGCTGCTGCGAACCGCGCAGTCGGCCCTGGCGAACGTGCGTCTGCATGCCGATGCCGAGCGAGTCGTCGTCAGCCTCATTGACGCGGAGGATTCCGTCCGCCTCGACATCATCGATGACGGGAGCGGCTTCGACGTCGACGCCTGGGAGCAGGACCCTGCGGCGTCGAGCTACGGACTGCGCTTCATGCGCGCCCGCCTGCGGGAGCTCGGCGGCGGTCTCGATATCGAGAGCGCTCCGGGCGAGGGCACGGCGATCTCGGTGCACCTCCCCCTCCGCGTCGACCCCACCTCTGCCCGCGCCACTGCCAAGGAGAAGCCATGACCACCACCGTCCTCATCATCGACGATCACCCGGTTGTCAGGAGCGGCCTGCGGGCGGTGCTCGACGCGTCCGACTCCGTGACCGTCATCGGGGAAGCCGCCACCGGCGAGGAGGGATTGTCAATGGCAGCCCTGCTCGAACCCGACGTCGTCCTGTGCGACCTGCGGCTCGGCAGCGGCATCGACGGCATCCAGACCACTTCGGCCCTGCGCGCCCTCGATTCTCCCCCGGCGGTCCTCATCCTTACGACCTTTGACCGCGACGCGGAGATCCTCGGCGCGATCGAAGCCGGAGCATCGGGCTACCTCCTCAAGGAGGCCGACCCGGAGGCGATCGTCGATGGGATCCGGCGCGCCGCACGCGGTGAGACAGTTCTCGCCCCCGATCTGGCCACGCGGGTCCTGCGGGCCATGCGCAACCCACTGCCCTCCCTGACGAAGCGTGAGCTCGACGTCCTGCGACTTGTTGCGACAGGGCTGACGAACAGGGAGATCGCTCGGGAACTCTTCGTCACCGAGGCAACTGTCAAGAGCCACCTCGTCCACATCTTCACCAAGCTGGGCGTCGACAGCCGGTCCCGCGCAATCCATGTCGCGCAGGAGACCGGCCTCGTCTGAGGTCCTTACACAACCATTCGAAAGGAAACTGTCCGTTGATGAAGAACCTCCTCTATGCCTCATTCACCTACATGGTCGCTGGCGTCGCCTCCGGCCTCTTCTACCGCGAGTTCACCAAGCTCAATGACTTCCCCGCGGGTGAGTTCACACAGCTGGGCCTTGCCCACACGCACCTGCTGGCGCTCGGCTTCACCGTGCTCCTCGTCGTTCTCGCCCTTGAGAAGACCTTCACGATCTCGCAGAGCCGGAGACTGTTCGCCTGGTTCCTCTGGCTCTACAACGCTGGCGTCATCCTCACCTCCGCCATGCTCATCTGGCACGGGAGCCTCACCGTGCTGGGTCAGGAATCAACGAAGATGATCGCCGGGATTGCCGGTCTCGGTCACATGCTCATCACCGCCGGCATGGTCGTCTTCTTCGTCGCGCTCCGCCGGGCCGTGCTCACGCCCGCAACGGGCGCGCACCATGCGTTGACCGCCGATCACGCCGGGACGCCGTCGGCCTGAAGGCCGTCCGCACCACGCAGCGTCCGTGCCTCCTTCAGTGCCAGCCTCTGGTTCTGCATTGACGTCGAGGCTGGCCCGGCGGCCACGGTCCTGCACGCAGGTCACTGCACGCTCCTGACAGATGAAGAGAGTGTCTCTCGCGGGCGCTCTGTTCGGCCTGCGAGGCGCTCGTTGTCAGCGGTCAGGGATTGCTTCGCCGGATGCGGGCACGGGTGTCACTGCCACCCACTCGCCTTTGGGATACAGCGTCAGCGACCGAACCGCAAGACCGCGACGCATTGTGGCGTCACCACCGTTGATCGGGGGGGAAAGCTCCCCTTTTTTTGGGCGAAGCCACCTCGGTAGCATCTGCCAATGAGCGCGACAAGCCCAGGACCCCGCGTCCTGCGGGCTGGCGACGGTGACGTCACCGGCAACGCAGGCAATCTGGATCGCTACCTGCTCGAAAGCGGAGCATCTGGCGGGCACATCGCATTGGTCGAACACATTCTCGAACCGAAGGTCCTTGCGGCACCAATCCATCGGCACAGCCGCGAGGATGAGTACAGTTTCGTCCTCACTGGCACTCTCGGTGTGATTGAGGACGGCGTCGAAATAACAGCATCCAGCGGAGACCTCGTATCCAAGCCGCGCGGACGCTGGCACACGTTCTGGAACGCAGGAGACGACCAGCTCCGCGTGCTGGAGATCGTCAGCCCGGGCGGCATCGAAGACCTCTTCCGAAGGCTCGCTGACCCCGGCGGCGAGTATTCGCCGGCGACTCTTCCGGCCCTCGCCGCCCAGTACGGTGCTGAGGTGGACTTCGACGCCACCATGCCACTCGTCGACAAGCACGGCCTACGGTTCTGAACCATCGCGGCACGTGGTTCCTGCTGAACAGCACCTGGCTCCCAGCGGAGGTCTTGACGTCTCAAGAGTCAGAGTCAGCTCTGGCGAGGATCGACATACACGCCAGTTGCGGGCGGCAGCACCGGAGTAACCGAAGCCCGCGCCGTGCTGAGATGGCGGGCACTGTTGACGAGTCCGACATGGCTGAAGGCCTGGGGCATGTTTCCGAGGTGCCGGCCACTCGACGGATCGACCTCCTCCGAGAGAAGGCCAAGGTCGTTGCGAAGGGCGAGCAGTCGCTCGAAGTGCTGACGCCCCTCCGCGACACGTCCGATGCCGACGAGGGCGTCGACCAGCCAGAAGCTGCAGGGAAGGAATGCGCCTTCCCTGCCGGGGAGGCCATCCACGCCATGCTCGGTGCGGTAGCGGAGCACATATCCGTCCTCCACGAGCTCCCGCTGCACTGCCTCGACCGAGCCGATGACACGCTCGTCGTCCCAGGGTAGGAAGCCGACCTGCGGGATGAGGAGCAGCGCCGCATCGAGACCCGGCGATCCGTAGTACTGCGTGAAGGTCCTGCGGGTGGCGTCGAATCCCTTCGAGCACACCTCGCGATGGATCTCGGCCCGCACCGTCCTCCACCGGTTCACCGGGCCCTCGAGGCCGAATCGCTCGACCGCCCGGACCGCGCTGTCCATGCCGGCCCACGCCATCACCTTGGAGTGCACGAACTGTTGGTCGGGGCCGCGGATCTCCCACAGCGACTTGTCGGATCGCCGCCAATTGCCCTCGAGGAAGTCGAGCAGCTCGAGCTGGAGGCTCCATGCGTCCGGGGCGCCGGGCAGGCCCGACTCCCGGTCGACATGGAGCATGGTGAGGACCTCGCCCCACACATCCAACTGGAACTGGCCCGCGGCTGCGTTGCCCTCGCGGACGGGGCGCGACCCCTCGTAGCCGGCGAGCCACTCCAGTTCACGCTCGGGCAGTCGCCGCCGGCCGTCGATGCCGTACATGATCTGCAGGTCAGCTGGGTCACCCGCTACAGCCCGCAGCAGCCAATCGCGCCAGGCGAGCGCCTCCTCCTCGAAGCCGACGCGGAGGAGTGACTGCAGCGTGAACGTGGCGTCCCGGAGCCAGCAGTATCGGTAATCCCAGTTCCGTACGCCGCCGAAGTTCTCCGGCAGGGAGGTGGTCGCCGCGGCGACGATCCCGCCTGATGGGGCATAGGTCAGGGCCTTGAGTGTGAGCAGCGAGCGGTGGACCGCCTCTTTCCACTCACCCTCGTACTCGCTGTGCGAGATCCACTCGGTCCAGAAGCTCTCGCACCGCGCCAAGAGCCGCTCTGCTGCTCGGAGGGCTGGCCTCCGATGGTGACTGGGGTGGTGGGTGAGAATGAAGGGGACCCGGTCACCGGGACCCACCTCGAACTCGGCCGTCACCATCTGCTCCTCGACCCGAACCTCAACCGGCGTGTCCAGCCAGACGACGTCAGGGCCGCCGATGGCGGAGAACTGACCACCGTGTTGCCTCACCCACGGAGTGATGTGCCCATAGTCGAAGCGCAGCTGAAGTTCACTGCGGATGGGAACACGGCCGGACAGCCCCTCAACGATCCGCACAACATCAGCCGCATCATCGCGCACCGGCATGAAGTCAATGACGCGCACCGCCCCCTCCGGGGTCTCCCATTCCGTCTCCAGGATGAGGGTGTCCCCGCGGTAACGTCGTCGAGTGCACCGGTCAGAGCCAGAGGGAGCCAGCCGCCAGAAGCCGTTATCGTCGGCGCCGACGAGCCTGGCGAAACAGGCGCCGGAGTCGAAGCGGGGCAGACACAGCCAGTCAATCGACCCGTTGCTGCCCACGAGCGCCATCGTGTGCAGGTCGCCGATCACCCCATAATCTTCGATCGCGAGAGCCACGGCTCCTCCGTCCCACCACCCCGAGGGTGGTCACTCTCTTCTACGCGCTGGCCGAAGAGTCCGCAAGAGTTGGGTCCGTTGAAGGCAGGAGGTGGCAAGCCGGATTCTGGCGTCGTTACTTCTTCGGTGGCATCCGCACCTGAAGGTTGGTCCCGCCCGCACCGGCGACCCTCTTGAGTTCAAATAGACCGATCGCTTCAAGCAGTTCACCGAGCTTCGAGTACCCCCAGTTGCGGGAATCAAAGTCAGGAGATTGTTTACGCACTGTCGAGCCGACTTCGCTCAGATTGGCCCAACCGTCATCATCGGCGCCGGCAGAAATTCCTGCGCGCAGGAGATTCACCAGCTTTGTATCCCCACGCAGCTGCTTCTTCGTTCGCGATGCCGCGGTCTCTTTGGCGACCGCGGGCCCTGCCTTCGGACGACCCTCTGTTTCGGACTGGCCTTCAGCCACCCGAAGAACATCGAAATACGTGAAGGTGTCGCAGGCTTTGACGAATGGCTGCGGGGTCTTTCGTTCACCGAAGCCGAAGACCTGCGCCCCTGATTCTCGAAGCCTCGCTGCGAGTCGAGTGAAGTCGCTGTCGGAGGAGACGATGGCAAAGGCATCTAGGTTGTTCTGGTGCAACAGATCCATCGCGTCGATGATGAGGGCACTGTCAGTTGAATTCTTGCCAGTGGTGTACGAGAACTGTTGGATCGGTTGGATGGCATGCTCATTTGCGGCGTCTTTCCAACCGCGCAAAAGGTCTGAGGTCCAGTCGCCGTACATACGCCGAACTGACGTCGTGCCATACTTCGCCAACTCTGCGAGAACGTTGGAGACATGTGCCGCGCTGACATTGTCAGAATCAATGAGAACTGCAATGCGTGAAGACGTCTGGGCCATAATGCAATCTTGCACCATAGGCAGTAAACGGCTCTCATGGGGTACCAATGTCACACTTTGGAGTACTAGTCGATCGACTCGAGGTTTAACCTATCGAGGACTATGTCAACGTCTTATGGGATGAGGAATCCATTTGAGGTCGTACTCCCCACGCCCTGCGGAATGCATAAAGCGGTGAGGTCCAAACCTTCACAAGAAGACTTGAACCTCACCGATCTGGGTGGCTAACGGGGCTTGAACCCGCGACCTCCTGGACCACAACCAGGCGCTCTACCGACTGAGCTATAGCCACCATGGCGTTATCCGCCGATTCACAACTATACCCAACCCCGGCTCAGTTCACGGAATCGGCCGAGTGTGGTGTCAGTTGCACTTCGCCGTGACGTCCGCATAAACGCGGTCGAAAACATCGCGTGCGCCTGCATCCTCGAGATTCTCAGCGACATTGCCGGCAGCGTCTGCGAGGTCACGGATCGACACGGCAAGATCATGATCGGTGGCGAGGACGGATGCCTCCGCCAGCCGAAACTCCCACTGGCGTGCCGCGTTCGCCTGCTCATCTGACAGCGGCTCCGCGAACTCCTCGACCTCACGAGCGACGGTGTCGGCCTCGCGGCACGCCTCGTCGTTGCTGCCCGTCTCAGCGCCGCAGGCGGCGAGGCCGAATGCGAGAAGCAGGACGGTCGCGCGTGTCACCAGAATGCACGCACCGCGATCGCATCGGCGAACTTGCTGAGGTTGTCCTCGTCTGCGCTGAGGTAGAGCGAGCCGTCGATGAGGGAGATCTCCATGACGTAGAACTCCTCCTCGTCGTTGGGACCGCCGCGGACGATGTCGACGCGGTTGAAGAGCAGGAGCTCGTCGCGCCCGCTCTGCTCTTTGATGTAGGAGTGGAGAGACTGGCGGATCCGCTCGCCCCAGCGCCACTCCTGCTCCGTCGCATCGGACGAGCGCGCGATCTCCTCGTGGACGGTGTCGCCGCCTTCGAAGCGAGGATGGAGCATGGGCTCCTTCTCCACCTTGTAGGAGGGCAGTCCGTTGAGGTAGATGAGGGAGACTTCGCCCGAGCGGTCGACCTCTTCGTGGTAGCGCTGGACCATGACGGAGCGGCCGCGCTCGAGGTGGTGCATGGCGTCGGTGATGGCCCTCATGCGGGAGAGCGCATCCGTCGACGTGTAGCGGCCGGTGCCGCGGCCACCCGACGAGATCGCCGGCTTGACGACGAAGTCGCCCATGGCCGGGAACCGGGTGTGCACCTGGTTGCGGCCGAAGCTCTTCGAGGGCTCGAGCCAGGTGGTGGCAATGGTCGGCATGCCGCGCTTGGCGAGCTCCTGAAGGTAGTGCTTATCCGTGTTCCACTTCATGACGCTCGCGGAGTTGAGCAGCCGGGGAACGGACTCGGCCCACTCGAGGAAGCCCTTCCGGTCCGTCGCGTAGTCACGGACCGACCGCACGACGACGGTGCCGGCCTGGCTCCAGTCGACCGAGGGGTCGTTCCAGATGGCGATGCGGGGCTCCAGACCTCGATCTCGAAGCGCGTCGGGCAGACCTGCCTCATCCGCATCGAGCTGAGGAAAGTCCTGCGAGGTTACGAGAGTCACTATCGGATCAGACACGCTCCCAACGGTACCCGAAAAATGGGACCTTTGGCCGCACGGTCCTTCGATTGGACCCGCGTCACATCGAACGGGCGCCGGCCATATGGCCGGCGCCCGCTCAGTCCGTCTCAGACGATGTTGAGATGCTCGACGGGGACGATCTCCTCGGCCTTCGTGCGCAGCTGCGAGGCCTCGGAATCGGAGCGCGTCTCCTGGGCCGCGAGGATCGCGTCGGCCTGGGCAACCCAGTTGGCCACCTCAGCCTGGCGCGTCTCGTCATCCCAGCCGAGCAGTCCGCCCATGATCTCGGCGATCTCGGGGGCTGCCGCGCTGCCGCGGTCCGGCTGCTCGAAGTCGAGCCGGATCCGGTGCAGGAGCACGTCCTCGAGGTGGAGGGCGCCCTCGTGGGTGACCGCGAAGACCGCCTCGGCGCGGAGGTAATCCGGCGCATGCTCGATCGGTCGGCCGAGCGACGGATCGGCGTCGATGAGGGCGAGCACGTCCGGGGTCTCGGTGCCGTAGCGGGAGAACAGGTGCTTGATGACAGTCTCGCTCAGCCTGTACTGCTGCGAGAGCACCGGCAGACGGCGCCGGCCCGCCTCGTATCCGACCGCGCCGACGAGCGGGATCGAGGCCGTGACCGACGGATTGGACTTCGCCGCACTGCCGAGGACGTGGTCGACCGCGTCCTCCGCCATCTGCCTGTACGTCGTCAGCTTCCCGCCGGCGATGACGGTGAGGCCGGGCTGCGGGGAGGTGACCGTGTGCTCGCGCGAAACCTTCGTCGACTCGTCCTCGCTCTTCGTGCCCGGCTGCAGCAGCGGCCGCAGCCCCGCGAAGGTGCCGATGATGTCGTCGCGCGTCAGCTTGTCGGCGAGCACGGAGTTGGCCTGCTCGAGGACGTAGTCGATGTCCTCCGAGGTCGCGACGGGGGCGTCGCGCTGTTCGTGCCAGGCGGTGTCCGTTGTGCCGATCACCCAGTACCGCTCCCACGGGATGATGAAGAGGACCGACTTCTCGGTCCGGAGGAAGACACCGGTCTTACCCTCGATCCGGTCCTTCGGGACGACGATGTGGATGCCCTTCGAGGCCAGCACCTCGAGCCCGCCCTCGGAATCGCCGAGCTGCTGGGTCTCCTCGGTCCACACTCCGGTCGCGCCGATGACGTGCTTGGCGCGGACCGTGATCTCCTCACCGGTCTCGAGGTCCTTGAGGATGGCGCCGACGACGGCGTCGCCCTCGGTGATGAACGAGGTGGCCTGGGTCCTCGGGGCCGCGAGCGCCCCGTAGCCCTGGGCGGTGCGGACGAGGTCGATGACGAGCCTGGAGTCATCGACACGAGCATCATAGAAGCGGATTCCGCCGATGAGGGACTCAGGGTCGAGGCTCGGCACGAGCTCGAGGGCGCCCTTGTGGCCGTAGTGCTTCTGGACGGGCACGCGGCCGCCGCCGATCTTGGCGAGCGCGTCGTACATGCCGACGCCGACCGCCGAGTAGGCGCGCTCGATGACGCGCTGCTTGAGCGGCCAGAGGAACGGCTGCGCGGAGACGAGATGCGGCGCTGTCGTCGTCAGCAGCGTGCCCCGCTCGCGCAGGGCCTCGGCGACGAGGGCGAAGTCGAGCTGGTAGAGGTAGCGCAGTCCGCCGTGGACCAGCTTCGAGGACCACTGGGAGGTGCCGGCCGACCAGTCCCTCATCTCAACGATCCCGGTCTTGAGGCCGCGTGTTGCCGCGTCGAGGGCGATCCCGGCGCCTGTCACACCCCCTCCGACGACGAGGATGTCCAACTCTTCTTCTGCCATCCGCGCGAGCGCGGATTGGCGGCTGTCACGGGTGAGTGCGGTGGTCGACACTGGAACCTCCCAAGAGAAAATGCGTCCTGAAAACGCCGTTTTGTCCAGAATGCCGGATGTGAACGATTGCGTCAATACACAGGCACACTCGTGCAGGTAGCGTCCAGGAAAGCGCATCCACGTGCCGTGACCTGGCCATTCACCGGCGGACCGGTCCGAGCACGCCGGTACAGACTCGTGAAAACCCCGCCGAGCGGATGCCCGAACGGGTCCGAGCCAGGGGATGCGCCGCTCTCCCGGCCCATCGAGAAGCGCCTCCCCGGGGCCTACACCCGTAGGGCCTCACGCTCGGCGTCCTCCAGGGGCGCGGTGCGCGCCGGGCTGAGATCGACCGACCGCAGCTGCTGGGCGTTGAGGGCGACGATGACAGTCGAGAGCGACATGAGGATCGCACCTACGCTCATTGGCATGATGAAGCCCCACGGTGCGAGGACTCCGGCGGCGAGCGGGACAGCCGCGAGGTTGTACCCGGCCGCCCACCACAGGTTCTGCTTCATCTTCCGATACGACGCGGTCGAGAGCTCGACGACGGACAGGACGGAGCGGGGGTCGTCGGAGGCGAGAATGACGCCAGCCGAGGCGATCGCGACATCCGTGCCTGCGCCGATGGCGATCCCGACATCCGCCTGGGCGAGCGCCGGGGCATCGTTGACGCCATCACCCACCATGGCGACCTGGCGGCCCTCCCCCTGGAGGCGCTTCACGTGCCCCGCCTTGTCCTCGGGACGCACGCCGGCGAAGTAACCGTCGATGCCTATCTCCTCCGCCACCGAGGCGGCCACCGCCTCGGCATCACCGGTGATCATGATGACGTCGATGCCGCGCCGGTGGAGCGCCGTCACCGCAGCCGTCGACTCGGGCCGGATCTCGTCGGCGACCCGCAGCGCACCCGCAACCCGGCCATCGACAATGACGTGAAGGACCGTGGCGCCGCTGCGGCTCCACTCCTCGGCGATCGGCGCCGCCCCCTCCTGCTCGAGCATGAACGGGCCTCCCACGAGCACCGTGCGAGATCCTGAGTCAGTCTGAACGTCCGCACGCACACCGACCGCAGGCGATGACGAGAAGTTGTCCGATGCCGGGATCGTCAGGTTTCTGCCCTCGGCTTCGGACACAATCGCTCGCGCGAGCGGGTGCTCCGAAGAGGACTCGGCGGCCGCCGCGAGCGCCAGCACCTCATCATCGGCGAACCCGTCGACGGAGCGGATGCCATCGACCGTCGGTGAGCCCTTCGTCAGGGTCCCGGTCTTATCGAAGATGACAGTGTCGACGGTCCTCATCGATTCGAGCGCGAGCCGGTCGGCGATGAGGACGCCGCCCCGCGCCGCCTTCTCCGTCGCGATCGAGACAACGAGCGGGATCGCGAGACCGAGTGCGTGGGGGCAGGCGATGACGAGGACGGTGATCGTACGCGCGACCGCGTCCTGTGGATCGCCGATGATGAGCCAGACTGCGATGGTGAGGGCGGCCGCCGCGAGCGCGTACCAGAAGAGCAGAGCCGCCGCCCGGTCCGCGAGCCGCTGGGCCCGAGTCGATGATGACTGAGCATCGGCGACGAGGCGCTGGATACCCGCGAGCGCGGTGTCATCCCCGACGGCGGAGATCTCGATACGGATACCGGAGTCTGTCGCGACGGTGCCGGCCACGACCTGCTCGCCCACGGTCCGCGGCACCGCCGCGGATTCGCCGGTGATCATCGATTCGTCCATCGAGGCCGCCCCATCGATGATCGTCCCGTCCGCGGGCACGCGCCCACCCGGGCGGACGATGACGACATCGCCGACCTCAAGGTCCGCCGGCGAGACCGTCGTGATCTCGTCGCCGACGACCTTCTCGGCCTCATCGGGCAGGAGGGCCGCCAGCGAGTCGAGTGCCGATGACGTCTGGGCAAGAGACTTCATCTCGAGCCAATGGCCGAGCAGCATGATGACGATGAGGAGCGCCATCTCCCACCAGAACTCGAGGTCGTGATGGAGCAGGCCAAGCGTGGCCGCGGCCGAGGCGAGGAAGGCGACTGTGATCGCCAGCCCGACGAGCAGCATCATGCCTGGATGGCGCGCACGGATCTCGTCGATCGCGCCGACGAGGAAGGGCCTGCCGCCCCACACATACATGACAGTGCCGAGAACGGGGGCGATCCACGTCAGCCCCTCGGGCACCTCGTAGCCGACGAGGGACGCGAACATCGGTGACGCGAGGACGACGGGGACACCGAGGGCGAGCATGATCCAGAACAGGCGCCGGTACTGATCCGCGTGAGAGCTGTGGTCATGGCCGCCATGCCCACTGTGGTCCTCGTGTTCCTCGTGGCCGTCGTGGCCGTCGTGGTCCTCGTGGTCCTCGTGTTCCTCGTGGCCGTCGTGGCCCTCGTGATCGCCACCAGATGCGGCAGGGCCGTGCGATCCGCCGTGGGCGTCGGGGTGAGTGTCTCCGTGGCCGTGCTCAGCGTCGTGGGCGACCTCGGTCGGCTCCTCGGGCTCATGCTGGTGTCGGTTCATTGCGGTCAACCTCCTGGCCCCACCATGCACCGGACCCGCCGCAGGCGCAAGAGATGATGGCACGGGAGCCACGAGTTCCCCTGACCGCGGAAAGGCTGCAGCCGTGGGCGGGCCAAAGTCCGTCGCCGTCTTTTATGCTTCTGCGTGTGCGTCGCGATGAGGGAAGGACGTGAGTGCCGCCGGGTGGCATCCGCCATCGACAGGTCGGCAGTAACCACGGCGCTGAAAGATCGGAGGGCGAGATCCCCGAGGCTCTGAAGAAAACAAAGATCCCGGCCAGAGGCCGGGATCTTCATCTGTACACCGCCAGGGACTCGAACCCTGAACCCGCTGATTAAGAGTCAGCTGCTCTACCATTGAGCTAGCGGTGCGCGCAAGAAATAACGATACGCGGTCTTCTTTCGACAGACAAACCAAGACCCCTTCTTTGGGCTGTGAACTCCTGCACAGCGACCTTTGCCGCCCGGCGATCGGCGGCTTTGTGGCAGTCTGGAGAGGTGACTTCCTCCCCTCTGAATGATGCCCTCGATATCCTCGCCGATCGTTTCGGGGAGGAGCCGCCCGCTGACGATGTCTACGACGCGTTCCACGCCTGGGTCGAGTCGACGGGCAAGGGGCTCTATCCGCACCAGGATGAGGCGCTGCTCGCCGCGCTGGACGGCGACCATCTCATCGTCTCGACCCCGACCGGCTCCGGCAAGTCGATGATTGCGATGGCGGCGCTGTTCGTCGCCCTCTCGCAGGGCCGCAGCGGCTACTACACGGCTCCCCTCAAGGCACTCGTCTCGGAGAAGTTCTTCGACCTCATCGGACTCTTCGGTGCCGCGAACGTCGGCATGGTGACGGGTGATTCGACGATCAATGCGGATGCGCCGATCATCTGCTGCACGGCCGAGATCCTCGCCAACGTCGCCCTCCGCGAGGGCCGGGATGCAGATGCGGGGGTTGTCATCTCCGATGAGTTCCACTTCTTCTCCGAGCCGGATCGCGGCTGGGCCTGGCAGGTGCCCCTGCTCGAGCTCACCGACTCCCAGCACATCCTCCTCTCCGCCACCCTCGGCGACACCTCGGCCTTCGTCACCGACCTCGAGCGGCGTACGGACCGGCGCGTGTCGATCATCGACAACGCCGAGCGCCCCGTCCCGCTCAGCTACACGTATTCACTCGAGTCCGTCTCCGAGACGGTCAAGGAGCTCGTGTCGACCCACCGCTCCCCCGTCTACATCGTCCACTTCTCCCAGGCGGCCGCCGTGTCCGCCGCGACGGAGCTCCAGTCGGTCGCCCTGTCCTCGAAGGAGCAGAAGGCGGCGATCGCAGACGCGATCGGCGACTTCCGGTTCGGGCCGGGCTTCGGCGCGGTGCTGTCCCGCCTCTTGAGGGCCGGCATCGGAGTCCACCACGCCGGCATGCTCCCCCGCTACCGCAGGCTCGTCGAGAGACTCGCCCAGCAGGGCCTCCTGCGCGTCATCTGCGGCACCGACACCCTCGGCGTCGGCATCAACGTTCCGATCCGCACCGTCCTGCTCACGTCGCTCGCGAAGTTCGACGGGGAGAAGCAGCGGCAGCTGTCGGCGCGAGAGTTCCATCAGATCGCAGGCCGTGCGGGGCGCGCCGGCTTCGACACGACCGGCGAGGTCGTCGTCCAGGCCCCCGAGCACGAGATCGAGAATGCCAAGGCCGAGGCCAAGGCGGCCGAGAGGAAGAAGAAGGCGCAGAAGAAGAAGCCGCCCGAGGGCCAGGTCAATTGGACCCGCTCGACGTTCGAGCGCCTCATCGCCGCCCAGCCCGAGACCCTCGAGTCGCGGATGAGGATCTCCCACGCGATGATGCTGCAGATCCTTGCACGGCCGGGTGACCCGGTCATGAACGTCTACCGTCTGCTCACAGACAACTACGAGCCGAAGCGGGCCTCGAATCCCCTCCTGCGCACCGCGGTCGAGATCTACGTGTCCCTGCGCGCAGCCGGGGTCATCATTCACCGGGATCGGGACTGGCGGGATGCGCACCCGGGGAAACCCGCCATCGAGCTCGCCCGTGAGGTGCCCGACGACTTCGCGCTCAACGCACCCCTCTCACCCTTCGCGCTCGCGTCGCTCGACCTGCTCGACATGGAGTCGCCGGACTACGCGCTCGATGTCGTGTCCGTCATCGAGGCCGTCCAAGAGGATCCTCGCCCGATCCTCATGGCGCAGCGGAAGGAGGAGCGGGGCATCGCCATCGGCGCGATGAAGGCCGAGGGCATGGACTACAACGAGCGGATGGCGCGCGTGGATGAGATCACGTGGCCGACCCCGCTCGCCGAGCTCCTCAACCCGGCCCTCGAGATCTACCGGCAGACCAATCCGTGGATCGCCGAGTACGAGCTGTCGCCCAAGTCCGTCGTCCGCCACATGGTCGAGCACTCGATGACGTTCTCCGACCTCATCTCTCGCTACGATGCCGCCCGCAGCGAGGGCGTCGTCCTCCGCTACCTCACCGACACGTACAAGGCACTGCGGCAGATCGTGCCGGCCGATGCTCTGACGGACGAGCTGAGCGACATCATCACGTGGCTCGGCGAGCTCGTCCGCTCGGTCGACTCCTCCCTCATCGCCGAATGGGAGGCCCTCGCCGATGGCGTCATCGACGATGACGAGATCATGGAGCACACGCGGATCCCGCAGGGCGGGGTGGAGCGGGCCTTCGGCGCACGCGAGGACGGGACCGTCCCCATCACCGCTAATCTCCACGCGTTCCGCACGCGGGTGAAGAACTGGCTGTGGCGCTTCGTCGAGGCCGCCGCCGACGAGAACGTCGAGCGGCTCGCCGCCATGTCCACACCCTCGTTCCTCGAGCAGCCGCAGCGCCTCGACGCCGACCGCTGGAATGACTTCCTCGACGGCTACTTCGAGGACCACGAGTGGCTCGGCGCGGACACGAATTCCCGGTCGGCCTCGTTCGTCACCTTCAACGAGGCCCCGCAGGCGGCCGACTTCGTCGCCGTCGGGCTGTCGGACGACGCGGCGCAGGACGCCGCCTCGAAGAATTATTGGCTCGTCCACCAGATCATCGACGACGGCGAGGAATCCCGCGACACCGAGTTCGTCGCCGTCATCGACGTCCGGCAGAGCGGGGCCACAGATGAGCTGGTCGCCCAGCTGTTTAGGATAGGAGACGTTGTCTAGAAGGAGTGTCATGATCGGTGAGCTTTTCCAGCGGCTGAAGGCCGAGGTCGACGAGGCGTCAGGAGGACGCACGAGAATCCTCCTCGCCGCCAAGCATCAATCCCCGGAGGCCGTCCTCGAGGCCCTCACTGCCGGCGCAACCCTCATCGGGCACAACATCATCCAGCAGCTCACCGCATCGGAGGAGGCGCTGAGGGAGATGGGCGCACCCGAGCACGAGACCCATGTCATCGGCCACGTCCAGTCGAACAAGGCTCGGCCCGCCCTCATCGACGCCGGCACCATCGAGACCGTCGACTCACTGAAGACAGCGCGCCGCCTCAACACTGTCGCAGGGGACCTGGGCCTTACCCGCATCATCTACCTCCAGATCAACTCCTCCAATGCTCCGTCGCAGTTCGGCGTCGCACCCGAGGACACCCTCGAACTCGCGGAGCAGATCTTCGCCCTCCCCCACCTCACTCTCACCGGGCTCATGTCCATCGGCGCCAACACACCGGACGAGCAGGCCGTCCGTGAGTCCTTCGCGACGACGAGGAAGCTCGCGGAGCAGCT
Source organism: Flaviflexus salsibiostraticola (assembly GCF_003952265.1). NCBI lineage: Bacteria > Bacillati > Actinomycetota > Actinomycetes > Actinomycetales > Actinomycetaceae > Flaviflexus > Flaviflexus salsibiostraticola. The sequence continues at coordinate 1,169,997 of NZ_CP034438.1, forward strand.
CCGCGCCGAGGGGCATGTGGGATGCCGGGAGCTGTCGATGGGGATGAGCGGCGACTGGCGCATCGCCATCGACGAGGGTTCCACGATCATCCGCGTCGGCCGTCAGGTGTTCGGCGAGCGCGACTGAGGAAGCACTGTCCGGGTGGCAGGGCCGCGCTGATGGTCGGCGCCATCGTCGAAAGCGATTCCTGTGCCGTCTGACGAGCCGATAGACAGAGCGATGTGGCCAGGTCCCGTGCCGGGACCTGGCCACATCACATCAACCCAAAGGGGTGAGGACCTGCCCTCACCTGACGGGGACGCCAGCCTTGAAGAGGCCGTAGATGTACCCGTCGGTCAGGGCCTCCCACGAGGCCTCGATGATGTCGCGGCCGAGGCCCACGGTCGCCCAGATGCCGGCCGGTGAGGACATCGAGATGATGACGCGGGTCGTCGCGCGGGTGGCCGCCGAGGGGTCGAGGATGCGGACCTTGAAGTCGATGAGCTCGCAGTCTTCGAGCTCCGGATAGACCGAGCACAGTCCGCCGCGCAGCGCCTGATCGAGGGCGTCAACCGGGCCGACACCCTCGCCGACGGTAACCGAGCGACCGGCCCCGGTCGAGAGCTTGACGACGGCCTCAGCCCCGTGCGATCCCTCTGAGCTGCCCGACAGGTGAGTCGTCCACGACTCGATGTCGAAGTAGGACAGCCGCTCGCCGAAGGCGACCTCGCGGATGAGGAGCTCGACCGACGCATCCGTCGCGTCATACGTGTACCCGAGCGCCTCGGCCTCCTTGATCCGCCTCGTCACCTCGGAGAGGACGTCGGGGCGGTCGGACAGGTCGAGGCCCAGCTCGCGAGCCTTGAGCTCGATCGAGGCCCGCCCCGCCATGTCGGACACGATCATCCGCATATCGTTGCCGACTCGGGCCGGGTCGATGTGCTGGTAGAGGTCGGCGTCGACCCGGATCGCGGAGGCGTGGAGGCCCGCCTTGTGGGCGAAGGCTGAGACCCCGGTGTACGGCTGGCGCCGGTACGGGGCGATGTTGACGATCTCCGCAACTGCGTGCGACACGCGGGACAGGTCCGCCAGCTGATCGTCGGTCACGACCTTGCGGCCCATCTTCAGATGAAGGTTGGCGATCGCGGTGAGGATGTTGGCGTTGCCGGTCCGCTCGCCGTAGCCGTTGACCGTGCCCTGGATGTGGGCGGCGCCGGCCGTGACCGCCGCGAGGGTGTTCGCCACCGCCATCTCCCCATCGTTGTGGGCGTGGATGCCGATCGTGGCGGTGAGGCCCTCCTCGTCGAGGAGGGCAGACAGCTCACCCACCCGGGCGAGGATCCCGTCGGGCAGCGCGCCACCGTTCGTGTCGCAGGCGATGACCGTGCTGGCTCCAGCGCGGACCGCCTCGACTGCGACGGCGAAGGTGTAGTCCCGGTCGTAGTCGGCCCCATCGAAGAAGTGCTCAAGGTCGACCATGACCTCGCGGCCCTGCTCGACGAGGTAGGCGACCGTGTCGCGGACCATGCGGAGGTTCTCCTCCTCAGTCGTGCGCAGGGCCTTCGCCACGTGCCGAGCATCGGACTTCGCGACGAGGGTGATGATCGGGGCCTCGGAGGCGAGCAGCGCGGCGACCTGCTGGTCGTCCTCGACGTCGACACCGGCCTTGCGGGTGGCGCCGAAGGCGGCGAGGCGTGCCCGCGTCAGCGGCTGCGTCGCCGCGATCTCCCGGAAGAACTCGGTGTCGCGCGGAATCGCGCCCGGCCATCCGCCCTCGATGATGTCGGCACCGTAGGCCTCGAGCATGGGCAGGAGGGTGAGCTTGTCGGCGACCGACAGGTTCATGCCCTCCTGCTGGGCGCCGTCGCGCAGCGTCGTGTCGTAGACGAGGACGTCGCCGCTCATGCCGACACCCGGTAGGTCCAGCCGTAGGGGTCCGGCTCGTGGCCGAGCTGGATGGCCGTGACCTGGTCGTAGATCGACTTCGTCACGTCCCCGCCCCCGATCGACACGTCGAAGCCCTCGCCGGCGATGCGGCCGATGGGGGTGACGACCGCGGCCGTGCCGCACGCGAACACCTCGGCCGCGCGCCCGGACTCGATGTCCGCGACGAGGCTCGTCAGGGGGATCGTCTCCTCGCGGACCGTGACCCCGCGGTCGCGCAGGATCTGGAGGATGACGCCGCGGGTGCCGCCCTCGAGGATGTTGCCGGTCAGCGCCGGAGTCGACACCGAACCGTCCTCGTAGACGACGAAGACATTCATGCCCCCGAGCTCATCGATGTTCGTGTTCGTCGCCGCGTCGAGGAAGCAGACCTCGTCGAAGCCCTCACCGTGTGCTTCGAGCTTCGGGACGAGGGAGGAGGCGTAGTTGCCGCCGCACTTCGCGGCGCCCGTGCCGCCGGGGCCCGCGCGATGGTAGTCCGGGGAGACCCAGATCGAGATCGGCTGGAAGCCGTTGACGAAGTAGGGCCCGGACGGGGAGGCGATGCAGAGGTAGTCGAGCCTGCGGGCCGCACGCACGCCGAGGAACGGCTCGGTCGCGACGATGAAGGGGCGCAGGTAGAGCGACGATCCGGGGATCGAGGGCACCCACTCCTCATCGGCCCGCACGAGGCCGACGATCGAGGCGAGGAAGTCCTCGACGGGCAGTTCGGGGATCGCGAGGCGGCGGGCCGAGGCATTGAGCCGGTGGGCGTTGTAGCCCGGCCTGAACGTCCAGATCGACCCATCATCATGACGATAGGCCTTGAGGCCCTCGAAGATCTCCTGGCCGTAGTGGAAGACCGCCGCGGCCGGGTCGAGGGTCAGCGGGCCGTAGGGCTCGATTGTCTTCGACTGCCAGCCGCTTCCCTCCTCGTACACGGCGTGCGCCATGTGATCCGTGAAGTCGACGCCGAAGCTGAGGCTTCCGAAGATCTCCTCGCGCTGCTCGGGCGAGGCGGGGGCGGGGTTCGGCCTGTGCTCCCACAGCCCCGCCACCTCGTCGGCGGTCGGCAGCGGCAGCGCGGCGGCCTGTTCAAGTGCAGACAGTGTCATGGTCTCTTCTTTCAGATCCGCGCCCCGACGGCGTCGCCGACCTCGGCGGTCGAGCGGATGAGCGGCATACCCGCTTCAGCGGCGTCGGCCCGCTCCTCCATGTCCGCGTCGACGGCAGCGGCGATGCGCTTCGCCTCGTCGGCGAGCCCGAGATGGTCGAGCAGGAGGGCGACAGAGGAGATCGTCGCGATCGGATCCGCCTTCTGCTGGCCGGCGATGTCGGGGGCGGAGCCGTGTACGGGTTCGAACATCGACGGGTATGCCCCCGTCGGGTTGATGTTGCCCGAGGCGGCGAGGCCGATGCCGCCGGTGATGGCGCCCGCCTCGTCCGTGAGGATGTCGCCGAACAGGTTGTCGGTGACGATGACGTCGAAGCGCGCCGGGTCCGTGACGAGGAAGATCGTCGCCGCATCGACATGGAGGTAGTCGGTCGTCACTCCCGGGTACTCGGCCCCGACACGCTCGACGGTCCGCCGCCAGAGATGACCGGCGTTGACGAGCACGTTGTGCTTGTGGACGAGGGTGAGGCGGTTATCGCGCTGGGTTGCGAGCTCGAATGCGTAGCGGACGACCCGCTCGACGCCGTACGCCGTGTTGATCGACACCTCGGTCGCGATCTCGTGCGGGGTGTCGACGCGCACCGCGCCGCCATTACCAGCGTAGAGACCCTCGGTGCCCTCGCGGATCACGACGAAGTCGATGTCACCGGGATCTGCCAGCGGTGTCGGCACGCCCCGGTAGTGCTTCGAGGGACGGAGGTTGATGTAGTGGTCGAGGTCGAACCGCAGCTTGAGCAGGAGACCGCGCTCGAGGACACCGGACGGCATCGACGGATCGCCGACGGCGCCGAGGAGGATCGCATCGTGGGACTTGATCTGCTCGAGCTCGGCATCGGGCAGCACCTCGCCCGTGCGGTGCCAGCGGGCGGCGCCGAGGTCGAAGTGGGTTTCGTCGAGCGTGACGTCCGAGTCGCGGAGCGCCGCACGGAGGACCTTGATCCCTTCAGCGACGACTTCCGGTCCGATTCCGTCACCGGGGATCACTGCAAGCCTGATGGTTCGATTCATGTCGTCAATCCTAGCGTTCTGTCCACATGTTGAAATCGCCGTTCCGGGATTCGGAAGGCGTGTGGTGCGGCATGAGAGAGGTGCCCCGGCCGCGGCCGGGGCACCTCTGCGCACTCACCTGGCCGCGTGGCCGTCCGAGTAATCCTCGTCGACGGACTTCCACGAGAACATCTTGCGGAGATCCGCACCGACCTTCTCGATCTCGTGGCCCTCACCGCGCCTGCGCAGCTCCTGGAACTCGGGGCCGCCCTTGTCCTGGTCGGAGATGAAGCGCTCGGCGAACGCACCGGTCTGGATGTCGCTGAGGACCTCCTTCATGTTCTCCTTGACGACCGGGGAGATGACCCGCGGGCCGGAGACGTAGTCGCCGTACTCAGCCGTGTCGGAGATCGACCAGCGCTGCTTCGTCAGGCCACCCTCGTTGATGAGATCGACGATGAGCTTGAGCTCGTGGAGCACCTCGAAGTAGGCGATCTCCGGCTGGTAGCCGGCCTCAACAAGCGTCTCGAAGCCGTACTGGATGAGCTGGGACACGCCGCCGCACAGGACAGCCTGCTCGCCGAAGAGATCCGTCTCGGTCTCCTCCGTGAAGGTCGTCTTGATGACGCCGGCGCGGGTGCCGCCGATCGCCTTCGCGTACGAGAGGGCGAGCTGCCAGGCCTGGCCCGACGCGTCCTGCTCGATGGCGACGATGTCCGGGACACCGCGGCCCTCGACGTACTGGCGGCGAACCGTGTGGCCGGGGCCCTTCGGCGCGACCATGCAGACGTCGTGATCCGGGGACGGCTTGATGTAGCCGAAGCGGATGTTGAAGCCGTGTGCGAAGAAGAGCGCAGCGCCCTTCTTCATGTTCGGCTCGATCTGCTCCGAGTAGATCGTCCGCTGATGCTGGTCGGGGGCGAGGATCATGATGACATCGGCGTCCTTGACGGCCTCCTCGACGGGGGCGGTCGCCAGACCCTGCTCCTGCGCCTTCGCGATGGAGGACGATCCCTCGCGCAGGCCGACGACGACCTCGACACCGGAATCCCGCAGGTTCAGCGCGTGTGCGTGGCCCTGGGAGCCGTAGCCGATGACAGCGACCTTCTTGGACTGGATGATCGAGAGGTCGGCGTCGTCGTCATAGTAAATTTCTGCCACAGTTGTTCTCCTTGTCAGGCGCGGCGGAGAGCGCGTTCTGCGCTCACTCGTTCGGATAGGGAGCGCGGGCCGCGGGATATCGCGACAGCGCCCGATTGGACAATCTCCTTGACCCCGTACGGGGCGAGGGCGGTCAACAGTGCGTCGACCTTACCCGCTGAACCCGTCGCCTCGATCGTCAGCGCATCCGGGCACACGTCGACGACGTGGGCGCGGAACAGCTCGACGAGCTGAAGAACCGACGCCCGGTTCGAGTCATCGGCGGCCACCTTGATGAGGAGCAGCTCGCGCTGGACCGAGGTGGCGGGCTCGAGGGCGACGATCTTGATGACGTTGACGAGCTTGTTCAGCTGCTTCGTCACCTGCTCCAGCGGAGCATCCGCCGCGTCGACGACGAGCGTGATCCGGGAGATCTCGGGGTCCTCGGTCGGCCCCACGGCCACCGAGTGGATGTTGAAGGCCCGCCGCGCGAAGAGCGCGGTGACGCGGGTCAGCACACCGGGTTTGTTCTCGACGAGAACCGAAAGCGTATGTCGAGTGTTCATGTTTCCTTCTATTCTTCGTCGTCCCAGTCGGGAGCGAGATCCCGCGCGTACTGAATTTCGTCGTTGGAGACGCCCGCCGCAACCATCGGCCACACCATGGCGTCGGCCGAGACCTGGAAGTCGACGACGACCGGACGGTCGTTGATCTCCATCGCCTGGCGGATCGTGTCGGCAACATCCTCCGGGCGCTCACAGCGGAGGGCGGCGCACCCGTAGGCCTCGGCGAGCTTGACGAAGTCGGGGACGCGGCGTGTGCCGTGGCCCGTGTCGAGGTCGGTATTCGAGTAGCGGCCGCTGTAGAACAGCGTCTGCCACTGGCGCACCATGCCGAGCGAGGAGTTGTTGATGATGGCGACCTTGATCGGGATGTCGTTGATGACGCAGGTGGCGAGCTCCTGGTTCGTCATCTGGAAGCAGCCATCGCCGTCGATCGCCCACACAACCTTGTCCGGCTGGGCAACCTTCGCGCCCATCGCCGCCGGAACCGACACACCCATCGTGCCCGCGCCGCCGGAGTTGATCCACGTCCGCGGGTCGCGGAACTTGAGGAACTGCGAGGACCACATCTGGTGCTGGCCGACGCCGGAGACGTAGATGGCGTCCGGGCCGACGATCTCGCTCAGCTGCTCGATGACGTACTGGGGCGCCATGTAGCCGTCCTCGGTCGGCGTCCAGCCGAGCGGGTAGGTCTCCCGCATCCTATTGAGGCGGGTCCACCACTCGGAGATGTCGCGCTTGTCGTACTGACGGTACGCGGCCGGCATCTCCGCCATGAGGTCGAGGATCGTCTCCTTGACGTCGCCGACGATCGGGACATCCGCGTGGCGGTTCTTACCGATCTCGGCCGGGTCGATATCGGCGTGGATGATCTTCGCGTCCGGCGCGAACGAGTCGAGGCGGCCCGTCACACGGTCGTCGAAGCGCGCACCGAGGGTGATGAGAAGGTCGGAGCGCTGCATCGCGTCAACCGCCGCCACCGTGCCGTGCATGCCGGGCATGCCGAGGTTGTGCGGATCGTCGGTCGGCAGCGAGCCGATCGCATTGAGGGTGGTGACGGCAGGGATGCCGGTCATCTTCACCAGCTCGCGCAGCTCATCGGCCGCACCCGAGCGGATGACGCCGCCGCCCACGTAGAAGACGGGGCGCTTCGCGGTCGCGATAAGACGTGCCGCCTCACGCACCTGGCGGGCGTTCGGCTTCGTCACGGGCCGGTATCCCGGCAGGTCCCGCACGGGCGGCCACACGAAGTCGCAGTCGGCGTTCTGGGCGGACTTGGCCACGTCGACGATGACGGGGCCGGGGCGTCCGGACTGAGCGAGCTCGTAGGCCTCGGCGATGCGGGCGGGGATGTCCTTCGGATCGGTGACGAGGAAGGAATGCTTCGTGATCGGCATCGTGATCCCGACGATGTCGGCCTCCTGGAAGGCGTCCGTGCCGATGAGGCTCGCGCCGACCTGGCCGGTGATGCACAGCATCGGGACCGAGTCCATGTAGGCGTCGAGAATCGCCGTCGTCAGGTTCGTCGCGCCGGGACCGGAGGTGGCGATGCAGACGCCGACCCGTCCGGTGGCGTGCGCGTAACCCTCCGCCGCGTGGCCCGCACCCTGCTCGTGGCGCACGAGGATGTGGCGGACCGAGCTCGAATCCATGAGCGGGTCATAGGTCGGCAGGATGGCGCCGCCGGGGATGCCGAATACCGTATCTACACCCAGCTCTTCCAGTGACCGGATAATCGACCGGGCTCCGGTCGACTTCTCTCGGATGGCACCCTGTGCCCTGATGGCACCGGTCTCAGCCAGTGCGGCTTATAGGACAAAATGTGTTGGTTTTGTTTGATCGGAGGGGTGTCAGTCCCAGGTTGTGATGTAGCTGGTCGAGTGGTGCAGCTCGTTCCAGACGGCTGCGGTGCCGATGCCCGGCAGGCCGATGTCCCGGGCGTGTTCGCCGCGGCTGGCCGCAGCTCGGTAGTAGGCCTGGATCTGGGTGTCGGTGGGCATGGTCCTGAGGATGCGTGCGGGACTGGCAGGGTATTCAGTGTGCATGTAGCACCACCACATGATCGCTTTGATCCGCCTGTCCAGGCTCATCCCGCGGTGATCGCGTAGCAGGGCCCGCAGTTGAGTGTTGATCCCACCCTCGATCCGGTTATTCGTCGCTGGCAGTGGCATGTGCAGGTAGGCGTCGACCGGGAAGTTGGCGGGATCGACGTAGGTGAACAAGGTCTTGGTCCGGATCAGCGTATCGAGGGCTGAGCGGGCCGTGACCAGACGCTGGTGAGTGAGTACGACCTGCCCCGTGGCGAGTCGAGTGCGCTCAGCCAGGAAGGCCTCCCATGTGGCGCGCCATTGGGTGTAAGCGGCCAGCCATGCCGCGGCCCCGGTGTTATCGCGGACGTGGAGCAGCGCTTTAGCCAGGCCGTAGAGTTCCACTCCGGCCTGAGTGCGGGGCCGGGTCGTGGTCTGGCGACGCACCTGGCTGAAAGCATGGAACGTACAGCGCTGGACCTTCGTGGTGGGCCAGTGCGCCCGGCGGGCTTTGGCAAAGCCTGATCCACCATCGGTGACCACTACCTGTGGCGGTGCGATCCGGGCCAGCAGCGCACCCCAGGCCTGGCTGTGTTCACTGCGTGCGAGGTACCAGCCCACGACATGGGTGTCGGTGGAGGCGATCAGGATCACGGCGCTGCGTCCGAGGTGGATCCCATCGACGTAGATCACCCGGTGGACCTCGTCGACCACCTCGGGGGTGGGCCACAGCTGCCAGAACCGTGCGGTGCGCCGACGGAAGGTCCGTCCCGCCCCGGGCAGGTCTCGCTGGCGCTGGCGGGAAAACAGAAAGGACAAGAACAGGGCGAAGTCTTTCGCGGAGGTGTCGATCGCCGCTACGCGACTCGTCCTGCACCCGGCACAGCGGTAGCGCTGACGTCCCGTACTGGTCTTTCCATAGCGTGTCATCGCCTGCTCGCACGGGCGGCAATAAGGAGTGTTCACCCTCCCTATCAGGCAACTTGGACCCGGCCTTTTCGGTGAGAACGCGCCGAAAAGTCGGGATCAAACCAACACGAAATGTCCTATAAGCCGGCCCCGTGAAACCAACTTCAACCCCCACTTTTCCGCGTCAAAGCAACCAAAGGTCGGGGTCAAGCCAACACGAAATGTCCACCCATCAAGTTCAGCCGCACGAACTTCAACACCGGCCTAATGGCGGCACAGCAACAAAAGATCAGGGTCAAACCAACACGAAATGTCCTATAAGCCGCCAGTGCAGCCGGGGATGAAGGTTTCCCCATGGTTCCTCCTTGAATCGGTATGGCAATGAAAAGCCCCCTGCTTCTGACAGGGGGCGCGCAACACAGCCTCAGCAGGCCAGTGCGGCGCGCCGTGGTACTACAAGAATCATTGCCATGTGCACAAGAGTAACCGCAGGCCCTTCTCCAGAGCAAGCCAAAAGTCCCGAATCTCAGATGGTGGCGTGCCGTCCTAGCTGATGAGATGACAAAAAGGGTGGGGCGAGAGACGGAAAAGAGCGCCGATACAACGAAAAAGGGAGCCACGCGGCTCCCTTTTCGCTTGGATGAATCGCTACATCCCGCCGAGGAAATGGGCGACGAGAATCTTCGTGATCATCGCGACCGGATAGACGAGAGCGTACCCGAGCGCCACGCGCGGGTCGGCTCCCGTACGTCCGTTGGCGAAGGCGAGCACCGCGGGCTGGGTCTGAGCACCGCCGAGGAGGCCGGACAGTCTCGTCCCGCCCATCTTGAAGATGCTGCGCATGGCCGCATACAGTCCGACTGCCATGATCGACGTGACGAGGATGCCGAGGAGGAGGATCTTCCACCACTCATCACCGCTGAACGCCTGGCCGATCTGCCCGCCCGCGTTCGTGCCGGCCTGGGCGAGGAAGAGCAGAAGACCGAGCTCCGACATGACGGCGTTCGCCGACTTCGGCAGGGCCGTGACGACACTCCCGATCCTGCCGAGCCTGCCCATGATGAGACCGACGATGAGGACGCCGGCCGCGGCACCGAGTGAGAAGCTGCCGCCGCCCGGCATCGGCACCTCGATCGCGCCGAGGAGCATGCCGGCGCTGAGACCGAGGCCGAGGGCGACGGGGTTGATGTCGGTCAGGCCCTTGGACGAGTCGCCCAGCCAGCGGGAGATCTCCTTGAGCTTCATCGTCGGCCCGACGACGCGGACCCTGTCCCCCATCTCCACCATCATGGACGGGATGGCGAGCATATCCTGATCGGACCTGCGCACGCGGGAGATCTTCGCGCCCCAGCGCTCGGCGAGCACCTCGTCGAGCTCGGCGACGGTCTTACCGACGAGCCCGGGCTCGGAGACGGTGACGCGGCGGAAGTCGAGGAGGCGCCGGTCGGACCGGAGGGAATGGATGGATCGGTGCCCGAGCGCGGCCACGGCCTGCTCGACGGCGGCATCCTCACCGACGATCGTCACGAGGTCGCCCTCGTGGAGCTGCTCGCTCGAGGACGGGATCCAGATCGGGCCCTCCTCGCCGCGGCGGATGCGGGAAAACTCGATCTCCGCCCCGAGCCGCGCCATGATCTCCCCAACCGTCGGCCTATCGTCGCGGTCGACGCGGACGTTCTGGTGGGTGACCGGTGAGGGAGTGTCGGTGTCGAGATGCGCCTTCCGGAGTGCCGCGTTCGCCGCGATGATCATGCCGATGACGCCGAAGAGGTAGGCGACGGCATAGCCGACGGTGGCCGTGCCCGGGTCACCGGAGGATTCACCGGCGGCCGCGAGCGCCGGCGTGTTCGTCACAGCTCCGGCGAACGTTCCGGCGATGAGGGCGATATCCATGTCGAACACGTAGGTGCCGACGAAGTAGGCCGCGACCGCGGCGAGGATGAAGAGGGCGACCATCGTCACGATGGGGCCGGTCGCCTGTTTGAGGGACTTGAAGAATGTGCCGCCGGCGTTGTTGCCGATGGCGAAGGCGAAGATGACAAGTCCGAGTGTTCCGACGATGTGCGGGATCGCGATCTCGTAGCCCTCGGCTGTTGCCCAGGCCGTGACCGCGATGGCGAGGAAGAGGACAGCGGCGGCCCCCAGGCCGACACCCTTGATCTTGATCTGCCCCAGCGCCATGCCGGCCCCGACCAGGAGAAAGGCCAGGAGGACCGGCTGCTCGGCCAAGAGCGTGAATATACCGTTCATAAGACACCCCTTGATGGAGAACGATGCTGTCACCAAGTATGGCCCGCGAAATGTCCGAATTGATGGGGCTGGGGTCCCGTGATGCTGTGCTGGGAGGTGAAGCTCTCACCTCCCAGCACACGTCCTATCAGACGGCGACCGGCCCGTCGACCGGCCCTACGTCCTAGTCGTCGTCGAGGCTGCGCACCCCGCCGTACGTCGCCGAGCGGGCGAGCATGGCGTAGGCCTTGAGGGCCTTCGAGACCTTCCTCGGGCGCTCCTTCGCCGGCTTCCACGGGGCCGCACCCTTGGCGGCGCGGCGAGCCGCCAGCGTCTCATCATCGACGAGCAGCTCGAGGCGGCGGGTGGCGACGTCGAGGACGATGCGATCGCCCTCCTCGATGAGGCCGATGGCGCCTCCGGCCGCGGCCTCGGGCGAGACGTGGCCGATGGAGATGCCGGAGGTCCCCCCGGAGAAGCGCCCATCCGTGATGAGTGCACAGGTCTTGCCGAGGCCGAGCCCCTTGAGGAAGGACGTCGGGTAGAGCATCTCCTGCATGCCCGGCCCGCCCTTCGGACCCTCGTAGCGGATGACGACGATATCGCCGGGCACGACCGACTTCGACAGGATGAGCTCGATCGCGTCCTCCTGGGAGTCGACGACTCTGGCCCTTCCCTCGAAGTGGAACAGGTCCTCGTCGATGCCGGCGGTCTTGATGACGGCGCCCTCTTCGGCGATGTTGCCGGACAGGACGGCGAGACCGCCGTCGGCCGTGTAGGCGTTCTCGACGGATCGGATGCAGCCGCCTGCGGCGTCCGTGTCGAGCTCCTGCCACTCGTTCGCCTGCGAGAAGGCCTGGGTCGTCCGCACGCCGCCGGGGGCGGCCTTGAAGAGCTCGATCGCCTCGGGCGCAGGATTCTCGGCGCGGATGTCCCAGCGGCCCAGCCAGTCGTCGATCGAATCGGAGTGGACCGTGTGGACGTTCGTGCGCAGCAGCCCGCCCCTGTGGAGCTCACCGAGGATGGCGGGGATGCCGCCCGCACGATGGACGTCCTCCATGTGGTAGTTCGGGTGATTTGGGGCCACCTTCGAGAGGCAGGGGACCTGCCGCGACAACGCGTCGATGTCCTCGAGGGTGAAGTCGACCTCCCCCTCGATCGCGGTGGCGAGGATGTGGAGGATCGTGTTCGTCGATCCCCCCATCGCCACGTCGAGGCTCATGGCGTTGAAGAACGCGTCCCGCGTCGCAATGTTGCGGGGCAGGACCGACTCGTCGTCCTCGTGGTAGTACCGCTTCGCCAGGTCAACGATCCTTCGTCCGGCCTCAAGGAAGAGCTCCCTGCGCGCGACGTGGGTGGCGAGAGTCGAGCCGTTGCCGGGAAGCGACAGGCCGAGCGCCTCGGTCAGGCAGTTCATCGAGTTCGCGGTGAACATGCCCGAGCAGGACCCGCACGTCGGGCAGGCGGCGGATTCGATCTGGGCGAGCTGCTCGTCCGTGATCGACTCGTCGGCCGCGCCGGACATAGCGTCGACAAGGTTGACAGGGTGGTCGATGACTCCCTCGATCGGCTTGCCGGCCTCCATGGGGCCGCCGGAGACGAAGATGACGGGGATGTTGAGCCGCATGGCGGCCATGAGCATCCCGGGCGTGATCTTGTCGCAGTTGGAGATGCAGACGAGCGCGTCAGCCGTGTGGGCATTGACCATGTATTCGACCGAGTCGGCGATGATCTCGCGGGAGGGAAGGGAGTAGAGCATCCCGTCGTGCCCCATGGCGATGCCGTCATCGACCGCGATCGTGTTGAACTCCTTGCCGACCCCGCCGGCCTCTTCGATCGCCGAGATGACGAGCTGTCCCATGTCCTTGAGGTGGACATGGCCGGGGACGAACTGGGTGAACGAATTCGCGACCGCGATGATCGGCTTGCCGAAGTCATCGTCGCCCATTCCCGTCGCCCTCCAGAGGGCTCGGGCGCCGGCGAAATTGCGACCCTGAGTTGAGGTGGCTGAACGCAGTTGTGGCATCAAAGCTCCTTCAGATAAGCCTCCCGACACTCTACGACCGTCGCCCATCGACACGGCGGAGGCGGTCAGGGTGCGAGACAGCAGGCCAGGGGGCCGGGCGAACGTCAAAGAAGCCTGGATGTCATCTCCGGCGCCATTGAGGCACGGGGCGCGCGGGGATAGGTTCGATGTGCGGCACACCACATGGAAGGACCCCATTATGCCGACCGTTTCTCAGGACATCATCGATTCGATCAGGAACCCGTCCGAGCAGGAGGTCGCGCATGTCGACGCCTGGTGGCGGGCCAACAACTACCTGACCGTCGGGCAGATCTACCTCAAGTCGAATCCGCTGCTGCGGCGACCGCTCGAGCCCGACGACATCAAGCCCCGCCTTCTCGGCCACTGGGGCACCTCACCGGGACTGTCACTCATCTACGCGCACGCCTCCCGCCTCATTCAGAAAACCGGCCAGGAGATGATCTACATCACCGGTCCCGGTCATGGCGGTCCGGCAATCGTCGCCGCGACCTACCTCGAGGACACCTACACCGAGTGCTTCCCCGACATCACCCAGGACGAGGAGGGCCTGCGCAGGCTGTTCCGGCAGTTCTCCGCACCCGGCGGGATCCCCTCCCACGCCTCGGTCACGACCCCGGGGTCGATCAATGAGGGCGGCGAGCTCGGTTACGCCCTCGTCCACGGGTTCGGCGCCGTCTTCGACAATCCCAACCTCATTGCCCTCACCGTCGTCGGCGACGGCGAGGCCGAGACAGCGCCCCTCGAGGGCTCGTGGAAGTCGATCTCCTTCCTCAATCCTGCCCGCGACGGCGCCGTCCTTCCCGTCCTCCATCTCAACGGCGCGAAGATCGCCTCACCCACCGTTCAGGGGCGGAAGGACCCCGACGAGGTGCGCAGGATCTACGAGGGCCACGGGTATGACGTCATCGAGGTCGAGGGCAGCGACCTGCCCGGCATGCACTACCGCTTCGCCGACGCGCTGGGCGAGGCGTATTCGAAGATCCAGTCGATCCAGCACACCGCCCGGACGGAGGGCGTCATCCAGGGCCGACGGCCCCGTTGGCCGATGATCATCCTCCGCAGCCCCAAGGGGTGGACGGGCCCCACCACGGTCGACGGCGTTCAGATCGAGGGCACGTGGCGCTCCCATCAGGTGCCGCTCTCGGGCGTGAGGGACAACCCCGATCACCTGCGCCAGCTCGAGGAGTGGATGCGCTCCTACCGGCCAGAGGAGCTCTTCGACGACGCCGGAAGGCCGACGGATGCTGTCCGCGCCATCAACCCGAGCGGTGAGTGGCGGATGTCCGCCCATCCCGCCGGCAATGGTGGCGGGCAGTACAGTCCGCTCGAGCTGCCCGACTGGCGCAGCCTCGCGATCGACTTCGACCCCGCGGAGCGGGGACGGTTCCGTGACGAATCGACGGCCTACCTCGGCAGGCTCCTCGAGCAGATCTACCGGCTCAACCCGACGACGTTCAGGCTCTTCTGCCCCGACGAGACGAACTCGAACAGGCTCGGCGCCGTCTTCAACGCCTCTGATCGGACCTTCATGGAATCGACCACCGAGGAGGATGTGAAGCTGTCCGCGGACGGCAGGGTTATGGAGGTTCTGTCCGAGCACCTGACCCACGGCTGGCTCGAGGGCTACTGCCTGACAGGCCGGCATGGGATGTTCGCGAGCTACGAGGCGTTCGGCATGGTGAGCGTCTCCCAGACCGTCCAACACACCAAGTGGCTCAAAGAGGCGATCGACATCGACTGGCGGGAGTCCGTCCCCTCCCTCAACATCCTTCTGTCGTCGACCGCGTGGCGCAATGACCACAACGGCTTCTCCCACCAGGGACCGGGCGTCCTGTCGACGATCGTCAACATGCAGGGCAGAATTGTCCGCACCTACCTGCCGCCGGACGCGAACTGTCTCCTCGAGGTGTCGGACTATATCTTCAGGACGAAGGACCGCGTCAACGTCATCGTCCAGGACAAGCAGCCCCAGTTCCAGTGGCTGACTCCCGACGAGGCCCACGCCCACTGCCGCAAGGGCTTCGGGATCTGGGACTGGGCGGGGAACGAGGATCTCGGCTCGGGCGCGGACCCCGATATCGTCATCGCCTGCGCCGGTGACGTCGTGACGATGGAGGCCGTCGCCGCGGCACAGATCATCCGGCAGCGGCTCCCCCACATGAAGGTGAGGGTCGTCAACGTCGTGCGCCTCCAGACACTGTCCCGACCGAAGGACCACCCGACGGGGATGAGCGACCAGGACTTCGCCGAGGCCTTCACCGACACGACCGACGTCCTCTTCTGCTTCCACGGGTACGCGGGCGTCATCCACCAGCTCGTGCACGGCCGTCCCGATGTCGACCGATTCCATGTGCGCGGCTTCCAGGAGGAGGGAACGACGACGACACCATTCGACATGGTCGTCCGCAACAAGACGGACCGCTACAGCCTCGTCATCGACGCCATCAACAACACGAGGCGGACGATTCGCGGCGGAGCCGATCTCAAGCGCTGGTGCGAGACTCAGCTCGAGCGCCACGAAGAATACAAGGTCGAGCATCTCGAGGACATGCCGGAGATCCTCGACTGGGCATTCGAGCCGAACCCCGCCTACTCCTAGGACACTTCCGGACCGGGATCGGCACGGCGCCGGCCTTCCCTACCGTCAGCGGTCGACGGCTGACATGCGGGGCGGCTGGCGCCAACGCGCTCCAGTTCGACCGCCGGCGTCCTCTACCGCGTTGAGTGCCTGCGTGAGGGGACGACCGCGAGCTCGCCGTCATCGAGTGTCAGCACCCTGATCGGCCATTCGTAGATCTCGCTCAGACTCTCCGAGGTGAGCACCTCATGGGGAGGCCCGACCCGATCAATTCTACCGCGGTGCATGAGGGCGATGACGTCACAGTGGGCCGCGGCGAGCTGGATGTCGTGCATGACAGCGACGACGGTCCTTCCCGCGGCGGCGAGCTCGGAGCAGATCGACATCGTCCGCTCCTGGTGGGAGACATCGAGCGCGGCGGTCGGCTCATCGAGGAAAACGATGTCGGCATCCTGGGCGAGGACTCTGGCGAGGGTCACCCTGGCCGCCTCGCCACCCGACAGGCTCGTGATGTCTCGATCCTCCATACTCGTCATCGATGTGCGCGCGAGCGCTTCATCGACGATGCGGTCGTTCTCCTCGTCACCCGTGTCCCAGCTCGCCCTGCCCATGGCGACGATGTCCCGCACGAGGTAGGCGAACGGGAAGTCGCTGCTCTGCGGCATGACGGCCCGGGCCCGCGCCAGTTCCCTCCGGGACAGGGACGGCAGTTCCCGCCCATTCAGCTCGACTGTTCCCTCAGCAGGCCTGAGATCGCCCGTGAGGACGCCGAGGAGCGTGGACTTGCCGGTCCCATTCGGCCCGAGCAGGCCCATGACCCTCCCCGGCTCAACGTCGAGGCTGACGTCGGAGAGGATCTGCTTCGTCCCGTACGAGAAGCTGATCCCGTCGGCGCGGACGCTCATGACCTTCTCCTGCCGCCGTGGAGGTTTCTGCGGAGCAGGACGAAGAAGACGGGGCCGCCGACCAGCGCGGTGAAGATCCCGATCGGCAGATCCTGGAAGTTGACGATCGTCCGGGCGACCAGGTCGGAGCCGGTGATGAGGACGGCGCCGCCGAGCAGCGACGCCGGGATGAGGTACCGATTGAGGGGGCCGAGGGCGAGGCGCATGATGTGGGGGACGATGAGTCCGACGAAGGCGATGACCCCGGCATAGGACACGGCGGCCGCGGTGAGCAGGGCCGCGAGGACGATGGCGGAGCCGCGCAGCATCTGGACGCTGATCCCGACATGCCCGGCGGCCTTCTCCCCCAGTGCGAGGATGTCGAGCCGGCGGGCGATGAGGAGAGCCCAGGTGAGGGCGACCACGACGACGATTCCGACGATTCCCACCTGATTCCATGACGCCGCGTTGAGCGACCCCATCTGCCAGAACACGATCTGATCGCGCGCCGTGCTCGGGGCGATGTACGTCGCGATCGACGTCATCGCCGTGCACACGGCGGTGACGGCGATGCCGGTGAGGACGAGGGTGAGCGGCTCCGTCTTTCCGTCGTGGAGCGAGAGCGCATAGACGACAACCGCCGCAGTCAGTCCGGTGGCGAAGGCGGCGGCCGGGACGGCGAAGCCACCGAGGGCGAATGGGAAGAAGACGATGGCGGTCGAGGCGCCGACCGCTGCGCCCGAGGAGACGCCGATGATGCCGGGCTCCGCAAGCGGGTTCGAGAACACCGCCTGCATGACCGCCCCGGCGACCGCGAGCGCCGCCCCGACGAGAACGCCGAGGGCAATGCGTGGCAGGCGGATGTTCCACAGGGTCGCCGTGTCGAGCGGGTCCTCGAGCGGTTCGGCGAGGCCGAAGCGCGCGAGGATCCCCTGCACGACGTCACCGGGTGCGATCGAGTACTGGCCGATTGCGCTCGACAGAACGATGAGCGCAAGCAGCGCCACCGTCACCGTGGCGAAGGTGATGACGCGGCGCCGCCGGCGCCGCTCGATCCCGGCGGGCACTGCAGGGACCAGCGGCTGCGCCGGGTTCTCGGCCCGGACTGTCACTCCGACACCCCATAGAGGGCTTCTGCCACGGCGAGGAGCACGTCGCCCGTCTGGGGCCCGAAGGAGAGCGACATGCCATCGGGGATGGCGATGATGCGCTGCTTCTGCCCAGCCGTCGTGTCCGAGACCCCCGGGCGGGCGAGAAGCCCCTCGACGCCGTCGGTCGACTCGAGTCCGTCGGTCATCGTGAAGATGACGTCGGGGTTGAGGAGCAGGAGCGACTCGGCGTTCGCCGGGACCGTCCCAATGATCCCGTTCTCGGACGCGATATCACGTGCTCCCACATTCTCGATGAGTGCCGACGTCCCGTTGTCGGAGCCGAAAATGAAGAAGACGCCAGCCGTTCCTCGCACGTAGAGGAACGCGACGGACAGCGGCTCCTCGGGAACCCAGGCGGAGATCTCATCGATGGCCGCCGTTATCTCGGCCTCCGTCCGCTCAACGAGGGCCGCGCCCGCCTCCGGGACGCCGAGAATCTCGGCGACCGCCTGGATGCGATCCGAATTCGACTCCATCGTGTGCTTGGGGTCGGTGAGCACGACCGGGATACCGGAGGCCGTCAGCTGATCGAGCACCTCGGGCGGGCCGATCGTGCGATCCGCGATGACGAGGGTTGGACGGAGGCTGAGAATCGCCTCGGCGTTGAGCGAATGGCCCTCGGAGGTCACGACGGGAACGTCGGCGAGCTGTTCTTCCGTCGACGAGATGGATCGACCGACAATCGCATCGCCGTGGCCGAGGGCGATGACCGTGCGAGAGAGCGATCCTGACAGGTCGAGGGCGAGGATGCGCGACGTGTCGGTGATCGTCACCTGGTTGTCTTCATGATCGGTCACCGTAACAGGGAGCGTCTGCGGGAAGTCGCCGTCGATCGGCTCAGGATCGGCCAACTCCGACACCTCGGAGACCCCCGTCAGGGTGCGAGGATCCGGCAGGGTCGGCGCGTCGCCGGTCGACGGATCCTCAGCAGTCGTGGCGGCGGGCGTTCCCACCGAGGTCGTCTCTGCGGTGGGGGTTGGCGACTCGGCCGCGACACCACTGCCGCAGCCTCCCAGCATGAGCGCGGCGATGACAGCCGCCGCTGCGCGCTTCTTCATGTCAGCTTTCCGTCCGAGGGCGGTCCGCCGGGCTGTGCCCGGCGGACCGCCACGTGAGTGGTCAGGCCGCGGCTCTGCGCAGTCGCAGGGCAGCCGCCCCCGCCAGGACCAGCATGAGCCCGCCGAGGGCGAGACCATAGCTGGATGCGCCAGTGTAGGCGAGGTTGCCGTATGCGTCGTACGTCTTCAGCTCGCCGGTGGCGGCGTCGTACACCGTCGCCGGCGTCAGGTTGACGGACACGGTGAGCGGTGCGAGCTCGGTTCCTGCCTCGTAGAATCCCGCGAAGGCGTCGGCTCCGGCCGGCGTCAGCACGGCCGAGGAGGTCGTGAAGCTCAGCGCCTGATTCGAGGACCGGACGTTCGATAGGGAGAGGTTCGCGAAATGGACGCGGCCATGATCCTTCGTCACGCCCTCCATGGAAGTCGAGCGCACGGTGAGGTAGAGCGAGGCACGGTTGCCGTTGACGACGATCGACGGGTTCGACATCGTCAGCTGCAGGACATCATCGTGGCCCGAGAAGGAGATTGTGCCGCCATAGTGCAGCTCGCCGGTGCGGGCCGCCGTGTCATAGAGGCCGCCCCGAGCCGGGAAGACGAAGGTCGAGCCGTTCCATGACACTCCCCCGGATGTCGTCCATCCGCCGCCCGCAACCGCGGAGCGGATGTAGGTCGTGAAGGACTGACGGACGCCCCACTGGAGCGTGCCGCTCGTGACCCGAGTCTTCGTCGGATCGATGTCGGCCGACCGGTCGATGATCTGTGGCTGCGCGACGACCGGGGCGGGGTTCTGCACGATCGGCAGCGGGGAGGAACCGCCTCCCGGGCGATCCGTCGAACCGCCGGGAGCGGTGCCGCCTGTTGCCGGCGGCAGCGTCGATCCCGACGCCGCGAGGCTGACGGTGATCGGGGCAAGCTCGGATCCGGCTGTGTAGAAGTTGGCGAAGGCGACCGCCCCATCTGCTGTGAGCCTGACCGTGCCGAAGCTCAGTGTCGTCGCACCGCCGGACGCGGTGGTGACCTTCGGCGCCGACAGGTCGGCGAGGACGACCGTCCGCGCAGGAGGCAGGACTCCGGGAGCATCGGTCGACTGCAGGCTTCGCGAGGCGACTGATGCCGTCAGCTGCCATGCACCGCCGGACTTCCGAATTGTCGGGTTGGAGAGCACGATGCGGAGAGCACCTTCGTGCCCGGAGAAGTCGACCGTGCCACCGAACCGGATGGCCTGAAGGTCCTCGGGATCGAGGTCCTGCCCCGAGGCGAGCGGGAAGCGGAACGTGCCCGTCACGCCTCCGGAGGTCGTCCAGCCGCCCTTGGCGCCCGGCCCGCTCAGGTAGCCCAGGAAGGAATCCTTAACCCTCCAGTCCATGGCGCCAGCGCCGATGGGGGCCGGCTCCGCGGGCGGAGTGGTCGGTGTTGTCGGCTCCGAGGGGGCCGGTTCGGTCGGTTCAGGCTCGGTCGGAGCCGGGTCCGTGGGCTCGGGCTCAGTGGGAACCACGACAGAGGCCTCATTGACCGTGATGTTGAGCGGCGCGAGCGGCGTCCCGGGCTGGTAGGAACCGAGAACGAACGTGGCGCCCGCTCCTGCCGTCACGGTGGCCGACGAGATCGAGACTGTGCCGTCGTCATTCTGGACGATGTCGACGTCCCCCAGGCGCGCGAAATCCTCGACCTGGACGGGCGTCTCAGACCAGCCGCCGGCGGCCCCGCGATGGGAGCCGGACGAGGTCAGCGACAGGACGGCAGTGGCCGGGTCCGTGAACGTGAGCACGGGGTTGGTGAAGTCGATGTCGAGCACACCGTCGTGCGCGTAGAGATTGATGTTGCCAACGAAATTCAGCGTGCCGGGGGCATCGGGGTCGAACTCGGTCCCATCCGCCAGCCTGTAGTTGAGCTCGGTGGTGGCCCACGCGCCGTCGCAGCCGCTCATTGTGCCGCCACCGCGCGGGCTCAGCAGGTAACCAAGGAAGTTAGAATTCAGTCCCCAGCTCATGTGCCCGGGAAGCGCAGACAAGTCTGCTGGGGCGGCATCGGGTCCGCACGTCGGCTCAGCAGGGGGCTCTGCAGGGATTTCGACCGTCTCGGTCACGAGGCTGACACTGATGGGGTCAATCTCGTCGCCCGCATTGTAGAAGCCCCCGAAGGCCGCGGCGCCCGCCTCGGTGAGCGAGCCGGGACCGAAGGCGACGTCGACTGAATCATCACCGGTCGTGATGGTCGCGGCAGGCAGCGTCGCAAACTCGATTCGCCCGTAATCGATGAGCTCGCCCTGCGTCGTCGTGTCGACGAACTCTCTGCCGACAGCCTTGACCATGAGGACAGGCGTCGCACCCGAGAAGGAGATGACGGGATCCGAGAACGACACGTCGAGGACGTCGTTATGTCCCGTGAAGTGGACCGTTCCCTCGAAGGCGAGCTCTGAAAGGCTGCCCGCATCGATCTCGCCGCCCGTCACGGCGGGCCAGGCGAAGGAACCTGCGGAGTCGGTGACTCCCCCTGTCAGCTCGGTCGATCCGCCGGCGAACGGATTCTTGAGGTAGTTCCGGAAGCTCTCCCTCACTCCCCAATTCATGGTCCCCGAGGTGACGGTCGTCGTGGACGACGGTTCGTCCGAGGATGCGGCCGGGGCCAGGAATAGCCCGCTGGCGATAAGCGCGACGGCAGACAGCCCTGACGTGATCCTCCGCGCAGTAGATGGTGACATGGATGTCCTTTCGCAGAACACATCGAATAGCGAGTAAGGGTGGCCTCACCTTCAGACACGTTATGCCAAGGCGGCACATTTATGCAAAACAGACGTGACGTAATTATTAGACAAAGTGTCGGGAAAGTCGGACATAAGTTTGGCGCGCTACCAGCGCTTTTACGCACTGAACACAATATGCCGCTCGGCGACTGCCCGAAACGTTCATACATATTCCATACATCCACACACAGATTTTCTGCATAGTCAATCGGAATGTCGACGCCGACGCCTCAGCGCCTCCTGGTCCGAGGGCTCCCCCGAGGCCTAAGCTTGGAGGGAGCAGAAGAACCTAGGAGGCTGGTCCGTGATCCCCCATTATTTTGCACTTGAAGAAGACGAGAAGATCGACTTCATCGTCCATCAGGGGGCCGGCACGCTTGTCACCGCACGTGCCGACGGCACGATCGATGCGACGCTGCTTCCCATCGCTCTCAAGAACGATCACCTGCTGCTCCACATGGCGCGGTTCAACGATCACTGGCGGAACATCAGCGCTGCCCAGCCGGCGGCGATGATCTTCACCGGCGCCCATGACTTCGTCAGCTCGAGGGCCTACGACGTGCACGACGGATCGGCCGTCGCATCCACATGGGACTATACGCAGGTCACCATCCACGGGCACGTCACGGTTCATGATGACGCCACGTGGGTGCGCCAAGCCGTCATCGAGCTGACAGAGACGTGGGACCCCGCTCAGGCCGAGGAGATGAGCGAGGGCTACCTGGCACGTGCGACCAAGGCGATCGTCGGCCTGTCGATGACGATCGAGCGGATCGACGGCAAGGCCAAACTGTCGCAGAACAAGCTCCCGTCCGAGAGGGAACGCATATCTGAGGACCTGCGTAAGAGAGACACGGAGCGTTCTCGTGCATTGGCGGACGATGTGGACGCAGCCCCCTCGAAAGCTCGCCGTGTGCCTTTTCTGGGGGGTCTCAAAGCCAAGCAGTAATACCCACCGCAGAGCCGCTCCATAGGAGATATACAAGAGGCCGGCGGGCGTCGTGGCGGTATGCGAAAGGGCCCGGGACTGGTGTCCTGGGCCCTTTCCGGGGGTGTTATGGCGGCGGTGTCCTACTCTCCCACACCCTCCCGAGTGCAGTACCATCGGCGCTGGTGGGCTTAGCTTCCGGGTTCGGAATGGGACCGGGCGTTTCCCCACCGCTAGATGTACTGTCCGGGGAGGTTGGTTAAGCGGGTGATTGGGGCGAGCCTGTCGCAGGCTGTGTGGGGTCGGTGATGATTATAGTGATGCAGCCATCCTGGTAGGGCGTCTCGTCGCTCGGTTTCTGAGGTGTAGCAGCGGGCGTAGCCCCACCCGTCTGCAAGGGTGCGGTGGAAGCGCTCGATCTTCCCGTTGGTCTGGGGTCGGTACGGGCGGGTCCGTTTTGCTGTGATCTTCAGCCTGGCGCAGGTTTCGCGCCATAATATCGAGCGGTAGGCCGGACCGTTGTCGGAGAGCACTCTTTCGACGGTGACGCCTCGGGTGTTGAACCAGGCTGTGGCCCGCTCCAACACCCCGACGGCAGTGAGAGCGGTTTCATCATTGTGGACTTCGGCGTAGGCGACGCGAGAGTAGTCATCGATTACGGTGTGGACGAAGGCGTGGCCCATCTTCGGGTTGTGGTGGTGGTTGCGGGCCTTGTCCGGCGTTGCTATGCGGTTGCGGCCTCCCTGTTGGCGACCGACGAAGCGCCAGCCGCCGCCGTCGGGGATGTTGCCGAGCTTTTTCACATCGACGTGAATCATCGAGCCGGGGTGGGGGTGTTCATAGCGGCGCACCGGCTCCCCGGTGGCGCGGTCTACGTGAGCGAGTCTGTTCAGTCGGCAGTGGCGCAGGATCTGATGAACGGTCGAGGGTGCCAGCCCGACCCGGACGGCCAGCTGGACCGGTCCTTCCCGTAGCCGCAGCCGCAGGCTCACGATTCGTCTTCTGATCTTCAACGGGGTCTGGTGGGGCGAGGTCTTCGGGCGAGAGGAACGGTCCTGCATGGACTCACCAGACCTGTAGCGGTCGGCCCAGCGTTTGACCGTCGGCCAGGAGCATTGGAACCGAGCCGCGACCTCGGCAATCGGCACCTGCTGGTCGACGACGAGCCGGGCGACGGTCAAACGGGCGCGAGGGGTCAGGGCTGCATTAGCGTGGGACATACGGAGGGCCTTCCTCGGAGTGCTGGTTTCGCAACTCCCACTCAATCGCGGAAGGCCCTCTCTTCACGTCACAAGTCAGCGCGTGTCATCGCACTGCCTCAACCAACCTGTCCGGTCAGTACAGCTAGAGCCACCGCCAAAATCTTGGGGTCACGTCAAACGTGTGGTTATTCAGTTATGGACTGGTCACGGGTGGGTTGGGTGGTGACCGTACAGTGGACGCGGAGCATCGGAGCTCGTATGGAACAGTGTGTTCCCTTTTTGTGTGTTGTGAATTCTTTGGCCATTAGTACCAGTCAGCTTCACACCTTGCGGTGCTTCCACGTCTGGCCTATCAACCCCGTGGTCTTCAGGGGGCCTTCACCAACAATGTTGGATGGAAACCTCATCTTGAAGCAGGCTTCCCGCTTAGATGCTTTCAGCGGTTATCCCTTCCGAACGTAGCCAACCAGCCATGCACCTGGCGGTACAACTGGCACACCAGAGGTTCGTCCGTCCCGGTCCTCTCGTACTAGGGACAGCCCTTCTCAAGTTTCCAACGCGCGCAGCGGATAGGGACCGAACTGTCTCACGACGTTCTGAACCCAGCTCGCGTACCGCTTTAATGGGCGAACAGCCCAACCCTTGGGACCTACTCCAGCCCCAGGATGCGACGAGCCGACATCGAGGTGCCAAACCATGCCGTCGATATGAACTCTTGGGCAGGATCAGCCTGTTATCCCCGGGGTACCTTTTATCCGTTGAGCGACGGCGCTTCCACAAGCCACCGCCGGATCACTAGTTCCTGCTTTCGCACCTGCTCGACCTGTCAGTCTCACAGTCAAGCTCCCTTGTACACTTGCACTCGCCACCTGATTACCAACCAGGCTGAGGGAACCTTTGAGCGCCTCCGTTACATTTTGGGAGGCAACCGCCCCAGTTAAACTACCCACCAGGCACTGTCCCTGAACCAGATCATGGTCCGAGGTTAGATGTGCAATACGACCAGAGTGGTATTTCAACAATGACTCCACACCCACTAGCGTGAATGCTTCACAGTCTCCCACCTATCCTACACAAGCCGTACCGAACACCAATACCAAGCTATAGTAAAGGTCCCGGGGTCTTTCCGTCCTGCTGCGCGTAACGAGCATCTTTACTCGTCGTGCAATTTCGCCGAGTTCGTGGTTGAGACAGCGGAGAAGTCGTTACGCCATTCGTGCAGGTCGGAACTTACCCGACAAGGAATTTCGCTACCTTAGGATGGTTATAGTTACCACCGCCGTTTACTGGGGCTTAAATTCCCAGCTTCGCCCACCACAAGGGTGAGCTGACCAGTCCTCTTAACCTTCCAGCACCGGGCAGGCGTCAGTCCGTATACATCGTCTTACGACTTCGCACGGACCTGTGTTTTTGATAAACAGTCGCTTCTCCCTGGTCTCTGCGACCCTCGCCCCTAACCCGCATGGGGTTTCAAGGCTCGGGTCCCCCTTCTTCCAAAGTTACGGGGGCATTTTGCCGAGTTCCTTAACCACGATTCTCTCGATCGCCTTAGTATTCTCTACCTGACTACCTGTGTCGGTTTCGGGTACGGGCGGCTGGTACCTCGCGTCGAGGCTTTTCTAGACAGTACAGGATCACCCTACTTCCCCCATACGGGGTCATCATCAGACCTCACCCTCATGTCTCCCGGATTTGCCTGGGAGACGGGCTGCGTCCTTAAACGTGCCAAGCCATAAGACACGCGGTGGCTACCTCTCTGCGTCACCCCTGTTAATACGCTTGCCTACCGTAAGATCAGGTCCCACGCGCACCACCACACCATCCCGAAGGACGCTGCGGCGGCTTGGGTGGTTAGTATCCCTCACCTCAGCATTGGACGGTACTTCGCCGGTCACCAGAATATCAACTGGTTGTCCATCGACTACGCCTGTCGGCCTCGCCTTAGGTCCCGACTAACCCAGGGCGGATTAACCTGGCCCTGGAACCCTTAGTCATTCGGCGGACGGGTTTCTCACCCGTCTTTCGCTACTCATGCCTGCATTCTCACTCGTCACCATTCCACCGACGCTCACGCCCCGGCTTCACCACGATGACGACGCTCCCCTACCCAGCAACACGACTGTGCTGCTGCCATGGTTTCGGCGGTGTACTTAAGCCCCGCTACATTGTCGGCGCACAATCACTTGACCAGTGAGCTATTACGCACTCTTTCAAGGGTGGCTGCTTCTAAGCCAACCTCCTGGTTGTCACTGCAACTGCACATCCTTTCCCACTTAGCACACGCTTAGGGGCCTTAACCGATGGTCTGGGCTGTTTCCCTCTCGACTACGAAGCTTATCCCCCGCAGTCTCACTGCCACGCAAACGTAACCGGCATTCGGAGTTTGGCTGACGTCAGTAACCCGGTGGGGCCCATCAGCCATCCAGTAGCTCTACCTCCGGCACGCTACACGCAACGCTGCACCTAAATGCATTTCGGGGAGAACCAGCTATCACGGAGTTTGATTGGCCTTTCACCCCTACCCACAGGTCATCCCCTCCATTTTCAACTGAAGTGGGTTCGGGCCTCCACACGCTCTTACACGTGCTTCACCCTGCCCATGGGTAGATCACCCCGCTTCGGGTCTAGAGCATGCGACTCAAACGCCCTATTCAGACTCGCTTTCGCTACGGCTACCCCACACGGGTTAACCTTGCCACACACCACTAACTCGCAGGCTCATTCTTCAAAAGGCACGCCATCACCCCAACAAAGGAGGCTCTGACGGATTGTAGGCGCCCGGTTTCAGGTACTATTTCACTCCCCTCCCGGGGTACTTTTCACCATTCCCTCACGGTACTTATCCACTATCGGTCACTAGGGAGTATTCAGGCTTACAAAGTGGTCTTTGCAGATTCACACGAGATTCCACGAGCCCCGTGCTACTTGGGATACGCATAAGACAACATGCTGCAGTTTCATCTACCGGGCTCTCACCGTCTACGGCCCTGTTTCCCACCAGGCTCGACTACCACAACACATCCATCCCGGCCCCTTTACGGAGGACCGACAACACGCTCCCACAACACCGCATGCGCAACGCCCGTAAGCTCTCACACACACACGGTTTAGCCATCATCCGCGTTCGCTCACCACTACTGACGGAATATCTCTTCCTGCGGGTACTGAGATGTTTCACTTCCCCGCGTTCCCCCCACACACCCTATACATTCAGGTGCGGGTAACCCACCATAACGTGGGCCAGGTTTCCCCATTCGGACACCCTCGGATCACAGCTCGTTTGCCAACTCCCCGAGGCTTATCGCAGGCTACAACGTCCTTCTTCGGCTCCCAGTGCCAAGGCATCCACCGAACGCCCCTACAAAATTCACAACAAAAAGAACTCTTCGATTCACACAAACCAAAGATGCTCGCGTCCACTATACAGTTACCAAACAACCCACCCACACCACACACACCAACCACAGGCCGGCGCACACAGCGGAGCAGCCAGGGCTGCTGACCCCAAACCCCAACAGCATGCCGTTTCTCATTCAAAAACATCGTGTCCCGAGTGCACACTCAAGCAGCACACCACTCGCTACCCCATCGGCAGGAACATCGCCACCACACCACCAGCACAGACAAAAAGCCTGTGAACACTGACCATGTGGATTTCGGGAAAAAATTCTCCCTAGAAAGGAGGTGATCCAGCCGCACCTTCCGGTACGGCTACCTTGTTACGACTTCGTCCCAATCGCCAACCCCACCTTCGACCGCTCCCCCCACAAGGGTTAGGCCACGGGCTTCGGGTGTTGCCAACTTTCGTGACGTGACGGGCGGTGTGTACAAGGCCCGGGAACGTATTCACCGCAGCGTTGCTGATCTGCGATTACTAGCGACTCCGACTTCATGGGGTCGAGTTGCAGACCCCAATCCGAACTGAGACCGGCTTTAAGGGATTCGCTCAGCCTTACGACATCGCAACCCTCTGTACCGGCCATTGTAGCATGCGTGAAGCCCAAGACATAAGGGGCATGATGATTTGACGTCATCCCCACCTTCCTCCGAGTTAACCCCGGCAGTCTCTCGTGAGTCCCCACCATCATGTGCTGGCAACACGAGACAAGGGTTGCGCTCGTTGCGGGACTTAACCCAACATCTCACGACACGAGCTGACGACAACCATGCACCACCTGTACACCACCCCGAAGGCTGCCCCATCTCTGGAACATCGCAGTGTATGTCAAGCCTTGGTAAGGTTCTTCGCGTTGCATCGAATTAATCCGCATGCTCCGCCGCTTGTGCGGGCCCCCGTCAATTCCTTTGAGTTTTAGCCTTGCGGCCGTACTCCCCAGGCGGGGCACTTAATGCGTTAGCTACGGCGCAGAAGTCAAAGACCCCCACACCTAGTGCCCAACGTTTACGGCATGGACTACCAGGGTATCTAATCCTGTTCGCTCCCCATGCTTTCGCTCCTCAGCGTCAGTTATAGCCCAGAGACCTGCCTTCGCCATCGGTGTTCCTCCTGATATCTGCGCATTCCACCGCTACACCAGGAATTCCAGTCTCCCCTACTACACTCAAGCCTGCCCGTACCCACTGCAAGCGCGGAGTTAAGCCCCGCGTTTTCACAGCAGACGCGACAAGCCGCCTACGAGCTCTTTACGCCCAATAATTCCGGACAACGCTCGCGCCCTACGTATTACCGCGGCTGCTGGCACGTAGTTAGCCGGCGCTTCTTATGCAGGTACCCTCAACCAGGCCAAAACCTGGACTTGTTCCCTGCCGAAAGAGGTTTACAACCCGAAAGCCGTCATCCCTCACGCGGCGTCGCTGCATCAAGCTTTCGCTCATTGTGCAATATTCCCCACTGCTGCCTCCCGTAGGAGTCTGGGCCGTATCTCAGTCCCAGTGTGGCCGGTCACCCTCTCAGGCCGGCTACCCGTCGACGCCTTGGTAGGCCATCACCCCACCAACAAGCTGATAGGCCGCGAGCCCATCCCCTCCCAATAAATCTTTCCAACAACCACCATGCGGCAGCCGCTGAATATCCGGTATTAGACCCAGTTTCCCAAGCTTATCCCGAAGAAAGGGGCAGGTTACTCACGTGTTACTCACCCGTTCGCCACTAATCCACCCCCAGCAAGCTGGAGACTTCATCGTTCGACTTGCATGTGTTAAGCACGCCGCCAGCGTTCGTCCTGAGCCAGGATCAAACTCTCCGTAAAAACCTTACAGAAAAGCTGAAACAGCTCCATAAAAATACAGAACAAAAAAATCATCAAACAAAAAACGACACACTATTGAGATTCAAAACAAGCAACCCACAACGAAACGAACTTCCAAACCAGAAGCACTCCCGCGGAGCAACCTCTCCATCTTAGCGAACCAGACCCAGACCGACAAACCCGAACCAAGTGATCCGCGCCATCCCGTCCCGCCCGACCCGAAGATCCAGAGGCGTCCCTCCCGAACCAGCCGGAAGCAACTCGATAAACTTAAGCCGCCACCCCAACCCCGGTCAAATAAAACCACCGTGACCCTCCCCACCAACCCACATCACACCCACACTGCTGAGCGCCGGCGTCTCTGTGACCTGGGAAAACACTGGTGATGCGTCCAATTTACCGGCGTCGACAGGCGCCCCCAAGTGCCGATTCTGTTCGCCGGGTCCTTCGATTCCGTAGCTGCTCGAGCAGGCTCACGAGAATTGACGGAGCGCCTCTCTGGCCGGAATGTTGCGCAGCGCACGGCAGCCGTTCGACGTTCTCGGGCCACGCACCGCCTCCTGCCCTGGCACGGTAACCCTGCATTGGTCTGACGGTGTCAGCAACGACGCCAAGCGGGATACATAGTTTCCCACCGGGGATACGTGCCAGACGTCGTCCAGGACCCCGGCTCCGGCCCAACGTCGAAGATGGCCAGTGCACAGGATCGTCCGCCGGAGCCGCCGCACGTCGGTTCCGGCCTTAGAGCCACAGCAAGACGCTGGTTCCTGGAACGTTCTCGCTCTATGTACAGAAGCCTTGATCAAACCCGTCTCCCTCAGCTCGCTCCGAATGGGCACCGCCGCCCATCCAGCGATAGCTAAGGCTCGCGCAGCGACGCGGGCCCAGCAGAACATCGTGGACATAGACGGAACAGGCGTGGTCACCGCTCGCAGAGCTCATCGACCGCGACGAGCCGGCAAGGTATAACGGCGATGCCACGACCTCGACCCGAGCTGCCGATACTTCAGACAGCGGGATCGATCATGCGCTCTGCCGGCACGACGATGGCGGGCACCCTGAGATTGCGGATTCCCATTGTGCCGCGAAGCAGTCGCACCACTCTTAGTCGGTGAATGGTCCCGAAGTCCTCGGACGGTTCTGCCCCCGCCATGGCCTCGAGGGTGATAGTTCCAAGCCGCAGTGCACAATCGCGTCAATGGCGAGTCGACGCGAACACTGGATCGGTCGACGGGGTGCGCCGGCAACATGCTGGTGACGGCGAAGAGCCCCTGGCCGATCGGTCGTGGACTCGCGTCCCGCAGGTATCAACTGCTGCCGCACAGAACGTTCGGACCTTTGGAACTTTCCGAGTAGTCGGCGGGGCCTAGACGCTCACTGAACCGTCTTCGGTTTCTTGCCGGTGTTATACGGGTGCCAGCTCCGTGTGGGCGGGCGTTTCTAGGTTAGCGTAGTAGAGGTATTCATATTCATCGGGTGTGAGGTCGTCGATGCGTGAGTGCAGGCGCGTGGTGTTGTACCAATCAATCCACTGCGCCGTGACCCACTCAACGTCCTCGAGCTGTTTGAGCGGGCCGCTGCGGAACGGTGAATCATCTCGGATCGCCTCGGTTTTGTACAGACCGATTGTGGACTCAGCGAGCGAATTGTCGTAGGCATCGCCGATCGATCCGATCGAGGCAGCGATGCCTTCCATGGCCAACGTCTCGGCGAAGCTCACGGATGTAAATTGAGCTCCGGCATCGCTGTGGTGTATTAAACCTGCGTTTGCAGGGTGTCCGGCCTGGTCACGGCGCCACAATCCCATCCGTAGCGCGTTGGTCACCAGGGGTGTGGTCATTGACGCCGAGGCATGCCAGCCCACGATCGCGCGGGAGAAGCAATCAATGACAAAGGCGACGTAGACGAAGCCGGCCCAGGTGCGCACGTAGGTGAAATCAGCAACCCACCGCTCATTCGGTATGGGCGCGGTGAAGTCACGTTCGACCAGGTCAGGGGCTCGGGCGGCACTCCGGTCGGGGATCGTGGTGCGTACTCCTTGGCCGCGGACCCGGCCATTCATCTCGAGATCACGCATCAGCCGGTCAACCCGCCGGGCTGAGACAACCAGTCCGTGGCGGCGTAGGTAGGCCACCATTTTCCGTCTGCCATACATCCCTTCCGGTGTGCCGACCGTGGCCAGGAGGGCGTCGATGATGATTGCATCATCAAGGTCGCGGTGGCTGGGGGTGGCGGTGTCGGCGGCAGTTGAATTTGGTGCATTTCCGGCGATCGAAAACTGAGCGGTTTTAGTTTACAGTTCCTTGTTCTTGTCGGTGTCTGATCCGGTAGGAGGTTCCTTTCGTGGTCAGGACTTGGGCGTGGTGGACGAGCCGGTCGATGATGGCTGTCGCAATCGTCTCGTCGTGGAAGATCGTGGACCAGGACCCGAAAGCGAGGTTTGAGGTGATCAGGATGGATGATTGCTCGTATCGGTCCGAGATGAGCTGGAAGAACAGGTTCGCGGCTTCTGGCTCGATGGGGAGGTAGCCGAGCTCGTCGATGATGATGAGCTTGTAGCGGCGAATACGCCGCAGCTCTTTCGTCAGGTCTCCCTTGTTGTGAGCGGCAGTGAGCGACTGGATCCAGCCGGCTGCGGTGTCGAACAGGACCGGGATTCCGGCCCTGGTCGCGGCAATGCCGAGCCCGATCGATATGTGAGTCTTCCCGGTGCCTGGTGGGCCGAGAAGGATCATGTTCTCCGCGTTGTGGATCCAGGTCGAGCGTGATGCTGCTTGAACGTCTGAGCGCAGGTGGGGCTGGTGATCGAAGGTGAAGTCCTCAATCGTCTTCATGGACGGGAAGTGTGCTCGTTTCCGTCGTATCTCGGCCCCAGATGCTTCCCGGGCGGTGACCTCGGCTTCCAAAACCGCGGCTAAGTACTCCTCGAACGTCCAGCCCTGTGCCCGCCCAGTGTCAGCCAGGCGAGCGAAAGAAGCTTGAATACGTGGTGCTTTCAACGCACTCGTGTAGTACGTGACGTCTTTGATCGCCTCCATTTAGGCCACCTCGATGTCAAAGATCTGGTCATATACTGCCAGGTCCCCGCCCTGGACCGTCACTCCGTAGCCGGGCAGGCCCTGGCGCTGCTGAAAGGTCGCACGCAGCTTCCGAGCGGTCTCCACGTGGTCAGGGTCGGTCACCTGACCGCCGCTGCCCCAAAGACGCTCATGAGTCGTGATGACCTTCCCGCCCGTACTGACTTGGACCGTCGACAGGTCCATGGTGACGTCGATGCGGTGCCCGATCCACCTGGGGTCAACACTGTAGGCGTTCGCGCCGATCTCGATGTAGTAGTCACGTCCCAACCGCGTCTGCACAGTCCACCTCGCTGCGGGATCAACCGGCGGCAACGCACCCATATGCTCGAGCTCGACGGTCAGGCCCTGGCCCCGAGTTTGGTCTTTCCCTCGTGGTTTCTTCCCTCGGATCACCTCGAGCCAGCCGGCGAGTTGAGCATTGAAATCCTTGGGACTGGCGAACGTCCGCCCGGGCAGGAACGAGGTTTCCAGGTAGGAGTTGAACCGTTCGACCACGCCCTTGGTCTCCGGGTCATAGGGTTTGGCTTGGACGAGCTTCACTCCGAGGGTTCCACAGAACTCCGCGACTTCCTGCCCGAGCTTGCCGTATCGTCCGATTCCGGCCTCGTTGTCCCACAATAGGCGTCGAGGAACCCTGCCAAAGGTGCTGATCCCGTCCCACATGCCCAACAGCAGGTCCGGGCGTTGCCGGCTCGGGATCATCAAGGCAACGGGATACTTTGACCAGGCCAGGATCATCGTCAGCACAGGGAAGCGTGCCGTCTTGCCGTTCCCGATCGGGATATCAACATTGGGGAACCACAGGTCACACTGAGCCACATCCCCGATCTCCCACTCCAACCGGTCCGCAGGATCGAGACGTCGTGGCGCATACTCAGGACGGATCCGTGCCACATTCTGCCGCAAGGCCCTCTCCGAGTAAGGCCAGCCCACCCGCTCGCCGATCACCGAGGCCGGCATCGTCGGACACTCCTCCAGCAGCCACCGTATCCGGGCCTCATACTCCCCAAACTTCGTCGGTGTCCTCGTGCGGACATAACGCGGCGGCTGATCAGACTTCACCGCCCGATCCACCGTATTGCGTGAGATACCCAGCTCAGCAGCAATACGAGCCTTCGGTACACCCTCGCGGGCAAGCACCCGGATCTTTTCCCAATCGTGCATTGAAATCACACTCCACATCGTTAATCGAAGTGCTCACTTTTCAAATGCCGAAACTGCTCACTTTTCAACTGCCGCCGACAGGCGGTTTTCCAGGACCGGTAGGTCCGTGCGCTGACCTGTAGGCCCTGGCCCGTGAGGACGTCGCAGATTTGGGTGACTCGGTGGCCCTTGCTGCGTTGGTTGTCGATGAAAGCGATGGTCATCGGGATCGGGGGCCGAGTTCCCCCGCGAAGAAAACCGCTGCGTCGCGCAAAATACTGTTAGCTTCTTCCAGCTCCCGGATCTCTTTACGCAAGCGTTTATTCTCCTCAAGGACATCTGAGGATGTGCCGTCTCGTTGTCCGCCATCGATCTGGGCTTGGCGTACCCACCGGCGTAGAGATTCTTTACCGATCCCGAGCTGCCCGCCGATCTTCACACAGGCCTCGGTCAGATTCGCGTATTCGTCTAGGTGGTTCAAGACCAAGCGGATCGCGCGTTGTTTTGTTTCTTCAGGAATGCGTCTGGGCATAAATCCATTCTCTCTCAGACTCACAAAACAACGGCAACAAACCGAAGACGGTTCACACCGGCAAAAGTTATCGTCGAGGAGCATATTGCCGACAGGCTGCGTTGATCATGCAGGAACTGCGGGGACGCAGCGAAGACCGATACTGCGGATTCTCCCGGCTGCGGCACAGTCGTCTTCAATCTGGATAGTGATGCGATCGAAGAGCGGCGCCGTAAGAGCCTCGACTGGTCTCGCCCAGGGCATCATCACCCTCTCTTTCCAACCCCAAACGCTCAGAGAACGTGCCGACTCAGCAACTCGACTCACGGGCAGTCAACGTGACGGCTGGAGCAGCCTCGGTATTTGGGTATGCGAAAGGGCCCGGGACTGGTGTCCTGGGCCCTTTCCGGGGGTGTTATGGCGGCGGTGTCCTACTCTCCCACACCCTCCCGAGTGCAGTACCATCGGCGCTGGTGGGCTTAGCTTCCGGGTTCGGAATGGGACCGGGCGTTTCCCCACCGCTAGAGCCACCGCCAAAATCTTGGGGTCACGTCAAACGTGTGGTTATTCAGTTATGGACTGGTCACGGGTGGGTTGGGTGGTGACCGTACAGTGGACGCGGAGCATCGGAGCTCGTATGGAACAGTGTGTTCCCTTTTTGTGTGTTGTGAATTCTTTGGCCATTAGTACCAGTCAGCTTCACACCTTGCGGTGCTTCCACGTCTGGCCTATCAACCCCGTGGTCTTCAGGGGGCCTTCACCAACAATGTTGGATGGAAACCTCATCTTGAAGCAGGCTTCCCGCTTAGATGCTTTCAGCGGTTATCCCTTCCGAACGTAGCCAACCAGCCATGCACCTGGCGGTACAACTGGCACACCAGAGGTTCGTCCGTCCCGGTCCTCTCGTACTAGGGACAGCCCTTCTCAAGTTTCCAACGCGCGCAGCGGATAGGGACCGAACTGTCTCACGACGTTCTGAACCCAGCTCGCGTACCGCTTTAATGGGCGAACAGCCCAACCCTTGGGACCTACTCCAGCCCCAGGATGCGACGAGCCGACATCGAGGTGCCAAACCATGCCGTCGATATGAACTCTTGGGCAGGATCAGCCTGTTATCCCCGGGGTACCTTTTATCCGTTGAGCGACGGCGCTTCCACAAGCCACCGCCGGATCACTAGTTCCTGCTTTCGCACCTGCTCGACCTGTCAGTCTCACAGTCAAGCTCCCTTGTACACTTGCACTCGCCACCTGATTACCAACCAGGCTGAGGGAACCTTTGAGCGCCTCCGTTACATTTTGGGAGGCAACCGCCCCAGTTAAACTACCCACCAGGCACTGTCCCTGAACCAGATCATGGTCCGAGGTTAGATGTGCAATACGACCAGAGTGGTATTTCAACAATGACTCCACACCCACTAGCGTGAATGCTTCACAGTCTCCCACCTATCCTACACAAGCCGTACCGAACACCAATACCAAGCTATAGTAAAGGTCCCGGGGTCTTTCCGTCCTGCTGCGCGTAACGAGCATCTTTACTCGTCGTGCAATTTCGCCGAGTTCGTGGTTGAGACAGCGGAGAAGTCGTTACGCCATTCGTGCAGGTCGGAACTTACCCGACAAGGAATTTCGCTACCTTAGGATGGTTATAGTTACCACCGCCGTTTACTGGGGCTTAAATTCCCAGCTTCGCCCACCACAAGGGTGAGCTGACCAGTCCTCTTAACCTTCCAGCACCGGGCAGGCGTCAGTCCGTATACATCGTCTTACGACTTCGCACGGACCTGTGTTTTTGATAAACAGTCGCTTCTCCCTGGTCTCTGCGACCCTCGCCCCTAACCCGCATGGGGTTTCAAGGCTCGGGTCCCCCTTCTTCCAAAGTTACGGGGGCATTTTGCCGAGTTCCTTAACCACGATTCTCTCGATCGCCTTAGTATTCTCTACCTGACTACCTGTGTCGGTTTCGGGTACGGGCGGCTGGTACCTCGCGTCGAGGCTTTTCTAGACAGTACAGGATCACCCTACTTCCCCCATACGGGGTCATCATCAGACCTCACCCTCATGTCTCCCGGATTTGCCTGGGAGACGGGCTGCGTCCTTAAACGTGCCAAGCCATAAGACACGCGGTGGCTACCTCTCTGCGTCACCCCTGTTAATACGCTTGCCTACCGTAAGATCAGGTCCCACGCGCACCACCACACCATCCCGAAGGACGCTGCGGCGGCTTGGGTGGTTAGTATCCCTCACCTCAGCATTGGACGGTACTTCGCCGGTCACCAGAATATCAACTGGTTGTCCATCGACTACGCCTGTCGGCCTCGCCTTAGGTCCCGACTAACCCAGGGCGGATTAACCTGGCCCTGGAACCCTTAGTCATTCGGCGGACGGGTTTCTCACCCGTCTTTCGCTACTCATGCCTGCATTCTCACTCGTCACCATTCCACCGACGCTCACGCCCCGGCTTCACCACGATGACGACGCTCCCCTACCCAGCAACACGACTGTGCTGCTGCCATGGTTTCGGCGGTGTACTTAAGCCCCGCTACATTGTCGGCGCACAATCACTTGACCAGTGAGCTATTACGCACTCTTTCAAGGGTGGCTGCTTCTAAGCCAACCTCCTGGTTGTCACTGCAACTGCACATCCTTTCCCACTTAGCACACGCTTAGGGGCCTTAACCGATGGTCTGGGCTGTTTCCCTCTCGACTACGAAGCTTATCCCCCGCAGTCTCACTGCCACGCAAACGTAACCGGCATTCGGAGTTTGGCTGACGTCAGTAACCCGGTGGGGCCCATCAGCCATCCAGTAGCTCTACCTCCGGCACGCTACACGCAACGCTGCACCTAAATGCATTTCGGGGAGAACCAGCTATCACGGAGTTTGATTGGCCTTTCACCCCTACCCACAGGTCATCCCCTCCATTTTCAACTGAAGTGGGTTCGGGCCTCCACACGCTCTTACACGTGCTTCACCCTGCCCATGGGTAGATCACCCCGCTTCGGGTCTAGAGCATGCGACTCAAACGCCCTATTCAGACTCGCTTTCGCTACGGCTACCCCACACGGGTTAACCTTGCCACACACCACTAACTCGCAGGCTCATTCTTCAAAAGGCACGCCATCACCCCAACAAAGGAGGCTCTGACGGATTGTAGGCGCCCGGTTTCAGGTACTATTTCACTCCCCTCCCGGGGTACTTTTCACCATTCCCTCACGGTACTTATCCACTATCGGTCACTAGGGAGTATTCAGGCTTACAAAGTGGTCTTTGCAGATTCACACGAGATTCCACGAGCCCCGTGCTACTTGGGATACGCATAAGACAACATGCTGCAGTTTCATCTACCGGGCTCTCACCGTCTACGGCCCTGTTTCCCACCAGGCTCGACTACCACAACACATCCATCCCGGCCCCTTTACGGAGGACCGACAACACGCTCCCACAACACCGCATGCGCAACGCCCGTAAGCTCTCACACACACACGGTTTAGCCATCATCCGCGTTCGCTCACCACTACTGACGGAATATCTCTTCCTGCGGGTACTGAGATGTTTCACTTCCCCGCGTTCCCCCCACACACCCTATACATTCAGGTGCGGGTAACCCACCATAACGTGGGCCAGGTTTCCCCATTCGGACACCCTCGGATCACAGCTCGTTTGCCAACTCCCCGAGGCTTATCGCAGGCTACAACGTCCTTCTTCGGCTCCCAGTGCCAAGGCATCCACCGAACGCCCCTACAAAATTCACAACAAAAAGAACTCTTCGATTCACACAAACCAAAGATGCTCGCGTCCACTATACAGTTACCAAACAACCCACCCACACCACACACACCAACCACAGGCCGGCGCACACAGCGGAGCAGCCAGGGCTGCTGACCCCAAACCCCAACAGCATGCCGTTTCTCATTCAAAAACATCGTGTCCCGAGTGCACACTCAAGCAGCACACCACTCGCTACCCCATCGGCAGGAACATCGCCACCACACCACCAGCACAGACAAAAAGCCTGTGAACACTGACCATGTGGATTTCGGGAAAAAATTCTCCCTAGAAAGGAGGTGATCCAGCCGCACCTTCCGGTACGGCTACCTTGTTACGACTTCGTCCCAATCGCCAACCCCACCTTCGACCGCTCCCCCCACAAGGGTTAGGCCACGGGCTTCGGGTGTTGCCAACTTTCGTGACGTGACGGGCGGTGTGTACAAGGCCCGGGAACGTATTCACCGCAGCGTTGCTGATCTGCGATTACTAGCGACTCCGACTTCATGGGGTCGAGTTGCAGACCCCAATCCGAACTGAGACCGGCTTTAAGGGATTCGCTCAGCCTTACGACATCGCAACCCTCTGTACCGGCCATTGTAGCATGCGTGAAGCCCAAGACATAAGGGGCATGATGATTTGACGTCATCCCCACCTTCCTCCGAGTTAACCCCGGCAGTCTCTCGTGAGTCCCCACCATCATGTGCTGGCAACACGAGACAAGGGTTGCGCTCGTTGCGGGACTTAACCCAACATCTCACGACACGAGCTGACGACAACCATGCAC
Source organism: Flaviflexus salsibiostraticola (assembly GCF_003952265.1). Lineage (NCBI taxonomy): Bacteria > Bacillati > Actinomycetota > Actinomycetes > Actinomycetales > Actinomycetaceae > Flaviflexus > Flaviflexus salsibiostraticola. Next base: position 1,208,015 of record NZ_CP034438.1, read on the forward strand.
CACCTGTACACCACCCCGAAGGCTGCCCCATCTCTGGAACATCGCAGTGTATGTCAAGCCTTGGTAAGGTTCTTCGCGTTGCATCGAATTAATCCGCATGCTCCGCCGCTTGTGCGGGCCCCCGTCAATTCCTTTGAGTTTTAGCCTTGCGGCCGTACTCCCCAGGCGGGGCACTTAATGCGTTAGCTACGGCGCAGAAGTCAAAGACCCCCACACCTAGTGCCCAACGTTTACGGCATGGACTACCAGGGTATCTAATCCTGTTCGCTCCCCATGCTTTCGCTCCTCAGCGTCAGTTATAGCCCAGAGACCTGCCTTCGCCATCGGTGTTCCTCCTGATATCTGCGCATTCCACCGCTACACCAGGAATTCCAGTCTCCCCTACTACACTCAAGCCTGCCCGTACCCACTGCAAGCGCGGAGTTAAGCCCCGCGTTTTCACAGCAGACGCGACAAGCCGCCTACGAGCTCTTTACGCCCAATAATTCCGGACAACGCTCGCGCCCTACGTATTACCGCGGCTGCTGGCACGTAGTTAGCCGGCGCTTCTTATGCAGGTACCCTCAACCAGGCCAAAACCTGGACTTGTTCCCTGCCGAAAGAGGTTTACAACCCGAAAGCCGTCATCCCTCACGCGGCGTCGCTGCATCAAGCTTTCGCTCATTGTGCAATATTCCCCACTGCTGCCTCCCGTAGGAGTCTGGGCCGTATCTCAGTCCCAGTGTGGCCGGTCACCCTCTCAGGCCGGCTACCCGTCGACGCCTTGGTAGGCCATCACCCCACCAACAAGCTGATAGGCCGCGAGCCCATCCCCTCCCAATAAATCTTTCCAACAACCACCATGCGGCAGCCGCTGAATATCCGGTATTAGACCCAGTTTCCCAAGCTTATCCCGAAGAAAGGGGCAGGTTACTCACGTGTTACTCACCCGTTCGCCACTAATCCACCCCCAGCAAGCTGGAGACTTCATCGTTCGACTTGCATGTGTTAAGCACGCCGCCAGCGTTCGTCCTGAGCCAGGATCAAACTCTCCGTAAAAACCTTACAGAAAAGCTGAAACAGCTCCATAAAAATACAGAACAAAAAAATCATCAAACAAAAAACGACACACTATTGAGATTCAAAACAAGCAACCCACAACGAAACGAACTTCCAAACCAGAAGCACTCCCGCGGAGCAACCTCTCCATCTTAGCGAACCAGACCCAGACCGACAAACCCGAACCAAGTGATCCGCGCCATCCCGTCCCGCCCGACCCGAAGATCCAGAGGCGTCCCTCCCGAACCAGCCGGAAGCAACTCGATAAACTTAAGCCGCCACCCCAACCCCGGTCAAATAAAACCACCGTGACCCTGCCCACCAACCCACATCACACCCGCATCTTTCGCCGGAATAGCAGCGAAAAATGAAGGACGGGACCCGTGGGCCCCGTCCTTTTCCTCGCTGCTGAGCGCGTTTCTACACGCGCGCCATGATGATCTCTCGGACCTTGGCGGCGTCCGCCTGTCCTCTCGTCGCCTTCATGACGGCGCCGACAAGTGCGCCGGCGGCCTGAACCTTGCCGCCACGGATCTTGTCGACAACGTCCGGGTGGGCGGCCATCGCGTCATCGACTGCCTTCTCGAGCGCCGAATCGTCGGAGACGATCTCGAGTCCGCGCTCTGCGGCAACCTCGGCAGGCGTTCCTTCGCCGGCGAGTGTGCCCTCGAGTGCCTGCCGAGCAAGCTTGTCGTTGAGCCTGCCGGACTCGACGAGCCGATCGAGCTCAGCGACATCCTCCGGGGTGACCGGGGCATCCTCGAGTGCGATGCCCTGCTCGTTGCAGTAGCGGATGATGAGACCCATCCACCACTTGCGGGCAGCGGCGGGACTCGCGCCGGCCAGAACGGTCCTCTCAACAACATCGAGCGTCTGGGCGGAGACGAGGTCGCGAAGCTCGAGATCGGACAGGCCCCATTCGGCCTGCAGACGCTCGCGCTTGGCGTGCGGGAGCTCGGGCAGAGATGCGCGGATCTCCTCAATCCATTCCCGGGGCGGGGCGACGGGCACAAGGTCCGGCTCCGGGAAGTAGCGATAGTCGTCGGCGTCCGACTTCTCGCGGCCCGGCGAGGTCGTGCCGTCTTCGTCGTGGAAGTGGCGGGTCTCCTGCGTGATCGATCCGCCGGCCGACAGGATCGCGCCCTGGCGCCTCATCTCGTAGACGACTGCCTGCTCGATGGCCGCGAACGAGTTGACGTTCTTCGTCTCTGTCCGGATGCCGAGCGGCGACTCCGGGGTCTCCCGAAGGGAGAGGTTGATGTCGGCGCGGACGTTGCCGCGCTCCATGCGCGCCTCCGAGACCTCGAGCGCGCGGAAGATGTCGCGCAGGGTCTTCACGTAGGCCGCAGCAACCTCAGGTGCACGGCCACCCGTGTTGGGAATGGGGCGAGTGACGATCTCGACCAGCGGCACACCTGCACGGTTGTAGTCGACGAGCGAGTAGTCGGCGCCCTGAATCCGGCCGTTGCCGCCGACATGACTGTTCTTGCCGGCATCCTCCTCCATATGGGCGCGCTCGATCTCGACGCGTACGACCTCGCCGTCATCAAGCCGCACGTCGACCCAGCCGTCGAAGGCGATCGGTTCGTCATGCTGCGACGTCTGGAAGTTCTTCGTCAGATCGGGGTAGAAGTAGTTCTTCCTCGCGAATCGGCACGATTCAGCGATCGTGCAGTTGAGCGCCAGCCCAATGCGGACGGCATACTCGACGGCCTTGCGGTTGAGCACAGGCAGCGATCCGGGAAGCCCGAGCGACGACGGGGTCACGTGAGCGTTCGGTACTCCGCCGAATTCGTTCGGCGCCCCGTCGAACATTTTCGTCTTCGTGCCGAGCTCGACATGCACCTCGATGCCGAGGACTGGATCGAAACGCTCGACGACCTCTGCGAAATCTAGAAGCTGCGTCATCAGTTATCCTTCCAATCCTTGGCGGGGCACGAGCCCGGGATGTCACCTGCGGAGGCCTCGACCGCGGCGGCGACCTCGTACATGAGATCGTCGCGATGTGCGGGCGCGAGCACCTGGAATCCAACCGGGAGTCCCTCGGAGAGTCCGCAGGGGATAGAGATGCCCGGAATGCCGGCGAGGTTGGCCGGGATCGTCGCGAGATCGTTGAGGTACATCGCCATCGGGTCGCCCACCTTCTCTCCGAACTTGAACGCCGTCGTCGGGGACGTGGGTGTCACGAGGACATCCACCTTGGCGAAGGCGGCGTCCAGATCGCGCTGGACAAGAGTGCGGACCTTCTGCGCCGAGGCGTAGTACGCGTCGTAGTGGCCGGCTGACAGGACATGGGTGCCGAGGATGATGCGGCGCTTGACCTCAGCACCGAAGCCCTTGCCCCGGCTCTCCGCCATGACGCGCTCTGCGGTGAGCGGGCCGTCCTCCGGCTCGACCCTCAGGCCGAACCTCATGCCGTCGAATCTCGCCATATTCGAGGAGACCTCGGCGGGCATGATGAGGTAGTACGCGGCGAGCGCGTAGTCGAAGGAGGCGCAGGAGACGGAGACGATCTCGGCGCCGGCCTCTTCGAGTCGGCGGACCGCGGCATCGAACTCTGCCCTGACCCCCGGCTCAAAGCCATCGGTCGACATCTGCTCGACGATGCCGACCTTGAGTCCGGACAGGTCCGAGCCGACACGGCGCACGATGTCCTCGAACGCCGGCACCGGTGCATCGAGGGACGTCGAGTCGAGCGGGTCGTGCCCGCCGATGACCTCCTGCAGGGCTGCCGCATCGGCGACGGTGCGCGCAACGGGGCCGACCTGATCGAGCGAGGACGCCATGGCGATGAGGCCGTAGCGGGAGACCGCACCGTACGTCGGCTTTGCGCCGACGGTGCCGGTCACGGAGCCCGGCTGCCTGATCGAGCCGCCCGTGTCCGAGCCGAGCGCGAGGGGAACCATGAAGGCCGCGACCGCAGCGGCGCTGCCGCCGCCCGAGCCGCCCGGGATCCTCTCCGTATCCCACGGGTTCCTGGTCGGGCCGAAGGCCGAATGCTCGGTCGATGAACCCATGGCGAACTCGTCCATGTTTGTCTTGCCGACGATCGGCATCCCCGCCTCGCGGACCTTGGTGACGACGGTGGCGTCGTAGGGCGGGAGCCATCCGTCGAGCATCATCGATCCGCAGGTCGTCGGGACGCCCCGCATGACGAGGTTGTCCTTGATGGCGATCGGGATGCCGGCGAGCCTGCCCACCTTCTCTCCGCGAGCGCGCTTCTCGTCGACCTCGCGGGCCGTCTCGAGCGCGGATTCCGCATCGACGTGGAGGAAGGCGTTGATCGTCGGGTTGAGCCTCTCGATGCGATCGAGGGTGGCGCGAGTGAGCTCGACGGAGGTGAGCTCACCGGCGGCGAGCATGTCGGCCAGCTCGAGAGCAGTCTTCTGCAGCAGCGCGGTCATGCCTCCTCCCCCAGGATCTGCGGGACGAGGAACTTGCCGTCCTCGCTGGCCGGCGCCTGGGCGAGGAACTCCGCAGGGTCGAGGCAGGGAACGACCTCATCCTCACGCATGACATTGGTCAGCGGAATCGGATGGGAGGTGGCGGGGATGTCCGGGGTGGCGACCTCGGAGACCGCGGCGACGGCATCGGCCACGACGGCCAGCTCGTGCGAGAATCTTTCGATCTCCTCCTCGGTCAGGGCAATGCGCGCGAGTGCCGCCACGCGGGCGACCTCGTCGGTAGAGATAGACGACATGCGCTCAGTCTAATACGGACCTGCCCCTCCCGTGGATCCGCATCTCGTAACGCGAGGCACTCCCTGTCCGTACAATACGGACCATGAGCAGATACCGCGCCCCCTCGATGAGCCGTCTCTGGCGTGGTGTCAAGGCGGGGCTCGCCGTCACCTTCGCCCTGCAGGCGACCGCGGTCGGCATCGTCACGGCCATCGATGAGCGTCGGAAGCGGCGCGAGCCCGCCACAGGCGAGTTCCCGCATTTCGCGCCCAAGCACTCGCATGTCGCGAATACCCAGGTGACGACGTACACGTTCGGGCACGATCTCTACGAGGACATGATCGAGGCGATCGAGTCGGCCGAACACACCGTCTATCTCGAGACGTACATCTGGAAGGCCGATGCCATCGGCCAGCGCTTCCGGGACGCGATCATCGGCGCTGCGGAGCGCGGAGTCTCGACCTACGTCATTGTCGACGTGTTCGGCAATCTCAACCAGGATCCACGGTTCCGGCACTTTCCGGACCTGGAGAACCTGCACGTGCGCCGCTTCCCCTTCCTCCATCCCGGAAGGATCTTTGGCTTCATCCGGCATTCCGGTCTCGACCACCGCAAGCTTCTCATCGTCGACTCGACGATCTCGTTCGTCGGCGGGTATAACATCGGCCAGCTCTATGCCGATCATTGGCGCGACACCCACATCCGTCTCGTCGGGCCCCAGACCTGGGAGCTGGAGAACGCCTTCATCGATATGTGGAATGCGCATCGGAAGCGCGGCGCGAAGCGGCTGACGGATCGGGGGACGTCGGAATGGGATTCGCGGGTGCGTGCGGTTCAGAACCTCCCCTCGCGGCTCTCCTATCCAATCCGCTCCATCTACCTCGGCGCACTGGACCGAGCGGCGTCGCACGCGTGGATCACGATGGGCTACTTCATTCCTGATCGCGATCTCCAGGAGGCCCTCATCGCCGCCGCCGACCGCGGCGTCGACGTCCGCGTCCTCATCCCCGAATACTCGAACCACATCGTCGCCGACTGGGCGGGCCGCCCCTCCTATAAGGCTCTGCTCGATGCCGGGGTGAGGATCTTCCTCTATCAGGGAGCGATGGTCCACTCGAAGACGATGACGGTTGACGGCAAGTGGAGCACGGTCGGCACCGCCAACATCGATGCCCTCTCCATGCGCGGCAACTACGAGGTCAACGCCGAGATCTACTCCGAGTCGCTTGCCGGCAACCTCGAGACCATCTTCGACCTGGACCTGACGAACTCACGCGAGCTGACGTCCGAGATGTGGGAGAACCGCCCGCTCTTCGCCCGCGTGCTCGAGCGGATCCTGCGGCCTCTCGGCGTCATTCTCTGACCCGCCGCTTCGGACCGCCGTCCAGAAGCGGTGTCAGGCGATGGCGTCTGGGCCGCCCTCGAGAAGGGCTGTGAACTGGTCCTCGTCGAGGATCGTCACACCGAGCTCCTCGGCCTTGGCGGCCTTCGAGCCGGCGTTCTCCCCGACGACGACATAGTCGGTCTTTTTTGACACCGAACCCGATGCCCTGCCGCCGCGGGCGATGATCGCCTCCTTGACCGAATCGCGGGTATAGGACTCGAGGCTGCCGGTGGCGACGATCGTCAGGCCCGCAAGGGTCTGAGGCAGCTCGTCGTCGACCTCGTCCTCCCACCGCACACCAGCGGCGCGCCAGCGCTCGACGATATCGCGATGCCAGTCGACCTCGAACCAGCTCGTCAGCGATTCGGCGATGATGCGGCCGACTCCGTCGGTCTCGGCGAGGTCCTCGACCGAGGCGGCGGCGATGGCATCGAGTGAGCCGAACCGGGCCGCCAGTGACCGAGCAGCGGTCGGGCCGACGTGCCGGATCGAGAGCGCGACGATCTTCCGCCACAGCTCCTTCGTCTTCGCGCCCTCGATCTCGCGAAGGAGAAGCTCTGTCGTCTTCGTCGGGACGGACTCCGTCTTGACTGTGCCGTCTTTGGCGTAGGCGGGCTTCGTCCAGGCCGCTCGCGCGTACCGATAGTCCCCCTGGAACTCTCCCTTGACCCTGACCTCGCTCCAGACGAACACGTCCTTCAGGTGCTCCGCCCTCACGTCGAAGAGGCCCGCCTCGTTGCGCAGAACGGGGGCCTGGGGGCCGGGAATGCCGAGGGCGTCGAGCAGGTCGGGGTTGATCTCGCCCGGGACGGGTTCGCCATGGTCGGCCACGGCCGCCCTGCCCGCCTTTGTGTCGAGGCTGACCCTCCTCCCGTCGATGAGGAGCGTGTGGCCGCCAATGAGGGAGGCGATTGCGGCGTCCCGCCGCGCGTCCGGGTTCGTCAGCATGAGCGCGGTCTCCGCGCCGAGAGCCTCGATATCAAGTGCGCCTCGTGAGCCGACGTGGGCAAGCCGCTCCGTCAGCTGTGCGGGACAGGACTTCGAGTTCGGGCACCGCCAGTCGGCCTCCCCCTCGTTGGAGGGGGCAAGAACGGAGCCGCAGCTCGGGCAGTGTCTCGGCATCGTCCACGGCACCTCATCGCCCGTCCGCAGCCGGTAAACGGGCCCGACCACCTCGGGGATGATGTCGCCGGCCTTCCGGAGGACGACCGTGTCGCCGATGAGGACGTCCTTTCGTGCGACCTCGGAGGGATTGTGGAGCGTCGCCTGCGAAACGGTCGACCCGTCGACGAAGACGGGTTCCATGACCGCGTAGGGCGTCGCCCGGCCGGTCCGGCCGATCTGGACTCGAATATCGAGGAGCCTCGTGTGGACCTCCTCGGGCGGGTACTTGTAGGCGATCGCCCACCGGGGCACGCGGGAGGTGTAGCCGAGCTCGCGCTGCATGGCGCGGCTCGCCACCTTGATGACGGCCCCGTCCATCCCGTGGATGAGGGAGTGTCTCTTCTCCCCGAGTCGCTCGATGAAGTCGAGCGCCTCATCGAGTCCCGTCACGAGCTCGGTGTAGGGAGAGATGGGCACACCCCAGCTCTCGAGCCGCTCGTAGATCTCCAGCTGGGACGAGACATCACTGCCGCCGTCGACCGCACCGATGCCGTGGGCGATGAAGGAGAGCGGGCGCGAGGCGGTCGCCGCCGGGTCCTTCTGCCGCAGCGATCCCGCGGCCGCGTTCCGAGGGTTGGCGAACGTCCTCGCCCCGTCCTCCTCGAGCCGCCGGTTGAAGGCGGCGAAGTCCGCGAGCGCGATGAAGACCTCGCCGCGGATCTCGATGAGATCGGGCCAATCGTCGCCCGTGAGCCTGTGGGGAACCGAGGCGATGGTGCGCACATTCGCCGTCACGTCCTCGCCCGTCGTCCCGTCCCCTCGTGTGGCCGCCTGGACGAGCTCACCGGACTCGTAGCGGAGGTTGACGGCGAGACCATCGATCTTCGCCTCGCAGACGACCTCGATCTCGGGGGTGCCCTCCTCACGGGCAACCCGCGCGAACCAGGCCTCGACCTCGTCCGTGTCAAACGCATCCTCAAGCGAGTACATGCGCTCCCGGTGCGTGACCGGGGAGAACACGGCGGGGGCCTCATCACCCGCCTCGGCGACATCGGCGCCAACATTCTTCGTTGGGGAGTCCTGCGTGCTGAGCTGGGGGAATTCCTCCTCCAGCTCACGCAGCTCCCTCATGAGCCGGTCATACTCGGCATCGGAGATCGGCGACTCGCCGCGCTCGTCGAGGTAGTAGGCGGTCTGCGCGGGAAGGAGGATGTCGGCCAGCTCCTGCCAGCGCGCATGGGCATCCGCAAATTCTTTCGTGCTCACGCGCCAATCCTAACGCCGAAGCCCCCGGCTAGCGCGATGTCGCCGCTCGCCCACACCGGGACGCGCGGGCCCACGGATGTGGGGCGATATGCCCGGTGCGGAGCAGCCTCGATGTGCCGCCGTCTCGGACTGCTCACGCGGGGCCCGCTCCACTACAGTGGTGCCATGTGCGGCCGATATGCGACATTCACCAGGCTTGATGAGCAGCCCGGACTGTTCGACCTCGATCTCATCACCGAGCCCGTGCGGCAGCGCCCGCCGAGCTGGAACGTCGCACCGACGACTGATGTGCCCGTCATCGTCGAGCGGTACGACGAGGGGCTCTCGCGTGAAGCGCACCTCGCCCACTGGGGGCTTCTGCCGCCCTGGGCGAAGGACAGGTCGTTCGCGGCCAAGATGATCAACGCCCGCGCCGAGAGCGTCGCCGAGAAGCGCTCGTTCGCACCCTCCCTCAAGAAGCGGCGCTGCCTCGTCCCTGCCGATGGCTATTACGAATGGAAGAAGGTCGGCGGCACGAAGCAGCCGTACTACATCTCCCGGGCCGACGGGCTTCCGCTCGCGTTTGCGGGGCTGTACTCGTGGTCGCGGGACGCCGATGGATGGCTGCTGAGCACGACGATCATCACGAAGGTGGCCGACCAGCTCGCCGACATCCACGACCGTGTACCCGTCGTCCTCAACCGTGAGGACTTCGCGGCCTGGCTCGATCCGCGTTCCGAGAGCGTCGATGCGGCTCTCGACATCCTTCAACACCCGAGTCCGGCTCTGTCCGCCATCCCGGTCGCGAAGGATGTGGGCCGGGTCTCTGTCGACCTGCCCGCGAATATTGAGGAGATACCGGCCGACCAGGTGATCGGCTGAGGGCGCGCAGGCGTCCGATCAGGTGAACTGGCGGCGGCGGACGGCGATGAGGGCGACGCTGACGAGCACGGCATAGACGACGATCGCGCCGATCGCGGCGGGGTGGAGAAAGTCAGTCGAGTAGAAGGCCCCGCCCACGAGGAGAACCTGCAGGGTGATCGCCGGGCCCGTCGCCCAGCGGACCTCCTTCCACACGGCGAAGGCGATGCCGCCGAGGAGCACCGCGACAACGAGCATGAACGCACCGAGGGTGGTCTCACTCCCATCGTCTGTCACGACCCGCTCACCGGTCAGTCCCGAGATCAGCACCGTCACCGCCCATGCCCCGAGGACAAGCGCTTCAAGGGCAACGCCGAGGGCCGCAATTCTCTCCGTGGGCAGCGGTTTCCGTTCCTGCATGGGCCAATAGTACCCAGGGAGCCTGTGACCGACTGCACCGGGCATTGTCGCCATGAAACCCTTTACCGCCCGCGGTCTCCGTGACAAGGTAATGAACTAGATGTTCACCCGGCGTTCGTGCCGGCTAAAGGAGACGATGTTCTATGGATTGGCGCCACCGCGCAGCGTGTCTGACCGAAGATCCCGAGCTGTTCTTCCCTATCGGCAACTCCGGTCCCGCGATTGCCCAGGTTGAGCAGGCCAAGGCCGTCTGCCTTCGCTGCGAAGTCCGCGATACCTGCCTCAAGTGGGCCCTTGAGACCGGGCAGGATGCCGGAGTCTGGGGAGCCATGTCCGAGGAGGAGCGCAGGTCGCTCAAGCGCCGCAACGCCCGCGCGCGTCGCGCGTCCTAGGGTCCGATGACAGGAGGAGAGGCGGCCGGTTCTGAACTGTTCCCCATTTGTTGGACAAGTTAATTAAACACCTAGGTGTACTGACCTCGACCGTTGTTGATTCGGTTGATTGGTGGGATTCCGGCGATGCCGAGGTGGGGTCTGTCTAGGTTGTAGTAATCGAGCCAGGACTGCAAGTGCGCGGTGCGTTGGGTGTTGGAGTCCCAGGGTCTGGCGTACGCCCATTCACCAGCCAGGGTTCGGTTGAACCGCTCGACTTTGCCGTTGGTCCATGGACAGTGGGGCTTGATGAACTTCTGTCTGATGCCATGAGCGTCGATCACGCCACGAAACGCCGCGGACTTGCGGTATGCGAACGCGTTGTCCGTGATCACCCGTTCAACACGCACTCCCAATCGGGCGTAGAACGCGATCGCACGCTGCAAGACTCCGGCAGCGGTGCAGCCTTTCTCATCGTCGTGGATCTCCGCATAGGCGACCCGGGAGTGATCATCGATCACGGCATGAATGTAGTCATATCCCAGGCCGCGCCTGCCACTCGGGCGCGCTCCGCGACCGTGGACTCGCCAGCCGCCACCGTCGGGGATCCGGCCAAGTTTCTTCACATCCATATGGATCAGTGATCCTGGGTAGTCGTGCTCGTAACGCTGAGCCGAGCGGCGCCGGGCCCGGATCACGGTCCCCGTCACCGGGTCCAGCTCGCGCAGCAGCGGGGCCTGATGACGACGCAACACCCGTCCCACGGTCGAGGCGTGCATGCCAAGCTGACCGGCGATGAACACCGGCCCGCGACGCGTGAAATGACGCAGGATCCGCACCCGAGTCTCCACGCACCCGCCCGTGCGTCGAGGGTGGGAACGGGCCACGCTGGAGCGGTCCTGCAGTCCCGCCAGGCCAGCCTCGCGGAAGCGGCGCCACCACCGCCATGCCGTCGTTCGAGAGACACCCATCTCGGCAGCGACGTGCGCAACAGCACGCCCCGATTGAATACGCCGAACCATAATCAGTCTTCCGGCCGGAGCCAGACGGGCATTAGCGTGGGACATAAGAGACCTCCGTGAGTACGAGTAGGGGAACTAGACAGCTCCAACTCGACTACGGAGGTCTCCCTCAAGTCAACAACGCTCCGGGTCAGTACACCTAGGTGTAGTTCCCAGTGAGGTTGTGAACACGGTCTGAGGGAGTCTGTCCTCCGATTCCGGTGTGGGGTCGGTGATGATTGTAGTGGTGGAGCCAGGTGCTGTACGTTGCGGCCCTGGCTCCGTCGCTTTCGTACATCTGGGCGTAGGCCCACTCGGTGGCGAGGGTGCGGTTGAAACGTTCAACTTTCCCGTTGGTCTGGGGCCGATACGGACGAGTTCGACGATGTTTCACATCAGGTCCGAGCGCGGCTGCGAACGTTCGAGAGCGGTAACAAGACCCGTTATCGGTCATCACCGCCGCAACGGTCACTCCGGCCTGGGCGAAGAACATGCGCGCTCGGTGCCAGAACGCGGCGGCTGTTTCTTTCTTCTCGTCGGCAAGGATCTCGGAGTAGGCCAGACGCGAGTAGTCATCGACCGCGTGATGCAGAAACGCGTACCCGACGCCATGGCGACGGTTACGCTTGCCGTTGGCGCGTCCGAGCATGCGATGTCCACCACCGTCAGGGATACGGCCGAGCTTCTTGATGTCGACATGCACAAGCTCGCCCGGACGCTGTTTCTCGTAGCGCACAGGGCGAGGCTTACGGACGGGCAGCCCGGTTGCTTGATCCAGATGTGCCAGCAGAGGCATCCGGTACCGGGCAAGGACGCGTTCGACCGTGGACCGCGGGATGCCCAGGTGGTAGCTGATCCGGTGCGGTCCCCACCGGCGGGTGAACCGCAGGCTGATGATGCGGTGCTCGCGCCGCTCCGCAAGCCTCATGGGTGAGTGATGCGGGCGCGAGGAACGATCCACGAGAGGTTCACCCGCGCGGTATCGGGACGCCCATTTCGATGCGGTGGCAGGTGAGACCTGGAATCGCTCCGCTGCGCGTCGGATCGACCATCCCTGATCGACGATCAGAGAAGCCAGGCGCTGCCTGCCCACAGGGGTCAATGGTGCGTTAGCGTGGGACATGAAGACCTCCGGTTACTGGATGCGAGTGTGGTAACCCACATCCTGCCGGAGGTCTTCATCTAACTCGAGCGTTCACAACCTCCCGAGGAACTACACCTAGGCTGCGAGGGCGTGGGTCCGGTATTCGATCGGGCTCATGCCCTTGAGCGTTAGGGATAGTCGCTGGGTGTTGTACCAGGCGATATAGGTGTGCAGGGCTGATTCGAGAGCGGCGATGTCGTCGTGGGTGTCGTGGTGGAACATCTCTTCCTTGACGTGTCCGAAGAAGTTCTCCATCACCGCGTTGTCCAGGCAGTTGCCCTTGCGTGACATCGATTGCCGTGCCCCTGCGTTGGCCAAGGCAGCACGCCAGGCTCCATGCTGGTACTGGAATCCCTGGACGCCCTTCTAAGTGTCAAGCAGCAATCTGCGTCTGATTGATTACCTGGGTTCTGGTTTTGAGCGCGTAGAACATTTCCCGTGCGAGGTATCGTTTCACGCACCTGAGGGCTTCCATTTTGGAGTGCCCTTCGGAGAGTTTCTTCGCCACATAGTCCTGGGTTCTCGGGTCGGTTCTGAGTCTGCCGATCGCGATGATGTGCAGGGCAGAGTTGGCTTGCCGGTCACCACCCCTGTTGAGCCGGTGACGGTGTGTTTTGCCTGATGATGCCGGGATCGGGCTCGCCCCACACAATGCTGCGAACGCGGCTTCTGAAGTCAGCCGGTCGGGGTTGTCTCCCGCAGTGATCAGCAGCTGAGCTGCAGACTCATAGCCGACCGCTGGTTTTTTGATGAGGTCTGGGGCGAGATGATCAACAATGTTTTTGATCATGACATCAAGATCAGCGATCTCATCAGTGAGTTCCAGGTACCTACGTGCAAGGGATTTCAAAGCGATCTTGTACGCGCCAGTGACATCGCGATACTTCGTGAGATCTGGTCGCCATGCGGCTAGGGTGCGGATGAGTTTCATGCGAGTCAGGGTGCGCAGCTGGTCACGGAGTTCGTCTGGTGCTGACACGATGTTCATGCGGATCATCTGTAACGCGACTCGTCTGGCAGCGACCGCAGTTTTACGGGACACTTTCAACACCCGTAGGGATTCAACCAGCCCGTCACGGGTTTTCGGGGTCACGGCACGCACCCGGGCATAGGCTGCGTGAGCAGCATTCTCTGCATCGAGGGTGTCGTCTTTGCCTTTGCGCCTTCGGAGGGCTTGGTCGGGGCCGGTGACTTCGAGTACTTCGATATCTTGTGCGTGGAGGTAGCGCAACAGGCCCGCCCCATAGGTGCCGGTGCATTCCACCCCGATCCTGGCGATCTGTCCGAAGGAGCGTAACCAGTGCACGAGCAGCTTGTACCCATGCCTGGTCGTAGGAAAGAATTCGGTTGCGAGTACCCGGTCGTGCTGATCAACTACCGCAGCAACATGCAGGTCTTTGTGGGTGTCTACGCCACCAACGACAGTGATGAAAGGTTGTGAGGTCATGAGGTTTCTCCAATCGATGTGCATTGTTTGTGGTGCTTTCGTATCGACCGGTAACCTGGACAAGACAGTAAAGAGAAAAGGTGTTCAGGCCCTTCTTGAGTCACATGATCACGGCGAGGCGAAAGCCTCGCCGTGAGTGTTCTCGAATGGTCGACAGGTCCGGGGAAAGACACGCTGGTCGATCAGAGTGTGAGTCAGAACCTTTCGGGAACACTCACGGCACCTGACCGACTGTTCAGGGGTCGATCGCTGTGTGGGTCAAACCATTCGAGAAGATCAGGCACTTCTATTCTTACTGTCTGAATGGACAAGCACAGTCGCTCCTGGAGGCAGGGCGCTGAGCGCGGCTTTAAGCGGGGTCAGGGTGAACTCCACTGTCGGGCTGGGACCGATCGAGTAGGACAGCACCGAGCGGTCGAAGAGATCCATGATCGGTGACAGATACAGCTTGTCGGCTCCGATGCGGAACTCGGTGACATCGGTGACCCATTTCTGGTTCGGCTCGGTGGCGGTGAAGTCCCGATTGAGGACATTGTCCGCGATGGTGCCGACCTGTCCGCGATAGCTGACATACCGTTTCCGTGATCGGGTCTTGCACTTCAACCCGAGCTCGCGCATCAGTTTCCATACCGTCTTCTGCGATATCTGCATGCCGCGGCGGTGAAGTTCCAGACTGTCGGCGGCAGTTGAATTTGGTGCATTTCCGGCGATCGAAAACTGAGCGGTTTTAGTTTACAGTTCCTTGTTCTTGTCGGTGTCTGATCCGGTAGGAGGTTCCTTTCGTGGTCAGGACTTGGGCGTGGTGGACGAGCCGGTCGATGATGGCTGTCGCAATCGTCTCGTCGTGGAAGATCGTGGACCAGGACCCGAAAGCGAGGTTTGAGGTGATCAGGATGGATGATTGCTCGTATCGGTCCGAGATGAGCTGGAAGAACAGGTTCGCGGCTTCTGGCTCGATGGGGAGGTAGCCGAGCTCGTCGATGATGATGAGCTTGTAGCGGCGAATACGCCGCAGCTCTTTCGTCAGGTCTCCCTTGTTGTGAGCGGCAGTGAGCGACTGGATCCAGCCGGCTGCGGTGTCGAACAGGACCGGGATTCCGGCCCTGGTCGCGGCAATGCCGAGCCCGATCGATATGTGAGTCTTCCCGGTGCCTGGTGGGCCGAGAAGGATCATGTTCTCCGCGTTGTGGATCCAGGTCGAGCGTGATGCTGCTTGAACGTCTGAGCGCAGGTGGGGCTGGTGATCGAAGGTGAAGTCCTCAATCGTCTTCATGGACGGGAAGTGTGCTCGTTTCCGTCGTATCTCGGCCCCAGATGCTTCCCGGGCGGTGACCTCGGCTTCCAAAACCGCGGCTAAGTACTCCTCGAACGTCCAGCCCTGTGCCCGCCCAGTGTCAGCCAGGCGAGCGAAAGAAGCTTGAATACGTGGTGCTTTCAACGCACTCGTGTAGTACGTGACGTCTTTGATCGCCTCCATTTAGGCCACCTCGATGTCAAAGATCTGGTCATATACTGCCAGGTCCCCGCCCTGGACCGTCACTCCGTAGCCGGGCAGGCCCTGGCGCTGCTGAAAGGTCGCACGCAGCTTCCGAGCGGTCTCCACGTGGTCAGGGTCGGTCACCTGACCGCCGCTGCCCCAAAGACGCTCATGAGTCGTGATGACCTTCCCGCCCGTACTGACTTGGACCGTCGACAGGTCCATGGTGACGTCGATGCGGTGCCCGATCCACCTGGGGTCAACACTGTAGGCGTTCGCGCCGATCTCGATGTAGTAGTCACGTCCCAACCGCGTCTGCACAGTCCACCTCGCTGCGGGATCAACCGGCGGCAACGCACCCATATGCTCGAGCTCGACGGTCAGGCCCTGGCCCCGAGTTTGGTCTTTCCCTCGTGGTTTCTTCCCTCGGATCACCTCGAGCCAGCCGGCGAGTTGAGCATTGAAATCCTTGGGACTGGCGAACGTCCGCCCGGGCAGGAACGAGGTTTCCAGGTAGGAGTTGAACCGTTCGACCACGCCCTTGGTCTCCGGGTCATAGGGTTTGGCTTGGACGAGCTTCACTCCGAGGGTTCCACAGAACTCCGCGACTTCCTGCCCGAGCTTGCCGTATCGTCCGATTCCGGCCTCGTTGTCCCACAATAGGCGTCGAGGAACCCTGCCAAAGGTGCTGATCCCGTCCCACATGCCCAACAGCAGGTCCGGGCGTTGCCGGCTCGGGATCATCAAGGCAACGGGATACTTTGACCAGGCCAGGATCATCGTCAGCACAGGGAAGCGTGCCGTCTTGCCGTTCCCGATCGGGATATCAACATTGGGGAACCACAGGTCACACTGAGCCACATCCCCGATCTCCCACTCCAACCGGTCCGCAGGATCGAGACGTCGTGGCGCATACTCAGGACGGATCCGTGCCACATTCTGCCGCAAGGCCCTCTCCGAGTAAGGCCAGCCCACCCGCTCGCCGATCACCGAGGCCGGCATCGTCGGACACTCCTCCAGCAGCCACCGTATCCGGGCCTCATACTCCCCAAACTTCGTCGGTGTCCTCGTGCGGACATAACGCGGCGGCTGATCAGACTTCACCGCCCGATCCACCGTATTGCGTGAGATACCCAGCTCAGCAGCAATACGAGCCTTCGGTACACCCTCGCGGGCAAGCACCCGGATCTTTTCCCAATCGTGCATTGAAATCACACTCCACATCGTTAATCGAAGTGCTCACTTTTCAAATGCCGAAACTGCTCACTTTTCAACTGCCGCCGACACAGACGAATGCGTCGGTGCCCGTACCTGCCCTGCCTGCTGGAGAAGATCTCCGTGATCAAGGCTTTGACTGCAGCGTGGCGGTCGGGACGGTTCAATGCGCGCAGATGGTAGTAGAACGTGGACCTGGGCAGGCGTGCGATCTCCAGCAGCACCGCCAGATTGTAGTCCGACTTGAGGGTGGCGACAGCGAGGGTTCTCACCTGTGCCCCTGATCCCTCAAGTCCCGCAATTTTTTCAGGTACGCGTTCTCCGCCCGCAACCGCTCGTTCTCCCGCTGGACCTGCTCGAGCTCACTGAGCTGGCGCGGCGGAGCATCATCGTCTTTACGTGGACGGCCTTTGGGCTTGGGTCGAAGGCCGGCCTCACCCTCATCTCGATAGCGACGCACCCATGCATCGATGAGCTTAGGAGAGGACAGCTGGAACTCCTGAGCCAGGGCTGGTTTCGACTCCCCGGCCAGGACACGCTCTACGACGACCTTCTTCTTCTCATACGAGTGCTGAGTCCTGGTTGGCTTGTTCATGAGGCACAATCTGCCATGGATCCGCCACCGGTCATAGAGCCGCGCCACGCGACCTTCAGGCACGCACAGCCGAGTCGCAACAAACCATGCGCCGTAGCCCCGTTCGAACAAGCCAACAGCCTCTTCACGCTGCTGTGGCGATAACAAAGACCTCAAATACATGAAATACTCCCCGGAAATCGGAACTGACTTCTACAGTCCAACTTCCGGGGAGCACTTCATTCGGCCGCCTCTCCTCTTTTCTCTGGGCAGCGCGCCCAGCGCTGACCGCTCAGTCCCGGCGTCGGATCTGGGCGTGGACACGGACGACGGTGCCGCCGTCCTCGCCCGGGTTCCAGGAGATGCTGCCGAGCAGGTCGGACTTGACCATGGTCTCAACGATCTGGGTGCCGAGCCCGCTGCCCCGCTCGCCCTCCTTGATCCCGACCCCGTCATCGACGATGACGACGTCGAGCTGGTCGTCGTCCCGCTCCGCCCGCACGGTGATGGTGCCATCCCGGCCCTTGAGCCCGTGCTCGACCGCGTTCGTGACGATCTCATTGAGGACCACCGCGAGCGAGGTCGCCGCCTCGGCGTGGACCTTGCCGAACGATCCCTCGAAGCGTGTCGTCACCTTCTGACCGGTCGCGGCCACGCCCGCGGCGAGGCGCATGAGTCGCGCGAACGTCTCGTCGAAGTCGACGCTGTCGGCGCCCGTCCGTGCGAGAGCCTCGTGGACCATTGAGATTGTGTAGATGCGGCGCTGGGCGTCGTCGAGGCTCTGCTTCGCGCCCGCGTCGGTCGCCCTGCGCGCCTGGAGGCGCAGGAGGGCCGACACGGTCTGGAGATTGTTCTTCACGCGATGGTTGATCTCGCGGATCATCGCGTCCTTCGTCATGAGCTCGCGCTCGGAGCGACGCAGCTCGGTCACATCACGGCAGAGCAGCATCGCCCCGGTCCGTACGCCCCTGTCCTTGAGCTCGATCGCCCGCAGCGAGACGACAACGCCGCGCGCCTCGACCTCGGTCACCCAGTTGCCCTTGCCCATGACGACGAGGGGCAGCATCTCATCGACGCTGTTCGAGTGCTCGGCAATCTCGGTGATCCGCTCCGCCAGCACCGTGCCGGGCAGGAGCCGGCGAATCCCGAGCCGGTGGAACGCGGAGATCGCATTCGGCGAGGCATAGAGCATCCTGCCGTTCTCATCGAGGTGGATGAGGCCATCGGACACGCGGGGGGTCCCGTGCCTGAAGCTCGTCGGGGCGTGCTCCGCCGGGTATTCTCCCCGGGAGATCATGCCGAGGAGGGCCTCGGTGATCGCCGTATAGTTCGTCTGGACCTGGTCCGGGACGCGGTCGCCGCGTCCCCACGTGACGACGGAGAGGACGGCGATGACCCGGCCGGGCTCGGGGGTGATCGGCACGAGGTCGTAGCGGATCCCGGTGACGACGATGGACATGCGTTCGCCCGTTTCGAAGCACTCCGCCACCTTCGCCTCGGTCGAGGCCGGCACCTTTGACCCGACAACGTCCTCCACCTCGACGGTCGCGGCCGTCGCGGGGCGGGTGTGCGCGGCGATGATGTAGCGATTGTCCCTCGTGCGGACGATGAGGAAGAGGTCGGAGAAGGAGATGTCGGCCAGGGGATGCCAATCACCGGCGAGGTGATGGAGATGCTCAGCTTCATCGCTGTTGAGCGTCCCAGCCTGATTTATCATGTTGGAAAGTGTTGGCACAGGGTCAGCCTATCTGAGGAGTAGACATGCACGTAGAACGAACTGCCACCTATGACGCGGACCTGCCCACCGTGCTCGACGTGCTCGTGTCGAGCGAGCTGGCGAATGCCCGCACCAACGCCGGGCGTCTCGATGCCCCCGTCCATTCGGTCACCGATGCCGATACAGCGCCGGAGGCTGTCACGACCGTGACCGTTCCCGCCGACCGCATCCCCGAGAAGGCCCGCCGCTTCGTCAGCAGGGCCACCACCGTGACGATCCGCCAGAAGTGGGACGGGAAGGGCCCGGACCGCGCGAGCGCCGACTTCACGGTCGACGTCGGCTCGCTCCCCGTCAAGATCGACCTCACGCAGACGCTGACCGCGGAGGGAGACACGACAACGGCATCCTTCTCCGGCGAGATCCGCGTGACGATCCCTCTCATCGGCCCGAAGCTCGAGAAGCTCGCCGTCAGCCAGGTCGACGCGGTTCTCAAGCGCGACCAGAGGCTCGTCAACGAGATCCTGGCGGCGCGATGAAGGCCGTGCGCACCGGGGTTCGGGAATGGATCGCGACGAATGACCGAGGCGCGGTCGTCAAGATCGGCGATGCGGAGGCGCCCGAGGTCTTCTCCCCCGGGGAGCTGCTCCAGCTCGCCGCCGCGACCTGTGCCGGCCTTTCAATCGACCATCGCCTCACCTACGCCCTCGGCGAGGATATTCACGTGACCCTCGAGGTTGAGCCGGAGCGGGTCGCAGGCGAGAACCGCTACAGCGCGATCGACACGGTCTTCTCCCTCGACCTCTCGTCCCTGTCCGGTGAAGAGCTCGAGCGGCTGCTCGAGAAGGTCCACGAGGCGATCGAGCGCTCGTGTACGGTCAAGCGCACGCTCGATGCCACAGCGGAATCTCGGCACCGCCTCGTCGACAGGCCGCTCGGCCAGCGCAGCGCCGAGTAGCGCCCGATATTCCCGACGAGACCCCGCCACGGCGGGGTCTCGTCGCGCTGTGGGATGCGGAGCGAGCGCGCCCTCCCAGTGGAAACGGAACCAGAAAGACCACGGCCAGTCGACGTGACACCACCTCGTTCATCTTGAGCGAAGCACACTCAAGTTTAGTTGACAGTCCTCGACGGCAGTCAGATAATGGAGCGGTAGCCGTAACCCATTGAAAGGAAAGTGGTACAGATGGCAAAGACATACGATCCGTTCCGCGATTTCGAGCGCATGTTCTCCTCGGCACTGCCGCGACCGAATGTTCCCGGCATGCCGATGGACCTCACAAGGACCGGCGATGAGTACGTCGCCGAGCTGGATCTGCCCGGCGTCGATCCCGAGTCGATCGACATCGATATCGACGACCGCACGCTGACGATCCGTGCGGAGCGTCGCGCCCGCGAGGGCGACATCGAGTGGCTGTCGAAGGAGCGCCCGACAGGGACGTTCGCCCGTCAGCTCACGCTCGGCTACGGGGTGGCAGTCGATAGGATCAAGGCCGACTACTCCGGCGGCGTCCTCACGCTGACCTTCCCGGTGGCGGAGGAGGCGAAGCCTCGGAAGATCGCCGTCAACGCCGGCGACGATACGAAGACAATCGACGCCTGATCCCAGAGATGGAGCGGCCCCGCGGGGCCGCTCTTCTGCGTCCACAATCGCGCAGAGACGAGCCGTACCCTCAAGAGAGATCCCCGATGTCCCTCACGCCGTCGGAGGCTAGACTGGGGGACGTGAATACGGCCTACGAAGATCTCCTCCGTCATGTCCTCGACAACGGCACCCGCAAGTCAGACCGAACAGGCACCGGAACCCGGTCCGTGTTCGGCCACCAGATGAGGTTCGACCTCGCCGAGGGCTTCCCCCGCATCACCACCAAATTCGTGGCGATGAAGGCGGTCAAGGGTGAGCTGCTCTGGTTCCTCCGCGGCGACACGAACATCGGGTGGCTGACGGAGCGGGGCATCACGATCTGGGATGAGTGGGCAGATGATAAGGGTGAACTCGGCCCCGTCTACGGGTACCAGTGGCGGTCCTGGCCCGCACCCGACGGCAGGCATATCGACCAGATCCAGACGGTCATCGACCAGATCCGTCAGACTCCCGATTCGCGCCGCATGATCGTGTCCGCCTGGAACGTCGCGGATCTCGACGAGATGGCGCTCCAACCGTGCCACGCCCTCTTCCAGTTCTATGTCGCGGATGGGAAACTCTCGTGTCAGCTCTACCAGCGGAGCGCCGACCTGTTCCTCGGAGTGCCCTTCAACATCGCCTCCTACGCGCTGCTCACGCACATGGTTGCCCAGCAGACCGGGCTCGAGGTCGGCGAGTTCATCTGGACCGGCGGGGACTGCCACATCTACGACAACCACGTCGCGCAGGTCGAGGAGCAGCTCTCCCGCGAGCCCTACCCCTTCCCCACGCTCCGCCTCACGAAGGCCCCGTCGATTTTCGAGTACGACATGGACGACATCTTCACGGACGGATACCAGCACCATCCCGCGATCAAGGCGCCGGTGGCGGTATGAGTCTCGCGGCGATCTGGGCCCAGGGCCACGGCCGGGCCATCGGCCGCGACGGGGCAATGGCGTGGCACGTCCCCGAGGACTTGGAGCACTTCAAGCGACTCACGGTCGGTCACCCGGTCATCATGGGCCGCGCCACCTACGACTCACTCGGCGAGCAGTACCGCCCCCTCAAGGGCCGCCGGAACATCGTCGTCACCCGGTCCGGCAGGTCCTTCCCCGGCTGCGAGGCCGCCGCCTCCCTTGAGGAGGCCTGTACCCTCGCCGGCGAGGGGCTGGTGTGGATCATGGGCGGGGCTCAGATCTACGAAGCGGCCATGCCCATGCTCGATGGCGTCGTCGTCACCGACATCGACATCGTCGTCCCGGGTGCGGATGCGTTTGCGCCCCCACTGCCCGACTGGACCTCGGACTGGGAGCTCATCGGAGCTGATCCCGACCGAGGGTGGCACACATCGTCGACCGGCCTGCGCTATCGCTTCACCGCTCTCAGGCGGCGAGGCACCGACCCCTGGGGCGGAGATCCCCTGGCCCGATGAGGGGCGTCTCAGGGATGAATCAGGGGAACTCCTGATTCATCCGGCGTGCCCGCATTGGTTTACTTGAGACGTTCGCTTCACCAACAGGAGACCCCATGTCAGCTTTCACGCGCACGCTCGCCCCGGTCGACGACCCCGTCGTCGTCGTCCGCGACCTGAAGAAGACCTTCGGACTGGGCACGACCCTCGTCCACGCCCTTCGCGGCATCGACCTCAAGCTCGGCCGGGGTGAACTGACTGCGATCATGGGACCGTCCGGTTCGGGCAAGTCCACCCTCATGCACTGCATCGCCGGCCTCGAGGGCGCCACCTCGGGCCAGGTCCTCATCGACGGCAAGGAGGTGACGGCGATGAAGGAGTCGGAGCTGACGCGGCTGCGGCGCGATCACA
Organism: Flaviflexus salsibiostraticola; assembly: GCF_003952265.1. Taxonomy (NCBI): domain Bacteria; kingdom Bacillati; phylum Actinomycetota; class Actinomycetes; order Actinomycetales; family Actinomycetaceae; genus Flaviflexus; species Flaviflexus salsibiostraticola. The sequence continues at coordinate 1,230,136 of NZ_CP034438.1, forward strand.
TCGGCTTCATCTTCCAGTCGTTCAACCTCGTCCCCACGCTCAACGCCCGCGAGAACATCACGCTGCCCGCCACCATCGCCGGCCGCACGATCGATCAGGACCACTTCGACAGGGTTGTTGAGACCGTCGGCCTGGGCGACCGCCTCGAGCACCGTCCAACCGAGCTATCGGGCGGCCAGCAGCAGCGCGTGGCATGCGCGCGGGCCATGGTTGGCTCGCCCGACGTCGTCTTCGCCGATGAGCCGACCGGCAACCTCGACTCGACGGCAGCCGAGCAGATCCTTCAGTTCCTCCGCACCTCAGTCGATGAGCTCGGGCAATCGGTCGTCATGGTCACGCACGAGCCCGACTCGGCGGCGTGGGCTGATCGCGTCGTCATCCTCCGCGATGGCCAGATCCTCGGCGAGCTCCGAAACCCGACCCGCGACACCATCCTCGACGCCCTGAGGGACGGCAAGTAGCATGTGGCACGTCACTCTGCGCGGCATACGCGCCCATCTCGGCCGCTTCCTGCTGACCGCCCTATCGGTCATGCTCGGCATCGCCTTCCTGTCCGGAACCCTCGCACTCCGGGACGTCCTCGGACAGACGTTCTCCAACCTCTCGGCCGGCATCGCCACGACCGACCTGTCGGTGCGCGGCACGCCGCTCGAATCCCAGAACGCGTTCGAGGGCTCGAATTCGCCCATCAGCGACACCCTGACGGTGGACGTCGAGGCGGTCGATGGTGTCGCCGACGCCTTCCCCATCTACTCCGGAAGCGCCGTCCTCATCGGTAGCACAGGCCAGCCGGCGAACGTCGGCCAGGCGCCCCCGCTCGGCTTCTCCTGGACTGAGGAGACCGACAGCCAGTTCCTCAGCGCGGGGCGCGCTCCCGAGACCGCCGATGAGGTTGTCCTCGAGTCCGGAACCGCGGAGGCCGCACAGCTGTCCGTGGGAGATCCGGCGATCCTCCTCATCGATGGCGCCCCGCGCGACGTCGAGGTCGTCGGTATCGTCAGCTTCGGCTCGAGCGTCGCGGGCGCCTCCATCACTCTTCTCGAGAACGACTTCGCGCGAGAATCCTTCAGCCCGAACGGCATGGTGTTCGAGATCGGCGTCCTCATCGACGCCGGAGCAGACCCCGAGACCGTCGCCGCCGCCCTCGAGGCGGACCTCGGCGAGGTCGACGTTCTCACGGCCGAGGAGGTCCAGGCCGAGACCGAGGAGGCCGTCTCCTCTATCCTCAACCTCATCAATACGTTCCTCCTCGTCTTCGTCGCCATCGCCCTCGGCATCGGCATCTTCATCATCACGAACACGTTCCGGATCTCCGTGCGCCAACGGCAGAAGGAGTTCGCGCTCCTCCGCGCCATCGGTGCCTCACCGAAGCAGGTGTTCGGCGTCGTCTTCGTCCAGGCCATCATCATCGGTCTGTTGGGTTCGGCTCTCGGCGTTCTCCTCGGCCAGGGCCTCATCCTCGGAGTCAGGGCCGCGCTCGAGGCGTGGGGCTTCCCGCTCGACGCGGAGCTCATCATGTCGGGCAGAATCGTCCTCACCTCGATCATCATCGGCGTCATCGTCACTGTGATCTCCGCGCTCCTGCCGGCGCGGACTGCGGCGCTCACGCCGCCGATTGAGGCGATGAGGGAGACCTCGGGCGCGACGGAGAAGCCCCTCCGGATCCGCACGCTCATCGGCGTCGTCACGCTCGCCATCGGCATTGTCGCCTTCGTCGCGGGCTCCCAACGGATGCTGGAAGCAGCGGGATGGGCGCTCGGGATCGGCGCGTTCCTCATCATCGCCAGCCTCATCGTCCTCTCCCCCGCTCTCGTCACGTCCACCGTCTCGGTGCTGGGGTGGCCGGCCCGGCGCTTCTCGCCGGTGCTGGGCAAGATCGCCTCCGAGTCGACTGCGGCGAGCCCGAGGAAGACGGCATCGACCGCCTCGGCCCTCATGATCGGAGTCGCGCTGGTCGCGACCGGCGCGACACTTGCCGCATCGGTCAAGGCCTCTCTCAACGACGTCATCGAAACCTCTGTCTCCGCGGACCTGCTGGTGACAACGAACATCCCGATCAGCGATCCGAGCGCCGGCGTCGCCGCCATGGAGGCGGTCGACGGGGTCGAGAGCATCGACTCGTCGATCCGCTACGGCGCGGCGATCTCCGGTGGGGACTCCCCGCGCGCGCAGATCACGACCGCCATGTCCCCCTCCGCCATCTCCGCCCTCGGTCTCGAGACCGTCGAGGGCAGTGCGGACTCCCTCGAAGACGGCCGAGTCGCCGCTCTTCATGATTCCTTCGCCGAATCAGAGGGACTCGGTGTCGGCGACGAGATCACGCTCCTCGGTGTCGACGGGCCGGTCACCCTTGAGGTGGGCGCCGTCCTCTCGTCCGAGATCGTCATGTCCCCGATCTACGTCTCGCAGGAGACGTTCTCACAGCTGCGGATCGACACGTCCTATCTCGCCGTCATGATCATCGACGTCGCCGAGGGCTACGAGATCACCACGGTCAAGGATGATGTCGTCGCCGCCGTCGAGGACATGTACGTCTTCCAGGTGCTCGACGAGGACGGTCTTAAGGGGCTCGTCGGTCAGACCGTCGACAGTGTTCTCACGACGCTCTATGCGCTGCTCGGCCTGTCGATCGTCATCGCCGCCCTCGGCATCGTCAACACCCTCTCCCTGTCGGTCTCCGATCGGACGCGAGAGATCGGGCTGCTGCGCGCCATCGGCCTGTCGAAGCGCGGGGTGCGCGGCTCGATCCTCATCGAATCGATCATCATCTCCGTGCTCGGTGCCGTCATCGGCCTCGTCGTCGGCGTCCCGCTCGCGATCGGCCTCAACGAGTACGTGGCTGACGACGCGACGTCGATCATCCAGATCCCGTGGCTCTCGCTCGGCGTCATGCTCGTCCTCGCGGTCCTCGTCGGCGCGCTCGCCTCGATCCTGCCGGCCCGCAGGGCCGCGCGCCTCAACGTGCTCGAGGCGATCGCCACGGAGTAGGGCGCTCCGCCTGCGGAGGTATAGGGCTGGGCAGCTTCTGCCCAGCCCTATACTTCTGTCGTGATCTCTTCGTTCTTCGAACCCGCCCGCATCGCATTGCGCGATCATCTCTTCAGCAGGCCACGCACACATGCCGAGCTCCTCTACCGGTACGAGCATTCCCTGCGCGTTGCCCACATCGGCCGCATCGTCGCCGAGGCTGAGGGGTTGGATGCGGATCGGCTCGAGCTCGCCTGCCTCCTGCACGACATCGGCAAGTTCGATGCGACGATCGCGGTCGATCATGGTCGTGCCGGCGCCCGCCTCGCCCGCCCCATCCTCGAGGGCCTCGGCCTCGAGGAAGACGCCATCCAGGAGATCTGCCAGGGGATCGCCATGCACGTCGACGGCCGGTGGAACTACGCTCCAGACTCCCCCGACCATCCGGGCCATGACCTGTTCGCCGAGGGTCCGAGCGTGCTCAGCAGATCCGTCGGCGACTGCGACAACGTCGATCGTTATTCGCTCCTGCGGATCCACGGAACGATGAGCTGGGTCGGGTTCTCCGAGAAGCCGGCCCCGGCGGCGATCAACTGGATCGACGGCTACCTCGAGGTCCTCGACCACGAGCGGCGCTATCGCTGCGCCACAGACACAGCCCAGCGACTGTGGACAGAAGCGCTCGACAACCACGAATGGTACTTCCGCGGACTGGTGGAGATGATGAGGCCGGCGGATATCGACAACATCGACGTCTGACGCTCAGACGCCTGCCCTTCGGCTGCTGCTCGCGAGCCGAGTGGGCGGCGCGACGGCGGAAGGTCATAGCGAAGGCCGTCAAGCAAAGGCCGTCAAGCAGAGCCAAGCATCGCGGACCCAAAGGCGAAGGGCTGATCGATATCGATCAGCCCTTCGAGGTCAGTAGACGGTGGGGATGCCATGGTCGCGGAAGCGCTGGCGCACTGCTTCCGTCTCGTCGTTGGAGGGCGGCTCGACATCGTCCAGCTGGTACGTCATGCCGATCGTCTCCCACTTGTCCCGACCCATCTGATGGAAGGGAAGCACCTCGAGGCGCTCGACGTTCGGCCATTGCGCGACGATCCGTGCCACCGCGTCGATGTTCTCGGGCGCATCCGTATGACCCGGGACGAGGACGAAGCGGACCCACACGCGTCGTTCGAGGCGTGCGAGCCGGTCACCGAAGTCAATGGTCGGCTGGAGGTCGCGGCCCGTCAGCGCCCGGTATGTCTCGGGGATTCCCGACTTGACGTCGAGGAGCACGAGATCGAGGTTCGCGAGATCCGCATCGCTCATCGCAGATCCGAGGTATCCGGAGGTGTCGATCGCGGTGTGGATGCCGTGCCGCTTCGACTCGGCGAGGACGTTCTTGACGAAGGCGGGCTGCATGAGGGGCTCGCCCCCTGAGATCGTCAGCCCTCCCCCGCTTGCCGTGAAGACGCCGCGGTAGCGGAGGATTCGCTCCATGACCGCGTCGAGCGTGACCGGCTCGCCGTCCTTCATCTTCATCGTGTCGGGGTTATGGCAGTACAGGCACCGAAGCGGGCATCCCGCCATGAACAGCGTCATGCGGGAGCCGGGGCCGTCGACTGCCGTCACCAGCTCCCAGGAGTGGATGGAGCCGAGCCGACCCTCTCGCACCATGGCGAGATGCTCCTCACGAGACATCTCCGGGGCGGGCGTCAGCCCGGCGACACCCGAGCCCGCCACCCGGGGCACCTCGAACTCGAGGGCCTCGGGGGCGGCTGCTCCGGTGATGCCGTCGGTCATACGCGGTCGTGGAAGGTGCGGGAGATGACGTCGAGCTGCTGCTCGCGCGTCAGCCGCACGAAGTTGACTGCGTACCCGGACACGCGAATCGTCAGCTGCGGGTACTTCTGCGGGTTCTCCATCGCGTCGTAGAGCGTGTCGCGATTGAGAACGTTAATGTTGACATGGAAGCCCTGAGAGACCATGTAGGAGTCGAGGAGTCCGACAAGGTTCTTCACCTGCTCCGGCAGGTCCCGGCCGAGGCCGGAGGGGACGACCGTGTTCGTCAGGGAGATGCCGTCCTGAGCCTCCGAGTACGGGAGCTTCGCGACCGACAGGGCGGAGGCGAGCATCCCGTGCGTGTCGCGGCCGTTCATCGGGTTCGCACCCGGAGCGAACGGCTCACCCTTGCGGCGACCATCGGGGGTGTTGCCCGTGTGCTTGCCGTAGACGACGTTCGACGTGATCGTCAGGACCGACTGGGTGTGGAGCGAGTCGCGGTACGTGGGGAGCTTCCGGATCTTCTCCATGAAGCTGCGGACGAGCATGACCGCGATGTCGTCGACACGGTCATCGTCGTTGCCGAATGTCGGGTAGTCACCCTCGACCTCGTAATCGACGACAAGGCCGTTCTCGTCCCTCACCGGGCGCACGGTTGCGTACTTGATCGCAGACAGGGAGTCGGCGGCCACCGAGAGTCCGGCGATGCCGCAGGCCATGGTGCGGAGCACCTCGGCGTCGTGCAGGGCCATCTCCAGGCGCTCGTACGCGTACTTGTCATGCATGTAGTGAATGCAGTTGAGCGCGTCGACGTAGGTCTGGGCGAGCCAGTCCATCATGACGTCGAGCTTCGCCGCGACGTCGTCGTATTCGAGGACATCGCCCTCGACCGCGGGCATCTCCGGCGCGATCTGCTCGCCCGAATTCTCGTCGCGACCGCCGTTGATCGCGTAGAGCAGGGTCTTGGCGAGGTTGACACGGGCTCCGAAGAACTGCATCTGCTTGCCGATCGCCATGGCCGAGACGCAGCAGGCGATGCCGGCGTCGTCGCCCCAGCAGTCCTTGATGAGATCGTCGGATTCGTACTGAATCGCCGAGGTCTCGATCGAGGTGCGTGCGCAGAACTCCTTGAATCCCTCGGGCAGCCTGTCCGACCAGAGCACAGTGAGATTCGGTTCGGGTGCCGGACCGAGGTTGTGCAGTGTCTGGAGGAAGCGGAAGGAGTTCTTCGTGACGAGCGCGCGGCCGTCGCTGCCGACGCCGCCGATCGACTCGGTCACCCACGTCGGGTCGCCCGAGAAGAGCTCATCGTATTCCGGGGTGCGGAGGAAGCGGACGATGCGGAGCTTGATGACGAAGTCATCGATGATCTCCTGGGCCTCGTCCTCGGTGAGGAGGCCAGCCTCGAGGTCGCGCTGGAAGTACACGTCGAGGAAGGTGGAGACGCGGCCGAGCGACATGGCCGCACCGTTCTGCTCCTTGACCGCGGCGAGGTAGGCGAAGTACAGCCACTGGACGGCCTCCTTCGCGGTCGTCGCGGGCTGGGAGATGTCGAAACCGTAGGAGTCCGCCATGGCCTTCAGCTCGCCGAGCGCACGGATCTGCTCCGACAGCTCCTCGCGGTCCCTGATGACATCTTCGATCGAGCGGACGTCATCGAGGGCGGCCTTCTCGGCCTTCTTCGCCTCAATGAGGTAGTCGACACCGTACAGCGGGACGCGACGGTAGTCGCCGATGATGCGGCCGCGCCCGTAGGCGTCCGGCAGGCCGGTGACGATATGCGAGGAGCGCGCCTTGCGGACCGCGGGCGGGTACACGTCGAAGACGCCCTGGTTATGCGTCTTGCGGTGGGTGGTGAAGACCTCCTTGAGCACCGGATCGACCTCGTAGCCGTAGGTGCGCAGCGAGTTCTCGACCATGCGCCAGCCGCCGTACGGCATGATGGCGCGCTTGAGCGGTGCATCCGTCTGCAGTCCGACGATGATCTCCTCATCCTCGGAGATGTAGCCAGGGGCGTGAGAGGTGATCGTCGAGGGGGTGGTGGCATCGACGTCGTAGACGCCGCGCTCGCGCTCCTCGGGGAACATGCCCGAAAGGATCTCCCAGATCCTCAGGGTGCGCTCGGTCGGACCCGCCAGGAAGCTGTCGTCGCCGAGGTAGGGCGTGTAGTTCTTCTGGATAAAGTCTCGGACATCGACATGCTCGATCCAGGATCCGGTTTCGAATCCGGCCCATGCCTTCGTCCCGCTGATGACGCTCATTGACATTTCCTTCCCAGAGGGGCGGGTCGCGCCCCGTTATCTGTTATGAACAAAGCCTAGGTTGACCTGGTCCTCAGGTCCTGGGCCGAGGGTCCCATTTCGGTTTTGACCCGGCTAAAACCGGCGGTGCATTTCGTCACGGTTAGGGACTTAAGCCGCTACACAACGCCTTGACACAGTGCGTATACTCCCGCATTCACGCGGATTTCCAACGCGCCTACGGCCCCGCCGCTGCGGCGCGATAGCGGTCTGCCGCGCCGGCCACCTCGTTGTTGTATTCAACACTTCGGTTGTAGCTGTCGATGGCGGCGATCCAGTTCTCCGTCTCCCCGAGATCCCCGCCCACCCAGCACAGGAGACGCGCCGCCGCGAGCGCGGCGTCGTCGATGTTCTGGGGATCCTCGACGCCGTCGAGATTCCCATCGGCGCCGAACCGCTCCCACGTCGAGGGGATGAACTGCATCGGCCCGACGGCGCGGTCCCATTCGGCGTCGCCATCGAGTGCTCCCCCGTCGGTGTCCGGCACCTCCGCGGTCCGTTCACCGTCGAGTGGGATGCCGAAGATCGCGGGTGTCTGCTGGCCGGCCTCGTCGATCCGCCCGCCCTGGAGCCGCCCATGGCGGGACTCGACATAGCCGATGCCCGCCAGCGTCGCCCAGTCCAGGCGACATTCCGGCAGGTCGCGGAGGAACGCAACCTCGACACCTGCGTAGGCGCTCAGCGCACGCTCGGGGATTCCGGACTCAGCGGCGGTTCGCGCCACCCAGTCGGCGTCCGCCAGGTCGGCCGTTCCGGCGGCCCCGTACTCAAGGCCGCTCGGCGGGACCGGATGCCCCTCGACCGACGGGGCGATTCGCGTGGGTGGGGTGTCGGAGCTGCCGGGCAGGACCGTGAGGGTGAGGGCGATGGTGAGCAGGGCTCCGCCGGCCACTGCAATGCCGATACCGCGTCGTCCCATGCTCGCCTCCTCCCCTCCATTCAACCGGTAGGCGCCTCCCCGACCAAGCATGAGCCGAGTGAACAGAATCATGGGCCGACGGCGAGTAGCCGCCGGCCCATCGCCACTCTGCTACCGGGCCGTGTCCATCGAGTGGAGTGCCCCGTAGAGCGTGTCGACCGTCTCGCACGTGTCGGCGGGCGGGGTGTAGTCGTTCGTCAGTCCACGCAGCTCGACGAAGAGCTCATCGGCGTCTCCCTCGGATGCGCTGACAGTCTCGACGATCTCCCGAATCCTCGTCATCTCCGGATGCCCGGGTCCGTGAACCCGTTCGACGATCGGTGCCAATTCCAGTGCTCTCTCAACAGACATGTTGTTCCCTTCTCATTGTTGCCCTCATCATGGTCGAGGGCGGCGAGAGGGTCATTGACGGCCGTCAATCACCGCGGTGTGAGGAGGCCCTCATCAACGACCGGGGCGGCCCTGCGGAAATACAGAGCCGCCCCGGTCGAGCCGAACCAGTCGGAGGTATGCCCGCACGGTGGGCAGCACCTCGCCTACGCCAGCGCGAGGAAGAGCTTCTCGAGCTCGTCGGTCGTGATTCCGTCGCGCTCCTCGGCACCCTCCGGGTCGACGAGGCAGTTCTCCATGGCAGTCGAGACCATGAGGAACCCCGCCCTATTGAGGGCATGGGTGACGGCGGCGAGCTGGGTGACGACATCCCGGCAGGACTCGCCCCGCTCCGCAGCGGCGATGACTGCGTCAAGCTGTCCTCGCGCCCTCTTGAGCCGGTTGTTGATCTTGCGCTGCGCTGCAGCGTCGTCGATGGCCATGGTCAGTCCTTCCCTGCCGCCGGTTCGGCGGCCTCCTGTCTGGTCAAAAGATCGTGTTCGGGCAGTCTGCACGACGTCGGCGCCGCGCCCCACCCGCATCGGCCCGACTGCGCCATGCGCAGTCCAAGGACTGCCATGACGGCGGCACCCACGGCAATGATGGGACTCTCGCCCACCATATCGATCGCCGTCACCACGAGGATGAGGCCAATGAGACCGGCGATGATCCGGTCGCGGGGCCGCAGCAGCACGCACATGTCAGCTGATGCCCGCCGGGGCCTTGAGGATATCGTCGGCGCTGGTGCCGAGGGCTGCCCGCAGGGTGAGCATGCCACCCGAGAGCGACGCCGAGTCGAAGCCCGCCTGGGTAAGGATACGGTGCGCGATCGCGGAGCGGACGCCCGAGGCGCACATGACGCGGACGGGGCGCCCGGAGGCGGCCTCTGTCACCTCGTCGAGACGCTCGCGCAGCTCCGTATGGGGGATGTGGAGGGCTCCGGGGACCATCCCGGTCGCGACCTCGGCCGCACTGCGGACGTCGAGGACGAGAGCATCGGTGTCGTCGAGCTGATCGGCGTACCAGAGGCTGAGCACTCCCTCCATGACATTGGAGCCGGCCATACCCGCCATGTTGACCGCATCCTTCGCCTGGCCATACGGCGGGGAGTAGGTGAGGTCGAGGTCGATGAGGTCACCGATGAGCGCGCCGTGCCGAATTGCGGTGGCGAGCACGTCGATGCGCTTGTCGACGCCGTCCGCGCCGACAGCCTGGGCGCCGAGGACCCTGCCATCCTCCCGGGCGAAGTGCACGGTGAGGTGGATCTGGGAGGCGCCCGGGAAGTAGCCGGCGTGCTGGAGCGGGTGGAGGTGGAGCGTGTGGAACGGGATGCCCGCACCGTCGAGCGTGCGGCGGTTCGCTCCGGTCATCGCGGCCGTCAGCTCACCGACGCGCACGATCGATGTGCCGAGCGGGCGGGGAATCGGTCGCGCCCGCTCCGGGGCCATGATGAAGTCGGCCACGAGGCGCCCTGCCCGGTTTGCGGGGCCCGCCAGCGCCACGGGGCGGCGGATGCCGGTGATGGGGTCCGTGCTGACGGTGGCGTCACCCACAGCAAAGACATCCGTCTGCGAGGTGCGGCCGTGCTCGTCGACGACGATCGCTCCGCGCTCGGTGTCGATGCCGGACGAGTCGAGGAACGACGTCTCCGGCCGAACCCCGACCGACAGGACGATGAGGTCGGTGTCGATCTGCGTTCCGTCCGACAGAACGACGGTGTCGCTCTGCTCACCGACGAGGATCCGCTCCGCGGCCACACCCTCGCGGGTCGTGATGCCGATGCGCCGCAACTCTTCACCGACCAGCCAGGCCTGCTCGGAGTCGAGCGGGGGAAGGACGTGAGGGGCGAGTTCGACGATCGTCGTATCGACGCCCGCCATCGACAGCGCCTCCGCGGCCTCGAGTCCGATGAACCCGGCTCCGAGGACGACGGCGCGGCGGATGCCGCGCTCGACGAAGCCGCGCACCGCGAGCGCATCGTCGACCGTGCGCAGCGTGTGGAGACGCGTCGACTCCTCGAGGCCCTCGATATCAGGCCGGAGGGCCTTCGCTCCTGGAGCGAGGACGAGCCTGTCGTACGAGAGGGTCTCCTCGACACCCTCGTGAAGGACGGTGACCTCGTGTGCACCCGCATCCACCCCGGTCACGTTGTGACCGATGCGGACGTCGAGATTGAGAGAGGCGGCCAACGACTCAGGCGTCTGGACCAGCAGCTTCGAGCGGTCGGTGATCTCTCCCCCGACGTAGTAGGGCAGGCCGCAGTTCGCGAACGAGACATAGGGCCCACGTTCGAGCACGATGATCTCCGCGGTCTCATTGAGCCGACGTGCACGAGCAGCAAAGCTCATGCCCCCGGCGACGCCACCGACAACAACAATTCTCATTAAGCCCTCCTCAGGAGCGCGCTCACCGCGCTTCACTGAGTTTAGGATACCCATGGGGGTATTTATGGTCAATCAAAGCCAGGCCTGCCGGCCATGAATGCAGTCACAGGCGCTCGTCGCGGCAGTTCAGATCTTTCCGGCCTCCGTGCGCTTCTCGACCTGGAACTGGTCCTCCGCGCGGCCGCGGGCCCAATAGCCGGAGATCGAGAGACGCTCCCGAGGGATCTCGAGCTCTTTGAACGCCCGGCGAAGCTCCTTGACCGCCTCCCGCTCGCCGTGCGCGAAGACGGAGACGTCGCCCCGCTCCGCAAGGTCGAGGCTGCGCACTCGATCGGCGAGCGCTGCGGGACTGTACTCGGCCGGGCCGCGTACGAGCCACTCGACGGTCATCCCCGCGGGCGCCGGCAATGGGAGGGGATGGTCGCTGACCTCGACGAGGACGGCGCCCACAGCATCTTCCGGCAGCCGCTCGAGTCCGGCGGCGATGGCGGGGACTGCCGATTCGTCGCCGACGAACAGGTGGAACTCAGCATCATCCCTCGGCGACCACGCGCCGCCCGGCCCCATGAATTGGACGAGGTCTCCCGGCTCGGCGGCCCGCGCCCACGGCGCGGCGATCCCCGCGTCGCCGTGGATGACGAAATCGACCGAGATCGACTCAGGGTCGACGGTGCGGACGGTGTACGTGCGGGTCTTCGGCCACCTGTCCCTCGTCTCGGTGGCCCGGATGTGGGAGACATCGACCGGCTCGGGGTAGGGCCGACCCTCCGGGTCGAAGACGAGCTTGATGTAGGAGTCCGCATGCCCCGCGTCGACGAAAGCGCCGAAGTTCGGCCCGCCGAGCACGAGTCGAAGCATGTGCGGCGTCAGCCGCTCGCTGCGAAGGACGGTGAGGTGCGTCGTGGGGCGGTGGGGGCGGGTCATTCTTCTCCAGTCGACTGAATGCCGGGGCGCGGGTTCTCTCGGCGGTCGGGTCTAGTAGTAGGAGGCCATGAGGCCGTCGTCCGTCTGGAGGATCTTCACATCCGTGTGGAACACACGGGAGAGGACCTCTTCCGTCATGATGTCCTCGGCCCGTCCGAACTCGGTCACCTTCCCGTCGTTCATCGTCACGATGTGGTCGGCGTAGCGGGCGGCGAAGTTGATGTCGTGGATGACGATGACGATCGTCCGGCCGAGCTCGTCGGCGGCCCGCCGAAGCTGCTTCATCATCTGGACGGAGTGCTGCATGTCGAGGTTGTTGAGCGGCTCGTCGAGCAGGACGAACTCCGTGTTCTGGGCGAGCACCATCGCGACGTAGGCGCGCTGGCGCTGACCTCCCGAGAGCTGATCGAGATACCGGTGCTCGAGGTCCGTGAGATTGAGGAAGTCGATGGCCTCGGTGATGTAGTACTCGTCCTCGTCGGTCAGCCTTCCCTGCGAGTACGGGTAGCGGCCGAAGCCGACGAGCTGGCGCACCGTGAGGCGGGTGATGAAGTGGTTCTCCTGGCGCAGGATCGACAGGGTCCGTGCGATCGCCTTCGAGGACGCCTTCCGCACATCCTGCCCGGCGACCTCGATCGTACCCGCGTCGATGTCGAGCAGCCGACCGATCATCGTGAGAATCGTCGACTTCCCAGCACCGTTCGGGCCGACGAGGGCGGTGATGCCGCCCTGGGGAATGTCGAGTGTGACGGGACCGATCTGGACGTCGTCCGAATAGACCTTGGTGACGTTGCGAAGCCTGATCACAGGCGCCCCTTTCTCATGATGACGACGAGGAAGACGAGACCGCCGATGAGCTCGATGATGACGGTGACCGCTCCCCCGGCGTAGAAGAAGTTGCGGAGGATGAAGTACGCCCCGCTGAGGACGACGAAGCCGAGAAGGAACGCGACCGGGTAGATGAGGCGGTGGTCGTAGGTGTCCGTCAGCGAGTAGGCGAGGGTCGCGATGAGGAAGCCGAGGAACGTCATGGGCCCGACGAGAGAGGTCGTCATCGCCATGAGGATCGAGACGAGCAGAAGGATGATCATCGTCTCGCGGCGATGGTTCATGCCGAGGTTCGAGCACACATCCCTGCCGAGTGCGAGGACATTGAGACGCCGGGCACGGAACCATAGGATCGTCGACACGACGATGACGGTCGGAATGACGAGCGGAAGGTTATCCGTATCCGCATTCGAGAGGTTGCCGAAGAGGCGTGCCGTCAGCACGTCGAACTCGTTCGGGTCGAGGAGGCGCTGCATGAAGGTGGAGAGGGCGCCGAGCCCGCCGCCGATGACGACACCGACGAGGAGCATGATGTGCATGTTCCCGAACCTGCCGGACAGGAGCCACCCGTAGAGCGCCCCCGCGAACCCGACCATGAGGAGGACCTGGAGGACGAACTGGCCGGTCCCCGCCACCATCGTCACCCCGGCCGCACCGAAGACGAAGACGACCGCAGTCTGGATCGCGATGTAGAGGGACTCGAAGCCCATGATCGACGGGGTGATGATCCGATTGGCGGTGACGGTCTGGAAGCTGACGGTCGCAAAGGCCTGGCAGGCCGCGACGACAACCATGACGATGAGGGAGTCCGCCCTCATCGACACGATCCGCCAATACCCCTCAGAACCGAACGGCATCCCGTTGTCGTACGTGAGCACCGCGAAGGCGAGAGCGAGTGCCATGACAGTAAGAGCGGAGACGATCGCGACGTAGCGGACCCTCTGCCGCTTGGTGACGATGGGGCCCGAGCACCCGGACCTGGCGCACCGTTTCGGGTTCGCCCGGCACGACTGGCATGCGAGCGGCGCAGGTGACGTGTCGGCCCGATGGACCTCGCACGCCTGCTCGATGATGATTCTCTCCTGGACCGCTTCAGCCACGACGCTGCCTCACAAGTAGGAACACAAAGACAATGGCGCCGAGGACGCCGAGGATGAGAGAGACCGGCACTTCGAACGGCATGATGATGGTCCGGCCGATGATGTCGGAGACGGTGACGACCCAGATGCCGACGAGCGCGACCCACGGCAGATTTGTCCGCAGGTTGTCGCCCCGGAAGAGCGAGACGACGTTCGGCACGATGAGGCCGAGGAACGGCAGCGCTCCGATGACGACGGTGACGACTCCGGTCACCGCCGCGACGATGCTGATCCCGGTGAAGATGATGGCGCCGTAGTTGAGGCCCACGTTCGTGGCGACGTCCTTGCCGAGGCCTGCGACGGTGAAGCGATCGGCGATGAGGAACACGATGATGAGCAGGACGATGACGATCCACAGGAGCTCGTAGCGTCCCCGCACGACCGTGGTGAACGAGCCCGCGAACCAGATTCCGAGGTTCTGGAGCATGTCCGTCTGCAGGGCGAGGAACGTGGAGAATGCACCGACGACCGCGCCGAGCATGATGCCGACGATCGGGACGATGAGGGATGACTTGAGCGTGACCCGCCTCAGGAACATGAAGAAGACGATGGTTCCGACGAACGCGAAGATGATCGCCCCGATCATCCTCACGAGGATGGGTGACCCCGGGAAGAGGATCATGGTCGTCAAAAGGCCAAGACCGGCCCATTCAGTCGTTCCCGTCGTCGACGGCTCGACGAACCTGTTCTGCGTCATCAGCTGCATGACCAGGCCCGCGATCGACATTGCCGCACCGGCGAGAACGAGGGCGATCGTCCTCGGCACGCGGGTGATGAAGAACATCTCCGCCCCGCCCTCGGCCGAGATGTCATAGACCCCGACGAAGAGCGAGGCGGTGACGAGCCCGATCGTCAGGATGATGCCGATGGCGAGCGCCCGCTTCGGCGCCGCCGAACGGCCGCGGATGCCGCTCCGCGTCTTCACATCAGTCACTGTCACGGTGTCACTCTTTCAACGAGGGGCTGGACGGCCAATGCCGCCCAGCCCTCACATCACTTCGCCTCGAACGCGTCTGCCATCTGATTGAACAGCTCGGTGTAGTGCTGGATATCCTCTGCCACATAGAAGGTCGGGTCGAGGTAGATGATGTTCCCCTCCTGCACTGCCGTCACGCCTGCCAGCGCCTCCGACTCGGCGATGAGCTCGCGCGCGCTTGCGGCGCCCTCAGTGCCGGCACCCGCATCACGGTCGAGCACAAGGATCCAGTCCGGATTTGCGTCCGCGATCGCCTCGACCGAGATGTCATCGCCCTGGTGATTGGATGAGCCGTCGCGGTCGAGGGCCGGAGTGAGCCCGAGGACGTCGAAGATCGGCCCGATCGTCCGGCCCGTCGACGGCGCAACATAGTTGATCGACCCGCCCGTGGTCATGAGACCGACGACGGTCTGGTCGGATTCGTAGGCAGCGGCGGCGCGATCGATGGACTCGTCGAAGTCGGCGATCAGCTGGTCGGCATCATCCTGCCTGCCGAAGATGTCTCCGAGCAGTGCGGTGAGCTCGCGCAGTCCGTCGTCGATCACGACATTCGCGATGTCGATCTCCGTGCTGACGAACGCCGTATCCCCCACGAGGTCGCGGATCTGCTCCTCGTACTGGGCGAAGCGCTGACCGTTGAGGATGAGGTCGGGTTCGGTGGTGATGAACGCTTCCATGTTCGGCTCGCGGTGATTGCCGAGGTTCTCGATCTCATCGCTCTCGGTGTAGACGGCCAGCGACTCATCCGCGACCGGCATGAGGTCGATCGGCGCGGCCGACAGCTCGATGCCCCAGTCGGCGAGCGTGCCGAACGTGCGATTGTCCGTCGCAATGATCGACTGCGGATCGGCGGGAAGTTCGACCGTGTTGCCGGCCATGTCCGTCACCTGCGACTCAGAGGTCGTCTCCTGCGATTCCTGTCCACCGCCTGCGTTGCCGCCCGCGGTCGTGTCGGCATCATCGCCGCAGGCCGAGAGCGTCAACGCCGCGGCGGCTGCCACGGCGATGAGGCCGAGATGGGATCGAGAACGAATGATCATCCGTGCATCTTTCTCTGAAAGAACTCATGGAACGGGCTCCCCGTTCGTAGGTAAGGCTAACCTAATTCATTTAAGAAACAACAGATGTTCGTAATTCACTTTTCGTTGACATATCAACGTAGTCCTTTGGTCCTAACGAATAAACCCTGGTAAATCCAGGAATGTCGAGTGGTCATCGCGGCGCGGTCGTTCTTCTCCATGATTTATTTCACCCCTGCGGATGCTGAGAAAGGCCCGCGTCCGTCCGGCTCACGTGGCGCCGACCGCCGCGAGTCACAATGAGCGCAGCAGCGCCACCCCCGACCGCAAGCACGACCAGCCACGATGGAAAGGGCATCTCGAACGGCTCCGGGTCCCTCTCCACAGGAGGGTCGGTGCGCTCACCGCGGACGAGGATCCTGTGACTGTTAACGCCGACCGGCGTGCAGGTGAAGAGCGTGACGATATCCCTACCCGGCACAACCGCGAGCGCGTCGCCGTCGTTCGGGTCATGGACGCCGACGCCCGTGACCCTGTACCAGCGGCGCTCGCCGAGCATCTCGATCCAGAAAGTGTCACCCACCTCCGCGTCGTGCAGGTCGGTGAATAGTCGCGCCCCCGGGAGACCCGAGTGGGCGGTGAGAACCGCGTGGGTGGAGGGCCCGCCGATCGGGAGCGCAGTCCCGGGAAGGTGCCCGGCGCCCTTGGCGAGGACATCATCGCCGGTGCCGCGGTAGATGGGCAGATCAATGCCGACGTGGCCGTATTTGACCCGCCCAACGGCGTCCGAACCATCGACCGAGAGGAAGTCGGCGTAAACACCGCTCATGCCACCGCCCTCAAAGGGATCATCAATAGCCTCGATCCCGCCGTCGGCGTTGAAGGCCCGCGCCTGCGTGAGAGCATCGCCTCCGACCTGCGGGGCGGAGGCGATGTAGTTCGCGATCTCGGCGCCGTGGCTCCGCCGTGCCGCCCAATCCGCGGCGTTCGGGTACACGAGCACGGCGAGCCCAAGCATGATGAGAAGCCACGCCGCGGCTCGCCCCACGGTCCCGCTCACCTGTCTGCGATCGTCTTCCATAGTGCTGGGTGCGGCCCGAGGGCCGCACCCCGTCATCAGCCCAAACGCTGTTTCCGTCGCAGGGCGACGTAGACACCAGCGGTGACGATGAGGGCACCTGCTGCCGTGAAGAGCCACGTGCCCGTCGACCCGGTCAGCGGCATCGCCAGGCTGGTGCGCGGTGCCCCTTCGATGCGGGTGGCGAGCTCAAGTGGCTGATCGATCTGGTCGACCGTGAACTCCACGGGGGCTGTCAGAAGTTCATACCCGACCGGCGCCTTCTGCTCGACGGCCCAGTAGGACGTCCAACCCTCGACGTCGGAACTCACGACACCGTTCTGCGTCCATCCCGAATAGCGCAGACCGATGATCCGCACCGTCCCGTCCGCTCCCGTCGTGAATACACTCCGCCCGCCGACCGTCAGCGGATTCGCTCCGCTGAGAGCCTCTGCCCGGGTGCGGTGGAGAGTGAATTCGGCGCCCTCAAGCTTCTTCGTCGCGTCGACTGCGTCGACCTTCTCGAGCAGAACGTCCCCCCATTTCGTCATCGGCTCGCTGGAGACGAGAGGCGTGTTCTCGGCAAAGGCCCGAAGACTGGTGAACAGCTCTGCGGGACTGCTGATCAGACCATCGCCCAAGGCGCCGACCTCGACGCCGCGCAGCCTCGACCTGATCGTGACCCTTACCTTGACACCTTCTGGATCGTCGGCGAGAGAGATCGCCTCACCGAGCCTGGCCCGCCCCGTCTCGAGGAACGTCAGAGTCATCTCCTGTGAACCGCCGATCTCCTTCCAGCCGATCTGGTAGTCGGAGGGCACGAGGCCCACCGTCGACCCGTCGAGCGTGACGGTGACGGGGTCGTCCGCGGACACGAGACGCGGGTCGAGGCGATCCTTGATGATGAACAGAGGTGGCGCAAGGAATCGGCTGGCCTCGTCCGTCATATTCGCATTTGCGATTCTCGGAACCCCCGCCATCATCGTCCATTCGATGACGTCGCCAGCGGCCGCCGCCGACCTGTCGTCGACGGTCTTCGTGAAGTCGAGGAGCGAGTACTTGGGGTAGACGTGGAGGTCATAGAGCCAGGAGTCCCGGTCCACCGGGTGCGTTCTCGGGACCGTCATCACCCACGGCACGGTGTCCTTCGCCGCGCCGGCGCTCGTCACCTCCTCGAACATGTACACGCCGACGGGCAGGCTCTCGAATACGGCGGGCGCATATTCACCACCAGCCGGGCCGGTGGACGCTGTCTGGGAGAGATCGCCGTACTGCACGGTCGCCTGCTGACCGTCGTACCACCACTGGCCTGCCGCCGCGTCGTAGTCGAGCTTGGACGCGTTCGCCCATCCCGTGCTCGTCGCCAGGTTGAGGCTGAACCCCTTGAGGCCCAGTTTCGCGGACACGACGTGTCGGGCTCTGAATGTTGTGCCCGGCAGTCCGGGAGCAGTCTCAAGATCGGTCTGTCTCAGACCGTCTGCCGGGGCACCGATGATTCCGCCCTGTTCCGACGTGTGAATGGTGACGCGAGCCGTCCGGTCCGGATCGAGGACCGAGTCGCTCGCATGGGCGGCGCCGATGCCGCCCGCAAGGAGCAGCGTCGCAGTGAATGCCGCCGTCAGCGCTCTCCGTGCGCCTGTCATGATTGCCATGAATCTTCCTTCGTGAGGGTGCGTTCATCGAGGCGGAGAGCCCCGAGTCTCAGAGCCGACCCGTCCCGGGCCGCGCTCATCAGCACCGACGCTAGGTTGGCGCCTCTACCCCACCCGACCGCGGCTGATCGCCTGTGAGTCGGCCGCCCGCCTGGGATTCATGGGTACTCCCAACCGCTGGATCGACCACCGCAGAACCCTCGATCGGTGATCGTCAATCGTCCTGTGGAAAGTTCTTTCACATTCATCCAATCCAGACCGGCGGGCGCTCCGAACCATAAGCACAGGGACGGAGGCCAACACGGCAGTTCCGAACCGAAGCACCACGTACTCAAGGAGACATCATGACCCGCTCAATCCGCACACGTACCTCTGCAGTCCTCAGCGTCGCCGTGCTGTCCGTGCTCACACTGGCCGCCTGCTCCGACGACGAGACGACCGAGTCCGAGTCGACCATGGAAGAGACCACGATGGCCGAGGAGGAGACGACGATGGCAGAGGAGGAGACAACCGAATCCGAGGAGCCCGACGAGATGGCCACCATCGACGGCCCGTTCGGTCCCGGCTGCGCCGCCTACGTTGAGGCGAACCCGACCGGACCGGCCTCAGTCGAGGGCATGGCCGAGGGCAACGTCGTCGACGCCGTCATCGCCAACCCCGAGCTGCAGACACTCAAGGCTGCCGTCGCGGGCGAGCTCAACCCTGACGTCAACCTCGTCGAGACCCTCGCGGGTGGCGAGTTCACGGTTCTCGCTCCCATCAACGACGCCTTCGCCGCCCTCCCCGAGGAGGATCTCAACGCGGTCGTTGCGGATGCCGATACGCTGACCAGCGTGCTCACCTACCACGTGATCCCCGGTCGGATCGGCCCCGATGAGATCGTCGGCGAGCACGAGACGGTCAACGGTGCCACCGTCACCGTCACCGGCTCGGGCGATGACCTGCAGTTCAACGACGCGGGTCTCGTCTGCGGCAACGTCGACATCACGAACGCGACCGTCTACATGATCGACTCGGTGCTTCTGCCCTGAGCCTGACGTCGAGGGTGGGCCGTGCCTTCGGGCACTGCCCACCGTCGGCATGCATGGGGAACCTGATGGCAGGCCTGGCACCGACGTGGCACTCTTGGCCTATGGAGAATACTGACCAGCCGCCGGGTCCCGGCGTACAGCGGGGTGGTGATGATGCCGGGATCCTCCTCGACCAGATCGCGAGCGGCGACCGACAGGCCTTCGCCGACCTGTACGAGTTGACGGGCGGCATGCTGCTCGCCGTCATCATCCGCGTGGTCCGGGATCGGGACCTTGCCGAGGAGGTGCTGCACGAGTGCTTCACCTACATCTGGACCTCCGCGCGGTCCTTCGACGGCGAGCGCGGGACAGGAACAGGCTGGCTCGTCACCCTCGCCCGCCGGCGAGCGATCGACTGCGTGCGCTCCACCCAGTCTCAGCGGACCCGCGAGACTGTTCAGGGGATCCGGGAGATCAACCTGACGGCCGGATTCCACGGCGGCGTCGACGACGAGGTGGAGACCCGTATCGAATCCGCTCGCGCAGCTACTGCGCTGCGGACGCTGCCGCCCGAGCAGGGGCGCGTCATCGCCCTCGTCTACTATGAGGGCCTCACCCATCAGCAGGCCGCAGAGCGCACCGGCATTCCGCTCGGGACAGTGAAGACAAGGATCAGGGACGGTTTGAAGAGACTGCGTGAACAGATGGAGGGAGTCCGATGATCGATAGAGAACACCTCGCCGCCGGACTCGTCTTCGGCGGGCTCGCCCCCGACGAGGAGTCCCTCGCCCTCGCCCTCGAGGAGCGGGATCCGGACTTTGCGCTCCTCGTCGCCGACTATTCCGAGACCGCCTCGGCACTCGCTCTGAGCGACGTCCCCGAACGGCCCTCGGATGAGATCACGGCTCGCATCCTCTCCATTCCCGAGGAGACTGCGCTCCCCCGTGCGATCGACGAATCTCCCAAACCCACGGGCGGCGGAGTCGTCTCCCTCGACGAGTTCCGTCGCGAATCATCGAAGTGGAAGCGCATCTCCCTCGCCCTTGCGGGCGTCGGTGCCGCCGCCTCCGTCGCTTTCGCCGCCGTCGTCGTCGGACTCATCGATGACCGAGATGAGCTGCGCAGTCAGGTGGAGGCCATCCAGACCGAACGGACCGAGCTCGACCGTCTCATGGAGGCCGAGGACCTCTCGATCGCCGAGGCGACGCTGCCCGGAGATGAATCCGCGCGGATCACCGTCATGGCCTCTGTCGACGAGGGGCTCATCCGCGTCCAGACCGCGAACGTCACCATCCCCGAGGATCAGGACATGCAAATGTGGCTCATCAGCGGCGACGGTGCCACACCCATGGGAGTCATCGACCCCGCCCATCCCGGCGTTGAGTCCCTGCCGATCCCTGCGAGCGCAGAGCTCGGATTCACCATGGAGCCGAAGGGCGGATCCGACGAGCTCGAGGGCCCTCCCGTGGTCTCCATCAAGCTGTAGGAGCAGACGTGGCAGAGCCCCTCTGGATCACGCGTTCACGGAACGCCACCCGCCTCATCCTCGGCGGCGGCATGACTCTTGTCGGCCTCGCTCACCTTACGGTTGCGCGGGAGGAGTTCCAGGCGCAGGTGCCCAGCTGGGTGCCGGTCGACGAGGACCTGGTCGTCCTCGGATCCGGCGCCATTGAGATCGGCCTCGGCCTCGCCCTGCTCCTCCTGCCCGACCATCGTCGGTGGGCGGGTATCGCCCTCGCCCTGTTCTATGTGGCGATCTTTCCCGGCAACATCGGCCAGTACGTCGAGGGGATCGACGCCTTCGGACTCGACACTGATGCGAAGAGGCTCGGCCGACTGTTCTTCCAGCCGGTTCTCGTACTGCTCGCACTGTGGGCCGCCGGTCTGCCGCGCATCGGAGCTATAGGTCAGAAAGTGTGTCTCTGATCCTGGTTTATCGTTGAGGGCATGGGAGAAGGTCTGACATTTAATACTTCTGGAGTATTAAATCCATGCCTTCTCCCACCTACCGGCGTACGTGTGATATCTGCTCTGCTTCACTGAAGAAGAATGGCTACACCACAGCAGGTGCCCAACGGTTCCGATGCACTCGCTGCGGCAGCTCCACCACCCTGACCAAGCCGGCCCTGACCGACCGGCACGTGCTGCGCTGGTTCGTGTCCTGGCTCCTCGATAGCTTCGACCCGGCAACAGTCGGGATCTCACCGCGCACGTTCCGGCGCAAGATCGCACACCTATGGCAGATCCAGCCGCGCCCAATCCTCACCGGAGAAGTCCATGACGTCCTCATTCTCGACGGGACATGGATCGGGAACATGGTCTGCCTCATCGCCTCCAGCCCCACCCATGTCGTCGCCTGGCACTGGGCCACTCAAGAGAACGCCCACTCCTGGCAGGTACTGATGGATACCCTGCCCCCACCACGCATCGTCGTCATTGACGGCGGCTCCGGCATCGCCAAAGCCCTGCGCGCCAGCTGGCCCACCACACACATCCAACGCTGCCTGTTCCACGTCTTCCTCAACGTCAAACGACAGACCACGTTCCGGCCCGTGTTCGGGCCCTCCAAAGACGCCCTGTCTCTGACCAGAGCCCTCATGCAAGTCACCACCCGCGACGAAGCCATCGCCTGGCAGAAAGAACTCGCCCGCGTCCACGCCCACCACAAGCCCACGCTCAACGAAAGAACCATCAGCCGGGACAGATACGGCCACCCCACAACGGACTACACCCACCTGCGATCACGGCGAGCATTCGCAGTGCTGACCACACGGGCACGGGCCGGTGACCTGTTCACCCACCTCAACCCAGAGCTCCACGCAGTGACCGGCACAATACCGCGCACCACAAACCGGCTCGAGGGCGGAATCAACTCACCCCTCAAGGCGCTGATCGCCACACATCGAGGAATGCCACCAGCTCACCAACGCGCCCTGACCGACTGGTACCTGTACTACCGCACCGAAGCCCCCGAGGACCCCGCCACAACAGCCGCTCGCTACCACGACCACCACGCCCACATCCGCGCCGACGCGGCACACCAACAGAACCAGCCCCGCCAATACGACACCGCCCTGGACTGGACAGAACTACGCTAGACACGCCCAACCCAGACACACTTTTTGGCCTATAACTCACGCATCGAGCGACGCTCGCCCACGGACTGATCACTGTCCGCGAGCCGGCGCCGCGGCACTGCGGCCGCCGAACACAGAAGAGGCCCGGTTCCGAAGAACCGGGCCTCTGTCACTTGGTGGCGGGGGCAGGATTTGAACCTACGACCTCCGGGTTATGAGCCCGGCGAGCTACCGAACTGCTCCACCCCGCGGCGACTTCTCCACTGTAGTGGGTGGGGCCGATGAAACTCAAGGTGGGACCGAGTTAGGCCCCTCACATGGTGATGGCACCCCGGTCGGGGTGCCATCACCGTTGCCTAGTTACCGCCGGTGTCGAGCTCAACCTGCGCGGCGATCGCGTCTTCGATCGCATCGGTCAGCTCGTCCTGGGCCCGACCGTAGGCCGCCCAGTCGCCATCCTCGAGCGCCTGCGACGAGGCCTCCATGGCCTGCTGCGCTCGGTTGAGCGCGTTGTCGAGACGGTCCTGCGGGGAACCGATGACCGGCGCTCCCGTGTCCGTCGGCTCATCCGTCGGCTCGACCGTGGGCTCGTCGGTGGGCTCGGTCGGCTCCTCCGTGGCGCCCTCGCGGGCCTCCTCGGCGCGGGCCTCGCGCTCCTCCGCGTCGATGTCGGAGTCGCCCGCCTCGACGCCGGAGTCGCCGTCGAAGACCTGGTCGAGCGCCTCGTCGAGCGTCGGTGCGAACCCGATCTGATCGCCGAACGCCACAAGGACGTACTGGAGCAGCGGGTAGGACGTGCCCTGTGACGCCTGGACGTAGACGGGCTGCACGTACAGCAGGCCACCGCCGACGGGCAGCGTCAGCAGGTTGCCGGAGAGAACCGTCGAACCGCCCTGGCGGAGCAGGTTGAGTTCGGTCGAGACCTCAGCGTTGGAGTTGAACCTGTTCTGGACCTGTCCCGGTCCCGGGACGGTCAGGTCGCGCGGGAGCTCAAGAAGCCTGAGCTGGCCGTAGTCCTCGTTCGGCTCTCCCGCCTCGCTGCCGGCGTCGGCACTGACGGCGAGGAAGCCCGTGAGGACGTTCCTATCCGTATTGCCGCCGGGGATGAAGGAGGTTGACAGGGAGAAGCTCGCCTCGTCCGTTCCCGGCATCTGCAGCGTCTGGTAGTACGGGGGCTGTGCCGTGGCCGGGCCGCCGTCGCCGACCGTCGGGTCCGGCGGGACGTTCCAGAAGTCGCCGCCCGAGTAGAAGGACGCCGCGTCGGTCACGTGGTAGCGGGTGAGCAACTGTCGCTGGACCTTGAACAGGTCCTCCGGGTAGCGCACGTGGCTCATGAGGTCGCCAGACATCTCCGTGCGGGAGGTGAGCTGTCCGGGGAAGATGCTGCTCCACGCGTTGAGGATCGGATCCTCCTCGTCCCACTGGTAGAGGGTGACCGAGCCGTCGTAGGCGTTGACGACCGCCTTGACGGAGTTGCGGATGTAGTTGACCTCTTCGGGGATGTAGCCGACGATCTGGCCGGTGATATCGGTCGTCGTCGTCGCATCCTCGAGGGACTCTCGAGCCGAGTACGGGTACTGGTTCGTCGTCGTGTAACCGTCGATGATCCACACGAGATCCTTCGGCGTATCCTCGTCGCCGTCCATGTCGACGACCGCCGGGTAGGCCTTCGAGTCGAGCGTGAGGTACGGAGCGATCTTCTCGATGCGGGTGTGAGGGTCGCGATCGTAGAGGATCTGCGAGTTGTCGTTGACGCGCTCGGAGAAGAAGATCTCCTGGTCGCGGAATTTCGTCGCGTAGAGCAGCTTGACCCAGAAGCTGTCGATCTTCGGTCCGCCGTCACCCTCGAAGGTGTTGTTGACCTGGCCGGTCGGCGCATCGTCGTTCGGGTAGTCGAGCTCCCAGGGCTCAGCGCCCTCGGGTGCCCCGACGATCGAGTACGTCGGCGAGTTCTGGCCGAAGTAGATCCGCGGCTCGTACTCACCGAGCTCACCCGTCGAGGGGATTCCCTGCTGGAAGAAGGCCGGCCTGCCGTCGCTCTGGGCGGTGTTGCCGTAGGCGGCCACCACTCCGAAGCCGTGCGTGTAGACCGTGTGGTCGTTGACCCACGTGCGCTGATCATCGCCGAGGCCCGCGAGATTGAGCTCGCGCATGGCGATGACGGTGTCGCGCTCCTCGCCGTCGATCGCGTACTTGTCGACCGCGAGCTGCTGGGCGAAGCCGTAGTACTGACGGTTCTGCTGCAGCTGGTTGAAGGTCGGCGAGACGATGTTCGGATCGAGCAGGCGGATCTGGGCCGTCGACTGCGAGTCCTCGCGGAGCTGGCCCGCCGACGCCTCGGTCTCGGCGTTGTACGTGATCATCTCGATGTCATCGAGACCGTACGCGGTCAGCGTCGCATCGATGTTGCGCTGGATGTAGGGCGACTCCAGCTCGACGGCGTTGGGCTGGACCTGGAACTGCTGGACGATCGCGGGGTACGCGGTGCCGACTGTGATCTGGGCGATGAGGGCAACGGCGAGGCCGGCGATGGCGACGCGGATGCGACCCTTGAAGGCGACGTAGACGAAGATGCCGGCGATGATGATGCTGACGCCCGTCATGATCTCCCGGGCGGGGAGCGACGCCTGCACGTCGGTGTAGGAGGCGCCGGAGTAGCGGTAGTTCTCACCGATGAGGAGCTCATAGCGGGACAGCCAGAACCAGGCTGCGGCCGTCAGCGCCGAGACGGCGCCGAGGACCGCGAGGTGGACGCGCGCCTTCGAGGAGAAGTACATCGGCTTCTGTGTGGGGTCGATACCGCCATACAGGTAGTGCATGAAGAGCGCGACGATCCAGGCCGCCACAAGGAGACGGATAATGAAGGAGAGAACCAGCGACAGCATCGGCAGAGTGAAGACGAAGAAGCCGATATCGAGGCCGAACTCGGGATCGACCTCACCGAACGCCTCCCGGTTGAAGAACATCATGACGGTCCGCCACTGGGATCCGAGCCCGGCTCCGAACATGACACCGAGGAGGAGCGGCAGGCCGTAGAACGACAGCTTCCGGTACTTGCTGATGCCATCCCGGTAGGGATCGAGGCTGCGGTTGCGGATCGCACCCGGCTCGGGAATGCCACCCGACGGGTAGGCGATCCGCATCGTCAGCCAGATGACGACAGCGAGGATAAGCACGCCGATGGCGCCGACGCCGATCTGTGCTCCCCACTGGGTCCAGAAGACGCGAACGGCGCCGAGCTGGTCGTACCAGAGCACCTCGGTCCACACGTTGGCGGTCATAACGAACAGGAAGAGCAGGGCTCCGAGCACGACGACGGTCGGGATGAAGGCTCCGCCGCCGCCGGGTCTCGCCGTCGTTCCCCCGCCCGCGTTCCACGGGCGGTTCGGGAATGAGGAAGTGGTCACAGGATTCTCCATACTGGGGACGGTGTACCCTTCTACCGTATCGCAAGCGGCAGAGGCGCTCCCAGCCCATTCCCAAACTCCGGTGTGACACGATATCCCCATGGATATTGACCCCAAGCTGGCGGCTCTGCGAGATGCCGTAACCGAGATCGAGAAGTTCGTCGCGACCGACGGCTGGGACGCGCCGATCCGGGTCTTCGCGATCATCCGCGCCGTTCCCGCCCTCGAGGCGACACCCGAGCTCGCGGCGGAGCTGCCCGCCGATGTCGCCGTCAACGCGATCACCGACCCGCACACGCTCTTCTCCGTCGAGCAGGAGGGTCTGCCCCAGGCGAACACACTCGAAGAGCTTCTCGCCCAGCTCGCGTGGCCGGACGAGGTGGACGGCGCTGCGATCGTCGCCGAACGGATCATCGTGCCGCCCTCGGCAGAGAAGGATCTGCCGAAGGACCCCCAGCGCGCCCTCATCGCCCTGTCCGAGCACCCCGAGCGGGAGGATGTGCGCATGGCGGTCGGCTTCATGCGTGAGGGCCAGAGCTGGTGCTGCGTGCGCACGCGCTCCAACGACTCCGATGAGATGGTCGCCGGCAGCCCCGACGCCGTCCCCGGCCTCGTCGCGGCCCTCAGAGCCACCTTCGAATAGGTCGGTCCCACCGCCGCCTGCCGTACCCGCCATGGTCGAACGGACGGTCTCGCCTCCGCATCAGCCGCAGGAGGGCAGGCCCTCCGTACGGCCGTCGCGGATGGCCTCGAGGGCTGCGACCGAATCGTCGAGGGAGGCGACGGCGATGACCTGCAGGCCCGCCACCTCCTCGACCTCTTTGCAGTTGTCGACCGGGGCGAGGAAGTAGTCCGCGCCGGCACGTCTGGCTCCGACGAGCTTGTGCTCGATCCCGCCGATCGGCCCGACCGTCCCATCGGCCGCGACCGTGCCCGTGCCGGCGATGACGTTCTCTCCGCCGATCGAACCCTCCGTCAGGAGGTCGTAGATCCGCAGGGCGAACATGTGGCCCGCACTGGGCCCGCCGACGTTCTCGAGGCTGATGTCGGCGCCCGGCGCTCCGGGCGCCGGCTGGGACATGACGGAGATGCCGAGGAGCGATCCCTCGCCCTCGGGTGCGGGCAGGGTCGCGAACGTCGCCGACCGCTCCGCCTCTCCTCTCGTCACCGTCGCCGTCAGCTCCGTCCCCGGTTCAATATCGGCGAGGTAGTCCTTCAGCTCCCGGAAGGTGGCAGGTTCGACCCGGTCGCCGCCGGGCCCGCTGAGGGCGACGAGTTCATCGCCCGGCTCGAGCCGGCCAATGGCGTTCGAGCCCTCGGAGAAGCCCGCGATCGTCAGCGTCACGGGGATGTCGATGCCCGCCTGGCCGTAGCCCGCGAGGACGGCGTCGATCTGCGACGCGTCCATCATCGCCGCACTCGACGAGCGCACCTCCTCGCTTGTCACCTCGGGGCTGTAGATCGACCTGACGGGCAGCAGGTTCTTGTCGTCGTCGAGCAGAGCCTGGACGGCCGCGGATCCGATGACCGACTCGTCCGGGTTGCCGAAGGTCGACACCGTCGTCATGAGGAGCTCCGTGTCGCTCGGGTGCGTCTCCGCCTCGAAGTCGGTCAGCTCGACCACCGGCTCACCGTTGAGTTCGACGACGGACAGCGCCGGCCCGGGAGCCTGATAGAGGTAGGTCGTCGGCATGAAGGTCTGCCACAGAAGGAGGGCCCCGAACGCGACGGAGAGCACCCCGCCCAGGAGCACTCTCGGGGGCGTGGGCGTGACGTCATCGCGGTGGCTTCTCACCGCACCATCATGCACCCCAACCGGGCTCGGGCGGCAGTCGGTCACGTTTTTTCGCCGTCAGCTGGCATGCTGGCCTCCGGGCTTCTCCCTCCACTAGCCTTGAGCTCAGACAACCGAGGAGTACGACGTGAGTGAACCGAATCCGCGCGACGATCAGTGGAAAGAGATGCTGCGTGCCGTCCTCGGCGACCAGGCTGCCGAGGAGGTCATCGCGTCGATGGAGGCGCAGGGCTTCGACCCGGCCGCACTGTCCCGCATGAACCCCTCCGGCCCAGATTTCTCTGTCCTCATGGGCCAGCTGCGCTCCATGCTCGCCGGAGCGCCCGATGGTCCGGTCAACTGGCAGATCGCCGAGCAGGTCGCCCGCCAGTCGCTGACGAGGGACGGTGTCGACACACTCACCGAGGGCGACGTCGCACGCGCCAAATCCAATCTCGAGCTCGCCGACATGTGGCTGAACGAGGTGACGGCCTTCGACCCATCGTACGGTCCCGCGCAGGCGTGGAGCCGGCTCGACTGGATCGCCCATGCTCAGTCGACCTTCCGCCGCATGACCGAGCCCGTCGCGAAGAACCTGACCGCCGCCTTCACGCGTGCCATGCAGGAGCAGATGGAGCAGATGCCCGAGGAGATGAAGGGGATGCTCGGTGATCAGGCCGGCACCTTCATGGAACAGATGATGGCGTCGATGACCGGCATGCAGTTCGGCGCCGCCCTCGCCGAGCTCGCCCGGCAGTCCTTCGGCTCGACGGACACCGGCCTGCCGTTCGTCGAGGGCCACACGACCGCGCTCGTCCCCGCCAATATCGCCGACTTCGCCGAGGATCTCGAGGCCCCGCTCGATGAGGTCATCCTCTTCGTCGCCGTCCGCGAGCAGGCCCATGCTCGACTCTTTGCCTCCTCCGCCTGGCTGCGCGCCTACCTTCTCGACACGATCGAGGCGTGGGCGCGGGATATCACCATCGACATGGGTGCCGTCGAGGAGCAGCTGCGCGGCATCGACATGTCGAACCCTCAGGCGATGCCCGAGATCGACCTCACGGACGTCTTCAGCCCCGCTCCGACCGAATCCCAGGGTGCAATCCTCACGCAGCTCGAGACGATCCTCGCCCTCATCGAGGGCTGGGTCTCCGAGGTCACCGATCTCGCCACCGTCGGCCATCTGCCCCACGCGGCCGCTCTGCGGGAGATGTTCACCCGCCGCCGCGCCACGGGCGGTCCCGCCGAGGTCACATTCGGCAACCTCGTCGGCCTCGAGATGCGCCCGCGGAAGGTCCGGGAGGCCGCGGCGTTCTGGAGGATGGCGCTCGCAAAGGGCGACCAGGATTCTCGCGAATACCTCTGGTCTCATCCCGATCTTCTGCCCGATTCGGGCGATCTCGACAAGCCCGATCTCTTCCTCGCCGACGACACGTCGGACCTTGCGACGGAGATCGATGACCTGCTCGCCGACATCTTCGCCGATGAGGAGGCCGGGGAGGACCCCTCCGGGCCGGAGGAACCGCTGCCCCCGACCG
Source organism: Flaviflexus salsibiostraticola (assembly GCF_003952265.1). Lineage (NCBI taxonomy): Bacteria > Bacillati > Actinomycetota > Actinomycetes > Actinomycetales > Actinomycetaceae > Flaviflexus > Flaviflexus salsibiostraticola. The sequence continues at coordinate 1,259,243 of NZ_CP034438.1, forward strand.
AGCGGTGAGCTGTGGATAACTGAGGGAGGGCTGTCCCTCGCGCCCTAGTGTGGGCGCATGCAGCTTCCCGAGGGCCTTGGACTCTATTGGCGCGATAATGAGACGGTTCAGCTCGGTCTCTCCCCCGCCCGCAGCGCCGTCTTCTCCGGGCTCTATCCCCGCGAGATTCCCCTGCTCAGCCTCCTGCGCAACCCCTGCACGATCGAGGACATCGACCAGTGGGCGCGATCGAATCAGGTCGACGCGGACCGCGCACGCAAGATCTGGAATGAGGTGCGGAACTCCGGCCTCGCCGAGGATCGTCCCGGCACGAGCACGATGACCCGGTCGGAACGGGCCGCCGCGGCCAGAGCCGGTGTCAAGGGCGTGGAGGGGATCGGTGACTTCGCCCTCGAAATCCGCGGCGCCGGACTCATCGGCGCCCAACTCGCCCTCACAGCCGACCTCTACGGCTTCTCCGCCATCCGCGTCATCGATCCGACCCCGGTCTCGGAGTCGGTCGCGCGCCTACTCGGGCTGTCAACCTTCGGCAAACCACTCGACACCGTGCTCCGGCCACGCCTGCGCCCGGCCGGCAGCCGCAACGCGCAGTCGATCGTCGTCTCGATCAGCTCCCGCGTCTATCCCCTCCACACCGCTCGGACGTGCCTGGCGGAGGATGTGCCGTACCTGCCGGTCGTCATCGCCGAGTCGGATATCCAGGTCGGCCCATTCGTCACCGGCACCCCGTGCATCGAATGCGTCGAATCGGCCCGCACGGATCGGGATGAGGTATGGCCGCTGCTCGCCGCCCAGGCCGGCCGCCTGTCCATGCTCGAGGCAGATGCCGCGAGCGCGCTTCAGGTCTGTTCACTCGTCGTCAGCGAGCTCGTCGAATTCGCGACGAACAGGGACATGGAACCGCGGCTCTCGTCGTCGATCCTCCACATACCACCGCCTCCGCTCTGGCCGTTCATCGAGCGTGTGGAGCGGCACGCGAGCTGTGGGTGCGCGGCCAACGTGTTCCGGGCATAGCGGAGCTCTTACGCGTGCCCGTCGACGACGGCGAGGATGGCGGCACCATAGCGGTCGAGCTTTGTCATACCGATTCCCTTGACGCGGCCGAGTTCGGCGATGGTCGCGGGCTTGGCAGCGGCGATCGACATGAGGACCGAGTCGACGAGGATCATGTAGGCGGGCCTGCGCTCCTCCTCCGCCTGGATCCGCCGCCACGCCTTGAGGTCGTTGAGCAGAGCAACATCCTGGGGATGATTGAGCTCGAAGTCGACGGCGGCCTCCTTCGAGCGGCGCCGGTTCTTCGTGGCCCGAGAGACGTTCTCCTCCTCGGGCCAAATCCCGTCGAGGAACCGGGTCCGCCTGCGATTGCCGCGGCCCGCGGCACTCCGCGACCTCGCGTAGGAGAGGTGGAGATGCTCCCGAGCACGGGTGACACCGACGTAGAGGAGGCGACGCTCCTCGTCGACGGCCGCGGGGGTCTCGGCGAGGGAGATGGGCATGAGGCCCTCGCTCATCCCGACAAGGAACACCGCGTCCCACTCCAGACCCTTCGCCGCGTGCATCGTCGAGATCGTCACGCCCTCGATCGTCGGGGCATTCTGGGTCGAGGCACGCTCCTCGAGCTCGGACACGAAGCCGGACAGGTCGGCGCCGCGCGCCTTGTCGATGTCATCCGCGAGGGTGACGAGCGCGTTGAGCGCCTCCCACCGCTCGCGCTGGGCGCCCGCGCTCTTCGGGGCATCGGACGACCAGCCGAGCCTGCCGACGACCTCCCGGACGGCGTCGGGCATGGTGGCGTCGACGCCGCTGCGTGCCAGCGTCCTCATCATGACCATCGCCTCGCGCACCTCCTTACGGGAGAAGTAGCGCTCACCGCCGCGGATCGTGAACCCGATACCGACGGCCGACAGTGCGGACTCGAAGGCCTGGCTCTGTGCGTTCGTGCGGATGAGGATCGCGATCTCAGAGAGGAGTACGTCGCGGTCCTGAAGGGCGAGGATCCGTGCGGCGACATCCTTCGCCTCAGCATCATCATCGTCGTAGTCCCGGAAGCTGACAGAGGGTCCCGAGGGGCGCTGGGCGACGAGCTTGACCGAACCCGCGAGCCGGCCGGGTGCGATGACACGGTTGGCGACGTCGACCACCTGCGGTGTCGAGCGGTAGTCGCGGACGAGCTCGATCTCAGCCGCGTCCTTGAATCGCTTCCGGAAGTCCCTCAGGTAGCGCGGCGTCGCCCCCGTGAAGGAGTAGATGGTCTGCGAGACATCGCCGACGACGCACAGGTCGGTGCGCTCCCCGAGCCAGTGGTCGAGGAGCCGCTGCTGGAGCGGCGACACGTCCTGATACTCGTCGACGACGAAGTGCCGGTACTGGTGGCGGATCTGGCGGGCGATGTCATCGCGCTCCGACATGATGCCGATGAGGATGAGGATGATGTCCTCGAAGTCGATGACGCCGCGGGCGGACTTCGCCTCCTCGTAGGCGAGGATAAGACGCTGGATCGCCTCGTGGCTCATCCCGGACACCGGTTCCCGCGCCGCGCTCTGCGCACGCTCGACGTAGTGCTCCGGCCCCGCGAGCGAGACCTTCGACCATTCGATCTCCGAGGCGAGGTCCCTGATCGTCGTCCTATCCACGCTCATCCCGAGCTGGCCCGCGGCCTGGGCGACGAGCCCTGCCTTGTGCTCCTGAAGCTGGGGCATGGGGCCGCCGACCGCGTGTGCCCAGAAGTAGGAGAGCTGACGCAGTGCAGCCGCGTGAAAGGTCTGTGCCTGGACACCGTGCGCACCGAGGTCCCGCAGCCTGCTCCTCATCTCCCCCGCCGCGCGGGCGGTGAAAGTGACGGCGAGGACGTTCGTCGGCTCATAGGCGCCGACGAGAACGCCGTGGGCGATCCGGTACGTGATCGCCCGGGTCTTGCCGGTGCCGGCGCCCGCCCGGACGACGAGGGGTCCGCGAAGATGCTCGGCGACCGTCCGCTGATCCGGGTCGAGGGCCGATAAAAGCTGTTCAACATCCATAAATCCTCCTCGGTCAGTGTGTCACGGCCGACTGGCACTCCCCCGCCGCCGTGGATGGCGAGGAGTGCCCGGCCCGTCGGTACGCAGGGCGGGTTCGCGACCGATTCGGTGCGGCCTCATGCGCGGCCGCTCGGCCCCCACAGTCCGCCCGGGTCGACGAATGCATCGGCCACGCGGCCGGGACGCCGGTATGACGGTCACAGCCGGGCCTGCGGCCCGCGGCGATTCGCGACCCCGTCAGTCAGTGGGCGGCACGGGCAGCGGGCCCCCGTACCAGTCCTCGATGAGGTAGCGGGCGACGGAGGAGGCCATGGGGACGGTCAGACGGTTCGACTCGATCTCCGCCGTGAGCTCCTCGCGGGTGAAGAACCGAGCCTTCGTGATCTCCTCGCCGTCGACCTCGATGGCCTCAGAGTCCGTCCACGCCCGGAAGGCGGCCATGAGCGAGCGGGGGAACGGCCACGGCTGTGACCCGAAGTATTCGACCCTCGTGATGGTGACGCCCGCCTCTTCGAAGGATTCGCGGGCGACCGCGCGCTCGAGTGATTCACCGGCCTCGACGAAGCCCGCGAGGCAGGAGTAGCGGGTCGGCTCCCAGTTCGAGGCGTGGCCGAGCAGCAGGCGGTCCCGGCCGTCCCTGATCGCCATGATGACACTCGGGTCGGTGCGCGGGTAGAGGATAAGGTCGCAGTCGCGGCACGCGCCCTCCCATCCTGCGGCCCGCGGGCCGAGGACTCCACCACAGCTCGGGCAGTGCGTCCGGTATTCCCGCCAGGCCCCGAGCGCGGTCGCGGCCGTTGCCAGGCCGGCCTCGATCCCCGACAGCTCGTGGCCAATCTTCCTCAGCGACACGAACTCCCGGTGGTGGAGGGCGGTGATCCGTCGGTCGCCGTAGGGCATACCCTCCGGATCGAGCTTGAATTCGGTCGCGTCGAGGTGGACGACGGCCCAATGCTCGCCGTCGCTCCGGCCGAGGTAGGACAGGTGGTCCCACGAGAGGAGCTCATCCGGAAGATCCGTGGCGGGGACATGGACGAGGCCGTCCGCGTCGACGGCGATCTGGCCGTCGCGGACGAGGAGGAACCTGCTGAGACGCGTCAGCAGGGTGGGATCGTTGCGCGACAGCGCATCGGTGTCGTGTTCGATCCGCGCCAGCGGCATCTCACTCATGCTGTCTCCTCCACCGTGGCCTGGCCGAGGACCCGGCTGCCCGAGTAGACGACGGCGGACTGGCCCGCGGCGAGGCCGCGCAGCGGCTCGTCAAGGTCCATGACGAGCCGGTCGTCCTCGAGTCGAACGGTCGCGGCGATCTCGCGGCCGTGGGCGCGCACCTGAACACCGGCCCGCAGCGGCTCCGCAGGGTCGATATCGGGGGCGAGCCAGACGGTGTCGGCGCCGATGATGCGCCGGACATCGAGAGCCTCGACAGGGCCGACGTGGACGCGGTTCGTCTCGATGTCGACCTTCGTGACGAACCGGGGCAGGCCGTCCTTGGCGGGGATGCCGAGGCCGAGGCCGCGGCGCTGGCCGATCGTGTAGGCGAACGCGCCGAGGTGCTCCCCGACGACCGCACCCGACTCGTCGACGATCTCGCCGGGGTTCTCGCCGAGCCGCTGACGGAGGAATCCCCTCGTGTCGCCGTCGGCGATGAAGCAGATGTCGTACGAGTCCGGCTTGAGGGAGACGCCGAGGCCGCGCGCGGCGGCTTCAATGCGGACCTCATCCTTCGTCGGCACATCGCCCAGCGGGAAGAGGACATTGCCGAGGACCTGCTTGCCCATGACGGCGAGGACGTAGGACTGATCCTTCGGATGATTCGCGGCCCTGTGCAGCTCGTGGCGCACGCCCGAGCCGTCCTCGACGTCGCGCAGGTCCGCGTAGTGGCCCGTGCACACAGCGTCGAATCCCATCGACAGACCGCGCTCGAGAAGGGCCGCGAACTTCACGTGCTCATTGCATCGCACGCACGGATTGGGGGTGCGGCCAGCCGAGTATTCGGAGAGGAAATCGGCGACAACCGTGTCCTCGAAATCGTCGGACAGGTCCCACACGTAGTAGGGGATGCCGAGCTTGTCGGCCGCCCTGCGGGCGTCGTAGCCATCCTCGACCGAGCAGCAGCCGCGGCTGCCGCTCCTGTGCTCGGCGCGGGACTTCGACAGCGCCATATGGACGCCGACGACATCGTGCCCCGCGTCGACGGCTCGCGCCGCCGCGACGGCGGAGTCGACCCCGCCGGACATCGCAGCCAGGACTCTCATGCGCGCACCGCCCGCCGTGCCATGTCGACCGCGGCCGGGAGAGCGCGCTCGAGTGCGTCGACGTCCGCCTCCGTCGTCCCCTCGCCGAGCGAGAATCGCAGCGGGGTCGAGGCCTCATCGACACCCATCGCCTCGAGAACCCTCGAGGGCCGGTAGACGCCCGCCGAGCAGGCGGACCCGGTCGAGCAGGCGATCCCCGCCATGTCGAGCCCGAGCAGCAGCGCCTCAGGGTCAGTCGCAGGGAAGAGTGCGTGGACGATATGTGCCAGGCGCGGGACGTCCCCGCCGCTCAGGCTGCCGCCCGCGCGAACGCAGGCCGCCGCGACCCGCACGCCGAGCGCCCGCAGACGCGCCTCCCGCTCGGATCGCAGCTCGACCGCCTCGGACAGTGCGGCCGCGAGCGCGGCCGCACCCGCGACGTTGAGTGTGCCGGAGCGGACCCTGCGCTCCTGCCCGCCGCCGCCCTCCAAAGGAACGAGGGGGTAGTCGCGGGCTGCGATGAGGGCGCCGACCCCGACCGGGGCGCCGAGCTTATGACCCGAGATCGACATCGCATAATCCTTCGGGATGTCGAGGCTCGCGACCGCCTGGACGGCGTCCGTGTGGAGCCGTGCCTGCGGCGCCCGCTCCCGGACGAGGGCGGCGATCTCGGCCAGCGGCTGGATGATGCCGGTCTCGTTGTTGGCCGCCATGACCGAGACGAGGCTGACGTCCTCATCGAGCATCGACTCCAGCGCCGTCATGTCGACCACCCCGTCCGCCGTCACGGGGATGACGGCGTGGGTCGGGGCGTGGAGTTCGGCCGCCTCACGGACGGCGGGATGCTCGATGGCCGAGTAGAGGACCCGGCCGCGGGCTGCCGGACCGGCGACCGCGAGGTTGTCGGCCTCCGTTCCCCCCGAGGTGACAATGACCTCCGGCGGGTCGACGCCGAGGACGGATGCGATCTGCTCGCGCGCGTCCTCGAGGACGGAGCGGGCCGCCCGGCCCGCCGCATGCGTCGCCGAGGCGTTGCCGGTGACGGCCGTCGCCTCGAGCCAGGCCTGCTTCGCCGTCTCCGACAGCGGTGCCGTTGCCGCCCAGTCCAGGTAGATCACCTAGAGCCCTGCCTCCCTGAGAGCCGCGATCGCCTGCGGCATGACGTCCTTGACGTCCCCGACGATCCCGAAGTTCGCGATCTCGAAGATCGGGGCCTCGGAGTCGTCGCACACGGCGACGATGTGCTCGGAGGCGAGCATGCCCGAGGTGTGGTGGACGGCGCCGGAGACGCCGAGTCCGATGTAGAGCCGGGGTGCGACCGTCTCGCCCGTCTGGCCGATCTGTGCCGAGTGGTCGATCCATCCCTCGTCGCACGCGACCCGGGTCGCGCCGACCGCGCCGCCGAGCAGGTCGGCGAGCTCGCGGACGGGGCCGAAGTCGCCGTCGACGCCGCGGCCGCCCACGACGACGACCTGGGACTCGGCCAGGTTCGGTCCGACATGGTCGCGCTTCTGGCGCGACACGAGCCGGGTCCGCTTCGCGCGTTCGGGCACGGTGATCTCGAGCGGCGCGACCGTGGCGTCGGTGACGTCCCGGGGCACGGCCTCAACCGCGGTCGGGCGCAGCGCGACGACGGCGACGCCCCGGATGATCTCATCGTGTGTCGCCCAGGTCCCGGAGAAGACGGCCTTCGTGATGGCAAGCTGGCCGCCCACGGCCGAGACCGCGTCCGCGTCGACGACGACGCCCGAATCGAAGTGGACCGCGGCCTGGGCCGCGATCTCCTTCCCCAGGTAGGAGGAGGCCATGAGGACCGCGCGCGGGTTGACCCGCTCGGCCGCGGCAAGAGCGAGAGCCGCCCAGACCGCCGGATGATTGAGATCGGCCCCCGTCGACGTGACGGAGTCCGGGTCGACGACGAGGATCTCATCGGCGCCGTAGCGGGCGAGCTCCTCAACCGGGGGCTGGCCGAAGGTGGCGGAGACGACGCGGTCCGCGATCGCACGGGCCGCGGTGAGGACCTCCCGCGACGAGTCCGACAGCGCGGTGCCGTCGTGGCGGGAGATGACGAGGACGGTATCGAGTTTCACTTCATCACTCCAAGGATGTAGTCGGCGAGCCTCCGGCCGCCGTCGCCTGAATCGTTGTGGACCTCGCCCGCGTCCCGCGGGGGCCGCTCGACGGCGTTCGTCACGCGGGTGCCGGCCCCGGCAGCACCGACGAGTCCATCGCCGAGACCGAGATCATCGAGGTCGATCTCGTCGATCGGCTTCTTCTTCGCGGCCATGATCGCCTTGAAGTTCGGGTACCTCACCTCGTTCGCCTGGTCGGTGACGGAGAGGATCGCGGGCAGGTCTGCCTCGAGGACCTCGTCACTGAATCCCATCGTCCGCGTGATCCGCAGGACGGTGCCGGTGAGCTCGACCGTCTTCGCGAGCGTGAGCGCCGGCAGGTCGAGGTGGGCGGCGAGGGCAGAGGGAATCGTCGCCGTCATCCCGTCGAGGGCGGCCATGCCGGTGACGACGAGGTCGATCGGAGCCTCCTCGCCGAGCTGCCTGATCGCCGCGGCGAGAACGCGGGCGGTGCCGAGCACATCGGAACCCGCGGCCCGGTCGTCACAGACGTGGATCGCACGATCGGCGCCGAGGGCGAGAGCCCGGCGAAGGCCGTCGACCGCATCCTCCGGCCCCATGGTGAGGGCGATGACCTCACCGTCGCCGCCGGCGAGATCGACGGACTCCTGAACGGCGTTCTCATCGAGTTCGTTCAGCACATCGTCGTCGCCGCGGACAAGGAAGCCCTCATCGCCGAGCACTCGCTCGGCCTGCACGTCGGGCACGTGTTTTACACAGACAACAATCCTCATGCCTCCTAGCGTGCCACCTTTGACGGATTTCTCCCAAGAGATGTGCGCCATGGGTGGAAGGGTCTGCACACCGGGCAACGTGTCCGAGTCGCTGATCCAAAAGTGAGAGACTGTGCCCGTGACTCGAACTTCCAGACACGCCCGCACACCCGCCCGCTACGTGGCGCGGGCCCCGGAGCAGACCCTGCCGAGGAGGATCCGCGCGAACCGACTCGGAGTCACGGTGCTGCCGGATGGCATCGACGTCTCGGTCGTCTCGACGCATGCCTCGCTCGTCGAGTTCTGCGCGGTGGACATTGACGGTGCCGGGACGATCCGCGAGCGCAGGTTCGCCCTCAACGGGCCCGAGCTGGGCGTGTGGAGCGGCTTCATCCCGGGCATCAAGCCCGGCCAGCACTACGGCTTTCGGGTGCACGGCAGATGGGACCCGGACGCCAGTATGCGGCACAACCCGGCGAAGCTTCTCGTCGACCCGTACGCACTGGGCGTCGCCGGCGACTACGACCTCGGGCCGGCAGTCTACTCCCACCAGGTGGACGACAGCCTCCATCCCCTGCCCGGTCGGCGCAGGCTCTCGGAGCTGGACTCCGCGCCCCACGTGCCGCATTCGGTCGTCGTCGATGAGAGCTACGACGGACCGGTCGGGACGCTCGACCTGCCGTGGAGCACGACCGTCATCTATGAGGCACACGTGCGCGGACTGACGATGGCGATGCCGGGGGTCCCGGCCCACTTGAGGGGGACATACGCGGGTGTGGCTCATCCCGCGACGATCACCCACCTCAAGGAGCTCGGCATCACCGCCCTCCAGCTGCTCCCGATCCACGCGAAGCTGCCCGAGCCGTTCCTCATCGAGAAGGGTCTGACGAACTACTGGGGCTACAACACGCTCGGATTCTTCGCCCCCGAGCCGTCGTACGCGACGAAGGCAGCGCAGGAAGCCGGTCCATCGGCCGTGCTGCGGGAGGTCAAGGGCATGGTGTCCCTCCTCCACGAGGCGGGCATCGAGGTCATCCTCGATGTCGTCTACAACCACACGTGCGAGGCCGGGATCGACGGCCCCACCCTCTCCTGGCGGGGGCTGGGCGAGTCCTCGTTCTACATGCAGTCGGGCACGAACCCGGCCGACTTCTGGGACGTGACGGGTACCGGCAATTCGCTCGACTTCCGCCTGCGGAGGGTCACGCAGATGGCGCTCGACTCGCTGCGCTATTGGGTCGAGAAGGTCGGCATCGACGGCTTCCGCTTCGACCTCGCCGTCACCCTCGGCCGCCAGGGCCGGGAGTTCATCCCCCACCATCCCTTTTATGTGGCGATGACGACGGATCCTGTTCTGCGCTCCCGCAAACTCATCAACGAGCCGTGGGATCTGGGTCCGAACGGCTGGCGCACGGGCCAGTTCCCCTCGCCGACGGCGGACTGGAATGACCGCTTCCGCAACGCGGTCCGCTCGTTCTGGCTCACAGACCAGCGCGTCCAGGTCGACGGCCACAAGCCGCATGATTCCCGCGAGCTCGTCACCCGCCTGTCCGGCTCGGCCGACCTGTTCTCCCGGGGACGCACCCCGGGCGGGCGCGGCACGTTCGCGTCGATCAACTTCATCACGGCCCACGACGGCTTCACCCTGCGGGATCTCGTCACGTACGACGGGAAGCACAACGAGGCGAACCTCGAGGGCAACCGCGACGGCACGAACGACAACCGGTCGTGGAACCACGGCGCGGAGGGGCATAATCCCGAACTCCTCGAGGCGCGGCTGAAGTCGATGCGGAACCTCATCGGCACCCTCCTCCTCTCCTCGGGCACGCCGATGATGACGGCGGGCGATGAGATCGCGCGCACCCAGGACGGCAACAACAACCCGTACTGCCAGGACAACGAGCTGTCGTGGATCGACTGGCGGACCGAGCCGTGGCAGGACGACTTCCACGCGACCGTCTCCCATCTCCTTCAGCTCCGCCGCGAGCACGAGGTGTTCCGGCCAGCCGGGTTCTTCTCCGGCACACCCCGGACGGGCGACAGCCTCCCCGATGTCACGTGGATCGACCGCGGCGGCGCGGAGATGCCGGCGTGGAAGTGGTTCGAGCCGTCCTCGCGGACGTTCCAGATGCTGCGGTCGGGCGGGGGCCGGGATGTCGACGCGCTCCTCATGATCAATGGCCTCGTCGACGATGCGGAATTCACGGTCCCGACCGGTCGCGGGCGACCGTTCGACCTGGTCTGGGATTCCGCCGAGCCGCGGCCGAAACGGTTCGATGAGCTGGCGCTGCCGGGGTCGACCGTCATGGTCAACGGACAGTCGATTCGCCTCTACCTGTCGAACCCGTCTTAGAATGTTCCCTGTCTGCGACAGCGCGGGCACCGGAAAGGATGATCCATGCACAGTGACGAGATTGTCGATCTCGAATCGACGGTCGACGAGGCCTCCCTGCGTCGGTCGGAGAGGCTCAGCGACGAGCTGAAGGAGAAGATCCGCGAGGATGCCTCCCCGTTCAGGATGCTGACCGGGGACCGGCCGACCGGCCGGCTCCACCTCGGCCACTACTTCGGCTCCCTGAGGAACAGGGTCGAGCTGCAGAATGCGGGCGTCGACAGCTGGCTCGTCATCGCCGACTACCAGGTCATCACCGACCGCGACGCCGTCGGCGAGATCAGGGACCGCGTCTACGGCCTCGTGACGGACTACCTCGCCATCGACATCGACCCGGAGCGCGCCGTCATCTTCCCGCACTCGCAGATCCCCGCCCTCAACGAACTCGTCCTGCCCTTCCTCTCGATCGTCACCGATTCGGAGCTGCGGAGGAACCCGACGGTCAAGGCCGAACTCGACGCATCCGGCAACCGCCCCATGTCAGGCCTGCTCCTCACCTACCCGGTCCACCAGGCCGCCGACATCCTCTTCTGCAAGGCGAATGTCGTGCCCGTCGGCAAGGACCAGCTCCCCCACCTCGAGCAGGCCCGCGTCATCGCCCAGCGCTTCGACCGGCGCTACGGCCGCGCCGCCGGCGCGACGCACCCGATCTTCCCCCGCCCCCAGGCGCTCCTCTCGGAGGCGCCCTCGGTGCTGGGCCTCGACGGGCAGAAGATGTCGAAGTCGCGCGGCAACACGATCGAGCTGGGCATGACGGCCGATGAGACGGCGAAGCTCCTGAAGAAGGCCGTCACCGACTCCGAGCGCCGCATCACCTTCGACCCGGTCGGCCGCCCCGAGGTCTCGAACCTCGTCCAGCTCACCGCGCTCGCCACCAACCGCGATCCGGTCGAGGTGGCGGATGAGATCGGGGATGGCGGAGCGGGCACGCTCAAGAGGGTCGCCACCGAGGCGATCAACGAGATGATGGCTCCGATCCGCGCCCGCCGCCTCGAGATCGAGAACGACCAGGCCTACGTCCAGCAGGTCCTGCGGGACGGAATCGCACGCGCGAACGCCCAGGCCGAGGAGACGCTGCGCGAGGTCCATGAGGCCCTCGACATGGTCTACCTGCCGTAGTCCAGAGTCTCGGCTCTGGTGACCTGTCTGCCACGAGCGAACACCCTCCTCGCGAGTCCGGGCTCCGGCGCTTCGGTTGGTACTGCGCGCCGTGCATTGGCGCTCCCGGCGGCTGGCGCACGCCGCCACAGAACCGATCGAGGTGGAGTTCATCTGCCTCGATCGGCTCTCCGGTTTCGTGACGGCCGTCACTGCTCTACGATCGGTCGGAACCGACCACGAAAGGAGCCATGATGACACGCTCACTCGGGAAGCGCGCCCTCCTCGGAGCGGGGCTTGCCCTGACCCTCCCGTTCGGTCTCGCCGCATGCGGGGACGATGAGGGAAGCGACGTCGAGACCGTCGAGGAGGACACGCCGACTCGCGGCGGGGACGACCTCGACGACACGGATGACAGCGACGATATGGACGACGACGGCTGATCGGCGATCCATCAGTACAGTGTGGGGCTCGCGGCATCAGCCGCGAGCCCCACACTGTGTCAGACCTCCGCTCGTTCGGATCCACGTCGCGCCATCATCGCCTGCTCGACGCCCGCGATGATGGCGCCGACGATGCAGGGCTGGTTCTCATAACGGAACCTGGCGTTCGCGCACACTGATTCCATCGTCGGCTCAATCGCCGCCCAATGCTCTGCCCGCCGTCGGCACTTTGGATAGGCTTGGCACGTGACTACATCGAGCAATTCCCGGACAAACCGGAAGCCTGCAGCCCAGGAGCGTCATTCTGCCCCCGTGACCGCCGCGGCAGAGTCCGAACGGCCGCAGAGAGCGCCCTTCGCGCTCGTCGGGCGCATCCCGATCGTCGATGTGTGGCCCGTCATCGAGGATGGCAGGTGGCCCGCGAAGGCGACCGTCGGCGAGGCATTCCCCGTACGCGCCACCGTCTTCCGCGAGGGCCACGACGCCTGGTCGGTCGAAGCGGTGCTCACGCGCCCCGACGGGACGGAGTTCCAGCGTGTGCGGATGGTCGACACGAAGCCGGGTCTCGACCGATATGAGGGATGGCTCGTCCCCGACACTCCCGGCCGGTGGACATTCCACATCGAGTCGTGGTCCGATCCGTACCGGACGTGGGTCCATGACGCGGTCCTCAAGATCGAGGCGGACGTCGATTCCCAGCTCATGATCGATGAGGGCATCGAGGTGCTCGAGCGCGCCGCGCAGGGCATGCCCGCCGGCTCGGCCGAGGCTGAGGCGACCACTCGCGCGGCCGAGGCGATGAGGGCGGGTGGAGATCCGAAGCAGCTCATCAGCCACGGCATCGCCGAGCCCGTCAAGGCTGCGCTTGAGAGGTATCCCCTGCGCGACATGCTCACCCACTCGGCCGAGTACGAGGTCAAGGTCGACCGCGAGGCGGCGCTGTACGGCTCGTGGTACGAGTTCTTCCCCCGCTCGACGGGGGCCTTCCAAAACGCCGATGGCTCCTGGGTCTCCGGAACGCTGCGGACTGCGGCGGACGAGCTGGACCGGGTCAAGGACATGGGGTTCACGGTCGCCTACCTCACCCCGATCCACCCGATCGGCACGACAAACCGGAAGGGCCGCAACAATACCCTGACCGCTGAGCCGGGCGATCCGGGCTCGCCCTACGGCATCGGCTCGCACGAGGGCGGTCACGACGCGATCCATCCCGAGCTCGGCACGTTCGACGATTTCGACGCGTTCGTCGCGAAGGCCCGCTCCCTCGATCTCGAGGTCGCCCTCGATATCGCGCTCCAGGCATCGCCCGACCACCCGTGGGTGTCCGAGCACCCGGAGTGGTTCACGACCCGCGCGGACGGATCGATCGCGTACGCGGAGAACCCGCCGAAGAAGTACCAGGACATCTACCCTCTCAACTTCGACAACGATCCCGAGGGGATCTATGTCGCGATCCGTGACATGCTCGAGCTGTGGGTGGATCACGGCGTCACGCTCTTCCGGATCGACAACCCGCACACGAAGCCGCTCCCATTCTGGCACCGCCTTCTCCTCGAGTTCGAGGAGAAACACCCGGACGTCATCTTCCTCGCCGAGGCGTTCACGAAGCCACCGATGCTCCAGACGCTCGGTGCGATCGGGTTCCACCAGTCGTACAACTACTTCGCGTGGCGCAACGAGCGCGAGGAGATCGAGGACTACCTCCTGGAGCTCGCGTACGAAACCGATCACCTTGTCCGGCCGGCGTTCTGGCCGACGACGCACGACATCCTGACGCCGTACATGCAGCGCGGCGGGATCCCGGCCTTCGCGATCCGCGCGATCCTCGCGGCCACCGGCGCACCGACCTGGGGCATCTACTCCGGCTACGAGCTCGCCGAGAACATCGCGCGCCCGGGCGCCGAGGAGCAGATCGACAACGAGAAGTACCAGTTCAAGGCGCGCGACTACTCGCTGGGCGAATCGACGGGCATCACACCCCTGTTGACCCAGCTCAATGCGATACGCGCCGCGCATCCCGCGCTCCAGAGGCTGCGGAATGTCGCGATCCATCCGACGTCATCGGACAAGATCATCTGCTTCTCGAAGCGGTCCAACCCGGGAGAACCGAGCGATACCGTCATCGTCGTGCTCAACCTCGATCCGTTCATCACCCATGACGCGCTCATCGATCTCGACTTCGAGGCGCTCGGGGTGCCGGAGCAGATGGCGATCGACGTCGACGACGAGCTGTCCGGCCAGTCCTTTGAATGGGGCCGCCGTCCCTTCGTTCGCCTGGACCCGCGCGGTTCTGTCGCCCATATCCTGTCTGTGAGGGTGCCGTGACATCAGCCCAGTTTGGAGACCTGGCCCGGCCGGGCCTGTCCGACGATCCGAAGTGGTACGAGACGGCCGTCTTCTACGAGGCGCTGCTGCGGGCGATGGAGGACTCGAATGGTGCCGGCATCGGCGACCTGCAGGGCCTCATCAACCGGCTCGACTACCTCCAGTGGCTCGGCGTCGACTGCATCTGGATCCCGCCGTTCTACCCCTCCCCCATGAGGGACGGCGGCTATGACATCGCCGACTACACGGCGATCAAGTCCGAATACGGCACGATCGATGACTTCACCGAGCTCATGGATGAGGCGCATGCCCGCGGCATCCGCGTCATCATCGACCTCGTCATCAACCACACCTCGGATCAGCACCCGTGGTTCCAGGCCTCGCGGTCGAACCCAGACGGGCCGTATGGCGACTTCTACGTGTGGTCCGATTCAGACGAGCTGTACCAGGATGCCCGGATCATCTTCATCGACACCGAGACGTCGAACTGGACGTTCGATCCGGTGCGCAGGCAATACTTCTGGCATCGCTTCTTCTCCCACCAGCCCGACCTCAACTTCGAGAACCCGGCAGTCCAGGAGGCGATCTTCGACGTCGTCCGCTACTGGTGCCGGATCGGCGTCGACGGGTTCCGTCTCGACGCGATTCCCTACCTCTTCGAGGAGGAGGGGACGAACTGCGAGAACCTGCCGCAGACCCACGAGTTCATCGCCAGCCTGAGACGGATGGTCGATACCGAGTTCCCGGGACGCATTCTTCTCGCCGAGGCGAATCAGTGGCCGGAGGATGTCGTCGCGTACTACGGGACGGAGGAGGAGCCGGAATGCCACATGTGCTTCCACTTCCCCGTCATGCCCCGCATCTTCTATTCCCTGCGCGAGCAGCGGGCCACGTCGATCAAGGACATCCTCGCGGCGACACCCGACATCCCCGCCGGGGCACAGTGGGGTACGTTCCTCCGCAACCACGATGAGCTGACGCTCGAGATGGTCTCGACCGAGGAGCGCGCCGCCATGTACGGCTGGTATGCGGAGGATCCGCGCATGAGGGCGAACGTCGGCATCCGCCGCCGGCTCGCCCCGCTGCTCGGCAACTCCCGGCCCGAGATCGAGCTGGCCAACGCGCTGCTCCTGTCCCTGCCCGGCTCGCCGTGCCTCTACTACGGCGATGAGATCGGGATGGGCGACAACATCTGGCTGCCGGACCGCGATGGGGTGCGCACCCCGATGCAGTGGACGCCCGACCGGAACGCAGGGTTCTCTGCCGCGGACCCGGGCAAGCTCTACCTGCCCCTCATCCAGTCACTCGTTCACCACTATCAGTCGGTCAACGTTGAATCGCAGCTCGCCCAGCCGTCCTCGCTCCTGCACTGGACGCGCGGCATGCTGGAGATCCGCCGCCTCCATCCCGTGCTCGGCTCGGGCAGGTTCGAGATCCTGCCGACCGACAATGAGGCCGTGCTCGCCTACATCCGCTACGACGATGAGGAGACGATTCTCTGCGTCATGAACATGGCGAACACCCCGCGCGCCGCGACGATCACTCTGCCAGAGCGCTACCGGAGCTGGCACGTGACGGACGTGTTCGGCGGGGCGGGCTTCCCGCCCGTCGATGAGAAGGGCCAGTACCTGTCGACGCTCGGCTCGCGCGACTTCTTCTGGCTGACCGTCTCCTCCCCGGACCGGGTGGTCCAGGCGCCGGTGGACGGCATGCCCGCAGCGGTCGAACCGAAGCACGATCGCAACGAGGCGGCCGACGTCCCCTCCCCGATCAGACCCGAGAAGGAGTGACCGTGCTCGAACAGGATCTTGCCGCCTGGCTTCCGACCCAGCGCTGGTTCGCCTCATCCGACACCGCAGCCACTGTTCGGATCAGGGGCCGCTGGGTGCTGGTGCCCGGCGACCCTCAGGTCGAGATCGTCATCGTGGACACGGGTGCGACCTCATACGTCGTGCCACTCGTCTTCTGCGACACCGCTTTCAAGGGCGATCCGATCGGCCGGGACCACGGCCGGCTCGTCTACGATGCGACGGAGCTGGGCTATGGGCACAAGGTTCTGCTCGACGCCGCGACAGCCCTCTGGGTCGAGGGCGTCGGTGATTGCACAACCCTGACGGGCCGCGCGGAGGGTGAAATCCCCGGCATCGCCTCGTCGAAGAAGTTCACGGGCGAGCAGTCGAACACCTCGATCATGTACGAGCTGACCGACGGCTCAACAATCATCCTCAAGGTGTTCCGGGTCCTCGCCGCCGGACTCAACCCCGACGTCATCCTCACCCGCGCCCTCGCCGAGGCAGGGTCCCCGCACGTCGCCGCCCCGCGCGGCTCGACCCTGGGGACCTGGCAGGAGAACGGCCACGAGGCGACCGGTCACCTGCTCGTCGCCCAGGAATTCCTCACCGGCTCAACCGACGCGTGGCAGGTCATGACCGACAGTGCCGCCGCAGGCATTCTCGACGAGGACGCGATCGAGGCCCTCGGCGCCGCCACACGCAGCATCCACTCGACGCTCGCCTCCGTCATGCCGACCGATGAGGCCGGCGAGGACACGAGGCGCACGCTGGTCGCCGCGTGGCGGCGCAGGGCGGATGATGCGGTGAGCAGGGTGCCGGAGCTCGAGCGGAGACGTGCCGATATTGATGCGGTCTATCGCGCAGCAGAAGAGAGTTCGGCATGGCCGAGCCTGCAGCGCATCCACGGCGACCTCCACCTGGGTCAGGTCCTCGACGCACCAGACCGTGGTTGGGTCATCCTCGACTTCGAGGGAGAGCCGCTCCGGCCGCTCACGGAGCGCACGGCGCCCGACATGGCGCTGCGAGACGTGGCGGGAATGCTCCGCTCCTTCGATTACGTCGGCGGGCACGTCACCCGGCACGGGGCGGATCCCGCCGCGGCCACGCAGTGGACGGAGGGCGCGCAGAAGGCCTTCCTCCGGGGTTACGGAGAGCTTCCCAATGGGTCGGCGGATCTGCTCCGCGCCCTCGAACTCGATAAGACTCTCTACGAGGTCTCCTACGAGATCTCGCACCGTCCCGACTGGCTCGATGTGCCGCTGGCGGGTGTCGAGGCCATCCTCGGCCAGTCCCGGCCCGCGGAGCCCGTCAGCGCGGCGGAGATTCCGCCGCGCACAACAGAGAATTCCCTCTCCGATGCGGGCGGCAGCGTACTAGCATCGGAGTCAACGAGGAAAGGGGCCATCATGAAGCATGAGCCGCTGGAAGTTTCAATGGACAGCCTGGCAGCAGTAGCGTACGGGGATTACCACGCCCCGCACGATATCCTCGGCCCACACCTATCCGATGGCACGGTGACGATCCGCGTGGTGCGACACCTCGCGACCGCGGTGACGATCGTGACCCCGGACGGCGAGTACGAGGCCGAACACGAGTACAACGGGGTCTGGGTCGTCGCATTCGCCGCCGATGAGACGCCGGATTACCGTGTGCGCACCGCCTACGCCGACGATCTCGTCGTCACGGGAGATGATCCGTACCGGTTCCTCCCAACCGTCGGCGAGCTCGACCTCTACCTCTTCGGCGAGGGCCGCCACGAGGAGCTGTGGCGCGTGCTCGGCTCGCACGTCAAGGAGTTTGCATCGCCGCTCGGGACGACCCGCGGCACATCCTTCGCAGTGTGGGCGCCCAACGCCCGCGCAGTCCGCGTCGTCGGTGACTTCAACCACTGGAGCGGCCGCTCGCACGCGATGAGGACCCTCGGTGTCTCGGGTGTCTGGGAGCTCTTCATCCCTGAGGCCGAGGTCGGCCAGGGCTACAAGTACGAGATCCAGCATCAGGATGGCTCCTGGCACCAGAAGGCCGATCCGATGGCCCGCCGCACGGAGAAGCCGCCGCTCACCGCCTCCGTCATCACCAAGGCCGAGTTCGAGTGGGACGATGACGAATGGCTGGAGAAGAGAAGGGTGACGGACCCGCTCAAGGGTCCCGTGTCGATCTACGAGGTTCACCTCGGATCGTGGCGTCCCGAGCTCAGCTTCGAGGACCTGACAAAGCAGCTGATCTCGCACGTCACGCACCTCGGCTTCACCCACGTCGAGCTCATGCCCGTCGCGGAGCACCCGTACGGTCCGTCCTGGGGATACCAGGTCACCTCGTACTATGCTCCGACCGCCCGCATCGGCACGCCGGATGAGTTCCGCCGACTCGTCAACGAACTCCACCGCGCCGGTATCGGCGTCATCATGGACTGGGTGCCCGCACACTTCCCGAAGGACGCCTGGGCGCTCGCCCGCTTCGACGGCACGCCGCTGTACGAGGATCCGGACCCCACCCGCGGCGAGCATCCCGACTGGGGAACCTACATCTTCAACTACGGCCGCCACGAGGTCCGCAACTTCCTCGTCGCGAACGCCCTCTACTGGCTCGATGAGTTCCACATCGACGGCATCCGCGTCGACGCTGTCGCCTCCCTCCTCTACCTCGACTACTCGAGGGAGGATGGCCAGTGGCGCCCGAACGTCTACGGCGGTCGGGAGAACCTCGAGGCGATCTCGTTCCTGCAGGAGACGAACGCGACGGCCTACCGCAACCACCCCGGCATCATGATGATCGCCGAGGAGTCGACCTCGTGGCCGGGCGTCACAGGCCTGACCGAGAACGGCGGGCTCGGCTTCGGACTCAAGTGGAACATGGGGTGGATGAATGACACCCTCCACTACCTGGCCGAGGAGCCGATCAACCGTCGGTACCACCACGGCGAGATCACCTTCTCGCTCGTCTACGCATTCTCCGAGCAGTTCCTCCTGCCGATCTCCCACGACGAGGTCGTCCACGGCAAGGGCTCGCTGTATGCGAAGATGCCGGGCGACGACTGGCAGAAGCGGGCCGGCATGCGCGCCCTCTTCGCCTACCAGTGGGCGCACCCCGGCAAGCAGCTCCTCTTCATGGGCCAGGAATTCGCCCAGATCGACGAGTGGAGCGAAGGCCGGGGCCTCGACTGGTGGCTGCTCGACAACAAGAACCACGACCAGGTCATGAGGCTCGTCAAGGACCTCAATACGGTCTACACGGACAGCCCCGCGCTGTGGGCGGATGACTTCACGAACCACGGGTTCGAGTGGATCGACGTCTCGGACGGCGACCACAACACCCTCTCCTTCATCCGCAAGTCCGCGGATGAGAAGGACTGGCTCGTCGCCGTCGTCAACTTCGCCGGCGTCCCACACGAGAACTACCGGGTCGGCCTGCCGTTCCCCGGCGAGTGGGACGAGGTCCTCAACACCGACGATCCGAAGTACGGCGGCTCGGGCGTGCTCAACACGTCCGTCACCGTCGAGAAGGTCGGGTGGAACGGCCGGGCACAGTCCGCTGCCCTTCGTGTGCCCCCGCTCGGTGCGGTCTACCTGCGGCCGAGGTCGCGGAAGAGGCCGCTGAACTAGTCAGTGGGTAACGGGTGCGGGGTGTCAGCGTCGGCTGACACCCCGCACCCGTTCATGCTCTTTGAGGCCTTTGACCTCGGGTTCCCATGCGACCGCCGGGCCGCTACGCTGCCACGCGTGCGATATTGAACAGCTCCGCCGGCATTGGCCGCTCCAGATGCCAGGTGACGTGCATGGGCTGAGAGCCCTCGTGACGCACATAGCGGACCGGGCCGAGGAACGTGTACGGCTCTGTCGCGTTCGGCACGGACTGGCTCGGCTTGGACCGTCGAACGAACAGGAGCGGCATGCGCTCCTCACCGATCCCTTGGTACATGAGACCGAGCCTGCTGTCGGGCGTGGTGGCATTCTGAGAGTCCCAGGCGAATTCCTCCTCGGAGACCGCATAGTCCTTATACATCGTCTGCGGAGAGTAGTGTTTCTCTGTCTTTTCGAGAGTGACCAGCAGAGCGACCGAATCGAGCGCGCGGGACTCCATGACGCCCTCGACTGCGGAGCCGGGGGCGCGCTGAGCCGACGTTTCGTGCAGCGCGAGTCCCGCAAACAGCTCCTCGCGCGAGTAGGTGCCGTGGGTGAGCAGCGGCGACCTGCCGGCCAGCTCTGGGACTGGCTTAACGACGCTGCGGTCACGTTCGGCGACGATCTGCCAGACCTCATCCAGCTCATCGGCGAACGCCGGGTACTGACGGAGCCTGGCGAGAGCCTCGTCGAGGGTGAACTTCGGCTCGCCCTGGGCGAATCTGCCCGTGATCCAGACCGAGTAGACGAGCATCCACGCGAGCCGTCGCTCCGCATCTGACATCTCAGCCTCGCAGGTCGCACTCCGCAGGAGCCGAAGGTAGCCCTCCTGGCGCACCGGATCATTGACGTGGAGCAGGGATGCGACTCGGTTGTTGATATCGACGAATCGATCGTCCGCGAAGAGCTCGAGGAGATCGTCCTCGACGCGGGAATGCGCGAGCAGATACGTCCAGGTGACGAACGCATTCTGAGGGCTTCTGCCGGAGGCCCTCTTCACCTTTCGACCGTAGATATGGCCGAAGTCGCGCCCCGTGTCGCGGAGAAAGTCGGCGAGGCGGGGCCGCATCGACTCGGCTCCCGCCTCGGCGAATGTGCGCACCTCGTCGACGAGCACGGGGGTCCGCACCTGGAGGGACTGCTTGATGCCGGCGATGATCTGCTCGCGAGTGAACTGGTCGAGTTCGATGTTGCAGCCGGGAGGCAGATCGGGGAAATCCTGTTCGACCGCAGCCGTGGAGAGGCGCTCTCCGCGCGCGAACGCTTTGTACTTGCGCTCAAATCGATAGAGACCGGATTGATTTCCGACGAAGTCGAGGACGGTGAGAACGCTCTTGCCCGGAGCCCGCCGGAGACCGCGGCCCAACTGCTGCTGGAACAGTGTCGGCGACTGGGTCGGCCGAAGCATGAGGATTGTGTCGACGTCGGGGATGTCGATGCCCTCATTGAAGATGTCGACAGTGAAGATGATGGCAAGGGGGTCGTCGGGGTTGAGGAGCCTGGTGACCGCGTCACCACGCACGTCCTCGTTATCTTCTCCGACAAGGCTGACTGCACCGATGCCTGCTCGATTGAACACGTCCGCCATGAAGTGCGCATGCTTCTTTGAGGCGCAGAATCCAAGGGCCTTCATCCGCTGCGGGTCCGCGATCTTCTGCTCGACCTCTTCGAAGATGACCCGCAGGCGGGTCTTGCCCTGGCTGCCCTCTGATTCGTCGAGATAGAGATTGTCCAACTCGGCCGGATCATAGGCACCCTGCCGGACCCTCACGCTCCTCAGGTCGGTGCCGTCCGCGATACCGAAGTAGTGGAACGGGACCAACAGATCGGCGTCGAGCGCATCCCAGAGCCGAAGCTCAGTGGCGACCCTTCCATCGAAGAACTCGTCCGAGACGTCGATTCCGTCCGAGCGCTCAGGCGTTGCCGTGAGGCCGACCAGCTCTTTCGGCTTCAGGTAATCGAGAACCGCTCGATAGGTGGAGGCCTCGGCGTGATGGAATTCGTCGATGATGACGACATCGAAATGTTCTGGCCCGAACCTCTCCAGCCAGCCGCGGCTGAGCGACTGGATGGAGGCAAATACGTGCCGGCCATCGTGGGGGTACTTTCCGCCGACGAGCATCTCCCCAAAGCCGCGCCGGCGGACGACTGCACGGAAAGCCTCCCGTGCCTGCAGGAGGATGCTCTCTCGGTGGGCGACGAACAGCAGAGTCGGCCTGTCGAGGGCCTCGGTGAGGTTTCGGAAGTCAAGGGCAGAGAGGATGGTCTTGCCGGTGCCGGTGGCGGCGACGACAAGATTCCTGTGGTGGCCGCGGCTCCGCTCTGCCGCCAGGTGGTCGAGCATAAGCGACTGATGCGGCCTGGGAAAGACCTCGAGAAATGACGTATCGACCGCCGCGAGAAGGCGCCGCTCACCTGTACTCGATCGCGCGCGCCGAAGCGCACTCTCCAGCTCCTCGAACTGTTCCGGAGAGTAGGTGACGAACTCCGGATCGTTCCAATAACCGTCGAATGCAGCTCTGAACTGGGCGAGCACCCCCGGAGTCAGAACGTTCGACAGCCGGACGTTCCATTCGAGTCCATCCGTCATGGCGGCGGCCGATAGATTCGAGGAGCCGACGTAACCTGTACTGAAGCCGGAATTCCTCTCGAAGAGCCACGCCTTGGCGTGAAGTCGCGTGGACGCGTTCTGGTAGCTGATCTTCACCTCCGCCCCCAGATCGTGCAGCTCTTGGACTGCCTTTGCATCGGTTGCGCCCATGTAGGTCGTGGCGATGACCCGCATCGGCACTCCCCGCCAGCGGAGCTCCTCAAGGGCGCCGCGTACGACGTTGACACCGCTGAGCTTGAGGAAGGAACAGAGCAGCTCGACCCTGTCGGCACTCGCCATCTCGCGTGAGATCTCTCGGGTGAACGACGGCTGCTGAGGGCTGTTCGTGAGAAGGGAGACGTCCGACAGCGGCCTGAGCGGCTCGACGATGTCGGCCGCCCCCGCGGGCCGCAGCGATGTCAGCTGCCGGAAGGTACCGCTCTTCGGCTCCTTCCAGAGAATCCTGTCCTCTGGATCGACCTGGGCAAGCACGCTGTTGATGATCGCGACGCGATCCGATTTCTCGGCCGTGTTGAGCTGGTGCTCAAGCCTCTGGGCGACATAGGTCGCGAGGACCTTGATCCGCTCGGCCTCTTCCACGTCACTCCACCCCGCGACGCCATCGGCGGGAAAGTCGTCAGCAGGAAGAGCCCGCGATTCCACAAGTTCATAAAGGCCATACGGCAGCATTGCCTTGTCACCGTTACTCATAGAGGCAGCCTAACAACGCGTGCCGCACGAAAAGGCCATCGTTTGTCTCTAGTTGAGGCCATCGCAGCACATCAACCGGATAGGATACGTCATGCAGGACATATGACAGCAAGGGAGCGTCACGCAGATTGCGCAACGTACTGAGCATTATCACAGCATCGCAGCTGAGCAGTCCCTGGAACGGACATCGAGCTCGCAATGGTCGGAGCGGCTCTCCGATCTCGGAATCGCCTCCAACCCGTCCGCGTAAGCGACATCCGCCAAGATCTCGTCGTCATCCTGTCGGTGCCTACGCGGGAGGCTACGGCCGCGCTAATCGGCGGCCCTCGCATCGCCGAAGCACTACGGCGAATCCACCAACGGTCCGGCAGCTGTGTCTACGGGAATCGTGCACCGCAAGGGGCACCGAAGCACCGCACCGAACCCCCTAACCCGAGAATCCGGAATCCAACGATAAGGAGACACGCGTGGATCAGTGGTCGCGCTCAGCCGTCATCTACCAGGTCTATCCCCGCTCGTTCAAAGCAACCTCGGGCTCGGTCGGCGACCTGCCCGGCATCACCTCGAAGCTCGACTACATCGCCCAGCTCGGTGTCGACGCGCTCTGGCTCTCGCCGTTCTACCGGTCGCCGCAGAAGGATGCGGGATACGACGTGTCGGATTTCCGCGACGTGGATCCGCTGTTCGGCACCCTCGAGGATGCCGAGGCGCTCATTGCCCGCGCCAACCAGCTGAACCTCAAGGTCATCATCGACCTCGTCCCCAACCACACCTCGGACCAGCACGCGTGGTTCCAGGAGGCGCTGGGCTCCGAGCCGGGCTCACCAGCCCGCGAGCGCTATTGGTTCCGGGACGGCCGCGGGGAATCCGGTGAGCTGCCGCCCACGAACTGGGTGAGCGTGTTCGGCGGGCCGGCGTGGACGCGGGTGCCGGATGGTCAGTGGTACCTCCACCTGTTCGACGCGAGCCAGCCGGACCTCAACTGGGAGAATCCCGAGGTCCACGATGAGTTCGAGTCGATCCTCCGCTTCTGGCTCGACCGGGGCGTGGCCGGCTTCCGGGTGGACGTGGCCCATGGTCTCATGAAAGACCCCGACCTGCCGGATTGGCAGCACACGTGGGGGATGGTGTCCGGCCAGGAGGAGACGGACATTCCACCGGCCCCGATGTGGGACCTCGATGCGGTCCACGACATCTATCGGTCATGGCGGGGCGTGCTCGACGAGTACGGGGCGATGATGTGCGCCGAGGCCTGGGTCATCGACGATGATCGGCGCTCTCTCTACGTCCGTGAGGACGAGTTCGATCAGTGCTTCAACTTCTCGTTCCTCTCGAGCCCGTGGACAGCGGCGGACATGCGCTCCACGATCCGCGAGTCCTATGCCGCGAGCGCCCGCGTGGAGGCCCCCACGACGTGGGTGCTGTCGAATCATGACGTCGTGCGCCTGCCGTCGCGGATGGGCCTGGACAGGACCGGCAAGGGCCCGAATGGGATCTATACCCATGATCCCCAGCCGGACCACGAGCTCGGCGCTCGGCGCTCCCGTGCCGCCCACCTGCTCATGCTTGCGCTTCCCGGCTCGGCCTACCTCTACAACGGCGAGGAGCTCGGTCTGCCCGAGCACACATCCCTGCCGGACGAGGCACGCCAGGATCCCACCTTCTTCCGCACGCAGGGCGCGGAGGCCGGCCGCGATGGGTGCCGGATCCCTCTCCCCTGGGCCGCCGATGAGCCCCATGCGGGATTCTCGCCGGACGGTTCGTGGCTGCCCCAGCCCGACGGCTGGGCGGACCATGCGGTCGACCGCCAGGAGGCCGACCCGGATTCGTACCTCAACTTCATCCGAAGCGCGCTCGCCTACCGTGCGAAGCACGGTCTCGGGCTTGCGGAGATCCGCGATGAGTCGGAGGGCGGCGTGCTCGACTACCGTGTCGGCCCGGTCCGCGTCATCACCTGCTTCGACGAGGAGGCGCCCCTGCCTGAGGGATGGCGGGTACTCCTCTCCTCATCTCCCGTCGACGACCGGATCGGCACCGACACAACTGTCTGGCTGGTCGCTGAGAACGACGTGTGAGCCTCTGCGCCGCGTTCTCACCGCTGTGATTACCCCACGTCGCTCTGACATGACTGTCGGCGGGCATAGGCCCGCCGACAGTGCGTGGATCTGGATCGTCCGACGGTCGAGTTGCCGGCGATCGGCTACATGAGTGCGCTGGCGAGTTGCTTCCGCGCCTCGCTGACAACCGGGTCGTGGATGCCGACGATGCCGAACAGGTCGATGAGGCGGAGGCGGGCGCGATCCCGCTCATCGCCCGAAACCGTCCGGATAACGTCGAGCAGTCGCGCGAAGGCCGACTCCGGCATCCGCGCCATGACCTCGACATCAGCTGCCAACAGGTGGGCATCGACGTCGGTCAGCGGGGCGGTCGAGGCCGCCTGGAGGACCTCCTGCGGGTCGCGATCGGTGATCCGCTGGAAGAGCTCAACCTGGCTGAGCGCGAGCTTCGACTCGTCGTCGCCCGGGTTCTCCTTGATCGCCTTCGTGTAGGCCGCGTGTGCGGCCTCGAGGTCTCCCCTGTCGAGTGCCGCGCGGGCCTCCTTGACGTGGGGAGGAAGCTCAGGCTCCGGGAGTCTGCCGTTCTCGTCGCCGTCGAGCCTGCCCAGAACGCCGAGCTGCTGCGCTGCCTGGAGGACCGAATCAAGGGCCTTCGAGGCATCCTCTGGTGCGGCCGTGCCCTGGAAGAGCGGGACCGGGTTGCCGCCGAGAACGGCCACCGTCGTCGGGAGCGCCTGGATCTGGAAGGCCTGAACGATCTCGGGAGCATTGTCGGCATCGACGATGCCGAGGCCGATCGTGCCGTTGAGATCCCTCACGAGGTCCGTCAGTGTTCTCGCGAGTTCGAGGGATCCCTGGGACCGGTCGGAGCGGAACACAATGACGAGGGGGACGTGCAGCGACAGCTCGAGGAACTCCTGCAGGGCCTCGACCGTGACGTCGCGGACCAGCGGGCCGGGGATGATCTGGACACCATCCTCGTTCGTCGTCTGCTCCTTGAGCCGCTCCTGATGCTTGGCGGGAGCGAGCGCGGACAGGTCGACTGCCCCTCGGATGTTGAGCGGTGACTGAGTCAATCTGTGTCCTCTCGTAGTCGTGCGGGTGTCAGCTGTCGGGGTTGGTCGACCCGTCGTCGACAACGTTGATGAGCTCGGGGCTCGACGTCGCGATGACGCGGACGTTCCCCTCCCCCTTCGCGGGGATGTAGAACGCCACGGTCACCTGATAGGTCGACGTCAGTGTCCCCTCCACATCGTAGGTCGAATCCGCCTCCCCGGTCATCCACCGGGCGAGTTCGTCGCCCACCGAGACCGTCGAGCCGGGCTCGGTGCGGGCGATCGCAATGTCGTATTCGAACGCCCCCATCGTCACCGCGCCGCCATCCTCTGTCGCCATGGACAGCGGGCCGTGGTTGAGGGCGCGCGCGGCGATGGAGACCTCTCCCGTGTCGCCGAGCGACTCCGCGATCGAGTCGCGCTGAGCATGGAGGGAGGATGTCAGCTGATCCTCCTCGTACGTCACGCTCGTGTCGGTGCCCGCCAGCCTCATCGCGTACTCCTCGACGCCCTGGCGCGGACTCGTCGCGAGCGTTCCGTCCCCGTCCTTGTCGATGGCCTCGGTGTCGGTCGCGAACGTGATGTCGACCTCGGCGGGCACGAGATCGGCGTAGCCCCAGAGCCGGTAGTTCTCGCGGCCGTCCGACTGCGAGAGGACGAGCAGCTGATCGTTCGTTCCCGTCTCGGGGTTCTCCGTGAAGACCATGGCAACGCGGGGGAAATCGCTCGACGAGCTCCAGGTCGAGTCGGCATCCGACGTCGACACCTGCTCGATGTCCTCGATGCCGAGGCGCTCAGCGTTCGCGAAGACCGCCTCAAGGGTCAGCTGCGCGGGACCGCCGATGCGGTCGAGGACCGTGGCCGTCGACCTCTCGTCATACGCGGTCGCGAGGGCCTCGGCGATGCCGGCAAGCACCTGGTCCGCGCGCTGGGACTGACCCGATCCGCTGTCGGTCTCGCCCTCGCCACTCTCGGTCTCTCCTTCGGGAGTTTCACCCTCGGACGCCGTGGGAGACTCGACGACCGGGGTCGGCAGCTCCTCGGGGCTGCTCGAGCATGCTGACAGCACGAGCCCTCCCGCGACGGCGAGTGCCCAGAACTTCCTGTTCGTCTTCATTCCTACTCCTTCGGGCCGAAGCCCCACAGCGACCGCCAGGCGGCGGAGCTGGCTCGCTTGTCGGCATCAGCCGAGTCCTCAGGGCCCGTCACTGACGATTCTCCCACGGTGCCCTCGGCGCTCTCGCCGACGGCCTCATTCTCCTCCAGGGAATCCTCAGCGAGCCGGACCTCTGATGCGGCGGCCTCAGGTGATGCTCCGGTCGTGGCCGGGTGCTCGGTCGTGGATCCAGGCTCGGCGTGGGTGTCATGATCGGCCTCGACGGCCGTGGGGTCATCGTCCGGCACCGCGGGTGCGGCGCCGCTCTCGTCGACCTCATACGTGCGCTCTTCGCCCTCCGCGATGGTCTCGTCGAGGCTCACGTCCTCGTCCTCGCCCGCGGCGGGTTTGCGGACGGGAAGAATGCCGGCGCCGTAGCTGCCGCCCGTCTCGTCGCGGACGTCGGCACGAACCTCGTCGCCGGACGAGGTCGCACGGTCGCGGCGGAATCCGCCCACCGCGGGGAGGACTGACGTCTCGGTCGAGTCGGCGGACCTGCGCCGGGCCGTGCGCTCGCTGCTCGCAACCCTGCGCTCGGCGGCGCCTCGCTGCTGAGAGTCGAAGATGTAGAGCGCGCTTCCAGCGGCGAGGGTGACGACGCCGAGGATGATGAGCGGGATGGCCCATGGGGTGCTGACCTCGCGCTCCCACGTCATCGTCAGCTGGGGCGTCGTGCCGTCCTGCCCGATGGCGATGAGGGTCCAGTCACCCGGGGGTACGTCAAAGTAGAACTCAGCCGAGTCGGTGGCGGCGATGAGGTTCTCGGGGTGGAAGAGATCCGAGCCCTGGAGCGTGAGCTCCCCCTCGGGAGCCACATCCTCGGCCGGCTCCTCAGTCGCGAGGGTCTCCCAGTCGGTGAGTCCTGTCACGCGGACGTGCGGCTCGGGGCCGAGCCAGATGGCCGCGATGTCGCTCGACGCCACCGCCATCTCAACCTCCGTGCCCGGGGCGCGGGCGGTCACCCGCACCGTGTCATCGACCAGCTCAAGCACACCCGGATCCGTCGCAATGATGCCGGATTCCGAGGACGCAGCCGTCGAGGCCTCAACGATCGGGCTCTCCTTCCACCACGTGGCCGACCCGATGCCGACAACGGTCAGCGCCATACCGGCGACCAGCATGAGTGCCGCAACGAGTCGTCTCATGTCGTTCCTCCTCTACAATCAGTGCTCGAGTCTAGATGTATAACGATTTCATAAAGAAGTCTTCCGCGTAGAGCGGACGCGGCCTCGTATCCCCTAGGTTAGCGCCGCAGGGCACGGCGTAGGCTAGTGGAAGTTGAGAAAGGATTGGTATGGAGGAGTCACAGCAGTTCCCGATAGTGATGCGCGGCTACGAGCGCGCACAGGTCGATCAGAAGCTCCACTCGCTGAGCGCCGCCCTCAAGGAGACGAGGAGCCAGGTCGCACGGCTGGACGACGAGGTGCTCACCCTCTCCGGCGAGCTCGCCGAGGCGCGTCGTGAGCTGGCGGAGAACGACCGCCCCTCCTACTCCGGGCTCGGTGCCCGTGTCGAGCGTCTCCTGCGCTCGACCGAGGAGCAGTCTCTCGACATCGTCACCCGCGCCAACGCGGATGCGGAGAAGACGCTCAACCGCGCCAGTGCTCAGGCCGCGGCAATGACGGAGAATGCCGAGCGCCAGTCCGCGGAGCTCCTCTCGAAGGCCCGGCGCGACGCCGATGACGAGCGGAAGGCCGCGACGGCCGCAGCCTCCGCCGAGCTCGACAACGCTCGGATCAAGGCCGAGGAACTCGTCTCCTCGGCCGAGCGCGAGGCGAACAGGCTCCAGAGCGAGGCGCAGGCCCACGCGGCCGAGCTGCGCAGCAGGGTGGAGTCAGAGACGCGGTCGCTGAGGGCTGCCACCGAGGATGAGGTGGCGAGGCTGCGCTCCGAGCAGGAGCGCTCCCTCGCCGAGGAGCTCGCCGCCCACCGCACCCGCATCCACGACGAGAGCGCCGCGCACGAGAGCAGGATCGCGCAGGAGCGTGCGGCCCACGAGAAGCTCATCGCCGATCAGCGGACCGAGCACGATCGGAGGATCTCCGAGGAGACCGCCGCGCACCGCGAGAGCCTCACGACCGCGGCACGGGAATCGGCCGAGCAGCTCGCAGCCGAGGAGCAGCGGCAGCGGGACGCGATGACGGCGATGGTGACCGAGGCTGAGGCGAAGGCCGCCGATGCCGAGAGGCGCCTCTCCGAGGCGGTCAGCCGCGCCGAGAACCTCCGCACCACCTCCCAGTCCGACGCGTCTGCCCGCGTCGCTCAGGCGACAGCTGAGGCGGAGACGATCCTCGCCGAGGCCCGTGCACAGGCCGGAGCGATCCTCGCCGAGGCACGTGAGTCCGCCCGACGCGAGCAGGAGTCCGTCCAGGAGCATGTTGAGCAGCTGACTGCCCAGCGCGATTCCCTCACGTCCTACCTGTCCGACATGAGGGCGCTGCTCGCCTCGGATCAGCAGAAGCTGCTGACGGACCTCACGGACGAGTGACGTCGGCCAGGAGGCGCCGAAGCTCGTCGGGTGTCTCCAGGGCCGTGAAATGCCCGGCGCCTGCGATCGTCTCGACGGTCGCGGTGCCGGGATATCTCTGTGCGAGGTCGGCCATCATGTGCTCCGTGCACGACGCATCGTCCTCGCCGCGGATGAGAAGAAGCGGGATGTCGAGGGTGTCGATGAGGTGGCGGCGGTCCGGCCGTGCCGCCATGGCCCTCTGCATCCATGCGAGTGAGTCGGGCCGGACCTGCCGAAGCCGTCTCGCAATATCGTCATAGACCTCGGGCCGGCGCTCACGCGTGACCGGTGACGTCATCGTGTCGGCCATGGGCAGGACCGTCGTCGCATCTCCCCTATCGGCCTTCTCGGCCGCCTCGAGACGCTTCGCGCGGGCCTCGTCGGTGTCGGCCCCGATGTTCGTATCCATAAGCACGAGGGCCGAGACGAGTTCGGGCGCCTGGTCGAGGATCGACATGGCGACCGCGCCGCCCATCGACAGCCCGCCGATTGCGCAGCGGTCGATGCCGAGCTCGCGAAGGTCGGCGATGACGGCACGGGCATAGGTATCGAGGCTTGGGCTCTCAGCGCCGAGGGCTGCGTCGATATCGCTGGCGGGTGGGGATTCGCCGAAGCCCGGCGCATCGACCGTCATGACGTGGCCGAGGCCCTGTCGCACGGAATCGAACATGGTCGAGTCGAGCGGCATGGCGTGGAGGAGAAGAAGCGGCTCACCGCTTCCGGTCGATCGGACTGAGAGGTGGGTCATAGCCCCACTGTAGTCAGGCGTCCTCGCCCCGACTAGAAGGAGTATCCCCTCGTATCCCACGCACGCCAGCACGAGGTGTGCCAGTGCCTACGGTTCTCAAGGCCGACCTCCTCGCCCCAGATCGTCTCCTCGGTCCAGGCCACGACGTGGGCGACGCCGATCTGGACGATCTGCTGGCATCCCGGGCACCGGTATTCCTTCGTGGCCTTCGGGATGTGACGAACGTTGAAGATCCGACCACCGGGGCCGGTCTCGCGGCGCACTCCCCCGGTCACGCGGTCGATGCTGAGCGGGATGTGCCCCGCATGGTAGGGCCGCTTGCGCGACTTCCTCCCCATCAGAACAACCGATCCTCGACGTTGTCCGTGCCCTTCATCGCCCCATAGTCGAGGACGAGGCAGCGGATCCCGCGATCCTCGGCGAGCACCCTCGCCTGCGGCTTGATCTCCTGGGCGGCGAAGATGCCAGAGACGGGTGCGAGCAGCGGGTCGCGGTTGAGGAGCTCGAGATACCGGGTGAGCTGCTCAACGCCGTCAATCTCGCCGCGGCGCTTGACCTCGATGGCGACGTGCTGGCCATCCTCATCCTTGACCATGAGGTCGACGGGGCCGATGGCGGTGGGAAACTCCCGGCGGACCAGCCGCGTGCCGGAGCCGACGAGGTCGACCTGCTCGGCGAGCAGCTCCTGCAGGTGGGCCTCGACGCCGTCCTTGATGAGTCCCGGATCCTGGCCGAGCTGCTGCTCCATCTCCCCGAGGATCTCGTAGATCTTGATGCTGAGAGCGTCGTTCGTCTTCGCATTGGCGACAAGCCAGACGGCGGTCACGCCGGCCTCGGCCTCTTCGGCCAGCACCTCTGATTCGGTGAACGTGCATGGCGCACTCATCCAGTTGAGCGGCTTATAGGATCCGCCGTCCGAGTGGACAAGAACGGAGCCGTCCGCCTTGATCATGATGAGGCGGGGCGCCCTGGGCAGGTAGGCGTCGAGACGGCCCGAGTAGTCGACGGAGCATTCGGCAAAAACAACACGCACGCCCCCAAGTCTACATACCGGTCGGCTCCTCGGACGGGCGGGCCCCGTCCATCCAGCCCACGAGCCCCGCCATCGACGACATCGACATCGCCCACAGATGCTCATCGCCGTTGCACTCGAGGTGGACGACGATCGTGCCGGCGGCCACGTCCCGCTGGTGGTAGTCGACGACGCGCAGGCGGTGCCGGGAGAAGGAGAGAGCGGGTTTTCGGGAGAGCGAGGCGGTCCTGAACCAGGTGATGTACTCGGCCCCGAAGATCGCGACTCCGGAGCGCCACGAGCCCGATTCGAGGTCGCTCACTGCGCACGGGAAGGATCCGACTCGCCGGTAGAGGGCACGGGTGCGGATGACGCCCCAGAGGATGAAAACCCCGGCGATCACGAGCATGACGATAAGGACGCCAGTCACGATTGCCGGGGTGTTCATACGTGCACCTGCCTAGTCGTCGAACTCCTCGAGGTTCAGATAGGCATCGCCCGAGTCATCGACGACGATCGTGACGACGTTCGAGTCGACGACTACGAATCCCTGCGGGATGTCGAAAGTCTTCTCTTCTGCTCCCGATCCTACTCGAACAGTGCCCGGTCTGAGCACGGCGAGAAGCGGCTCCCGGTCGTCGAGGATGCCGAGCTCGCCGTCGAAGGCGGGGACGATGACCGAGTCGGTCTCGCCGCGCCATTCCTCGCCGCTGCGGGCGACGATCGCGACCTTCATCTGTTCTCTTCCTCGAGCTCCCGAGCGCGGCGCTCGAGGTCCTCGATGCCGCCGATGTTGAAGAACGCCTGCTCCGGCACGTGGTCGTAGTCGCCCTCCGTGATCCGGCGGAACGCCTCGACAGTCTCATCGACCGGAACGGTCGAGCCCTCGACGCCCGTGAACTTCACAGCCGTGTAGGTGTTCTGCGACAGGTACTGCTCGATGCGACGGGCGCGTGCGACCGTCACCTTGTCCTCTTCGCCGAGCTCGTCGACGCCAAGGATCGCGATGATGTCCTGCAGCTCCTTGTTCTTCTGGAGAATCGACTTCACGCGGGTGGCGACATCGTAATGCGCCTGGCCCACGTACTGGGGGTCGAGGATGCGGGAGGTCGACGCCAGCGGGTCCACGGCCGGGTAAAGGCCGCGGGACGCGATGTCACGCGACAGCTCCGTCGTCGCGTCGAGGTGCGCGAACGTCGTCGCCGGCGCCGGGTCCGTGTAGTCATCGGCGGGCACGTAGATCGCCTGGAGGGAGGTGATCGAGTGGCCGCGGACGGAGGTGATGCGCTCCTGCAGCTGGCCCATCTCGTCGGCGAGCGTCGGCTGGTAGCCGACGGCGGACGGCATGCGGCCCAGCAGGGTCGATACCTCAGAGCCGGCCTGAGTGAAGCGGAAGATGTTGTCGATGAAGAGCAGCACCTCCTGGTTCTGGACGTCGCGGAAGTACTCCGCCATCGTCAGAGCCGACAGCGCGACGCGAAGGCGCGTGCCCGGCGGCTCGTCCATCTGGCCGAAGACGAGGGCGGTCTTCTCGAAGACGCCCGCCTCCTCCATCTCGACGATGAGGTCGTTGCCCTCACGGGTGCGCTCGCCGACACCGGCGAACACCGACACACCGCCGTGGTCCTGCGCCACGCGCTGGATCATCTCCTGGATGAGGACGGTCTTGCCGACGCCCGCGCCGCCGAAGAGGCCGATCTTGCCGCCGAGAACGTAGGGGGTGAGGAGGTCGATGACCTTGATGCCGGTCTCGAACATCTCCGTCTTCGACTCGAGCTCATCGAAGCCCGGGGGGTTGCGATGGATCGGCCAGCGCTCCGTGACCTCGAGGGTCTCCCCCTCGGCCAGGTTGAGGCATTCGCCGGTCACGTTGAACACGTGGCCGAGCGTCACGTTGCCCACCGGCACCGAGATCGGCGAGCCGGTGTCGATGACCTTCGCGCCGCGGACGAGGCCGTCCGTCGGCTTGAGCGCGATCGTGCGGACGATGTTGTCACCAAGGTGCTGGGCGACCTCGAGCGTGAGCGTCGTCGTCGAACCGCCCTCGCCCTGTGCAGTCAGATCCAGCGTCGTGGTGAGCGCGTTGTTGAGGGACGGCAGCTGGTCTGCGGAGAACTCGACGTCGACGATCGCGCCGATGACGCGGACGATCCGGCCAACGGCCTGCTCCGTCGTGGTCTCGGTAGTGGCAGTCATTCTTTCTTCCTTCACTTGGCCAGTGGCCGGGGGTTCTAGCTGGCGTTCTCCAGCGCATCCGCGCCGGAGATGAGCTCAGTGATTTCTGTCGTGATCTCGGCCTGTCGAGCGTTGTTGGCCAGTCTCGTGTAGTCCTCGATGAGCTCGCGAGCGTTGTCGGTGGCCGCGTGCATCGCCTGCTGGCGGGCAGCGAGCTCGGAGGCGGCCGCCATGAGGAGGACAGCCTGGATGCGCTGGGAGACGTACATCGGCAGGATCGCGTCGAAGACCTCTTCCGCGGAGGGCTCGAACTCGTAGAGCGGAGCCTCCTCGATCGGCTCATCGCCGTCGGCGTCCACGACCTCGAGGGGAAGCATGCGACGCACCTGGACGGTCTGCTGGACCATGTTGACGAACCGGGTGAAGACGACATGGAGTTCGGCGACGCCACCCTCGTCTTCAGCGGCGAGGAAGCGGCCGAGCATCTCGTCGGCGATCTCCTGCGCGACCTCGGGATTCGGGTTATCGGACGACCCCGTCCACACGCGCTCCATCGGCACCTTGCGGAACTTGAAGTAGGACTCGCCGCGGCGGCCGTAGACGTAGAGGAGGGGTTCCTTGCCCTCCTCCCGCAGGGATTCGATGCGGGCCTCGGCCTCGCGCAGCACGGACGAGGAGTAGGCCCCCGCCATCCCTCGGTCGGAGGTGACGACGAGGATCGCGACGCGGCTCGTGTCCGTCCGGGGCGTGATGAGGGGGTGCTGGAGGTCGCTGACGCTGCCCGCCACCGTGGCGATCGAGGAGATGAGCGCGCGAGTGTACGGATCCTGGCCGAGCGCGCGGTCGCGCGCCCTGCCGATCCGCGAGGATGCAATGAGCTCCATCGCCCGGAAGACCTTCTCAAGGGTCTTCGTCGCTCGGATCTTCTGCTTATATACCCGCTGCGAGCCTGCCACAGTCAGCCCCTCTTCGAGCGGACGATCTGCTCGGTCTCTTCTTCGGCCTCGGGCTCGGAAGCCTCAGCCGTCTCGACGTCCTTCGCCGCGATGAAATCCTGCTGGAACTCTTCGACGCCGCGCCGCAGCTCCTCCTCCGTCTCCGACTCGAGCCTACCGGTGTCCCGGATCGCCGTCAGAGCGGTGGTGTTGTGCCGGAGGTAGTCAAGCATCCCCGCCTCGAAGGCGTGGACCTGGTCGACCGGAATGACGTCGAGGTAGCCGTTCGTGCCCGCCCACACGGACGCGACCTGGTCCTCGACCGCGTAGGGCGTGTACTGGGGCTGCTTGAGCAGCTCCATGAGCCGCTCGCCACGGGTGAGCTGGCGCCTTGTCGTCGCGTCGAGATCCGAGGCGAACATCGCGAACGCCTCCTGCGCACGGTACTGGGCGAGCGTGATCTTCAGCGTGCCGGAGACCTTCTTCATCGCCTTGACCTGGGCGTCGCCGCCGACGCGGGACACGGAGATGCCGACGTCGACCGCAGGGCGCTGGTTCGAGTTGAACAGGTCGGACTGGAGGAAGATCTGTCCGTCGGTGATGGAGATGACGTTGGTCGGGATGTAGGCCGAGACGTCGTTGGCCTTCGTCTCGATGATCGGCAGACCGGTCATCGATCCCGCACCGAGCTCGTCGGAGAGCTTCGCGCACCTCTCGAGGAGGCGGGAGTGCAGGTAGAACACGTCACCCGGGTAGGCCTCGCGGCCCGGCGGGCGGCGCAGCAGAAGGGAGACGGAGCGGTAGGCCTCGGCCTGCTTCGACAGGTCGTCGAAGATGATGAGGACGTGCTTGCCGCCGTACATCCAGTGCTGGCCGATGGCCGAGCCGGTGTAGGGGGCGAGGTACTTGAAGCCGGCCGGGTCGGAGGCAGGCGAGGCGACGATCGTTGTGTACTCGAGGGCACCGGCGCGTTCGAGGGTGCCGCGCACGGAGGCGATGGTCGAACCCTTCTGGCCGACGGCGACGTAGATGCAGCGCACCTGCTTATTCGGGTCGCCCGAGTCCCAGTTCTCCTTCTGGGAGAGGATCGTGTCGATGGCGAGTGCGGTCTTGCCGGTCTGGCGGTCGCCGATGATGAGCTGGCGCTGACCGCGACCGATCGGGATCATCGCGTCGATCGCCTTGATGCCGGTCTGGAGGGGCTCGTGGACCGACTTCCTCATCATGACGCCGGGCGCCTGAAGCTCGAGGGCGCGGCGGCCGTCGAGGTCGGTGATCTCGCCCTGGCCGTCGATCGGCTGGCCGAGCGGGTCGACGACGCGTCCGAGGTAGCCGTCACCGACGGGCACGGAGAGGACCTCGCCGGTGCGGCGCACCTCCTGGCCCTCTTCGATGCCGGAGAAGTCGCCGAGGACGACGCAGCCGATCTCTCGGTCCTCAAGGTTCATGGCCAGGCCCTCAGTGCCATCCTCGAAACGGAGAAGCTCGTTCGCCATGGCGCCGGGAAGGCCTTCTACGCGGGCAATCCCGTCCGCCGTCATGGTGACGTGACCGACCTCTTCCGCGACTGCTGCTGCAGGTTCGTACGAATTGACGAAACTGTCGAGCGCTGCCCGGATGTCCTCGGGCTGGATTGTCAGCTCAGCCATTGATATTCCTTTTCTCTGCGGGTTACCGCTGTAGTCTGTCAGTCCGCGAAAACGGACTTCACGTTGTTGATGCGGGCGGCGAGCGAACCGTCGATGACGTCCGCGCCGATGACGATGCGAAGCCCCCCGACGATCTCGGGGTCGACGCCGACGTGGATCTCGACGGGCTTGCCGTAGCGCCGCGAGAGGATGTCCGTCAGACGCCGCTCCTGGTCCGCCTCGAGCGGCTGTGCCGCTGTCACGATGGCGACGAGGTGCCTGCTCCTGGTGCCCGCGTCGGTCACCCAGCGCCGCATCTGCGGGATGAGGGCGACGTTCGATTCGACGGCGTGCCCGATGAGGGCGACCGTCTCGGCCGTCCATCCGCCGAACACGCGCTCGGCGAGTTCCCTGCGCCTGGATGCGTCGACGCCACGGTCCTCGAGGGTGCGGCGCAGTGTCCGCTCCTCGGCAAGCAGCCGAGCGCCGCGATAGAGCTCCTCCTCGACGTCGTCGAGGCGGCTGTGATACTGCGCGGACATGAGGAGAGTCTCGACGCCTGCAAGGTCAATGGCCTCCGACAGGTCGACGGCGACGGGGAAGCGTTCGCGTGCCAGCCCGGTGACGAAGTCGAGAACCTCACCCGACACCTTGCCATCGAAGACGCTGCGCATGATTCCGGCTCGATCGTCGGCGGACCGTGCCGGGTCGGTGGCCGCCCGGAGAAGGGCGGAGGACCCATCGAGGACGTCGGCGACAGCGAAAAGATCGTCCGCCCAGCGGATCGCCTCGGAGGGACGGTTCGCAACCACCCCTTCCCAGGGCTGGAGCATCCGCTCGAGAGCCTGTTCGCCTGTCTGCCTCATCATGCCTCCGTGTTCGCGGGGGTGGTCGCCTCGAGCTCATCGAGGAAGCGGTCGACGACCTGACGAGAGATGTCGCGGTCGGCGACATTCGCCTCGATGATGCGGCCGGCGAGCACGGTGGCGAGCGAACCCACATCCGTACGGAGCTCCGCCTCGGCGGAGACGCGATCCGCCTCGATCTGGCGGTGAGCCTGATCGACGATGCGCTGCGCCTCGGCGTTGGCTTTGGAGCGGGCGTCGGCGACGATCGCCTTCGCGCTCTCCTGCGCGTCCTCGCGGATGCGTGCTGCGTCCTTGCGTGCCGCAGTCACCTCATCGGCGAGCTGCTCACGCTCGGCCTTGATCTCTTCTCGCGCCCGTTCGGCTGCCAGCAGCCCATCTTCAATCTTTTCGCGACGCTCATCGAGCGTGGCGATGAATGTGGGCCATGCCTTCTTGTAGACGACCCAGGCGACGATGAGGAACGCTACCGTTCCCCACACCAGGTCGTAGACGGCCGGAACGAGCAGCGAGGGTTCCCAGTTGAACCACTCGGAGCTGATGTTCATGATCAGAAGACGAACCCAGCCGCGAAGCCGATCAGGCCGAGGGCCTCGACGAACGCCATACCAAGGAACATGTTGACGCGGAGGAAGGCCTTGATCTCAGGCTGACGGGCCGAGGCCTCCTGCGTCTTGGCGACGAGCATGCCGATGCCGATACCCGGGCCGGTCGCAGCGAGGCCGTAACCGATGGTCGCGATATTACCGACGACAGAATCCATAGTGATGTTTTCCTTTGTTGTTGGAGTGGTTTGTCAGGAGGGTCAGTGCTCTTCGATGGACAGCGCCAGGTAGACCGCGGCTAGAAGGGCGAACACATAGGCCTGCAGGCCGGCGACGAGGATCTCGAAGACGACAACTGCCACACCGCCGAGAAGGGTGACCGTGCCGCCGAGAAGGCCTCCTGCGCCGCCAACCGAGAAGTAGAGCGCGTGCGTCGCCGCGAAGGTGAGGACGAGCAGGAGGTGCCCCACCACCATGTTGGCGAGAAGACGGATGACGAGCGTGGCCGGGCGGACGATGAAGTTCGAGAGGAACTCGATCGGCGTCATGAGGATGTAGATGGGCCATGGGACACCCGCAGGCATGAGCTGGCTCTTGAAGTAGCCGCCCACGCCGTGGGTCCGGATGCCGGATGCGATGAACATGACATAGGCGAAGAGCGCATAGATGATCGGCATGCCGACCAGCGACGTCGAGGCGATATGGAGGCCGGGTATGATGCCCGTGATGTTCATGAAGAAGACGCCGAGGAAGAGCGTGGCGAGCGCCGGCAGGTACCGGGCGGCCTTCTCTTCGCCGATCACCTCGTAGCCGATCGACTTCCTGATGAAGTCCAGCACGTATTCGAACGCGGCCTGCGACCGTCCGGGGACCAGCTTGGCCCGCCGTGCGTACAGGATGCAGATCGTCGCAAGGACGGCCACCGAGATGAGTCGCGCCATGATGATGCGGTTGATGGCGAACGGAGTGCCCTCGAACAGATAGGGCTCTGGGAAGAACTCATCCATCGTCGGTGCATGGAAGCCGGAATCCTCTGCGGCAGCGGTGAGGCGCCCGTATTGGGCGGCAAGCTCAAACGAGGCGTTGGCGAACAGAATGGCCCCCAGGGAAACGTATGTGGTGGACGGGCGATCGCCGTGTTCGACACAGAACAGCCTCGCCCAAGCGGACGGCACTCATCGTAACTGATTTGCTCGCAGAATGCTGGCAGATCCACAGCCGTCTCGGGACCTCAGTCCTATGCTCTGGTCCTCGCGATCGTCCATAGGTCGACGGCGAGCGAGATGATGATGGCAGCGACAAATCCCAGCAACAGCGCGGATCTGTCGAAGAAATCGGATCCTCGAAGTCCGACAAAGACGACGAAGAGGATGACCATTTTCGCGAGGTAGCTGCCGAGCATCGCGGCCATGTCGTTCACGCCCGGCCGCTTCTCTGTGAACATCATCACGACAACGGTGAGGCCCATGGCGGCGCCGGCGATGCCGACCCCGAGGAGGACTCCCCAGACGGCGCTGGTCCCGGCGGTGGTGGCGGCGATGGCGGAGCCGCCCACAGCGAGGACGAGGTAGCCGACGAGGGTCCGCCGCGCGATGGTCCCGAACATCTCGGCCGTGCTCGGGACATGGCCCGGCTCGCGGTCCGCGGATCTGCCTAGCCTCATGCCGGCACCCCGCCCCTCATCTCATACCTCGTGTAGATGAGCGCCGCGATGAGGCCGGCCGCTCCGGCCACAAGGGTCGGGATCGGCTCGAAGACGGCGAGGCCGACGGCGATGAACGTGAAGACGGCGGACCAGGCATAGATGACCTGGACGGCACCACGATGGGAGTTGCCTGCACGAAGGAGCCTGTGGTGGAGGTGGCCGGCGTCGGCCGCGAACGGCGAGAGCCCCTTCGACATCCGGCGGAGCACTGCGAACGCGAAGTCGAGCAGCGGGATGAGGAGGATCCCGATGGGCACGAGGATCGGCATGAAGGCAGGGATCTGACGCGAGGTCGTGATCCCCGGGTCGATCTGGCCGGTGACGACAATGCCGGCGGCGGCGCAGATGAGCCCGAGCATGAGCGCGCCCGAGTCACCCATGAAGATCGTCGCCGGGTTGTAGTTGTGCGGCAGGAAACCGAGACAGATGCCGACGAGAGCGGCGACGACGATGACTGCCACCGACGAGTAGTCCCCCGGCGAGGTTTCGCGCGTGAGCATGTAGGTGTAGACGAAGAACCCCGCAGCGGCAATGCCGACGACGCCCGCCGCGAGCCCGTCGAGCCCGTCGATGAAGTTGATGGCGTTGGCAACGATGACGACGACGATGATCGTGAGGAAGAGGGTGAGCCGCGTCGAGCCGACGGTAAGCCCCCAGACCGGCACGGACACGAACTGGACGCCCTGCCATGCCATGACGCCCGCGGCGAGGACCTCACCCGCGAGCTTCGCATACCAGTCGAGCTCCCACACGTCGTCGAGCACGCCGATGAAGCACATGAGGGACGCGCCGATGAGGATGCCCCACGCGGGCGAACCCGCGGCGAACTCCTGCTCAAGGTAGGGGATCTGGCTTGCGATCCCGAACGAGGAGGCGAGCCCGATGAGCATCGCCACCCCGCCGAGCCTCGGAACGGGGACCGTGTGAACGTCCCGGTCCCTCACCTGGGTGATCGCTCCCGTCGCCAAGGCCGCCCGCCGCACGACCGGCACCATGATGTAGGTGACGGCCGCGGCGATGAGCATGACGAGGAGGTAGACCCTCACGGCTGGTCGGGATCCTCGAGCTCGATGAGCGCGGCGATCTCCTCGCGGGGCACGGCGCCCTGTCGGACGATCCGGTACGGGGCGGAGGTGAGGTCGACGATCGTCGAGGCCACTCCCCCGCCGGCCTGCCCGCCGTCGAGGTAGAGCGACACGGCCTCGCCGAGCATGGCCGAGGCCTCCTCGACCGTGAGCGCGGCCGGCTGCCCCGTCTTGTTCGCCGATGACACCGCGAGCGGCCCGGTGCGCTGAAGCAGGTCGAGCGCGGGCTCGGAGTCGGGCATGCGCAGCGCGACGGTCCCCGCGGTCTCGCCGAGATCCCAGGCGAGTGACGGCTGCGCCGTGACGATGATGGTGAGGGCGCCCGGCCAGAACCGGTCGATTAGGGTCCGCGCCGCATCCGGCAGCGCATCGGCCAGAGCCTCCGCCGTCTCCTTTGTGCCGACGAGAACAGGTGGCGGCATCTGCCTGCCGCGGCCCTTGGCCGCAAGGAGGTTGGCGACGGCCGCGGGGTTGAAGGCGTCGGCGCCGATGCCGTAGACCGTGTCGGTCGGAAGGACGATCAGCCTGCCGTTAGAGATGGCGACCGAGGCCGCGTCGAGGGCTCCGCTGTCTGATGTGCAGTCTCGAATATCCACGGTCCCAGCTTCTCACACCGCGTGCAGATACCGGGGCCGACCAGCGAGGTCAGCTCCTGTTGTCGCCGTCATACCGAGGCCGGCCGCGCACTCGACGAGGGCAGGGCCCTGGGTCTCGTCGTGCTCCATGATGAGCACTCCCCCCGGCCTCAGAAGGAGACGTGCCCGGGCGACGAGAGCACGCGGCAGGTCGAGCCCGTCGCTGCCACCGCCCCACAGCGCGATCTGCGGGTCGGCCATAACCTCGGCGGGTACCTGGGACGGCGGGACATAGGGCGGGTTGGAGACGACGACGTCGACCGTGCCCAGAAGGTCCTCGCATGCCGTCCGAGCGTCCCCCTGCCGCACCTCGACTCCGTAGGGCTCCGCGTTCCTGCGGGCCGCCGCGTACGCGGCCTCGTCGAGCTCGACGGCGATCACGCGGGCCCCGGGGACCTCGTCGGCGATGGCGATCGCGATCGCACCCGAGCCGGTGCACAGATCGAGCACGAGTGGCGACGGTCCTGCGGCGCGGGCCGCATCGATCGCCGCCCCGGCGACGATCTCCGTCTCGGGACGCACGATGAAAACACCCGGCTCCGCCGGGAGCGTGACATTGCG
Source organism: Flaviflexus salsibiostraticola (assembly GCF_003952265.1). Taxonomy (NCBI): domain Bacteria; kingdom Bacillati; phylum Actinomycetota; class Actinomycetes; order Actinomycetales; family Actinomycetaceae; genus Flaviflexus; species Flaviflexus salsibiostraticola. The sequence continues at coordinate 1,300,986 of NZ_CP034438.1, forward strand.
GAAATGCATGACACCGGTCAGGTGCTGGAGCGGCACGCGCTGCGCGCGGGCGTCGACCAGCCGGAGGAACTCATCCGCCTGCCCGTCCGTCGGATCGGGTGCGAGCACGAGATGGGCGCTGGCGACGTGCTCCGCCAGCCACCGAGCATCGGCCTCCGGCGTCTCGATCCCGGCGGCGGCCAGGATGAGGGCGGCCCGCCGCTGGAGCTCACGCCACGTCACTCTCCCGCGTGCTCCATACGCTCGCGCTCATCGAGTTCGCGGGCGGAGTCGATGACGGGACCAAGCTCCCCGCCGAGGACCGTGTCGAGGTTGTAGGCCTTGAAGCCGGTCCTGTGGTCGGAGATCCGGTTCTCCGGGAAGTTGTATGTGCGGATCCGCTCGGATCGGTCAACGGTGCGGACCTGGCTGCGGCGCTGGGCGGCCTCCTCGGCCGCCGCCTCCTCCTGCTTCGCGGCGAGCAGCCGCGCCCGGAGGACGCGCATGGCCGCGTCCCTGTTTTTGTGCTGGGACTTCTCGTCCTGCATCGACACGACAATGCCGGTGGGAACGTGGGTGATGCGGACCGCGGAGTCGGTCGTGTTGACGGACTGTCCGCCCGGACCCGATGAGCGGTAGACGTCGATGCGCAGATCGTTCGGGTCGATCTCGACCTCGCCCGGGTCGTCGACCTCGGGGAAGACGAGCACGCCGGCGGCCGAGGTGTGGATACGGCCCTGCGACTCGGTGACCGGCACCCGCTGGACGCGATGGACGCCGGCCTCGTACTTGAGGTGGGCCCACACCCCATCCGCCGGGTCCTCGGGCGGCTGGGGGCTCTTGATGGCGACCTGGACGACCTTGTAGCCGCCGAGGTCGGATTCTGTTGCGGATAGGGTCTGGGTCTGCCAGCCCTTGTTCTCCGCGAAGCGCAGGTACATGCGCAGCAGATCGCCCGCGAAGAGCGCGGACTCCTCGCCGCCCTCACCGGCCTTGACTTCGAGGATGACGTCGCGCGAATCATCGGGGTCGCGCGGGATGAGAACGTTCTTCAGCTCCTCGTCGAGCTCCGCGAATCTCTTCTCGAGCCCCGGCACCTCGGCCGCGAACAGCTCGCCGTCGTCCCCGCCGAGATCGACGATCTCCTTCGCCTCCGCCAGATCGTCGCGCGCTGCGAGCCACTCGCGGTAGACGCGGATGACACGGCCGAGCTCCGCGTAGCGCCTCCCGAGCGAGCGCAGCCTATCGGGGCTCGACAGGACTTCCGGCGTCGCCATCTGTCCTTCGATCTTCATGAATTCGGCGAGCATCTGCTCGGGGACTGACTGGCTCATGGGGGATCCTCACCTCGGTCTGGACAATACGGGAGAGCGCCGGCGAGATACTCGCCGGCGCCCTATCGCAAAGCTACTTCTTCCGCTTGCCGTAGCGTGCCTCGAAGCGGGCGACGCGGCCACCGGTGTCCAGAATCTTCTGCTTGCCGGTGTAGAACGGGTGGCAGGCCGAGCAGACATCGGCGCGGATCTCGCCGGACTTCACGGTCGACCGAGTGGTGAACTGATTGCCACAGGTGCAGGTGACCTCGGTGACAAAGTATTCAGGGTGGATTCCCTGCTTCATGAGATTTCTCCTTGGATCGTTGCCGCCCCGGGTCCAGCCCAGGCGTGTGACTGGAAGTCTCGCGCCGATGTGCAGACCGGTGAACCGGAAGCCGTCAGGTAATTATGGTGCTGGGTGTGCCCGCCCCGCAAGGGGCGGGCCTGTGAGGCTACTCTCCAGCCTGCTGCATGTTCTTGGCGATCGTCATGAGGAATTCGCCATTCGATTCGGACTTGCGGAGCCTGCCGAGCAGGAAGTCGGATGCCTCCTGGACCTCGAGCGTGCCGAGTGCGCGACGCAGCTGCCATACGATCTTGAGCTCCTCGGGGCTGAACAGCAGCTCCTCGCGGCGCGTGCCGGAGGCGTTGATGTCGACGGCGGGGAAGATCCTGCGGTCGGCGAGCTGGCGGGAGAGCCGCAGCTCCATGTTGCCGGTGCCCTTGAACTCCTCGAAGATGACCTCGTCCATCTTCGACCCCGTCTCGACGAGCGCCGAGGCGAGGATCGTGAGGGATCCGCCGTTCTCGACGTTGCGGGCGGCGCCGAAGAAGCGCTTCGGCGGGTAGAGCGCGCCTGCGTCGACACCACCGGAGAGGATCCTGCCGGATGCGGGTGCCGCCAGGTTGTAGGCGCGGCTGAGGCGGGTGATCGAGTCGAGCAGGACGACAACATCCTGGCCGAGCTCGACGAGGCGCTTCGCACGCTCGATGGCGAGCTCCGCGACAACCGTGTGCTCGGAGGCGGGCCGGTCGAAGGTGGAGGCGATGACCTCACCCTTGACCATGCGCTGCATGTCGGTAACCTCCTCCGGGCGCTCATCGACGAGCACGACCATGAGGTGGACATCGGGGTTGTTGACCGCGATGGCGTTCGCCATCTGCTGCATGATCATCGTTTTGCCCGCCTTCGGGGGCGACACGATGAGGCCGCGCTGGCCCTTGCCGATCGGGGCGACGAGGTCGATGACTCGAGGAGTGATCGCCTTCGGCGACGTCTCCATGCGGAGCATCTCGTTCGGGTACAGCGGGGTCAGCTTGCCGAACTCGGGGCGCTGTGCCAGCTGCTCGAGGGTGAGTCCGTTGACGGAATCGATCTCGACGAGCGGGTTGTACTTGTGACGCTGGCGTGAACCGCCGCGTCCGCCGCCACCGCCGCCCGACGACTCGCCGAGGTCGCGCACGGCGCCGACGATCGCATCGCCGCGACGCAGCTTGTTGCGCTTGATGAGCGCCTGCGAGACGTAGGCGTCATTCGAGCCCGGCAGGTAGCCGGCAGTGCGCAGGTAGGCGTTGTTGCCGTCGATGTCGAGGATGCCGGCGACCTTGAGGAGGACGTCGCCGTCCTTCACCTGGTCGTTGTAGTCAGAATCGGAATCGTTCTGTCGCTGGCGATCGTTCCGGTTATCACCGCGGCTATCGCCCCGATTGTCGCGCTGTCGGCCATCGCGGCGGGCCGGGCGCTCACGGCGGCGGTCATTCCGCCTGCGCCGATTGTCGCCCTCATCCTCGCCGTCGCGGGAGGTGTCCTGGCGGCGGCTATCCGCGGCCTCGCTGTCATCACGACGGGACTGACCCTCGCTCCGGCGCGAATCACCGCGCGAATCGTCACGGGAACGGGAGTCTCCGCGTGAATCGCTGTCGTCCTCGCGGCGGGATTCGCCCTCGCCGCGGCG